>NZ_JAKSED010000001.1:0-1605000 GCF_022359935.1 Aquamicrobium sp. NLF2-7 | reverse complement strand
GGGAACTGAAACATCTAAGTACCCGTAGGAAAGGACATCAACCGAGACTCCGCTAGTAGTGGCGAGCGAACGCGGACCAGGCCAGTGGCTTATGTGAGACAAGCAGAACCTTCTGGAAAGGAGGGCCGTAGTGGGTGACAGCCCCGTATGCGTAATGCGAACATAAGTCCTTGAGTAGGGCGGGACACGTGAAATCCTGTCTGAACATGGGGAGACCACTCTCCAAGCCTAAGTACTCGTGCATGACCGATAGCGAACTAGTACCGTGAGGGAAAGGTGAAAAGCACCCCGACAAGGGGAGTGAAAGAGTACCTGAAACCGATTGCCTACAAACAGTAGGAGCCCAAGGTTCGTCCTGGGTGACTACGTACCTTTTGTATAATGGGTCAGCGACTTAGTGTGACGAGCAAGCTTAAGCCGGTAGGTGTAGGCGCAGCGAAAGCGAGTCTGAACAGGGCGTTCAGTTCGTCGCATTAGACCCGAAACCGAGTGATCTAGCCATGAGCAGGTTGAAGGTAAGGTAACACTTACTGGAGGACCGAACCCGTATCTGTTGCAATAGATTGGGATGACTTGTGGCTAGGGGTGAAAGGCCAATCAAACTCGGAAATAGCTGGTTCTCCGCGAAATCTATTTAGGTAGAGCGTCGACCGAATACCCCCGGGGGTAGAGCACTGGATGGGCTATGGGGACTCACCGTCTTACTGATCCTAACCAAACTCCGAATACCGGGGAGTACTAGTCGGCAGACACACGGCGGGTGCTAACGTCCGTCGTGGAAAGGGAAACAACCCTGACCTACAGCTAAGGTCCCCAAGTCATGGCTAAGTGGGAAAGGATGTGAGGATCCCAAAACAACCAGGATGTTGGCTTAGAAGCAGCCATCATTTAAAGAAAGCGTAACAGCTCACTGGTCTAAATAAGGGTCTTTGCGCCGAAAATGTAACGGGGCTAAAGCCATGCACCGAAGCTTAGGGTTCGTCGTAAGACGAGCGGTAGCGGAGCGTTCTGTAAGCTGATGAAGCCGTACCCGTGAGGGGCGGTGGAGGTATCAGAAGTGCGAATGCTGACATGAGTAACGTAAGGGGTGTGAGAGACACCCCCGCCGAAAGTCCAAGGGTTCCTGCTTAAAGTTAATCTGAGCAGGGTTAGCCGGCCCCTAAGGCGAGGCCGAAAGGCGTAGTCGATGGGAATCACGTTAATATTCGTGAGCCTGGAGGTAGTGACGGATCGCGTGTATTGTCAGGTCTTATTGGATTGATCTGGCAGTGAAGCGGTCCCGGGAAATAGCTCCTCCTTATAGCCCGTACCCGAAACCGACACTGGTGGACTGGTAGAGTATACCAAGGCGCTTGAGAGAACTATGCTGAAGGAACTCGGCAAATTGCACGCGTAACTTCGGAAGAAGCGTGACCCTTGTCTGCGCAAGCAGGTGAGGGTGGCACAGACCAGGGGGTAGCGACTGTTTATCAAAAACACAGGGCTCTGCGAAGCCGCAAGGCGACGTATAGGGTCTGACGCCTGCCCGGTGCTGGAAGGTTAAGAGGAGAGGTGCAAGCTTTGAATCGAAGCCCCAGTAAACGGCGGCCGTAACTATAACGGTCCTAAGGTAGCGAAATTCCTTGTCGGGTAAGTTCCGACCTGCACGAATGGCGTAACGACTTCCCCGCTGTCTCCAGCATAGACTCAGTGAAATTGAATTCCCCGTGAAGATGCGGGGTTCCTGCGGTTAGACGGAAAGACCCCGTGCACCTTTACTATAGCTTTACATTGGCATTCGTAGTGACATGTGTAGGATAGGTGGTAGGCTTTGAAGCCAGGGCGCCAGCCTTGGTGGAGCCACCCTTGAAATACCACCCTTATTACTATGGATGTCTAACCGCGACCCGTTATCCGGGCCCGGGACAATGTATGGTGGGTAGTTTGACTGGGGCGGTCGCCTCCTAAAGAGTAACGGAGGCGCGCGATGGTGGGCTCAGACCGGTCGGAAATCGGTCGTCGAGTGCAATGGCATAAGCCTGCCTGACTGCGAGACTGACAAGTCGAGCAGAGACGAAAGTCGGTCATAGTGATCCGGTGGTCCCGTGTGGAAGGGCCATCGCTCAACGGATAAAAGGTACGCCGGGGATAACAGGCTGATGACCCCCAAGAGTCCATATCGACGGGGTTGTTTGGCACCTCGATGTCGACTCATCGCATCCTGGGGCTGGAGCAGGTCCCAAGGGTATGGCTGTTCGCCATTTAAAGCGGTACGTGAGTTGGGTTCAGAACGTCGTGAGACAGTTCGGTCCCTATCTGCCGTGGGTGTAGGAATATTGACAGGATCTGTCCCTAGTACGAGAGGACCGGGATGGACGTATCTCTGGTGGACCTGTTGTGGCGCCAGCCGCATAGCAGGGTAGCTATATACGGACGGGATAACCGCTGAAGGCATCTAAGCGGGAAACCCACCTGGAAACGAGTATTCCCTGAGAACCGTGGAAGACGACCACGTTGATAGGCCGGGTGTGGAAGAGCGGCAACGCTTGAAGCTTACCGGTACTAATAGTTCGATAGGCTTGATCGTTCTCATTCCTTATGTTCATCAAATCCAGCGCTCACGCATGAGCGGCCCTTCGGGCCTATGCTCCGCGAGGGCGCTGGAAAACCGGCGACGCGCAGTCGCGCTTGCGGGCACAGCCCGTAACGAACGCGCATCGCTCATCAGCACAAAACAGCTTCTCAATTAACATGCGCTTTGCCGACCTGGTGGTCATGGCGGGGCGGCTGCACCCGTTCCCATTCCGAACACGGCCGTGAAACGCCCCAGCGCCGATGGTACTTCGTCTAAAGACGCGGGAGAGTAGGTCGCTGCCAGGTCTGCAAAACGCATGAAAATCTTCTCTGATGTAAACAGAACAGCTTCATTCCCTGATTACAGAACGCCGCCCTTCGGGGCGGCGTTCTGCGTTGTGGGCTGGCCCAAGGAAAATGCCCGACCTCGCTGATTGTTAGTGACCTGTGACCTGAGCCCCTGAACTTCCTCCAGATTTTGGTAGAGTCCGTCGCAATGAGGAGACGGACGAATGAAGCGTTCACGGTTCACGGAAGAACAAATTATCGGGATACTGAAGGAGCAGGAGGCGGGCGCGAAGACAGTCGATGTCTGCCGCAAGCACGGCATCTCGGACGCAACCTTCTACAAATATAAAGCAAAGTATGGCGGCATGGACGTGTCGGATGCCCGCAAACTGAAGGCGCTTGAGGACGAGAACGCCAGGCTGAAGAAGCTGCTCGCCGAGGCCGTGCTGGACAATGCGATCCTGAAGGATGTTGCTGCAAAAAAATGGTGACGCCCGATGTGAAGCGGGATGCGGTGGCTCACGTCTGTGCGCAGCACGGGGTGAGCCAGCGTCGGGCGTGCGAGGTTCTGTCGGTGGATCGGTCGAGCATGCGATATCGCAGCGTGCGGCCTGACGATGCATCCATCCGCGAGGCCATGAAGAAGCTGGCGTCCGAACGGCGGCGCTTCGGTTATCGCCGTATCCACGTCATGCTCGACTGGCAGGGGATCGTCATGAACCTGAAGAAGCTTCGGCGTCTCTACCGGGAGGAGAAGCTGACGGTGCGCAAGCGTGGCGGCCGAAAGCGGGCCTTGGGCACGAGACGTCCTCTGGCTTTGCCGTCGCGTCCGGGCGAGCGCTGGAGCCTGGACTTCGTCAGCGATGCCTTCACCGACGGTCGCCGCTTTCGGGTCCTGGCCGTCGTCGACGACTTCACCCGAGAATGCCTATGCCTGGTTGCCGATACATCCCTGTCAGGCGCAAGGCTTGCCCGCGAACTGGACAGTCTCATCGCCAGACGCGGAAAACCGAGGACGATTGTCTCGGACAACGGGACGGAGATGACCAGCATGGCCATCCTCAAATGGTGCCAGGAGGCCAAGGTGGAATGGCATTACATCGCCCCCGGCAAGCCGATGCAAAACGGCTTCGTCGAAAGCTTCAACGGCAGCTTCCGCGATGAGTGCCTGAACGAGACGCTGTTCTCGTCGCTCGCTCAGGCCCGCGCCGCAATCACTGCATGGAAGGAGGATTACAACAGAAACAGACCGCACTCGTCGCTGGGCAACATCACCCCCAACGAGTTCGCAATGAAAATAGCTATGGAAAAACAGGCCGCATGACGCCAGATTGAAAACCCAAGACTCTCCTGAAAACCGGAGGGAAGATGGGTCTCAGGTCATTAGCTGTGCAATCCGATGTGGCGGCGATGGTGGCTTTATCGTTTCAAGGCGTGAATTGCCGATCCGGTCTGTCGCTTCGTGGTGACAGGCAGCGTCCGATCGCCTACAAGGAACATTCACCAAGGGGAGCCTCGACAAGGGGCTGAGAGACCGCTGGCGCAAGCAGTGCGGTGACCCTTCGAACCTGATCCGGATCATGCCGGCGAAGGGATGGCGAATGTTGATGCTGTCTTTTGCCGGCCTCCATGCGAGGCCGTACATGCCACAAACAAAGCCCGAAATTTACGGTCTCGCTGTCTGCCATGAAAGGACGGCAAGATGACCGAACGCTTTTCCGAAACACTGAGGCTTGCGAGCGAACCGCTCTGGACACAGGCGGTAAGTCACCGTTTCGTGGGCGAATTGTTCGCCGGCACGGTTCCCGATGCCGTGATGTCGTCCTATCTCGTGCAGGACTATCGCTTTCTCGACAGTTTCCTGACCCTTCTTGGGGCAGCGATCGCCACCAGCGACAGTTTTGAGGCGCGGCTGCGGTTCGGTCGTTTCATTGGCATGGTGGCGGGGGAGGAGAACACCTATTTCCTGCGGGCGTTCGAAGCGCTCGGCGTCGATGAAGGCCAGCGCGCAGCCATCCCCGATACCAAGCCGACCGCCGGGTTCAAGGCGATCATGCGGGAGGCGGCAGCCACACGCTCCTATGCGGCTGCGCTTTCGGTTCTGAACGTTGCGGAATGGCTCTATCTCGACTGGACCATGCAGGCGCCCCATCCGTTGCCGCAGAACTTCATTCATGCGGAATGGATCACCCTTCACGACAATACCGATTTTCGCGATTTCGTTGGCTTCCTTCGGGGGGAGCTGGATCGCGTCGGGCCGGGCGAAGCCGAAGTGAGCCGCGATTTCTTTCAAAGGGCCGTGAAGCTCGAGCTGGCCTTTTTCGATGCAGCCTACGAGCAGGGAGAGTGAAGATGGACGTTTTTGATCGGCTGAAACAGGCGGCGGATCAGGATTGGCAAAGCTATGTCGATCATCGGTTCGTGCGCGAGCTGGGCGCAGGCACGCTGCCACAGGCGGCCTTCAGGGCTTATCTGGTGCAGGACTATCTTTTCCTGATCCAGTTTTCGCGCGCGTGGGCGCTTGCTGCCTATAAGAGCCGGACGATACCGGAAATCCGCGCCGCGCAGGCTGGTCTTTCAGGCATCCTCGACGAGACCGAGCTGCATGTGCGGCTCTGCGGCCGGTGGGGGCTGACGCCGGAGCCGCTTCACTCCGTGCCGGAGCATCAGGCGACGGTCGCCTATACGCGCTTCGTTCTGGATTGCGGCGCTGCAGGTGACCTGCTCGACCTGCATGTGGCTCTTGCGCCCTGTGTTATCGGCTATGCCGAGATCGGCAAGGCGCTGACCCCGAACGGCATCGATAAGATCCCGGCGGATCATCCCTATCGCGAATGGATCGGGGAATACGCCGGCGATGCGTTCCAGCAACTGGCGGTCGGGTCACGCAAGCTTCTGGATGATCTGGCAGAGCGCTCGATGACCGAGCGACGTTTTGCGGAACTCGCTGCCCTGTTTGGCAAGGCATCCCGTCTCGAAGCCGATTTCTGGCAGATGGGGCTGGACGCCGCGGCCTGAGCGTAATGAAAAAAGCCTCCCCGCTGAAAAATCAGGCGGGGAGGCTGTTCGATGCGGCACAAATTCTCCGATGCCGATAAGCCGATTAAAGGATAACGACCTTCGAGCCGGGGCGTGCGCGGGCGTAAAGGTCGATGATGTCGGAGTTCAGCAGGCGGATGCAGCCGGCGGAAACCGACTTGCCGATGCTGCTCGGCTGGTTGGTGCCGTGGATGCGGTAGTAAGTGTCCTTGCCGTCCTTGAACAGATAAAGGGCGCGTGCTCCGAGCGGATTGGTGGGGCCGCCTTCGACGCCGTCCTCGTATTTCTTGTACTGTTGCGGGGCGCGGGTAATCATGGCGTCCGTCGGTCGCCAGCGCGGCCATTCCTGCTTCCATGCCAGATCGGTTTCGCCGGAGAAGCCCCGGCCGGCCGCGCCGACGCCAACGCCGTAACGCAGCGCCTTGCCGTTGCCCTGCACCAGATAGAGGAAGTGGTTGGCCGGATCGACGACGATCGTGCCCGGCGCATAGGCTGTCTGATAGTCGACGAGCTGACGCTGGTATTTTTCGGCGATCTTAACCTGGCTCTCGTCCGGTACGGCGAAGCGCTCATTCGGCTTTGGCCCGATACGAGGCGGCGCCACCGAGGCACTGGCCTGTTCCACCGGCGGAAGAGGGGCAATCGCGGGTGCAGCCGGCTGCAATCCGGGGGGCGTCGCCGTCTCGGAGGAGGTGGCGCAGGCGGCCAGCCCCATGCAGGCCAAAAGCGTCATTGCAGTCAGAATGCGTCGTGCCGACCCGTCCATTGCCTCGGTCATTTACCAGAAGTCCTTCGTATCAGTTGCTTTCACGCGCGCGCGCGTCTGAGATAACCTGTTTGAAACCCGCCTCATCGAGTGCTGAGGCGACGAGAAACGGGCCGATGAGAAAAACCGGCGTGCCGGCAAGACCGAGCGCATCGGCCTGTGCGCCATGGCGGCGCAGAAGCGTGGTGATTTCCGCGTCCTTCGCCTTCATGTCGCGTTCCAGCCGCTTCATGTCGAGCCCGACGCCGGCCACTGCCTTGCGCATCTTGTCTTCCGGCACCCTGCCGCCCGGTATGCCCATGAGTGCGTGGTGCACTTCGCTGTATTTGCCCTGATGGTGAGCAGCCAGCGCCAGCTTCGCACCATAGATGGAAGCCGAGGTGAGGATCGGCCAATCCTTGTAGACGAGGCGGACCTTGCCGTCCTGCTTCACCACCTTGTTCAGCGGCGCCATGGTCTTCTTGCAGAAGGGGCAGTTGTAGTCGAAGAAATAGACGATGGTGACATCGCCTTTGGCGTTGCCGGCCTTCGGATCGGCCGGATCGTTCAGGATCATCTCGGGGTCGAGCTGTTCGCCGTCCTGCGCGCGGGCGCGATGGGTAAAACCGGGAGCAGCCATGAGCGCGGCCAGCCCCAGCCCAAGTGCGGCCCTGCGGCTGACGGGTGCAATGGGAAGAGTTTCAGAAGAACCGGTTTCAGCAAGCGGCGACATGATGCGGGACTGGATGGTCGACATGATAAGCGGCCTCGATTTCAGATGGTCGGGCCGACAGGGTTTGGTGGACCTTAAGGCAGGCTTAAGGACAAAAGGAAAGCCTTCGCGCACGTTAAAAACAGGGTGTTGCAGACAGCGCACAGATGCCGGAACGGCAGCCGGCAAGGTTTCTTAAGTTTGCCTTAAGGTTCCGGCATGAGGCATGAAGCACCTGCGCCGTCTGCCGGCAGACGGTGCGGTAAATGGAGAAAAGTCCGATGCGTTCCATGCGGACACGACTGTTCGGCATTCTCATCCTCATCACCGGTCTGGTGTGGCTGTCGGCGGTGGCGTGGATTTTCTTTTCCACCGGCGCGCAACTCGAAAGGGTTCTCGATGCGCGGCTGATGGAGGCCGCACGCATGGTCAACTCCATGGTTACGAAGCGTGCCCTGGGAGCAGGCGAGAATGTGGGAATCCCATCTGTCGAAATGGAGACGCACGAAGCCTATAACCGCCAGCTTTCCTGTCAGATCTGGTCGCTTGAAGGCACTTTGCTCAGCCAGTCCGAAGGCGCTCCGGAGACCAGGCTGTCGGAGCATGCGGAAGGCTTTTCCAACACCGTCATCAATGGCGAAACCTGGCGGGTCTATACGGTCGATAACCCACAGGCAGGCGTGCGGGTGATGGTTGGGGATCGTGTTTACTTTCGCGATCATCTGGTCAACAGCGTGATTTTCGGCGTGCTTTTGCCCGCATTGCTGATCCTGCCGGTGCTCGCCGGCCTGATCTGGCTGAGTGTCGGACGCGGGCTGACCCCGCTCAGCCGGATTGCGCGGGAGCTTTCCATGCGTCCTGCCTCCGACCTGCACCCGATCGACGCGGGCGGTGCGGCCAGCGAGCTGCAACCTGTGGTGAAAGCGCTGAATGCGCTGTTTCGGCGGGTGTCCGACGCCCGCGAGCGTGAGCGTGATTTCATCGCCTTCGCCGCGCATGAACTGCGCACGCCGATGTCGGGCCTCAAGACACAGGCGCAGGTGGCCCTTGCCAGCAGCGATCCGGCGGTTCAGCAAAACGCACTGTCGCAGATTGTCGTGGGTGTGGATCGCACCGGCCGGCTGGTTCGGCAGTTGCTGGACATCGCCTCGCTGGAAGCGGGCGGGGAGGCAGTGGCCGCGGAAACCTTCAACGCTGGGCGCGTTGTGCAGTCGGTGGCCGATGAGCTGGTGACACAGCACGCTGGCGGGGATGCCGTCATCTTTGTCGATCCCGGCCTTTCGGCTTTTTCATTCACGCTGCCGGCAGAGCTGTTCCGGCTCGCCGTGCGCAATCTGCTGGAAAATGCCGTGCACCATTCACCGCCCGGCGGGCGGGTTTTCTGCCGTATCGCCGAGGAAGGCGAGGACATTGTCCTGCGCATCGAGGACGAGGGACCGGGCATTCCGCAGGAAGAACTGCCACGCGTGACGGAGCGTTTTTTCCGGGGCCGGTTCCGCTCATCGGTTGGCAGCGGGCTGGGGCTCAGCATCGTGGAAACAGCGCTGGACCATGCCGGAGCAAGGCTGGATATACGCAACCGGCAGCAAGGCGGCCTCTCGGCTGCAATCGTCATCCCGGCTGACATGGCGCAGAAGATGAAGGCAGCGGCTTAAACCCTGTCGCGATCTGGAAGATCGCGACAGGGTTTAAGGTCCTGATTTCACGCATGTCGTTGTCCCGAAACCGTGCCCACTTTCGGGCGACATGCTTTAGGAGCGCCTATTCGTCCCTTAGCTTGCCGATGCCCGTGAGCAGCGCTTCGCGTGAAATTTCGCCCATATGAACGGAGCGGAGCCGGCCATCGGCGCCGATGAACAGGGTCGCGGGCAGGCCGGGCGTGGTGTAGTGGCGCGAGAAACGGCCAAGTCCGTCAAGCAGCACCGGGTCGAGCGTTAATCCCTCCCGTTCGAGATAGGCCTGAACGGTGCCCTCGTTCTCGCCCTGATTGACGAACAGGAAGGCAGCCTCTTCATTGGTGGCAGCGACACCGGCCATCATCGGCATTTCGCGCCGGCAAGGCGGGCACCACGAGGCCCAGAGGTTGATCACCATCGGCTTGCCGGTGAGCGTCGAGGGCGTGACTTCGGCGCCTGCCAGCGAGGTATAGGAGCCGGAGGGCAGGGGCGTTGGCGGCACGCCGGCGGTGAGCTGGATGACAAGCGTGGCCATGAATGCGGCTGCCGCTGCCGGAACCGGCGTCCATAGCAGCAACCGGGGACGGTGGCGCAGATGCAGAAGCGTGATCGCCGCCACCCCGGCGATGCCGGCCGGGATCATGAACCCACCCTGCCAGACGGCCAGAACGCGCCATGGCTCGGCAGCGAAACTGTCGAAATGGCGCAGGACATGGCCGATACGCGCCGCGATCAGGAATGCCAGCGCCGCCCGCCACGACCAGCCGGCAAAGCGGCTGTCCACGGTGCGGGCCAGAATCTCGGCGCCGCCCAGAAACGTCGCTATGCCGAGAATCGCGGCCAGGCGATCCGGCGAGAACATCAGCGGCCCGATGGTGAAGGCGTTCATTGCGTAAACCTTATTCCCTCGACCGCGCCGCCGAGGCGACAAGCGATTTCACGTCTATCTCCCCGACAAGCCTTGTGCCGTCGACCTCCGCATTATCGGTTCCAAAGAAGATCATGGTCGGCGGGCCGATGACTGCCAGATCGCGCATCAGGGACTGCTTGTCGTCGTCCAGCTTCGACAGGTCGACCTTGATGCGGCGGAAGCCGGACAGATTGTCCGTTACTTCCGGTGCCGGCAACACGTCGCGCTCGATACCGGCGCAGGTCACGCACCAGTCGGCGGTGAAATAGACCAGCGTCGGGCGCTTTTCGGAAGCGGCGGTGGCAAGCACGCTCTGCAACTCCGGCGCGGAAGAGATATTGGCGAAGTCGGGCGCGGTGGTTGCGGCCGTCTGCTGCTCGACGCCGAAATGCGCCAGAGGGCGGGCGGGGTCGCCGCCGCCGGAGGCAGCGCCCAGTCCGAGGATCAGCGCATAGAGCGCAACGGCCATGCCGGCGCCCTTGCGCAGGCGGCGGTCTGCTGTGGCTTCGTTTCCGAGGGCATCGAAAGCGCCGATGAACACGGCGGCTGTCATGGCAAGAGCTGCCCACAGGGCCAGTGTCAGGGACGCCGGGAGCAATCGCGATGCCATCCACACCGCCATGCCAAGCAGCACGAAGCCGAACACATATTTCACATATTCCATCCAGCCGCCGGTTTTCGGCAGGGCGCGGCTGCCGAATGTGCCAAAGGCGATCAGCGGCAGGCCCTGACCGAGGCCAAGCGCCAACAGTGCGGAAGCGCCCAGAACCGCATCGCCGGTCTGGGCGATGTAGAGCAGGGCGGCGGCCAGCGGAGCGGTGACGCAAGGGCCGACGATCAGCGCGGAGGTGAAGCCGATGGCGGCGGCACCGCCCAGCGAGCCGCGCCGGCTGCTGCCGGCACCAGCCATGCGGTTGACCCATGCGGACGGAAGCTGAATTTCAAAAAGCCCGAACATGGACAGGGCGAGGATGAAGAAGATTATCGCAACCGTGCCGACAGCAAAGGGCGATTGCAGCACGATCTGCAGGTTCTGGCCCGACCATGCGGCCGCAATGCCGAGCAGGCCAAACGCCGCTGCCATGGCCACCACATAGGTGAGCGACAGGGCAAAGCCACGGCGTGGCGTCAGCGTTTCACCGGAGCGGGCAAGCGTGGCGCTCAGGATCGGATACATGGGCAGCACGCAGGGTGTGAAGGCCAGCAGCAGCCCGAAGACGAGGAAACTGCCTACCACCCAAAGCGCGCCGCCATCTTTCAGCAGCGAAGCGATCATGCCCCCGGAAGCGGCTTCCTGCGAAACTTTGAAGCCGCCGGCGGACGCTTCCGCCGGCTTGTCGGAGGCAGGCCCGGATTGCGGCATTTCGGCAAACAGGCCGAAACCCGAGGCGGCAGCCGTGATCTCCAGCGTGTCGAGGTTCACCTTGCGGGTTTCAGGCGGATAGCAGATCGAATCCTTCTTGCAGCCCTGATAGGTCAGCAGGATTTCGGATGCCGAACCGGGGACGATGTGCGCCTTTGCCTCCTTGTAGTAAACTTCCGAGACCCCGAAATTGGGATCGTCCTCCTTCGTTCCTTCCACGGTGTTCAATGTGACAGGCGCATCGCCATTCGCGGCTTTCGCTTCGATATGGTCGCGATAGAGGTAGTAACCGTCGGCGATCTTCCACTCGAAGCTTACGCCACCGTCCGCAGAGGGAGCGGCTTTGAGGCGAAACGCCTCGTCGGCCTGCAACAGGTCGAATTGCTGGGCGGCAGCCGGAAAAAGGCCGGCAAGGAAAAGCAGGGTCGCAAGGGCGGTAATCAGTATTCTCAACGTTCAGTTCTCTCGCTGACTTTGATGCTGAAGTGTCAGGCGGCAAAAGCTTGCAGGCGGGCGATCAGATGCTCGGTCGTGAAATTGCCGACCGAACGGGTGTTGGCGTGTTCACGCCCGCTGCGCGTATCGACGATGAAAACGGTTGGCGGGCCATCGACCTTCAGATGCCGTAACAGAGCGCGATTGTCATCTGACATGGTGGTGATGTCGATCTTCAGCAGGCCGAAACCGTGCATCAGCTTCGCAACCCGCCGGTCCGGCAGGATCTTGTCGTCGATGACCTTGCAGAAGGCGCACCATTCCGCGCCGACATCGACAAGCGCCACGGCCTTTGTCTTTGCCAGATCATCAAGCGCTGCCTGATACTGGGACAGGCTTCCGATAAGATAAGTGGCGGCGGCAGCCGGCGCGGCGAGCACGCCAGCGCCGGCGAGCGCGATCATGCCGCTGAGAAATGTCCGCCGCTGAAGGAGAGACGGTGCATGCAGGCTTCCGATGAGCCGATGTTCGGGATCAGGACGGGTGTCGCACATGCTGTCAACGCTGCTCCTTTGGCCGGGCCGCCGCACAGATGCGAAAATGCTGCTGCGGGCAGGCTTTGCGGGGCAGTTTCCGGGTGAAACTTAAGCCAGACTTAAACGCATGGAATGCCTTACGGCTCCGAGCCGAGGCGATAGCCCAGCCCCCGCACCGTTTCGATGAGACCCGGCCCCAGCTTGGAGCGCAGGTGATGGATATGCACCTCGATGGTGTTGCTCTCCACCTCTTCCTGCCAGCCATAGAGCTTGTCTTCCAGCTGCGCCCTGGACAGTATCGCACCGGGATGGCTCATCAGGGACTGAAGGATGGTGAACTCGCGCCGCGAGAGGCGCACCTGCCGCCCTGCCTGCTCGACCGTCTGGCTGGATGGCACCAGCATCAGGTCGCCCCATTTCAGATCCGCGCTGGAGCGGCCATTGGAGCGGCGGGTCAGCGCCCGCAACCTTGCCGCGACCTCGTCCAGATCGAAAGGCTTGCCCAGATAATCGTCGGCACCGCTGTCGAGACCGCTGATGCGGTCGGCAACCGTGTCGCGTGCCGTCAGAAGCAGCACTGGTATCTGGTTGCGGGCAGAGCGCAGCGATTTCAGGACATCGAGACCCGATCCATCGGGCAGCATCAGGTCGAGGACGACGGCATCGAAGGCGGTCGAGTCCAGCGCAGCCGTCGCTGCCTCGCAGGTGCCCACCGCATCGGTGGTGAAGCCCGCAAGCGCCAGGCCCACTTTTAGCCCGTCGCGCAAAATGTCATCGTCTTCTACGATCAGCAGCCGCATCGCTTCCTTCCGCCAACGGACCTTCACTCGTAAGCCTGTCTTAAGGCAAGCTTAAGGAAACGCGATCTGAAGCCGGTCAGCGTTTTGCAACGGGTAGCAAATCAACTATCGTCGCAACATTGTTTGAATCTCAGGAGGTCGGCGTGGGCATCAGCTTTGGATCGAAATACAGCCATCTGCGCCACGGCTTCGGTTGTCTGTGCCACAGCCCGTTGGTTGCTGAAATCAACGCGCGGCTTGCCGGAGGCACGTCCAGACGATCCGTGCTGAGAGGCATTGCCGCGGCAGTCGGCGCTGCGACGGTTGGATTGCCTGCCTTTGCTGCGGAGGGAAAGCCGGTGCTTTTGAAGAATGTGAGGATATTCGACGGCAAGTCCTCTGCCTATATCGAAGGGCGAAATGTCCTGATCTCGGAAAACCGCGTCGAAAGCCTTGTCGGGCAGGATGAGGCGGTGACCGACGCTGAGGTGATCGACTGTGCCGGCAAGGTGCTGATGCCGGGGCTCATTGATGCGCACTGGCATTCCATTCTTGCCGGCATCAGCCAGATCGCGGCGATGACGGCGGATATTCCTTATGCGCATCTCGTTGCCGCGCAGGAGGCCGAACGGACGCTCATGCGCGGCTTCACCACGGTGCGCGATGTCGGCGGGCCATCCTTCGCGCTGAAGCGGGCGATCGATGAGGGACGGCTGGCGGGCCCGCGCATCTATCCCAGCGGCGCGATGATCTCGCAGACCTCGGGGCATGGCGATTTCCGCATGCGCACCGATCTGCCGCGCACGGCGCAAAGCAATCTCAGCACGGCGGAAGCCGCTGGCATATCCGCGATCGCCGATGGCGTGCCGGAGGTGCTGCGCCGCGCCCGCGAGCAGCTCATGCTTGGCGCCAGCCAGCTCAAGATCATGGTGGGCGGCGGCGTGACGTCGACCTTCGATCCGCTGGATTCGCTGCAGTTCACCGAGGCCGAGATCAGGGCTGCCGTCGATGCGGCGGGTGACTGGGGCACTTATGTGTGCGCGCATGTCTACACTTCCGCAGGGATAAGGCGCGCGCTGGACTGCGGCGTGAAGAGCATCGAGCACGGCCAGCTTGCAGACGAGGAAACCGTGCAGCGCATTGCCGATGCGGGTGCGTGGTGGAGCCTCCAGCCCTTCCTGGCGGACGAGGATTCCAATCCCGGCGGAACGCCCGAGCAGCAGGCGCAGCGTCGCGAGGTTGCGGAAGGCACGGCGCGTGCCTTCGAGCTTGGCAAGAAGCACAACGTCAACATGGCCTGGGGCACCGATATTCTTTTCAATCCGAAAGGGACGGCAGCGCAGGGGCGGCATCTCGCCAAGATCGCGCGCTGGTTCGACAATCATGAGGTGTTGTCGCTGGCTACCAGCCGCAATGCCGCATTGCTGGCATTGTCTGGTCCCCGCAACCCCTATCGGGGTAGGCTGGGGGTGATCGAAAATGGCGCCATCGCCGATCTGCTTGTCGTGGATGGCGATCCGTTGCAGGATATCTCCGTTATTGCCGACCCCGAAAACAGTCTGAAGCTCATCATGAAGGATGGGCGCATTCACAAGAACACGCTCGGAGCCTGAGGCGATCATGAAAAAGAAAGCAACGGCCGGTCTTGCGGCTTTTCTTGCTCTCACAACGTCCTGTGCCTTCGCCGCAGACATATTGCCGGTAACGGCGCCGGAAGCGGTGGATGCGGGCCGCCCGCTCTGGGCATTGCAGATCACCCCCTACATGTGGGCTGCGGGCCTCAAGGGCGACATTTCGCCATTCCGGCGGGCGCCGACGATCCCGGTCGAAAAGAGCTTCGGCGATATTTTTGACGATCTGAACTTCGGCGGCTTCGTCAATCTGTGGGCCCGCTATGATCGTTTCGTCTTCTCAGGCGATGCCATGTACACGTCAACCACAGACGCGCACAGCTTCGGCAGCATCCCGCAGCTTCCCGGTTGGACGGGCCCTTATCCGAGCAGCGCGGATGTGGACGTGGATACCAAGCAGTTCACCTCCACGCTGACCGGCGGCTATCGTGTCTTGGACGTTCCCGGCACCACGCTGGATCTGCTGGGCGGCCTTCGCATCTGGCATGTGTCCAACCGGGTGAAGGTCGGCGGACTGGTCAACAACACCTATGTCTCAGCCTCCCACAAGGAAAGTTTCGGCTGGGTCGACCCGGTGATCGGCGCGCGGCTGTTCCATGGGCTGACGGACCGGCTTTCCTTCCACCTTCAGGCTGATGTCGGCGGCTTCGACGTGGGGTCCAAAATCACCTATCAGGCGCTGGCGACATTCAACTACATACTGACCGATCACCTTTCCACCTCCGTCGGCTACAAGGTGTTGAGCGTGGATTACCGCCATGATGGCCATGTCTTCGACACGAAGCTGCATGGCCCGGTGCTGGGCATGACCTACCGCTTCTGAAGCCTTACAATTCGATGCGCCGCCCGTTGGAGGCGGCGATCGCGTGGATGATTTCCTCGATCGTCAGCGCGTCTGCAAAGGACGGGTAAGCTTCCTTGCCGTCTGCGATGGCGCGCAGGAATTCCGCCGCCTCGATTACCTTGAGATCGTTGAAGCCGAGCTGATGGCCGGCGGCGGGCGTGAACTGCCCGTAGGGAGGATGCGCCGGGCCGGTCAGGATGGTGGTGAAACCCTGTGTGGCCGCATCGCCATCGTTGCGGAACAGTTGCAGCTCGTTCAACCGTTCCTGATCGAAGCGGATCATGCCTTGCGTTCCATGCACTTCGAACACCATGCTGTTCTTGCGCCCCCATGCCGAGCGCGAGGTGGAAAACAGACCCTGCTGGCCGCCGGCGAAGGTGAGGATGGCGGAGGCGATGTCGTCGTTCTCGACAGGGCGCGGCGCACCGCCTTCCGGCGAAGGGCGCGTTTCGTGCACGGTGCGGATATCGCCGATAACGCTGGCGATCGGCCCCATAACGCCAATGGCCATGGACAGCATGTGGCAGCCCATGTCGCCCAATGCGCCAAGCCCGGCATCCATCTGCGTGGCGCGCCATGTCCATGGCAGGTCGGGGTCGGCCTGATAGTCCTCGTCTACGAAGCCGCGGAAATGAATGAGTCGGCCGATAGCGCCGTCGCCGATCAGCCGGCAGGCATGCTGATAGGCGGGATTGCGAATGTAGTTGTAACCAACCATGGTGAGTCGGCCGCTTTTTCCGGCCGCTCGCGTCATGGCGCGGGCCTCGTCCAGCGTCAGCGCCATCGGCTTTTCGCAATGGACATGCTTGCCGGCTTCAAGCGCGGCAATGGCCATTTCGGCATGCAGCTTGTTGGGCGTGGTGATGCACACGATGTCGATGGCGGGATCGCTCACCAGCGCGCGCCAGTCGTCGGTGGAGCGGGCAAAGCCGAATTGTTCGGCCATGGCGGATGCCTTGTCGGCCGGCGTGTCGCACAGGAGTTCGAGCCGTGGCGTCGGCACGTCGCCGAACACCGCCCTGACCGCGCCATAGGCCAGAGCATGGCATTTTCCCATGAAACCGGTGCCGATGAGGCCGATGCCGAGAGTACTCATGCGTCGCCGCCGACTTCCGCCATCCGCACTGCGCGGCCTTCCTGCACGGATTTCAGTGCCGCCTCGGCCAGAAGCAGTGCCGCCAGCCCGTCGGCACCGGATGGCGAGGGGTCCCTTCCGTCGCGGATCGTGGCAATGAAGGCGGCGATTTCGGCTGCATAGGCTTGCGTATAACGGGTCATGAAAAAATCATGCAGCGGCGGCAGGCGGTAGCCGTCGGCAGTGGCCAGTTCGACCGAAACCGGGCGCTGGTTCTGCGCCGAAACCGCGCCCAGCGAGCCGTGGACTTCGATGCGCTGGTCGTAGCCATAGCTGGCGCGGCGCGAATTTGAGATGGAGCACTGGCGCCCCGAGGCGGTCGTGAGCACCACCGATGCGCTGTCATGGTCGCCCAGACGGCCGATTTCCGGATCGACCAGCACCGAGGCCGCGGCATAGACGGTCTCGATTTCCTCGCCGAGCAGGAAGCGGGCCATGTCGAAATCGTGGATGGTCATGTCGCGGAAGATGCCGCCCGACGAGGCGATATAGGCAGGTGGCGGCGGGCCGGGATCGCGCGAAATGATCTGCACCATCTCGATCGTGCCGATGCGGCCCTCGTCGATGGCTTGCCGCACCGCCTGAAAATGCGGATCGAAGCGGCGGTTGAAGCCAACCATCAGCCTTGCGCCGGTGTCTTCCACCGTCTTCAGGCAGGCCCGCACGCGCGCCACGGAAAGATCGACCGGCTTTTCGCAGAATATCGCCTTGCCGGCGCGGGCGAAGAGCTCGATCAGATCGGCATGGGTGTCGGTCGGCGTACAGATGACGACCGCGTCGATGCTCTTGTCGGCGGCGATGTCCGCTATGGAGCGCACCGGCGCGCCATAGGGTTGCCCAAGGTCATCGGCGGCCTGCGCGACCGGGTCGGATATTGCCGCCAGCCTGGCGTCGTGGTTCGAGGCAATGGCCTGCGCATGCACCTTGCCGATGCGCCCGGCGCCCAGAAGAGCGAAACTGATCGTCATGACTGTCCTCGACAAATCGGACGCCACCGGATTTATGCAAACCGCTCCGGCATTGCCCGCCTGAGTGAATTAGAATAAAAATTCCAAAATCACGGAATATGGATCGTGTCAAGGAGCAAGCGATGGACCATGACGATGCAGGCGCGCCGCATACGGTCGAAGCCTTCTATGAAAGGCTGAGGCGTGACGGCCACGATCTGCCCAAGCGGCTGCGCCAATGCGCCGATTACGTCGCGGCCCATCCCGACAAGGTGGCGGTGTCGACGGTCGCCGAGCTTGCCGAAGCGGCGGATGTGCCGCCTTCGGCCTTCATGCGCTTCTGTCAGGAACTCGGCTTCTCCGGTTTCTCGCACATGCAGAAGCTGTTCCGCGAGGAATATACCCAGAAATGGCCGAACTACGCGACGCGCCTGACCAAGCTGCGCGACAGCGGCAATGATACGCCGGCGGCCCTTCTGGCCGAATTTGCCGAGGCTGGCCGCAATTCCATCGAGAACCTTGCCCGCACCGTCGATGCCACCCTGCTCGACGAGGCCGTCGCCATGCTGGCGCAGGCGCGCACCATTCATCTGGTCGGCAACCGCCGCGCGTTCCCTGTCGCGTCCTACCTTGCCTATTCCTTCGAGAAGATGGGCGTCCCCGCCATCCTGCACAGCGGTGTCGGCAATCTGAAGCTCGACCATCTGCTGGCTCGGGGCGACGCCATGATCGCCATCAGCTTCGCGCCCTATACGGCCGACACGGTCGAACTGGCCGAGGAGGCGGAACGGCGGGGCGTCGGGATCGTGGCGCTGACCGATCTGCCGACCAGCCCGCTGGCAAGGCTCGATGCGGTCAGGTTGTTCGTGTCGGAGATCGATGTTGGCGCTTTCCGCTCGCTTTCGGCGGCGCTGACGCTGGCCATGGCGCTGTCCGTCGCCGTCGGTGCGCATCGCCGCCGTCCTGAAAATAGAAAATGAAAGTTGCTTTTTGTAGAAAATGGAATAATTATGTCATTTATGGTCCCGGACCGTCCGGGATCGCTGCGCATGTAGCGGCTTCCGGAGGAGGAAGCCGGCATGCGGACGAAACGGGGAGGTTTCAATGAGAAGGACGTTTCTGGCACTCGCGGCGGCGGTTTCCACTGCCTTTGCGGGTCTTTCCACGCCGGCTCATGCCGAGGGCGAGCGCTTCGTTCTGGTCAGTCATGCGCCGGACAGCGACAGCTGGTGGAACACCATCAAGAATGCCATCACGCTTGCCGGCCAGCAGATGAACGTGACGGTGGAATACCGCAATCCGCCGACCGGCGATCTGGCCGACATGGGCCGCATCATCGAGCAGGCGGCGGCTTCCAATCCAAACGGCATCATCTCGACCATTGCGGATTATGACGTGCTGTCCGGGCCGCTCTCCAATGCGGTGGCCAAGGGCATTCCGGTCATCACCATCAATTCGGGCACCGAAGAGCAGTCGAAAGAGATCGGCGCGCTCCTGCATGTCGGACAGCCTGAAAAGGCGGCGGGCCATGGCGCGGGCGAGAAGGCCAAGGCTGCGGGCGTCACCAAATTCGTCTGCGTCAACCACTACATCACCAACCCGGCCTCGGTGGAGCGCTGCCAGGGATATGCCGAGGCGCTCGGCGTGGAACTCGGCTCGCAGATGATCGATTCCGGCCTTGATCCGGCTGAAGTGAAGTCGAAGGTTCTCGCCTATCTGCAGAGCAATCCCGACACCAACGGCATCCTGACGCTGGGTCCGAATTCCGCCATCCCGACGATTGCGGCCTTGCAGGAAAACGGCAAGGCAGGAACGATCCATTTCGCCACCTTCGATCTTTCGCCTGAGATTTCGGCGGCGATCAAGGACGGCACCATCGCCTTCGCCATCGACCAGCAGCCCTTCCTGCAAGGCTACCTGCCGGTGGTGATCCTGACCAATCTCGCCCGCTACGGCGTGGTGCCGGGCAACTCGATCAATTCCGGTCCGGGTTTCATCACCAAGGACAATATCGAGCTCGTGGAAAAGCTGGCCGGCGAATATCGCTGACCGCATGATGCAGGCGCCGGAGGCGATGCCCCGGCGCCCGCCTGCTCAACCCTGTTCTGAAGCGGTCCGGCGTGCGCCCTGTCTGGCGCCGCGTCCGCACGGCCATTTCCGGAGGACGGCATGACCGAACAAGCCCCCCGACCCAAACCCGCCGCACCCGGCGCGGCAGATACCAGCGCGGCCGAGATCATCGCCGACGAGCGCGTCAGGCCGATCTCGCCGCTGCGCAAGGCGCTGATCCGGCCGGAGCTCGGGGCCATCTGCGGCACCATACTGGTCTTCGTCTTCTTCTTCGCCATTGCCCGCAACAGCGGCATGTTCGCGCCCGAAGGCGTCATGAACTGGGGCGTGGTGGCTGCGCAGTTCGCCGTCATCGCGGTCGGCGCCTGTCTTCTGATGATCGCCGGCGAGTTCGACCTGTCGGTCGGCTCGATGATAGGCTTTTCGGGCATCATCATCGCGTTGCTGTCGGTGACGTGGCAATATCCGGTCTGGGTCGCGATTCTCGCCGCCTTTGCGATCGCGCTCGCCATCGGTGCGCTGAATGGCTACCTCGTCATCAGGACCGGCCTGCCGTCGTTCATCGTCACGCTGGCCTTCCTCTACATATTGCGCGGGCTGACAATTTTCATTTCCATCACCACGACGCGCCAGACCATCATTGGCGGCGTGCGCGAGGTGGCGGCGGGCGACCCGCTGGCATGGCTGTTCGGCGGCAAGGTGCTGGGCGCGCTGTTCGTATGGCTGGCCGATATGGGCCTGATCGGCAAGTTCGTGGCCGGGCCGCGCGCCGGCCAGCCGGTCGTGGACGGCATCCCGATCCTCATCATCTGGGCGCTGGTGCTGGTCGCCTTCGGCCACATCCTGCTCACCCGCACCCGCTTCGGCAACTGGATCTTCGCTTCCGGCGGCGATGCGCAGGCCGCACGCTATGTCGGCGTGCCGGTCGACCGGGTGAAGATCCTGATGTTCATGTTCTCCGCCTTCTGCGCCACCGTCTTCGCCACCTGTCAGGTGATGGAATTCGGCTCGGCGGCAGCCGATCGCGGCCTGCTCAAGGAGTTCGAGGCGATCATCTCGGTGGTGATCGGCGGGGCGCTGCTCACCGGCGGCTACGGCTCGGTGATCGGGGCGGCACTCGGCGCGCTGATCTTCGGCGTCGTCCAGCAAGGGCTGTTTTTCGCGGGTGTCGAAAGCTCCCTGTTCCGCGTCTTCCTCGGCGCCATCCTTCTGATGGCCGTCATCCTCAACACCTATATCCGCCGCATGATCACGGGGGAGCGCTGAGATGACCAATCCGCTGATCGAACTGATCGACATCGAAAAGCACTTCGGGCCGGTGATCGCGCTGAACGGCGTGTCGATCTCCGTCCTGCCCGGCGAATGCCACTGCCTTCTGGGCGACAATGGTGCGGGCAAGTCTACCTTCATCAAGACCATGTCGGGCGTCCACAAGCCGACGCGCGGCCGCATTCTCGTCGAGGGCAAGGAGATCGCCTTTGCCAGCCCGCGCGACGCCATGCAGGCCGGCATCGCCACAGTCTATCAGGACCTCGCCATGATCCCGCTGATGTCGGTGACGCGCAATTTCTGGATGGGGCGCGAGCCGGTGCGTAAGATCGGGCCGCTCAGCTTCTTCGATTTCGAGAAGGCGAATGCCGTCACCATGGACGAGATGCGCAGGATGGGCATCAACCTGCGCGAGCCGGATCAGGCGGTGGGCACGCTGTCGGGTGGCGAGCGGCAGACGGTGGCGATCGCGCGCGCCGTCTATTTCGGTGCGAAGGTGCTGATCCTCGACGAGCCGACCTCGGCGCTCGGCGTCCGCCAGACCGCCAATGTGCTGTCGACCATCGCGCGGGTGCGGGAAAAGGGCATCGGCGTCGTCTTCATCACCCACAATGTGCGCCACGCGCTGGCCGTGGGCGATCGCTTCACGGTGCTCAACCGCGGGCGCACGCTGGGCACCGCGCTGCGCGGGGAGGTGAAGCCGGAAGAGCTTCAGGACATGATGGCCGGCGGTCAGGAACTGGCCGAACTGGAGGGCTCGCTGGGCGGCACGGTATGACGAAAAAGCTCGATGTCATCACCATCGGCCGGTCATCGGTCGATCTCTACGGCGCGCAGGTCGGCGGGCGGCTGGAGGACATGCGCTCCTTCAACAAATATGTCGGCGGCTCGCCCACCAACATGGCGGTCGGCACCGCGAGGCTCGGCCTGCGCTCCGCCCTGATCACCCGGGTGGGCGACGAGCATATGGGCCGCTTCATCCGCGAGCAGCTTGCCGCCGAGGGGGTGGATGTGCGCGGCGTCGTCACCGATCCCGAGCGGCTGACGGCGCTGGTGTTGCTCGGCATCCGCGATCAGCACCAGTTCCCGCTGATCTTCTACCGCGAGAATTGCGCCGACATGGCGCTGTCGGAAGGCGACATCGATCCGGCCTTCGTTGCCGAGGCACGCTGTGTGGTCGCGACGGGTACGCACCTGTCTAACCCGCGCACGGAAGCGGCAGTGTTGAAGGCTCTGCACCTTGCCCGCGAAAACGGCGCGCGGACGGCACTCGACATCGACTACCGGCCGAACCTGTGGGGGCTCTCCGGCCATGGCGACGGAGAGAACCGTTTCATCGCGTCGGACAAGGTGACCGGCCGGCTGCAAGCAATGCTTGCGCTGTTCGACCTGATCGTCGGCACCGAGGAAGAGTTCCACATCGCCGGCGGCAGCACCGACACGATCGAGGCGCTGCGCAAGGTGCGCGAGATCACCGATGCGGTGCTTGTGTGCAAGCGCGGACCGATGGGCGCATCCGCCTTCACCGACGCCATCCCCGCAGCGCTGGATCAAGGTGCTGCCGGTCCCGGCTTTCCAATCGAGGTGTTCAACGTGCTGGGAGCGGGCGACGGCTTCATGTCCGGCCTGCTGAAGGGCTGGCTCGACGATGAGGACTGGCCGACAGCACTGAAATACGCCAATGCCTGCGGGGCGCTCGCCGTATCGCGCCATGGTTGCGCCCCGGCCTATCCGAGCTGGCAGGAATTGAATTTCCTGCTCGAACGCGGCGTGCGCAACCCCGCTTTGCGCCATGACCGCGAACTGGAGCAGATCCACTGGTCCACCAACCGCAAGGGTGACTGGCCGGTGATGCGCGTCTTCGCCTTCGACCACCGCATCCAGATGGAGGCGCTGGCCGACGAACTTGGCGTCGGGCATGAGCGCATCGGCATCTTCAAGCAGCTTTGCCTCGATGCGGCGCTCAAGGTCGCGGCCGGGCGCGGCGGCTATGGCATTCTGTGCGACGGGCGGCTCGGGCAGGAGGCGCTCTATCGCGCGGCGGGGCAGGGGCTGTGGATCGGCAGACCGGTCGAGGATCCGGGCTCGCGCCCGCTGGCGCTGGAGATCGGGCCCGATCTCGGCTCGGACCTTGCCGAATGGCCGGCCGAACATGTGGTGAAGGTGTTGTGCTTCTATCACCCGGAAGACGATGAGGCGACGAAGCGGGCGCAGGAAGAGACGGTGATCCGCCTTGCCGATGCCGCCCGCGCCAACGGGCTGGAATTCCTGCTGGAGATCATTCCCTCGAAGGTGGGAGCGGTGGGTGACGACACCACGGCGCGCGTCATCCAGCGCTTCTACGACATCGGCGTTTTCCCCGACTGGTGGAAGCTGGAACCGATGACATCGCCGCAGGCATGGGCGCTGGCCTGCGCGGCCATCGAGCGCAACGATCCCCGCACACGCGGCATTGTCGTGCTCGGGCTGGAGGCGGAGCTTGCGGACCTGCGCGCGAGCTTTGCGCAGGCCGCGCGCTTCGATCTGGTCAAGGGGTTTGCCGTCGGACGTTCCATCTTCGCCGCGCCGGCGCGTCGGTGGCTGTCCGGCGCGATCGATGACGCGGAAGCGGTGAATGCGATGGCGGGCATCTATGCAGAACTGTGCGCGGCGTGGGACGATGCAAGGCGCGATGTGCAGACAGGGAACAGGCCATGAAGACGATCCGGCTCACTGCGGCGCAGGCGATGGTGCGCTACCTCGCCGCGCAGAAGAACGAGGAAGGCGAGCCGCTCATTCCCGGCTGCTGGGCGATCTTCGGCCACGGCAATGTGGCCGGCCTCGGCGAGGCGCTTTATGCGGCACGCGACACTTTCCCCACATGGCGCGGCCACAACGAGCAAGGCATGGCCCATGCTGCCATCGCTTTCGCCAAGGCGAAGAACCGCCGTCAGGCCATGGCGGTGACAACCTCCATCGGCCCCGGCGGGCTCAACATGGTGACGGCGGCGGCGCTTGCCCATGTCAACCGGCTGCCGGTGCTGCTCATTCCCGGCGATGTGTTCGCCAGCCGCGCGCCCGATCCGGTGCTGCAGCAGGTCGAGGATTTTGACGACGGCACCGTCTCGGCCAATGACTGCTTCCGCCCGGTCAGCCGCTATTTTGACCGCATCATGAGCCCGCGCCATCTGCTCACCGCCCTGCCGCGCGCCATGGCGACGCTGACCGATCCCGCCCGCTGCGGGCCGGTGACGCTCTCATTTTGTCAGGACGTGCAGGCCGAGGCCTTTGACTGGCCGGAGACCTTCTTCAAAGACCACATCTGGCGCAGGCGCAGGCCGCGCCCCGATCTGGACGAACTCGAACGGGCGGCGGTGCTTGTGCGGGCGGCGCGCAAGCCGCTGATCGTCGCCGGCGGCGGCGTCCACTATTCGGGAGCCTGCGGGGTGCTGGAGGCTTTTGCCGAAACCCATTCCATTCCCGTTGCGGAAACACAGGCCGGCAAATCCGCCCTGCCGTGGGATCACAAGCTGAATTTCGGCTCCATCGGCGTGACCGGCTCGTCGGCGGCCAATGCGATTGCGGAAGAGGCCGATCTGGTGATCGGCATCGGCACACGATTTCAGGATTTCACCACAGGCTCATGGGCGCTGTTTCGCAATCCTGCCCGGCGCATCCTGTCGGTCAATGTCGAGCCCTATGACGCTGCCAAACATGGCGCCACGGCGCTGGTGGGCGATGCGCGCGAAACGCTTGTCGAACTGGGGCGGTTGCTGGAAGGTCATCGCGTGCCAGAACCGGATTTTGGCTTGCGCGAAAGCTGGCTTGAGGCGGTGGCGGTGGCAACGTCCATCCCGAACGGCAATGCGCTGCCTTCGGATGCGCAGGTGATCGGTGCGGTGCAGCGCTCGCTCGATGATGAGGCCATCGTTGTCTGCGCCGCAGGCGGCTTGCCGGGCGAACTGCACAAATTGTGGAAGGCGGCGCGGCCGAACGGCTATCATCTCGAATACGGCTTCTCGACCATGGGCTACGAGATCGCCGGAGGTCTCGGCGTGAAGATGGCCCATCCCGGGCGCGAGGTCGTCGTCATGGTCGGCGACGGCTCCTACATGATGATGAATTCGGAGCTTGCGACCTCGGTGATGCTGGGCCGCAAGCTGATCGTCGTGGTGCTCGACAACCGCGGCTTCGCCTGCATCAACCGCCTGCAGATGGCGACCGGCGGCGAGAGCTTCAACAATTTGCTCGACACTGCCCGCCACGAGGTGGCGAGCGACATCGACTTCGTCGCCCATGCGGCCTCGATGGGCGCGATCGCCGAGAAGGCGGATTCCGTCGCCGCGCTGGAAGCCGCCATGGCCCGCGCCTGCAACTCGGATCGCACCCATGTCATTGTCATCGACACCGATCCGATGCCGACAACCGAGGCAGGCGGCCACTGGTGGGATGTGGCGGTGCCGGAAGTCTCCACCCGGCCGCAGGTCGAGGCGGCGCGCAGGGCCTATGAGGCGGCGCTGGCTCGCCGCGACGAGAACTGAACCTTTTTCGGAACCACATTCATGATCCTCTACGGCACCAATCCCATCGCCTGGTCGAATGACGACGACCATTCCATCGGCGCGCATATTTCGCTGGAAACCTGCTTGAGGCAGGCCGGCGAGATCGGCTTCGACGGCATCGAGAACGGCCACAAATTCCCGAAGGAGCCGGAGGCGCTGAAGGCGATTCTGGCCGAGCACGGCCTGCGCTTCGTCTCCGGCTGGTACTCGCTGATGCTGCTGGAGCGTTCGGTGGAAGACGAAAAGAAGGCAATCCAGCCGTGGCTCGACTTCCTCAAGGCCATGGGCTCGCCGATCTGCATCGCCTGCGAATGTTCCAACACCGTGCACGGTAACGACCATGTCGCGCTCAACGACCGCCCGAGGCTTGATGCTGAGGCCATGCAGCGCTTCGGAGCGGCGGTGGAAGAGGTGGCGCGGTTCTGCGAGGCGCAGGGCATCCTTCTTGCCTATCACCACCACATGGGCACGGTGGTTGAATCCGAGGCCGAGATCGATGCCTTCATGGCCGCGACCGGACCCTCGACCCAGTTGCTGTTCGACACCGGCCACGCTTTCTTCGGAGGCGGCGATCCGGCGGCGATCATCGCCCGCCATATGGGCCGCGTCGTCCATATCCACGCCAAGAACGTGCGGCCTGATGTGATGCGCACGGTGCGCGATGAAGGCCTGAGTTTTCTCGAGGGCGTGCGGCGCGGGGTGTTCACCGTGCCGGGCGACGCGGAAGGCGACGTTGCCTTCGAGCCGGTGCTGGAAGTGGCGGCGCGGGCCGGCTACTCTGGCTGGGTGGTGGTGGAGGCGGAGCAGGATAGCGCCGTGCGCGACCCCGTCACCTATCAGAGCATGGGGCTGCGGGCACTGAAAGATATGGCGCGGCGCACCGGACTGGACCAGAGCGAGACCGCATGAAGATACTCGATGCCGCCCATCCTTTCTATCGCCCGCTGTGGCGGCGTATCGCCATCGTGGCGCTGGCCTTCGCGTGGGCGGCTTTCGAGCTGTCGAATGACGAAACCATATGGGCGATGGTTTTTGGCGCCATCGGTCTTTATTGCGGCTGGGCGTTGCTGGTGGCTTACAAGCCGGTGATCGGGGATGGTGAGAAGAATGGCTGATCTGCTGCGCAAACCTTTCGGCACACGCGGCAAGGTGCATGACATCACCCCGCAATCGGCCGGCTGGTCCTATGTCGGCTTCGGGCTTCATGTCCTGTCGCCAGGGGATCGGGCAGAGGAGTTCACAGGCGAGCGCGAGGCTATCCTCGTGCTGGTCGAGGGCAAGGCGCGCATTGCCGTGGACGGGCAGGATTTCGGCCTGCTCGGTGACCGGATGGACGTGTTCGAGCGTAAAAAGCCGCATTGCGTCTATGTGCCGAACGGCGCGAACTGGCAGGCGGTGGCGGAAACGCCCTGTACGCTGGCGGTATGCACTGCGCCCGGCAGGGGTGGCCACCCGGCCCGTGTGCTCACCGATATCGGCTTCGAGGAACGCGGCAAGGGCACCAACACCCGTTACATCCATCCGATCGCCATGGAAGGCAGCGACGTCGCCGACAGCCTGCTGGTGACGGAGGTTTTCACGCCCGCCGGCCACTGGTCGTCCTATCCGCCGCACCGGCACGACGAGGACGATTTTCCGAACATGACCTATCTGGAAGAGACGTACTATCACCGTCTCAACCCGAGGAACGGCTTCGGCATCCAGCGCGTGTTCACCGAGGACGGCGCGCTGGACGAGACCATGGCGGTCGCCGACGGCGATGTGGTGCTGGTGCCGAAAGGTCATCACCCCTGCGGGGCACCCTATGGCGTCGAGATGTACTATCTCAACGTAATGGCGGGGCCGCTGCGCAAATGGCGCTTCCGCAACCATCCTGATTTCGACTGGATCGCCAGACGCGACGCCTGAAACCGGAAAGGGAGAAGGCGAGTGCCTTCTCCCTCCCTTCCGTATTTAGAGCATTTATACGAATCGCAGAAATGCTCCAATCTCTTCGTTTGGGCCGCATTTATGCGATGCCAGATATTTCCATCTGGCTGCAAAATACTCTAGTGGCCGCTGTGCCCGTCTTCGGCACCATGGCTGCCATGATCGCCATGGTGCTCGGGCTCGCCGCCCATGGCATCGACCGCGAATTCCACGTCGACCTTGCCTGCCTTTTCAAAGGTGAGGGTGCCGGCGAACTTTTCGCCTTTCTTCGGCTGCGCCTTCAGGCCCATGAACATCAGGTGATAGGAGCCGGGCTTCAGCTCGATCTTTTCGCCGGGCGCGACTTCCAGCCCGTCAGGCAGCTGGCGCATGGTCATGACGCCGTCATTAACGGCCATTTCATGGATTTCGCCCTTTTCCGATATATCGGAGGAAACGGCGATCAGGCGGTCGGCTTCCTTGCCATGGTTGGTGACGGTCAGGTACCCGCCGGCCACCTTGGCGCCGGCCGGGGTCTCGCGCGACCATGGGTGGCCGATTTCAAGCTCGCCGAGCTTGTATTCATGCGCGGAGGCCGGGGCCATGGGCATTGCCAGCGGCAGCATGACGCCAAGGGCGAGGGCGGCTAGGCTGCGACGGGTGAGGGTGGTGCGTGCGGGAACGTGCGAACGGGACATTGGATCTTCTCCGAAACTGATGCGCAACTGATGGCGCGGAAAATTGCATGATGGGCGGCGACCTCGGGGGCGCCGGTTAGAGCAGTTCCAGAAAAAGTGCGAAGCGGTTTGCGTCAGGAACTGCGTAGAAACAAAGAGGCAGAGCATTGGAGGTGATCTTCTTTCACCGGAAATGCTCTGGATCATGCAGTTTGCGGAGGTGCGCGGGGATTGGCCGGCGAGCGCTGGCGCGCAAAGGACAGATGATCCGGCGCGCCGGTGCCGAAGCTCAGTGTCTGGAAGCGGAATCCGGTTTCGAGGGCCACGGGTGCCGGCGGGCTGGCCAGCAGAGGTGCTGCGAGATTGCAGCCGAGCACGCAGCAATCCGGCATATGGGCAGGCTGCGAGCCGTCAGGAAGCTCGCCAATGCCCTCATGGGTGCAGATGACGTTGCCGAAGGCGTCGAGCTGCAGGCGCTGTGGACCGGTAGCCATGGCATAGGCGCCGAGCAGGGATTGGAGCGCAAGGAACCAGGCTGCGGCGAAAGCCACGGCCATGTTCACTGTTTTGCGTCCTGCTTTCACCTGAGCCCGTCTCCGGCTGATCGATGCCAGACCTATCATAACCTGTCGCACGGGCAAGCAGCCACTTTGTCGCCGCTCAGAGCTTCGTCCACGCCCCGTTTTTCTTCGAGGATTTCACGCAGGCTTCGATGAAGGCCATGCCTTCTACGCCGTCATGGACCGTGGGGAAGACAACGTCCTTTGGCGGCTTGCGGCCATTGCGGGCCGCGCGGATCGCGGCTGCCGCCTCGCGATAGAGGTTGGCGAACCCTTCCAGATAACCTTCCGGGTGGCCGGCGGGAATGCGGGTCAGGCGGCAGGCAGCGGCAAGCGCGCCCGCTCCGCCGCGCGTCAGCAGGCGTTTAGGCTCGCCGAAGGGCGTGTGCCACAGATAGTTCGGGTCGGCCTGCACCCATTCCAGCCCACCCTTCGAGCCGTAGATCCTGAGCTTCAGCCCGTTCTCATGTCCCGGCGCGATCTGGCTTGCCCACAGCATGCCCTTGGCGGGCGGGGCGTTGCCTTTTGCCCTGAAGCGCAACAGCACGTTGAGATTGTCGTCCAGCAGGCGGCCGGGAACGAAGGCGTCGAGATCGGCGGCAAGGCTGTCCAGCTCCAGCCCGGTGACGAAGCGGGCGAGATTGTAGGCATGGGTGCCGATATCGCCCGTCGCGCCGCCGGCTCCGGCCTGCTTCGGGTCCGAACGCCACGACGCCTGCTTGTTGCCTTCGGCCGAAACGTCCTCGGTCAGCCAGTCCTGCGGGTACTCGACCTGCACGAGGCGAATGTCACCCAGCGCACCATTTGCCATCATCTCGCGTGCCTGCCGCACCATCGGATAGGCGGTATAATTGTGGGTGAGCACGAACAGTTTTCCGCTTTTCTCCACGAGTGCGGCAAGTTTTTTCGCTTCGGCCAGCGTGGTGGCCAGCGGCTTGTCGCAGATCACATGGATGCCGGCTTCCAGAAAGGCTTTGGCAGCGGGGAAGTGGTGGTTGTTCGGCGTGACGATGGACACTGCCTCGATTCCATCCGGGCGCTTCGCCTCGGCCTTCGCCATTTCGGCATAGGACGCATAGCTGCGGTCAGGGTCGAGCCCAAGTTCTTCGGCGGACGCCCTGGCGCGTTCGGGATTGGAGGACAGAGCCCCCGCCACCAGCACGAACTCGCCATCCATGCGCGCGGCGATGCGATGCACGCCGCCGATGAAGGCGCCCTGACCGCCGCCCACCATTCCGTAGCGGATCGGACCCTGAATCCTGTCGCTCGCCATGCCGTTCTCCCTCTCAGATGCCCATCATGGCGCGCAGCAGCTTGCGGTCAGTGGTGCTGGCGGCGAAATCGTCGAAAGCCTTGTCGGTCACGCGGATGATGTGGTCGCGGATGAAGGGTGCGCCTTCGGCAGCGCCGTCTTCCGGATGCTTCAGGCAGCATTCCCATTCCAGCACGGCCCAGCGATCATAGCCATATTGCGCCAGTTTCGAGAAGATGCCCGCGAAATCGACCTGCCCATCGCCCAGCGAGCGGAAGCGGCCGGCGCGGTCGATCCAGCCCTGATAGCCCGAATAGACGCCCTGCCGCCCGTTCGGGTTGAACTCGGCGTCCTTGACGTGGAAAGCGCGGATGCGCTCATGATAGATGTCGATGAAGGCCAGATAGTCGAGCTGTTGCAGCAGGAAGTGCGAAGGGTCGTAGTTGATGGCGCAGCGTTTGTGCCCGCCGACCGCTTCGAGGAACATCTCGAAGGTGGCGCCGTCGAACACGTCTTCGCCCGGATGGATTTCAAAGCCGATGTCGACGCCCTGTTCCTCATAGGCATCGAGAATGGGTTTCCAGCGCCGCCCGAGCTCGGCAAAGGCTTCCTCCACCAGACCGGCGGGGCGCTGCGGCCACGGATAGAGATAGGGAAAGGCCAGCGCGCCGGTGAAGCTAACCGACACGTCGAGCCCGAGATTGCGCGAGGCTTTCGCACCCAGAAGCATCTGCTCCACGGCCCATTCCTGCCGCGCCTTCGGATTGCCGCGCATCTGCTCCGGCGCAAAGGAATCGAATTGCGCATCATAGGCCGGATGCACGGCCACGAGCTGGCCCTGAATATGGGTGGACAGCTCGGTGATCTCGACGCCAACCTCGGCGCAGATGCCCCTGATCTCGTCGCAATAGTCCTTCGAGGTGGCGGCGCGGCGAAGATCGAACAGGCGCGCATCGCCGCTCGGGATCTGAATGCCTTCGTAGCCGAGCCCCGCAGCCCATGCCGCGATGGCTGGAAGCGAGTTGAACGGGGCTCCTTCACCGGCGAACTGTGCCAGGAAGATCGCGGGGCCCTTCATCGTGGTCGGCATGATTGTCTCCTTGCTCGCGAGGTCGCGCGGAACTGTCTTCACAGACCTTGCCGGGTTTTTCAATCGGTTCATATCGCGAAAGCCGGTCATTCCCTATGGGCTGGTGATGGGTTAAGAGAGGATATGGCTTACATTCCCGCTTCCGACCGCTATGAGACGATGATCTACAACCGCTGCGGGCGCTCCGGCCTGAAACTGCCGGCGATCTCGCTCGGGTTGTGGCAGAATTTCGGCGACACGACGCCCCATGTCACGCATCAGGCGCTGGTGCGCAGGGCGTTCGATCTCGGCATCACCCATTTCGATCTCGCCAACAATTACGGACCGCCCAAGGGCGCTGCCGAAACGGCTTTCGGCGAGATTTTGCGCAGCGATCTTTCCGGCTATCGCGACGAGCTCATCATCTCGACCAAGGCCGGCTACGACATGTGGCCCGGCCCCTACGGCGAGTGGGGCAGCCGCAAATATGTGCTGGCCAGCCTCGACCAGAGCCTCAGGCGGATGGGGCTCGACTATGTGGACATCTTCTATTCGCACCGCTTCGATCCCGATACGCCACTTGAGGAAACCTGCGGCGCGCTCGACCATGCGGTGCGTTCGGGCAAGGCGCTCTATGTCGGAATCTCGTCCTACAATTCGCAGCGCACGCGCGAGGCGGCCGACATTCTCAGGCAGATGGGCACGCCCTGCCTGATCCACCAGCCCAGCTATTCGATGCTGAACCGCTGGGTGGAGGATGACGGGCTGCTCGACACGCTGGATGGGCTGGGCATCGGCTCCATCGTGTTCTCGCCTCTGGCGCAGGGCATGCTCACCACCAAATATCTCGCCGGCATTCCGCAGGACAGCCGGGTGAAGAAGGGCGGACCGCTGCGCGAATCCTTCATCAATGAGGAAACGCTGGCCAATATCCGCGCGCTCAACGCCATTGCCGAACGGCGCGGGCAGACGCTGGCGCAGATGGCGCTGGCATGGGTGCTGCGGGGAGGGCGCGTTACGTCGGCGCTGATCGGGGCAAGCCGCGTCGAGCAGATCGAGGATTGCGTGGGCGCGCTTGCGAACCCCGATTTTTCGGACGCGGAGCTTGCCGAGATCGACACCTATGCGCGCGACGCCGACATCAATCTGTGGGCGGCTTCAGCCGAGCGCGAGGGGCCTGCGCGCAAGTAAGCCGCGCGATTTCTTCCCCTGCCGGCAGGCGGTAGCCATTAAGCCACATAATTACTACATAGGGGGAGGCGCGTTGCGGAACTGTCCCTGCGCGCGGCCGGACAAGGCAGGGTTATGGCGGTAAGAAGCAGTCTCACAAAGAACCAGTCGTGGGTGCTCGAAAAGCTCGAGGCGGCCGGCGCGCCGCTCAGCGCCTATACGCTGCTCGACCAGTTGCGCGAGAAGGGGTTTCGCGCGCCCCTGCAGGTCTATAGAGCCCTCGATGCACTGGTAAAGGAAGGGCTGGTCCACCGGCTGGAAAGCCTCAACGCCTTCGTCGCCTGCGCCGAGCCGCATGACCACAGCCATTCCATGACGACATTCGCCATCTGCGATACCTGCGGGCAGGTGGCGGAACTGTGCGATCACGATGTCAGCCACAGGCTGGAAGACTGGGTGCGCTCGACCGGCTTTGCGCCGAAGCATGCGGTCATCGAGTTTCGCGGCATCTGCGAAAGCTGCCGCAATAAGGCGGTCTGAGCCTGATGGCGGCTGCCCCGCTCGCCCACGCGCCCTTCGCGGAATAATGGCGGGCGGGACGAAAAGACGGGCGCGGGAAGGCGGCGCGCGGGTTGCCTATCTGGTCTGCGCGCTGTTCGCCTTCATCGCCGTCCTCTTCGGCAGCATCGCCGTCTATCTGCTCCTGATGACGGATGGTCCGCAGGACATTGCCGGCATTTTTATCGGCTTCGTCTGGGTGTTCCTGTCGGTCATCGTGGAGATACTGGTGATCGCCCGCGCTGGCCTGTTCAGGCAGGGCGACGAACCCGCGGAACCGTTGCCGGAAGATGCTTCGGAGCGGAGCGTGTTTTACGGCGCCAGCTATGAAGCGAGCGCGTCGGCTGAGGCCAAGGTTAGCGACCCGCGGATGCGGCTCGGCCTCACCGTCTTCATGCTCGCGTCCGCCCTTGGCCTGTTCATCGTCGAGATCCTGCTCTATCGCGCGGGGCGCTCGACCATGGCAGGCTTCGCCTTCTCATGCCTGCTGGTGATGTTCATGTGCTATTGGGCGGCCCTCAAATTTCACGAGCCGAGCGCGCCAGAGCGTGGGCCACGAGCCGGTCGATGATCTGCGGATAGCTGACCCCGCTTGCCGCCATCGCCTTGGAATACATGGAAATATCGGTGAAACCGGGGATGGTGTTAAGCTCGTTGACGAGGATGCGCCTGTCCGCGGTCACGAAGAAGTCGGCGCGCGCCATGCTGTCGCAGCCGAGCGCGCGGAAAGCTCTGGCCGCCAGCGCGCGCAACTCGTCTTCAACGCCCTCTGCAAGCTCCGCCGGAACCCGGATCGCGGCGCCGTCGGCGTCGATATATTTGGCATCATAGGTGTAGAAGCCGTGGCTTTCGGCCGGTGCGATCTCGCCGGTGCGGGACACGAACAGGTTGCCGTCCGGCGCTTCGAGCACGCTGCATTCCACCTCGCGGCCGTCGATGAACTCTTCGGCAAGCAGCTTCGTGTCGTGCCGGAAGCCTTCGGTCAGCGCCGCCTCATAGTCCGTTTCATCGCAGACCTTGCTGACGCCGACGGAAGACCCCTGCCGTGCCGGCTTGATGAACAGCGGCAGTCCGAGTTTCGCCCTGAGGTCCGCGAAGGAAGGCGCCGCATCGGGCAGGATGGTGACGGAGCGTGCGGCCGGAACGCCTGCTTCATTAAACAGCCGCTTGGCGATGTCCTTGTCCAGCGCATTGGCCGAGCCGATGATGCCGCAGCCGACCAGCGGCACGCGCGCCACCTCAGCCAGCCCCTGCACCGCGCCGTCCTCGCCATGCAGCCCATGCAGAATCGGGAACAGAAGGTCGATTTTCTCGACCTCATGCGGCGTGCCGTTTTCCGGGATCGCAAGAAGGCGTCCTTTTCCGCCGGGCAGGAGGCTGACTTCCGTGCCGTTGTCCGGCTTTGCCAGTACGCCGTCTGCGTAGCTGCTCAGCAACCATTGGCCTTCGCGGGTGACGAAAACCGGAACCGCATCATATCTGGCAGGATCGAGCGCCCGCATGACATTGGTGGCAGATAGTACCGACACGTCGTGCTCGGCCGAGCGCCCGCCGAAGAGAACCGCGATGCGCAATTTGCTGGAGGCCATGTCCTGCCTTTCATGGTGAGGAATCAGCTTATAAAAATGCCGAACTGACTAAGAACAGATGAAAGAGACAGAAAAATGCCGCCACCCATCAAGGTCGACCTAGTCGCTCATGATCCGCAATGGGCAGCACTGGCGCGAGCGGAGGCGGAGCGCATTTCGGCGGCGGCGGGTTCGTGTCTGGTCGCCGTGCATCATATCGGCTCGACCTCCATTCCCGGCATCCACGCCAAGCCTGTCCTCGATCTTTTGCCGGTGGTGCGCGATCTGGAGGCGTTCGATGCCTGCCGGCCCGCAATCGAGGCGCTGGGCTATGAATGGTGGGGCGAATACGGGCTGCCGGGGCGGCGCTACTGCACGAAGTCAGACCCGCAAAGCGGCTTTCGGCTGGCGCAGGCGCATTGCTATCTGGAAGGCTCGCCGGAAGTCATGCGTCATCTGGCGTTCCGCGATTACCTGCGCGCGAATGCTGACATCGCCGCCGAGTATGAACGCCTGAAGCAGGACTGCCGCGATGCGCATCCGGACGATTCGCATGCCTATTCGGATTGCAAGGACAGCTGGATCAAGCGCATCGAAGCGCAGGCGCTGCAGGAGTACAGGCCGGCGTTCAAATCTATCCCCTGCGGTCAATGACTTTTGCGCCACCCGACATGCGCTCGCGATAGAGCGGCAGGAACCACAGCACCAGCGGCCCGAAGACCATGCGGTAGAGCGCTTGTGTGAATTCCAGCTTCCGCCCGCTCGCCTGCACCACTTTCAGCCGCATCAGGAGCTTGCCCGGCGTGGCCATCAGGCGGCAGCTTTCGAAGCCCGGAAAATACCAGAGCAGCACCACGATCATCCACAAAAGGGTTGCGCCCATGAGGAGTGTCGGCGGCTGTCCCGCAGGCGCATCCATGTATCCGGGAAGAAAGGCGCCTGCCAGAAACAGCGGCGACAGCGCCATCGTCGACATGAGAATGACATCGATGACGCCGGCAGCGAGCCGCCTGAGCAGCATGGCCCTAGCGCCGCTTCCGGCCTGAAGCTTTCGCGTTCAGTGCGCTTCGTCCCAGTTGTGGGCGGCGCGCGCATCCACCTTGAGCGGAACCGACAGCGCGCGCGCCGGCATCGGTGCGTTTTCCATCACCTCGCAGATCACGGGAATGGTTGCCTCGACCTCGTCGTCGGCGACCTCGAAGATCAGTTCGTCATGCACCTGCAGCAGCATGCGGGCCGAAAGCTTCGCGTCTGCCAGTGCCGGCTCGATGCGCACCATGGCGCGGCGGATGATGTCGGCCGCCGTGCCCTGCAGGCGGGCATTGATCGAGGCGCGCTCGTTGAAGGCGCGCACCGAGGGGTTGGGCGAGCGGATTTCCGGATAGTGGATGCGCCGGCCGAACACAGTCTCCACATAGCCGTTCTCGCGCGCATAGGCCTTGGTCTCCTCGATATAATCGCGGATGCCGGGAAAGCGCTCGAAATACTTCTTGATGTAGGCGCTTGCCTCTTCGCGCGGGATGGAAAGCTGGTTGGCGAGGCCGAAGGCCGAAATGCCGTAGATGATGCCGAAGTTGATCGCCTTGGCGCGGCGGCGAACCTCCGAGGGCATGCCTTCCACCGGCACGCCGAACATTTCCGAGGCGGTGGTGGCGTGAATGTCGGCGCCTTCCGCGAACGCCTGCTTGAGCTGGGCGATGTCGGCCACATGGGCAAGCACACGCAGCTCGATCTGGCTGTAATCGGCCGAAACCAGCTTGTAGCCCTTGTCGGCGACGAAGGCGGTCCTGATCTTGCGGCCTTCGGCGGTGCGCACCGGAATGTTCTGCAGGTTCGGATCAGAGGAGGAGAGGCGTCCCGTCGTGGTCGCGGCAAGCGCGAAGTTGGTGTGAACGCGGCCGGTCTGCGGGTTGATATAGCCGGGCAGGGCGTCGGTATAGGTCGATTTCAGCTTGGTGAGCTGACGCCAGTCCACGATCTTGCGCGGCAGCTCATGGCCTTCCGCTGCGAGGTCTTCCAGCAGTTGCGCGGAGGTGGACCACTGGCCGGTCTTGGTCTTCGAGCCGCCGGGCAGGCCCATGCGGCCGAACAATATGTCGCCGAGCTGCTTGGGCGAGCCAATGTTGATGCGTTCGCCGATCAGGCCGTAGATTTCTTCCTCGATCGCCGCCGCGCCCTGCGCCAGCTCGCCGGACAGCCGCGACAGGATCTGCCGGTCGACCGAAATGCCGCGCTGCTCCATGCGCGCCAGAACCGGAACCAGCGGGCGTTCCAGCCGCTCATAGACGGACACCAGACCCTTGGCGGCCAGCCGTGGCTTCAGCACCTGCCACAGGCGCAGCGTCACATCGGCATCCTCGCCGGCGTAGCGGGTGGCCTTGTCGATGGCGACATTCTCGAAGCCGATGAAGCTCTTGCCGGTGCCGGCCACCTCGCCGAACTGGATGGTCTTGTGGCCGAGCCATTTTTCGGCAAGCGAATCCATGCCATGGCCGCGCGCCGCACCGCCATCGAGCACATAGGAGAGCAGCATGGTGTCGTCATAGGGGGCGATATCGACGCCGTAACGGCTCATCACGACCAGATCATATTTGAGGTTCTGGGCGATCTTGAGCACCGAGGGCGCTTCCATCAGGGGCTTGAGCGCTGCCAGCGCCTCGCGCACCGGCAACTGGCCTTCCACCGGGCCGCCGCCCAGCAGATCGCCCGCACCTTGCCTGTGGCCAAGCGGCACATAGGCCGCGCGGCCCGGCCGCGGGGCCAGGGAAAAGCCGACCAGTTCGGCCTGCATGGGGTCGAGCGAGGTGGTCTCGGTGTCGAAGGCGACGACGCCGGTCTCGAAGGCCTCCGCGATCCAGTCCTTCAGCGTCTGGAGATCGGTGATGGTGTGATAGGCCTCGACGTCGATCTTTTCTGTCGTCGCCGCCTCGGCGCGCCGGTCGGCAAGCCGGGCAGGGGTATCGCCTTCGTCCGTCGCCGGAGCCGTTTCGGCTTCATCCGCCGTTCCGGACGCCGCTTCATCCATGTCCGGGCCGTGGGCGGTGTCGGCACGCTCCACCGGCACATCGGCTGCCTCGACCTCGCTGGCTTCTGTGCCGGTTGCCTCGGCCACGCGCCGCGTCAGCGTGGTGAACTCCATCGCCTTCAGGAAGGCGACGAGCTTCGGCCCGTTGGCGGGTTCGAGCGCAAAGTCGTCCGGCACCTCATTCACAGGAACGTCACGCTTCAGCGTCACCAGTTCGCGCGACAGGCGGGCTTTCTCGGTGTTTTCGATGATGGACTCGCGGCGTTTCGGCTGCTTGATCTCGCCGGCGCGGGCAAGCAAGGTGTCGAGGTCGCCATATTGTTCCAGAAGCTGGGCTGCGGTTTTGGGACCGATGCCGGGAATGCCGGGAATGTTGTCGACCGAGTCGCCCGTCAGCGCCTGCAGGTCGATCATCTTTTCCGGCGGCACGCCCCATTTTTCGATGACTTCGGGGATACCGATCTGATGATCCTTCATTGGATCGTACATCGAGACGCTGGGGCTGACGAGCTGCATCAGGTCCTTGTCCGAGGAGATGATGGTGGCGTCGGCGCCCGCTTCCTCGGCCATGCGGCAGTAGGTTGCGATCAGATCGTCGGCCTCGAACCCTTCCATTTCCACGCAGGGCAGGTTGAAGGCGCGGGTTGCGTGGCGGATCAGCCCGAACTGCGGAACGAGATCCTCCGGCGGCGCCGAGCGGTTGGCCTTGTATTCCGGGTAAAGCTCGTTGCGGAAGGTTTTCGAGGAATAGTCGAAAATGACGGCGAAATGCGTCGGCGTTACCCCGACATCGGTGTCGCGCGCGTCGCGCATCAGCTTCCACACCATGTTGCAGAAGCCGAGCACGGCATTGGTCGGCAATCCGTCCGATTTACGGGTCAGCGGTGGCAATGCGTGATAGGCGCGGAAAATGTAGCCCGAGCCGTCGACAAGAAAGAGATGATCGCCTTTTTTCATGCCGCATGGATAGCGTGGCGGGGCGTTGCGGTCCATCGCAAAGGCGGGTTATGCCCCGCCGAGCGCGCCATTCCTGACAGAGGATGGCTGCATCACAGGCATGTTACAAAGTTGTAATCTTTGTGCCCTTGAATCGCCATCTTCCGATCCACAAATAGCATGCATCGGCAGTTTTCGCCGAAGTCCGGAAACAAGGCCCGTCCCCCGCCTTACCGGACGAATGCGGCAGCCTATCCCCCTCTCCGGGCTGCCGCACCGTTTGAAGTAAAGCCGCCGTGGTTCCCCCCTCCGCCACGGCGGCGCTTCTTTTTGTTCTCGGCCGCAGATGTCGTGCCGACGTCCCCAACAACTGCCTTTCCGTTTCGATCCGACAGCTTTAGGCTGCGCGCAGAATCGAAAGGCCTGAAAACATGTCCAAACTTTCCCCCGTTCTTGCCCCGGTCCTTGAGCGACTCGACCAGTCTCTCAACGAGAGCCTCGATCGCCTGTTTGCGTTGCTGCGCATTCGCTCGATCTCGACCGACCCGGAATTCGCCGCCGACTGCCGCAAGGGTGCCGAATGGCTGGTCGAGGATCTCAAAAGCATCGGCTTTGACGCTTCGGTGCGTGACACGCCCGGCCATCCGATGGTGGTTGCCCATCATGAAGGTCCCGAAGGCAGCCCGCATGTGCTGTTCTATGGCCATTATGACGTGCAGCCGGTCGATCCGCTGGAGCTGTGGCACGACGACCCCTTCGCGCCGGCGCTGAAGGAGGTCGAGCCCGGCCGCAAGGTCATCACCGGACGCGGTTCGGCCGATGACAAGGGCCAGCTCATGACCTTCGTGGAAGCCTGCCGCGCCTGGAAGGCGGTGCATGGCGGTCTCCCCTGCCGCATCACGCTTTTGTTCGAGGGCGAGGAAGAAAGCGGTTCGCCCTCGCTGAAGCCGTTCCTTGAAGCCAATGCGGAAGAGCTGAAGGCCGATTTCGCGCTGGTGTGCGATACCGGCATGTGGGACCGCGACACGCCTGCCATCTCCACCGCGCTGCGCGGACTGGTGGGCGAGGAGGTGGTGGTCCATGCCGCCGATCGCGACCTGCATTCAGGCGAGTTCGGCGGTGCCGCCGCCAATCCGATCCGCATCCTGTCGCGGGTTCTTGCCGACATCCATGACGAGAATGGCCGGGTCACCATTCCCGGCTTCTACGATGGTGTCGAGGAAACGCCCTCGCAGGTGCTGAAGTCGTGGGAGACGCTGGGCGAAACCGCCGAAACCTTCCTCGGGCAGGTAGGGCTTTCGATCCCGTCAGGCGAAAAGGGCCGCTCGGTGCTCGAACTGGTCTGGGCGCGGCCGACGGCGGAGTTCAACGGCATCACCGGCGGTTACACCGGCAAGGGCTTCAAGACGGTGATCGCGTCGCAGGCCTCGGCCAAGGTGTCGTTCCGCCTCGTGCACAAGCAGGACCCGGCAAAAATCCGTGCCGCCTTCCGCAAATTCGTCGAGGAGCGCATTCCCTCCGACTGCTCCGTGGAGTTCCACCAGCATGGCGGCTCGCCGGCCATCCAGCTTTCCTACGACTCGCCGTTCCTCGCCAAGGCCAAGGACGCGCTTTCCGACGAATGGCCGAAGCCCGCGGTGATGATCGCCATGGGTGGGTCGATCCCCATCGTTGGTGATTTCCAGACCTATCTCGGCATGGAATCCCTGCTTGTGGGCTTTGGTCTTTCCGACGATCGCATCCATTCGCCCAATGAGAAATACGAGCTGTCCTCCTTCCACAAGGGTCAGCGCTCCTGGGCGCGCATTCTCGCAGCGCTGACGACGAAGTGAGGGTGGCATGAGCACGATCCGTTTCCACAAGGCCGATCTGCCCGATCTCGCCCATTACGATGTCGATGCGGTGGCCATCGACACCGAGACGCTCGGCCTCAATCCGCACCGCGACCGTTTGTGCGTGGTGCAGATTTCGCCGGGCGACGGCACGGCCGACGTGATCCAGATCGCGGCCGGCCAGAAGGAGGCGCCCAATCTCGTCAGCCTGCTCAGCAATCCGAAGGTGACGAAGCTGTTTCACTTCGGGCGCTTCGACATCGCGGTGCTGTACAACGCCTTCGGTGTCATGGCCGAGCCGGTGTTCTGCACCAAGATCGCCTCGCGGCTGACCCGTACCTACACCGATCGTCACGGGCTGAAGGATATCTGCAACGAATTGCTGGGGGTGAGCATCTCCAAGCAGCAGCAATCCTCCGACTGGGCGGCGGAGGCGCTGTCACCCGAGCAGCTTGAATATGCGGCTTCGGACGTCCTCTATCTCCACCGTCTGCGCGACGTTCTGGCCGGCCGGCTGAAGCGCGATGGCCGGGTGGAGGAAGCCGAAGCCTGCTTCCGCTTCCTGCCGACACGCTCGAAGCTCGATCTGATGGGCTGGGAAGAAACGGATATCTTCGCGCATAGCTGACAAAGGGGCTGAGAACCGGGTCGTACCGGAACTGTCCGGTGGCGCAGCGCGTTGCAGCTTCGTCACCGGATACTCATTCAGTCAGAGAGGAAAACCATATGGCAGAGCGTGAACCCATCGCCAGCGCCCCGAAGGACGGATCGCGCGTGACCGTTTACTGGACCGACAGCGACGGCGTCATGAACGAATCCCTTGCCCGCTGGGATGCTGAGGACCAGGCATGGTGGGCCTATACGGATTCAAAGACACAAAAGAAGGTCGAACCGGCCAGCTGGCGTCCGGAAAATTCTGATGAAGCCGGCGACGAAGAATAGCGGCGCGAAGGCTTGACGCCTGTCCGCCCCGCCCAATGTAACGGGGTGGCGGTGGTGTGCTTATTCTCATACCCTGCATTTGTTGAAACCCGGGTTGATTCGGGGCACAGCGCTCCGCCTCGGCCATTTCTAATGGAGGGAACGTCGTGGGTCCGGAAGGTCTTATTGTCTTTCTTATCGTCGGTGCGATCGCAGGCTGGCTCGCGGGACTGATCGTCAAAGGGTACGGCTTCGGCCTGCTTGGCAACATCGTGGTCGGTATCGTCGGCGCGTTCATCGCCGGCTGGCTCTTGCCGAAGGTTGGCATCTTTATCGGTGGGGGTGTCATCGCCAACATCATCAATGCGCTGATCGGCGCAATCATCCTGCTGTTGCTGATCCGTGTTGTGAAGTCGGCCTGAAACTGACCGGAAAGCGTGTCCATGAACAGAAGCAACCTCTACCTCCTCATCGGCGCGCTGGTCGTCGTCGTGATCGGTCTCGGCATCTATGTCTATCGGGAGGAAACGAAACCTGCCGGCGTCGAACTCAGGATCGATGAGGGCGGCGTTTCCATCGAGCAGAACTGATGAACATGCGCCGCCCCGCGATCGTGAAGATCACGGGGCGGCTTTTTTGTCTGATCCTTCGGGCAGAAGGCTCAGCGTTGAGCGGCTCAAGTCGTCGGGCGATGCAGCGTCGAACGCGTGGTCGCAACCATCGGCGCCGGGCCGCTGTCGACCAGCAATCCGGTGATGCGCGCGAAACCGGCGAATGATTTTCGGGCTTCTTCCGCGCTCATCTGGGCGGCCATTGCCGCTGCGCAACAATTCAGAGCGCAACGGTAGACAGGGCCACGCCGGCCTATCGGCCATTCACGCAGAAAAACGAGCGCATCAGTCACATTTTCGATGGTGTGAACGGGCTGGCCACGCCCCAATGAGATGCGGACAGGCGAAAAGAACTGCAGGCGATCCATCGGCAACCTCCCTCGACATCAAACACTGGTGGAGAATCGATGGTTAACGTCGCAGATCGGCCGTGGTTCCCGCAAACGGATGCCTGTAACCGAAAGTGATCGGGATGGCGCTGCATCGCCTTGGGCGCGGCAGCTTGTCTGGCCATTCGGCTCATGCCCGAAACTTGACCTGCATCAAGGCCGTGCGGTTCCGCATGATATGAACTGCCATCATTATCCGTTCGGTCTGTGCACTTGCGAGCCTTATGCGGCTCTGGTTTTCTGACAGGACACAACAAGAGGTTTAGCCATGTACACCCACATCCTCATCGCCACCGACGGATCGGAACTTGCCCAGAAGGGCATCGATCATGGATTGTCGCTGGCCAAGGCCTTGTCCGCCAAGGTCACGTTCGTGATGGTTACGGAGCCTTTCCCGGTCGCTGCCGGCGCGACAGCCTCGGGCTGGGTTGCCGGTCCGAATGATATTTCCCGTTACGAGGAAGGCCAGAAGGAGTTCGCCGGCGGCATTCTGGAAAAGGCGCGCGCGGCGGCGGAAAAGATGGGTATCAAGGCCGATGTCGAGCATCTGGCGGACCGCTGGCCCGCTGATGCAATCATCGAGATTGCCGAGGAAAAAGACGCCAATCTGATTGTCATGGCCTCGCACGGCCGGCGCGGCCTCGGCCGCCTGCTGCTGGGCAGCCAGACGGTGGAAGTGCTGACCCATTCCAAGGTGCCGGTCCTGGTCGTTCGCTGATTCACTTCGTGGAGCGGGAAGGCGTTCTCAACCGTCCTTCGTTTCCTCCGGTATCGTTTCCGCTGGCGGGTAACTGCCGGCGGAAGGCGACGCCTCATCCGCCGACAGTCTTGTCGATCGGCCGCCGTTTTCGCTATAGGCGAAGCATGGAGGCCCGATCATGCATATACTGGTAGCCGTTATCGGCATATTCGCGGCTGCGGCATTCTGGTGGTATCGGCTCAAATATATGAGCGACGCCGCCAATGAGGTGGCGGATGCAGTCGGCAAGGTGCGCGGCAACATGCGGCGCAACAAGCTGCGCAAGAAGGCCGCCATCGCACCGGTCGCAGTCATCGATCACCCTGTGACGGCTGCCGCCACCGTGGTGATGGCGATAGCGGCGGAAGACCGGCCGGTGACCGATATCATCGAGACACGCGTGCGCGAGCAGATCGCCCTGATAGCCGGAAGCGACAAGCAACTCGACGAAGCCATCGCCTATGCGAAATGGGCCAGCGATCAGGTTGCCGACGTGCCGACCGTCATCGACAAGACGGCCGAATTCCTGAAGCCTCTTCTCGACGAGACCGAGAAAGAGCGGTTGCTCTCGATGGTTTTTGCCGCGACGCGTGAAGCCGAGCGCCATGCCATGTTCAGGGAGCGGACCGGGCGTCTGCGCCGCAAGCTGGGGCTCGAAACCGTTCACTGACACGGCTCAATCGCAAAATCTTGCGCCGCCTCGTCCGCAGTCGCCCAATCCTGCGGGTTGCTGTTGTGTCGAAGGTGGCACTTTTTGAAATCATCGACAGGCAAGGCAAACTCTCAACCCGGAATTCCGCCTGCGACATTGGGGAGCCTGCCCCGCACGGCGAAGGCTGTGACCTGCGACACGATGTTCCGCTGGGTCAGCCATTTGTTTGACATTGATCAACCGGGCCGACGCCCTACCTTCTATGTTTGGGAAGCAAACCACAGGAGGCGACATGTCAAACACCCCGCATACCCTTGGCGAAGAATTCCCCGGCAAGCTGGATGCAATCCATGCCCTCAAGGCGCAGGATCCGGAGTTCGCCCGTGTCCTCGAAGAGTATGACGACGTCAACGATCAGATACACAGGTCCGAGACGCGTATTGATACGATCAGCGACGATGCCGAAACGGAACTGCGCCGCCGCCGCCTTGCTCTCAAGGACAAAATTGCCTCTGCGCTGAGCTGATAGTAAATCAGCGCAATTTATGCTCGGTGGACCGATTCCTTAAGCATAATCCTTACCTATGGTAAGGTTATATCCGATGCCACTCAGATATTTTTCTCCTCTGAGTGGCTTCATTTCATTTTGTGTATGTTTAATTTATTATTAACTATTCAAATATCTGTATTTTATGGATTTTTGATCTTCGTAACGAAATGTGTCTTTTATGTTACAGACATTTTACGACGACGATCGTAAGTTAATTTCACGATTTCAACTAAGAGGTTTTGTCATGCGAAAAGTTCTCTCTCTTGCTGCTGTTTCTGTCATTCTTGCTTCGGGTGGCGCTTATGCTGCTGATGCGATTGTTTACAGTGAGCCTGCTCCGGTGGCTCCGGCTTCCTTCTATAGCTGGACCGGCGGTTATGTCGGCTTCAACCTTGGTTATGGCGGCGGCAAGGCAAAGCATCCGTTCAGCGTCACCGACACGACGGGTACGCTGGCCAGCGGTTCGCTGAATATGAACTCCAGCGGTTTCCTTGGCGGCGTTCAGGCGGGCTGGAACTTCCAGGCCGACCAGATCGTCTATGGTGTCGAGGCTGATTTTCAGGGTGGAAACGTCAAGGGCGAAACCAGTATCTCCGCCAATGTGCCTGGCGCTGGCGCTCTTGATGCTGCCATCGGCACGAAGCTGAACTGGTACGGCACGGTTCGCGCCCGCCTCGGCTATACGGCGACCGACCGCTTCCTCGTCTACGCCACTGGTGGTCTCGCCTATGGCGAAACCAAGAGTTATGCCAAGGGCAATCTGGGCGGTACCGCCTTCAATGAAAGCGTGAAGAAGACGAAGACCGGCTGGACTGTCGGTGCGGGTGCGGAATATGCCGTGACCGACAACTGGACCGTGAAGTCGGAATATCTCTACACTGATCTCGGCAAGGCGAATGTGTTCTCGGACACCTTCGGTGGCGCTGATGTCAACATTGACCGGAAGTTCAACTTCCACACGGTCCGGGTTGGCTTCAACTACAAGTTCTGATCCGGTTTCTCTCTGGAGCGTTTCCAGGAAAGTGGAAACACTTTTCCGGTTCGGAAATGCGACAGTCAAAGACCCAGAGCCGTTCAATGATTCCGTGAAACACTGAACGGCTCTGAAATCAAAGCCCCGGCAATCAGCCGGGGCTTTTTTGTTCAGATGCCGGCATCGAAGAACCGGATATTGGCATTTGCGACTTAAAGATATAAACATTCCTTTATGTCCTATTGACTTCGGACTGGAATTGCAGGAAGGTGTGCGTGCCTAGGTTCTCCGGTCGTTGCGCGCAACGCGCCGGGGCTAAGAGGGAAGCCGGTGCCCCGTCTTTTCGGGAAAGCCGGAGCTGCCCCCGCAACTGTAAGCGGCGAGCTGATGTCCAGCATGTCACTGGGGTGAAACCCTGGGAAGACGGACAGCAGCGCTGACCCGCGAGCCAGGAGACCTGCCTTGGCGAAATAACGTCCACGGGCGGGGTGTCCGGGTGTGCCGTAGCGGAGACCGCGTCGCGGCCGATCCTGCTATGTGTCCGCTGCCCCATGCCCCCAACTTATTGGGGTAAGTCATGTCTCAAACCGCAATTTCCGATGCCTCCCCGGGGGCGCCGTCGGTCGCTCGCCGGCCGGTCGCGAGGAATAACGATTTCACGTTTCGCCTTAAGAGCGTTCGTTTCGATGAGGATTATCGTCCCGCGGACAGCACGCGTATCACGACCAATTTCGCCAATCTGGCCCGGGGCGAGAACCGTCAGGAAAACCTGCGCAATGCCCTGAGGATGATTGACAACCGGTTCAACGCACTGGCGCATTGGGACAACCCCAAAGCCGATCGTTATTCTGTCGAGCTTGAGATCATTTCGGCTGAGATGACCATTGGCGATGAAGGCGACAGCGATGCCTTCCCGCTTATTGAAATATTGAAAACGATTATCGTTGATCACAAGACCAATGAGCGCATCGAGGGCATTGTAGGGAATAATTTTTCCTCTTACGTGCGCGACTATGACTTCAGCGTGCTGCTGCCGGCGCATAACAAGGATCGGGCTGAATTCAGCATTCCCGATGATTTCGGTGATCTTCATGGAAAATTGTTCAGGTGCTTCCTGAACTCAAATGCCTATAAGGAGCATTTCAACAAGCCTCCGGTCATTTGCCTGAGCGCGTCAAGCAGCAAGACATACCGCCGGACAGAAAACCGTCATCCTGTATTGGGCGTTGAGTATCAGCAGGGCGAGCTATCTTCGACCGATCTGTATTTCAAGAAAATGGGGTTGAAGGTTCGCTATTTCATGCCTCCGAACAGCGTTGCGCCGTTGGCCTTCTATTTTGTCGGCGACCTGCTCGGTGACTACACCAATCTGGAGCTGATCAGCACCATCAGCACGATGGAGACTTTCCAGAAGATCTACCGGCCCGAGATCTACAACGCCAATTCTGTTGCGGGGGCACACTATCAGCCAAGCCTGAAGCATCAGGACTATTCGCTGACCCGAATTGTCTACGATCGCGAAGAACGCAGCCGGCTGGCCATCGAGCAGGGAAAATTTGCCGAAGAGCACTTCATCAAACCATACAGGGCCATTCTTCAGCAGTGGTCCGCCAACTACGCTCTTTGATTGAACGGAAACAAAAGGTCATCTGTCTTGAAAACGCTCTTGCCTACATCAACAGCCGGCAGCCTGCCAAAACCCTCCTGGCTTGCGGAACCTGAGAAGCTCTGGTCGCCATGGAAGCTGCAGGACGAGGAACTGGCCGAGGGCAAACGGGACGCTCTGCGCTTGTCTCTGGACGATCAGCGACAGGCGGGCATCGACATCGTCAGCGACGGCGAGCAAACGCGCCAGCATTTTGTCACGACGTTTATCGAAAACCTCAACGGTGTCGATTTCGAGAAGCGTGAGACGGTCCGAATTCGCAATCGCTATGATGCGAGCGTGCCGACGGTCGTCGGCGCTGTTTCCCGCCAGAAGCCGGTTTTTGTCGAAGATGCCAAATTCCTGCGTCAGCAGACCACGCAGCCCATCAAATGGGCTCTGCCCGGTCCGATGACGATGATCGATACGCTCTATGATGCCCACTACAAAAGTCGGGAGAAACTGGCCTGGGAGTTCGCCAAAGCCCTCAATCAGGAAGCCAGGGAACTGGAAGCTGCCGGCGTCGATATCATCCAGTTCGACGAGCCCGCATTCAACGTCTTCTTTGATGAGGTGAATGACTGGGGGGTGGCGACCCTCGAAAAGGCAATGGAAGGGCTCAGCTGCGAAACTGCGGTGCACATCTGTTATGGCTACGGCATCAAGGCCAATACAGACTGGAAAACGACGTTGGGATCGGAGTGGCGGCAGTACGAAGAATCTTTCCCAAAACTCCAGAAATCCAGCGTCGATCTGATCTCACTCGAATGCCACAACTCGCATGTTCCAATCGACCTGATTGAACTCATTCGAGGTAAGAAGGTGATGGTGGGTGCCATTGACGTGGCGACGAATACCATCGAGACTCCGGAAGAGGTCGCCAGCACTCTGCGAAAGGCTCTGCAGTTCGTTGATGCCGACAAACTCTATCCCTGCACGAACTGCGGCATGGCGCCGCTGTCTCGTCAGGTGGCGACAGGCAAGCTGAAAGCTTTGAGCGCAGGCGCGGAAATCGTCCGCAGAGAACTTTCAGCTTAGAGCCTTTCCCGGATCGGTCTGGCCGTTTTGTCTAAATGGTCATTCCGATCCTGCGCTTGAGGGTCCGGTGGGTGAAGGCTGCTCTTCCCGCACCGGATTTCTTCCTCCGGCCGCAGTGCAATGAATTGCGTGACGTCGATCGAAAGAGCCGTTTCGCTGACTGAACCATTGTGAACAGAGCGGCAACGGATGAAAATTGACGTGAACGCACGGACGGAGGCCGGCGCTTTGCACCCAGGGGAGGGGACCGATGCCCCATGGCCGAAACCGCTTGGTCCCAGATTGAATCAAGACTGGAGAGCGCGCTAGCCCAGTATAGAGCCACCACAGGCGCTCAGAAAGGAGAGGCGACTGCCATTCCCTTTACGTCCTCAAAAGAAGATATCTCGCAGATCTGCTTTCCGTCTTTATCGCGCACCCTGACTGCCGATCCTGTCGGTTGGCGCCCTGCGTCAATCGTCTCGTCGTAGAGGTCCTTTGCCGAGCGGAGTGCTTCAGCGCGGGCAGCTTCTGGGGTGGGAAATTCGATACCCCTAATTTCCTGTTCAAGGCCATCACAGTCCAGATAAACGAAAGAGAAAGGCGGTATCTCAAATCCTCCGGTGCAACTCTATTTAAGCATATCGCCCACGCCAGAAAAAACGCTGCCGAGGGGATCATTCGACAGCGGGAAGTATGGGAACATCTCTCGTGATGATGCGTGTTAACGATGGCAATTCAAGAAGGTTCACGCTCTCTTTTCTAAAGTGCTGAACGCCATAAAATCGGCCAGCCATAGGACAGGAACATGCAGCTTCATCAACGAGGCGTCGTGTATTTGCAACAGCGCTTGTATCTGTGTCGCCAGCATGCAATTTCAGGTCCACAAACAACAAATTGGACTAGCTATGAAATTTTCGCACGCCGCACTATTTATTCTTGGAGCCACCTTCGGTGCTTCACCGGCATACGCCGCTCTTTCCGGCTTTTATGACAGCACAGAGCAGATAAGCACAATCTTTGAAAGTCACGACGTTTCAAATCGACTCAGGCAAGCTCCGATCGGTCACATTGCCAATACCGGCACTCGGGAAGATGGCGCCAAGGAGTGGGAAATTCGCACTCAAGATTGTGATCTAAAGGTTTATCTGACAGCCACACCGCCAAAAGGGCCAGGAAAGACCACTTACGCGATCGCCGATATCGGCAATTGTGAGTAGTCAAAAACAGCAAAAAATTCGGCGTGTGAATTGGAGATAATACCTTTGCATAAGCTCATTTTGGCGACTGCAGCTGCGTTCACTCTTATGGGTGGTGCCGGTTCGGCAGCCGCTCAGTCCGTTGGTGATTGGGTTCTGGGAAACTATCAAAACTCTGGTTATTGGTTTCCGGGTGTGATCTCCGATGTATCTAACGATAAGATCACAATTAAGTATGACGACGGTGATCTTGAAACCGTCTACCCCAATGCCGTGCGTCCCTATAACTGGTCGGTGGGCACACGGGTTGAGTGCAACTGGCAAAATAGCGGTGATTGGTACGCAGGCCAGATTACTTTGCTTAACGGCGACAAAGTCAGCGTTTCTTATGACGATGGCGACAGGGAGAACACAAGAACGGGATTGTGCCGGTCTCGTTAAACAGCAGAAAAGCCCACCACCCTTTCGGATGACGCGCCTGTTGCCTGAGTTGCGCCCGCGGGAGCAAGCGGGCGCGGGGTTGGTGTGCGATGCAGAGATTAACCCGCCCTTAAATTGCCTTAACTAACCTTCACCTCATCGCCATTGGCTGGGGGAAGGTACGGCATCGCGCATGGCGAACCGCAGGAACAGACGCATCGAACCAAGCTTCGGGGAACCGGCGCGCGACGCTTCCGTTGCGGGTTTCTCCCTGCGTGAAGAGGATCGGGTCGTGCCTGCCAGCCGCAAGCCGCGTTCGCGCAAGGCGGACAGGACGGAAAAGCCACGGCGTTCCGCAAAGGCGCGCTCCGCGCGCGGCGGGCGGGGCAGGCGCCGTGGCCTGTTCGGCCTCTTCATGCGCATGGTCTACTGGTGCTTCGTGCTGGCGATCTGGGCCGGCATCGCCGCTGCCGGCATGGTCGTCTACTACGGTGCCAAGATGCCAGCTGCCACCACATGGTCGATCCCCGACAGGGCGCCCAACATCAAGATCGTGTCGGTCGACGGACGGCTGATCGCCAATCGCGGCATGAGCGGCGGCGAGGCGGTGCACCTTTCGGAAATGTCGGCCTATATCCCGAAGGCGGTGATCGCCATCGAGGACCGCCGTTTCTATTCGCATTTCGGCATCGATCCGCTGGGTCTCGGCCGTGCGATGGTCACCAACCTGATGCATGGGCGGCTCTCGCAGGGCGGCTCGACGCTGACCCAGCAGCTGGCCAAGAATCTGTTCCTCAAGCCCGACCGCACGCTGGAGCGCAAGGTGCAGGAGGTGCTGCTGGCGCTGTGGCTGGAACACAAGCACACCAAGGACGAAATTCTGGCCATGTATCTCAACCGGGTCTATTTCGGTTCGGGAGCCTATGGCGTCGAGGCCGCATCGCGGCGCTATTTCGGCAAGAGCGCGCGCGACGTGACCCTGTCGGAAGCCGCTTTGCTGGCAGGGCTGCTCAAGGCGCCGTCACGGCTGTCGCCGGCGCGTGACCCGAAGGCTGCGGAAGCACGCTCGCAACTCGTGCTGGCCGCGATGCAGGATGAAGGGCTGGTCAGTTCCCGCGAAATGACCCATGCCATGAGCGCGCCCGCCGCGCGCGTGCCTTCCTACTGGACGGGTTCGGAGAACTACGTCGCCGACACGATCATGGAGGAGCTGCCCGACCTGATCGGCGAGGTGGAGGGCGACATCATCGTCGACACCACCATCGATCTCGATCTTCAGAAGCAGGCCGAGAAATCGATCCGCCGGCTGATCGACGAGAATGGCAAGAAGCTCGACGTCAGCCAGGGCGCTCTCGTTTCCATCGACAGTTCCGGAGCGGTGCGTGCCATGGTCGGTGGCTACGATTATTCGACCAGCCAGTTCGACCGTGCCTCCGGCGCCAAACGCCAGCCCGGTTCGGCCTTCAAGCCGTTCGTCTATGCCGCTGCACTGGAAGCGGGGCGCACGCCGGATAGCGTGCGCAACGATGCGCCGATCCAGATCGGCAAGTGGAAGCCGGTCAATTACGGCGGCAAGTATTATGGCAAGGTCACGCTGTCGACCGCGCTCGCCAAATCGCTGAATTCGGTTGCCGCCCAGCTTGCCATGGAAGTCGGCCCGCAGGCGGTGATCGAGATCGCCAATCGCATGGGCGTGCAGTCTGATCTTCAGAAGAACGTTTCCATCGCGCTCGGCACATCGGAGGTGACGCCGCTGGAACTGACCGCCGCCTATGTGCCTTTCGCCAATGGCGGCTATCGCCCGCAGGTGCATTTCGTGAAGCGTGTGGCCAATGCCAAAGGCAAGGTGCTGTATGAATTCACCGGAGGTTCCGCACCGCGTGTGCTGAAGCCTGAGATCGTCGGCATGATGAATTCGATGATGGCGGGCGCGGTGGAGGTCGGCACGGCGCGCAAGGCGGCCTTCGCATGGCCGGCGGCCGGCAAGACCGGCACCAGCCAGAATTCGCGCGACGCATGGTTCGTGGGCTACACGGCCAACCTCACCACCGGCGTGTGGTTCGGCAATGACGATGCGCGGCCTATGAAGAACGTCACCGGCGGCGCGCTTCCGGCGCAGGCATGGCACGAATTCATGGTCGCCGCGCATGAGGGGGTGCCGGTAGCGCGTCTGCCGGGCGGCTGGCAGCGCGCGCCCGTTGCCCCCGCCATTCCGGAGATTGCCACCGGCGAGCCGGCTGAAACAGTATCGGCACCTGCCCCCGTCAGCGTGCGCCCCGCAGAGCCGGTCCAGCGCGCGGCCCCGGTTCCGCCCGCAGCGGTCGCGCGGCCCTCCGTGCCTGTCGCCGGTGGCGGCAATGGTGGCGGAAACGCGCATCCTGCCATGCCATCTGATCGCGCACCGACGGCCTCGATCCGGCGTCCGGTCCCGCCGGGCGAGGTCGGGGCGCCGATGAAGAAGGGCACGACGTCGATCCTCGATATTCTGACCGGCGGCTGATATTTCGCAGTTCCGTACAAGAGTTGTCTCTCGTGTGGCTCTCGCCAGAACCTTCGCGTTCGGCTAGATGTCTGTTCATACATCAACGGGTCGGTTTCGTCGTGACGCATACAGACAGCAGGAAGACCATCGTTCTGACCGGGGCGAGCCGCGGCATCGGCCATGCGACGGTGAAGCGTTTTTCCATGGAAGGATGGCGCGTCATCACCTGCTCCCGGCAGGCTTTCGCGGAGAATTGCCCGTGGCCGGCGGGGCCGGAAGACCATATCAAGGTCGATCTGGCCGATCCCGAGGATGTCGGCATCGCGGTGGCGGAAATCCGTCACAGGCTGGAAGCGAATGGCGGCCAGCTCAATGCGCTGGTCAACAATGCCGGTATTTCGCCCAAGATGCCGAAGAACCAGCGCATGGATTCGCTCGACACGCCCATGCATGTGTGGCGCGACGTGTTTCAGGTGAATTTCTTCGCGCCGATCATGCTGGCAAGGGGGTTGTTCAAGGAACTCGCCGCCGCCAGAGGCTCGGTGGTCAATGTCACCTCCATTGCCGGCACGCGCGTGCATCCTTTCGCCGGAACGGCCTATGCCACGTCGAAGGCGGCGCTGGGCTCGCTGACGCGCGAGATGGCGCATGACTTCGGGCCGCACGGCATTCGCGTCAACGCCATCGCGCCGGGCGAGATCGACACGGCAATCCTGTCGCCGGGCACGGAGAAGATCGTCGAGACCATTCCGCTGCGGCGTCTCGGGACCACGGCGGAAGTGGCGGATATCATCTACTTCCTGTGCTCGGGCCAGTCGTCCTATGTGACGGGTTCCGAAATCCACATCAATGGCGGCCAGCACGTCTGAGCCCCCGTCCCACCGGGGGGGGGGGCGCGCGGCAAAGCGTGCCGCGGTTGCCGCTGCTGGAATGATTTTCTTTTCAGACGCGTTCCCGGGCAAAAAACATTGCCTGCCGCAAAGGCAGGCGCGAGCCCGTTCCTTCGCTCCAAACCCCTGTCAGGCTAGAAATACCAGCCTGTACAGGGTTTTACCGCGATGCCGCACGATTTTCCCAAGCTGAACGCTTTTCCCGTCTTCATGCGCGTTGAAGGCGCTGTCGTCGTCATCGTCGGAGATGGCGAGGAAGCGCTTGCCAAGGCAAGGCTGCTCGGCCAGTCATCCGCCGCTTTGCGGATCGTCGCACCCGACGCATCCCAGGATTTGCTGGACTGGATTTCCGCCAATCACGCGGCCCACATTTCGCACGTATACGCGCGCGCGCATCTCGTGGGGGCGACGCTCGTCTTCGCGGCCAGCGGCGATGAGGAGCTCGACCGCCGGGTGGTGGAAGACGCCCGCGCCCTCGGCATCAGCGTCAATGCGGTCGACCGGCCGGAACTTTGCGACTTCTTCACCCCGGCGCTGGTCAACCGCGCGCCGGTCGCCATTGCCATCGGCACTGAAGGAGCGGGGCCGGTTCTCGCCCAGATGATCCGCGCGCGCATCGACCGCATGCTGTCGCCGTCGCTCGGCACGCTCGCCTCGCTGGCGGTCGGTTTCCGCGACGCGGCCGAGCGGCTGCTGCCCAAGGGCTTGCCCCGCCGCCGTTTCTGGCGCGAGTTCTTTGAAGGGGCGCCCGCACGCGCCGTGGCGGGCGGCGATGTTTCCCTCGCCCATGCGGCGGCATCCGCCATGCTTGGCAATCCGGAGCGCAATTTCGGCCATGTCGCGCTGGTGGGCGCCGGTCCCGGCGCGGAAGACCTGCTGACGCTCAGGGCCCAGCGCCTTCTGATGGAGGCAGACGTGATCCTGCATGATGCGCTGGTTCCCGAGGCGGTGGTCGCCATGGGCCGTCGCGACGCCGAGCGTGTCGCGGTCGGCAAGCGCAAGGGTTGCCACTCGAAGAGCCAGTCGCAGATCAACGCGCTTTTGGTGGAGCTTGGCCGGGAAGGCAAGCGGGTGGTGCGCCTGAAAAGCGGCGATCCGCTGGTGTTCGGCCGGGCTGGCGAGGAAATGGCTGCGTTGCGCGAGGCCGGCATTTCCTATGAGGTCGTGCCGGGCGTGACTGCGGCCTTTGCCGCTGCCGCCGATTTCGAACTGCCGCTGACGCTGCGCGGCGTCACCTCGTCCATGGTGTTCACCACCGGCCACGATCTCAAGGGCGGATCGCTGCCGGACTGGGCAAAGCTCGCCATCTCGGGCGCCACGGTTGCCGTCTATATGGGCCGCTCGGTTGCGGCGGAAGTTGCGGGACGGCTGATCGCGGCCGGCCTTTCGCCGGATACGGCGGTCGCCGTGGTCGAGAATGCCAGCCTGCAAGGTTGCCGCCGGTTCCACGGAACACTGGCCGATCTGCCCGCGCTGGAAGAGCGCCACGACCTGACCGGCCCGGTGATGACCATCATCGGGGATGCGGTGGCGGGGGCCGACTTCAGCCGTTCGCAGGCGCTTGCTGCCGTTCCGTCCCGCCAGCGCGTTTCGGAGGAGGCCGCACCATGAAGATCCTGACCGCAAACCGGCTGAGCGACGGTGAGGTCGTCTGGTATGCGCGTGGCCAATGGGTCGAGACCATTGCCGAGGCCGAAATCGCCGGGGACAAGGAAGCCGAAGCCGCGCTGGAAAGTGCCGGCGCGCAGGGCCTTGCAGGCAATCTCGTAGTCGATGTCAATCTGATCGACGTGGAAATCGTCGACGGCACCGTCCGCCCTCTCAGGCTGCGCGAGCGTATCCGCGCCGCCGGTCCCACAACCCGCAACGATCTGGGCAAGCAGGCCCGTACGCAGCACGCGGCGTAAGCCGGAGGACCACCGATGTACCGTTATGATGAGTTCGACCACGAATTTGTTCAGGGAAGGGTTGCCCAGTTCGCCGATCAGGTCGAGCGAAGGCTTTCGGGCGAGCTGACGGAAGATCAGTTCAAGCCGCTCCGGCTCATGAACGGTGTATATCTCCAGCTTCACGCCTATATGCTGCGCATCGCCATTCCCTATGGCACGCTGCATCCGCGCCAGTTGCGCATGCTGGCCCATATCGCGCGCACCTACGACAAGGGCTATGGCCACTTCACCACGCGCCAGAACATCCAGTTCAACTGGCCGGCACTGTCCGACGTTCCGGCCATCCTTGCTGATCTGGCGCAGGTCGAGATGCACTGCATCCAGACCAGCGGCAACTGCATACGCAACGTCACCGCCGATCATTTCGCAGGTGCCGCGGCCGACGAGGTCGCCGATCCGCGCCCCTATGCGGAGATCCTGCGCCAGTGGTCGTCGGTGCATCCCGAGTTCTCCTACCTGCCGCGCAAGTTCAAGATCGCGGTGACCGGGGCGGAGCGCGACCGTGCGGCCATCAAGACCCACGACATCGGCCTGCACCTGAAGAAGAACGAGGCGGGCGAGCTGGGCTTTACCGTCTATGTCGGCGGGGGCCTCGGCCGCACGCCCATGGTGGCGAAGAAAATCCGCGAATTCCTGCCGCAGGAACATCTCCTGTCCTATGTGACGGCGATCCTGCGCGTCTACAATCTGAACGGCCGGCGCGACAACAAGTACAAGGCCCGCATCAAGATCCTCGTCCACGAGACCGGAACAGAGGAGCTGGCAAGCTGGGTCGAGGCGGAATGGCAGGCGCTGAAGGATGGCGAGCTGAAGCTGCCGGATGCCGATGTGGCCGCGATCAGGGCCTATTTCGCGCCTCCCGAGCTTCCGTCCCGTCCGGAGGGCGACGAGGCGGTGCGGCTGGCCCGGCTGGATTCCCGCGCGTTCTCCGAATGGCTCGGCCAGAACGTGACCACGCACCGCAATCCCGACTATGCGGCCGTGACCATCTCGCTGAAGGGGATAGGCGAGGTTCCGGGCGACGTGACCGACAAGCAGATGGAGGCGGTGGCCGACCTTGCCGAACGCTTCGCCTTCGACGAGGTGCGGGTGACGCATGAGCAGAATCTGGTGCTGCCGCATGTGGCGCGCGCCGATCTGAGGGCCGTCTATGACGCGCTGGTCGAGACCGGGCTTGCCACGGCCAATGCAGGCCTGATCAGCGACATCATCGCCTGCCCCGGCCTCGACTATTGCGCGCTCGCCAATGCCCGCTCCATTCCCGTCGCGCAGCAGATTTCGACACGGTTTTCGTCGCTGGAGCGCCAGCGCGAGATCGGCGAACTGAAGCTCAAGATCTCGGGCTGCATCAACGCCTGCGGACATCACCATGTCGGCCATATCGGCATACTGGGCGTGGAGAAGAAGGGCGCGGAGCTTTACCAGATCACGCTGGGCGGCTCTGCCGACGAGAACACCAGCGTCGGCGAGATCATCGGCCGCGGCTTCGGTCCCGACGAGATCGTCGATGCGATCGAAACGCTGGTCGAGACCTATCTGACGATACGCAGCGCGCCTTCGGAAAAATTCCTCGACGTCTATCGCCGTGTCGGCGCGGCGCCGTTCAAGGAGGCTCTGTACGGGGCCGAAGCAAAGGCTGCCTGAAGTGGATGCTTTCGATGCCGCTGCCCTCGAAGCGCGCCACGGGCAGCTTTCGGCTCTCCGCACCATCGAGCTGGCGGTGGGCAGCCTGTTTCCCGGAGAGGTCGCCGCCGTTTCGTCCTTCGGGGCGGACTCGGCGGTTCTCCTGCACCTGATCGCGCAGGTGGACAGGCATGTGCCGATCGTGTTTCTCGATACGGGCAAGCATTTCGAGGAAACCCTGCGCTACCGCGATGCGCTGGCCGAGGATTTCGGCCTGACCGATATCAGGGTGATCCATCCTGATGCGGCGGTGCTGCAGCGCGTTGATCCGTCGGGCCGCCTGCACGAAAGCGACGTCGAAGCCTGCTGCCATGTGCGCAAGGTGGAAACGATGGCACGGGGCGTGGAGCCGTTCCGGGCCTGGTTCACCGGCCGCAAGCGCCATCAGGCTGAGACGCGCGCCGCCCTGCCGGTGTTCGAGGCGGTGGGGCCGCGCATACGCATCAATCCTCTGGCAAGCTGGGGGGCGGCCGACCTCGCCGATTATATGCAGGCGCACGAGCTGCGCGAAAACCCGCTGGTCGCTTATGGTTATCTGTCCATCGGCTGCTTTCCCTGCACCCGTCCGGTGGAGCAGGGGCAGGATGCACGCAGCGGGCGCTGGGCAGGGCAGGCAAAGACCGAATGCGGTATCCATCTTGGCGGTCTGGAACAGACCCTCGGCCAAACCAGCCAGTCAGGCCCGGTCTTTCAGTCAGGCCCGGTCCTTCAGTCAGGAAAGACAACATGAGCGAGCAAGCGACGGGGAGCGAACACAAGGCAACCCCCGAAATTCGTCTGTGGACTCCGCAGGGTTTCCGGGACGACGAGTGGATACACGCCGAGAGTGCCGAGGCCCTTGCCGGCAACAGCCGCGTGATTCTGCCGCTGCAGGCCTTTCTCGATCTCGATCCGCAGGAGCGCGCGCTCAACCACGAGCGTCTGGGGGTGATCCTGCAACCGGGAGAACAGCTCGACGCGATTGCCGGCCTTCTCGATGCGCTGTCGCTGGTGGCGCTTGCCTTCCCGGCCTACAGCGACGGGCGCAGCTACTCCAAGGCGGAGCTGCTGCGCAGCCGGCACGGGTTCACGGGCAGGGTGCGCGCGGTGGGCGATGTGCTCGTCGACCAGCTTCCGCATATGCTGCGCGTCGGCTTCGACGAGTTCGAGATTTCGAACCGGGTTCTGCTGGGACGGCTTGAAAAAGGCGAGATTGGCGGCTTGTCGGTCCACTCCCAGCCGGCAGCGACATCGGGCGCTGCCGCTGCGGGCACCTATTCATGGCGCCGAAGGGCAGTGCAGTAGCCTGCCACGCAGGGCATGGTGTGAAACGCGCAACGGGGTCACCGCTCCGGTGCTTCTTCGTGCTGTGCTTCCATAGCCTCCAGTCGGCAGATGAGCGCCTGCAACTGTTCCGGTATGTCTCTGGCGACCTTGAAGGCGGGCAGGGAGCGCAACAATCCACGCGTGGTTTGGCTGCGGACCTGACGGCGTATCGCTTTCGCCAGGTTCTGCCGCACCGTTTCCTGTGGCCGTTCTTTGCCTGTTCGGGTCATCGTTCCAAAATCCTTTCGGTTTCGAAACTCCCTGTATCGGTCTAAGGTTCCCCCTTTGCCGGGGTGTTGGGACATAGCTCAGCGCAACAAGGTAAAATTTGAATTAAATACGTTTGTTGGCGCGGAAGGCATCCGGCGTGCCGGGGGCCTTGATTTTTGAGTGTCGAACCTCGATATCGGACCCAACTTCGAAACTTCGAAAAGAATGGGAATACGCCATGACTGACCAGGCCAAAGACGAGCGCACGCCCGACGAAACCGAGGCCGCAGAAGCTTTTGCCGAACAGACGGTGGAGGGTGCCGAAGGTGATTACGAGGCACTCGTCCGTTTGATGAAGGAAAACGAGGAGCTGAAGGATCGGGCTCTTCGCGCCGCCGCCGAGGTGGAAAACATGCGCCGCCGTGCCGCCCGTGACGTGCAGGACGCGCGCTCCTACTCCATAGCCAACTTCGCCCGCGACATGCTGACGGTTGCAGACGACCTGCAACGTGCGCTGGAAGCCATTCCCGCAGAGGCCAAGGCATCCGACGATGCAGGCTTCAAGGCGCTGATCGAGGGCGTGGAGATTACCGCGCGGGGTCTGATCGGCGCGCTGGAACGGCACGGTGTGAAAAAGCTTTCGCCGGAAGGCGAGCGGTTCGATCCGAATTTCCACGAGGCGCTGTTCGAGATTCCGAACCCGCAGGTTGTCGCAGGAACCGTTCTGCAGGTCGTGCAGCCGGGATATTCGATTGGCGAGCGGGTTCTGCGCCCGGCCAAGGTCGGCGTCTCGAAGGATGGACCGAAGCAGGCCAACGGTTCTGCCGGCGAAGGAAATCAGGGCTGATAGCCTTCGGCCCCGCAGCATTGCGGGGCCGTTGCCCTTCAGGGGCTTCCACAGCCGGGAGCGGCTGCTACTGTAGCGCCGTCACCTGCCACCGGGGATGAACGCGCTGCCATGAACCTCGTCACCATCCTCGATTATTCCGGCGTCGCCGTTTTTGCGGCGACGGGCGCGCTTTCGGCTTCACGCAAGCAGATGGACATCATCAGCTTCATGTTTCTGGCCGGGGTAACGGGAGTTGGCGGCGGAACCTTCCGCGATCTCGTTCTCGACGTGCCGGTCTTCTGGATCGCCAACCACGACTATATTCTGGTGTGCGCGGCAGTTGCTGTGCTTGTGTTCTTCACGGCGCACCGGGTTGAATCGCGCTACAAGCTCCTGCTGTGGCTGGATGCCATCGGCCTTGCCGCATTTGCGGTGATGGGGGCGGCAAAGGGGCTCGCGGTTACCGGCTCGCCGGTCGTGGCCATCATCATGGGCATGCTCACGGCTACTTTCGGGGGCATCCTGCGCGACGTTCTGGCAGGTGAGCAGTCGGTGCTGCTGCGCCCCGAGGTCTATGTGTCGGCTGCGCTGATCGGCGCCGGCGTCTATACGCTGGGCGATCTCGCGGGCTTTGCGCCTCTCATCTGCCAGCTCGGCGGCTTCATCGCCGCCTTTGCCGTGCGTGGCGGCGCAATCCGTTTCGGCTGGCACATTCCGGCCTACAAGAGCCGGCCCGGCCGGAAGCCCGAGGATATTCCCTGAATGGAACGCTGATCTTCAGGCGGCGTAACTCTGGCCGTCGCCGCCGTAATAGCTGATGTAGCGGGCGGCGATTTCCTTGACCGGCATGACGATGAACACATCGACGGTCGAAAAATCGCGGTCGATGACGCAGCCGTCGCCGATACGCGCGCCGATGCGCAGATAGCCTTTCACCAGGGGCGGCATGGCGGTGATTGCCGCCTTGGGGTTCACCGCCTCGACCGGCATCATGGCCATCGGGTGATAGCGACGGCCAACGGCCCGCACATCCCAGTCCGCACTCGTGCGGCAATGATGAGCCATATAGGTCAGCGCCTCGGCATGGGCCGCCGGATCGACGCCGGGGAAAGAAGCACAGCCCACCATGACGTCGATGCCATAGTGGTTGAGATAGGCCCAGATACCCTGCCACAGGGCCTCGATGGTACGTTTCGACCTGTATTGCGGCAGCACGCAGGAGCGGCCAAGCTCAAGGAACCGCAGATCGGGGTGGCGGGCGACCAGCCTGCGCAACTCGAATTCGTCTTCCGAATAGAATCCGCCCGCTGCCGTTGCCATCTCCTGCCGCAAAAGGCGGTAAGTCCCGACGATGCGCCTGTGCTCGGGGCCGGTCAGGCTGTTGTCCAGAACCAGCAGATGGTCGCAAAGCGGATCGAAGCGGTCCGAATCGCGCCTGTCGATCTGGTCCAGGCTGCTGCGGGCACCCAGTTCATCATAGAAGATGCGGTAGCGGATTTCCTGTGCGGCCTCGATCTCGGCCTCGTTGCGGGCCAGCCGCACCTCCAGAGTGCCTATACGACCCAGAGGGCCGATCGGGCCTGCGAATGACGGGGCCTGCGGCCCGGTGGCCGGTACGGTAACGAGCGTAGAGCCCAACCTGGTGTGACCTTGCGGCATCGCTGTCTGCACGGGCGATTCTCCTTCGAGCCATCCCTCGTGGCGCGGGGATACGATTGTGGTGCAACAGGATTGTGACAGTAGCGTGATATGGCGTGATCGGCAACAAAGCCGGACCTGTGTTCATGTGGACATCAGTTCCTGAACGGCGGCAAGCAGATCACGCGGATCGAGCGGCTTTGTCAGGAAGGCCGTGGCGCCATGGGCGAGCACGGCATGGCGTGTCTTTTCCTGATTGTCAGCCGACAGCACCAGAATCGGGATTGCCGGAATGCCGTGGGCTTTCTCATGCCGTCTGATATGGGCGATGGCATCCATGCCGTCCATCACCGGCATGTGCAGGTCCATGAGAACGACATCGTGGCGTCCCGTTCCGGTGTCGGTCGAGGTAAGCCGGTCCACTGCCTCCTTGCCGGTCGTGACCATCTCCAGGTGATGGCCGGCACTGCCGAGTGCGGCGCGAACCAGCAGGGCGTTGATTTCGTTGTCTTCGGCAATCAGGATTGAAAGTCCGCCGGGCTTGTTTTCCGGTGCCGGGTGCGCATGCATTCCGGGTTCTCGCAGGTGCTGTTCGCCTGCGCTGTCGGAGCTGCCGCCAGTCAGCACTTTCAGCAGCGTTGCACCCCGGACCGGGCGGGCGAGGAAGCCGCCATATCCGCCGGCCAGATATTCGCAGAGCCGGCCACGGTCGTTCGGCGCCATCAGGATGATGGCGCGGCTGGTGGCGAAAGCATCGTCGCGCAACACCTGAACGGTGCGTCCATCGCTGCCTTCCAGCGCGGCGTCCACCATCAGCGTGTCGCAGCCCTGGGCCAGCTTTCGTGCAGTTTCGGGGTTTTCGGCAATTTCGGCGGACCCGCCGTGGGCGCGGATCGTCCGCGCGATCACATCAGCCTCGATCCTGTTGGCGGAGAGGATCACGACATTGCGGCCTGCCAGCGCATCCTGCCGTGGGTGCGGCGGATCGGTAGCCTCATGCGCCGGCAGTTCGAAAACGAACTCCGTTCCTTCGCGCGGTGTGCTGGACACGGAGATCGTGCCGCCCATCGCCGTCACCAGCCGTCTGGAAATCGCAAGGCCGAGCCCAGCGCCGCCATGTCGGCGCGTCGAGGTTCCGTCGGCCTGCTCGAATTCGAGGAAGATGCGTTCGAGATCGTCTTGCCGCAGTCCCGGGCCGGTATCGCTCACCCCGAAGCGGATGCGATTGCCGCTGCGGGTGATGACAAGCGCCACGCCGCCGCTTTCGGTGAACTTGATCGCATTGCCGAGAAGGTTGAGCAGCACCTGCCGGACCCGCCCCGGATCGGCGGTGATCATCTGCGGGACATCGGGCGCGACATGGCAGCCGAGACCGATACCCTTGCCATGGGCGCGGTCGGCCAGAAGCTCCACGACATTGTCGGCCAGCTCGCGCAGCGAAACCGGCTGCGGCTCCGGATTGAACCGGCCGGCCTCGATCTTGGAGTAATCCAGAAGATCGTCGATCAGCGCCAGCAGCGCGCTGGCCGAGGTGGACACGGCGTTGACATAGGTATGCTGCTCGGGTGAGAGGCTGGTATCCGACAACAGCCGCGCCATGCCCATGATGCCGTTCATCGGCGTGCGGATCTCATGGCTGACGGTGGCCAGGAAGCGGGACTTCGCCTGATTGGCGAATTCCGCCCGTTCGCGCGCCGCTATCAGCGAGGTTTCCGCCTGCTTGCGGGCGGTGATTTCGCGGGCGATGGCGTGATGCGAAACGGCGCCGGTATCCTTCTCGCGCACCGAAAGCTCGACCCATGAGAACCAGCGCTGGCCCTGCGGCGTGGTCATGCAGGCATCCGTCGAGCGCAGGCGTTCATTGTCGGTGAATGCAGCCTCCGGCGTAACAGTGAACTCCATGCCGATATCGGCAAGCGTCATGCCGCGCAGATCGTGCATCTCCCTGCCGACAAGTCCGGTGAAGACCCGATTGGCGTAGACGATCCTGCCGTGCCGGTCGCGGTGCACGACGATGTCGCCGAGCGCGTCGATGAGGCCGTGGAACCGCTCTTCGCTCTCCTGCATCTCCCACATCTGGTCGGAGAGTGTTTCCAGCCGGGTGCGTGCCTGAACGGCCTCCCTGTCCAGTTGCTGCCGGGTACGGCGTTCCTTCGACAGGATCAGCTCATGCAGCAGAATGCCAACAAATCCGGTGGCGAGCATGGCAAGGCTGAGGAAGGCGGGCGCGCCGGTCAGATGGGCAAGTCCGGCGAACAGGAGAACGAACAGCCAGCTTGCGACAGGCAGGTTGCGGGAGATGGGCGTGGCGGAAAGATCGGTTCCGAGCGCTTCGGGCGACAGCGGCGGGGGAATGACACGAAGGCGGTGGCCGCCCGTTTCGTGCGCCTCGTCCCCTCCCGTCCGCTTGTGGTCCATCTCCGCCGTCATGCACAAGACAATGACAGGCAGAGCTTAGGGAAGCCTTCGGCAAACCCGCGCAATTTTACCGATTGCGGGCGTTTTGCTCAGTTGTCGCGCGATCTGACCTCGTAGCGCCAGCCGATGAACTCCTCCACCACCACGAGGAAAGCGCCGACGCTGATGAAGACATCCGCCAGATTGAACACGGCGAAGGACCAGTGCGGGGTATGGAAGAGGATGTAGTCCACGACATGGCCGTAAATGGCGCGGTCGATGACGTTGCCCATCGCGCCGCCGAGGATGAGCGCAAATCCAAGCCGGGCAAAAATCTGGCGCGGCGTGCTGCGCAGCGCCAGATAGACGATGAAGGCCGATACGACGAGCGAGATGACGATCAGCCCGGTGTCGCCGAAGGAGGACAGCATCGAGAAGGCGATGCCGGTGTTGTAGGTGCGAAACAGTGCCAGAAACGGCAGCAGGTCGATCTTCTCCTGAAAGGGAAGCCCGCTTTCGACCGCGTATTTGATCAACTGGTCCAGCGCGATGGCGACGATGGCGAGGATCGCATAGAGGCCGAGACCCTTGCCGGCGGCAGATGGGGCAGGGGTGGAACTCATGGGGCGGGCGCCTCCAGCGAGAGTGCCTCGCGGCGGATCTCGAACAGCATCACGCCGGTTGCGACCGCGAGGTTGAGCGAGTCGGCGCGGCCGGCCTGCGGAATGCGCAGCAGGCGGTCGCAGCTTTGCGCCAGATCGTCGGGCAGGCCCTGCTGCTCGTTGCCCATCATAAGCAGCATCGGCTTGTCCGAGAAGTCGACCGAGCGATAATCGACCGCGCCCTTCAGATGCGTGCCGGCGACGAGGCCCGGAAAGCCCTTGCGCCAGGCAAGGAAGGCTTCCACACTGGTTTTCGCGACCGGAACGGCGAAGATCGAGCCCATGGTGGCGCGCACCGTTTCCAGCGAGAACGGATCGGTGGTGTCGCCGACAAGGATGACGCCTTTGGCGCCGACCGCATCGACGGTGCGGATGACGGTGCCGAGATTGCCCGGATCGCGCACCCGGTCGAGCGCCACCCAGACATCGCCCCTGGCGGGGCGGATGTCCTTCAGGGGCACGAGGCGCTGCGTGAACACGCCGACCACCATCTGCGGATTGTCGCGGCGGGTGATGGAGGACAGCACCTTTTCCGAGACTTCCAGCACGTCGCCGCCGGCGGCGACGGTGCGGGCGGCGACCTTTTCGACCGCCGCATTGCCACGTCCGGCTTTGGCGAAGATCAGGGTGCGGATTTCCCAGCCGAGATCGAGCGCGTCGATGACCAGCTTCAGCCCCTCGGCCATGAAGGCATTGTTCTGGTCGCGGAATTTCTTCAGCGCCAGAGCCTTAATGTCCTTGACCAGCGGATTGGACAGGCTGGTGACTTCCTTGACCCGTCCGACCGGACGGCGTTTTTCATGTTCGCTCATCTGGCGACCCATCTGGAAAAGAGCGAGGTGGAAAGCGCGCGGCCGGCCGATTTCTCGCGAATGATCAGTTCTCCGGATTCCACGGCGCCGCCCATGCCGGCGAAGGTGTCGCGCATCAGCGCATGGATGGCGAAGAAGGAAGCGCGGATCGAATAGGCGGTGAGCACCACGGCCAGCGGCTTCGGCGTCAGGATGGAGCGGCAGATGTCGGCAAGTGCGGGCAGATGCTCGAACAGTTGCCACACTTCGCCCTTGGGTCCGCGCCCATAGGCGGGCGGGTCGAACAGGATGATGTCGTAGCGGCTGCCGCGGCGCTCCTCGCGCTCGGCGAATTTCATCGCGTCCTCGACGATCCAGCGGATCGGCTTGTTGGTCAGCCGCGCCACTTCCTGATTTTCGCGGGCCCAGCCGATCGCCTTCTTCGAGGCGTCGACATGGGTGACCTCGGCCCCGGCGCGGGCGGCGACCAGAGAGGCGAGGCCGGTATAGCCGAACAGGTTGAGCACCTTCACCGGCCGTCTGGCATTTTCGATGAGGGCGGCCATATGGTCCCAGTGGGAGCCCTGCTCGGGAAAGACGCCGACATGGCGAAACGAGGTGAAGCGGCCGAGATAATCGATGCCGTCATGCTTCATCGGCCATGTTTCGCCGAGTGGATTGCGGGGAAACTGCCAGCGGCCCATTCCCTCCTCATCGGTGTTGCCGGTGAAAATGGCGTCGGCGCGGCCCCATTCCCTGTCGGGCAGGGCAGGGCGCCAGATCGCCTGTCCCTCCGGGCGCACGATGCGATAGGGGCCGTATTGCTCCAGCTTGCGCCCGTCGCCGCTGTCGAGCAGGGCGTAGTCGTCACTGGGCGCGACCTCGAGGATCAGCGGCAGCCTTTCGGCCGGCAGCGCGCCTTCGCGGCGCACAAGCTGGCGCTTCGGCTGGTGCTGCGGCTCGCGTTCCTGCTCGGGACGGGCGTCTCGCTCCGGTCGCGGCCTTGCCTCATGGCTCCTGTTGCGCGTGGCTTTCAAGCGAATGCTCCGGTGGAAATATGCCTGCGCTTCTGCCATAGCGGCAGACGGGTCGCAACATGGCCCGCACCCATTGTGAGGCAAGATGCAGGCAACCGGCATGAAAAGGGCTGCTCTGGCGGCCGCCACGCTCCTGTGTTGCAGCGTCGTTTCGCCATCGCTGGCCGAAACGGTTGTCGAGGCGCAGGTGGAGGAAGGCGTCCTGAAGGGGCAGATGCTCCTTCCCGGCGACCGGTCAGAACAGCCGGTGGCCGTCATCATCCCGGGCTCCGGTCCAACCGACCATGACGGCAACAATCCGCTCGGCATCAAGGCGGGCTATCTGAAGATGCTGGCCGAGGAACTGGCCGACAAGGGAATCGGTTCGATCCGCATCGACAAGCGCGGCATGTTTTCCAGCAAGACCGGCTTTCCCGACGCCAATGACGTGCGCATGACGGACTACGCGGGAGACGCCATTGCCTGGCTGAAGGTCGCGCGCGAGAAGGCGGGGACGGATTGCGCCTGGCTCGTGGGCCACAGCGAGGGCGGTCTGGTCGCCCTGATCGCCGCGCAGACGGCGGGGCCGGACCTGTGCGGGGTGGTGCTCGTCTCTGCGCCCGGCCGTCTGCTGGGCGAGATCCTGCGGGAGCAGTTTACGGGGAACCGTGCCAACCGGCCTGTCCTGCCCCAGCTTCTGGAGGCGACCAGAACGCTGGAACGCGGCGAGAAGGTAGATGTCGCCAGCCTTCCCGGGATCGTGCGGCCGCTGTTTCCGGAAAGCATTCAGGGCTTTCTCATCGATCTGCTGAGCTACAAACCGGCGGAACTGATTGCAAAACTGAAAGTGCCGGTGCTGATCGTGCAGGGCGACAATGATCTTCAGGTGAAGGTTGCTGATGCAAAAAACCTGTCACAGGCCCAGCCGGCGGCGCAGCTGAAGATTTTCCCCGGTATGAATCACGTACTGAAGGAGACGCCGAAGGATAATCTCATCGCCAATTTCGCCGCCTATGGCGATGCCGAAATGCCTCTGGCTGCGGGCTTGTCCGATGAAATAGCCGGGTTCATCGTCGGCAGGCGCTGAACCGTCCCGTATCGGCTCAGGCGCTCGGGTGCGGCAGCGCCGGATTGTGAGGGGCCGGATTGTTCGGGTTCGCGGCGGCCGGGCGCGCGCCTGCTGCCTGCTTCAGGCTTTCGGCCTCGATAGCGCGCTGGCGGGCCAGCTTGCGGTAGCGCCCCTGCCGGAACCATGTGGCCAGGCTTCCGATCAGCATGCCGAGCGCCAGTGCTGCGAACAGGAACACGAAGAAAGGCAGCGTGTAGGTCAGCGCCGGATTGCCGGGGTTGAACGGATCGACGGTGAACGCAACCGGGGCGCGGTTCGCCACCGCCAGCGCGATCAGGATGATGGCCAGCGGCACGAAGACGAGAACGAGTGCGAAGCGATTGAACATTGGAAATTCCTGACGCCTGGAGCATTTTGCAGTCAGCGAAGTCGTCTGACGTCGCATAAATGCGGCTCAAACAAAGAGATAGAGCAGCAGCCCGGATTTATCCGGGCGTCAGTCGCTCTAAAGCGTATCGCGATCTCTCAGAGTTGCCGCTTACGCTTTAAGTTCCTGTTTTTACGCGTGTCGTTGTCCCAAAGGCGGTTCCAGCTTTCGGGCGACAGGCTTTAGTCCTCCGCGTTCAGCCTTTCACGCAGTTCCTTGCCGGTCTTGAAGAAGGGAACCCACTTTTCCTCGACCTCGACCGCTTCGCCCGTGCGCGGGTTGCGTCCGGTGCGGGCGGGGCGGTTCTTCACCGAGAAGGCGCCGAAGCCGCGCAACTCCACGCGGTTGCCCTCCGCCAGCGCATCGGTAATCTCATCAAACACCGCGCTGACGATGTTTTCGACATCGCGCAGGAAAAGATGCGGGTTGCGAGAGGCAATGATTTGCACGAGTTCAGACTTGATCATGCGGGCAATCCCCTTGCGGACAACATGCGGTCGAAATTATGCAGATGATTTCATTCGCTTTTTTCATTTGAAAGCGGGACTGTCAAGGGTGCCAGACCGACACCAGCCCGTCAAGGAACAGCCGCTCCATGCCAAGCTCCCTGACCACGTCGCCGCTTTGCTCGGGCAGACCCAGAGCGCGCGCGATGTTGCGTACCAGCGATTGCGACAAAAGAAGGCTTGCCGTTCCCTCCTTCGGCTTCCACTCGATAACCTTGAGATCGGGCGCAACGCCTTGGCTTTCCAGCCACGCCACGGCTTCTTCCTCTCCCCCGAGAGCGTCGACGAGCTTGTTCTGCAAGCCCTGCCGGCCGGTGAAGATCGAACCGTCGGCGAGCGCAAGCGCCTGCTCGCGGGTCATCGACCGGCGGTTGGCGACGATGTCGACGAACCAGTCGTAGCTGTCCATGATCAGGCGGCGCACCATGGCGCGCTCTTCCTCGTTGGTCGGCTTGAAGGGCGAGGGTGAGGCCTTGAGCGGCGAGGATTTCACCTCTTCCAGCTTGATGCCGATCTTGTCCATCAGGCCGGTGACGTCCGGATACTGGATCAGCACGCCGATCGACCCGACGATCGAGGACTGGCGGGCCACGATATGATCCGTGGCGCTGGCGATCATGTAGCCGGCGGAGGCCGCCAGCGTGCCGACTTCCGCGACCACCGGCTTTTCAGCGGCGATCTTGCGCACGGCCTCGTAAATGGATTCCCCGCCGGTCGTGGTACCGCCGGGCGAGTCGATCTGGACGATGACGCCGGCGACGCGCGGCGATTTGCGGATCTTCTCCAGCCGTTCGAGCAGCTTGTCGTCCTGGGTGATGGTGCCCGTGATCCTGACCTTGGCGATATGGGAGCCTGAGCCGGTGCCATCGCCGCCAAACCAGGCTGCGATGCCGCCTATGGCAAGCAGGATGACGATGATTGTCAGTGCGCGCCAGAATGTCAGCTTGCGCCGAAGTCTGCGCCGGTCGATCAGGTCATCGGCTCTCTGTGCCATGCTCAGCCTCTTGGATGGGATATGGGCAGTGCCTATCTAGATCATCGTGCCGTCGGCGACCACCACTTTTGCCCGTTTTGCGCCGCAAAGGAGGTCTTGCGGGCCATTTACGCCATCGTGTATCCTTAGACTGGTCATATTTTTACGGTTTTGATCCGTCCGGACTTGTTTGAAACGTTCCGCCTCCCGAATTACTGGGCATAAGGCGTAATTTTCCTTTTGTAGAAAGTAGTTGTTTTGTCGCCAGTGACAGATCCGATGGGCATGGAAGACAGACTGCCGCGGCCCGCGCTTGCCCAGGCGGGCGACGGCCAGCGCGAAGCAGCCTTCGACCGTGCCCAGCAGCATTCGCGCCGGGTGCGCAGGCTCAAATTCGTGGTTCCGGCGATCGCCATTGCCATGGCCGTCGCCTTTCCGCTTTATTCTTACATGGTCGCCCCCGATGAGGTGCCGGTCACGACCGAGAGCAGCGCTTTTTCCGATGGCAAGCTGGTGATGTCCAATCCGAAGCTGGAAGGCTTCACCAAGGCGCTTCTGCCTTACGCGATGACGGCGGTTCGGGCCGTGCAGGATACCGCCAAAGAAGGCGTGATCGAGCTGGAGGGCATCAGCGCCCGGCTGCCGCTCAATGCGGAGACCACTGCGAAGGTGGATGCGTTAAACGGTTCTTATGATCGTTCGGGCAATACGCTGCAGCTGGACAACGAAATTACGGTCACGACCACCGACGGAATGGTTGCAAAGCTGAAATCGGCCTTTCTCGACATGGACAAAGGCAATATGAAGACGGAGCAACCCGTCGAAATCAGCCGGGCCGGATCGCGCATCACTTCCGACACGATGTCGGTGGAAGATGGCGGCAAGGTCATGATATTCGAGAAGCGGGTTCGCGTGAGCATCGACCCCGCCGCCCGGAAGGCGGATCAGAAAAAGAGCGGAGACACCAATGCTACGCAGTGATTTGATGAGGCTTGCAGCGCTTGCATCTGCCTTGTCCCTTGTCGTGGCGGGCTCCGCCTTCGCCCAGTCGGGCGGCACCGGCACCATGTCGGGCCTGAAGCTGGCGGGTGATCAGCCAATCGAGATCGAAAGCGACAAGCTGGAAGTGCGTGAGAATGAAAGTCTCGCCATTTTTACCGGCAATGTGCAGGTCATTCAGGGGCCGACCCTGCTCAAGGCCGGTTCCATGGATGTTTATTACGTCAACGACAAGGGCGGTAATGCCGACGCGGCTGCGGGCTCCGCCACCACCGGCACGGCCAACATCGACCGGCTTGAGGTCAGGGACAAGGTTTACATCAAGTCCGACACGCAGGTCGCCACGGGCGATCGCGGCACCTTCGACATGAAGACCGAGGTTCTGGTTCTGTCGGGCGACAAGGTGGTCCTGTCTGACGGCGACAATGTTCTCACCGGCTGCAAGCTGACCGTGCAGATGAAAACCGGCCTCGCTCAGGTGGAGGCCTGCGGCAAGAGGGTCATGATGTCGATCTCTCCGGGTTCGCAGAAGAAACCGTAGGATCGCGGATGCTTTCACTTCAAAAGTTCGGCCTGTCCGGACGCAAGGCCAGTGAGACTGCTTCCCCGCCGAAGGATGAGGCAGTTTCGTCCGGGCTCAAGGGTACGCTGATCGCTCGCGGCCTGACCAAGAGCTATAAGGGCCGAAGGGTTGTCAACGGCGTTTCGCTTGGCGTGCGCGCCGGCGAGGCCGTGGGCCTGCTTGGGCCCAATGGCGCCGGCAAGACGACCTGCTTCTACATGGTTACCGGGCTGGTTCCGGTGGACGAGGGCACCATCGAGATCGATGGTTACGATGTCACCTCCATGCCCATGTATCGCCGGGCGCGGCTGGGCATCGGCTATCTGCCGCAGGAAACCTCCATCTTCCGGGGGCTCAGCGTCGAGCAGAACATACGCGCGGTGCTTGAAGTCGTCGAAAAGAGCCGCAAGCAGCGCGAGAAGAGCCTCGATGAGCTGCTGGAAGAGTTCCATATCAGCCATCTCCGCCATGCGCCGTCGATGGCGTTGTCCGGCGGCGAACGCCGGCGACTGGAGATCGCGCGGGCACTGGCCAGCCGGCCGGCCTATATGCTGCTGGACGAGCCTTTCGCGGGTATCGATCCAATTGCTGTGGCCGATATCCAGCAACTGGTGCGCCATCTCACCAAGCGCGGCATCGGCGTGCTGATCACCGATCACAATGTGCGCGAGACGCTTGGGCTCATCGACCGTGCCTACATCATCCACGCTGGCGAAGTCCTTACTCATGGCCGGGCTGAGGAAGTGGTCGCCAACGCCGATGTGCGACGTCTCTATCTCGGCGAAGGCTTCACGCTCTGAAGCCTTCCACTGCAAAAGCGCATTTTCTTCCGAAGATAGTCTTTTTCCACCCGAACTCTGCTTCGCCCGATGCTTTCTTATGCAAATGCGGGCGAGAGCCGGGCTTTCGCGTGCCATCGCGCTTGACAAGCAAAAGCCGGGCCAGTTTGAATTGCTGGCACGGAAAATCTCCTTTCCCGTTGCTTCGTGGGAAGAAACGCTACCGGATGGCACTCTCGGCAAAATTGCAGGTCAGGCAGACGCAGTCGCTGGTGATGACACCGCAACTGCTGCAGTCGATACGCCTGCTGCAATTTACCCATGCCGAGCTGGAGCATTTCGTCGACGAAGAGGTTGAGCGCAATCCTCTGCTGGAGCGAGCGGAGAGCGGTCCGGATGATCTTGCCGGACCGGAGCCGGAATCCGACGCGAACAGTGCCGGCGAAACCGGCGACGACTGGTTCGGCAAAGAAGCGGGGCTCTCTTCCGAGGCGATATCGGAGCGGTTGGATTCGTCTCTTGAAAATCTGTTTCCGGATGATCCGGGGCGTTCGGAACAGCTTGACCCTTCCTTGTCGATGCAGTGGAAATCCGCTGCCGGCGCATCCGCCGGTGGAACTTCCGAGGGGTTCGATCTTGAGGATCTGGCGGCAGCGCCTGTCACCCTGCGCGATCACGTCGCGGAACAGATTGCCTTTGCGTTCACCGATCCGCGGGACCGGATGATCGCGGCCGAGCTTGCCGATTGTCTCGACGAGGCCGGCTATTTGCGGGCCGATCCTGTCGAATGTGCCGAACGGCTCGGCACGGATGCCGAGAGCGTCGAGGCCGTGCTCTCCCGTTGCCGGAATTTCGATCCGCCGGGGCTGTTCGCACGTGACCTTGCTGAATGCCTGTCCATCCAGCTTCGTGCCCGCAACCGGCTCGATCCGGCCATGCGGGCGCTGCTGGAGAGGCTCGATCTTCTCGCCCGCAGGGATTTCCAGTCGCTCAGGCGTATCTGCGGCGTCGATGAGGAGGACCTTCTGGATATGCTGGCCGAGATCCGGGGGCTGGATCCGCGTCCGGGCCTCGCCTTTTCCGGAGGGAACAGCGAGACGCTCGTGCCCGACGTCGAGGTGCGGCCTGCCAGCGACGGTGGGTGGACGGTGGAACTGAATGCCGATGCCCTGCCGCGCGTGCTGATCGACCAGACCTATTTTGCAAGGGTGTCCGGCCAGACGCGGGATCAGGGCGAGAAGGATTTTCTCGGGCAATGCCTGCAGAGCGCCAACTGGCTGGCGCGCAGCCTCGACCAGCGCGCGAGGACCATCCTGAAGGTGGCTTCCGAGATCGTGCGCCAGCAGGATGCCTTTCTGGCCCATGGCGTGCGGCATTTGCGGCCGCTCAACCTGAAGACCGTGGCCGACGCCATCGGCATGCACGAATCGACTGTCAGTCGGGCCACCGCCAACAAGTACATGAACACGCCGCGCGGCGTGTTCGAGATGCGCTATTTCTTCACCGTGGCGATCGCAGCGTCCGGCGAGGGCGAATCCCATTCCTCCGAAGCCGTGCGCGACAGGATTCGCGAACTGATCGAAGCCGAGGAAATGAGCTGTGTACTTTCGGATGACACGATTGTTGATCGCCTGAAGGAGGAAGGCATCGATATCGCCCGGCGCACGGTCGCCAAGTATCGGGAAGCTATGAATATTCCCTCTTCGGTCCAGCGCAGGCGCGAGAAGCGGGCGCGCGCCGGCCTGAAAGGCTGACGCCGGGGCACCGCGCTGCCGGTCGCCGTTTCGTTGACAAGCACCCATGAAGTGTCTAGAAGCCCGCCCGCATGAGGCGGGTCTGACCCGCGCAGGGAATGGCCATCGATGCTTGGACGGCAGGCTTTGAGAGTCGGCTGCGACGTTCTCGGGCAAATTCGGCACAAGGGGTGCCGTGTGGCTTGTACGAACGGACTACGCGTATAAACTCCGGTAAGTTTGAAGTCTGTACAGGGAAGGTCGGTAATCAGATGGCATTGCGGATTGCAGGAAAACATATGGATGTCGGTGATGCGTTCCGGACGCGCATCGATGAACGTGTTACTGACATCATTGCGAAATATTTCGACCGCGGCTTTTCGGGCCAGGTCACTGTCATCAAGTCCGGCTCGCGTTTCACCTGCGATTGCGTTGTGAGGCTCGATTCGGGTGCCTCCCTGCAGGCTGCCGGCGAATCCCACGATCCCATTCAGGCTTTCGATGCTGCGGCTGAACGGCTGGAAAAGCGTCTGCGCCGTTACAAGCGCCGTCTGAAGTCGCATTATCCGGTGAATGCCTCTTCCGAGGGGCAGAATATCGCCTACACGGTGGTGGAAGCGCTGGCCGAGGATGACGAGGAGGATATCCCGGAGGATTTCGCTCCCACCATCGTCGCCGAATCGAGCCTTGCGCTGAAGACGATGTCCGTCGCTTCGGCGGTCATCGAACTCGACACGACGGGCAGCCCCGTCCTTGTGTTCCGTAACGGCGGGACAGAACAGCTCAACATCGTCTATCGCCGGCCGGACGGGAACATCGGCTGGATTGATCCCGCGACGGTAAAAACCGCGTAAGGGTAGAAAAGACGGCCGGTACCTGCGTTCTTGGGGCCGGCCGCGGCAGGCGAAGCAGAGGAATTTCAAAAATGGCTCTGAACGATCTTGTCGACGTTCCGGCAATCCTGCCGGCGTTGAAGGCCAGCTCCAAGAAGCAGGTGCTCCAGCTTCTGGCCGAGCGCGCATCCGCTATCTCGGGTATTCCCGAGCGCGACATTTTCGAGACGATCCTGCAGCGCGAAAAGCTGGGGTCCACCGGTGTCGGCAACGGCATCGCCATTCCGCACGGCAAGCTGGCCGGCGTGAAGGGCATCACCGGCGTCTTCGCGCGACTGGAAACGCCTGTCGATTTCGAGGCGCTGGACGATCAGCCGGTCGATCTCGTATTTCTGCTGCTGGCGCCCGAGGGTGCGGGCGCGGACCATCTCAAGGCCTTGTCGCGCATCGCGCGTGTGCTGCGCGACACCGACACGGTGAACAAGATCCGCGGCACCCGCGATGCGCAGGCAATTCACGCGCTGCTTTCCGAAACGCCGGCATCGCACGCAGCCTGAGAACAGGCAGCGCCAGTCGCCGTTTTTCCTGATTGAACCTTTACCGCAGGGGCCGCACACAGCGGCCCTTCTGCTTCATGTGGCTTCAGGAGCGTTCCGCGTCCAGCTCCGGCATCATTGCCGAACTGTCATGGAGCTCAGTGCGTGGCAACCGTGGTCAGGTCGTTTTCCATCGCTCCGGCAAGTGCGCGGTCGCGTTCGTCCGCCAGCAGGATCGGCTGGCCGTTCGCGGCGAACAGTGCCCACAGCTCAAGTCCGGGCGTGATCTGCGCCAGGCCGGGGAAGCGGCCGCGCAGGTCGTCGCTCGACATCTTTCGCAGATAGGCAACTGTACCTTCGCCGAGATGGGCCAGTTCGCCTTCGCTCATCACCTGGCTGTCGGCAATCGTGTCAACGGTTCTGGTCATATCCAGGCCTCCTGTCTATGAGCCGCCTTCCAAGGCCGGCTCTTCAGCATCGGCAAAGATCAGTCTTTCACCGATATGTTTATTTTTCGTACCAGCCTTTCGGCTTCGGGCCGGTCGAGATCTATGGACAGAAGCCCGTTCCTGAGCTCTGCCCCGATCACGCGCATTCCATCAGCCAGCACGAAACAGCGCTGGAACTGGCGGGCAGCGATGCCACGGTGGAGGAATTCGCGCTCGGAGTCGTCTGTCTGACGGCCTCTGACGATCAGCTGGCTTTCCTCGGTGGTCACGTCGAGGTCGCTTTCCGCGAACCCTGCGACGGCCAGCGTGATCCGCAGCTTTTCTGTGGTGCCGTCTGCGCCGCGAAGGCGCTCGATATTATAGGGAGGGTAGCCGTCACCCGACTTTGCCAGGCGTTCCAGCGTTTTCTCCATGGCATCGAAGCCGAGGAGAAGCGGGCTGGAAAAAGGCGTCATTCTGGTCATGCAATCCTGTCCTCTTGAGAGCGACAAATTCCGGAAGAACCCACACGGCATTCTTCCATGCACCAGATATGGTCTGCCGCAGCCCCGAGTTCAAGATTTGGCCGTCTGAGCTGCACAGGAAAGGCAGGCTTGCCTTCGGCTTTCGCCGGTTTGCGCCGAGGGTGACCTTCACCGGGCCCTGCGGGAGAGGGCAGCATCCACCTCGCTCGCGAGCGGGATCGAAGGCTGGGCGCCGGCTTTGAGGCAAGCGAGGGAGCCTGCCGCAGCAGCGCGTTCGAGAACCTTTTCAAGGGGAAGGCTGGCGCTCAGGCCCGCTGCCAGATAGCCGCAGAAGGTGTCGCCTGCACCAACCGTATCGACTGGCTGTATGTCGATCACAGGCACCTCCAGAAAATTATCGGGCGTGGCGGCGAGAACGCCGTCGGACCCCAATGTAACGATGATCGTTCTGCCGGTCCGGGATACGATGCTCCGCATGCGTTGTCTGGCGTCGCTGCCCTCAATGCCAATGGTGCGGCAGCATTGGTCGAACTCCGTTTCATTTGCGACAATGAAATCGGCTTTGGTGAGGCATTGGCCTGCCTCATCGCGGTAGGGTGCGATGTTGAGCACGCTGAGCGCACCCGCATCCCGCGCCATAACGAGTGCAGCCTCCACGGTTTCGGGCGGTATCTCCTGCTGAAGCAGCAGGACATCACCCTTCTTCAGCTCTGCCTTTCCAAGATCGGCGGGATGAACTTCGCTGTTGGCGCCCGCCACCAGCGCGATCATGTTTTCACCGTCCGCGCCAACGAAGATAAGTGCTGTGCTGGTCGGGGCCGTGCTGATGGTCACGCCGGAAAGATCGAGCCCGCCGGCGCGCAGAAGGGACAAAGCATCACCGGCGAAGGCATCGTTGCCGACGGATCCTATCATGCGCACCCTTGCGCCGGCGCGCGCTGCCGCCAGAGCCTGATTGGCACCCTTGCCGCCGGGAGCTTTGTCAAAGCCGGTGCCCTGCAATGTCTCGCCGGGGGAGGGCAGGCGCTCCAGCCTGACGATCAGATCAAGATTGATCGATCCGACAACGATGATCATGCCCGCAAAACTCCCTGACCTTGCGAGCTTATCGTGCACCGCACAAAGCGCAATGCGCGCTTCCCGGCGTCAGGCTACCTGTCCCGCTTCCCAGCCGAGGATGGCCCGCTTGCGGGTCAGGCCCCAGTGATAGCCGGTGAGCGCACCGGATTTCGCCAGGGCGCGGTGGCAGGGCACCACGAAGGAGATGGGGTTGGCCCCGCAGGCCGCGCCCACGGCGCGCGAGGCCTTCGGCTCCCCGATCTTTCCGGCGAGGTCGGAATAGGTTCTGGCCGTGCCCATGGGGATGGACAACAAAGCCTCCCACACCCGCACCTGAAAGTCGGTGCCGATCATGACCACGCGCAGGGGCTGGTCAGCGCGCCAGCGGGACGGATCGAAGATGCGCTGCGCATAGGGCAGGGTGGCGGCCATGTCTTCGATGTAGGTGGCGTTGGGCCAGCGGCCGGCCATATCGTCGAACGCGGCTTTTTCATCGCCGGGATCGTTGAAGGAAAGGCCGGCAAGCCCCCGGTCGGTGACCATGATCAGCGCGATGCCGAAGGGCGAGACGTGGTAGCCATAATTTATGGTCAGGCCCTCGCCGCGGTTCTTGTAGGCCCCCGGCGACATCGCCTCATGGGTGACGAACAAATCGTGCAGGCGGGCGGGTCCGGACATGCCCACTTCCATGGAGGCTTCCAGCAGCGGCGCGCCCGATTCGAGCAGCCGCCGCGCATGGTCGAGCGTCACCGCCTGCAAAAAGCCCTTGGGAGAAAGCCCGGCCCAGCGGGTGAACAGTTTCTGCAGCCCGGTCGGGGTCTCGCCCACATCGGCAGCCAGTTCCTCCAGCGATGGCTGGTCGCGATAATCGAGACTGATCTTTTCGATGACCTGGCGCACGATCTCATAATCGCTGCCTTGCGGGGTGATGTCGCGTTCGAGAACGGGTACGGGCTTCATCTGGGTGCGGGCGTTCATGGCCTGTCTCGCTGATATCTGTCTGTTCTCAAATATCGTCCCAAAAGAGCGCCATTCCCACCCGTTTCCTGCCGGATGCGTGCTTTCTTAACGGGCCTTTGCGGTGGCAAGGGCGCGGGAAAACGCGGTGGCGAAGCTTTCGCGGTCGTCCGGGTTGAGGAAACTGCCGATCGCCACGCTTTGCTCGCGCGTTTCCACCGCCATGCGGGTGATGCCGATTTCGGTGTGGCGGGCCACGGAAAAGCGTGTCCAGAACGGATTGAAGCGATGCTGCTCGGATTTGCCGGAGGGCGAAATCTTGCGGATATGCAGTTCGGTTCGGGAAACCGACACTTCCTCGCGGGCGCGGGCAGCCCGATAGTTGAACCGGAATGCGACATAGAGGGCCACCACGTCGAGACCGAAGAAGCCGAAGATCGGCCATGCGCCGTGGCTGAGGAAAATGATGCCGATGATGGCCCAAGCAGACAGCATGGCGCCGAACAGGATCAGAAAGCCGGTGCGCCCAAGCGATCTGTACGGCGTCAGCAGCGCTGTGAAGAAGGGCTGATCCGCGGCAAAGTCGGCATTTGTCTCGCTCATGCGGCGATACTATAGGATGAGCATGAGCAAGCCCAAGTCAAAAGATCGGCCTGTGCCCGGAAATGAGGTCGCGCAGCCGGTGCCCAAGGCAAAGGCGGTGAAGGCGCGGCCTGCGCCGCGCCGTCCGCGTTCGCTGTACACGCCGGCCGAGGTTCATGAGATTTTCCGCCGGTTCTCGGTGCAGCGGCCGGAACCGAAGGGCGAACTGGAGCATGTCAACGCCTTCACCCTGCTGGTGGCGGTGGTGCTGTCGGCGCAGGCGACCGATGCCGGCGTCAACAAGGCGACACGCGCACTGTTCCAGATCGCCGACACGCCGCAGAAGATGCTGGCGCTGGGTGAGGAGAAGGTCGGCGACTATATCCGCACCATCGGCCTGTGGCGCAACAAGGCAAAGAACGTGATCGCCCTTTCGCAGGCGCTCATTCGCGATCATCACGGTAAAGTTCCTGATGATCGCGACGAACTGGTGAAGCTGCCGGGTGTTGGCCGAAAGACCGCCAATGTGGTGCTCAACATGGCTTTCGGCCAGCATACGATGGCGGTGGACACCCACATCCTGCGCATCGGCAACCGCATCGGACTGGCTCCGGGCAAGACGCCGGAGCAGGTGGAGGCGGAGCTTGTCCGCATCATTCCAGACGAATTCATGCGCCATGCCCATCACTGGCTCATCCTGCACGGGCGCTATGTGTGCAAGGCGCGCAAGCCGGACTGCCCGGCATGTGTGATTGCCGATATCTGCAAATCTGCGGAAAAAACCACCTCCATACCCGCTCCGTTGGTGGAACTGGCGCCACAGGAGATTCCGCAGTCACTGTGAGTGCGTCGCTGCTGCTTTGCCGGCGCGCCGGATCACGCTTTGGTTTTTTCAGGCTTTGCAGGCGTGGTTTCCTGCGGAATTTTCAGCTGGCGGACGAGGCTTGCCAGTTCCGGCTCATCTATCAGCACGGCTGCCTGCGCGGGTGAAAGCCATGCGCGCTGGCGGCGGCCGGATTCCGGCCACTGCTTCATCTGTTCGGAGACTTCCAGAAGATAGACGGTGACATCGATGCGCACGAAGGCGGCCGGCAGGCGCTTCCAGTAAGTGTAGGTTCCTGCGGGCTCCTTGAGCGTCTTTCCGGAGACGCCGGCCTCTTCCTCGGCCTCGATGGTGGCGGCCTTGCGGCCGCTCTTGCCTTTCATCGGCCAGCCTTTGGGCAGAATGAAGCGCTGGGTTTCGCGCGAGGTGACCAGCATGACCTGCAAATCGCCATCGGCTCCGATCCTGAAAGGGATCGCCGCCACCTGGCGAATCTTCTCGCCTTTCTTCGCTTTACGAAGGACCTGCTTCTTCTGTTTCGCCATATTCCGTCGATTCGATCTGCACCGAACAGAATAGTCGGCTAATCAATTGAGGCAAGCCACGTCAGCGGCAATTCCTTACATAACCGCTGCCTGTCACCTGAGTTTGACAGTTTTGCTGAAAAGTCGGCACCTGCGGGCGCTGGACGGGAGGCTGGGTGACCTGCTGGCGGTCGATCTGCCTGTTAAGCTGCTGCTGCTGCTCGAATTGCTGGCGTTGGATGCGGTTCTGAAGCTGGATGATTTCGGATTGGTCCTGCACCACGGGCGGCCGTTGCTGGGCCGAGGTCGGAACGCTGACGGTCAGAAGCGCTGCTGCGAAGACCGCCGCTGCACATGGTTTTCCGAAGAGATAATTCAGCATTTGTTTGCGACCGTTGATACCGCCTCAATATAGACCTACCGTATCATTGTTACAGAAGATTGAGGCCGAAAATAGAAAAGGCCGCCCTGAGGCGACCTTTTCATTTACAGCGCCAAGATCCATGGATCTCAGAGCTTTATTCCTCAGGTATCAGGGAGTAGACGTAGCCGGTGCCTGCGAAAGTTCTTTAGAAACATCGCTAAACGTGGCGCTGATGTTCTTTCCAAGTGTCGTGGCGGCACCGATGATGCCGACGGCGATCAGGGCTGCGATCAGGCCGTATTCGATGGCAGTGGCGCCGGACTCATCCTTGGCGAAGCGTGCGAAAAGCTTGGTCATATCTGTATTCCTTGTTGCCCAGGTTGTGACTTGTTTGAACGGCTTCTTGATGAACCGTGACCCCAATATCGCGGGCACCGCTTTCGGTTGTGTTAAGTGCAATGGTAAACGAAATGTGCGCAATGGTTGTACTTAACAAACTCGGAATCGAAGTGGTTGATTTCTAACCACCAGCATTGAATTATAAGCGTTTTCCGGTTTCCGCTGGGATGGGAAAATTACGGTTACAACCTGTTTTTCCTTCAACCCGATTGCGCCCGGAAGCTCGCCGCCATATCTCTTGTGCCAGAAAGGTGCACTGATGTTCCGTTTCCTGTTCCGGCTTGCCGCGATGGTTTCACTTTCGGTCGCCGTGATCATGGCGGTGCTGGATGCGACGCGCACGGTTGCGGCTTCTCAGCTGATCACCACGCCGCTGAAAACCAGCTGGAATGCGGTGTCACCACAGACACTGGGTGCGGCGGAAATGTTCGTGCGCGAGAAGATCGGTCCGCTGGTCTGGGATGTGGGCGTGAACTTCATTCTGTCTCTGCCGGGTTTTGCGGTGTTCGCGTGCCTGGCATTGCTGCTCTACGCCATCGGCTACCGGCGCGAGCGTCCAGCCGTACGCTACGCCGCCGGCTGAACGGTGATAGCCCTTTGGCGCTAACCCTTTAAGGAAGGAAGACCGACATGTTTTCCCTGAATGATCTCCTGAGCAAGAAATCCTCCATGCCGAAGCCTGAGGAGGCGCTGCCGGGACGGGATCAGCCGCTCCCGACCGCCGAGACCCATTACGTCAACGGCAATCCGCTGAAGGGGCCTTATCCGGAGGGCATTGAGAGCGCCGTGTTCGGCATGGGCTGCTTCTGGGGCGCGGAGCGGCTGTTCTGGCAGGTGCCGGGCGTGTGGGTCACTGCTGTCGGCTATGCGGGTGGCCTCACGCCCAACCCGACCTATCGTGAAACCTGCACCGGGCTCACCGGCCATGCCGAGGTGGTGCTGGTGGTCTTCGATCCGGCCGTGGTGTCCTATGCCGACCTGCTGAAGCTGTTCTGGGAAAATCACGACCCGACGCAGGGCATGCGGCAGGGCAACGACATCGGCACAACCTACCGCTCGGTGGTCTTCACCACCAGCGAGGCGCAACTGGAGCAGGCGAAGGCTTCGCGCGATGCCTATGAGGCTTCATTGGTGGCAAGCGGACGCGGCAAAGTCACCACGGAGATCGCGCCGGCGCCGGAGTTCTATTTCGCTGAAACCGAGCATCAGCAATATCTGGCGAAGAACCCGGATGGCTATTGCGGCCTGCAAGGCACGGGCGTTTCCTGCCCCATCCCGACCGGCGTGCGCGCCTGACGGGTTGTTCTTGCCGGGCGGCGTCGGCGCTTACCAGTGGGGCGGCTTCGTCACCGGTATCTCGGGCGAGGCCTGTTCTTCCAGTTCCAGAAAGCGCTCGGTCAGGGCGTTGAGCCTCTTCTGAAGCCGGTCGATCACCTTCCACTGTTCGGCGAGCTGGCCGGACAGTTCCTCGATGGTCTTTTCCTGTTCGGCCGCGCGGATTTCCAGCGCGACCAGCCTGTCCCTGTCGGTGTCGTTCATGGCGGGGCTACTTCGTTCCATACATGCGGTCGCCCGCATCGCCGACGCCGGGCATGATGTAACCCTTTTCGTTGAGCTGGCGATCGATGGACGCGGTATAGACCGGTACGTCCGGATGGGCGGCGGTGAAGCGGGCAATGCCTTCCGGCGCGGCCAGCAGGCACAGGAAGCGAATGTTGGTGGCGCCGCGCGCCTTCAGCCTGTCGATTGCCGCCGTGGCCGAATTGGCCGTCGCCAGCATGGGATCGACCACGATCACCAGCCTGTCGGCAAGGTCGCTGGGCGCCTTGAAGAAATATTCGATCGCTTCCAGCGTATCGTGGTCGCGGTAAAGCCCGATATGGGCGACGCGCGCGGCCGGTACGAGGTCGAGCAGGCCTTCGAGCAGCCCGTTGCCGGCGCGCAGCACAGAGGCGAACACCAGCTTCTTGCCTTCCAGCACCGGCGCTTCCATTTCCTCGATCGGCGTTTCGATGGTCGTCGTCGTCAGTTGCAGGTCGCGCGTCACCTCATAGCCGAGCAGCAGCGAGATTTCGCGCAGCAGCCGGCGGAAGCCTGCCGTCGAGGTGTTCTTGTCACGCATGATGGTGAGCTTGTGCTGCACCAGCGGATGATCGATGACGGTGACGCCCTTCATGGTGTTCTCCGGCTAATTCACAGCTCGATTGTGAATGGTGGAAAGAAATTAGAAAAGGCCTATGCGGGCTGAGGCGCACAAAGTCCACAGGTGGCCTGCGACCTTTTACCGGGTAAATGCGGGGCGCCGGGTAAATGAAATGACGGCTAAAGCCATGGCGCGGCCAAATTCGTTCCTGTATGGTCCGCGCGCATAAAAGGCGGATCATGATCATGTCAGTTGAAAGAACCACCGCCCGTGGCGGCATGGAAACCTCCTACGGATTCCGCCAGGTCGGCGCCGGCGAAAAGCAGCCCCTGGTCAACGAGGTGTTCCACAAGGTCGCCAATCGCTACGACCTGATGAACGACCTGATGTCGGCGGGCATGCACCGCATCTGGAAGGACGCCATGATCGCCTGGCTCAACCCGCCGAAGCGGCCGGGCTGGAAAGGGCTGGACGTGGCCGGCGGCACCGGCGACATCGCCTTTCGCATCATCGAGGCCAGCCGGCGCAACGCCCACGAAACGGTGCTCGACATCAACGGTTCGATGCTTCAGGTGGGGCGCGAGCGCGCGGAAAAGAAGGGGCTTTCGACTTATCTCGATTTCGTCGAGGCCAATGCCGAGGAACTGCCTTTCGCCGATTCCACCTTCGATGCCTATACGATCGCCTTCGGCATCCGCAACGTGCCGCGCATCGATGTGGCGCTGTCGGAAGCCTTCCGCGTGCTGAAGCCCGGCGGACGTTTCCTGTGCCTCGAATTCTCCGATGTCAATATGCCGCTGCTCGACCGCTTCTATGAGGCATGGTCATTCAACGCCATTCCGAAGATTGGCGAAATGGTGACCGGCGACGGCGAGCCTTACGCCTATCTGGTGGAATCGATCCGCAAGTTTCCCGACCAGAAGAATTTCGCCGAGATGATTTCCTCGGCCGGCTTCGAGCGCGTGAGCTTCCGCAACTATTCGGGCGGCATCGCCGCACTTCATTCGGGCTGGAAGCTTTGACTGGACAGCCTTCATGAGCAGCGTGAGTGCGGGTTTCCGGCTGGTCAGGGCCGGCTGGGTTCTGGTGCGTGAGGGTGTGGTTGCCGCCCTGCCGGGCGATCAGCTTTCGGGTCTGCCGAAACTGGGCTGGCGGGTCGCCACGATGTTCACGCGGCGGCGCGCGCTGAAAGAGCAGCGCAGCGACCGGCTGGCGCATGCGGTGGCGCGGCTGGGCCCCTCCTATGTCAAGCTCGGCCAGTTCCTTGCTACCCGCCCCGATGTGGTCGGCAACGACATCGCCCTTGAGCTTGCGCTGTTGCAGGACAAGATGCCGACCTTCCCCAAGGCGGCCGCGCAGGCGGCTGTCGAGGCGTCGCTGGGGCGCACGATCGGCGATCTCTACCATGACTTCGGGGATGCCGTGGCTGCCGCCTCCATCGCGCAGGTGCATCCGGCAGATGTCGATTATCCCGATGGCCGGCGTCAGGTCGCGGTGAAGGTCATCCGCCCCGGTGTGCGACGGCGCTTCAATCAGGATCTGGAAAGCTATTTCCTCGCTGCCCGCCTGCAGGAGAAGTACATTCCCTCAAGCAGGCGGCTGCGCCCCGTGCAGGTCACCGAAACGCTGGCGCAGACCACCCGCATCGAGATGGATCTGCGGCTCGAAGGGGCAGCTCTTTCCGAGCTTGGCGAAAACACGAAGGACGATCCCGGTTTTCGCGTGCCGGCGGTGGACTGGGAGCGTACCGGCCGCGACGTGCTCACCATGGAGTGGGTCGACGGCATCAAGATGAATGACATTGCCGCGCTCGCTGCGGCAGGTCACGATCTGAGGGCCATCGCCACCAATCTGATCCAGTCGTTCCTGCGCCATACGCTGCGCGATGGCTTTTTCCATGCCGACATGCACCCGGGCAACCTGTTCGTGGAAGCCAATGGCACCATCGTCGCCGTCGATCTCGGCATTTCCGGGCGTCTCGGCAAGCAGGAGCGTCGCTTCCTGGCCGAAATTCTCTACGGTTTCATCACACGCAATTATCTGCGTGTGGCGGAAGTGCATTTCGAGGCCGGTTATGTGCCTGCCAGGCACGATGTCGCCGCCTTCGCGCAGGCGATCCGCGCCATCGGCGAGCCGATCCACGGCCAGCCGGCCGAGACCATCTCCATGGCCAAGCTGCTGACGCTGCTATTCGAGGTAACGGAGCTGTTCGACATGCAGACCCGGCCGGAACTGGTGTTGCTGCAAAAGACCATGGTGGTGGTGGAAGGCGTGGCCCGTACGCTCGATCCGGCCTTCAACATGTGGAAGACAGCGGAGCCGGTCGTGGGAGACTGGATACGGGACAATCTGGGGCCGCGCGGTTTGCTGACCGACGCCCGGGACGGGCTTTACGCCGTCACGGCGCTGGCACGTCAAATGCCCGAATTTGCCAAGCGCACGGAGCGCCTGTCGCGCGAAATCGATCATATGGCCGAGAACGGCCTGCGGTTCGATGCCGAGACGGCGCAGGCGATCGGCAAGGCCGAAGCCCGCCACACCCGCTCTGGCCGACTGGCTCTGTGGGTGATCGCGCTGACGCTCATCTACATTGCGTGGAAGGTGTTCTGAACGGCAAATTGACCGCACCGGCAGTCCTGCCTAATTTGCTTTTCCAGACAGGACGCTGCTTACGGAGTTGATCAACGGCATGTCGAGTACCCTTTCCGGCAAGCGCATTCTGCTTATCATTGGCGGCGGTATTGCCGCTTATAAAACGCTGGATCTCATTCGGCGGCTGCGCGAGCGCGGGGCGGCGGTGCGGCCGGTGATGACGCAGGCAGCGCAGCAGTTCATCACGCCGCTGGCAGTCGGGGCGCTGGCGGCGGACCATGTGTTCACCGACCTGTTCGACCGGCAGGACGAGCAGGATGTCGGCCACATCAGGCTGGCGCGCGAGGCCGATCTGGTCATGGTCGCGCCGGCAACAGCCGATCTGATGGCAAAGCTTGCCAATGGCCTTGCCAGTGATCTGGCTTCTGCCGTTCTTCTGGCAACGGACAAGCCGGTGCTGATCGCGCCGGCCATGAACCCGAAGATGTGGGCGCATCCGGCGACACGGCGCAACCGCGAGACGCTGGCAGGCGATGGCGTTTGCTTTGTCGGGCCGAAGCGGGGCGAAATGGCCGAAAGTGGCGAGGCGGGCGAGGGCCGCATGGCGGAACCGCTGGAAATCGTGGCAGCCATCGAGGCGCTGCTGGCGCCGGCGGCGAAACCGCTGGCGGGACGGCGCATTCTTGTCACCTCCGGCCCCACGCATGAGCCGATCGATCCGGTGCGCTATATCGCCAATCGCTCGTCGGGCAAGCAGGGCCATGCCATCGCGGCCGCCCTTGCCCGGCTGGGAGCCGATGTGCATCTCGTCTCCGGCCCGGTGACCATTGCTGATCCGGCTGGTGTGTCGGTTATGCATGTGGAAAGCGCGCGCCAGATGCGTGACGCCGTCGAAAGCTTGCTGCCGGCCGATGCGGCGATCTTCGTTGCCGCCGTGGCCGACTGGCGCACGGCCGATGCTGCCGGGGAAAAGATCAAGAAAGTGGCGGGCGAGGGACCGCCGGCGCTTCAGATGGTGGAGAATCCCGACATTCTGGCCGGCATTGGTCACCATTCGGGGCGACCATCGCTGGTCATCGGCTTCGCCGCCGAGACGCAGGATGTCGTGAGAAACGCACAGGCCAAGCTCGACAAAAAGGGCGCCGACCTGATCGTCGCCAATGACGTGTCGCATGACAGCGGCATCGGCGCTGGTGGGGTGATGGGCGGTGATCGCAACCGGGTGCGCATTGTGTCGCGAACCGGCGTGGAGGAGTGGCCGGAACTCACCAAGGATGAGGTCGCGACCCGGCTTGCTGATCTGGTTGCAGATCGTCTGGGCGGTGCAACCGGCTAAAGCGCATCGCCAGAAAATGGCCAGCGGATGCGACCCGACGACAGATGTGAGAATAGGAAACTAAAGCTTCAGGAACGAATCTGAAGGATCGCGACGCGCTTTAAGCCTGCAGGCATTCGGCAGGACGCCGTGATCGCCCTGCGGTGTGTTCGGCCGGGCTGCCCGATACCGTGAAGGACGCCGGCGAAACGCTGGGTTCCGCCGGCGGAATTTCCTTATTTCAGCGAGTGAACCAGTTCCAGCGACTGCACGGCCACCGCGAGGTTGAGGCCGGTCTGCGCCTGCACGCTGAGCGGCTGCAGGGCATAGGAGCGCTCGAAGCCGCCGACCAGCAGATTGGCGCCGCCACCGGTGATGACGCTGGCTTCGGCATTCACACCGAAATACTTTCCGGCGATGCGGCCGCTGTCATAGTTGCGGTTGGCGGCAAGCACTGCCCAGACGAGATTGCCCTGATGGGTCTTGCCGAGATCCACACCAAGCTTGGACACGACGCCGCTGTAATACTCGGTCGCGCGGCCATTGGAGGGCTTGAAGGAGCAGGCAAGGCCCTTGTTCGAGGTGATGAGGTAGCCAACACCGCCGTCGATCTTGCAGTCGAGAATGCCGAGTTCGAACATGTCGGCTGCATTTGCGGTGGCGGTCATCGAAGCAAGGCCGACCACTGCGGCGGCAACAAATTTCCTGATCATGAGAGAACTCCTGAATTCCTGATCGCGCATTGGCAGAATCGCCATGGCGATCAACGCCTGAAAGCGCGATACGTTGCGTCGAACCATGGCGCGATCATGGCGCGGCGATGCCGGATCGCCGCGATATGGCTGACGCTGCGGAAGAATATGTGCCCTTATCGGGTGCTTACTGAGTGCGGGAAAGCCCGTCCTTGGCAGGCTGATAGGCCGGCTTGAGGCGTACCGCCTCGCGATAGGACTTGGCGGCCTTCGCCTTTTCGCCGCGCCGCTCGTAGATCAGCGCCTGATTGGTCCACGCTTCGGCGTTCTTCGAATCCAGCTTGATCGCCATGTTGAAGTCGGCGAAGGCGTTGTCCTCCTGGTTCATGGCCAGATAGGAAAGGCCGCGGCCATTGTAAGGCTCGGAGGCGTCCGGGGCGAGGGAAATGGCCGACGAGAAGTCCTCGATGGCATAGCTGTGCTGGCCCTGTCCCTGATAGATCAGGCCTCTGTTGTGATAGGCGCGGGCATCGGTGGTGTCGAGCTGGATCGCCTTTTCGAAGTCGTTGAAGGCTTCCTGCGTGCGGCCTGCCTGCCGATAGACATTGCCGCGCCCGATATAGGCTGCGTCATAGCTCGGGTTGATCTGCAGGGCGCGGTTATAGTCGGCCAGAGCCTTGCCGCTGTCGTTCATGAAGCGATAGATCAGGGCGCGGTTTGCATAAGCCTGATAGAAATTCGGATTGAGCGAGATGGCGGTGTCGAAATCCTTCAGCGCCTGCTGGTAGCGGCCGCCGCGCCCATAGGCGGAGCCGCGGACATTGTAGCCTTCGGGATCGCGCGGATTGGCGTTGATCACCTGCGTCAGCGAAGAAATGTTCTCGCTCGAAGCCTGCGTGACGTCGACATTGCTGAGGTCGATGGCGGAGCCGGACTGGCAGGCGGCCAGAATCAGTCCGCTCAGGGCGAGCGCGGCGATGGAAGATCCGTGACGCGCGGCGCGCCGTTCGTTCACTGTTTCCATGGCAGTCTGTCCTCGCTTTGTCCTGTGTAGACCCTAGCCTGCAGCCAAAGCCCTGTCCCGGCTAAAGTGCCCCGGCAAAAACAAAAGGTGGCCGCGACCGGAATCGCGCCACCTCGATACCCTGCAAAAAGGGCGAAAGACAGATCGTATCAGCGCGCGGCGCGGGCGGCCGGAGCCGGGCGGGGGGCGGCGCCGGGAAGCAGGCCTTCGCGCTGCGCACGCTTGCGGGCCAGCTTGCGCGCACGGCGCACGGCCTCAGCCTTTTCGCGCGCCTTCTTCTCGGAAGGCTTTTCGTAGTGACCGCGCATCTTCATTTCACGGAAGATGCCTTCGCGCTGCATCTTCTTCTTGAGGGCGCGGAGCGCCTGATCAACATTGTTATCGCGAACGAGTACCTGCACGGGCGTTCCTGTCTCTCAGGTTAGGATGCATAAAACTGGCGGACAAAGCCTCCAGCTTCCGTGACGGCTCCCGCCACGAATTTGCGGCGGCTAGTATCAGAATGGGGGTTTGTTGTCCATACCATATTTCGCCGGTGGACCTGAGAGTGCAGCGCTGTGGCGCATGTTATTCGGCAGCGTCGGCCGAAGGCGCGGCTTCATCGGGCGCGTTGGGATCTCCGGGCGCGGTTTCGCAGCCGAGATCCGGGAAAGCCACGACGCGATTGTTGTGGAAATCGGTGCGCACGACGATCAGGTCGCGCTCCTCGAAATAGGTGAGAAGCCTGCGGGCACGGCGCGCTGAATGGGTGCCGTAGGCGCGCGCCAGCGTGGCGTCGGAGGGACAGGGCGCGCCGGTGACGGCGGCCTGCGCCACCATAAGAAACACGCCCTGCACGTCATCGGGCAGGCTTTCGGACAGCTGGAGCGCCTGCGGCCAGGCTTCGCCGCCGGCGGTCTTGCGGTCGACGCCCGCACGGGCGACGGCAAGGCGCCTGCGGAAAGCGGCTAGTTGCAGCGGTTCGCCCACGACCCGGCGAATGCGGCAGCGCACCAGAAAATCCTGATAGAGAACGGCATCGGTGCGGAAGCCGGCGTCAGGATCTTCGAGGATTTCCTTCAGCACGGTGTCGATGCCCGCCTCGCGCTCCGCCTCGTCGATTTCGGGGAACATCGGCTCGACCGGGGGTGGCATCGGGGCCGGTTGCGGACGCGCAAGCTGGGCCATCAGATCGGCGGTGGGAATGGGCTGAGGTGCTGCTTTGCGCATCGGCATGCGCACCTCCTCCGGACCCGGCGTGAACACCAGGTCGGCCATGTCCTCCGTCTTCTCGGGAAGCGGCATCAGCTTCGGGCTGACCGAGCGCGCCGAGGTTTCAACCGCGCCGATGGTGATCGGCAGGGGGCGGCGCGACATGGCAGGTCCGAGCGCCACGAAACGGCCACGGGCCAGATCGCGGAACATTTCGGCCTGCCGCCGCTCCATGCCCAGAAGGTCGGCGGCGCGGGCCATGTCGATGTCGAGGAAGGTGCGCCCCATGAGGAAGTTGGAGGCTTCCGCCGCGACGTTCTTGGCGAGCTTGGCCAGCCGCTGGGTGGCGATGACGCCGGCAAGGCCGCGCTTGCGGCCACGGCACATCAAGTTGGTCATGGCGGCAAGCGAGATGCGGCGCGCCTCGTCGGAGACTTCGCCGGCTGCGGCCGGTGCGAAGAGCTGCGCCTCGTCGACCACGACGAGAACCGGATACCAGTATTCGCGCTCGGCATCGAACATGCCGCCAAGGAAGGCGGCGGCGGCGCGCATCTGCTGGTCGACGTCGAGACCTTCCAGATTGAGCACGGCGGAGACGCGATGCTGGCGGATGCGGCCGGCGATGCGGGTCAGCTCGGCCTCGGTGCGCTGCGCATCGACCACCACATGCCCGAACTTGTCGGCCAGGGTGACGAAATCGCCTTCCGGGTCGATCACGCATTGCTGCACCCAGGGCGCGCTCTGCTCCAGCAGGCGGCGCAAAAGATGCGACTTGCCCGAACCCGAATTGCCCTGCACGAGCAATCGGGTGGCCAGCAGTTCCTCAAGATCGATCATGGCCGGCTTCCCTGGGGAGGCCGTGCCCATGTCAATGTCGACTCTCATTGCAGCTCCTTGTACTGGCGCTTTACCATTGCTGCGCCCCGGTTGCGAAGCCGTGCGGGGCGATACCCACAGGCGCGCTTCGCCGCAGCCGCTGACGGCGTTTATTGCGGCGGGCTCCGTCGCAAACAGCGCATGGGTGGCCGGGCTGTTTGGCTAGTGATAAGAAAAAGCACCTTCGTCGGAAAACTTGCCGTCCAATCGCGAGGCGTCGGAACGTGAAGAAATACTCGGTATTCGCCATCGCGCGGGAAGCCATGCGCGGCCACAAGGGGTGGGAGCAGCAATGGACCTCGCCGGAACCGAAGGCGGACTATGATGTTATCATCATAGGCGCGGGCGGGCATGGGCTGGGCACGGCCTACTATCTCGCCAGGGAGCACGGCATCACCAATGTGGCGGTGCTCGAAAAGGGCTGGCTCGGTGGCGGCAATACGGGCCGCAACACCACCATCATCCGCTCCAACTATCTGTATGACGAATCGGCCGGCATCTACGACCATGCGCTGAAGCTGTGGGACGGGCTTTCGCAGGACCTTAACTACAATGTGATGTACTCGGCGCGCGGCGTCATGATGCTGGCGCACAATGTTCATGACGTGCAGTCGCTCAAGCGCCATGTCCATGCCAATCGGCTGAACGGCATCGACAATGAATGGCTGACGCCGGAACAGGCGAAGGAATACTGTCCGCCGCTCAACATATCGCGCGATGCGCGCTATCCGGTCGTCGGCGCTTCCTTGCAGCGTCGTGGCGGCACGGCCCGCCATGACGCGGTTGCATGGGGCTATGCGCGCGGCGCCTCGGCGCGCGGCGTCCACATCATCCAGAACTGCGAGGTCACGGGCATCACGCGCGGGCCAAACGGTGCCGTTACAGGCGTTGAAACATCGCGCGGACCGATCGGCGCGAAGAAGATCGGCGTAGTCGCGGCCGGCAACACCTCCGTCGTCATGAATATGGCCGGGGTGCGCATGCCGCTGGAAAGCTATCCGCTGCAGGCGCTGGTATCGGAGCCGGTCAAGCCGGTGGTGCCCTGCGTGGTCATGTCCAACACGGTTCATGCCTATATCTCGCAGTCCGACAAGGGCGAACTGGTGATCGGGGCGGGAACCGACCAGTATTATTCCTATTCGCAGGCCGGCTCGCTTCACAATCTGGAACACACGCTCGATGCGATCTGCGAGATGTTTCCGGTGTTCACCCGCATGAAGATGCTGCGCTCATGGGGCGGCATTGTCGACGTGACGCCCGACCGCTCGCCGATATTGGCGAAGACGCCGGTGAATGGGCTCTATGTGAATTGCGGCTGGGGCACCGGCGGCTTCAAGGCGACTCCCGGCTCGGCGCATGTCTTCGCCCACACGATCGCGCGCGACGAGCCACATCCGATCAACGCGCCGTTCTCGCTGGAGCGTTTCCGCACCGGCCGGCTGATCGACGAGGCGGCGGCGGCCGCCGTGGCGCATTGATGCCGGTGCTTTCGGCGATCCTGCTGGCGGCGCAGACGGCGACAGTCACGTCGGTGCGTGACGAGCGCAGCCTGTTTCATCTGCCCAGCCCCGAAGAGGTGCGCGTGCAGTCGGTGGCGCGCACGGACAACGAGCAGCACTGGCCCTTCGTGCCCGAAGAGGGGCTTTTGATGTGCGTCTGGAGCGGAGGGCGCAAGGTCGTGATGTTTGCGGCGAAGCCGGACGGGAGCGAGACCGAAGCAAGGCCCGATCTGGTTTTCGTCTCGACCAATCCTCTCGATGCGACGCTGATGAACATGGGCAGCACCCATCTGATCGCGAAGACAGAAGGTGTCGGGGAACTGATCAGGCGCTTTGCGCCCTTCGAGCAACTTGGCCAGCGCCTGTGCAACCAGCCACAGGGCGCGAGGATCGGCCATAGCGAATTATAGGACAGGAATGGCGAGCCCATGCTTTTGATCCGCTGCCCCTATTGCGAGGAAGAACGCCCGGAGACCGAGTTCCGGCATGCGGGCGAGGCCCATGTGGCGCGCCCGTCCGACATCGCTTCGATCAGCGACGAGGCGTTCGAGGCGTTCTTCTTCATTCGCGCCAACACGCGCGGCACCATCTATGAGCGCTGGCGTCACATTCACGGCTGCGCCCGCTTCTTCAACGCGGTGCGCGATTCGGTGAGCGACCGCCTTATCGTCACCTATAAGGCCGGCGAGCCGAAGCCGAAGAAGCTTCCGGGGGTATAACATGGCCGAATCTCTCCGACTTCCGGGCAAAGGCCGCCTTGCGCAGGCCAGAACCGCCCGCTTTACCTTCGACGGCAAGAGCTACAGCGGGGTTGCGGGCGACACGCTGGCCTCGGCACTGCTTGCCAATGGCGTGCACCTTGTCGGCCGCTCGTTCAAATATCACCGGCCGCGGGGCATCCTCTCGGCCGGTGCGGAAGAGCCGAATGCACTGGTCGGCATCCATCGCGATGCTTCGCGCAAGACGCCAAACGTGCGCGCCACGGTGCAGGAACTCTATGACGGGCTGACCGCTGTTTCGCAGAACCGCTGGCCGTCGCTCGGCTTTGACGTGGGTGCGGTCAACGACCTTGCCTCGCCGCTGTTCTCCGCCGGCTTCTACTACAAGACATTCATGTGGCCGAAGGCGGCATGGAAATCGTTTTATGAGCCGTTCATCCGCTCCGCCGCCGGCCTTGGCTTTGCGCCGGACCAGCCCGATCCGGATCATTACGCCGCGCGCTTTGCCCATTGCGAGGTGTTGGTTCTGGGTGGCGGGGCGGCAGGACTCGCGGCGGCTCTGGCCGCGGCGGAATCCGGCCTGCGGGTCATCATCTGCGACGAACAGGCCGAGCTTGGCGGTTCCCTGCGTTTCGAGAGCGGTGCGGTCATCGATGGTGAGAGCGGCTGGCAGTGGGCGCAGGCGGCGCGGGCGAAGCTGGCTGCGATGGACAATGTGCAGGTGCTGACCCGCACCACGGCATTCGGATATTATCTTCAGAACTTCGTCGCGCTCACCGAGAGGGTGAGCGATCACCTTTCCAATCCGTCCGGCGGCCTGCCGCGAGAACGGCTGTGGCAGGTGCGGGCGAAGCGCGTGGTGCTCGCCACCGGCTCCATCGAGCGGCACATGGTGTTCGCGGACAACGACCGGCCGGGCATCATGCTGGCATCTGCGGCGCGCACCTATCTCAACCACTACGGCGTCGCGGTGGGCAAAAATGTCGGCGTCTACACTGCCAATGACAGTGCCTATGCGGCGGCCATCGACCTGAAGAAGGCCGGTGTCGGGGTGGCGGCGATCGTCGACCTGCGCGACAATCCGACCGGCGAGCTGGTGGACGAGGCGCGTGCGCTCGGCATCGAGATCCATGGCGGGCGCGGCGTGGTCCGTGTCGGCGGGCGGCTGCGGGTCAGTTCCATGACGGTGCGTCCGCGCACCGGCAGAGGGGGCGAGCGCACCATTCCTGTCGACGCGCTTTTGATGTCGGCCGGCTGGACGCCGTCGGTGCATCTGTTCTCACAATCGCGCGGCAAGGTCGCCTTCAACGACGAGGTCAAGCGCTTCCTGCCCGGCACCTATGCGCAGGACTGCATCTCGGTCGGCGCCTGCAACGGTACCGACGGACTTTCCGCCACCATCGATGAGGCTTATGCGGCCGGCGTAAAGGCTGCAAAGGAAGCCGGTGGCAAGGTGGCGAAACCGGCAAAGCCGAAGGTGGAAGCCAGCGAGAACTGGTCGCGCGGCATGCTGGGCGCGGGACCGGGGGCGGAGGCCGGCACCACGGTCAAGGCGTTCGTGGATTTCCAGAACGATGTGACGGCCAAGGACATCCGCCAGGCGGTTCACGAAGGCATGCAGTCGATCGAGCATGTCAAGCGTTTTACCACCAACGGCATGGCGACCGATCAGGGCAAGACCTCCAACATGCACGGTCTGGCCATCGCCGCCGAGGAACTCGGCCGGACGATCCCTGAGGTTGGCCTGACCACGTTCCGCGCGCCCTACACGCCGGTGACGTTCGGCGCCATTGTCGGCCACGCACGCGGAAAACTGTTCGATCCGACGCGCCGCACCGCCATGCATGGCTGGGCCGAACGTCATGGCGCGGTGTTCGAGGATGTCGGCCAGTGGAAGCGTGCATGGTATTTCCCGCGCGCCGGCGAGGATATGCAGGCGGCCGTCAACCGCGAATGCGTGACCGTACGCAAGAGTGCCGGCCTGTTCGACGCCTCGACGCTGGGCAAGATCGAGGTTGTGGGGCCGGATGCGGCGGCTTTCATGGAACTCATGTACACCAATCCTTGGCAGAAGCTGGAAGTGGGCCGCTGCCGCTACGGCGTGATGCTGCGCGAGGACGGCTTCATCTATGACGATGGCGTGGTCGGGCGGCTGGCAGACGACCGCTTCCATGTGACGACGACCACCGGCGGTGCTGCCCGCGTCATGAACCATATGGAGGATTATCTCCAGACCGAGTTCCCGCATCTGAAGGTGTGGCTGACCTCGATCTCCGAGCAATGGGCGGTGATCGCCGTTCAGGGGCCGAAAAGCCGCGACATCATCGCGCCGCTGGTCGAGGGCATCGACATTTCGGATGCGGCCATGCCGCATATGTCGGTGCGCGAGGGCAGCATCTGCGGCGTGCCGGCGCGGCTGTTCCGCATGTCGTTCTCCGGCGAGCGCGGCTTCGAGGTGAACGTGCCGGCCGATTATGGCGAAGCGGTGTGGGAGGCGCTGTGGGCCGAGGGGCAGAAGCATGGCGCCTGTGCCTACGGCACCGAAACCATGCATGTGCTGCGGGCCGAGAAAGGCTACATCATCGTCGGGCAGGACACGGACGGCACGGTAACGCCGAACGATGCCGGTCTCGACTGGGCTGTGGGCAAGAAGAAGGCTGATTTCGTCGGCATTCGCGGGCTGAAGCGGCCGGATCTGATGGCGGAAGGGCGCAGGCAGCTCGTTGGCCTGAAGACGCGCGATCCCGATGTGGTTCTGGAAGAGGGCGCGCAGATCGTCGCCGATCCGGAGCAGGCGGTGCCCATGAAGATGATCGGCCACGTTTCCTCCAGCTACTGGTCAGAAAATTGCAGCCGTTCCATCGCGCTGGCGCTGGTGGAAGGCGGCGCCAGACGAACGGGCGAAACACTTTACGTGCCGATGCCCGACCGCACCATCGAGGTGGAGGTCACCGGCACGGTATTCTTTGACGAGAAGGGGGAACGCCTCAATGGCTAAGGCAGCTAAGACCGTAAAGGCGGAAGCGGCGGCCGAGCGGCGGCCTGCGCTCGCTGGGCAGGAGGTATCGGCAAGCGGGGTGCGGGTCGAGGTGCTGCCGCCTGCTAATCGCGTGTCGCTGCGCGTGCCGGAAGAAGCGGTGGCTTCGCTGTCGCGGGCGCTCGGCGTTACCCTGCCACAGAAGCCGAAAACTTCCGCGGCAAAAGCCGCGCGGACGGCGTTCTGGCTGGGGCCGGACGAATGGTTCGTCATTGACACGGCGGGCGGCGACATACTGGCGGATTGCGGTAAGGCAAAGGGGCTTCATTCGGCGGTCGATGTGTCGCACCGCAATGTCGCCTTCGGGGTGAGCGGGCCAGCCGCGGAGGCAACACTTGCCGCCGGCTGCCCGCAGGATCTGTCGTTACAGGCGTTTGCCGCAGGCGCGTGCTCACGCACGGTGTTCGGCAAGGCGGAAATCCTGCTTTACAGGGTGAGCGAACAGGAATTCCGGGTGGAGTGCTGGCGGTCCTTCTCCGATTATGTGTTCGGCCTGCTGTCGGAAGGCGCGCGCGACGCAGCAGCCTGAGGGAACCCGGAGCCGGGGAACCGAGTTTCTGTATCGTCACCTGCTTTGGGACAGGTCCGGGACAAACTGGCCGGGAGAAACTGGAATGGCAAGCAACGTGAAAACCGACAACAAGACACGCAGCAAGACATCTGCCGTGAAGTCGCTGGAGCATGAGCGGCAGGTACAGGATCAGACCGAAGAGCTGGAGGAAGGTCTCGAAGACACTTTTCCGGCCAGCGACCCCGTTTCGGTAACGTCTTCCGCCATTCCCGGCGGGCCCAAGAAACCCGGGCAGGCCAAGACGGTCACAGGTCGCAAGCCGGGACGCTAAGGCGACATTTTTCCGCAGGGCTTTTTACCTTCGGCCAGAACGGCTCCCGGCGACGCCTTGGAAAAAGATCATGAAAAAAGGGCGGCTATCCGGGGGAAGGATGCCGCCCTTTCCGTATCGTGCGTACTCAGAGACCAGGCACGAACGGGTTTACGCCGATACCGAGACGAGGGCCGGAGGTCTTGCCTTCGCTGGTGGCGTTGTTGATCGATGCGGTTTTGGCGCAGTCGATCTTCACTTTCTTGCCAGTGGTGGGGCTGACCGCGACGCACTCGGTCGTGGCCTTTGCCTGTGTCGTGGTGGAAGCTGCCATGCTGACGCCGGACAAGGCGAGCAGGGCGGAAAGCGCGATGAGGGCGGTTTTCATTTCCTTCTCCGATCGTACGTGTATTTTATGGCGTACATGTATAATTATTAAAAACGTAAATCAAGAAGAAATTGTACATGTACGGAAATTGGCGCGCGACAACGTTCCTGCAGCTTTGGCAGGCAGCCGAGGATCATCCGTGCGTCCATCTGCGCTGCGCCCAGCGTGATGCAATCCGCGGACAGGGCGGTGTTCAAATGCAGAGACCTGATGCCCTTGGCCTGAGCGCCTGCACACCCTTTGCCTCAGGATGATGACGCAGAGCCGGGAAACAGTCAGGCAGAAGAGGAGGGAGAATATCTAAAGCGTATCGCGATCATTCAGGTTCGTTCCTGACGCTTTAAGTCCCAGTTTTCACGCATATTGCCCAAAACAGTTCTCACTTTCGGGCGAGATACGTCAGAGCATTTGCAGTGAAACGTCATCGTCTGACGAAGCACGGTGGAGCGGCGGGGTGCCTTCGTCGGAATGCCGCTGGTATGGTGCTACAAGCGCGCTTACCGGATCGGGCCACGCGGCTGACGAGCCCTCTGGCATGACCAGACGAAAGAGCTGCGCTTTCTTCGCCGATCTGAAGGCCGACGGATCAGGTGGGGGGAGCGAGCCGCGCCCGGCACATCGATCCGGGATTGTCACTCAGCGGCTTGATGTCCTGACCCTCAAGAGCACCGAGCGCGAAATCGCACATCTGCTTCAGGAAGGCGTCGCGATCGCCGAACTCGTGGAAGGGGAAGGTGATCATCAGGGAGATGGTGCCGTGGGCTATGCTCCACAGCATGGTGGCGATGGCGAAGGAATCGCCTTTCAGCTTCCCGGCCGCGATGCAGGCTTCGACACGGGTCAGAAGCGCCAGCATGGCGGGGTTGTTGGCCTCCATTTCCTCGAAGGTCATGCCCTCGGGAGGTCTGGTCTTCTCGGTCATGAAGACGATGCGATATTCGTTCGGATTGCCGAGGCCGAAGGCTGCGTATTCGGTCATCACCGCGCGCAGCGCCTCGACCGGATCGTCGGATGTGTTTTCTTCGATGCGCCGCGCAAGGATGGCGAAGCGGTCTTCCGCCAGTGCCAGCAGAATATCCTGCTTGTCGGCGAAATAGGAGTAGACGGACATCGGCGCATAGCCGACTCGCCTGGCAAGCTTGCGGATGGTGAGGCCATCATAGCCTTCTTCCTGCACAAGCTGGCGCGCCGCCTCGATCAGGTCTGATCGAAGCGTTTCTCTGTGTCGTTCGCGCCGTTCCTGAACGGTGGGCGACACGGTCTTTGTTTTGCGAGTGTCCTCCACAGGAGCGACTATATCCCTGATATGAGTGGGGGCAAGCCGTGCCGCAGCGTCAGGCTTGCGGTTCGGCGAAGGTGAGCGTGAGCCAGCGTGCGGTGAAGGCGGGCTTCTTCGATCCTTCGATCTCAACGGTCACATCGTGCATCACCTGCACCCAGCCGGACGGGCGGGCCTTGACGTCGGCCAGCACGAAGCGGGCGCGGATGCGCGATCCGGTCTTGACCGGGGTCATGAAGCGAACTTCGTCGAAGCCCTGATTGACGCCCATCTTGCCCTTTTCCAGCGGCGGCAAAGTCTCGAAGGTCATGGCCGAGAGCAGCGAAAGAAGCAGGAAGCCATGGGCGATGGTGCCGCCGAAGGGGGTTTCCCGGGCGGCGCGTTCAGGATCGCAATGGATGAACTGGTGATCGTCTGTCGCGTCGGCGAACTGATCGATCATGGTCTGCGTTACGGTGCGCCAGGGCGAGACGCCAACTTCCTTGCCAACACTGGCCAGAAGCTCATCGAGCGTGATCGGTTGCATGGCTGCCGCTTCTCCTGATGCCCGCATATCACCTTGGTTCGGGCAGGAGCAATACAGGGCCGTGTCCGCCCTGTCACCCTTCCGGTGTTAGCTTCGTCTGAAGGTTTGCTATTCCGCGGGCTCTACATTGGTGTAGGCGGCTTCTTCCAGCTCGCGGCGCAGGCGGTTCTGTTCCTCGACCTTCGGCGTGACGAAGCGGCCGAGCAGCAGATAGGCGACCGGCGTGAGGAAGAGAGTGGAGACGGTGGCAAGGCCGAGACCGCCGACGATGACCCACCCGAGCGCGATGCGGGCCTCGGCGCCGGCGCCGCTGGCCAGCACCAGCGGCAGGCCGCCCAGCACGGTGCAGATCATGGTCATCAGCACCGGGCGCAGGCGCACGTTGGCCGCCTCTTCGATAGCCTGACGTACATTGGCGCCACGGTCACGCAGCTGGTTGGCGAATTCCACGATGAGGATGCCGTTCTTGGCCATGACGCCGACCAGCAGCACCAGTCCGATCTGGCTGTAGGCGTTGAGGCTGGTGCCGGTGAGCACCAGCGCGACGATGGCGCAGGCGAGGCCGAGCGGCACCGTGGCCATGATGATGATGGCCGATATAAAGCTTTCGAACTGCGCGGCCAGCACCAGAAGGATGATGACCAGCGCGAAGCCGAACACGGTGATCATGCCCGCATTGGTTTCGCCCAGCGTCGCGGCTTCGGCCAACGGCAGGATCCGCACCCCGGCCGGCATTAGCGGTTCGGCGATGCGCTGCGCTTCGACATAGGCGTCGCCAAGCGCGAAATCGGCGCGCAGATCGGTGGTGATGGCCACCGAGGCCTGGCGCTGCTCGCGCGTCAGGGTCGGCGGCACTGCCTTCTCGGTCAGCGTGGTGATGGTCGACATCGGCACGAAGCGGCCGTCGCCCGTCCTGAGGAACAGGTTCTCCAGATCGGTCGGGTCGTTGACCGGATTGGTGGTCGAGACGAGTTTGACGCCGAACGCGCGGTCGCCGATGAAGACGTCGCCGATCTCGTTGCCGTCGAGCATGGCCTGCAGCGTATTGGCCAGCCCGTTGATGTCGATGCCGAGGTCGGATGCCCGCTCGCGGTCAATGGCGACCGAGAGCTGCGGCTGCGACGGGTCGATGGACAGGCGCGGCTTCTCGAAGCGCGGATCCTGCTCCATGGTGGCGATGATGTTGTCAGCTATGGCGCTGAGCGTGGCGCGGTCATTGCCGACGAGGGCGAACTGCAGGCCGTTGCCCGCGCCGCGGATGCCGAGGCTGTTGGGCTGGATGGGGAAGACGCGTATGGCCGGCATCTGGCGCGTCAGGCCATTGATCTGCGACCAGATCTCCTGCTGGCTGCGGCTGCGCTTGTCCCAGGGCGCGAGCGTGATCACCATGAAGCCGCTGTTGTAGTTGCCGCTGTTGCCGGCATACTGGAACGTGCTTTCGATCTCGCCCGTCATGCGCATGGGCTCGATCAGTTGCTCGATGGTGCGCATCTGCGCGGCCGTATAGTCGAGGCTGACGCCCTGAGGGGCGCTGACCCGCAGCAGCACCATGGAACGGTCCTCGCTCGGCGTCAGTTCCTGACGGATCGTTCCGAACAGGATGACCGCGAGGCCGGCAAACAGAACCGCCACCAGCACCACCAGCCATGGGGCATTGAGGCAGGCGTTCAGGCAGCGCTTGTAGAGGCCGCCGAGCTTCGCGCCGATGCGGCCGCCGATGCCGGTTCCGCCCTCGTGGTGCAATGACGCCGAAGTCAGCATGCGCGACGCCAGCATCGGGCACAGCGTCAGCGCCACCACGCCCGAGAGCAGGACGGAGATCGCCAGCACGAAGCCGAATTCTCGGAACAGGCCGCCGGTCTGGCCCGGCATGAAGGAGATCGGCACGAAGACGGCGATGAGGGTTGCCGTGGTCGCCACCACGGCGAAGAACACCTCCTGCGTGCCAAGCACGGCGGCGGCGCGGGGGCCGAGGCCCTGATTGCGCCGGCGCACGATGTTTTCCAGCACCACGATGGCGTCGTCGACGACGAGGCCGGTGGCGAGAACCAGCGCCAGCAAGGTGAGGATGTTGATGGAGAAGCCGGCCAGATAAATGGCGGCGATGGTGCCGATCATGGCCACCGGCATGGACAGGCCCGGAATGAGGGTGGCGCGCCAGTCGAGCAGGAAGGCGTAGATAACGATGAGCACGATCGACACCGCCAGCGCCAGCGCGATCTCGACCTCGTGAACCGCGCCGTTGACGAAGACGGCATCATCCGAGGTGATCTTGATGGTCATGCCTTCCGGCAGGTTCTGCTGGATGTTTTCGACCGCGGCCCTCACGCCATTGGAAATTTCAAGCGTGTTGGATTCGGCGGCGCGCACGATGCCGATGCCGATGCCGGTCTTGCCGTCCGAGCGCAGCATGCTCTGGCCGATGTCGGGGCCGAGCGTCACCGTCGCCACATCGCCGATGCGGGTGTTGCCGTCGATGTAGATCTGCTCGAAAGCCTCGGGCGTGTTCACTTCGGCGCTGGTGCGCACGACCAGATTCTGGTCGGAGGTGGAGATCGATCCTGCCGGCTTGTCGAAGGCGACGGACGCCAGAGCCGCGCGCAGGTCCGCCACGGTGAAGCCAAGGCTGGCGAGCCTTGCCTGATTGACGTCGATGCGGAAGATCTTCTCGCGATCGCCGTTGATCTGGACGTCGGCCACGCCAGGCACGGCGGCGAGCGTGTCCTCGATCTGGTCCTCGACGATGACGGTCATGTCCTCGACGGTCATCGTGTCGGAGGTGACGGCCAGACGCATGACCGCCTCGGCATTGGCGTCGGCCTTCACGATGCGCGGCGCGTCGGCCTCGTCAGGCAACTGGTTGGTGACGCGCGAGACGGCGTCGCGCACGTCGGAGGCGGCGACGTTGAGATCGACGCCGTCATTGAACTCGATGGTGACGCGGCTCGACCCATAGGACGAGCGCGACGAGATGGACTTCACGCCGGAGACGCGGGCAACCGCGCTTTCGATGACGTCGGTCATCTCGCGGTCGACCGTTTCGGCCGCCGCGCCGGTGAAGTTGGTGTTCACGGAAATGACGGCGCGGTCGACGTCCGGCAACTCACGAACCTCGACGCCGTAGAAGGCGGCGACGCCGGCCACTGCAATCAGCACGTTGAGCACGAAGGCCAGAACCGGGCGGCGGATGAAAAGCGCCGTCAGGCCTTTCTGGCCACTCTTGATCTCGTCATTCATGGCATGGTCTCGTTATTTCCGGGGCGGCCTTCAGCCGTCCGCATCCACGCTTCGGGCCGCGTCGCCGGCGATGCGCACGCCGCCGCCGTCACGCACGCTCTGCACGCCTTCGATGACGACGACAGTGCCTGCAGCGATTGGTGCGTCGATCAGCACATTTTCGGTGTTGCGCTGAACGATGCGCACAGGCACGCGCTTTGCCTTGCCGTCATCCACGGTCCAGATGAATGCGCCTTCCGAGCCCCACTGCACGGCAAGCGGGCTGACCGCCGGGTAGGATTCGCCGGGGAACGACATGTTGATCTGGAACGACATGCCGGCACGCAGAGAATCCGAGGGGTTGGCGATCGTTGCCTGCACCCAGAGCGTGCGGCTTTTCTCGTCAATGCGATTGTCGATGGCGCTGACCGTGCCCGCATATTCCCGGTCGGGATTGGCAAGCGGCGTCGCCCTGATCGGAGCGCCGATCTCGATCATCGATGCGAAACGTTCAGGGACGTGAAAATCGACAAGAATCGAGGAGCGGTCGTCGATGGTGGCGATCGACGTCTGGCTGGTGACATAGTTGCCGGCTTCGATCGGCAGAATGCCGACGACGCCGGAAATGGGCGACGTGACGGAGCGGCGATCCAGTGCCACTTCAGCGTCGTGCAGGCTCAGTTCGGCGTTGCGCAGCGCAAGTTCTGCATCCGTGAGCTGGACCTGCGTGGCGGCGTTGGACGACCGGAGCTGACGGATGCGCGCAACCTTGGCAACGGCATCCTCGTGAACGACTTTCGCGCGCTCGACGGCGATTTCCTCGGTGGCGGAATCCAGTCTGGCAATGACCTGCCCGGCTTCCACGCGCGAGCCCGAGACGACCAGAAGTTCAGTCAGGCGGCCGGAGCCATAGGGTGTCACGGCCACCGTGGCTTTGGCGCGGCCGGTGCCGATGGCGTTGAGCCTGTCGTTGATTGTCGCGGTGGTGGCCGTGGCCGCGACGACCGAAACGCTGCGGGGGCCTTCACCCTGTTCGCCGGTCGCGATGGAGCCGGTGCGGGTGGCAGGGTTTTCCGCCGTGCCGATGCCGAGACGGGCCAGAGTGTCGGTCGAGGCAGGCATGAACATGTAGCCCCCAACTGCGATTGCAGCGAGAATCGCTATTGAGAACAGGATCTGCTTCCAGGCTGCCATCGAAACTCCGGTCGTCTGCCAAACTGCGCGCCGCATTCCGAGCGTGGAATTCAAGCGCAGGGTACCACGAAATGCACATCGTGCCCGGTACCCAACCTTTATGACAATTCTCCGGTGGCAAAGCACATTAAATCTGCGTAAGGTTGCTCAACCCCTTGCAGAGGATGCGTTTCAGCGCAGCCCTTCCATCTCGCGGATACGTCTGGCGCCCTCCGTTTCGAGGCGTCTTGTGACGGCGTCGATCAGCGATTCCGCTATGACGAAAAGCGAAGCCGAGGAATCCCACGCCGAAGGCATGGCGGTGCGGCCTGCCACCACATATTTGGCGAAGCGCGATATGGGCGACAGCCACTGATCGGTGACGAGCACGATGGCGACGCCGCGCTGATGCGCTTTTTCGGCGAAACGCAGCAGGCTGTCCTGATAGCGGCGTATGTCGAAGATCAGCACGATATCCTGCTTGCCCATGTCGATGAGCCGGTCGCGCCACATGCTTTCCTGCCCTGCCAGATGAAAGACGTTCGGGCGGATGATGGCCAGATGGGCAGCCGTGTAACGGGCCAGCGGATCGGTAAAGCGGCCGCCAATCAAAAACAGATGCCCGCGCTTTTCGGCCAGACAGGCGGCGATATCCTCAAGCTGGCGATCGGAAATATGACGGAATGTCTCACGCAGATTGTCGAGGGTTGCCTCCAGCATCGGCGAGACGGCGCCCTTGCCGCGGCTGCTCGGCGCATAGGTGCGCGAGGCGGGCGATTGCAGCTGCGCGGCAAGCTCGTCCTGAAGCGTGGCCTGAAACTCGGCGTAGTTGTGAAACCCCAGCCGGGCGACGAAGCGCAGGATGGTGGGCGACGACACTCCGGCCTGCTGCGAGAAGTCCGCCACCGTCTTCAGACCCAGCAGCGGATAGTTGGCGATCAGCGTCTGTGCTGCCCGCCGTTCGCCGGCCGGCATGTCATCGATGCGCTCCGTGATAAGCTCGGCGATGCTGGAGTTCATGATATCCCCATTTGGAAGCGATTGGGCCAGAGCCCGATAAAACGGATTTGACAAAGCTGAGCAATGTGTATGAAATCATCCGTCAAGGCGAAATGAAAAACAATAAGTAACATATGATACGTCGCCTGGGGAACGGAGAGCTATGGGGAACGAGCGTTCATCAGAGCAGGCTGTCAGGGTTACGAATCCGGGAGGGCAAAGCCCTTATGTGTTCACCTGCGACCATGCATCCAACTACATGCCGGCCGAAATCGGAACGCTTGGCCTGTCGCAGGATGATTTTCAGCGTCATATAGCCTGGGACCCCGGCGCTTTGGCGGTCGCGACCCTGATGGCGAATGCGCTCGATGCCACGCTGATCGAAACCTGCATGTCGCGGCTGGTGATCGACTGCAACCGCCCGCTCGATGCGCATAATCTGATCCCGGCAACCAGCGAAACCACGACCATACCCGGCAATGCCGGCCTGACTCCCGATCAAAGGCAGGCGCGCGTCGATCTTGCGTGGAGGCCGTTTCACAACACGATCGCCGCCACCATCGAGGAGCGGCTGGCGGCGGGACGCGAGACGCGGCTGGTATCCGTCCATTCCTACACGCCGGTCTATTTCGGAGAAAATCGGCCCTGGCACATCGGAATCATCCATGATGAGGACGAGCGCATTTCAGCGCCATTGCTGCGCGCGCTGAATTCCGTGGCGGGCATCAGGGTGGGGGCGAATGAGCCCTATTCACCAGCTGATCTGGTTTATTTCACGCTGGAGCATCACGCCCGCGCGCGTGGGCTTGCCTGCGCGATGATCGAAATACGCAATGACGAGATCGCCGACGCGGCCGGCCAGCGCAAATGGGCGGAACTGCTCGGCTCGCTGCTCGCCAACATCCATGTCGGCGGCAACACTGAGGGAGACAAGGGAGGCGTCAATGCCTGAACCCATCAGGCTCTACGTTCGCTGGGTCGATGCGATCGGCTACGGGGTCGGTCGTTTCGCGATGTATCTGATCTTTCCGATGGGCGCGATACTGCTCTACTCGACGGTCATGCGCGTCGTCTTCGGCTACCCGGTCAACTGGGTCATGGAGATGTCGCAGTTCATGCTGTCGGCATATTATCTGCTGGGCGGAGCCTATTCCCTGCAGATCGATGCGCATGTGCGCATGGACCTGTTCTACGGCATGATGTCGCCGCGCCGCCGTGCGATGACCGATGCTTTCACCATTCTTTTCGTCATCTTCTATCTGGCGGTGCTGTTCCGTGCGGGCGTGTCGTCCACGGAATATGCCATCACCTACGGCCAGAAGAACTACACGGCCTGGGCGCCGCCTCTGTGGCCGATCAAGACGATCATGACATTCGGCATCTTCCTGATGCTGCTGCAATCCATTTCCACTTTCTTCAAGAACGTGGCTGAAGCGCGTGGGAAGCCGCTGACATGAGTTCGGAACTGATCACCCTTTTCATGTTCGCGTCCATGCTGCTGCTCATGGCGACGGGGCAGCGCGTGTTCGGCGTCATCGGCGCGGTGGGCGCCGGTGCGGCGCTGTGGCTGTGGGGCGATGGCGCGGCGGAAATGCCGTTCAACGCGGCTTTTCAGGTGCTCAACTGGTATCCGCTGATCACCGTGCCGTTCTTCGTCTTCATGGGTTACATGCTGTCGGAATCCGGCATCGCCACCAATCTCTACCGGATGTTCCATGTCTGGTTCGGGTCGGTGCGCGGCGGTCTTGCCATCGGCACCATGGGCCTGATGATCATCATCTCGATGGTCAACGGCCTGTCGGTGGCGGGCATGGCCATCGGAGCGACGGTGGCGCTGCCGGAACTGCTGCGCCGCGGCTACGACAAGACGATGATCACGGGCGTCATTCAGGGCGGCTCGTCGCTCGGCATCATGGGGCCGCCTTCGGTGGTGCTCATTCTCTATGCGATGATCGCGCGCCAGCCGGTTTTGCAGCTCTGGCTTGCCGGCATCGGGCCGTTCATCCTGATGGCGATCATCTTCACCGCCTACATCTATATACGCTGCCGCCTGCAGCCCGAGATGGGGCCGGCGCTGTCGAAGGAGGAACTCAGCCAGATCACCATGCGCGAGAAGCTGGTGCTGCTGCGCGCGGGCCTGCTGCCTTTCGGCCTGTTCGCCACGATCATGGGCCTGTTCCTCACCGGCACCACCAGCCTGGTTGAAACCTCGATGGTCGGTGCGCTTCTGGCGCTGCTGGCCGCGCTGTTCACCGGGCGCCTGACGAAGAGCGTGATGGAGGAGACGACGCGCAACACGCTGTCGGTTTCGGCGATGTTCCTGTGGATCATCCTCGGCGCACTGTGCTTCAGTGCCGTCTACGACGGTCTGGGAGCCATCAAGGCGATCGAGAACCTGCTGCTCCACACCTGGGAGCTGAGCCCGTGGGGCGTGCTGTCGATGATGCTGTTTTCCTTCATCATCCTTGGCATGTTCCTCGACGACACCGCGATGCTGGTCATCGTTGCGCCGCTCTACATTCCGCTGGTCAAGGCGCTCGGTTTCGATCTGATCTGGTTCGGCATTCTTTATACGATCACCTGTCAGATCGCCTATATCGTGCCGCCCTTCGGCTACAATCTGTTCCTGATGCGGGCCATGGCGCCGCCGGAAATCACCATTGTCGACATCTACAAGTCGATCATTCCGTTCTTCTTCATGATGGTGTTGACGATGATCATCATCATGATCTTCCCGGACATCGCGATGTGGCTGCCTGAGACCTACATGGGCAAGCGCTGAGATGAGCCATATGCGCCTTGTTTCCGAAAGGCGTGGGGCGGGGCGAAACATGCCGGCCCGCCCGAGTGAGTGAAGCGTTGACGGTTCGACATAACAGAGGGAGCAACTCATGACCGACAGCAAGAAGACCATCAGCAAGCGCGATTTCTTGCGCAAATCCGTTCTGACAGGGGCTGGCGCCGTGGGCGCCACGGCACTTGCCACCCCCTATGTGAAGGCGCAGGCGCCGATCAAGTGGCGCCTCCAGACCTATGCCGGTCCGGCGCTTGCCGATCACGTCTGCAAGCCGGCCATCGATGCCTTCAACAAGGCGGCCAATGGCGAGATGGTGATCGAGATGTACACCGCCGACCAGCTCGTGCCGCAGGGCGAGCTGTTCCGCGCCGTGCAGACCGGCACCATCGACGCCGCCCAGAGCGACGATGATTCCATGGCGTCGCCCGTGGATGTCGCCGTGTTCGGCGCCTACTTCCCCTTCGCCTCCCGTTACAGCCTCGACGTTCCGGTGCTGTGGAACTGGTATGGCTTGAAGGAGATCTGGGAAGAAGCCTATGGCGAGGTCCCCGGCGTGACCTGGCTCAGCGCCGGCGCATGGGATCCGTGCAACTTCGCCACCACCAAGCCGATCCGTTCGGTGGCGGACCTGAAGGGTCTGCGCGTCTACACCTTCCCGACCGGCGGCCAGTTCATCTCGCGCCTTGGCGTGGTGCCGGTTACCCTGCCGTGGGAAGACATCGAAGTCGCGCTCCAGACAGGCGAGATCGACGGTATCGCATGGTGCGGCGCCACCGAAACCTACACGGTGGGCTGGGCGGACGTCACCAAATACTATCTCACCAACAACATCTCGGGCGCATGGTCTGGCTCGTTCTTCGCCAACACCGACAAATGGAACGCGGTGCCCGATCATCTCAAGACGCTGTTCAATCTGGCGATGGATTCCTCGCACTACTATCGCCAGCACTGGTACTGGTGGGGCGAGGCGCACTACCGCACTACGGGCGGCAAGCTCGAACTCACCACCATTCCCGAAGAGGAGTGGAAGGGCGTCGAGGACATGGCGATGGAGTTCTGGGACGAAATCGCCGCCAAGAGCGAGCGCAACGCCAAGGTCGTTGAAATCCTGAAAAAGTATCAGGACACCATGCGCAAGGCCGGCGCACCCTATCGTTACGGCTGATGCATTTCGGTCCGGCCGCTCCGGTGGCCGGACCTCCTTCCAGATTTTGAACTGAACTCGCAATCATGCAGCCGCAGGGGCGGCGGAGAAGAGAATGGCCGGAAAACTTTCGTTCGATCAATTGAAGAGCGCAGTCGCCTCGGGCGAAATCGATACCGTTCTGACGGCATCGGTCGACATGCAGGGTCGTCTCATCGGCAAGCGCTTCGTGGCGCAGTTCTTCGTCGATTCCGCCTATGAGGAGACGCATGGCTGCAACTATCTGATGGCAGACGACATCGATATGGAGCCGGTGCCCGGCTACAAGGCGGCAAGCTGGTCGAAGGGCTATGGCGACTTCGTCATGAAGCCGGACCTGTCCACCATCCGCCCCGTGCCATGGCTGGAAAAGACGGCGCTGGTGATCTGCGACGCGCAGGATCACCATACCCGCGAAGATCTGCCGCATTCGCCGCGCGGCATTCTGCGCCGCCAGCTCAAGAGGCTGGAGGAGCGCGGCTACATCGCCTATTTCGCCTCCGAGCTGGAATTCTTCCTGTTTTCGGAAACCTATGCGACTGCCCGTGACAAGTACTGGCAGAAGCTCGACACGGCCTCTCCCTATATCGGTGATTATCTGATCGATATCACCTCCAAGGAAGAGGGATATATGCGGCGTCTGCGCAATGAGCTGAGCGCTGCCGGCATCCCGATCGAATGCTCCAAGGGCGAATGGGGCCCAGGCCAGGAGGAAATCAACGGCCGCTATGCCGAGGCGCTCGAAATGGCCGACCGCCATGTCTTCATGAAGAACGGCGCCAAGGAGATCGCCCATCAGGAAGGCAAGGCCGTGACCTTCATGGCCAAGTACAATTACGATCTTGCCGGCAATTCCAGCCACATCCACAATTCGGTGTGGAGCGCCGACGGCAAGACACCGCTGTTCTTCGACAAGAACGCACCGTGGACCCTGTCGGAGCTTGGCCGCCAGTGGTCGGCCGGCCAGATCAAATACGCACGCGAATATACCTATTTCCTCGCGCCCTACATCAACTCCTACAAGCGTTTTCAGGCCGGCACCTTTGCGCCGACCAAGATCATGTGGTCGGAAGACAACCGCACGGCCGGCTTCCGCCTGTGTGGCGAGGGCAGCAAGGCGATCCGCATGGAATGCCGGATCGGCGGCGCGGACCTCAATCCCTATCTGGCATTCGCTGCGCTCATCGCCGCCGGCCTTGCCGGTCTCGACGAGAAGCTGGAACTGCAGAAGCCGTTCGTCGGCGACGCCTATCAGGCCTCCAGACTTCCTGAAATTCCCAAGACATTGCGCGACGCGACCGAGACCCTGAACAAGTCGAAGCTGCTGCGGCAGGCTTTCGGCGACGATGTGGTGGATCATTATGTCCACACGGCCCGCTGGGAGCAGATGGAGTATGACCGGCGCATCACCGACTGGGAACTGCATCGCGGTTTCGAGCGCTACTGAGCACAGCCAGATTCCGGAGGGAGCGGCTGCAGGGCAGCGGCTCTTTCCGGAACAGCCGGAACTGCAGGAAATGGGGCGGTGTGTCCGCCCGGACAACTGACGAAGGACGACAACCATGACCGAAACGGTCAAGCTCATCTCCCCGATCGACGGCTCGGTCTACGCCGAACGACCGGTCGCGACCGATCAGGCGCTCAACGCTGCCGTCGAGCGCGCCCGCGCTGCCCAGCCCGGCTGGGCGCAGGTATCGGTCGCCGAGCGCGGCAAATACATGCTCGCCATGCTGGAAGCGCTTTTCTCCATGACCGACGAGGTCGTGCCGGAAATTGCGTGGCAGATGGGCCGCCCGATTCGATATGGCGGCGAATTCGGCGGCGTGCGCGAGCGCGCCTCCTACATGATCGAAATTGCCGAACAGGCGCTGAAGCCGGTCGCCGCAGCCAATCCGAAGGACGGTTTCCGCCGCTATGTGAAGAAGGAGCCGCTGGGCGTGGTGATGGTCATCGCGCCGTGGAACTATCCTTATCTCACGGCGGTCAACACTATCGTTCCGGCGCTGATGGCCGGCTCGACGGTGATCCTCAAGCACGCGGCCCAGACGCTGCTGGTGGGCGAGCGCTTCGCCAAAGCCTTCGAGATGGCCGGTCTGCCGAAGGGCGTTTTCCAGAACGTCGTGCTCAACCATGGCCAGACCGAGAAGCTGCTCGGCTCCGGCAAGATCGACCATGTCAACTTCACCGGATCGGTTGGGGGAGGGCGTGCCATCGAAAAGGCAGCCGCGGGCACCTTCATGACGCTCGGCCTCGAACTCGGCGGCAAGGATCCCGCCTATGTGCTGCCGGATGCGGGCATAGAAAATGCGGTCGCCAGCCTTGTCGACGGCGCCTTCTTCAATTCGGGGCAGTGCTGCTGCGGCATCGAGCGCGTCTATGTGCACGAGAAGGTCTATGACCAGTTCGTGGAAGGCTTCATTGCCGAGACGAAGAACTATGTGGTCGGCAATCCGCTGGAGCAGTCCACGACGCTCGGGCCGATGGCGCATGCGCGCTTTGCCGACCTGATCCGCGAGCAGAAGGCGGAAGCCCTGCGCAAGGGCGCGGTTGCGCATATCAACATGAAGGTCGATGGCGACGTTGCCGGCTCGCCCTATATCGGGCCGGAAGTGCTCACCAATGTCGATCACCAGATGAGCGTCATGCGTGAAGAGAGCTTTGGCCCCATCGTCGGCATCATGAAGGTGCGCAACGACGAAGAGGCCATCGCGCTGATGAACGACAGCCCGTATGGTCTCACGGCCTCGATCTGGACCAGCGATACCGAGCACGCGATCTCGATCGGCGATCAGGTCGAAACCGGCACCGTCTTCATGAACCGCTGCGACTATCTTGATCCGGCGCTGGTATGGACCGGCGTGAAGGACACCGGCAAGGGCGCGGCACTGTCGGCCATCGGCTACGACAACCTGACACGCCCGAAGAGCTACCATCTGAAGGAAAATATCTGATGTTCGCCGTCATTCCGGATACAGGCTTCGCCGCGTTTCACGGAATGGTGGACATCGGCTCCCAATCTGGCTTCCCCATCGAAAGATCATCTAAATGACCAATCCCGTCTCCAAATGGAATTATCCGACCACCGTTTTCTTCGGAGTCGGCCGCATCAACGAGTTGCCGGCAGCGCTTGCTTCCACCGGCATCAGGAACCCGCTCTTCGTCACTGATCCGGGTCTGGCGAAGCTGCCCGTCGTTGCCTTGACGCTGGCCATTCTCGATGCCGCCAAAGTGCCCTACGGCGTATTCTCCGACGTCAAGCCGAACCCGGTCGAGTCCAATCTGACGGCCGGCATCGAGGTCTTCAACAAGGGCGGCCATGACGGCGTCATCGCCTTCGGCGGCGGCTCGGCGCTGGACCTTGGCAAGCTGATCGCCTTCCAGGCCGGACAGAGCCGCCCGGTGTGGGACTTCGAGGACATCGGCGACTGGTGGACGCGCGCCGACGCGGACAAGATCGTGCCGATCGTGGCGGTGCCGACCACCGCCGGAACCGGCTCAGAGGTTGGCCGTGCCGGCGTCATCACGCATGAGGCTTCGCACACCAAGAAGGTCATCTTCCACCCGAAGATGATGCCGGCCATCGTAGTTGCCGATCCGGAACTGACCGCCGGCATGCCGCCGTTCATCACTGCCGGCACCGGCATGGATGCGCTGGCGCACTGCCTCGAAGCCTATTGCGCGCCGGGCTATCACCCGATGGCCGACGGCATTGCCGTGGAAGGCGTTCGTCTGGTTCTGGAAAACCTGCCGAAGGCGTTCCATGACGGCTCGGACCTGATCGCCCGCGCCAACATGATGTCGGCGGCAGCCATGGGCGCCACGGCATTCCAGAAAGGGCTCGGTGCCATCCATTCGCTGTCGCATCCGATCGGTGCGCTTTATGATACCCACCACGGCATGACCAATGCCGTGTTCATGCCCTATGTGCTGGCCTTCAACCGCGAGGCGATCGAGGAACGCATCGAGCGGCTCGCAGCCTATTGCGGCATTGAGGGCGGGTTCGATGGATTTGCGGCGGCAATCATCAGGCTGCGTGAGGAACTGAAGGTTCCGCATACGCTGCCGGGCCTGATCAAAGACCTCGATATGGATGCCGCACGCAAGGACCTCATCGCGGAAATGGCCATCGTCGATCCGACCGCTGGCGGAAATCCGCTCAAGCTGACCAAGGAAGGTGCGCTCAGACTGCTTGAGGGCGCTCTCACCGGAACCGTCTGAGAAGCAGCATAAGCTGCCCGGACTGCAACAGAAACTCCAGAGGGGAAACAGGAGGGTATTATTTAGCCGGAAAATAATAGGGGCCGATTGCTAGTATCGGCCAAAGTAGTTTAGCCTTTCACTTTGTGGCGGGCGGGTTTCATCTGGCTTTCATCCAAACGTCACATGAACTCGCTACCGCGTCGCAGGCGTCACAAGGCGTCAGCTCAATGGAGATAACGAGATGTTCAAGTTTGCGGGGAAGGTACTGTCCGTAACGGCAACCGCTCTGATGGTCACGTCGGCTATTTCGTCCGCCCAGTCGCTGGATGAAATCGTCGAGGCGGCCAAGAAGGAAGGCATGCTGACCACAATCGCCCTGCCGCACGACTGGTGCGGATGGGAAGGCATTCTGGCTGGTTTCAAGGCCAAGTATCCGGAAATCACCATCAATGAACTGAACCCGGACGCCGGCTCGGCCGACGAGATCGAGGCGATCCGCGCCAACAAGGGCAACACCGGCCCGCAGGCTCCTGACGTGATCGACGTCGGTCTCGCTTTCGGTCCGTCCTCGACCAAGGAAGGCCTGCTCCTGCCTTACAAGGTTTCGACCTTCGACGGCATCGAGGTCAAGGATCCGGAAGGCCACTGGTACGGCGGCTATTATGGCGTTCTCGCGTTCGAGGTGAACACCGACATCGTCAAGGAAGTGCCGCAGGACTGGGCCGATCTGCTGAAGCCCGAATATGCCAATTCCGTTGCGCTGGCGGGTGATCCGCGCGCGGCGAACCAGGCGATCCTGTCGGTCTATGCTGCGGGCCTTTCGGCTGCCGGCGGCGACGCCTCCAAGGCTTCGGAAGCCGGTCTCGACTTCTTCAAGCAGCTCAACGAGAAGGGCAATTTCGTGCCGGTCATCGGCAAGGCCTCGTCGCTTGCGCAGGGCACCACGCCGATCATCGTGCGCTGGGACTACAACGCCCTTGCTGACCGCGACACGCTGAACGGCAACCCGCCGGTTGAGGTCGTGGTGCCGAAGAGCGGTGTTCTCGCAGGCGTTTACGCGCAGGCGATCAGCGCCCATGCGCCGCATCCGAACGCCGCCAAGCTGTGGCTGGAATACATCTATTCCGACGAGGGCCAGATCGGCTTCCTGAAGGGCTACTGCCACCCGGCCCGTTTCAACCAGCTGGTTTCCGAAGGCAAGGTGCCGCAGGAAATCCTCGACAAGCTGCCGCCGGCGGAAGCCTACACCAAGGCCGTGTTCCCGACGCTTGAGGAACAGGATGCCAACAAGAACGCCGTCACCGGCGGCTGGGACAGCGTCGTCGGCGCCAACGTCCAGTAAGGCGGCCTGAACAATCCGGCGCGGCTCCGCAGGGAGCCGCGCCGGAGCGACCGGGCATCAATGCGAAGCCGGACTGGTTTCGCCCATTGCCTGTACACAGGGGTAAGATCGCCAGAGCGTGGCTGTTAAAGTGCGCGGTGATCGCGGGAAGAAGGCATGTGTTGCGCATGAGCCAATCGATCGCCGCGCCGGCTTCTGCGGTAACACGTCCGCGCATGTCGTTTGCGTGGCTTGGCGTGATGCCGTTTCTGCTGTTCGCGCTTCTGTTTCTCGTTTTGCCGACCATGCAGATCATCGTCGGTTCCTTCCGCAATGCCGCGGGCGAGTTCACGCTCGACAACATCATCAACCTGTTCCAGCCGTCGATCATGGCGGCCTACTGGATTTCGATCCGCATCAGCGTGGCTTCCGCGCTGCTCGGCTGCCTCGTCGGCTTCCTCATGGCATGGGCAATGGTGCTGGGGGGACTGCCCGCGTGGCTGCGCTCGCCGATGCTCACCTTCTCGGGCGTGGCCTCCAATTTCGCCGGCATTCCGCTGGCCTTTGCCTTTCTCGCCACCTTCGGGCGGCTCGGCCTCGTCACGCTCATCCTGCGCGACTGGTTCGGCATCAATATTTACGGAATGGGCTTCAACATCCTGTCCTTCGGCGGACTGACGCTGACCTATCTGTTCTTCCAGATCCCGCTCACCATCCTGATCATGACGCCGGCGCTGGACGGCATGCGCCGCGAATGGCGCGAGGCCGCCTCCATTCTGGGGGCATCGCCCTTCCAGTACTGGCGCATGGTGGCGCTGCCGATCCTGTGGCCCAGTCTGCTCGGTACCTTCGCGCTGCTGTTTGCCAATGCCTTCGGCGCGGTCGCAACCGCCTATGCGTTGACCGGCAGCTCGCTGTCCATCGTGCCGATCCTGCTGTTCGCGCAGATACGCGGCGATGTCCTGCAGGATCCGCATCTCGGTTATGCGCTCGCCTTCGGCATGATCGTCATCACCGGTATCGCGAACTTCATCTATATCTGGCTTCGCGCCCGCAGCGAGAGGTGGATGAAATGAAGATCAACCGCATCTGGTCCTGGCTGTTCTTCGGCATTGGCGCGCTTTATTTCATTTTCCCGCTGGTCAGTACGGCCGAATTCTCGCTCAAGATGCGTCGCGGCGCCTACACCCTCGATGCCTACTGGACGGTGCTGGCCGATCCGCGCTTCCAGCAGACCTTCACCTATTCCGTGCTGATGGCGCTCGCCACCATCGCCTTCGGCGTGCTGCTTGTGGTGCCAACCGCATACTGGGTTCGGCTGAAGCTGCCGCGCTGGCGTCCGGTTCTGGAATTCGTCACGCTTTTGCCGCTGATCATTCCGCCGATCGTCATCGTGTTCGGCTATATCCGCCTCTACAACACCTCGTCATGGCTGCCGCTCACCGGTTCGGCCATGGGCACCAACCTGCTCCTGATGTTCGGCTATGTGATCCTTTCGCTGCCTTACATGTACCGGGCGGTGGATACCGGCTTGCGCGCCATCGACGTCGCCACGCTGACGGAAGCCGCGCAGAGCCTTGGTGCCGGATGGATCACGATCCTTGCGCGGGTCATCCTGCCGAATGTGGCGGTGGCGGTTTTGTCGGGCGCATTCATCACCTTCGCCATCGTCATCGGCGAGTTCGTCATGGCGGCGCTGCTCAACCGGCCATCCTTCGGCCCGTACATGCAGTTGCTCGGCGCCAACCGCGCCTATGAGCCGGCGGCACTTGCCGTGATCGCCTTTGCCATAACCTGGGGCTGCATGGCCCTGATCCAGTTCGTCTCGAAGTTCGCGCCCAAGGCGCCGGGCGTTCAGCACTGAGAACGGAGACCGCACAGCCAATGCCAGAGCCCTTCCTGTCGATCCAGCACGTGCGCAAATCCTTCGGTGCCACCACCGTCGTGCAGGATTTCAATCTCGACGTCGAAGCGGGTGAATTCGTTTCCTTCCTCGGCCCTTCCGGCTGCGGCAAGACCACGGTTCTGCGCATGGTGGCGGGTTTCGAGGAGCCGAGTGCGGGGCGCATCGTCATTGGCGGCAAGGATGTCACCGCATTGAAGCCGAACCAGCGCAATATCGGCATGGTTTTCCAGGCCTATGCGTTGTTCCCCAACCTCACCGTGGCGCAGAACATCGGCTTCGGCCTGAAAGTGGCCGGGGTGCCGAAAGCCGAGATCGACAGCCGCGTCGCCGAGATGCTCGACATCATCAAGCTACCGGCCGGCGAGTTCGGCAATCGCTACCCCTATCAGCTCTCCGGCGGCCAGCAGCAGCGCATCGCGCTGGCGCGTGCGCTGGCGCCGAGACCGAAGGTGCTGCTGCTCGACGAGCCGCTGTCGGCGCTGGACGCCAAGGTGCGCGTGTCGCTGCGCGAGGAAATCCGCTCCATCCAGAAGAAGCTCGGCATCACCACCATTTTCGTCACCCATGATCAGGAAGAGGCGCTGTCGATCTCGGATCGCATCGTGGTCATGTATGGCGGCAAGGTTGAGCAGGTCGGCGCTGCTTTCGAGATATACAACCGCCCCGCGACACGCTTCGTGGCCGGTTTCGTCGGCACGCTGAACGTGCTCGAAGGCACGCTGGGGCCGGCAGGCAAGGTGCATCTCGGCAGCGGTGCGTTTTCGCTCCGGCAGGAGCCTGAAGGGGTGAGGGCGGGCGATGCGCTGTCGCTGGCGCTGCGCCCTGAGGCGATTGCCCTCGGCCACCGCGAAGGCAACGACGCGATGCTTTCGGGCGAGATCGCCGACGTGCATTTCCTCGGCTCGGTCATCCGGGTCCGGGTCAGGGTGGGCGACAGCATCGTCTCGCTGGATACGTTCAACAATCCCGCGACGCCACCGCCGCAGATCGGCGATCATGTCGAGATCAGCTTTTCGTCAGGCGATGTTCTGCTGCTGAACTGACGGCAGCGACTGCGGCACAAGCGGCGTGTCTGCCTGCCGCAGATTGCGCTCCGCGCCAACGCGCGACAGGAGCACCACCGGCAACAGGGCGATCAGCACGATGGCGAGCGCCGAAATCGACGCCTCCTCATAGGTGCCGCGCGCGGCCTCGCCATAAAGATGGGTGGCCAGCGTCTCCACATTGAGCGGGCGCAGCAGCAGCGTTGCCGGCAGCTCCTTCACGCAATCGACGAAGACGAGCAGGGCGGCGGCGGCGAGCGCCGTCTTCGACAGAGGCAGATGCACGCGCCGCAGGGTGCCGGATGCGGTTTCGCCGAGCGTGCGCGAAACCTCGTCCAGCGATTGCGGGATGCGGCTGAGGCCGGCAGCCATTCCGCCCGCCGAAATGGCGAGGAAGCGAGACGTATAGGCGTAGACCAGCGCCGCACCCGAACCGAGGAAGATGAGGCCGGTGGAGATGCCGAACCATGACCCGGCCAGTGCGTTCACCGTGCGGTCGAAGGTTCCCAGCACGATGACGAGCCCGATGGCGATGACGGTTCCGGGCGCGGCATAGCCGATGGTGGAAAGGCGGAAGGCTGAAGCGGAAAAGCCGCCCGGCCGAATGCGCGCCGCATAGGCCGCTGCCGCACCGAGCGCCAGCGTGAGCAGGGTGGCTGCCGCAGAAAGCAATATCGTGCCCGATACGGTCGACAGGAAGCGTGGGGGCATGCCGGCATAGCCGATGCGGGCCCAGGCTTCCGTCGCCAGATAAAGCGCTGGCCCGATGAAGCCGATCAGGACCGGTATCAGGCCGAGCACCAGCAGCAGCGCTCCGGCGGAGGCGGACACGCGATGGCGTTCGAAGCTCTTGCCGCCGCGCTGTGCGCCGGCCGCGAAGCGCTGGCGCCGCCGCGCATAGTGTTCAAGCGCTACGACCGCCACCACGACGACCAGCAGCGAAAGCGCAATCTGCGATGCGCCCGGCAGGTCGGAGCGGGTGATCCATGTCGTGTAGATCGATACGGTCAGCGTACGCACGCCAAGGAATTCGGCGGCGCCGATGTCGTTCAGCGTCTCCATCAGCGCAAGGCTGATGCCGACCGCAACGGCCGGCCGGGCCAGCGGCAGGGCGACACGCCAAAACACGGCCCGGCGCGAGACGCCGAGCGTGCGGGCCGCCTCGATCAGGCTTGCCGGCTGCGTCAGGAACATGGCGCGGGTGGCGATGTAGACATAAGGGTAGAGCACGAAGGAAAGCAGGATTATGCAGCCCATCATCGACCGGATGTCGGGCAGGCGGAATTCGCGCGGGCTGGAATAGCCGAGAATGGTGCGAATGGCGCCCTGAACGACGCCGATCGGGTGCAATATGTCGAGATAGGTATAGGCGACGATATAAGTCGGGACCGCCAGCGGCAGCAGCAGCGCCCATTCCAGCGTGCGGCGTCCGGGGAATTCATAGGCCGTGACCAGCCATGCCGTTCCGGTGCCGAGAACGGCGACCAGAACGCCGACACCGGCAAGCAGGATCAGCGTGTCACGCAGGGCAACCGGCAGGATGGTGGAGAAGAGATGCGCCCACAGCCCTTGCGAGCCGTGCAGCGCCTCGAAAAACAGGGCGAGAAAAGGCAGCGCGACGCCAAGGGCAGTGAAACCCGCCACAATGAGCCAGGCGGCGCCGGAGCGCCGCCTTCTGTTCGGTCCTGAACCCGTTGCTGCCATGGTCATGAAAAATGGAATGGCATCCGCGAGGATGCCATTCTCCCATGTCAGTTGTCGAAGCCGACCTTGTCAACCAGCTCGCTGGCGGCCTTGCGGTTGGCGACGATCTCGCTGAGCGGCTTGGAATCGATCTTCAGGTCGCCGAGTTCGGCGATGAGCGGATCGGCGGCGACGCCGGCCTTGACCGGATATTCATAGTTCGCTTCGGCGTAGATCTTCTGTGCTTCGTCCGAAACCAGATATTCCAGCAGCTTGACCGCCTCGTCCTTGTTCGGTGCATGTTTGGCGACGGCAGCGCCCGAGATGTTCACATGGGTGCCGTCGTCCTTGAAGGTCGGCAGGAGAACCTTGATGGCATCGGCCCATTGCTTCTGCTCGTCGCCGCCCTTGCCCGAGCGCATCAGGCCCACATAGTAGGAATTGGCGACGGCGATGTCGCAGACGCCGCCCAGAATGTCCTTGGCGCCTTCGCGATCGCCGCCGGCCGCCTTGCGGGCGAGGTTGTCCTTCAGGCCGGTCAGCCACTTCTCGGTTTCCTCAGCGCCATAGTGGGCGATGTAGTCGGCGATCAGGGCGGTGTTGTAGGGATGCTGGCCCGAGCGGATGCAGACCTTGCCCTTCCATTTCGGGTCGGACAGGTCCTCATAGGTGATTGCGTCGAGGTCGAGGTCGCTGGCGGCGTAGACAACGCGGGCGCGCATGGACAGGCCGAACCAGTTTCCGGCTGCGTCGCGGAGCTGGGCGGGGATCGCCTCGCTCAGCACGGCTGATTCCACCGGCTGGGTCACGCCCTTGTCGACCAGATCGACGAGATTGCCGGCATCGACCGCCATCAGAATGTCGGCCGGCGAGCTTTCGCCCTCCGAGGCTATGCGCTCGGCGAGGCCATCCTTGAGGAAGACGGTGTTGACCTTGATGCCGGTTGAGCTGCTGAAGGAATCCAGCAGCGGCTGGATCAGGCCGGGTTCGCGGGTGGTGTAGATGCTCACCTCCGCTGCCGAGGCCACATTGGCAACGGCAAGCAGTGAGGCGGCGGCGAGAAGCGTCGTCTTGAAATGTGCGTTGCGCATGGAACCTCTCCTCCTGTGTTAGGCTACACAAGCTGAGCACCATTTATGATCCAGATAGTCAAGTTTTCTTGGGCCAGTTTGGCGTCGATCACGGAAAGTTTATTGCCGAAATCGTCAGGAAGTGGCGAAGGCCAGAACCGTGTTCGGATCGATGTGGAAGTGCAGCTTGCCGTCCCGTATCTGCAAGGGCTGCGTGGTGCGCATGGTGAGCGGTGTTTCCAGTCCCTCGACCTCAAGTTCGAGCTGCTCGATCTCGCCGCGGAAGCTGCGGGCGCGGACCGCGCCGAAAAAGGCGTCTTCGGCAAGGCAGGGGCATACGGCCTGCGGGCGGATGAAGGCGAGCGCCTGGCCGCCCTCAGCGAGATCCAGCCTGCACGGAAAGGCGCCGAGCGCCGTATGCAGTCGGCCATTGCGATAGGTGCCGGGAACCCGGTTGAAGGTGCTGAAGAACTCCGCTGCATAGCGGTCGACCGGCCGGTCATGCAGTTCGCGGCCGGTGCCGCTCTGGACGATGCGGCCCGCCTTCATCAGCACGACGCGATCCCCGGTGGACAGCGCCTCCTCGGGATCGTGGGTGACGATGATCCCGGTCGTGCCGGTGCGGCGCAGCAGGGCGATCGTGTCGTGGCGCACCCGTTCGCGCAGGTCGCGGTCGAGATTTGAGAAGGGTTCGTCCATCAGCACCACGGCGGGCTGCGGCGCCAGCGCGCGCGCCAGTGCCGCCCGCTGCTGTTCTCCGCCGGACAGCATATGCGGGTAGCGGTCCGCCATCGCCGAGAGCGCCGTCATTTCCAGAAGCATGGCAACGCGCGCGCGGGCAGCCTCACGCGACCATTTGCGCAGGCCGAACATGACGTTCTGCTCGATGGTCAGATGCGGAAACAGGGCATAGTCCTGAAAGACAAAGCCGATATTGCGCTTCTCGGGTTCGACGAACACATCGGAACCGGCCAGTTCCCTGCCATCCAGCCGCAGGGTTCCGCTGTCCGGCTGCTCGATGCCGGCGATCAGGCGAAGCAGCGTGGACTTTCCGCAGCCCGAATGGCCGACGAGGCAAACGATCTGCTTCGGCTCGATGGCAAGCTCGACCGGACCCAGCGCGAAGCCGGGTCCAAGCCTGCGCGCCAGCCTGTCGATCTCCAGAACAGGTTCCGGACGATTCCCGCTGCCATGAAGTTGTTCCGTCACGAAACGATCCTCTCCAGCTTCAGCCATATGAACCGGGCTACATGGCCATGGCGCCTGAATCAAGGATGCAGCAATGACAGTGGACCAAAGGATCGCGCGGTTCATGCGCATTGCAAGAGCGGTTGCAGCCCTTTACGGCGGGTAACGGATTTAAGCCGGCTCTTTGCAATCCGGAGGCGACAGCAGGTGAAATGACATGAGCCTTGCCGTTTTCAGCGCCGTTCTTGCCGCGGCACTGATGCATGCTTCGTGGAATGCCCTGATCAAGGTCAGGCTGGACCGTTTCGCCTCGATCTCCCTGACGTCGCTGGGCATGGCCATCACGGCGCTCCCGGTGCTGCCCTTCGTGGTATTTCCCGGCAGGATGGCATGGATGTGGATCGGCGTTTCGCTGTGCATGCACATCGGCTACCGGCTGTTCCTGATCCGCGCCTATGAGGTGGGTGATCTTGCCCAGACCTATCCGCTGGCGCGGGGCACGGCGCCGCTCATCACCACGATCGGCGGTATCGTCCTCATTCAGGAGGTGCCCGGCAAATTTGCCCTGATCGGCATTTTGCTGTTGTCGGCCGGCACATTTCTCATGTGTTTGCGTGGGGGTGGGCGGCTGGCCGCTCTCAATCCGGCCGCCGTCTTCTATGCGCTGACGACCTCGCTGTTCATCGCCGGTTATACGCTGGCGGACGGATTGGGTGCCCGCGAAGCGCCGACTGCGCTGTCCTATGCCGCGTGGCTGTTCGTGTGCGACGGCATCGTCGCCACAACCGTTGCGCTGATCTATCGTGGCCGGCGTCTGGCCACCACGCTGGCGCTGGAATGGCGCATCGGCCTGCTCACGGGGTTTCTCAGCGGTGCGGCCTATGCGATCGCCATGTGGGCGATGACGAAGGCGCCGATCGCCTCCGTGGCGTCGTTGCGCGAGACCTCCATTCTTTTCGCCATGGCGATCTCGGTGTTCGCGCTGGGCGAAAAGATGACCGGCTGGCGCGCCGCTTCCGCCTTGTGCATCGTGGCCGGGGTGGTGGCGCTGAGGCTCAGCTGACGACTGCCATTCCGTTGAAAAGGCGCGGCGCAAGCCGGCGCCCGCAGGCCTTGCCGGGTCGTCTTGACGAACACCGCATCGTTCCGCATTCTCTGCCCTGTGGTTGGGAATGGAGATTGTCCATGGATGACGCAGGCGTAGGCTGGATTGCAGCCATCATCATCGGCGGCCTTGCAGGCTGGATCGCTTCAAGGTTCATGAACAGCGACACCGGCGTGTTCATGAACGTCATACTCGGTATCATCGGCGCGGCTGTCGCCAGCTTCATCTTCGGTTTTCTGGGCGTGTCGTTCGGCGGCTGGCTCGGATACCTCGTCGCTGGCTTCGTTGGCGCATGCATCCTGATCTGGGGCGCCCGCGCCGTCAGGAGTTGAAGCCGGACGTTTTGGCCGTGCGCTGAGCGGCTGCCGGCAAACCGTGGTGAAGATAGGCGGTGGCCCGTACTGGTCGTCGCCTGTCCGGAGAGCAGTCATTCGCTGTGAGCGGGTGGCGAGGACGTCTTGTTCCGGGCATGCCGTGCGTGAAGAGGGCTGGGTCGGTAAGCTGCATGCCGCGCTGGCGCAAACCGGGTCGGCGCTGCTCTGCCGTGAGGTTCGATGAACCCGCGGGGAACAACATGAAACTGTGCTAAGTTATTGAAACGGATGGTGGGCGTGACAGGGATTGAACCTGTGACCCCTACGATGTCAACGTAGTGCTCTCCCGCTGAGCTACACGCCCATCCGATGGCGGGCTTACATCATTTTTGCTGGAGCCCGTCAATAGCGCAAATTGGAAAATTGCGCTCCTTATGCAGCCTGCAGCATCTTTTCCACCTCGTTGACGAGGTCGCGCAGGTGGAAGGGCTTCGACAGCACCTTGGCGTCGCGCGGGGCCTTGGAATCGGGGTTCAGGGCAACGGCCGCGAAACCGGTGATGAACATGACCTTGAGGTCGGGATCGATCTCCGTGGCACGGCGGGCAAGCTCGATACCGTCCATTTCCGGCATGACGATATCGGTCAGGAGGAGAGAGAAGGGCTCCTCGCGCAGCCGCTCATAGGCGCTGGCGCCATTGTCGAAGTCGCTGACCTGATAGCCGGCGCGTTCCAGCGCCTTCACCAGAAAGCGGCGCATATCGTCGTCGTCTTCTGCAAGCAGAATGCGTGCCATGATTTCCCGTCCGAATCACTAACCCGGCCGGCGTGTGCCCCAGCCTGATAATCTGATTGTATATGAGCCAGCGCCGGTAAAGATCAAGTGAAGACAGCGCCATACGTGCCGGTTCCTGGCTTCGTGACGCTGTGGGCGAAGCTATGGACAGGCCCGGCCACGAATGGCACTTTCCGGGATTGACGTTTCGCAGTTCAGAGGTTCACCGACATTGACAAGCGCGGCCGAGGATTTTTCGGTTGTTCCCGCCTTCGAGGTAAGATCGGCCGCCGAGCAGCGGGTGCCGTTCGTTTTCAGCTCGCCGCACAGCGGGCGCTATTACCCGCAGCGCTTTCTGGCGATGAGCCGGCTTGACGAGCACAATGTGCGCCGCTCCGAGGACTGCTATGTCGACGAATTGTTCGGTGGCTGCGTCATGCTGGGCGCTCCCCTGCTGGCGGCCAATTTTCCGCGCGCCTATCTCGACGCCAACCGGGAACCCTGGGAACTCGATCCGCGGATGTTTTCGGAGCCGGTGCCTCCCTATTGCAACATTCGCTCCGCCCGCGTCGCGGGCGGCCTTGGCACCGTGCCGAAGCTGGTCGGCGACGGCTTCGACATCTATTCCGGCCGTCTGCCGCTGGCCGAGGCGGTGACGCGGATCGAGACGATCTACAAGCCTTTCCACGAAACCCTGAAAAAGCTGGTGATGCGCACTCATGCAGCGTTCGGCTTTGCCGTTCTGGTCGATTGTCATTCCATGCCCGCAGGTGTGCGTGTTTCCGACACGGGGCTGCGGCCCGATTTCATCGTCGGCGACAGGTTCGGGACCTCCGCCTCAAGCGCGCTGACCGTCACGGCGATCGACCTGCTTTCGGCCATGGGCTACAGCGTGGCTCACAACAAGCCCTATGCCGGCGGCTTCATCACCGAGCATTACGGCCGCCCGACACGAAAGGTGCACGCGTTGCAGATCGAGATCAATCGTGGGCTCTACATGAACGAGAGCACACTTCAGAAGACTGCCGGATTTGATGCGCTTGTCGAGGATCTGACCCAGTTCTGCGCCGACCTGATGGCGTTGACGGATCATCATTTCCGCATCCCGCCGCTTGCCGCGGAATAAGCCTGTGCAGCCCCGTGACTTTGTCTGCGGCTTTGCTATGACTGGCTGACACCTGCGCTTTCCCGATCAGGAGACACCATTGCACATTTCACCCGATTTTCTTCGGCGCGTCGCCGGAGTTGCCGCGGCCGAGACGTTGCCCCGGTTCCGCGCTCAGGGAGCCGTCGACAACAAGGAGGCGGCTGGTTTCGATCCCGTGACCGAGGCCGACCAGCAGGCCGAACTGGCGATCCGGCGCCTGATCAATGCCGAGTTTCCCGATCATGGCATTCTGGGTGAGGAGCATGGCAGCGAGAACCTCGGCAGCAGCCATGTGTGGGTGATCGACCCGATCGACGGCACCCGTGCCTTCATTTCCGGCCTGCCGGTATGGGGCACGCTGGTGGGGCTGACGATCGATGGCGAGGCGGTTGCCGGAATGATGTCCCAGCCGTTTACCGGCGAGCTGTTCTATGCCGATGGTGCGGGATCGCACTATGAGGGACCAGGCGGGCCGCGAAGGCTTGCCACCCGCAAGACCGAAAATCTTGCCGAGGCCATCTCGTTCACCACCACGCCTTCCTTGTTTAAGGGCGATATGCGCAAACGTTACGACGCATTCGAGAGCAAGGTGCAATTGGCGCGCTACGGCACCGACTGCTACGCCTTCGCCATGCTGGCGGCGGGATGCGTCGATATAGTCATGGATCCCGGCCTGAAGCCCTATGACATCGTGGCGCTGATCCCGATCATCAAGCAGGCCGGCGGCATCGTGACCACCTTCGACGGCGGGCCGGCCGAAAATGGCGGTGACATAGTGGCGGCGGCGACGCCACAGCTGCACGAAGCAGCAATGGCCGCTCTGCGCGGCTGAGGCCGTAAATTGCCACTCCAGCGCGGCTGATGCCGCGCTCAGCCTTCAGGCGGCCTTGAATATCTCTTCTTCAGTGCCGGGAATGAAGGCATCGAACGCAGCCAGAAACTGCTCGCGGTAGAAGTCGGCTTCCTGCAGGATCTCGTGGCGGGCACCATCTATGGTGAGCAGCGAACTCAGCCGCAGCCGCCGGGCGTAATCGGAAGCAGCCCGGGTGGAGACGATGCTGTCGGCCCCGGCGGTCACGATCAGGGTGGGAATACGCATGCCGGCCAGGAATTGGGGATCACTGACCCTGAGCACGGCCATGCTTGCCGCGCGCAGCCAGCGCACAGTCAGCCCGCTGAGCGCAAGATGGGGGTGCTCTTCATAAACGGACGTATTGCGCCGGTATCGGACGGGATCCGAGGTCAGGTCGTTGATCTCGAAGGGGGCCGCCGCCTTCGCCCGCTTTCTTTTGACGTACATACGGCCAAGTCCCATGAACATGAGGGCCGTCGTCATGGTGCGGATCGACTTCATCGAGTAGCGCTGCCCCGGCATGCCGATAAGCGGGGTCAGCAGAACCATGCGCTGGACGCGGTTGACCAGTGAGGCCGAGGCCAGCAGGGCCACCAGCGCGCCGGTGGAATGGGCGAGGATGTAGTAGGGGCCGCGGCAATCCGGAAGCACGACCTCCCGGAAGAAGATGTCCAGATCGTCCACATATTGGCCGAAGCTTTTGACGTATCCCTTTCGGGGATCCCGGATCAGCCGGTCCGAGCCGCCCTGACCGCGCAAATCGAAGGTGGCGGTGCCCAGCCCTCGCGCCGACAGATCGCGGATGGTCTCGAAATATTTTTCGATGCACTCATTGCGGCCCTGCAGCAGGACGACAGTGCCTTTTTCAGGCCGGCCGCCGGGAGCAAAACGTGCATAGCGAATCTGCCTGCCGTCGCGGGCTCTGAAAAAGCCGCCACTGGCATTGTTGGGGACGGGGTTGTCCGTCGTGTGAAAGAAAAGCTCTGTCATGCGGCCGCCGGCCTGTGCTGCGGGTCTGGTCACGGTGATAGGAAGGGCACGGTCATATTGCAAAGGAAATCATTGCAGGAACAATCCGGCACGCTTGTGGCAGCGTGGGAGCCGGAAGTCGCCTCAAACGACTTCCGGCCATTGTCGATCCGGATGGAAGGGACGTTACACCCGGATCGGCTCTGGTCTGGCATCGCCGCCGTTCCGTTGCAGAGAAAGGCATAGGGCACACAAGCTGAACGGCTTTTGAGCGCGCCGTTCATCGCGCGTTCATCCGCGCGCCAATGGGGTGAATGACAGGGTCTTGAAACCGTTTTGGCAGGCACCCAAATGTACTGTGCGGTCGCCGATGTCGGGGCCGCTGGCCCGGAAAGCGCCATCAGGGTTTTCAAGTGGTCACAACGCAAACCTTGTTGCTCGACAGGAGAACACACCATGCGTCACGTTGATTTTTCGCCTCTTTATCGCTCGACCGTAGGCTTCGACCGCCTGTTCAATATGATTGACTCGCTCGGTCAGCCCGAAGGCGGGCAGTCCTATCCGCCCTACAACATCGAAAAGACCGGAGAGGATGCCTATCGCATCTCCATGGCCGTGGCCGGCTTTGCGGATGACGAGATTTCCATCGAGGCTCACCGCAATGTGCTGACCATCAAGGGTGAGCGCGGGCAGGAGACTGAAAGCGACGGCGCCGAACTGCTTTATCGCGGCATTGCTTCGCGCTCCTTCGAGCGCCGGTTCCAGCTTGCCGACCATGTCGATGTCGTCGGCGCAGCCCTCAAGAACGGCCTGCTGCACATCGACCTGAAGCGCAACATCCCCGAGGAACTGAAGCCGCGCAGGATCGCCATCACCTCCGTGCCGGCTGACAATTCCCGGCAGATCGAAGCCAAGACCGTCAACTGATCTTCTCTCACTCCTCCCGAGGGAGAGGCGGCGCGGGGAAACCCGCGCCGCTTTTGCGTTCACGCGGGATCAGCGGATCAGGCCGGCCAGCCGCTCTATATCCTCGCTCTGCGTGGCGAAGCTGGTGACGAAACGATAGATTTTTTCGTCCTCGCCAAGCTGCCCGCTGAACCCCGCCGGCGCCGGCCATTGGTGGAAGGTCGCGCCGGCGGCCTGCAGCCTGGCGGCCATGTCATCGCCGAATATGGCGAAAACCTCGTTGGCCTGCGGCTGCCATGCAAGGCGCGCGGTGAGGGCTGCGTCGATCGCTTCGGCAAGGCGGCTGGCCATGGCATTGGAGTGACGGGCGTTTTCCAGCCACAGGCTGTCATGGAAATAGGCGTCGAACTGTGCGGCCACGAAGCGCGATTTCGAGAACAGCTGCCCGGCACGCTTGCGCAGGAAGGCCATTTCCCGCGCCAGATCGAGGTCGAACAGCACGATGGCCTCGGCGCACCAGCAGCCATTCTTGGTGCCGCCGAAGGACACCACGTCAATTCCGCGCTTCCACGTCATTTCCGCCGGCGTGGTTTCAAGTGCAACCAGCGCATTGGCGAAGCGCGCGCCGTCCATGTGCAGGGGCAGGCAGCGGCTGCCGGCGATGGTGGAAATCGCCTCGATATCCTGCAGTGAGTAGACGGTGCCGATTTCGGTCGACTGGGTGATCGATATGGTGGCCGCACGCCCGGTGTGGACTGATTCGGGGAAGAAATGGCCGAGTGCCTTCTCCAGCGCGGCCGGGTCCATGCGGCCGAGGCTGCCATCGATGCCGAGCAGCCGCCCGCCGCCGGAGAAATATTCGACCGCCCCGCACTCGTCCTCCATGACATGCGCCTCCCGGTGGCAAAATGATATGCCGCCGGGCTTTCCATAAAGGGCCAGGGAAAGCGAGTTGGCCGCCGTGCCGGTGGACACGAAGAACACCGCCACTTCGCGTTCGAAGACTTCGCTGAATTTTTCATAGACGGCGCGGTCGAGATCACCGTCGCCATAGGCCGTGCTGAAGCCCGCCGCAGCCCCTGACATGCGCGCGGCAACGGCAGGATGGGCGCCGGCCCAGTTGTCTGACGCGAAGAACATTTCCGGCTCCGATGCTGCTGCTTTTCAGGTGCGCAATTGATCCTTTTCAGCAGCACCTTGCAAGGTAGCGACAGGCATTGTGCCGCTTTGCTGCCCGCAAGTGGCTTCGGAGTGAGCAAGAATCGACGGAAAGTTTCCCTTTGTGTCAGGCTTTCGCAACTTTCTATCCAAAAGACGCAATTTTTTTCATCAATCGGTCTTGTGCGCTTTTTTGATTTCTGCCATAGAAATTTAGGACAGCAATGCTGTCTTATTTATCCGCGCAAAGCAGCCCGGATCGGCGTATAGTGAAATTGTCGATCCGACTGGTGGCGCAAGCGGCTTTTCCCCGCTGACCGGCGGGGCGTGAAGAGTTCTCGCCAGCGGTTACGCATACCCAACCGGGAGCCTGATGCTCCCCAAGGCAACCAGACGCCTCTCCGGCGCGAAAATGGAGGACGACAGCGATGACGCATGTGACGCCATCTGTGACGACGGATTTCAGGCCGGCCGCACAGACCGGGGCGGCCACCACGAAACGCATCGCTAACCGGGGCATTCCTCCCTCCGCGCAGGGCCTTTACGATCCGCGCAACGAACATGACGCCTGCGGCGTCGGCTTCATCGCCAACATGAAGGGCGTGAAGTCGCACCAGATCGTCAGGGATGGCCTGTTCGTTCTGGAAAACCTCACTCATCGCGGCGCGGTGGGCGCCGACCCGCTGGTCGGCGACGGTGCGGGCGTGCTCGTGCAGATGCCCGACCGTTTCTTTCGCGAGGAAATGGCGACGCAGGGCGTCGAACTGCCGCCGTCCGGCCGTTACGGCGTCGGCCACTGGTTCATGCCGCAGGACGAGGCCGCGCGCGCCCATGTGAACGATGTGATCGTGGAATCGGCGCAATCGGAAGGTTTCACCATTCTGGGCTTCCGCGAGGTTCCCGTCGACAATTCGTCGCTTTCCAGCGCACCGGAAATCGTCGCCGCCGAACCGTTCCACACGCAGGTTTTCTTCGACCGCCCCTCCGACGCCGGCGACGATGACGAGTATGAGCGCCGCCTCTATATCCTGCGCAAGGTCATCTCCGGCCGCATCTATGCCGAGAACGACAACCGCGACGTCGGCTCCTACTGCGTGTCGCTGTCGGCCCGCACCATCGTCTACAAGGGCATGTTCCTCGCCAATCAGGTGGGCGCCTACTACACGGACCTTCTCGATCCGCGCTTCGAATCGGCGCTGATCCTTGTCCACCAGCGCTTTTCGACCAACACCTTCCCGTCGTGGAAGCTGGCGCATCCTTACCGCATGGTCGCGCACAATGGCGAGATCAACACGGTGCGCGGCAACAACAACTGGATGGCGGCGCGTCAGGCGTCGGTGGACAGCGAGCTTTTCGGGAACGACATCTCGAAGCTGTGGCCGATCTCCTATGAAGGCCAATCCGATACGGCCTGCTTCGACAACGCGCTCGAATTCCTGTTCCAGGGCGGCTACAGCCTGGCCCATGCCATGATGATGCTGATCCCGGAAGCCTGGGCCGGCAACAAGCTGATGGGCGACGAACGCAAGGCGTTCTACGAGTATCATGCCGCCCTGATGGAACCGTGGGACGGTCCGGCCGCCGTGGTGTTCACCGACGGGCGCCAGATCGGCGCGACGCTCGACCGCAACGGGCTCAGGCCCGCGCGCTACATCGTCACCGACGACGACCGCGTCATCCTCGCTTCCGAGGCCGGCGTGCTGCCGGTGGCGGAAGAGCACATCGTCACCAAGTGGCGCCTCCAGCCGGGCCGCATGCTGCTGATCGATCTCGAAAAGGGCCGCATCGTCTCCGACGAGGAAATCAAGACCGAGATCGCCACCCGGCACCCCTACGGCAAGTGGCTGGCGAACACGCAGCTCATTCTCGAAGACCTCAACCCGGTCGAGCCGCGCGCGCTGCGCAAGGACGTGTCGCTCCTCGACCGCCAGCAGGCCTTCGGTTACAGCCAGGAAGACCTCAAGCTTTTGATGTCGCCCATGGCGACGACGGGGCAGGAGGCCGTCGGCTCGATGGGCACCGACACGCCGATCGCGGCCATGTCGGACAAGCCGAAGCTGCTCTACACCTATTTCAAGCAGAACTTCGCGCAGGTCACCAATCCTCCGATCGATCCGATCCGCGAGGAACTGGTGATGAGCCTCGTGTCCTTCATCGGGCCGCGGCCGAACATCTTCGACCTCGTCGGCACCTCGCGCCGCAAGCGGCTGGAAGTGCGCCAGCCCATTCTCACCAATGCGGACCTCGAAAAGATACGCTCCATCGGCCATACCGAAGAGCGCTTCGACACCAAGACCATCGACATCACCTATTCGGTGACGGAAGGAGCCGAAGGCATGCCGGCGGCCATCGAGCGGCTGTGCGAGCGGGCCGAGGCGGCGGTGGCCGGCGGCTACAACATCATCATCCTGTCCGATCGCCAGATCGGGCCGGACCGCATCGACATTCCGACCCTGCTGGCCACGGCGGCGGTGCATCATCACCTGATCCGCAAGGGGCTGCGCACCTCGGTCGGGCTGGTGGTGGAATCGGGCGAGCCGCGCGAGGTGCATCATTTCTGCTGCCTTGCCGGTTATGGCGCCGAGGCGATCAATCCCTATCTCGCCTTCGACACGCTGGTCGACATGCACGCAAAGGGGCAGTTCCCGCCGGAAGTGGACCCGCAGGAGCTTGTCACCCGCTACATCAAGTCGATCGGCAAGGGCATCCTCAAGGTGATGTCCAAGATGGGCATCTCGACCTACCAGTCCTATTGCGGCGCGCAGATCTTCGACGCGGTCGGGCTGAAGTCCGAATTCGTCGATCGCTATTTCACCGGCACGGCCACGCTGATCGAAGGCGTGGGGCTGGAGCACATCGCGGCCGAGACGGTCGCGCGCCACGCGTCCGCCTTCGGAGACGATCCGGTGCTGCGCCGGGCGCTGGAAGTGGGCGGCGAATACATGTTCCGCATGCGCGGCGAGGCGCACGCCTGGACGCCGGATGCGGTCGCGACCCTTCAGCATGCGGTGCGGCAGGGATCGGCCGAAACCTTCAGGCAGTTCTCCGAACAGGTGAACGACGCCACGGCCAATGCCCACGCCATTCGCGGCCTGTTCAGGATCAGGACGGCGGAAGAGGTCGGCCGCAAGAAGGCGCGGCTGGACGATGTCATGCCGGCCGCCGAGATCGTGAAGCGCTTCTCCACCGGGGCCATGTCCTTCGGCTCGATCTCCCGGGAAGCGCACACCACGCTTGCCGTCGCCATGAACCGCATCGGCGGCAAGTCGAACACGGGCGAGGGCGGCGAGGAGCCGGACCGCTATCTGCCGCTGCCGGGCGGCGCGGCCAACCCCGAGCGCTCGGCGATCAAGCAGATCGCTTCCGGCCGTTTCGGAGTGACGACGGAATATCTCGTCAATTCCGACATGATGCAGATCAAGGTGGCGCAAGGGGCGAAGCCCGGCGAGGGTGGCCAGCTTCCGGGCCACAAGGTCGATGCCACCATCGCCAAGACGCGGCATTCGACGCCGGGCGTGGGCCTGATCTCGCCGCCGCCGCATCACGACATCTATTCGATCGAGGATCTGGCGCAACTCATCTACGACCTGAAGAACGTCAATCCGCGCGCCGACGTGTCGGTAAAGCTGGTGTCGGAAGTGGGCGTGGGCACGGTCGCGGCCGGCGTTGCCAAGGCGCGTGCCGATCACATCACCGTCTCCGGCTATGACGGGGGCACCGGCGCATCGCCGCTCACCTCGCTCAAGCATGCCGGCAGCCCGTGGGAGATCGGCCTTGCCGAGACGCACCAGACGCTGGTGCTGAACGGGTTGCGCAGCCGCGTCGCCCTTCAGGTCGACGGTGGTCTGCGCACCGGCCGCGACGTCATCATCGGCGCGCTGTTGGGCGCCGACGAGTTCGGCTTCGCCACCGCGCCGCTGATCGCGGCCGGCTGCATCATGATGCGCAAGTGCCACCTCAACACCTGCCCGGTGGGCGTGGCGACGCAGGATCCGGTTCTGCGCAAGCGCTTCAAGGGCACGCCGGAGCACGTCATCAACTACTTCTTCTATGTGGCGGAAGAGGTGCGCGAGCTTCTGGCCGAAATGGGCTTTACCCATCTCGACCAGATCATCGGCAATACCGACCTGCTCGAGAAGCGCGCGCTCATCGACCACTGGAAGGCGCGTGGGCTCGATTTCTCGCGCCTGTTCCACAAGCCGGACGCGCCGGCCGAGCAGACGCACTGGACCGAGCGCCAGAACCATCCAATCGACGATGTGCTCGACCGCAGGCTGATCGAGCTTGCCGCACCGGCGCTCGACGCACGGCAGGCGGTGACCATCGAGGTTCCGATCCGCAATGTGGATCGTTCGGCGGGCGCCATGCTCTCCGGCGAAGTCGTTCGCCGCTTCGGCCACAAGGGACTGCGCCCGGACACGATCGCGGTCACGCTCACAGGAACCGCCGGCCAGTCTTTCGCGGCGTTCCTGTCGCGCGGGGTGTCGTTCGAGCTGGTTGGCGACGGCAACGACTATGTCGGCAAGGGTCTTTCGGGCGGCCGCATCGTCATCCGCCCGCCGCATGACACGAGGATCGTTGCCGCGGATTCCATCATCGCCGGTAACACCGTGCTCTACGGGGCCATCGAGGGCGAGGCCTATTTCGCGGGCGTCGCCGGAGAGCGGTTTGCCGTGCGCAATTCGGGGGCCATCGCGGTTGTCGAGGGCGTCGGTGATCATGGCTGCGAATATATGACCGGCGGCGTGGTGGTGGTGCTTGGACGCACGGGTCGCAACTTCGCGGCCGGCATGTCCGGCGGTGTCGCCTACGTGCTCGATGAGGACGGCGATTTCGCGCAGCGCTGCAACATGGCGATGGTCGAGCTGGAACCGGTGCCGGAAGAGGACGACATCCTTGAAAAGTTGCACCATCATGGCGGCGACATCGCCCACAAGGGCAGGGTCGACGTGTCCGGCGACATGACCAGCCATGACGAGGAGCGCCTTTACCAGCTCATCCTCAACCATGTGCACTATACGGGCTCCAGGCGCGGCCGCGCCATTCTCGACGAATGGGCAAGCTACCGGCCGAAATTCCGCAAGGTCATGCCGGTCGAGTATCGCCGTGCCCTTCTGGAGATGGAGCGCGCCCGCATGAACGTGGCGGCGGAATAGGAATGAGCACGCCGCTCTTCCTCTACGGTGTTCCGCCAGACCTCAAACCGGGGGCGCGTCCGCGCTAGCCTGAGGAGCCTTGCCGCGCAGGGTTCCCCTACCCGTCGGGCGCGGTGTCGCGCCCGGAACCGTCAGCACCCGTACGAACGGCCCGCGCGCCATGCGCCTGCGTGCCGCACGCAAAGGTCAAGGAAGCATAATGGGCAAGGTAACTGGTTTTCTGGAGATCGACCGGCAGGTTCACAAGTATCAGCCTGCATCCGATCGCATACGTCATTTTCGCGAGTTCACGCTGCCCCTTTCGGACAGCGAGGTGGAAAAGCAGGCGGCGCGCTGCATGGATTGCGGCATTCCGTTCTGCCATGGGCCGACCGGCTGCCCGGTGCACAACCAGATCCCCGACTGGAACGATCTCGTCTACAACGGCGAGTGGGAGACGGCGATCCGCAACCTGCACTCCACCAATAATTTTCCCGAGTTCACCGGCCGCATCTGCCCCGCGCCCTGCGAGGAAGCCTGCACGCTGAACCTCGAGGACATTCCGGTCGCCATCAAGACGGTGGAGCAGGCGCTGGCCGACAAAGCCTATGAGATCGGTTACATCCGGCCCTATCCGCCGCTGATGAAGACCGGCAGGCGGGTCGCCATCATCGGTTCCGGCCCGGCCGGAATGGCCGCCGCCCAGCAGCTTGGCCGGGCCGGCCACGAGGTGCATGTCTATGAGCGCGAAAGCCGCCCCGGCGGGCTGATGCGCTACGGCATTCCCGACTTCAAGATCGAGAAGCATTTCATCGACCGCCGCATCGAGCAGATGCAGGGCGAAGGCGTGACCTTCTTCTGCGGTGTCAATATCGGTGTCGACAGGAGCGTGGACAGCCTGCTGGCGGAGTATGACGCGGTGCTTTACTGCGGCGGCTCCGAAACGCCGCGCGCTGCCGGCATTCCCGGCGCCGATCTGGAAGGCGTGCACGATGCCATGCCCTATCTGGTGCAGCAGAACCGCCGCGTCGGCGGAGAAGACATCCAGTCGGTGGCATGGGCGGCCCCCGAAATCCTCGCCAACGGTCAGCATGTCGTGGTGGTCGGCGGCGGCGACACCGCATCCGACTGTGTCGGCACTGCCTTCCGGCAGGGAGCGGTGCGCGTCACCCAGCTCGACATCCGGCCGCAGCCGCCCGAGAAGGAGGACAAGCTTTCGGTCTGGCCCTACTGGGCCACCAAGATGCGCACCTCCTCAAGCCAGGCGGAAGGCGCAAATCGCGAATTTCAGGTGTCGACGCTGGAATTCATCGGCGAGGACGGCAGGCTTGTCGGCGTCAAGTGCTGCGAAGTGGACGAGAAGCGCAAGCCCATCGCGGGCAAGGAATTCGTCATCCGCGCCGATCTCGCCTTCATCGCCATCGGCTTTGCCGGACCGTTCCACAAGGGCGTGCTGACGGAGCTGGACGGACGCATGAAGACGATAACCGACAATCGGCGCTCCACCAACATCGCCGCCAGCGACCGCGACTATCGCACCAGCATGGACCGTCTGTTCGCTGCCGGCGATGCACGGCGGGGCCAGTCGCTGGTGGTGTGGGCGATCCGCGAAGGCCGGCAGGCCGCGCGCGCCATCGACGAGGCACTGATGGGGGCGTCGCTGCTGCCGCGGTGACGGCGATCGAAGGGCAATTGCGAAAGCAAGGCCACTGACACCTTTGCCGGAAAGGCGTTAGTTCCTGCGCGTGACGGAACCGGTCGTCTCCTGCGGCGCGGTCGTCGCGGTCGTGCGCTGCGGCGGCCATGTGAAATCGTCAGCCCGGCCGGGAGAGACCTTGCCGGCCTCCCGCGTATCCTGCTCTTTGTTTGCAGAGGCGTCTTTAGTCGGCAGGGATGCGCCGAGCAGCTCCGTACCGCCGTCCAGAGCTGGGTCGCTCAGCAGCATCGGCGGCGTGCGGTCGATGTTGACCGGCATCTGCGGGCTGTCCGGCGAGCCGGGGATCGGGGCCGGAAGCACCGGATCAGCCGTCGTGGCGTTGGGAGAAGCCAGTCCGAGCAGCTTCAGCAGCGGCTTTTCGGTGTAGAAGGCGACCTTGCGCTTGCCGGCCCGCGTCATGTTGATGCCGTCCTCGGCGCGCAGGGTCACGGGCTGGCCGTTGATGTCAGGGCCTCGGGTGATGAAGGTGCCGTTTTCGTCGACGAAGCCTTCCCATATGTCGACGAATTCCCCGCCGGCGGTCTCGGCCGCATCGCGGTAGATCTCGTTGAGGGCAAGCATGTCGGAGGTCATCGTGCCGGGCCGGAAGGAAGGCATGCCCACCCACAGAAAGGGCAGCTTCGCCTCAGTGATGTGCTTGCCGAAATTCACGGTCCGCTGCTTGTATTCCTGTGTCCAGCCTTCCGTGCGCGGCGCTTCGCGGCTATCGCCGACCTTCATCTGCTGGCGGTCGTTGGACCCCATCATTACCAGAACGACGGCCGGCTTCTCGGTTTCCAGTATGGGCCCGATTTCGCCCGGCCAGTTGTAATAGTCGTCACGCACGAAACCGGACGAGCCGTTGGAGCGGTCCACCACGCGCACGGCCGGGTTCTCGGCGAAGACGGTGGTCAGCCCGTCGGCCAGCCCGCTGGCCAGAAAGTCGCCCACCACGAGCACGACGCGCGCGTCGGATGCCTTTTCCACGACCGGAGCGGGCGGCGGGGCGGGCTCTGCCGGATTGGCGCGCACCACATTCTTCCTGGCGGCAGGAGCCTGGGTTTTTGGCTGCTGCTTCTGTGGCACGGCGGCGGGAGGTTCTTCGACCCGCTCGGCGCGCCGCGGCGAGAACAGGTTGCGCAGCCACGGCCGCAGCTGCAGATCCTGCCCGTAGGCGGGTGAAGACTGCAATGAGGCGCCGGCGCCCACAACCAGAACGGCAAAGCCCGCCAGCAGGGCAGGCTTTGCCATTTTTCCGATCCGCTTAGACAATGGCAAAGCCAAGGCGACCCCTCTCCGAGCCTGAAGACTTATACGGGAACCGCGCTCATGCCGCCGTTTTCGGCAGCCGCCGGTTCCCGTATGGCTGCTCGCGACCCTTACTGGTTGCGCCGCAGCCGCGACAACACTTCCATGCTCGGATGGCCATCCTGCTGCATGCCGATCTTGGCCTGATAGGCCATGATCGCGGACCGCGAGCCGGATCCGATCTTACCATCGAACTTGCCCGTATAGTAGCCATACTGCGACAGGCGCTGCTGCAGTTCCTGCCGCTCGACGAAGCTCAGCTTCGTGAAAGGCCGGTTCCAGTCCTGCACCATCCCGCCATAGCCGGCGATCTCGTCGGCGAGCAGGCCGACCGCCAGCGCGTATTTGTCGGCATTGTTGTAGCGCTTGATCACCGAGAAGTTCTTGATGACGAGGAAGGCCGGTCCCTGACGGCCGTCGAGAACCTTCAGTTCCGCCTGATCCGAACCGCTGACGAAAGGTTTGCCGTTGGCGCGCTTCACGCCGATCGAGGCCCATTTGTCGAGCGACATCGAGCCGCTGGGGAACTTGCGGCCCGGCGGTAGCACCACCTCGTACCCCCATGTGCGGCCGCTCTGCCAGCCGTTCTTGGCGAGCAGGTTGGCGGCGGTGCCGAGCGCGTCGGGAACGGAGCTCCAGATATCGCGTTTGCCGTTGCCGTCCATGTCGACCGCATAGGCCTGATAGCTGGTGGGGATAAACTGGGTGTGGCCCATGGCGCCGGCCCACGAACCGGTGAGGTGGCTCTCGTCGATGTCGCCGCTTTGCAGGATCTTCAGCGCGGCGATCAGCTGGGTGCGCGCGAACTTCGCCCGCCGCTTGTCGGCATAGCCGAGAGTGGCCAGCGAACGCACGACGGAGCGCATCACATCGTCGCGCTTGAGAATTTCGCCATAGTTCGATTCCATCGACCAGATGGCGAGCAGAATGTGGCGGTCGACGCCGAAGCGCTTTTCGATGCGGTCGAGCCATGGCTTCCACTGGCGCGCCATCTGGCGGCCGGTGGCGACGGATTCGTCGTGAACGCGATTGTCGAAATAGTCCCAGGTGGGTGCCACGAATTCCGGCTGGAAGCGGGCTTTCTCCAGAACCACGGGATCTATCTCGGTAATGCCCCGGAAGGCGCGGTCGAAGGTGGCGCCGGAGACGCCGTTCTGCGTCGCCGTGGTGCGGAAGCTTGCCACCCATTGGCGGAAGCCGGCATCGGCAAAGGCTGAGCCTGCCGGAAGCATGAGGGCGAGCGACAGACCTGCCACGGTCAGGGCGCGCAGGAACGGGCGTGCTTTTCGATCGGACATCTGGTTCTCCTGAGATATGCCGGAAAGCCAATCCATTGCAGGAATTGGGTTAGGATTTAGTTTACCATAGGCCTGACAGAGGAACGAAAATGAGGACAGGCTGTTTACTCCACGTAACCGCCGGAAGCTGTCGGATTCCGGCTGTTCAGTATTCCTCAATTTCGCCATGCGAATGTTCCGTACGGTGGCGGCAAAAAAGAGAGTGAGACGCTGAGATTATGAAGAAAGTAAGAAAGGCAGTCTTCCCTGTCGCGGGACTGGGCACGCGCTTCCTTCCGGCCACGAAGGCCATTCCGAAGGAAATGCTGACGGTGGTGGACCGGCCTGTCATTCAATATGTTGTCGATGAAGCGCGCGAAGCGGGCATCGAGCATTTTATCTTTGTCACCGGACGCAACAAGGCGGTGATCGAGGATCATTTCGATATTCAGTTCGAGCTCTACGACACGCTGGAACAGCGCGGAAAAACCGAGGTGCTGGAGCGCCTGCAGCAGTTGCAGCCGGCTCCGGGCCAGACCAGCTTCACCCGCCAGCAGGTGCCGCTGGGGCTTGGCCATGCGGTATGGTGCGCGCGCGAGCTGGTCGGAAACGAGCCGTTTGCCCTGCTTTTGCCGGACATGATCATGCAGTCGCGCAAGAGCTGCCTCGCCTCCATGGTCGAGCTTTACGAGAACACCGGCTCCAACATCGTGGCCGTGCAGGAATGCGATCCGGCCGAAGCTCATAAATACGGTATCGTCGGGCGGGGCGAAGCGGCCCATTCGGGGTTCCGCATCACCGAGATGGTGGAAAAGCCGGCTCCGGGCACCGCACCTTCCAACCTCTACATCAATGGTCGCTATATTCTGCAGCCGGAAATCTTCAGCATTCTGGAAGGGCAGGAGAAGGGCGCGGGCAACGAAATCCAGCTCACGGACGCCATGCTGCGTCTGGGCAAGGAACAGCCCTTCTATGGCTATCGCTACGAAGGGCGCACCTATGATTGCGGCTCGCCTGAAGGATTTGTCGAGGCCAATGTGGCTTTCGCTCTGTGGCGCAGCGACCTGAGCGCTTCGATGGCCGGCTCGATCCGGTCGCTGCTCGACGAGATCAAACCTGCGTGATCGGCAACCGCATGTGACTTAACGGCGGGCGGCAGTGAGCCGCCCGTTTCGTTTTTGAGGCTTCGGTTCAGATGGGGTTTCGGTCCAACGACAGCTGTCAGCGTCTTGCGGTGATGCCCAGATAGACACTGTTGGTCTTGGAATCCCGGCCCGTGATATTGCTGTCCAGCGTCTCATGACGGGCACGTACGGTCAGCCCCATATAGCGGTTCATCCACCATGTCAGGCCGGCTTCGGCGCTGTAGATGAGATCGCGCTCATCCGAGCCGCTGTAGTCTCGCCAGTCGATGCCAAGTGCGGCATTGGCGGTCAGGTTGGCGCGGATCTGGCGATCGCCGGTCAGGCGGAGCGCGTAGAGCACCGACCCGCTTTCGCCCGGCGTCGTGCTGCCCTCAAGCGTTGTCGTGCCACGCAGACCGATATTGGTGCCGCGCTGCGGCGACCATCTGAGCGTCGCATCAAGCGTGGCTGCCGAAAGGGCACGGAGGCGATCGTCGTCGAAGCTTTCGCGCAGCCAGCCGGCGGCTATTTCGCCGCCCAGCTTCTCGCCGAGGTCGAATTCCGTGCCGATGCTGGCGCCGATACGGTCGGCGGAGCGGCGATAGGTGCCCGGATCGACACGCTCGTCATAAATGCGCCGCCCGCCTTCGATCTGCACGAACGGGGTAAGTGCGGGCGAAATCTCGTAACCCGTGCGCAGCCTTGCGGTGTAAAGCGTCGAATCGCGATGTTTCTGCGAAAGCGTTCCACCCGATGAGAGCTTCGCGTCCTCGTAGAGGTCGCGCTGAACTTCGCCGGTAAGGCCGAGGCGCAATTTGCCGAGAGACTTCTCGACACCGATGCTGCCGTCGATCCTGTGGCGGGTCGGCTGCGAGGCCGTACCGGTGATGGCGACCGGCGACGAGGCGGATTCGGGCGAGCTTTCATAGCCGAGCCGTGCAATAGCGCGCCATTCCCGGTCGAGATCAAGGTTGAGCGTAGCATCGATCCGGCCCCGTACCTCGTCCAGATGCTCGCCTGAAACGGATTTGCGCCAGGTCGTGTAGCCTGTGATGTCGGCTGAATGCCTGTTCCAGTCGGATACGGCGCCAAGGCGCAGCGTCGTGTCGGAAAGCACGGCGGAGCCGCCGCCCGCGCTGCCGCTGGCGTTCGATGTCGCAGTCAGGCCCTGTTCGAATGAGGGGCGCAGCATAAAGCTGCCCATTCTGATGCCGGGTGCCGCAAACGGATCGTCATCGAAGCTGCCGGTTCCGCGTTCTATGGCTCCGGTGCGTTCCTCACGCATGTTGGTTCGCGAAATCTCTTCCGGATTGACGGCACCTGTGCGCGGGTTTGGAGCCTGTCCTTCCTCGCGCTCTTCTGTCACCGCTGCCGGGCGGCGACGGGTGGGCGCGGGTTCGGGAGGCGCATCGAGTGCCGCATCGACCAGCGGGTCGACGCCCTGCGCGATGTTCGCGTCCGGTGGGGATTCGGAGCCTGCGCCGGAGGTGGCAGGCCGGTAGGCGGGTGCCTGAATGCCCCGCTGACGCTCCTGCTGCCGGGGTGAAGCGGAGGTTCCGCGCAACTCCATATCCTGAGCCGACGATGGGGCGACAGGTATCAGAAAACTCGTCATCAGAAGCAGCGCGCCGAGTTTCCCGGCACGCTGAACGGTTCCGAATCTGGAGTTCAAACGCGGCATCACCACCTCAAAGGCGCGGGCGCGCCATGCTTACCGAACCGTAAACGGTGATGGTTAACGGAGGGTTGAACGGAGGTTTGCGTGAGGGTGCGAGGAGCAAATTATTGGACATGAAGCGCATGAAGCGCTAAGCGCACGCCCATGACCGATACCAGCGCTTCCGATCTGCGGCACCCGACCGTGGAATCCGCACTCCGCACCGTCGCGACCGGACAGGCGGGATTGCTTGCTCTGACCGATGCCCTGCAGAACGGACTGGCCGGGCCTTTCCGGCAGGCCGTCGATACGATTTCGGCTATAAAGGGCCGGGTCATCGTCACCGGCGTGGGCAAGAGCGGGCATATCGGTTCCAAGATCGCGGCCACGCTTGCCTCGACGGGCACGCCGGCTTTCTTCGTGCATCCTTCCGAGGCCAATCATGGCGACCTTGGCATGATCGCCCCCAACGACGCGATCATTGCGTTGTCATGGTCGGGTGAGACGGCGGAGCTGAAGGGCATCATCGCCTATTCGCGCCGTTTCTCCATTCCGATGATCGCCATTACTTCCGGTGCGGAATCCGCTTTGGCGCGGGCGTCGGACGTGGTTCTGCTTTTGCCGCGTGTTGCGGAAGCCTGCCCGCATGGGCTGGCGCCAACCACCTCGACCCTGCTGCAACTCGTGCTTGGCGATGCGCTGGCCATCGCGCTTCTGGAGGCGCGGGGCTTCACGCCGGAACACTTCCGCACCTTTCATCCGGGCGGACAGCTTGGCGCGAATCTGACGCGGGTTTCGGAAATCATGCGCGTCGGGGATCAGATCCCCGTGGTCAGGCCGGGCACGGGAATGCCCGAAGCCATTGCGATGCTCGCGCAGAAGCGCGTGGGTTGCGTGTGCGTGGTGGATGATGCCGGCAAGCTGGTGGGCATCATCACCGATGGTGACCTTGCCCGCAATCTGCATCGTGATCTGACCCGCACGACCGTCGACGATGTGATGACGCGCTCGCCGAAGACCATCGAGCCCGATATGTTCGCCGGCTCGGCGGTGGCTCTGCTCAACCAGCATTCGATCAGCGCGCTGGTGGTGGCCGAGGAAGGCCGGCCTGTCGGCATCCTGCATTTCCACGATCTGCTGCGCGTTGGCGCTGCCTGATCCGTCAGGCTGCCGGACATTCCTTTTAAAACGGGCCTTTTAAAAAGGGTCTTGACCTTCCAGCGCTGGAAGGTGGCAGCAAGGTCTGCGCCGATGATTGCGGCGGGGATCAGAACCTGCTGAGAAGGGATGCCTGCATGAAGAGACTAAGCCGTCGCACCGTGCTGGCTCTGGCCGGATCCGGGATCGGGCTGGCGCTCGGCGGCGGGCGCGTATTTGCCGCGCAACAAGTTGTGGAAGTCGCGCGCTCGCCTTCCTGCAATTGCTGCGGAGCATGGATCGACCATATGAGGGCCGAGGGCTTTACCGTGCGCGAGCGGCTGGTCGAGGATCTCGATCCTCTCAAGACCGCGCTTGGTGTTCCCGCTTCTGTGCAAGCCTGCCACACGGGGGTCATCGACGGCTACGTCATCGAGGGTCATGTGCCGGCGCGCGAAATTCGCCACCTGCTTGCCGAGCGGCCGTCCGCCATCGGTCTCGCGGTGCCGGGGATGCCGGTCGGTTCGCCCGGCATGGAAACCGGCGGAACGCCGGACGCCTATGACGTGCTCATCTTCGGTGCCGAGGGTGCGCGCAGCTTCGCCCGTTACTGACGGGCGAGGAGCTTCTATTCGGCCTTTTCCACCGTCAGTTCGAGATCGGTATCAGCCGCGGCAATGACGCGCACGCGCGTGCCGGCAGGCAGGTCGGGTCCGCAGACACGCCACAGGGTGTCGCCGAGCTGGATGCGGCCGCGCCCGTCCCGGATCGGCTCGGCCAGCGTGGCGGTGCGCCCGATCATCTGCTCGCTGCGGCGGTTGAGCAGAGGCTGGTCGGTGTCGCCCTGACGTGACACGACGAATTTCTTACCGAAATAGGCCGACGCCAGCGACAGGATGAGGAACAGCAGAACCTGCACCTGCCAGCCCCAGAAGCCTGCTTCCCACAAGGTGAGCGACGCGGCACCGACGATGAGCGCGGCAATGCCGATCCACAGCAGGTAGACGCCCGGCGCGAAGATTTCGAGGCCGAGCAGAATGAGGCCGAGAACGACCCAGTTCCACGGTCCGAGTTCTGAGATGATGGGCGCGATCATGGCTTCCGCCTGTTGCTGGATCTCACGAGTCGGTGGACCGAACCACTGGCGGGCGTGCACCGGACTGGCGTGCGCCGGCCGAGCTGCCGCCATTGCCGAACACTTCTTTGGTGATCTCGCCGATGCCGCCCAGCGTGCCGATCAGGGCCGAGGCTTCCATCGGCATCAGCACCACCTTGGAGTTGGTGGCCGAACCGATCTTCGCCAGAGCCTCGGTGTATTTCTGCGCGACGAAATAATTGAGCGCCTGCAGGTCGCCCTTGGAAATGGCTTCGGAAACCACCTGCGTGGCGCGGGCTTCCGCCTCTGCCGCGCGCTCGCGTGCTTCGGCGTCGCGGAAGGCGGCTTCGCGCCGGCCCTCGGCTTCGAGAATCTGCGATTGCTTGAGACCTTCGGCGGTCAGGATCTGGGCGCGCTTGTCGCGCTCGGCCATCATCTGGCGGGCCATGGAGTCCACCAGATTGGCGGGCGGGTTGATGTCCTTGATCTCGACGCGGGTGACCTTGATGCCCCATGGATGGGCTGCCTCGTCCACCACGCGCAGAAGGCGCTCGTTGATGGTGTCGCGGTTGGAGAGCAGTTCGTCGAGGTCCATCGAGCCCATGACCGTGCGGATGTTGGTCATGGTCAGGTTGAGGATGGCATTTTGCAGGCCGGCCACCTGATAGGCGGCCTGCGGGGCGCTCAGCACCTGATAGAAGGCGACGCCGTCCACGGCGACGATGGCGTTGTCGCGGGTGATGATCTCCTGCGTCGGAACATCGAGCACCTGCTCCATCATGTTCATCTTCGCGCCGACGCGGTCCACGAAGGGAACGATCAGGTTGAGGCCCGGGGAGAGGGTGCGCGTATAGCGCCCGAAGCGCTCGACGGTGAAGTTGAAGCCCTGCGGCACCGTCTTGATGCCCGCGAAAAGGACCAGCAGCACAACCACCGCCAGCACCACTATGACAATATCGAACCCTGCGAGCATCGCCCGTTACCTCTCGAAAGCATTTGCTGTCGAAAGACATTTAGAGCATTGCCGGCCGAAGTGGAAACCGCCTGCTGCAAAAACAGCGGCTTCACACAGGTTCGGTGTCCGGAAAGCTGGATAGGGCTGGGATCAGGCCCAGCCGGCCAGTTCGCGGCGCACCAGCGTCTCGATGACGGCCATGCCTTCGGGACTGTCGTTCAGGCACGGAATATGGCTGAACTTTTCGCCGCCGGCATGGATGAATTCCTCGCAAACCTCGCGGCCGATCTCATCGAGGGTCTCGATGCAGTCCGATACGAAGCCGGGATTGAGGACGGCGATGCGCCTTATCCCATCCTTGGCCAGTTTCTCGACCGTGGCGTCTGTGTAGGGTTGCAGCCATTCCTGCGCGCCGAAGCGCGACTGGAAGGTGGTCATGAGCTTGTCTTCGCCCCAGCCCAGCTTCTCGCGCAGCAGGCGCGTGGTTTCCAGGCAATGGCGCCGGTAAGGGTCGCCCTTGTCGGAAAAGGCTTTGGGAATGCCGTGATAGGAGGCGAGGATCACCTCCGGCTCGAAATCGAGCGTGGCCAGATGTTGCCGGATCGAGGTGGCGAGCGCGTCGATGTAAACCGGCTCGTCGTAATAAGGCGGTATGCTGCGAACGGCGGGCGCGCGGCGCATCTTCATGAACGCGCGGAAGAGCTGGTCGTTGGCGGTGGCGGTGGTGGTGGCCGAATATTGCGGATAAAGCGGGAAGGAGACAATGCGGTCGCAGCCGCGCTCCACCAGCTTCTTCGCCACGCTTCCGGTCGACGGGTTGCCGTATCGCATGGCCCAGTCGACGGTGACATTGGCCAGATCGCGCAGGGAAACCGACAGTTTCTCGCTCTGCGAGCGGGTAAAGGTGTGCAGGGGCGATTCGTTGCGCTCGCGGTTCCAGATGCGGGCGTAGTTCTCGCCGGATTTCTTCGGACGCACCGTCAGCACGATGCCATACAGGATCGGATACCAGATCAGCTTGTTCAGTTCGACGATGCGCGGATCGGACAGGAATTCCCGCAGATAGCGCCACATAGGCTTGAACTCGGTGCCGTCGGGCGTGCCGAGATTGAGCAGCATGACGCCGACCTTGGCGGGGCGGACCGGAACCTGCCGGGAAGCGGGCTGGCCGGGCTGGGCCGCCGGCGATTTGACGGCAGCGGCTTCTGTCTGATCGATCTGTGTCATGCGCTCGCTTTCTCCACGAGCCGCAGAACCTAGCGCTGTCTTGCGAGGATGCAATGCAGCGTCTGGCCGCACCCGCATGCGGCGGACGATACGCCGCATGCCTGCTCGGGATCAGGAGGCTCAGGCGCGGCGCGTCAGGACGAAATTCTGGCCTGTGGCGCTGGTGCAGTTGAGCTGGCTGGTCGATACCATCAGGCAGTTGAAGCTGATGGGCGACTGGCGGATCAGCGAGGTGCCGCTGATCTCGACCGAATTCGGGCCGGTCATTCGGTAGCTGCCGTCGGACAGCTTCTGGCCGGTGTCGGTGGCAACAGTCTGGAACGCGCCTCTGGAGAAGGTGGAAAGACCGGTGCCCTGCGCATCGATCCACGAGCCGTCGACACCGTTGCGCGCCGCGACGGGTCCGCCGGGAGGCGGTGGGGCCGTCGTACACGAGGCCAGCGCACCGGCCGTCAACATGATCAGGCCTGCGTTTGCAACTTTACGGGCAATGTTCATCCTGGGCATCTCCTCGATCCGCTTCTGTTCAATCGCGCGATTTAGGCTCGATTGCAAGCAGGGCAACCGGGAAGGGCACAAGCCTATCTCACCAAGATGTTGCGGAACTGCCACGGGTCTTTGGCGTCGATGCTTTCGGGGAACATGCCGGGACGGTTCTCGAGCGGCGTCCAGTCGGTATAGTAACCGTTCACAGGCCCGAGATAGGGCGACTGGATCTCAAGGCAGCGCCGGTAATCCATCTCGTCGGCCTCGACGATGCCGGCCTGCGGGTTTTCCAGCGCCCAGACCATGCCGGCAAGCACGGCGGAGCTGACCTGAAGACCGGTGGCATTCTGATAGGGTGCCAGCTTGCGCGCTTCTGCGAGCGAAAGCTGCGAACCATACCAGTATGCGTTCCTGTCGTGGCCGTAGAGCAGCACGCCCAGTTCGTCGACGCCGTCGAGCAGCTCCTTTTCCTCCAGCACATGCTGGGTGGCCTGCGGCTTTCCGGCGGCGCCGAACATTTCGTGCAGCGACAGCACCGCATCGTTGCAGGGATGATAGGCGTAGTTGCAGGTCGGCCGGTAGTGGACCTTGCCCTTCTTGCCGCGCAGCGTGAAGAAATCCGCGATCGAGATGGCTTCGTTATGGGTGACGAGGAAGCCATATTGGGGCCCGGGCGTCGGGCACCAGCTCCGCACCCGGGTGGTGGCGCCGGGCTGATCCAGATAGATACCCGCCCCACAGCCTTTCTTGTGGCCGCGGGCATTCTTCGGCATCCATTTTTCGTGCGTGCCCCAGCCGAGTTCGGCCGGCTGCAACCCCTCGGCGATGAAACCCTCGACCGACCACGTGTTCCAGAACGTATCCAGCGGTTTCGGCTTCTTCGCGCGCTGCGTGTCGCGCTCGGCGATGTGGATGCCCTTCACGCCGGCATCGCGCATGAGCTTCGCCCAGCCTTCGCGGTCGCCCGGTGCGGGAGGTTCATTGGCATCGAGGCCGAGATCCCCGGCGAGATTGACCAGCGCCTGCTTGACCAGCCACGAGACCATGCCGGGATTGGCGCCGCAGGTGGAGACCGCGGTGGTGCCGCCCGGCCGCTTGCGCTTTTCCTTCAGCAAGGTTTCGCGCAGCGCATAGTTGGTGCGCGAGGCGTTGTCCGCCTTCTCGTCGAAATAGAAGCCGAGCCATGGCTCGATCACCGTGTCGACATAGAGAACGCCGAGCTCGCGGCAAAGGCGCATGAGATCGACGGAGCCTGTGTCGACGGACAGGTTCACGCAAAAGCCCTGACCTTCGCCGGCCGTGAGCAGCGGGGTGAGTAGTTCTTTGAAATTGTCCTGTGTCACGGCCTCCTGAACGAAGGCGATACCGCGCTCGTCAAGAAGCTTGCGGTTGGTGTCGCGCGGATCGATCACCGTCAGGCGCGATTTGTCGAAGCTGAAATGGCGCTCGATCAGCGGCAGCGTGCCGCGACCGATGGAGCCGAAGCCGATCATGACGAGCGGGCCGGTAATCTCGCCGTAAACCGGCCATTTCGAGTTTGCCATTCTTCGCATGCTCCCTGTTGGATCGCGTTCGGCAGGCTTGCCGCAGGACGGCGCAACAATCACAGATCTTTGTCACATACCAGTGAAAGGCGGCGCGTTCGACAGTTGCGACCCGATCAGGCCGCTGAATCTCGATATATGGTGAAGCGATAGCCGTCTTTCCTCAGGGAAGAAACGTCGCGGGGATCAGGCCACGCAGCGCATTGCCCACATAGACCGCACTTGCCGATGAAAGCGAGGAGGCCGGGATCACGCCTTCCACGGCGTGCCCCTGATCGATGAGTTCACCGCGCAACACGCCGGCCAGCAGGCCGGAGCGCAAGCGGGGCGTGACGAGAACTCCATCGCCGAAATCGACGAACAGGCTGGTGATGGTGCCTTCGCAGACCTCATTGTGCTCGTTCATCAAAAGCACCTCGTCCACGTCAGATAGGGGATATTCCGTACGGGCGCTTTCATAGAGCATGCGCCGCGTCGTCTTGTGGCACAGCAGCGGGTCGTTCGAGGACAGGCGCGTCCGCGCCAGCCGCAGGCGCCACGCCGTGCCTTCCGGCAAGGGCTGGAAAGGCTGGGCGGTGGCCGTGACCGTGCCGTCATGGCTGAGCAGCAATCGCACGCGCAGCGCCGTCGTTGCCCCGGCAGAGGCCTTCTCCAGTGCCTGAACGGCCTTGTCCGCGTCGCAGGAAAAACCGAGTTCGAGGGCCGAGGCGGCAAGCCGCGCCAGATGCCGGTCGAGCCGCAGGAAGCCTGTTTCGGGCTCCCGGCGCAGCGTCTCGATCAGCTCGAAGCCGGGACCGTTCCGGTCGCGAAGCGGGCCTTCAGCAGGCATTCGCGATACTCCTCCTCAGCCGTGGAATCATACACCACGCCGCCGCCGACATTGTAGACGGCCTCGCCCTGCGGGTAGAGCGAGATGGTGCGGATGGCGACCGAAAAGCGCATGGCGCCGCCGGGCGCGATCCAGCCGATGGCGCCGCAATAGACGCCGCGCGGACTGGTTTCGAGGTCCCGCAGCACTTCCATCGCCCTGATCTTCGGCGCCCCGGTGATAGAGCCGCAGGGAAACAGGGCCGCAAAAATGCTGCGCAGCGAAAGCTCCGGCAAAAGTCTGGCCCGCACGCGACTCACCATCTGGTGGACCGTGGGATAGCTTTCGATGCGGAACAGTTCCGGCACATCGAGCGAGCCTACTTCGCTGATAAGGGAAATGTCGTTGCGCAGAAGATCGACGATCATCCGGTTTTCGGCCTGATTCTTCTCGTCGTTGCGCAGGAATTCCTTCAGCTGCTCGTCTTCTTCCGGCGTGGCTCCGCGCGGCGCTGTGCCTTTCATCGGATGGGTCTCGATCCAGCCTTCCCCGTCGACCTCGAAGAACAGTTCGGGCGAGCGCGACAGCACGATGGGACCCGCGCCGAGGGTAGACAAGGCACCATAGCGCACGGGCTGGCGCTCGGTCAGCGCATCGAAAGCGGCCAGCGGATCGCCGGTCCATTGCGCGTCGACCGGAAAGGTCAGATTGCCCTGATAGCAGTCACCCTCGCGAAGATGCCGGTGCAGGCGCGAAAACCGTTTCTCGTAATCGGCGAAGGACCAGCGTGCCTGCGCATCATGAATGGGGCCGTTGGTGGCCGGCCGTGTCGGCTCAGGTGCCTGCCGCTCCAGCGGCCCATCGAAGACACCGATGCACAGCAGGGGCGCACGCCTCCCATCGGGCAGGCGCGGCACAAGCTTGGGCTCCAGCAGGTAGCCGGCCTCGTAAGAAAGATAGCCGGCAAGCCACTTTCCGGCCTCGTGAGCTGCCTGCAGCCGCTCCCATGCGGGCTCGAATTCATCGGCGGCAAAGGGAGCTACGATCTCGGAAGGCCGCGAAAACAGCTTTTCGCGGCGCGCGGGATCGTCGCGGAACAGAATGAAGGAAGTGTCCGGCACCTTGCACCCGTTCTCAGGCAGCGCTGTCCAGAGCTTCAAGCTCGTCGATCAGCGCGGAAATGACACCGAGTCCGCCCTGCCAGAAGCCGGGATCGGTGGCATCGAGCCCGAACGGCTTCAGGAGTTCGGAATGGTGCTTCGTGCCGCCGGCGCGCAGCATGTCGAAATACTTCTCCTGAAAGCCGCTTTCGGCGTTCTGGTAGACGGCGTAGAGCGAGTTCACCAGGCAGTCGCCGAACGCATAGGCGTAGACATAGAAGGGCGAGTGGATGAAGTGCGGGATATAGGCCCAGAAGGTCTCATAGCCTTCGCCGAGCCTGATCGCCGGGCCGAGGCTTTCGGCCTGCACCTCCATCCAGAACTGTCCAAGCTGTTCAGAGGTCAGTTCGCCGTTGCGGCGCTCGGTGTGCACCTTGCGCTCGAACTCGTAGAAGGCGATCTGGCGTACGACCGTGTTGATCATGTCCTCCACCTTCTGGGCCAGCATCGCCTTGCGCTCGCGCTTGTCGGTCGTGCGCTCAAGCAGCGAACGGAAGGTCAGCATCTCGCCGAAGACGGAGGCGGTTTCGGCCAGCGTCAGCGGGGTGGAGGCCATCAGCGCGCCCTGCGCGCCGGCCAGCACCTGATGCACGCCGTGACCCAGTTCGTGGGCCAGCGTCATCACGTCGCGCGGTTTGCCCATGTAGTTGAGCAGCACATAAGGGTGGACGGACGGCACTGTCGGATGCGCGAAGGCGCCCGGCGACTTGCCGGGGCGGGTCGGCGCGTCGATCCAGTTCAGATCGAAGAACTGGCGGGCAATGTCGGCCATTTTCGGCGAAAAGCCGTTGTAGGCGTCGAGAACGGTGCTCCTGGCGTCGTTCCAGCCGATTGTCGCCTGCGGGGTCTCGGGCAGGGGCGCGTTGCGGTCCCAGTGGTTCATGGTCTCCATTCCGAGCCAGCGGGCCTTCATGGCATAATAGCGGTGAGACAGGCGCGGATAAGCCTCGCGCACCGATGACGCCAGCGCGTCCACCACCTCGCGCTCGACGCGATTGGCGAGGTGGCGGGAATCGGCGATGTCCTCGAAACCGCGCCAGCGGTCGGAGATTTCCTTGTCCTTGGCCAGCGTATTGGTGATCAGGCTGAAGGTGCGGATGTTCTTCGAGAAAGTGGCGGCAAGCGCTTCGGAAGCCTTGCGGCGCACTTCGCCATCGGCATCCTGCAGGCGGTTCAACGTGGGCTCCAGTGTCAGTTCCTCGCCGTCGATCTGGAAGCGCAGGCCGGTCATGGTCTCGTCGAACAGGCGGTTCCACGCGCCGCGCCCGGTGACGGATTTTTCATGGAAAAGCTGCTCGACGCGATCTTCGAGCTGATAGGGCTTTTCTTTGCGCAGATCCTCAATCCACGGCCGGTAGTGGCCGAAGCCTGCATCTTCCGACAGCGCTTTTTCAATCAGCGCATCGTCGATCTTGTTCAGTTCCAGACCGAAGAACAGAAGATGGGAGCCGGCATCGGTCAGCTTCTGCTGCACGTCGCCGTAGAACTTGGCGCGAACCGGGTCGGACGTGTCGCCCGTGTAGAGCAGGCCGGCATAGGAGCCGATGCGGCCGGCCAGCTCGTCCAATGCTTCATATTCGCGCATGGCTGCGCCCAGCCCGCCCTCGCTGCCGCGTTCGGCCTCGGCGGCGAGCCGGCCTTTCCAGCGGGTCTCGAAGGCGATGGCATCGGCCGCCGCCTTTTCCAGATCGCGCTTCAGTTCCGGTGCGTCGTGGCTGGCATAGAGATCGGAAAGGTTCCACACCGGCAGGTCGCCGAGATCCGCCTTCGCCTGTGCTGCGGAGGACGCGGCAAACTGTCTTTCCGGGAAACTTGGCATGGGAAACCTTTCGATCTGAAATTCTATAGTACAGCGGCCGTTTGGCCGGCGGCGAAACAATTCATTCACCGGCTTTCTTGAAACCTTATTTAGAACCCTGTGCCACGTTGATCCATAGGGGAAAATCAAAGGCGGGCTGTTCGGGCGTTCATGTCAGGTTCCGTGCTCATAGTCGATGACGATCCGGTCCAGCGCAGGCTGCTGGAGGCGGCGGTCTCGAAATTCGGCCACAAGGCCGTGGTTGCCGATGGCGGAGAGGCCGGCCTTCGGGCTCTCGACGGGGGAGGCGACATTTCGGTCGCGATCCTCGACCTGTCGATGCCGGGGCTGGATGGGATCGGCGTGCTCAGGGCCATGCGCGAGCGCGATATCCGCGTACCGGTCATCGTCCAGACGGCGCAGGGCGGCATTGAAACGGTCGTGCAGGCCATGCGCCATGGCGCTTTCGACTTTGTCGTCAAGCCCGCATCGCCCGAGCGCATCCAGTCGGCCATCACCGGTGCGCTGAAGGTTGGTGCGGCCGAAGGGGAGACGCGACGGGCGGCGCGCCGTGCCGCCGGCATACTCACCTTCACGGATTTGCTGACCCGCAGCCCGGCAATGGAACGCGTGCTGCGGCTCGGCCAGAAGGCCGCAGCCTCGCGCATTCCGATCATGATCGAGGGCGAATCCGGCGTCGGCAAGGAAATGGTGGCGCGCGCCATACAGGGCAGCAGCGACCGCCGCACGAAACCTTTCGTCACCGTCAATTGCGGCGCCATCCCCGAAAATCTCGTTGAAAGCATCCTGTTCGGCCATGAGAAGGGCGCTTTCACCGGCGCCACGGATCGCCATACCGGCAAATTCGTCGAGGCGCATGAGGGGACGCTGTTCCTGGACGAGGTGGGCGACCTGCCTCTGGATGCGCAGGTGAAGCTGTTGCGCGCGGTGCAGGAGGGCGAGGTCGATCCGGTCGGCGGTCGCCAGACGGTGAAGGTCGACATCAGGCTGATCTCGGCCACGCATCGCGACCTGATCCAGCAGGTGCGGGACGGCAAATTCCGCGAAGACCTGTTCTACAGGCTGAACGTTTTTCCAATTCTGGTGCCGCCGCTGCGCGAGCGCCGGGAAGACATTCCGCTGCTGGTGAAGCATTTCATGAAGGAGGTGGTCGTCGACCATCCCCCGCGCAGCATATCCGATCGTGCTCTCTCGCTGCTTGAGGCCTATGACTGGCCGGGAAATATCAGGCAGCTTGAAAATGCTGTTTTCCGCGCCTCTGTGCTCTGCGAAGGGGATGTGCTGACGGAAGAGGAATTCCCGCAGATCCGCGCACAGGTGGAAGGGACGATCAACCTTGACCGCGAGCGCGGAACTGGCGGGGAGCTGCCTGTTCCAAACCCGGATGAAGCACCGGCTGAGGCCCCCGCGCAGCCTTCGGAACCGGAATTGCGGCCGGGCCTTCTTCCCATGCTGGACGCGCGCGGCCATGTGCGCGCGCTCTCGGTAGTCGAGCTTGAAATGATTCGTTTTGCGATCGAACATTACAACGGCCGCATGAGCGAGGTGGCACGCAGGCTGGGTATCGGCCGCTCGACCCTTTATCGCAAGCTCAGGGAATATGGCATCGACCCGGAAACCGGGCGTGCCGTGCGGGTCGAGACGGCGTAAGCCTGTCACGTTAGCTCTTTGTTAACGCTTTATAAATGGCTTGTTTACCATGCGCGGCCATGTGCGTTTTTGGCCGTGCGGTTGCCACGCTGTCACCGCATTTGGCCTTCAATAAGGGACCATTAACCATTAGGATTGATATTCGGATTTGGTTAATCCATATCCGTTTGCTCAAATCCGGGGACAAACGGCAGCCTGCAAGGCCTTTTGATTTGAACAGAAGCGAGCGACACATCAACGGTCGGCATTCCTGCGGAACCCTCACCAGATGGGTGGCGGCGGCGGTATGCGTTTTCGGTCTTTATTCAGTTTCTTCGACAGCCGCGCATGCGGAGGTGAGGACGCTGAAGCTCCACAATCTCCACACCAAGGAGAAGGCGGAGATCGTGTTCAAGCGCAATGGACGCTACGATCAGGCCGGCCTGAAGAAACTCAACGTTTTTCTGCGCGACTGGCGCCGCAACGAGCCCACAAAGATGGATCCTCGCCTGATGGATCTTGTCTGGGAGGCTTACAGGGCCAGCGGATCGCGCGAATATATCCATGTCGTCAGCGCCTATCGCTCGCCCGCGACCAACAACATGCTGCGTGGCCGCTCGAAGGGCGTTGCCCAGAAAAGCCAGCACATGCTTGGCAAGGCGATGGACTTCTTCATTCCGGGCGTGCCGCTGAAGAAGCTGCGCGACATCGGCCTCAAGATGCAGGGCGGCGGCGTCGGCTACTATCCGACATCGGGGTCGCCCTTCGTTCACATGGATGTCGGCAATGTCCGCCACTGGCCGGGCATCAGCCGCAAGGAACTGGCGAGCGTGTTTCCAGACGGCAAGACGCTGCATGTGCCGAGCGACGGCAAGCCGCTGCCGGGCTATGAGCAGGCTCTGGCTGCCTACAAGTCGCGAAATGCTGCCGGTGCGCCGGCAATCGCTCTGGCCGGCCCCACCACATCGGGTAAGTCGGGCAAGTCCGGAGGCCTGCTGGCAGCCCTGTTCCGCGGTGGCGGAGCTGATGAGGACGAGGATAACAGCGTGGCCGTTGCGGCAGCGCCTGCGCCGAAGAAGCCGGTTGCCTCGGCGCCCGCTTCCGCGCAGGCAAAGCAGCCCGCAGAGCCATTGCCCGGCATTGCCGTGATCTCGCCTGATCGGGCCAATCGTGCCGAAATTCCGCAGCTCGCGGACGAACCGGTGCAGGAAACGCCTGAGACGATCATCGCCGCACTGCCGGTCAGGAGCATTCCTGTTCCGGGCGCTGCGCCGCGGCCCAGGGCAGAGGTGGGCGTTCAGACGCCGGATCAGGTTCCGTTTGGCGTTGCCGACGTCAACCCGATCCAGACGGCGGCTGTGCCACCGGCGAATGTTCCGTTCGCTCAGGCCAGCGCCGAGCCGCCGCCGCAGGTCGCCGCGAATGAAAGCGTGCCGGTGCCGAGTTTCCGGCCGCGTGAAAGCACGGCTTCGCAGAACCTGACCGCACTTGCAGCGCTGGAAGTCGATGAAGCTCTTCCTGCTTCGGACGCTGTGGTTGCCGCCGTGCCGACTGCCCGCCCGAATGACGAGGTCAAGGCATTGCTGGCTGAAGCGGAAAAGAAGACGGAGGACCTTGCCGAATATCAGGTGGCGGCCGTGCCGACGCCCCGCTCGGCTTTTGTCGATCCCGCCGGTGTTGATGCTGCACCAGCAGCCTCTCCACGCTCGGCAGCCATCGCAACGCCTGCCGATCCGGCTGGCGCGATCGGCGGCTCGGTCAAGACCACCCGCAAGGCTGCCCGCCCGACGCCCGATGTAGCGAAGCCGGAGCCTAAGGCTGTGGTTGTTTCCGCAGAGCCGAAACTTGCGCGCTGGGCGCTCAATTCCGGCGAGCATGTGGAAAAGGCCGCCAACGCTACGACCGCGCCGCGTTATGCCTATAATCTGGTGCGCACCGCGCCGACCGAGGTCTACACCACTGGTTTCCAGGCCCGTAACGAGATGGGGAAAGCCAATCAGTTTACCGGAACGGCTGTGAACTTCCTGTCGGTGGCGAAGTTTGAAACCAAGGTCAACTGAGGTTTCGGCCGCACTTATGCGATGCCAGATGTTTCCATCTGGCTGCAAAATGCTCTGGCGGCCGGTGACGATTGGGACCGTAAACAGGCAGGGCACCGTGCAAATGCGGGTGAACTGAATTCCCGACGGATGTCGGGTTCGGTCTTTAAAGAGATCGACGCGAGGACAATAAAAAAAGGCCACCCCGGAACGGCGTGGCCTTTTTCGTATGAAAATCAGGCGGCGCGCGTGCGTTCGTTCCGCTTCCGGCGGCCGGATGCGGTGATGGTGCCGCATGCACCATCCAGCGCGCCCTGCGTCAGTTCGAGCGCCAGCAGGCGGTGACGCTCATAGGGACCGGGCATTGCCAGTTCCCCGGTGCGCTCAGCCGAAAAGCCGAAGCGGCCATAATAGGGCTCGTCGCCGACCAGCAGGATCGCGCCATGCCCGAGATCGCGTGCCTCGGCGATCGCCTGCCGCATGAGGGCGGAGCCGATGCCGGCGCTTTTCACGGACGGTTCCACAGCGAGCGGGCCAAGCAGCAGGGCTGGCCGGCCGCCGGCGCCGAGGGTGACGTTCCACAGGCGCACGGTTCCGAGAACCGCGCCATCGGCCGAGCGGGCGACGAGCGCGAGACTCTCGGCCGGCAGGCGGCCGCGGCGCAGCGCCTCGGAGGACTTGCGCTTGCGTCCCGCTCCCATGGCGCGGTCGAGCAGAGCCTCGCGCGCAGCCTTGTCGGCCGGACGTTCGGCTTCGATGACGAAGGCCGGCAGGTCCTGAACTGCACCGGCAGTTCCGAACGAGATGTTGAAATCAGCAGAGGCGATGGCGAGGTTGTTCATATCCGCGATCCTTCACAGGCGGAGTTTTTCCACGAGCGAACCCGCGCGCCGGAGACAACTTCACCGGCGCACGGATGATCTGACGAGCCGGGAGCCCGTCAGATCACGTAGGATCGGAGAGGCTCGAAGCCGTTGAAGGCGACCGCCGAGTAGGTGGTCGTGTAGGCGCCGGTGCCCTCGATGAGAACCTCGTCGCCGATGGTCAGCGACAGGGGCAGGGGATAGGGCTTCTTCTCGTACATCACGTCGGCCGAATCGCAGGTCGGGCCGGCCAGCACGCACGGCTCCATCGCATCGCCGTCACGCGGGGTGACGATCGGATAGCGGATGGACTCGTCCATGGTCTCGGCCAGACCGCCGAACTTGCCGATGTCGAGATAGACCCAGCGCACATTGTCATTGTCGGCCTTCTTCGAGATCAGGACGACTTCCGACTTGATGACGCCGGCATTGCCGACCATGCCGCGGCCCGGCTCGATGATCGTCTCGGGAATGCGGTTGCCGAAATGCTTCGACAGCGCATCGAAGATCGCCTGTCCGTAGGCCTGAGCGGCGGGAACGTCGGTCAGGTAACGGGTCGGGAAACCGCCGCCCATGTTGACGAGCTTGAGCACGATGCCTTCCGCCGCCAGCTTGCCGAACACATTGGCGGCATCCGCCAGCGCGCGGTCCCACGAGGTGAGGTCCGTCTGCTGCGAGCCGACATGGAACGACACGCCATAGGCGTCGAGGCCGAGCGCTGCGGCATGGCGCAGCACGTCGACGGCCATCGCCGGGGCGCAGCCGAACTTGCGCGACAGTGGCCATTCGGCGCCTTCGCCGTCGGTCAGAACGCGGCAGAACACCCGGGCGCCGGGAGCGGCGCGGGCGATTTTCTCCACCTCTTCGACGCAATCCACCGCATAGAGCTGGATGCCCAGCTCATGGGCGCGGGCAATGTCGCGCTCCTTCTTGATGGTGTTGCCGAAGCTGATGCGGTCGGGCGTGGCGCCGGCGTCGAGCGCCATCTCGATCTCGGCGACCGAGGCGGTGTCGAAGGACGAGCCCATCGATGCGAGCAGGCGCAGGATCTCGGGCGCAGGGTTAGCCTTCACCGCATAGAAGATGCGCGACTGCGGAAGCGCCTTCTCGAACGCGCGATAGTTCTCCTGCACGACGTCGAGATCGACGACGAGGCAGGGACCGCTCGGGCGGCGGGTGGCGAGGAAATCGAGGATACGCTGAGTGGCCATGGGATCTTCTCCATCGCGCCGGACAAGGCGCACACAAAGGCTGCGTCGAGCGGGCGCGCAGCCTCGCATGAACGCGGTGGACAAAGGCGGAAGAGAATTTGCGGGGAGCCGGCCGGTGGAGACACCGGAACCCCGAAACGCCTTTCCGCGGCGGTGAGCTGAAGCCTTGCCCGGCTTCGGCTCGCTTTGTCTGCCTTGGCTTGGATGGGAATTCCCAACCGCACTGCCGGCAATGAAGGTGTGCCTCTTCAGTAACCCCGATCTATGGACGATCGGCAGACACCAGAAAGGCCCGCACCGTCGTTGCTTCAAGGCGTCCTCGATCATGTGGTTGGCCACTTGATCGACCGGGCTCGTTATTTCCCGGGTACCGTCCCGATTGTCCTCGCCATTCGAGGAACCGGGGGACGCCCACAGGCACGTGCGACTTTGGGCAAGCGCGATATAGGAACAGCGCATGTCACAATCAACTCAAATCTTTGAGTGCCTTGAAAAAATTCCGGCATCGAACAATCCTGCCATCATCGTTTCACTTTTGGAGACGATGGCTGCGCCTGTTATCCGGCGGAAGGAAGCCTCATGGACACGCTGACACGCATGCGCGCATTCATAGATGTGGTGGAGGCCGAGGGTTTTTCGGCCGCCGCACGCAAGATAGGGCGGTCGAAGGCCCTGCTTTCCAAATATGTGCGCGAACTTGAGGACGAGCTGGGCGCGCTTTTGCTCAACCGCACCACGCGCCAGTTTTCCCTTACCGAGGCCGGCCACACCTATTACCGGCGCGCTTCCGAGATCGTCCGTGAGATCGACAGCCTTGCTGATTCGGTGCGCGAATCATCCGGCGACGTGCGCGGGCGAATCAAACTGTCGGCGCCGCGTACACTGGCAGACGCGCCCATCGGACAGTCGCTGGTCGATTTCGCCAAGGCCCATCCCGACATCGTGCTGGAGATCAGGCTCGACGACCGCTTCGTCGATCTGGTCGAGGAGGGCTTCGATCTCGCCATCCGCATCTCGCGGCTGGAGAGCTCGTCGCTGATCGCCCGCAAGCTGGCGCCGTTCAGGGTGATGATCTGCGGCTCGCCGGAGCTGCTGGCCACGCATGGCAGGCCCGCCAGGCCGCAGGACCTCGCCGGCATGCCCTGCATCGTCGACACCAATGGAAGGTGGCTGTCGAACTGGCCCTTCAAGGGCGAGGGCGGCGAGACGATCAGCGTGTCCGTGGCCGGCCCCATCGAGGTCAACAGCCCGATCGCCGCGCGCGCGGCCGCCGTTTCCGGCCTCGGCTTCGCCGGCCTGCCGGATTTCATCGCCGAACCGGAGGTCGCCGCCGGCCGGCTCGTGCCGGTTCTGGAAGACCGGATCCTGGAAGGCGGCGGCATCTTCGCGGTCTATCCGCACCGACGCTATCTGCCGGCCAAGGTGCGTGTTTTCGTGGATTATCTCGCCGACTGGTTCAAAACCCGCGCAGCGCCATGACACATCTGTCATGGTTTCGTGCGATTGTCCCATTTTCGCCCGCTTTGTGATAATCCTCGGGCACGCAGCAAGACAGGGAACACGAACCTTCATATGTCCTTCAAACGCACAGTGCTGAAGGCCGGGGCCGCGATTGCCGCCCTGCTTGCATGTACGGTTCCCGCAAGCGTGCATCCGCATGTGTTCGCCGAAGCGCGGCTGGACGTGGTGCTTGGTCCCGATCACCAGACGGTGAAGGCGCTGCGCCATCTATGGCGCTTCGACGACCTGTTTTCCTCCACCGTTCTGATGGAGTTCGATGCCAATGCCGACCTGAAGCTCGACGCTGCCGAGCTGCAGGAGGTGGCCAACACCATCCATGCCTCGCTGGCCGACTTCAACTATTTCCAGCTCGTCACCGTGAACGGCAAGGATGTGAAGATGAAGCCGCCGGCCGCGATCATGGCCACTTTCGAGAACAACCAGCTCATCATCCTGTTCGAATCCGAGCCCGAGACGCCGATCCAGCTCGCAGGCGACATCCGTCTCGGCGTCTACGATCCCACCTTCTATACCGCCATCGACTTCACCGAAGACGCCAACATGGCCGTGGAGGGTTTGCCTTCTTCCTGCGTCCGCACAGTGATTCGTCCCGATCCGGATGCCGCCCTGGCCGAAAACCAGCAGACCCTGACCGAGGCATTCTTCAATGATCCGGCAGGCACCGACATGAGCAAGATTTTCGCGACCAAGCTCGAACTCAAATGCCATGCGTGAGGACCGTCCCTTGAACAAGATCTTCATACGCACAACGTTCGCCCTGCTGGCGGTCGCCTATATCCTGTCGCATTTCGCCGGCCATGCCCATGCGCAAAGCTCGCTCGGCATCGGCGCCAACGAAGCCGTCATCCCCTCCACCGGCATGTTTTCTGGGCTGATGATCTGGATCAACCAGCATCAGCAGGCGTTCTACCGCTCGCTGTCATCGGCCATGAAGGCGCTGCGCGACGATGGCGGGCAGGTGTGGATGCTGGTTGGCCTGTCCTTCGCCTATGGCGTTTTCCATGCGGCCGGACCCGGCCACGGAAAGGCGGTGATTTCGTCCTACATGCTGGCCAACGAAGTGGCGCTGCGCCGCGGCGTGGTGCTGTCCTTCATCTCGGCATTCCTGCAGGCGGCAACCGCCATCGTGGTCATGCTGCTTGCCTATTTCGTGCTGCGCGGCACGTCCGTGTCGATGACCAATGCCGCGCATTTCCTTGAAATCGCGAGCTATGTCTTCGTTACCGGCTTTGGCGCCTGGCTTCTGTGGAAGAAGGCGGGGCCGGTCGTGAGGCGGATGGTGGGAGTAGCCCCGGCCTACAGCCTTTCAGCAGCCAGCGCCGCGCACGTCCATCACGACGACCATGATGAGGCGCATCACCACCATCATGACGGCCATTGCAGCCACGGCCACCATACCCATGGCGATGCGCATCACCATCACCACGATCATGACCATCATCATGAGGAGGGCATGGTGTGCTCAAGCTGCGGCCATTCGCATGCCGTCGACCCGGCGCTTCTGTCGACGGACCGGTTCGACTGGCGCACCGCATGGTCGGCCATGGCGGCCGTCGGCCTCAGGCCGTGCTCGGGAGCGCTGATCGTGCTGTCCTTCGCCCTGCTGAACGGGCTGTGGATGGCGGGCATCCTGTCGGTTCTGGCGATGGCGCTGGGCACCGCCATCACCGTCTCGACGCTGGCCGTTCTGGCGGTGACGGCGAAGAACTGGGCGGTGCTGCTGGCCGGCGGCGGCAGGCTCGGCAACCGCATTCACGCCACGATCGAGATCGGCGCTGCCGCCTTCATCTTCCTTGTCGGCGTGACCCTTCTGTCGGCCAGCCTCAGCGTCTGAGGACTCAACCGTTGCCATTCTGGCGTCGCGAACGCAGCCAGAAAAACAGGAACGGTGCCACCAGAACGAGCCCGATGACGACGGCGCCCAGAACCGGCGATATGGCGCCGACCGCGATCATGATCTGCGGCACGAAATAAAGAAATGTCCCGAACACGGCCAGAATCAGGAAGGTGGCGATCGCCGTCTGTCTGGTTTCGCGGGTCATGGTCGTTCCTCGGTGGCGTGCGGCTGGCGCCAGCCAGCCATGTCAAACATCATGAACCCTGCTTTGCCACGTTGTGCTGCGAATGACCATGGTTTTCGTCCTCGTTGCCATGGCCGTCTGCGCAGCAACCGAGTTCCGTTTCGACCGTCGCATGGTCTACGCCGTGATCTGAAGCCAGCCTTCGCTTGATAGCCGCGACCGTCTCATGGGCGTCGGCTCCTTCGTCCAGCCGGGCGTGAAGCGTGGCCATATGCTTCGAGCCGTCGAGAGACCACAGGTGCACATGATGCACGTCGCGCAAGCCCGCGATATTGGCCGTGAGATCGGCCGCGACCGCGTCGCGGTCCAGCGTTTCGGGCGTGCCTTCCAGCAGGAGATGGGCAGCCTCGCGCATCAGCCGCCAGGCCGTGGACAGGATAATGACGGCCACCAGCACCGACAGGATCGGATCGATCGGGTACCAACCGGTGGCGATGATGATGAGTGCGGCGGCAATGGCGGCGACCGAACCCAAAAGGTCGCCCAGCACATGAAGGATGGCGCCGCGCATGTTGAGGCTTTCGCGGTCGCCGCCATGCAGGATCAGGAAGCCCGCAACATTGACCACCAGCCCGAGCGTCGCGACCACCAGCATCGGCGCGCCGAGCACCTGCGGCGGCTCCTGAAAACGCTGCCACGCCTCATAGACGATCCATATGGCAATGACGAAAATGGCAATGCCGTTGGTATAGGCAACCAGCGTCTTCACGCGTCCGAAGCCGTAGGACATGCGGGCCGTGGCCGGGCGTTCGGCCAGATGGAACGCATACCACGCCAGGCTGAGCGCCAGCGTGTCGGTGAGCATGTGTCCGGCATCGGCAAGCAGTGCCAGCGAATTGGTGAAGATGCCGCCCAGCGCCTCGGCGATCATGAAGCCGCCAGTCAGGCAGGCGGCGATCATCACCCGGCGCTTGTCGGTGGCGCCGCCATGGTCATGCGCATGGTTATGGCCGGCATGATTATGTGCCGCGTGACCGTGCGCTGTTTCGCCAACCTTGTGCGAATGGGCCATGCTCGCCGCCTTTCGAGGCTCAGGTGACGGCGCGGAATTCCTCCAGCCGCCGGATCTGTTGTCCGTCCACATCGAAATTGGACGGGTCCAGCCAGGAAATATAGGCGCTTTTCAGCGCCGGCCACTCCTTGTCGATGATCGAATACCATGCCGTGTCGCGATTGGCGCCCTTCACCACCATGTGCTGGCGGAAGAGACCTTCGAACGTGAAGCCGAAACGCTCGGCGGCGCGTTTCGAGGGTTCGTTGGCATTGTTGCACTTCCATTCATAGCGGCGATAGCCGAGTTCATCGAAGACATAGGAGGCGAACAGGAATTGCGCTTCGGTGGCGGCTGGCTTGCGCGAAACCAGCGGACCCCAATAGATGTTGCCGATCTCGGCCACGCCGTTGTTCGCATCGATGCGCATCAGTGTCTGGCGGCCGGCAACCTTACCGCTCGCCTTGTCGATGACGGCGAAGAAAAGCGGATCGGGGCTGGCCTCGGCCTTCTCCAGCCAGGGCTGGAAGGCGGCGCGATCCTGAGGCGGCAGTTCCGGCAGCCAGGCGAAGCGCGATCCGGCATCCGCGACGGCAGACGCCGCGAACAGTTCGTCGCCGTGGCGCGCGGCCTCCAGCGGCTCCAGCCGCACCGTGCGGCCTTCCAGAACCTTGCGCCCGGGGCGCGGTCTTGGCTGCCAGTCGCTCAGATCGTCTGCCATGCTTGCTTCCCTTCCTCTTTACGGTGAGGCTCACAGGAAAATGCGGGGGTAGGCAAGAACCAGCGCGATCCGGGACCTGTTCCAGGGCGAGAAGGTCAACCTCTGCCGACGAACGGCATTTTGGTTGCCATCACCGTCATGAACAGCACATTGGCATCGAGCGGCAGGCTGGCCATGTAGACGACCGCTTCCGCCACCCGCTGGACATCCATCACCGCCTCGACCGCCACGCTGCCATTGGCCTGCGGAATGCCCGCCGCCATCGGCGCGGCCATTTCGGTCAGCGCATTGCCGATGTCGATCTGGCCGCAGGCGATGTCGAAGGGGCGGCCGTCGAGGGCGAGCGTTTTGGTGAGCCCCGTGATGGCGTGCTTGGTGGTGGTGTAGGGAACCGAGCCCGGACGCGGCGCGTGCGCTGAGATCGAGCCGTTGTTGATGATGCGGCCACCCATGGGCTCCTGCCGGCGCATGGCGCCGAAGGCCGCGCGGGCGCACAGGAACGACCCGTTGAGATTGACGCCGAGAACCTCGTGCCAGCTTTCGACCGGGATTTCATCTATGGGGGCCGCCTTGCAGCCCATTCCGGCGTTGTTGAACAGAAGATCGATGCGGCCGAAAGCTTCGACCGCCGTGCGAAACAGGTTTTCAACCTGCTCTGGCGAGCTTACGTCGCAGGAAACGGCAAGGCCTTTTGCCTCGGTATCGGACGTTTCGGATATAGCCGCTTCCAGCGGTTCGGTGCGGCGGCCACAGAACACCGTGTTCCAGCCGTCACGCAGCAAAGCCTGCGCCACGCATTTGCCGATGCCGGAGCCGGCGCCCGTTACGATTGCTGTTCCCTTGATTGCCATGCTTCCTCCTCAGGACTGGCAGAGGGTTCGCAGAACCGGCGGCGCAAGGCAAGCATACAAAAGGGGCGATCATTCGCGATCGCCCCAATTTGCAGACAGCGTCCGGGAGGAGGAAGACGCGTCCGTCTGTTTCAAATGCTGCGCCCTGAAGGCTAACAACTGGTTAACGGCTGTGTTCTCACCACGGCGAGCCGGGAACCGGGGCCGGTTGCGGCGCGCCCGAGGAGGCAACCGTGGCCTCGATGTGATCGACAAGCTGGTCCGCAAGGCCAAGGCGTCCGGCCAGCAGATCGAGATAGCCGCGTTCGGCGCGGGTGTCGGCTTCGACGGCAAGGCGCGAGGCCGTATAGAGCTCCACTTTCTGCGCCTCGGTCCGGGCAGCCGCCACCAGCGCGTCGAGGTCGAGCGGCGATTCGAGCTCTGCCCTGAGGAAGCTCTCCGCGTCGGAATCGAGCCCCGAAAGGCTGAGCTTCTCGCCGATGCGGCGGCGCTCTTCATCGTCGATCCTGCCATCGGCCCTGGCGGCGGCGATCATGGCGCGCACCAGCGTCAGGGCGAATTCGGCTTCGCCCTGTGGGGCCTGTGACGGATGGAATTCGGTATCGGCGGGCGGGGGCAGCAGAACCTGTTCTTCAGCGGGTGTGGCCTCGTCCGGCTTCTTGCCGTTCTGGTAATTCTGGTAGGCCTTGTAGGCAAGGCCGCCAATGGCCGCCAGACCGCCGAGCTTCACCGCAGCACCACCGACCTTGCGGCCGGGACCAGTGCCAAGAAGCACGGCAGCGAGCGCGCCGGCGGCCAGAGGATTGTCCTTGGCCATCTGCACGGCCTGACCGGCCTTGTCCCGAACGGTTCCGGTCGTTCCGGGAATCTGCGAACCGAGCAGGTCGTCGAGAAGCTTCTTGGGGTCGAACATCGGCACCTCCGCTAAAGCCCATAGGGCGATTTCTGTCGCAGACAGGTAGGGCGGCAACCTTGTCATTACAATGACACGGAAGGAGCACCTATGCGAAAGGGGGAGGCAGTCAGCTTCCGATATGGTCCCTGCCGCGTCTGGCGGCCAGTTCCACCTGCCGCTGGCGCTCGGCATAGCGGGCGCGATCTTCCTCGGAGCGGCTGTCGTGGCAGTACTCGCAGGAAATGCCGGGGCTGTATTTCGGCGAGGCCCGCTCGGCGGGCGTCAGCGGATGGCGGCAGGCACGGCACAGTTCAGCCTCGCCTTCCACCAGCCCGTGCGCAACCGATACGCGCTCGTCGAAGACGAAGCATTCGCCTTCCCACAGGCTCTGTTCGGCGGGTACTTCCTCCAGATATTTCAGGATGCCGCCCTTGAGGTGGAACACCTCGTCGAAACCCAGCGACTTCACGAAGGCGGTGGCCTTCTCGCAGCGGATGCCGCCGGTGCAGAACATGGCGATCTTGCGGTTTTCCAGTTCGCCGCGGTGCTCGTCCACCCATTGCGGGAACTCGCGAAAACTGTCGGTCTGCGGATCGAGGGCGCGCCTGAAGGTGCCGAGCGCCACCTCGTAGCCGTTGCGGGTGTCGATGACCACGGTTTCCGGGTCGGAAATAAGCGTGTTCCACTCCGCCGGCTCGACATAGGTGCCGACGCTCTCCAGCGGGTCGATGCCTTCCACGCCCATGGTCACGATCTCGCGCTTCAGCCGCACCTTCATGCGGTGGAACGGCATTTCGGCGGCGTGGCTGTATTTGACGTCGAAACCGGTCAGCTCGGGCTGTGCATTCAGATGCTCGACCAGTTCGGCGATCGCTTCCGTGGTGCCGGCAACGGTGCCGTTGATGCCTTCGCGGGCCAGCAGCAGCGTGCCCTTGATGCCGCGCGCGCAGCAGAAGGCGGCCAGCGGCGCCCGCATCTCCTCGAACCGGTCCAGCCGGCAGAAGCGGTAGAGCGCGGCGACCCGGAAGCTTTTGGGATCTGGAGTTTCGTTCATGCGCAGGGCCTAGCGCTTACCGCGCGTGGATTCAAGATGTTCCGCTCGGCTCATGATAAGGCAAAAAGCGCCAATGCTTTCCGGTGTGCGGAAGGGAAACCGGCATTTTCCGGACGCGTTTTTATCCCCACCGTTCCAATCGCGCCGAAACTCGGGCCTGCCAATGGGAACCGACAGGGGAGCGCGCAAGCCAATGTTCAGCCAGGATGTCATCCGCGAAGCACAGGCCGCAGCACGGCAGGCCGGCATCACACCGGCTGCCCTTTTGGCTGTCATGGAAGTGGAAAGCGGCGGACGTCTTTTCGCCGTCGTGCATGGGCGCAACGAGCCGCTCATCCGCTTTGAAGGCCATTATTTCGACCGCCGCCTAACTGGCAGCAAACAGGCGCGCGCCCGCGAGCTTGGGCTCGCCTCCCCGCAGGCGGGCGCTGTGGCCAATCCCGCCACCCAGAGCGCCCGCTGGGCGCTGCTCGGCAAGGCCACGCAGATCGATGCCGGCGCCGCCTATGAATCGACATCATGGGGGATCGGGCAGGTGATGGGTTCGCACTGGCTGTGGCTTGGATATCCCAATGTGCAGGCACTGGTTGCCGAAGCGCGGTCGGGCGCGGCCGGCCAGATCCGGCTGATGGTACGCTATATCGACAAGGCGGGCCTGATTTCAGCGCTGAATGCGCAGGACTGGCCGGCTTTCGCGCGCGGCTACAACGGTCCCGGCTACGCGAAGAACGGCTATGACAGGAAGCTCGCCGCCGCTTATCGACACCATGCGGGAGGCGCGGGCACAACTGATGCCAACACTGTTCTGAAGGCCGGCTCGAAAGGCGAAGCCGTCCGGGAATTGCAGCAGCATCTGGCCGCGCTCGGCTATGGCATTGCGGCTGATGGGCTTCTCGGGTCGGCGACACAGGCTGCGCTGCGCCGCTTCCAGAAGGAGAAGGGTCTGGTAGCCGACGGCATCGCCGGGCCAAAAACGCTTGCGGCGCTGAAGACGGCCATTGCGCGCCCGACGTCGGGCTGGTGGTCCGCCATCAAGGCGGGGTTTTTCCGGCTGTTCGGGCTGTCCTGAGGCGATGGCTTCATAGACTTGACAAATCTGTCATGCTAAATCGGTTGAATTACTGATTTTGCTGAAAGATTGCCATGCCGAACAAGTCCGACAAGCTGATTGCCCTGCTCGCTGGCCAACCCGTCATCCCGGTGCTCAGGATCGCGGATGCGAAACGCGCAGTGCCGCTCGCGCGCGCGCTGGCACGAGGCGGGCTGCCGGCCATCGAGATCACGCTGCGCACCGACGATGCGGTCGAGGCCATCCGGCGCGTGGCCGGCGAGGTCGGGGAAGCGATCGTCGGCGCCGGCACCATTCTCGATCCCGCCCAGTATGAAGCGGCGGTGTATGCGGGCTCGCGCTTCATCGTCAGCCCCGGCATCACCAAGGAACTGCTGAAGGCATCCGCCGACAGCGACGTGCCGTTCCTGCCCGGGGCGATCACGCCGGGCGAGATCATGGCCGCCCGGCAGGCAGGCCTGAACTTCCTGAAATTCTTCCCGGCCGAGCAGGCGGGCGGCGCTGCCTTCATCAAGGCGCTGGCCGCGCCGATCGCCGATGTGCGCTTCTGTCCGACAGGCGGCGTCAGCCCCGCCAATGCCTCCACCTATCTCGGTCTGCCGAATGTCATCTGCGTCGGCGGCTCGTGGGTGGCGCCCGACGATCTGGTCGAAAAGGAAGACTGGGGCCGCATAGAGGAACTGGCGCGCGAAGCCTCCGGTCTGCGCAAGGCAGGCTGAACTGAAAGGCGCGGGCAAACGCCCTGCCATATCGGCTTGAAAGCAAAGAAGGCCCCGGTTGAACGGGGCCTTCTGTTTATCCGCAGCCTGTTGCGGGCCGGGGTGTTGGCCGTGCTGACCGATCAGCCGATCAACTGGCTGAGCTGCATGGCGATCGACATGTCGCCCTCTATCTTCAGCTTGCCGCTCATGAAGGCCATGGTCGGGTTCAGATCGCCGGCCAGCAGCGATTCCAGATCGTCGAGCGAGAGCTTGATGGTGCAGTCGGCCGGGCCGTCGGTGGTGGAGATGCTGGTGCCGTCGATGAGGATGACGCCATCGCTTCCGGTATCGAACTTCACCGACCGGTTAAAGCCGGCGCTCTCGACCTGAGACTTCAGCTTGTCCGCGATGTCCTGAACGCCCATGATTCTCTTCCCGTGATTTTGCGCCTGTGCGCTGTTGCGTTTGCCCGGACTGTGCCAAGCCTCCATACGGTGCGGAAGACCCGCGCCGTTTGCAGGTTTTATAGGTCAAAATTGACGTTTACGTCAACGTGATTTCGACGGTTTCTCCGCGCCGTATCTTATGGGGCGGCTTCCGGTGCCGGGTTGGTCTGTGCGGCGGGTTTGCGGCGGCGGTTGGGATGGTTACGGATTTCGTCCTTGGTCAGGAAATCCACCTGCTCTACCAGTACCTCATGAATGAGCTTTTCACCGACGCGGGCATTGATGGCCTCGCGTACGCCGTTGCGGAACTTGTCGATGTTAATTGGAGCCTGGCCGGTGAAATCGAGCTGGGGCGTTGAGTAGAGGTAGGAATAGACCTCATCGGTGATCAGGGCCGGCGCCGGCACGGAGAGCTTGTTCAGACGGGCCGGTTCGACGGTGAAGACCAGCCGCGCGATGAAATAGCCGTCGACCTTCGCGTCGCGCACCACCGGTACGGTGATGATGTCGGTCTTCACATAGTCGAGACCGCCGAACATTGCGGGGGCGGGCGCCGCATCGTCGCTCTTGCCGGAGGCCTGAAACGCGTAGAAGACAGCCCCCACCGTTGCTGTGCTGATCCACAAGGCCGAGACGACGAACTTTATCATGGCAGCACGGCAAGCCCCGTTCGCATGGCAAGCCTCGTCATGATTGCGCCCAGCCGAACTGGCCGGCGGAATAGGTGCCGTCGGCTTCCGCGTGCTGGATCGCGTCCTTCAACAGGTTCGCCACCTCGGTCACGGCATTGAGATGCGCCAGAATGGCGGCCTCGTTGCGCGCCAGCTTCTGGCGCAATCGCAGGAGCCCGTCGCGATGCTCGGCCATGGTTTCGGGCCGGCCGGCTTTCATCGCCCGGTTCAGCTCATAGAGGTAACGGCTCTTGCGGGCGTTGGATGCCTTGATGTCGAATGCGGGATCGGAGCGGATGGCTTGCGTCTCGGCCTCGACTGCTTCCTCGATGCGGCCGATTATGGCGGCGAGGCTGCCGGGTGCGGCGCCCGCGGCACCCATGTCCGACGGGCGGGGAAGGCCGGGGCTAAATTCGGAATACTCGTTCATGACCCTGCCTTACTTGCTGCGGGACTCTGTCTGGGTTGGGCTGTTGTCGCCAAGCGAGCGCATGACCCTCAGCTGAAGCTGGTGGACAAGCGATGACGACATGCTGAGCTGCGCGTCCAGCTCGGCCTTGCGCGGGTTTGCCGAAGCCGTGCCTGTCGCATCGGCCTGACCGGCGGCCATATAATGGGCCGACGCCAGGGTCTGGGCGATGCCGATGCCGCCGCGCGCGGCCACGACGTCTGCAATATTTTCTGACATGCGCGCCTTCCACATGTCGCCGGCCAGACCTTTGCCGAAAATGCCCTCGGCATCTTTCGGCAGCATGTTCTGGATGAAAGTCTGCAGGACCATGGCCTCGAACCGCCTGAAGCTGTCCGCTCCGTCGGCAGGCCGGGAGGCGCGGGCATTCCGGACACCTGCGACCTCGAACGGCGTGTCGCTTTCGCCGGCGCGGCTGAGCAGTTCGGCATGGGCCTTGCGGATGTCGGCCGTGTCGGCCGCCCGCGCCACATCGAGCACTATGTCGCTGGGGGGAGAGATCGCCAAGAAAAGAGCCTTCCACCGGTTTTCCTGCAAAAGATCATGACGCCGAAACCTTGCCGCAGGCTGACGTGCCGTTCGTTCAGCCGCGGGTCTGGCGCTGTTCGATGAGATCGAGCAGCGTGCGCTCTTCCATGTGGCGCTCATCGGCCCGCTGCGCCTGCCGGTGGGCGCGCTCCACGATGTTGGTGCGGGCGGTGGCCGAGGCAAGCTGCGCTGCCTCGGCGCTCGCCTTCTCACGCTCCGCATCGGCCCGCGCCAGCGCGTCGGAAATCCTGCGGTTGTACACTTCGGGAAAGAGAGCGGAGAGCGAGCCGGGCGCATCGAAGCCGGCCGCAAGCTCTTCTGCGTCCCGCTTCGCCGCTGCCGACGCTGCCAGATGCATGGCATGGCGCATTTCGTGCAAAGCGGTGAGTTGTTCCTGCACCTTGACGAGTTTTTTCAGGCGCTGGGTGCGCGGGGCCATGCGCGTTACCTTGCAAGGGTCATGCCGAGGAACCCGTCGGCGAACAGGGACAGCATGGTCGAGAAGGCGAAGTAGAACAGGATCAGCCCGCCGGCGACTACGAAGGGGAGCGATATGAAGTAGATCGGGATCTGCGGGGTCAGCTTGTTGACGAAGCCGATGGTGAGGTTAACCAGAATGGCATAGGCGATGAAGGGACTGCCCAGCCGCAGCACCAGAAAGAAGCTCTCCGAAACCGTGTCGGCCACGTCGACCAATGCCGATTGCGGGTTGAAGAAGACGTTCACCGGCGCGATCGAATAGGAGGCGACGAGTGCGCGGACTATTTCCAGATGGAAATCGAACACGAACAGCAGCAGCAGGGCCGACAGCGAGATGAGCGCGGCGAGCGGCCCCTGCGGGTCGGGTTCCTCGATGGCCGTGCCGCCCATGCTGTTGAAGCCCATCAGCATGGCGATGGCGGTGCCGATGAAGCGCATGGCTTCCATGTAGAGGCGGGTCAGTGCGCCGATCAGCCCGCCGATAAGCAGTTCGGAGACGATCATCGGCGCCAGCACGGAAGGGCGGGCATCGACAAAGGGATAGATGCGATCCCACAGGAAGGCGAGCAGCGCCATGGTGACGGCGATCGCCGTGAACAGGCGCACCTGCACCGGCACACGCACGCTCGAAAGGCCGGGCATCAGCATCATGCAGGCGCCGATGCGGCAAAAGGCGAGAAAGCCCGCCAGAATGGTGCTCTCGGCCAGAGCCGTCACGATATGGTTCCAAGCACCCTGATCTCGACGCCTCGGGCGATCTCGACATGGCTGAGCACAGGCAGGGTCGGGAACAGGCGTTCGATGATCATGCGCACATAGGGGCGCGCATCCGGCGCGGTGACGAGAACGAAGCGCTCGCCGGCTTCCAGATGCTTGCGGATCGCCTTGGTGGCGTCCTGTCCGAATTCTTCGAGCTGGCGCGGGTCGATGTCGAACTCGCGGATCTCGCCCTTGGCATCGCGCTTGAGGCTCTGGTGAAAGGCGAGGTCCCAGCGATTGCCGAGACGCAGCACTTTCAGCACGCCGCCTTCGGTGAGGTCGCCGCAGATCTGCTGCGCCATGCGGATGCGCACATGCTCGACGATCTGTTCGGTGCGGCGCACATGCGGCGCGATCTCGGCGATGGCCTCGATGATGAGGTGCAGGTTGCGGATCGACACGCGCTCGGCCAGCAAAAGCTTCAGCACCGCCTGCAGGCCCGGATAGGAGATGTGCGTGGTGCAGATCTCGTCGGCGAGCTTGCGGTATTCGGGGTCCTGCCGCTCCAGAAGCGCCTTCATGTCCTTGTAGGACAGAAGCTGCGGCAGGTTGTTGCGGATGACTTCGGACAGATGGGTGAGCAGGACCGACATGTTGTCGGCGAAGGCGAACTGCTCGCGCTTGAGGTCCTCGGCGAAGGTTTCCAGCACCGAATAGGCGCGCATTCCGAAGGCCGGCTCCTTCACTTCCTCGCCCGGAATTTCGGGAAGGTCGCGATTGCCGAGCAGCACCATGATCTCGCCGACACGGGTTTCGTATTCGGCCACGACAGTGCCGTGGATCTTGATCTGGTAGCTTTTCGGGGGGATGGCGAAATCGTCTGTGAGCCGGATTTCAGGAACGACGAAACCATACTGGGTGGCGAATTTCTTGCGCATCTTACCCATGCGGAAGGCGAGTTCCTGGTGCGAGGTCAGCAGCCGCGTCGAAAGCTGCTTGCCGACCAGAAGTTCGATCTCGGCGGTGGCAAGAGAAGCCTTGACCGAGTTCTTTTCCTCGTCGGCCTTGGCGGCTTCCTCGCTCTTGCGGGCAGCATCTTCGGCGGCCATCTCGCGCTTCTGGCGCATCGGGATCACATAGCCCAGACCAGCCATGGCGCCGGCCAGAACCATGAAGGGAAACAGCGGCAGGCCGGGCATGATGCCGAGCAGGGCAAGCAGCGATGCAGCAACGTAAAGCGCGCGCGGGTGCGCGCCGAGCTGGCCGAACACGGCCTGGTTGGCGGAGCCGCGCGTGCCGCCCTTGGACACCAGCAGGCCGGCGGCCAGCGAGACGATCAGCGCCGGAATCTGGGTGACGAGGCCGTCGCCGACCGAGAGCTTGATGAAGACGTCGGCTGCCTCGCCCATGCTCATGCCGTGGCGCAGATAGCCGATGGCGATGCCGCCGACGATGTTGATGGCGGTGATGATGAGGCCGGCGATGGCATCGCCACGCACAAATTTGGAAGCACCATCCATGGAGCCGAAGAAGGACGATTCCTCCTCCAGTTCGCGCCGGCGCAGCTGTGCCGTCTTGTCGTCGATGGTGCCGGCGGAAAGGTCGGCGTCGATCGACATCTGCTTGCCGGGGATGGCGTCGAGGGTGAAGCGCGCACCCACCTCGGCGATGCGGGTGGCGCCCTTGGTGATGACGATGAAGTTCACCACGATCAGGATCAGGAAGACGATCAGGCCGATGACGAAATCGCTCGACATGACGAGTTTCGAAAAGCCGCTGATCACATGGCCCGCCGCGTTGGTGCCCTCATTGCCATGCGAGAGGATGACGCGGGTGGTGGCGATGTTGAGCGACAGGCGCAGCATCGTCGCGATCAGCAGGATGGTGGGGAAGGACGAGAAGTCGAGCGGGCGCTGGATCCACAGCGCAACCATGAGGATCAGCACCGACAGGGCAATCGAGAAGGCGAGGCCGATGTCGATGAGGAAGGCCGGGATGGGCAGGAACAGCACTGCCAGAATGATGACGATGCCGAGCGCGAAGAAGACATCGCGCCCGTTGCGGGCCGTGCTCCCCGTCGAAATGGTTTCGCTGATCGCCATGGTCTGCCGTTGCCACCCTTGCGCAAGTTCTCTGTGAAACTAGCCGCTCAAACTTGCGCGAGGGTGGGGCGCAGGGTCAGTGCAGGTCGATCGGCCCCTTCGGCGTGACGATGGCCTGCTGGGCGCTGGTCTGCCGCTCGATCAGGCGGCGCACGCGTGGCCTTTCCGTGCCGCTGTGCAGGGCGCGGATACGTTCCGAAATCGCGGCATCGGCGAAGGTGGCGCGAGTGTTGTGGCGCACATATTCCAGCCAAGTCGGCGTATGGTAGCTTTCCATCCAGATGTCGGGATTTTCGAGATCGCGCGCCAGCGTCCAGTTGCGTGCGCCGTCGCGGCGGCGGATGCGCCCGCGCTCGGCCATCAGCTCGATGAACTCCGGCAGATCCTGCTCCTGAATGACATATTCGATCATGATGGCGATGGGGCCGCTGCGCGGCTTCAGGTCGAGGGACAGCAGCGGCTCGGTCCAGCGGTTGAGCGGATCGAGGTTCATGGTGGTCAGTTGCGGCAGGGGCACGGCAAAGCCGATGGCGCCGCCGGCGAGCATGGTCAGCGATGACGCAATCAGGGCCGTCTCCACGCCATGCGTTTCGGCGACCACGCCCCAGATCCAGCTTCCCAGCGCGATGCCGCCGAAAGTGGCCATCTGGTAGATGGAGAGGGCGCGACCGACCACCCAGCGCGGGGTCGACATCTGCACCGTCACGTTGAAATGCGACAGCGCCAGCACCCAGCAGGCGCCGCCGATCAGCAGGCCGGAGGCGGTCAGCCAGGCATAGGAGCTGAGTGCTGCGGTGAGCGCGCAGATGGCGAAGCCGACGAAAGCGCAACGCACCATCACCTCGCTCGACAGCATCTGGCGCAGGCGACCGCTGATCAGCGCGCCGCCGACGGCGCCAAGTCCGAATGCGCCCAGCATGATGCCGAAGGTAAGCGGCCCTCCCTGCACCAGATCGCGCGCGACCAGCGGCAGGAGGGCGAGAATGGAACCGCTGGTAAAGCCGAAGGTGGAGGAGCGCAGCAGCACCTTGCCGATATTGGGCGACATGGCGACATAGCGGATGCCCGCTCCCATCGCGGCCCCCAGCGTCTCGCGCGGCAGCTTGGAGGCGGGCAGGTTCGGCTTCCAGCGGGCAAGGACAGTCAGCAGGGCGATGTAGCTTGCGGCATTGACGGCGAAGGCCGCCGCGGCACCGGCCGCGGCGACGATGATGCCGCCGATGGCGGGACCGACCGAGCGGGTGAGGTTGAAGCCCATGGAGTTCAGGGCCACCGCTGCCGGCAGGTCTTCGCGCGGCACCATATCGCCCACCGAGGCCTGCCATGACGGGTTGTTCAGAGCCGTGCCGCAACCGATCAGGAAGGTGAAGGACAACAACAGCCACGGCGTGATGAGGCCCTTATAGGCGAAGATGGTGAGCAGAACGGAGACGATGAGCATGAAGCTCTGCGCCACCAGCATGACCCTGCGCCGGTCGAAGCTGTCGGCGATCGCACCGCAGGCCAGGGAAAACAGCATGATCGGCAGCGCCGTGGAAGCCTGAACAAGGGCCACCATATCCGACGAGGTGGTGATCGAGGTCATCAGCCACGCGGCGCCCACGCTCTGGATCAGGCCGCCGAAATTGGAGGCGAGGCTTGCTGTCCATACCGCACGGAATATTCCGTGCCTGAAAGGGGCGAGAGTGGAGCTTCGGTGGGTGTCGTGTTCGTCGTCGATCACTCGTTACGTTCCGCCGTGAGGCGGACCTTTTCAAAATCCGGGTTGCCCATGGCCGAATATATTGGGCGCAAATCGTTTCGGAGAAGTATGTTTCTAACATGGGCGCGTCGCGCCGCCGTGTCCAGTCTCGCCATGCGTGGACCGGTTCCGGAGAGCGAACTGGCACAGAAGGTTCGGACGAGAATCCGAACGCAAAGAAGCTGCTTTCGCGTCTTTCCCGGAAAGGCTCTAGAAGCCGTTCTCGACGCGTTCGAAAATGACGTTGGCAAAGGCCGAAATCTGGCTGCCGACGAAGGGTCCCGAGAGCGCCACCACAAGCATGATCGCCACGATCTTGGGCACGAAGGTCAGGGTGATTTCCTGAATCTGGGTCAGGGCCTGCACGAGCGCGATGCCGATGCCGACGACCATGGCCACAAGCACCACGGGCGCGGAGGCGACAAGCACCGTCCACACCGCATATTGCATGATGTCGAGCGCATCGGCTTCGTTCATGGCAAAAGCCCCGTCATGAGGGCGATCCGTTCAGGTCGTGGCCGGATCGGTATCGCCTGCCGGCGGCGCCGTGATGCTGATGCCGGGACCGACCAGAACCTGCTCTCCGGATTCCAGAACGGCCACCATGCCGTCGCTGAAGAGGCGCACTTCCTTGACGATGCCGGAAACCTCACCATCAAGCGAACTGATGGAATGCCCGATCAGGCTGGTCGCCTGCGACAGGCTCGACGCCTGCAGGATCTGGTCCAGCTTGGTGTTGGCCTGCATGGATTGCTCGACCTGCGAGAAGGTGGCGAGCTGGGCCACATACTGGGTGGAATCCATCGGCTGCGTCGGGTCCTGATTCTTCATCTGCGCGATGAGCAGCTTCAGGAACGAGTTGTAGTCCACCATGGCCTTGGACCGGGCCGAGGACGACTGGTTGGCGCCGGCAGGAATTGATGTGGTCATATCGACGTTCATGGTCAGCGTGCTCCCATGGCCAGCGGTTCGAAATCCCGCAGTTTTTCCCGGTCATTGCCGCCCTGCAGGGCGGCCTGCTCGGCCGGATAGAGTGAGCGTATGGTTTTCAGCGCGCCGTAGACGTCGCCTTCTGCGACCATACGGTCGACCTGCTTGAGGTGGGCCAGGATGTGCTCGTCCCCGAAACTGGCCAGCAGAAGCGGCAGCGACTTGCGGAACATGTCACGCGCGTCGGGGGCACCTTGCGGGTTCATCAGCATGACCTGAAGAATGAAATAGATCTGGCGCAGGGGCGTGCTGGCGTCTTCCGGCTGAAGCACGTGGTTTTCCAGCAGGAACTGAGCATCGTTCATGATCTCGATGGAGACCTTGCGGTCAGGGCGGATCACCGCGCCATTGATGTAGAGCTTCTCATTCGCCTTCAGGGACAGCTTGAGCGTGCTTTTCATTGGATGCCATCCCGGATGATCTGGGAGATCTCGATAATGCCCTGAAAATCGCTGGTGCGGCCCTGCCTGATGTCCTCGGCCTCGCGCAGCACCCACATGCCGATCGAGATGAGATTGGCGCGCAGTTCCTTCGGCAGGGCATTTTCGCCGGAGCCGAGATCCTCAAGCAGCGTCGCCCAGATACGTGCGGTGAAATGCAGCGCCTCCACGGCTTCGCGCGATTCCGCGCCGGCCGCGGCTGCGGCCGTCAGCATGTCGATCGACCGGCTGAGCAGCTGGCGCTCGCGGTCTTTGGCATCGGCCACCGAGTCGGTCTGAATGTCGGCGTAGGAGAATTGATACATCGCGAATTCGCCCCGTCAGGTGAGGTAGTTCAGCAGGCTGAGCTGGTTGATGCGCGCCGTCAGCGCGAAGGATGTCTGGATATGGCTCATCAGATCGTTGACGCGGTTGGCGGCCTCGTACGGGTCTATGCCCTCCAGTGCGATGATGTGCTTCTCGAACAGATCGATCTGGGTGTTGATGCGGGTGCTGGCATCCGATACGCGGTTCTGGATGATGCCGGTCTGCGATTGCAATTGCCCGAGATCGGCAATCGCTTCGCCGGCAAGCGCCTGCGCGCGCGTGGCGACGGCCATTTTGGCTTCCTGCGACAGGTTGCCCGAGAAAGCCTCGAAGGCGAGCGTCGCGGCCATGGCAACCTTGCGCAGACCCTCGTTGTTCGCGCTCACCGAGGTCTGCGTGGTCTCGTTCAGGGCTATGCGGCTGACGATCGCCTGATCCGTCGCGCTCGACCAGTTCGCTTCCCAGCCCGCACCCATAAACTGCGGTTCCACCACGCTGGTCATGAATGTTTCGATATCGGCGGCGGAAATGCCGGCGGCGGCGGGATCGTCCTTGGTGAATCCGAAATGGCTGAGGAAGGCGGCATCGAATGCGGCTTTGGCCGGCGAGGAGGATGACGTGTAGTCGTCGAGGGGACGAACGTCGGTGTTGGTGCCGGCAAACAGATATTCGCCATTCATGCTGGCGTTCAGCAATGTGGACAGCGATTGCAGCGTGGTGCTGCCGCTCTTCGATGTCACGCTGTCGGATGCATCGCCGGCGACGGCCACGGTCAGCACGTTCACGAGGTTCTGCGTTGCCGATACGATCTGGCCCAGCGAATCCTGCGTGGATTTGAGGCGGGCGGACACCAGGGCGTTGGAATCGACCAGCGCGTTCAGCCGGTCGAGGTCGCGGTGAAAATTCACCGCCTGCGCGCTTCGGGCCCCCAGCGCCAGCCCGGTATCGGCTACCTTGCCGGTGTCCATCTCTTTCTGGGCTTTGACCAGATCGACCTGCATGCGCATCTGCGAATAGCGCATCGCATTGGAGATGGCGGCTGATGAGACGGAAACTGCTTTCATGGTCAGACCGCGTTCAGCAGGGTTTTCAGCATTTCGTCCACCGTGCTGAGCAGACGGGCGGACGCCTGATAGGTGTGCTCAAGATCGAGCATGAGCGACATTTCGGTGTCGATGTTGACGCCGGTGGCATTGGAGAGCGCTTCGGCTGTGCGCGATGCCAGCGCCTCTTTCGTATCGGCCTGCGTGGTTGCCTGCTGGCGCGCATTGTCCAGCCAGCCAATGGCGCTGGCCGAGTAGGCCGTGACGCTTGAAGACGCCGTGATGCCCGAGGCTGGGCTGAACGTCATCGGCTGGTCGAGCCGGTCGCCAAGCGCAATCAGCCGGTCGGCGAAGGATGCAGTGCCTGCCGTGTTCGCAACATAGCCGGCGCCATTGGCTCCACCATCGCGCAGCAGGGTGACGTTGCCGCCCTTTTCGGGATCGAAGGCCGCATTGACCGAAATCTGCCCGGCAAGGCCGGTGACAAGAGTGCCGGGGACGCCTGGCGCGCCGTTCCATGTGAACAGACCAGCAGCGTCGGGAAGGGGAGGCGCGCTTTCGGCAAAGGCGCTGATGAGGCCGCGCGCGATCTCGTCGAGCTGCGCCTGCATGGTCACGCTGGTGCTGTCGCGCAGTTGCAGCAGGCCCGCGAGCTTGCCCGATGCCTCATCGGTGCCGGCGGAAACCGGCACATTGTCGATATAGACCGTCGAGCCGGCCATGCCCGGCGAATAGGCTGCCGATGGTGCGAAAGAAACGGGGCGCGCCACCGTTTCGAACATGGTGATGCCGTTCGTGGTGGTGATCACCATGTCGTTGTCGGCGCGCATATGCGTCGTCACCGGCACATGCCCGGCAATTCTCTTCAGCAGGGCGTCGCGCTTGTCGAGCGCATCCGACACATCGGTTCCCGTGCGGGTCCCGGAGACGATGGCCTTGTTGACGTCCTCGAACTGCGCCAGCAACTGGTTGAGTTCCGAGACCGAGGCGGCGATCTGGCTGTCGGCTTCGGCCCGGAAGGCCTGTATGGCCTGCGTGCCGTTGTTCAGCGAGCGCACGGCCTGTTTTGCCGCGTCAACGACGGTTGCGCCGACATTCGGGTTGGACGGCGTCGTTGCATAGAGCTGCAGGGCATTGTGCAGCTTGCCGATGGCGCTGGAGGCCGACGAGGCGTTGTCGACGCCGTTGACTGCAAGTTGCAGCCGGTCGAGCCCGCTGGCCAGCGTGCTTTGTCCGCTCCAGGCCGAAATGGCGGTGATGTTCTGGCGGAAGAGCTGCTGGTCGACGGCACGCTGGATGGTGACCATGCGCGCGCCGGGCGCGGTGCTGACAACCACGCCGGTGCGGCGCGCATAGTCGGGGTTCGACGCATCCGCCACATTCCGCGTGACAACGCTGGTCTGGCGCGACGTGGAAAGAAGCGCAGATTGAGCGATGCTGAGTGCGGATGAAAGTGACATGCTGCGGTTTTACGGCTGACGCCGCCTTTATCTCTTGAGGTTGACGAGAACGTCCATGAGTTCCGAGCCGGTCTGGAAGACCTTGGAATTGGCCGTGTAGCTGCGCTGCGCGGCGATCATGTCGGTCAGTTCCTCGGCGATATCGACATTGGAGTTTTCCAGTGCGCCCGAAACGATGGACCCCCGCGTCTTTTCATTGGCAAGGCCGATGGTGACATCCCCGGACTCGCCATTGGCCGCGAACACGTTGCCGGGCAAAACGGTCAGACGGTCGGGGCTCGGAACCTCGGCCAGCGGAATGGAGAACAGCTTTTCGATCGTGCCGTTGCCATAGATGGCCGACACAACGCCATCCTTGCCGATCTCGATCTTCTCGATGGCGCTGCCGGCATAGCCATCGGCGTTCTGCACGACCGACGGCTGGGTGCCGGTCTCGGTCATCTGGGAAAAGTCGAGATCGATGGCCTGTCCGCTCGGCAGGGACAGGGACAGCGGCGTGACAGCCGGATCGATGGCTCCCGTTACCGGATCGAAGGTCAGGTTCGTGGTGCCCAGCGCGCCGGAGGAATAGGGAAAGCCGCCGCCCGGAGCCGCATCGGCGCGGTCGAAGACTGCGACCTCCCATGTGCCGGCGCCGGTGTTGGTGAAATGCACATCGAGGATGCGCTGGGTGCCCTGCGCATCATAGACGACGAGCGAGGAGCTCACCGTGCTTTGCGCCGACACGCCGTTCGCAGACGGCAGGTTGGCCGGCGGCACCGGAGTGGAGCCGGTGGGTATGCTGCCCTGAAAAGCGCCTTGCGTGGTGGCCTTCGCCGGGATCTCGCCTTGCGGAACGGCGACGGGAACGAGGCTGCCATAGTCGGCCGAACCGGATGCGGGCGTAAAGCCGTAGGGGTAGGCCATAAGCTGGAAGCCGGCCGCATTGACCAGACGGCCCTGACCGTCAGGCACGAAGGCGCCGGCACGGGTCAGGAACTTGGTGCCGCCGGGATCCTGCACGACGAAGAAGCCGTTACCGTCCACGGCAAGGTCGGAGGCGGAGGTGGTGTATTTGTGGATGCCCTGCTGGCTGATCGAATTGATCACCGTGGTGGTGACGCCGCCCGATGTATAGCTGCGCCCGGTGTTGGGCATGACCATCGACGAGAATTCGGTCGAAGCGCGCTTGTACCCAGTGGTGTCGGAGTTGGCGATGTTGTCGGCGGTCGTGGCCAGCTTGCTCGACTGGGCCGCCATGCCGGAAACGCCGGTACGCATCATTCCGTAGAGGCTCATTGAGACGTCTCCTCAGGTCCACCTTGTGTGGCTGGCAGGATAGACCGTCTGTCTTGCGCGAAGCTGGCGCGGACCTGACCTTGTGTCGCGCCTTCGTGCCTCACAGAACCAGCCGGTAGCCAAGGAAGCGCTTGGACTCGATGGGGTCGTGCCCCAGCCTTTCCCGCAGCTTCTTACGCAGTTTGGATATGTGGCTTTCGACCACGTTCTCCTCCACCTCGTCATCGAAGATGCCGTAGATGGCGTTGAACACCTGGGTCTTGGTGACGCGGCGGCCGCTGTTGGCGGCCAGATATTCCAGAATGCGGCGCTCGCGGCGCGGCAGCGGCAGGGGCTGGCCGTCGATCTCGGGATCACGCCCGTCCATGAAGATGCGCATCCGGCCGACTTCGGTGTAATCGGGCTCGGTTTCGGCACGGCGGCGTATGGCGCTGATGCGCGCCAGAATCTCGCGGATGTGGACGGGTTTGCGCACCACATCATCGACGCCGGATTCAAACAGCTTGAGGGTATTTTCCAGTGAATTGTGTTCGCTGAGCGCGATCACCGGAGCGCCGGTACGGCCACGGATCTGGCGCGGCGATACGCTGCCTTCGCGGCAATCACCGATCAGGAAAGCGCTGACGGAGCGGAGGTCGTCTTCCCGCGCACTCGTCACCCACTCGTCGAAGTCGTCCGGCGCGAAGCCCGTGCAGGCAACGCCTTCCCTGTCAAAAAGTGAGTTGAAACCCGCAGTTACGAGTTCTCGTTCGTCCACGACAACGATCATCGGCCCGCCTTCCGAATCAATTTCAATAACCCCAAAAAAAGGGTTAACGGCCGGCCTGATTCCTGACCAACCTTCAATTTTTGCGACCATAATTTTGGGGAGTGATAAACGCTGGGGTTGTGGCGTTATTTTTGGGATTTTGACCCGTTTCAGCACAGTTTCGACCAGAATGCCCTGATCGGCTACAACTCACTGGCGGCAAAAGCTGCGGGCATTGTCCGTCCACTTGCCGAAGCCGACCGCCACCATGTTGGTGATGACGCGGCAGACATAGGTCTTCTGGGCGGGGTCGTTATCGGGGCCGGCGTGGTAACGCGCCACCGCCATCGACCAGGTGGAGTGGCGGGCATGAAGGCTGAGCAGGAAGCGGGCGGCGTAATCCACGTTGCGGCGCGGATCGAGCATGTCTTCGATGCTTCTGAACTGGTTTCCGTGGTAGTGATGATTGATCTGCATACAGCCCAGATCGATCAGCTTGCGCCCCTCGCGTTTGGCTTCATGAAAGGCCGAAACGGCTTCGGTGCGATTTTTCGGAAACAGCGCTTTCCCTTCTATATTCAGGGCGTTGGGTTGCAAGCTGCCCTTTCTTCCGGTCTCCGTCAGCCCGACGGCATAGAGGATGCCGGCGGGAATATCGTAGCGTTGCGAGGCCCGCAATATCTCCTTCTCGCAGGAGTTCGTGGCTGCTTTTGCCGGAGCAGCCGACAGATCATATATAGAGATCGCCAGCAGTGCCGCCGCGAGAAGACGCAGCTGGCGTGCTGGTTTTCTCATGCCTGTCTGCATTGTTTCCGGATGCATGTCGTTCCCCCCGGGAGCTGTCATGGCCCGATTGTCCGGACTGAAAGTCAGAAGCTTGCCGATCCGGCATGTTCATTTCCGCAGGGCGACCGGCAGGCGTCGCTGTTGCGGAAGGCTGCAATATCGTCACCTTTCCGATGTCGAAGCCGAGATCGCGCATGGCGCGTGTGATGGTTTCACTGTCCGACGACAGCCGATGCCATCCCTCATGCGTATCGGGAATGATTTCAACCATGAGTTGATTTCCCGACAGATGCAGGCGGGCGCTGATCATGCCGAGTTCAGCCGGATGCAGCTCGATCCGCAGGCTTTGTGCCGGGCCTGAGGGTTTTGGAGCGGAAAAAGATGCCGCCGATTGCAGGGATTGGGTCTGCCGCACACCTTCTTCGCCCGCCAGCACCTCGACCAGAGCCGCAACCGTGGGGTTTATGTTTACGGAAGCAGGAGCGGCGAAGGTCTGCACGGACGTTACCGTCACCCTTTCGGGATGCTTTTCGTGGAAAGGTTCTTCGGGCCGCTGATCGGGAAGCGATGCGGACAGGTCCGGTGTAGATTTGCCGGGAGCAGCCGGGGTGCTATCGGTCCTGCTGCCATCCATGATCAGCGCGGCGCGTTCAGATCTGGTGTCCGTGCGGATGCCGGAAACCCCGCGTTCCGGTTGGTCGGGCTGAGGCGCTTCCGTCATCCCGATCCCGTCTTCCGGCACTGTGTCTGCGGGGAGGTTGCTTGCTGGGAGGTTTTCCTCGCCGGTCGCGGCCGCACGTTCGATTTCACGCAGGCTGATGAGCAATGGCAGACGATCGCCTGTCGCTCCGAGATGGGCCGGATAGTCCTGCTGTTCGGCTGGCGGAATGGCCTCCATGAAGGCTCCGCTGTCGGTGTCTGCGATATCCTCCGCGGCGTCGGATTTTTCCGGGCCGAGGACAGCTCTGGCTTTTGCTGGAAAACCGATGTCGCCCCGCGCCGAACCATTGCCGGCGTCAATCAGGCCCTCAAAGCAGCCGGTCTCTTTTGCTTCACCTTTTTTGGGTGCCGCGGTGGGGTGAGCGGATGGCGCAACCGTGGCTGGACCTATGCTGGCATTCATAGCGGGGCCGTTCCAAGCAACTGGTCGATCTTTCCGATGGCGCGCCGCGTTCTGGAGATCGCCTCATCTGTCTGGTCTGGTTTCGCAGGCGGCTGCGCATCCAGTACGACGGCGGGGGAGGCTGCTTCAGACGGTGCAGGGGCAGGCGTGTTTCGGGCTGATGCCGGTTCGGGCATGATACCTTCGACGAGTGGCAGTTCAGCCTCATCCTGTGCGGTGATCGCGTGGGGAGCGGGTGCTGCGGGATTTTGTTTTACCGCCTTTGCAGGAGGGGACGCAAAGACACCGGCCGGTGGCGCGATCACTTCGCTGGTGACGGTACGCACGGCATCGAGCAGCATCCGGTCGCCGGGGGAAAGCTGGTTTCGATCTATGCCGCGCAGTTTCTTCGCCAGGTCTTCTACCGGTTCGTCCGCCACTTTGGACAATCCGGAATAGAGCTGCGTGCGGGCATCGTTGCCGCCTGCCTCGCCTTTGCCGGATTTCGCTTTCGCGGCGGAGAAGGCCGACAGCTGGGCAAGTCCTTCGATCGCTGCTCCGCGTGCGATCCGCAGCCAGATGACATGCCTGCGCTCCGCATCCATCATCGAAACGATTTCGTCGAGCTTGCCGCGGCCGATGACGGCATCGAAGGCGACCGCCCCGGTCACGAAGGAATCCGCGAACCGGCTGGCATAGGGCGAATGCAGGAAACGCGCCACATACTGGGTTGAAGCGCGGGTGAAACGCTCCGCATCCGACAGGCTCACCGCGATGGCGATAGAGCGGCGCAATGCGGCTTCCTCGACCAGAGTGCCGGGAGCCAGAAGCCGCGCCCGGTCGAGCAGTTCCAGCGCTGTTTCTGGCTGCTCCCGCGCCAGAAGCGATCCTTTGACCAGGCACACGAAGGTGACGATGTCATCGGAAAGCGCGCTCAGTTCGATGCTGTCGAATGCTTTCAGGGCGGCGGCGGGATCGCCTTCCAGATAGGAAATTACCGCATCCGCCAGCGCCTGATCAGCCTTGTCGAGCTTCAGGCGGGCAATGGCTTCCTGCAAGGTGGCGGGGTTGCCGCCGCTCATGCCGTAGACCAGAAGCGCGCGAAAATTGCGTGGTTCGGAATAAGCATCCGTGCCGGCCTGCCGCAGGCGCGCGTCGGTGAGTTCGAGCAGCTTGGCCTGCATCGGCAGTGCGGCATGGTCGCCGTCGGCGATCCGGTCCTGCACCAGCTGCAATGAGCGCACCAGCTGGAAGGGCTGCAAACCTTCGCTTGCAGGGGCTGCATGGGCAGGCAGGGCAAGACCGATACCCGTCGCGCAGACCAGCCAAAAGGGCGGGCGAAACCTTCTCATCCCTCAGGCTCCAGAAGGATGGCGATGCGGCGGTTGACGGCGGCGAAAGGATCGGCGGCGTTTCGCGGCATCCTGTCGGCAAAGCCGGAGACTTCCTTAATGCGCTTTTCGTCGATGCCGCCGCGCAGCAGCATGTAATAGGCGGCGTGGGCGCGGGCCGTTGAGAGGCGCCAGTTGTCATAGGAGCCGCTGCGGAACGGGCGGGCATCGGTGTGGCCCTGTATCGAAAGTTTGCCTTTCTGCGCGCTGAGGATCTTGCCGATCTTGTCCATGGCGATCACCAGTTCGCGCCGGGGCGTTGCGGCGCCGATCTCGAACATGCCGAAATCGAGCTGGTCGGTTATGGTGAGCACGACGCCGCCCTCGGTGGCTTCCACGGAAATGCCGTCGCCGATCTTGTCGCCCGAGCCGAAAGCCTGTTCGATCTTGCCGCGGATTTCCGCTGCCGCCTGTTCTGCCTGCTGCGCGCGGTCCGGTCCCGCCTCAGCGGCCATGGCCGGAGCTGCCGTTTCCTGCGGTGCTTGCTTTGAGGCTGTTTCTGCGTGAACTTCGTCACTGCTTTTTTGGGCGGCAGCGTCGGTCGAGGCTTCCCGCTGTGCCGCCTCTGCTTTCGGGGCCTCCGCGGTTGCCTCGGCCAGCGGGTCGGTCATTTCCTGAGACCAGAAATCGGGAGCGAAGGGGTCGCGGTAGAACTCGCCGCCGGAAGCGCCCGAGGCTGGTCCCGCATTCTGCCTGCCGCCATCGCCTTTTTCGCTGACGTTCTGCATCTGCCCGGTTTCGGCCGCGATTTCGGCCAGCACGGCATACGGGTTGGCAAACAGGGCCTCGTCCGGTGACAGCATAGCCGACCCCGGACCTTCCATCTCGTTGCGTTCGGCAGACGAACCGGGATTGCCTACACCTTCGTCGCCTGTCGTCGCATGGGCTTCAAGGGGATCGTTTTCCGCTCGTCCCGAAGAACCGGGACCGGTGCCGAGATCCTCAAGGCCCTTGCGGTTGGCGTTGCGGTCGATCAGCTTGATCGGGTTGAAGTAGCTCGCCACCGCCGCACGCGTCTGTTCATTGGCGGCATTGATCAGCCACATGACCAGAAAGAAGCACATCATCGCGGTCATGAAATCGGCGAATGCGATTTTCCAGACGCCGCCGTGATGGGCTTCATCCTCATCGTGCCTGCGCCGCACGATGATGATTTCCTGCCGTGGTTCGGTGGTTTCGTTGCTGCTCATGACAGCATTCCTGAGAGTGCCGCCGACCATTCGTTCATGCGGGTTTCGATGACGGTTTCATCGATGGAAACGGTCAGGTCGAAGCAGGGGGCTTCGGTGAAAGCCAGCCTGCCGGCGCGGTCTCCCAGCATCTTGCTGAAGGTTTCAAACAGATGGACGGGGCCGCGCACCTCGATACGCATGGCCTCCGTATCGGCAAGCGTGGTGGCGACCGTTCTTGCAAGCTCGGCCAGCGAGCGCTCGCGCAGCGTTTCGGTGAGCACGCCGCCTATGGTGCGGGCAGCGGCAGCGCCCATCGCCTCGCACAGCTGATCCTGCAACTGGTCCATGCGCGCCGAGACGAGCTCGCCGAGGTCCGTGCCGAGGCTTTGCAGGAGGGCCTGCGCCTCAAGTGCTGCGTTTTCGCGTTCCACTGCCAGCTGGGCCGCATGCTCCTGCGCCATGCGTTCTCCAAGCTCCGCTTCCGCCCGGAAGACCGCCTGAGCGATCAGCGCATCGACGTCCGGCGCGGCCACTCGCGCTTCGGCCGAGGCATGAACAGGTTCATGCCGGGCGTTGTCATTGGACCGGCCGAAATCGGGCAGGAAATCCCAGAGAGCGGCTGCGGACATCAGGCGGCAGCCTCTGAAACGGTCGAAGCTGCTTCAGCGGCAGCCCATTTGCGCAGAATCTGGGCGGTGCGTTCTTCATTGAGGTCGACCATACGGGCAAGGCGCTCCTGCGGGGCGGGGCGAAGCCGGCGGCTGATGTCGTCGATCGGGGCAGGGGAGGTTGCGCCCATATTGGTGAGCGCGGGCGGCTCTTCTGCGCCGGCGGCCATGTCGGGCGTCGGCAGCGAGCGCTGCACGTCCTCGAAGCTCGGGGCTGCAAGGGCTGTCGCAGGTTTCGCAGTCAATGCAGCCGCCATGGGCCGAAGGCCGAAGAAGGCGACGAGGAAGGCAACGGCCACAAAAGCCGTCGCGTTGATGAGGGTGCCGGTATATTTGCCCATCGCGTCCATGACACCGGGCTGAGGCAGCGCTTCGCCGTCGAGACCATCGATGAACTCCACCGCCGACACGTCGATGACGTCGCCGCGCTTTTCATCAAAGCCGGTGGCCGATGCGACCACCTTGCGGATTTCCGCCACGCGCTCCTCAAACTGCTGCGGCGTTGCATTTTCTCCGAGAATCGACAGCAGCCGGTGCTGGTTGACGACCACGGCGACCGACATGCGGTCGACCGTATAGCCGTTCGAGATGGTGGCGACGCGGCGCGAATTGATCTCGTAATTGGTGATTTCCTCGCGCCGGTCGTTCTGCGAACTCGATTGCGGCCCGTCGGAGCTGACCGCCTGCGTTTCGGGCAGGTTCTGCTCGACGCTGGTCGGCGAGGCGGTCTGGCGCTGGCTGCTCGCCTCGTTGTTGCGCACGCTCTGAACCGATCGCTCCACGCGCGAGGCCGGATCGAAGATGGTTTCCTCGATCTGCCGGGTGTCTGTGTTGACGTTGGCTTTCACGCTGGCGCGGAAATTGTCGGTGCCGAGATAGGGGGTCAGGGCGCGGCGGATGTTGTCCTCGATCTGGGTCTCGACGGTCTGCTCCACACCCAGCGAGCGGACTGCGCTGGTGTTGGAGGGATCGTCGCCGGCAGCCAGCAGGTTGCCGGCGGAATCAAGCACGGTCACCTTTTCCGCGCCGAGGCCGGGAACGGCGGCCGCAACCAGATGACGGATCGAACGTGCTGTCTTGCTGCCGTCGGTTCCGGCATAGCGGATCACCACCGAGGCGGATGGCTGTTGCTCTTCGCGGCGGAAATTGGCGCGCTCCGACATGACGATGTGAACGCGCGCCGCCTTGATGCCCGCCAGCGACTGGATGGAGCGGGCGATTTCACCTTCCAGTGCGCGAACGCGGGTGATCTGCTGCATGAAGGAGGTGAGGCCGAGCGACCCGACATTGTCGAACAGCTCGTAGCCGGCATTGGCGCTGTTGGGCAGGCCCTTTTCGGCCAGCAGCATGCGGGCGCGGGCGGTGTTGCCGGATGCCACCAGAACGCTGGTGCCATCGGAGCCCACATCGAAGGCGATGCCAGCTTCGCCCAGAACCATGCCGATCTGGCTCACGTCCTGCCGCTCCAGCCCGACATAGAGCGTCTCAAAGGCGGGGCGGTTCAGATAGATCGAGCCGACCACGATCGTGGCCATGATCACGGCTGCCATGGCGCCCATCAGCGCCAGGCGCTTCGTGCCGAAACCCTTGAGGTTTTCGATGATTGTCTGGATCTGTTCCGGCACTGCCCCACGGCTCCCGCATATTGGCCCGTTCAGAGCCTAGCTGCCGAAGCTTGTGCGAAAATGAAATCGGGCCGCCTGTGCAGCGGCCCGTTCATGCCGGAGTGGGGGCGCCTACCGTCAGCCCTTGAACAGGGCCAGGATGTTCTGCGAATTGGTGTTGGCGATCGACAGCGACTGAATGCCGAGCTGCTGCTGAACCTGAAGCGCCTGAAGGCGGGTCGATTCCTTGTTCATGTCGGCATCGACAAGCTGGCCGACGCCTTTTTCGATGGAATCCATCAGCTTGGACACGAAATCCTTCTGCATGTCGATGCGGGCCTTGGCAGCGCCAAGCTCTGCCGCTGCATTGGTCATCTTGCCCAAAGCCGATTCGATATCGGTGAGCAGATTGTCGAACTTGGTGGATTCGTCGGCACCGGTCACGCCGCCAAGGTTGTTCAGGTCGATGTTGAGGATCGACACACCGGAGGCGGTGCCCGTGGTGTCGAGGATGCCTGTTCCCGCGGCGGGTGGCGTCACGCCGGAATCGATCAGCCTGATATTGGTGAACTCGATGTCGATGGTGGTGGTGGAGACCGCACCGCCGGAATCACGGTTATAGGCCGAGATGATCGAAACCTTGCCGGTGGCGCCGGTGGTCTGGAGAAGGTTGGAGCCGGCATAGGAAGCGCCGCCGATGCTGTCACGCAGCTGGGCGACGTAGGTGTCGATCTCCGCCTGTATCTTGGCGCGTTCCTCGATGCCCGAAGCCTTCGCAAGCAGCACCTTCTGCTTGATCTTGTCGACAACCGTATGGGCGGAATTCATCGCGGTATAGGCGGTGTCGACCTTGCCGGCCCCGAGACCCAGTGCATCCTGAACCACGGAATTGGCCTGATTGTCGGAGCGCATGGTGGTGGCGATCGACCAGTAGGCGGCGTTGTCGCTGGCGTCCGCGACGCGATAGCCCGTCGATATACGGGCTTGTGTCTGCTCGAGTGCCTTGTTCGTCGCGCTCAGGCTTTGCAAAGCCGTCATTGCGGATGCATTCGTCATGATGCTCGACACTGGTGCTACCCCTCGGTCAACAGGCGTTCCGTTCGCCACGTGGCGAAACTTTCGGTTAACCATAATTACGAATTCGTGGTTAACAGACGATTAAAGCCGGCAGCGTGGGGTGGCAGAAAAAGAAAGGCCGCGCTTGCGAAGAAGCGCGGCCTTTCAGTTTTCAGGGTTCCGGCCGTGGCCGGACCGCTTTTAGCGGAACAGCGACAGGATCTGCTGCGAGTTGCCGTTGGCGATCGACAGCGACTGGATGCCGAGCTGCTGCTGGACCTGAAGGGCCTGCAGTCGGGTCGATTCCTTGTTCATGTCGGCGTCGACGAGCTGGCCAACACCCTTGTCGATCGAGTCGGAAAGGCTCGACACGAAGGAGGACTGCAGGTCGATGCGGGCCTTGGCGGCGCCGAGTTCGGCAGCACCGGTCGACATGGAGCTGAGAGCTTTTTCGATGTCGGTCAGCATGTTGTCGAAGGCAGCCGATTCGGTCGAGACGTCGCCGGCCGTGTAGCCCGTGACACCGGTCAGATCGGAAACGCTCAGGTTGAGGATGCTCTTGGTCGAGGCTCCGCCGTTCTTGTCGAGGATGCCATCGCGCGCGGTCGCAGCGGTCGGGTTGCTGTCGATCAGGCGGGTTTTGCCGAAATCGACGTCGATGGTGCCGGTGGAGACGGCGCCGGTGTCATCACGGTTGTACGAGGTGATGACGTTCAGCTGGGTCGCGGTGCCTGCGGAATTGGTTTGCAGAAGGTTCGAGCCGGCGTAGTTGGCGCCGCCGATATTGTCCTTGAGCTGGGCCTGATAGGTGGCGATCTCGGCCTGGATCTTGGCGCGGTCCTCGGTGCCGGCGGTCTTGGCCAGCAGAACCTTTTCCTTGATCTTGTCGACCACCTCGATGGCCTTGTTCATGGCCGTGTAGGCGGTGTCGATCTTGCCGGCGCCGAGGCCGAGGGAGTCCTGAACGACCGAATTGGCCTTGTTGTCCGAACGCATCGTGGTGGCGATCGACCAGTAGGCGGCGTTGTCGGAAGCGGTGGCGACGCGGTAGCCGGTGGAAATGCGGCTCTGCGTGGTCTCGAGCGCCTTGTTGGTGGCGTTCAGGCTCTGAAGCGCGGTCAAAGCCGAGGAATTGGTCATGATACTGGCCATGGATACACATACCCTGATTTTACTGGAAATCTGACATACCGGGTCGACCGGTATGACGGTACGGCATCATGCCAATGATCTGCTAAGCGCGATCACCCGCCATTTCCGGAACTATGGCGGAAAGTTGCTTCGAAAAGCATAAGCAACATGGTTAACAGATGGTAAGTGCTGCTTTTTTCGGTTCAGCTGAACGATCGCACCAGCGAGCCGACAAGCAGGTTCCAGCCATCGATCAGCACGAAGAACAGAAGCTTGAACGGCAGGGAAACCACCGTGGGCGGCAGCATCATCATGCCCATGGCCATGGTGATGGTGGCCACGATCAGGTCGATGACGAGGAAGGGCAGAACGATCAGGAAACCGATCTCGAAACCGCGCCTGATCTCGGAAATCATGAAGGCCGGCACCAGAATGCGCAGGTCGACCTCTTCGCGCGACACGGTCTGTCCGCGCTCGCGGGCAAGGTCGGCGAACAGGTCGAAATCCTTGTCGCGCACATTCTCCAGCATGAAGGTGCGGAACGGATCGGCGATCTTGCCCATCGCCTCGGCCTGTTCGATCCGGTTGTCCATCAGCGGCTGGACGCCTTCGTTCCAGGCGCGGTCGAAGGTGGGCGCCATGACATAGAAGGTCATGAACAGCGACAGCGAGATCAGGATCAGGTTGGCCGGGGTGGATTGCAGGCCGATACCGGCGCGCAGGATCGAGAAGGCGATGATGAAGCGGGTGAAGCTCGTCACCATGATGAGCAGGCCGGGCGCGACCGACAGCACCGTGATCAGGCCGAACATCTGGATGATGGTGCCAACCGTGGAGCCGCTCATCTGGCCGATGCCGCCGAGATCGATCTGCTGCGCCAGCGCGCTGCCGGTCATGACAAACAGGCCTGCGACGGCCACAAGAACTGTGCCGGCAAGTGCCGAAGGTTTCACTCGAACAGGCTTTTTCATTCGAATACGAGCGTCCTGATCAGCACGTCGCGGACCCTGCCGTCGGTGCGCAGCATGGCTCTCTCACGCAGGTCCGCCTTGAGGTGCTGGAGTCCGCTCGGGCCTTCCGCCTGATGCATCTTCAGGGTGCGCATGAAGGCCAGAAGATCCTGATGGACCATCGCAGCCGTCTCTGTCGGCAATTCCTTTTCGATCAGCAGTGAAACGTCCATGCGCACCCATATGTCCATGGGAGCTGCCATGTTGGTGGTGATCGGCGGCAGGTCCTGCGTGATCAGCTTCAGGCCGGACGTGGCGATAGCCGGCTGGGACGCAGTCTGCGCGGCGGGTGGTTGCGGCGCCTGTGGCTGCTGGCTTTTCAGATAGACGCCCGCGCCCCAACCCATGCCGAGTGCCGCCACCGTGAGGCCGGCCAGCATCGCGATCTGGATAAGGATCGACGGGCCTTTCTGCATTGCGGCGTCTGTTGTGTCTGCCATCGCCATGGTGTTCTCCCTAGAACGGCAGGACCTGATCCAGGATCTGCTGGCCATAGGCGGGCTGCTGGATCTCGGAGATGCGTCCGCGTCCGCCATAGGAAATGCGGGCTTCGGCAATGCGCTCGTAGGAAATGGTGTTCTTCGCGCCGATGTCGGACGGGCGTACGATGCCGGCGATATGCAGCACGCGCAGCTCGGCGTTGACGCGCACTTCCTGCGATCCCTTGATCATCAGATTGCCGTTGGGCAGCACTTCCGTCACCACGGCGGCGACGTTGAGCGTAATGGTCTCCGACCGTTCGGTCGCGCCGTCCGCATTGGTGACGGTCTTCGATTTCAGGCTGCCATCGCCGGAACCGCCGGTCGAGGATCCGTCCCAGCCGACATCGGCCTCGAAACCCAGTGTCCGGCTGGCGGTGCGGCTGCGGTCGTTCTGGTTCTTGAAGCGGGCGCGGTCGTTGATCTTGATGTTGACGGTGAGAATGTCACCGGCGCGCAGCGCGCGCGGATCGGTGAACAGGCGGCTCTGGCGATCGTCCCACAGGGAGAAGCGCTTGACCGGCTTGGCCGGCGTTTCCGGATACTGGTAGACCGAGACGCTGCCGCCCTCGATGCCGGAGCCCACCGGGGAGAGAGCCGGCTCCTTGTTGACTTCGCGCAGGTCCGTGGCGCAGCCGGCCAGCGCCGAACAAGCGAGGATGAGTGCGAGCCTTCGCATCATGAGGGATCCGTCCTGCGTGCTGCGCTGGCCATGACGCTGGTGAGAATGGCCGCGGCCTTCTGGTTCATTTCGTTGAGAATGACGCTGGCCTTGCGGGCATCCAGCTTCATCAGGATCGCGGCGGCGAGATCCGTCTCGACCATGGCGAGACGCTCGGCGGCGGCGTCGGGCTTCATGCCGGCATAGATGGAGACCACGCTTTCCTCTGCGCGGGCGAGGAACAGCTCGCGGCGCTTGAGCCATGTCTCGTATTCGGCCCGCTTGTCTTCCAGCGCCCTGATGCGCTTGTCGACCTCGCCCTGCAACTGCTTCAGCTCTTCGGCCTGCAGCGCATAGCGGCGGTCGCGCGCGGCATCGGCGATGTTGGAGCAGAAGCGCTGCACCTCACTGGCATTGCTGTCGGGAAGGGGCGTTGCCTCACGCTGCAACTCTTCCTGCGCGACCGTTTCCGGCGCGCCCGGCAGCACCTGACGAACTTCGGCGCCCGTCGCCGGCAGAACGGTCAATGCTAGGAGAGTGGCGAGAAGAAGTGGAGCGGGGCGGGGTTTGATCACGGACATGGTCATTGCACCACGAGATCGGCCTGAAGGGCGCCGGCGGTTTTGATGCCTTGCAGAATGGCGATGATGCCGTCGGGCTTCACACCAAGGCGATTGAGCCCTGAAACGAGCGTTTGCAGATCGGGGCCGTCAAGCATGGCGACCCGCGCATCGGGGGTGAAGATGCCGATCGCGGTGTCGGGTTCCACTGCCGTGACACCCTTGGAGAAGGGTTCCGGCTGGACGATGCGCGGCGCTTCGGTGATGCGCACGGTCAGCGTCCCGTGGCTGATGGCGACGCGCGAGATTCGCACCTGATTGCCGATGACGATGGTGCCGGTGCGCTCGTCGATCACCACGCGCGCCGGGGTGTCGGACTGGATGACGAGATTTTCGATTTCCGCATAGAAGCGGGCGACCGATATGTTCTTCGGCTTGCGGATGGAGACGGTGCGGGCATCCTGCTCGGCGGCGACGCGAGCCCCGAAACGCTGGCGCGTATAGGCGTTGATGGCGTCGGCGATGCGCACCGCGGTCGAGAAATCGGGATTGCGCAATTGCAGGGTAAGAATGGCCTGATCGCCGAATTCGGCTGCCACCGAGCGTTCGACGATGGCGCCGTTCGGCACGCGGCCGGCGGTCGGAACGCCCTGCGTCACCTGTTCTGCCTGCCCCTGCGCACTGAACCCGGACACGATCACCGGACCCTGGCCGACCGCATAGATCTCGCCATCCGCCGCTTTCAGCGGGGTCATGATCAGCGTGCCGCCGGCCAGCGAAGTGGCGTCGCCCATGGACGAGACGGTCACGTCGATGCGCGCGCCGGACTGCACGAAGGGCGGCATGTTGGCCGTGACGATGACGGCGGCGACATTGCGCGCCCGCGCGCTGCCGCCTTCGGTGGCGATGCCGAGATTTTCCAGCATGGCGCGGATCGACTGCTCGGTGAAGGGCGAGTTGCGCAGCGTGTCGCCCGAGCCGGCAAGGCCGATGACGAGGCCGTAGCCGACGAGCTGGTTGTCGCGGGCGCTCTGCAATTGCGCGACATCCTTGATGCGCGCCGCGATCTGCCCAGGTGGCAGATTGCTGGGAGCGGGCGCGACCTGAAACATGCGGGCTGTTTCGGCCGGATCGTAATCGTCGTCTATCGGCCCACCTTTCTGGGCGGCAATGGCGCGTTTCTGCTCCCGCGTCAGCCCGTCGGCCATCAGCGGCTGCAACGGCATCAGCACGGCAAGGGCAAGGATGATGGCGCGCTTCATGCGTCCACCCTGACGCTGCCGTCTTCCATCACCGTGCCGGTCAGCACCTTGCCGCTGTCGATGTTGCGCACCTTCACCACATCGCCCGGCGAACCGGGCTGCAAGGTCACCGCGGCGATCGAAATGGTGAGCCCGCCCGCGACGAAGCTCACCTGAACCGTGGCGCCCTGCTCAAGCAGCCAGGCGGAGCGCACGGCGGAGACGGGAATGTAGCGGCCGGGCAGCAGGGTGCGGCGGGCGACCTTGCCATCGAGCTCGGGAAGCGTGGTGGCAACGGCGGCGGGCTTTACCTTGCCGGGAACCAGCGTCACCTCTTTCAGGGTGCCGGCGCTGATCGTTTCGCCCGGATAGATCACGCGGTTCGGGATCAGCACGACCTCCTGCGCCCATGCCGCCGTCCATGCAGGCACGCACGCCGCCGTCGCCATGGCGGCGGCGATGACGGTGCGGCGAAGGGCAGACGAGGATGAGCGCGTGGCAGGCATGGCAGCTTACCTGAGGTTCTTCGAAACGGTCGAGGCCATTTCGTCGGCCGCCTGAATGACCTTGGAGTTCATCTCATAGGCGCGCTGCGCCGAGATCAGTTCCGTGATTTCCTTGACCGGATCGACGTTGGAGCTTTCCAGATGACCCTGTTCGATGGTGGCGAAGCCCGGATCGCCGGGAACGCCGGTGATGGCCTGCCCCGAAGCGGGCGTTTCCTGAAAGAGGTTTTCGCCTAGCGGCGCCAGACCGGCCTCATTGGCGAAATTGGCGATCTGGAGCTGGCCGAGTTCCTGCAGGGCGGCCGCATCCTCGAACCGGGCGAAGACCTGCCCGGTCTTGTTGACGATGATCTCGACCGCATCCGAAGGCACGTTGATGGCCGGAATGACGGCGGCGCCATCCAGCGTCACGAGCTGTCCCTCGCCATTGGTGTTGAAGGCGCCGGCGCGGGTGTAGAGCGTGCCGCCATCGCTGCCTTCGATCTGGAACCAGCCCTTGCCGACGAGCGCGAGGTCGAAATTGTTGCCGGTACTGGTGAGCGGCCCCTGTATGTGAACGTTGCGCACCGCAGCCGTCTTGACGCCGAGGCCGATAGACACGCCTTCCGGCACGATCGAAGCGTTGGCGCGGTTCGGCACGCCGGGCGCGCGGTCGACCTGATAGAGCAGGTCGGAAAACTCGGCGCGGGCGCGCTTGTAACCGGTGGTGTTGATGTTGGCGATGTTGTTGGCGATGACTTCCAGATTGGTCTGCTGGGCGTTCATGCCGGTGGCGGCGATGGCGAGTGCTTTCACGGTGCGGCTCCTAGATGCTCATCCGGCTGACTTCGAGATAGGCGCTGACGATCTTGTCGCGGATGGCGACGGCGGCCTGCAGCGTCTGCTGGGCGCTCATCACCGCATCGACCACCTGACGCGTGTCGGCATTGCCCTTCAGTGCCTCGACCGACAGCGCTTCGGCGTTTTCGAGCTTGCCCACGGAACTCGACGCTGCCTTTGCCAGCGCATCGGCGAAGGAAGCGCCGGCGGTCGTGCCGGACTGCGAAAGCGAAGTCGCGGATGTTTCGGAGGTAAGTGCGGGCGTGAGGCGAAGCGCCCCGACAGGACCGAGCATCACGGTGTCCTCATCAGGTCGATGGTCATGGAGATGAGGTCGCGGGCCTGACGGATGACCTGAAGATTGGCCTCATAGGAGCGGTTGGCTTCCGTCATGTCGGCCATTTCGATCAGCACGTTGACGTTCGGCAGCTTGACGTAGCCGTTCTCGTCGGCAGCTATGTTGCCGGGCTCGAATTCCAGCCGGAAAGCGCTCGGGTCGCGGTCGATCGCGCCGACATCGACCAGCGATCCGCCGGATGCGCGGTCCAGTTCCGAAACGAAGGTGACGGTCTTGCGCTGATAGGGATCGGCACCGGGGAAATTGCCGGTCGACTGCGCGTTGGCGAGGTTTTCCGAAACCACGCGCAGACGCTCCGACTGGGCACCGAGACCCGATGCGGCGATCCTGAGGGTGGCGGTAAGAGCATCCATGTTCGTCAACCTTTCGAGACGGACAGGAGCATGCCGTGGAAGGCTTTGACGATCGCCGTGTTCATTTCAAAGGCGCGGCGCACCTCGCCAGCCTTCATCAGCTCGTTTTCGACGACGACGGTGTTCTTCGAGGGCAGGAGCGCGCCGTTGTATTCCTGCGCCTGCGTGCGGAAGGAAGCTTCAGTCGCGCCAAAGCCCATATGTCCGGGCTGGGTCGAGCCCAGCGTCATGCCGGTCCGGTCCAGAACCTTCTCAAATGGCTCGACGTCACGCGCCAGATAGCCCGGCGTGTTGACGTTGGCGATGTTGCCGGCGATTGCGGTCTGACGCACGGCCAGCCATTGCGACTGCCTCGTGGCGAGATCGAACAGGTTGACGGGCTCCATGGGGCTCTCCGGTATTCTTGCCCATGGTAAGCATCCAGTCTTGCGCGGGCCTTGCGCCCGGCGCTCAGTTGGAAAGCTCGATCACCTGGTCCCTGCTGGTCAGCAGGACCCATTTGCCGCCCCGGTTTTCAATGGAAGCGACGCGGCTGGAATCCGGAAGCCGCGAGCCGGTCTGCACCACCCACAGGCCGGCATCGTCCTCGATCATGGCCCGCCCGTTGGCGACGTGGACCAGCCGGAACTCCGTGGCTGCGCCCGGAAATGGCTGCTCATCAGGGCCGGGCGGGTCCGTGATGGCATCGGAGGCGATGGTAGCAGTGCTGAACATGTCGATATCGCCGGGCAGCTCAACGATGTCGCGCAGGGGCACAACGGGGTCGGCGTCGGCGACCAGCCTGCCGGAATTGCTGCCCTGTCCGCCAAGCCTCATGGCCCGGACGCCGAACTGTTCCTGATTGAAGAAAATATACCAGGGAAACAGCGCGCAGGTCAGGCCGAGCGCAGCGCCCAGCGCGGCGATGATGAGGTCGCCGCGCCGGTCGGGCCGCTCGATTCTGGGAAAGGCTGCGGGTGGCGGAGCAGGCCAGCTTTCAGGAATTTTGACAGGCGTTTCAGCCTGTTTCCTGCGCCGTGAGAACAGGCCGTTAAGCAGTGAGGCGCGGCTGGCTTCCGCTTCCTCCTCGGCCCTTGCTTTGGCTAGCAGATTTTGCAGCAGGGCTTCGGTGCGCTGGCGCTCACTGGGCATGGTTGCCTCTCAGATGGCGCGCCAGATCGGAGAAGGCATCGGCGCTGGCCGGATCGGAGGGCGATTGCCGCAGCGCCTCGTAGATCACCGGCACCTGCGTGACGGCGAGGTCCAGTTCCGGATCGGCCCCGGCCTGATAGGCGCCCAGCAGGCGGATATCGCGGGTGTCCTCGAAGCGGGCGATCATGGCTTTCAGCTGCGTCACCAGAACGCGCTGCTCGGGCGTCCATGCCCGCCCGGAAAGCCGCGAGATCGAGGCCAGAGGATCGACGGAGGGCAGGCGGCCCTGTTCGGCGATGGCGCGGTCGAGCACGACGTGGCCATCGAGAATGCCGCGCACGGAATCGGCAATGGGGTCGTTGTGATCGTCGCCGTCGACCAGCACCGAGATGATGGCGGTAATGGAGCCTGCACCCTCGGCGCCCGGTCCGGCGCGCTCCAGAAGCCGGGGCAGTTCGGTGAATACGGAGGCGGGATAGCCGCGCGCCACGGGCGGCTCGCCGGTGCCGGTCGCCACCTCGCGCAGGGCATGGGCGAAACGGGTGATCGAATCCAGAATCAGAAGCACCCGGTCGCCGCGATCGCGGAAATATTCGGCCACGCGCATGGCCGTGTCCGGCGCGCGGCGGCGCATCATGGCGCTTTCGTCGCTGGTGGCTACGACCGCCACGGTCTTGGCCATGTTCGTGGCGCCCAGCGTGTCCTCAAGGAATTCACGCACCTCGCGCCCGCGCTCGCCGATGAGGGCGACGACCACCGTGTCGAAGGCATCGGCGCCGGCCAGCATGGCGAGCAGGGTGGATTTGCCGACACCAGAACCGGCGAAGACGCCGAGGCGCTGGCCGAAGCAGAGAGGGGTGAAGATGTCGATGACGCGCACGCCGGTGTGGAAGCCGGTGCCGACGCGCTGGCGCTCCATCGCACCCGGAGTGCGTTCGGGGCCGCCGGCGTCTTCGGACCCGCGCAACAGGGGTGCGCCGGCATCGATGGGGCGGGCGAGAGCGTCGATAGCGCGTCCACGCCACGACGGGTCGGGCACGATGGCGAGCGGCCCGCGCCGGAACACTGCGTCGCCGATACCGGCATCCGCGTTGCGCTCGAAGGGGGCGACGACCACCTCGCCGCGCGCGATGTGGACGACCTCGCCCAGTGAACCACCTTTCCGACCACGATGTTCCACCAGATCGCCGAGCCGGGCCAGTTCGCTCAGGCCGCCAACCTTGTAATGCGTGGACGAGACCTCGCTGATGCGCCCGCCATGGCGGATCAGTTCCGACGGCTCTTCAAAGCGTTTCCAGATGTGTTCGAGCAATGCCAGCTTGTTGACGGGCGAGGGGCCACGTTCGGAAAGCCTGACGAGTGCATGGTCCTGCGTCATGTCCGGTGGCCGCTACTTGGGACCGAGGGCCTTGATCGCCTCGTCGACGGAACTGCCCGCCTCGCGGATCATGGCCGACATGTTCTCAAAGGCGCGCTGCACCTGAATGAGACGCATCATTTCCAGCATCGGGTTGACGTTCGACTGTTCCACGAAGCCCTGCGCCACACCCACATCCTGCCTGTCGACGATGGGCTGCGGTGTCGTGTGGGCGAGGATGCCGGAATTGCCGACACGCTGGAAATTGGCACCCGGCTCGAACTCGAACAGGCCAAGCGCTGCGACGAGGCGTCCATCCTGCGTGAGGGTGCCGTCGGCACCGGCTTCGGGCGGTCCGTCATTGGGATCGAGCTGAATGGGGGCGCCGCCGGCATCGAGCACCGGATGGCCTTCCACCGTGACCAGCGCACCGGAATTGGCGAGGGTGAAGCGTCCGTCGCGGGTCATCACCGTGCCGGCCGGCGTTGCGATGCCGAACCAGGCGTCACCCTGAATGGCGAAGTCCAGCGGATTGCCGGTCTCCACCTTGCTGCCATTGGACGTAGACATGAAGGTGGTGCCGGAGGAGGCAAAGGAGACCGACCGGGGGCCGGTGCCGGAGACGACATCCTCGAACTTCACGCCGGTGGCGCGGAAGCCGACGGTGGAGGCATTGGCGACGTTGTCGGCGATGGTGTTGAGCCGCCGCTCCAGTGCAACCTGCGAGGAAAGGGCGACATAGAGGCTGTCCTGCATGGCGCTCTATCTCGACTTCAGCTGCTGCATCGCCATCAGCAGGTCGGTCGAGACGCCGATGGCCGCCGGCTGGGCGAACAGGATGCTGGCGGCGCTGACCGCGGTGGAAGGGTTGGCGGCGTCGTGCAGGCTGGTGAAGCGGGTGAGGAACTTCTCCAGCCTGGCCGGGTTGGCGAAGTCCTCGATGTTCATTCTGGACTCGAACAGCTTCACCTGCCGGTCGATATCGGCCTTGGCGAAGGATTCCGGCAGGCCGAAAGCCGTGCGCACCACGCTTGCCAGCGCCTTGTCGGCCAGCACCTGATACCAGTCGGTGATGTCGCCGGCCTTGCGCTGGAAATAGAGCGCCAGCCGCACACCCTCATTGCTGTTGCCGGCGTCTTCCTCCAGCGTCTGGCGCAGATATTTGTCGACGACATTCTCCTGCGTCGGCACCCATGTGGTGGCCTTTTCACCCAACCCGGCGAAATCGAACGCGCTGGCAAGGGCAGCGTAGCGCTTGTCTTCCATGGTGTTGGCAAAGCTCGCCGGATCGGACGCGCCGCCTTCCAGCACCTTGCGGATGGTTTCCGGGCTTTCCGTTTCGGGATCGAGCGCATAGGCGCGCAGGGCATAATCGTAGAGCCTTGCATCGGCGAAGAGATCGTCGATCGCCTTCACGTCAGCGATCTTGCTCATGTAGTAGCCGGTCTCGGCCTGGACGATCTCCGGATCGACGCTGTCGATGCTGGCCTGAATGGCATAGTTGCCGGTCGTGGCCTGCTGCGCCTTGTTGTAGATCATCGCCGCATCGCCATGTTTGGCGAAATTGAAGGTCGAGACGAATTCGGCGTAGCGCTTGTCGGTCAGCTTGTTGGCGAAGCTGTCGGGATCGGTGACGCCTTCCTTCAGCGCCTTGACCATGAAGGCGCGGGCGTAGCTCATGTCCTGAAGGCCGAACGCCTTCATGGCATATTTGAACAGCCGGTCGTCCTTCACGAATTCGTCGATGGAGCTGACCTTACCGATGTTTTCGAGATAATATTTCGTTTCGCGGTCGACCGTCGGCTGACGCTCGATGCGGTCGATCGCCTTCGGGATATCCCGCGCAATCAGCTTGTAACTGACGAAAGTGCTCAACACGACATGCCTCCGGCCGAAGCTGCATGACATGAAGAGTAGGCGCACTTCCTTGCGCGAAGCTGAATCGGCTTTTTCGCCGGTCCGACAGCCCGTGCGTCACGGATTCAAGCCTCACACAAGGCACGCGCGCTAATCAGTGTGCCTGATGTGAGAAGCGGAAGGACGAACCGTGGGCATTCTGATCGGATTTGTGGTCACGCTCGGCTGCGTTCTGGGCGGCTTCATGGCCATGGGCGGTCATCTCCATGTGCTCATGCAGCCGTGGGAGCTGGTCATCATCGGCGGTGCGGCGCTCGGCGCATTTCTCGTCGCCAACCCCATGAAGACGGTCAAGGACACCGGCCGCGCCATCATGGAAGCCATCCGGCAGTCGGTGCCGAGCGAGCGCGAATATCTGGAGACGCTGGGCGTGCTGCACAGCCTGATGCGCGAGCTGCGCTCGAAGTCGCGCAGCGAGGTCGAGGCTCATATCGACAATCCGGAAGAATCGGCGATCTTCCAGGCATTTCCGACCGTTCTGAAGAACAAGGACCTCACCAATTTCATCTGCGACTATTGCCGCATCATCATCATCGGCAATGCGCGCTCCTACGAAATCGAAGCGCTGATGGACGAGGAAATCCAGACGATCCGCGCCGACAAGCTCAAGGCCTACCACTCCATGGTGGCTGTGGGCGATGCGCTGCCGGCGCTGGGCATCGTCGCTGCCGTTCTGGGCGTGGTGAAGGCGATGGGCGCGCTCGACCAGTCGCCCGAGATTCTGGGCGGGCTGATCGGCGCGGCGCTGGTGGGAACCTTCCTCGGCATCTTCCTCTCCTACGCCGTGGTCGGCCCGGTGGCCTCCAAGATCAAGGTCGTGCGCGAGAAGCAGAACCGCCTCTACATCATCGTCAAGCAGACGCTTCTGGCCTACATGAACGGCTCGCTGCCGCAGGTGGCGATCGAGTTCGGCCGCAAGACGATTTCTTCCTACGACCGCCCCTCCATCGATGCGGTGGAACAGAGCACCATGAATGCTGTCATTGCTGAGAAGAAGGCAGCCTGATGAGCAGCTTTCCGAGCGAGACGGCATCATGAGCAGTCCGGCAAGCCCGGCCGGCACCCGTTCGCTGATCCTGGAACGGCTGCTCGGCGACAGCGGCGACGCCGGGCAGGTCATCGGCGCGGGCCGCTCGATGGCCGAGCGGGCGCTGCCCTTCGTCATGAAGCGGCTGGCCGAAGAGATCGGTGCGCCGGTGACGGTCGATCTGCAATCCGTTGAAGTGGCGCGGGTGGCGGAAGCTCGGGCCGTCTCCGGGGCCTGCTACGCCATGACGACGGTGGCATCGACGATTTCCTCCGATGCCATGACCATGGTGATGGATGCGGCGGCCGTTTCGGTTCTGGTCTGCACCCTGTTCGGCGGCGATCCCGAGCAGCCGGTGGCGACGATCGACAGGGACTTTTCCCCGGTCGAAATCGACGTGGCGACGCTGGTCTTTCAGGAACTGGCCACGGTTCTCAATGGCACCGGACGGCGTTCGCTGGAACTGAAGCTGCCGGTACCCCGCGCCGTCACCGGGCTGGAAGCGAGCCGGCGGGTGCTGCGCGACGGCCCGGCCGTGCGCATCGTGTTCGCACTGTCGACACCAGCGGAGCGGGGCACGGTCGCCATCACCATTCCGCAGCGGGTGCTGTTGTCCCGCAACCCGGCCGAGGTCGATGCGGAAGACAATTCGCGCTGGCAGGCGCATTTCTCCGAAGAGGTGAAGCGCTCGACCATATCGCTGGAGGCGACGATGCCTCTGGCGCGCCTGACGCTCGGCCAGCTTGCGGGATGGCGCGTCGGCGATGTCATCGAGCTTGGCGACATGGCGCAGACGCAGGCCCGCCTCGCCACCCGCGACCGCACCCTGTTCGTATGCGAGTTCGGCAAGCTCGGGAACAATTACACGGTGCGCATCAAGCGGCCTCACGACGAGGCGCAGGATTTCATGGATGGGCTCGTGCAGGAGTGATCCGCGCGGGCAGCAGGAGACTATGAGTATGACGAAGGCCAATGCAGAAGCCCTGAACCACGGCCAGAATCCCGGTCAGGACGAGCAGCTCGACCGCGCCATCGAGGAACTGCGCGGCGTGCTTCAGCAGGAGGAGCAGGAACCGCAGGCGGCCTCTCCGACAGCCGCTGCTGCCAGCAGCGTCATCATGGATATTCCGGTGGAGGTGCAGATCGTGCTTGGCAGCACCGAAATGTCCGTGTCCGAGCTGATGACGCTGCAGAAGGGTTCCACGGTGGCCCTTGACCGGCGCATCGGCGAGCCGATCGATCTGGTGGTCAATGGTCGCCGCATCGCACGTGGTGAGATCACCGTTCTGGAAAATGATTCCTCGCGTTTCGCCATCCGCCTGACCGAAATCGTCACCACAAAAGGCTCGTGAGGACGGGCATGGGGCATCGCGCCGATAGCAGGCAGGAAGGGACCGCATGACGATGTCGCTGACGCTGACCCGGCCCCAGAAGGCGGCGGCCATACTCGTCGCCATGGGCAAGCCGGCTGCCGGAAAACTGCTAAAATTCTTCAAGCAGGAAGAGCTGAAGTCGCTGATCGATGCCGCGCGCCTTCTGCGCACCATCCCGCAGGCCGACCTCGAAAAGATTGTAGCCGAGTTCGAGGCGGAATTTACCGAAGGTGCCGGCCTGCTCGACTCGGGCGACCAGATGGACACGCTGCTCAACGAGACGCTGTCGCCCGAAGAGGTGAGCGCCATCATGGAAGGCAGGCAGGAGAACAAGCCTGCCGGACCTCTGCCGGTCTGGCCGCAGGTGGAGAAGCTGGACGCTGCGCGCATCGGCGCCTTCCTTGCGGGCGAACATCCACAGACGGGCGCTCTGGTGCTGTCGCGATTGTCGTCGCCGCTCGCCGCACAGGTTCTGCTGACACTGGAAAAGCCGCTGCGCTCGGAGATCATGAAGCGCATGGTCACCATGGCCAGCGCCCCGCAGGCGGCGATGCGGATCGTGGAGAACCAGATACGCGCCCGCCTGCTCGACGGTATGTCCGGCAAGGACACGTCGACCGGGCAGGCACGGCTTGCCAGCGTGCTCAACGAGATGGACAAGGCCCAGCTCGACGAGGTGATCCAGGATCTGGAAGCGGCAGGCACGCCCGATCTCGCGGGTGTGAAGGCGCGGGTGTTCTCATTCGATGACATGCACCTGCTCACCCAGAAGGCGCGGGTTCTGGTTTTCGACGGATTGTCGAGCGATGTGGTGACGCTGGCTTTGCGCGGCGCGCCGGAAGAGCTGACCGAGGCGGTCCTTTCGTCGATCGGCGCGCGCACCCGGCGCATGATCGAATCCGAGCTTTCAATGGGTTCGGAGGGGATCCCGCTGGCCGACATCATGCAGGCGCGCAAGACGATTGCCTCGGCCACGGTGCGTCTGTCGCGCGAAGGGGCCTTCGAGCTTCCGGCAGCGCAGATTCCCGGCGAAGAAACATAACCGGCTGAGCCATGGCCGAGGGTGTCGACAAGGATTCCAAAACCGAGGAAGCGACCGAAAAGAAGATCCGCGACACCATCGAAAAGGGCAAGCTGCCCCATTCGAAGGAAACGGCAATCTTCGCATCCTTCGTCGCCATCCTTGCCTTTACCGTGTTCTATGCGCGCGATGCGGCGATGGAACTGGGCATGTTCCTGTCCATGTTTCTGGAAAAGCCGGATGCCTGGCCGCTGGCCACGGAAACGGATGTCATCGAGCTTTATCGCAGCGTGATGATGGAAATCGGCCGTGCGGTGGCCGCACTTCTGGTGCTGCTTGTCGTGGCGGGAATCGTCGCTTCCGTCGGCCAGAACATGCCGCGCTTCGTGGGCGAGCGTATCCGCCCGCAGGCCTCGCGCATCTCGCTCGTGCAGGGCTGGAAGCGGATGTTCGGCGTGCAGGGCTTCGTGGAGTTCCTCAAGTCGGTCGCCAAGGTGGGTTTCGCCATTCTGGTTCTTGTGATCGTGCTCTCCGACAGCGTCAGCCGGTTCTTGTCCGGTATGCTCACCAATCCGGTCGAGTTCGCGTCGGTGATCCGCGGCTTTGCCGTCGATATTCTGATCGCCATCGTTTTCGTGATGGGGGCGATCGCTGCTGCCGACTTCATCTGGCAACGCTTTCACTGGAAGCAGGATCTGCGGATGACGCGTCAGGAGGTCAAGGACGAACTGAAGCAGTCCGAAGGCGATCCGATCGTGAAGTCGCGCATCCGCTCGGTGGCGCGCGACCGGGCGCGGCGGCGCATGATGGCGGCCGTGCCACGCGCCACGCTGATCATCGCCAACCCGACCCACTACGCCATTGCGCTGAAATATGTGCGCGAGGAGGATTCCGCTCCTCTGGTTCTGGCCAAGGGGCAGGATCTGGTTGCGCTGAAGATTCGCGAGCTGGCCGAAGCCAACGGGATTCCCGTGTTTGAGGACGTTGCGCTCGCCCGCTCCATGTACAAGCAAGTTTCAGTGGATAGCGTGATCCCGCAGCAATTCTATCAGGCCGTCGCCGAACTGGTGCGGATCGTCTATTCCAACAAGGCCAGACCCCGGCAGGTGACATGATCAGGCAGCCGCACGCAGAAACCCGCGAAAGCATCGTCGCCAGAGCGATCCAGCAGGTCGTCGGCGAACTGCGCCTTGTCGATGTCGCCGACTACATCGCCTTTATCCGGCTGGAACAGTTTGGCTGCGTCTCCGATCTCGTGGATTCGGCTGCCGAACTCTACTTCATGCCCGGGACCCTCAGGCTTGGCCACGGCGGCGAGGCCTTTGTCGACTGGAGCGGCAGTCCGCGCATCGTGCTCGATCTGGAGCTCAGGCCGGCCGGGGTGACGGTGTATTTCCAGCTCACGCTCGAAGAAAACCACGCTTCCGTAGTGGTCAACTACGTCGCGTTCGAGACGGCGGCGGAGGATCCGCAGATCAACACGGAAATGCTGCGCAAGGCGGTGGAGCAGGCGCGCATCAGGCCTGCACTCGCGCTCGATGCAGAAGAAGGCCGTTCTATTCGATAAGGCCGAGCCTGAGGGCTTTTGCCACTGCCTGCGTGCGGCTCACGGCATTCAGCTTCTGCGCCGACTGCGTGAGATACTGATTGGTGGTGTGCACCGAAAGCTTGAGAATGCGGGCGATTTCCTCGCTCGTATAGCCGTTGGCGGTGAGCTTGAGGCATTCCAGCTCGCGGCGGGTCATTGCCCGGGTCAGGCTGGCGGAAGCGGGGCGCAGGCGGGTGACTTCCGAAAACAGCGAAAAGCATTTGCTGTGGACTTCGAACAGCAGGTTCTGATCGATATTCGTGCAGGGGCCGGCAAACACCACCAGCCCGCACTGGTTCCGCTCGGCGTGGACTGGGAAGGCAATGCCGGAGGTGCCGGATATGATCGGTTCGATCTGCGTAACCCAGCAAAGCGCGCCGAGACGTTGCGCGGCCGGGCTTTGCGGCCCTTCGCTCCACCACAGAGGTTCCGTCGAGGTGCGGACATGGCGCACCAGATGCTCGATATTGCCGGTCACGCTCTTCGCGAACCCGGCGCCGGGATGATCGGAATCGAGGCAGGGAACCAGCTTGGCCCGCTCCTGCATGAGCGGGGCGAGAAAGACCGCGAATGAGGTGGCGTTGATCTCCTGTTCCATCCATCGGCAGCGCCGCACGGCATCGGAAATCGTCAGTGCATGCTCGCCACCCTGCGGCCAGACGATCGCCCGACGCCCGGGCTGGTCGTTAAGAGGCTGTGCGTCGATGTGTGTAAGGGCTGCGTGGATCAAATGATGCCGCTCCTGATCGCGGTTGCGATCGCCATCGCCCGGTTGCTGGCCGAGAATTTCTGAATTGCGTGGGTGATGTAGCTGTTGACCGTGTTGGACGACACGCCAAGAATGACTGCGACTTCATCCGTCGTCTTGCCTTCCGAAACCCAGAACAGGCATTCCCGCTCACGGTCGGAAAGAGGGTCCTGTGCCGTGTCGCCGGTCACGAGATGGGCTGCGCGCGACAGCGCATAACAGCATTCCATCTGGGTACGCGCAAGCGCGGCCAGATTGATCTGTCCCGGCTGCTCGGAGGAAAACAGGATGAAAAGGCGCTGGCTGCCCACATTGAGGGTCAGCGAATAGATTTCCGCATGGCCGAGAACAGTGAGCAGCTTTGCCTCTTCACCGTTGATCAATGCGCCGGTTCCGGGCGCCGTGGCAGAAATCAGGGCCGAAGGGCGCATTCCGGGCGCAGCCGTCCATGGTCCCTGCGCCAGCGTGGCGATAAGCTGCCGGCCGATCAGCTCGATGACGTCGAATTTCCAGTTCGAGGCGACGATGCGGGCCTGATTTCGCGCTTCGCCATGGGAAATCGCTACAAGCATGTAGCTGTCAGCGCCGGTATTGACGGCGGCATTCATGAGGAAGCCGATTAGTTCCCCGCGCGAGGTGAGGCGGCCTTTCAGCGTGTCGGCTTCCGAAGATGCAGCGGCTTTGTTCATGACAGTCTTCTGGCCAGAATCGGTCGTTCGCCGTGGAGGAACCACGGCGGGCGGATACGCATCACAATCACGTTGGACGCCTGAATTTGGGAACACATGCTGCCGGGAACGCACTGGGCACCGGCAATGCCCGACCGGGCGACTCCGTCGGGGGACGCGAAGGCTATCGCGCCTTGCGGCAGGCATTTCGCCCGCTGCTTCAGACTTCAGATTGCTCGCCCCGCCCCCGCAGGATCGACTGATTCGTGGTTAATCTACCCCCAGTTGAATCTCACATCAAATGGGAATTGACAAAAAGTCGCTTCGGAGTCCTCGTTGCGACTCGCAAGGCCTTCATTTGCGGATTCATACCGTTCAGGAACGTCGGAAAATCGCTTGCCGGGGTGTCTAATGTACAGCCTGACGAGGCCGCTCAACGTTGCCTGCGGAACTTCGTCATTCCAGCCTGTAGGGCACTGGTGAGCGCAGATCGTGATCGACGTGCAGGCGCCGCTTGAAGGGCGGGCTGGCGCGCTGGTCGCAACTGGCGCGCTCGCAGATGCGGCAGGAAATGCCGATCGGATCGAAAGCAGCGCGGTTGTTCAGATCGAGGCCGTCCGCATAGACGAAGTCGCCTGCATAGGCGACTTCGCAGCCGAGTGCGATGGCGTAGCGCCTTCGCGAAGCGTTGAAGCCGCCGCCGGACTTGGCGATTTCAGTCGCCACGCACAGATAACGCACGCCGTCCGGCGTCTCGGCCAGTTGCCTGATGATGCGGCCGGGCAGCTCGAAGGACTGGTGCACGTTCCACAAGGGGCAGGCCGCGCCAAAGCGGGCGAATTGAAGCTTGGCGGCGCTGTGGCGCTTGGTGATGTTGCCGGCCCGGTCGAAGCGGGCGAAGAAGACGGGCACGCCTTTCATGCCGGGGCGTTGCAGCGTGGAAAGACGGTGTGCCACCTGTTCGAGGCTCGCGCCGAAGCGGGCGGCGAGCAGTTCCAGATCGTGACGCAGCTCGCGCGCGGCGGTGACAAAGCTTTGGTAGGGCAGGGTGACGGCCCCGGCGAAATAGTTGCGCAGCCCGATACGGCAGATTTCGACCGATTCCGGCGAACGGAATTCGGCGCGGCGCGCGATGGTGTCGATCTCCGTCTTCAGTTCCAGCGAGGCGATCTGGTAGGCCATCTGGAAATGGCGCGTCGACGCGGGCGAATAGGCGTTCAGGTAGAGAAGCCTGGAGGCGGGATCGTAGCGGCGCAGGACTTCCTCGCCTTCCGCCGCCTTGAGGATGCGCACGCCGTGGCGCATTTCCAGATGGGCGGCAAGCGCGGCCCCCGTTTCCGCTTCCGGAATGCCGATGGAGTGAGCCAGCTTCTCGCCGGCCATGTCGATCTCATGGATGTAGTTGTCCATGAAATGGAAGAAGTCGCGCACTTCCTCGTAAGGGGTGGGGTCGGCCAGTCCGCTGGTACGCGACATCTGGTCGAAACCGGCAAGCTGCTCGCTGTTGCGGCGATAGGCCTGGTGGCAGGCAACCAGCGCGTGGGCGAGGCCCGGCGCGTTCTGCACTACAAGTTTCAGTTCCTGCATGCCGGGCGAATAGTTTTCAAACAGCGGATCGGCCAGGGCTTCTGAGAGCGCGGACAGCAGGCGGTCGCTGCTGCCGGCCGAAAGCTCCGACATCTCGATCTGGAATTTCTCGGCCAGCGCCAGCAGCACCGTGGCCGAAACCGGGCGCTGGTTATTCTCGATCTGGTTCAGATAGCTGGTCGAGATGCCCAGCCGTTCGGCGAAGGCGGCTTGCGTGTGGCCGTGGGCGAGGCGGGATTCGCGTACCTTGCGGCCGATATAGAGCTTGCCTGTTGACATGTTCGCATTTTCACAATTCGCAATTTGCAAAATTCTATACTATGCAAATCCACCCGTTCCAGCATTTTCTTGGGGAGCGCCTGGCTCTATCGGAATGGAAACAAAGCCGGCTCAGCCTGCCGGCGAGGGAGAGACCATGCCGACACCGCTTTTCGTGCCTGTTCTCCGCAGCTTTGGGGAGGGCCGCTGATGCGCAACGTTCTCGAGCAACTGGAGGCGCGCCGCGCCGAAGCCCGTCTCGGCGGCGGCCAGCGGCGCATCGACGCCCAGCACGCCAAGGGCAAGCTGACGGCGCGCGAGCGCGTCGAGGTTCTGCTGGATGAGGGCTCCTTCGAGGAGTTCGACATGTATGTCACCCACCGCGCCACCGATTTCGGCATGGCGAGCCAGAAGGTGGCGGGCGACGGCGTGGTGACCGGTTGGGGAACCATCAACGGCCGGCTGGTCTATGTGTTTTCACAGGACTTCACCGTGCTCGGCGGTTCGCTGTCGGAAACCCATGCGCAGAAGATCTGCAAGATCATGGACATGGCCGTGAAGAACGGCGCGCCGGTGATCGGCCTCAACGATTCCGGCGGTGCGCGCATTCAGGAAGGCGTTGCTTCGCTCGCCGGCTATGCCGACGTGTTCAAGCGCAATGTCGACGCATCGGGCGTGGTGCCGCAGATTTCGGTGATCATGGGCCCCTGCGCGGGCGGCGCGGTCTATTCGCCGGCGATGACCGATTTCATCTTCATGGTGCGCGACTCGTCCTACATGTTCGTCACCGGGCCGGACGTGGTGAAGACAGTCACCAACGAGATCGTGACGGCCGAGGAACTGGGCGGCGCGCGAACGCACACGCAGAAATCCTCTGTCGCCGATGGCGCGTTCGAGAATGACGTCGAGGCGCTGGAGGGCGTGCGCAAGCTGTTCGACTACCTGCCGCTCAACAGCCGCGAGAAGCCGCCGGTCCGTCCCTTCCACGACGATCCGGCCCGCATCGACATGAAGCTCGACACGCTGGTGCCGGATTCGGCCAACAAGCCCTACGACATGAAGGAACTGATCGCGGCGATTGCCGACGAGGGCGACTTCTTCGAGGTTCAGGAAGCGTTCGCGAAGAACATCATCACCTGCCTGATGCGCATCGAGGGGCAGACGGTGGGTGTCGTCGCCAACCAGCCCATGGTGCTGGCCGGCTGCCTCGACATCGATTCCTCGCGCAAGGCCGCGCGCTTCGTGCGCTTCTGCGATGCCTTCAACATCCCGCTGCTGACGCTGGTGGACGTGCCCGGCTTCCTGCCCGGCACGGCGCAGGAATATGGCGGCGTCATCAAGCATGGCGCGAAGCTTCTGTTTGCCTATGCGCAGGCGACCGTACCCATGGTGACGCTGATCACCCGCAAGGCCTATGGCGGGGCCTATGACGTCATGGCCTCCAAGCATATCGGGGCCGACATCAACTATGCCTGGCCGACGGCCGAGATCGCCGTGATGGGAGCCAAGGGCGCGACCGAAATCCTCTACCGCTCGGAACTGGGCGATGCGGAGAAGATCGCCGCGCGCACGGCCGAATATGAAGAGCGTTTCGCCAATCCGTTCGTGGCTGCCGAGCGCGGCTTCGTCGATGAGGTGATCATGCCGCATTCCTCGCGCCGCCGCATCGCACGCGCCTTCGCAGCACTGCGCAACAAGCGCGTGGAAGGTCCGTGGCGCAAGCATGACACGATGCCTCTGTGAGAGCGGGGCCGGAGGAGCGATGAACAAGCCGAAGCTGACGCCGGAGGCGGCCCGCAAGGACCACTGGCAGATGCTGCGCTTCATGGCGCTGAACGCAGCGCTTGGCGCGCTGATCGGGGCGCTGACGGCCATCGCCATCATCTGGCTCGACATCGGCGGCATCGGCGCGCGCATAGACCGGGCGGCAAATCCGGTCATCCCGATATTGCTGCTGGTTGCGCCTTTCGCCTTCGTATTTGGGGGTGTGGTCACCGCTTCCGCACTTCTGACGATGCCTTACGAAAAGAAATTCAAAGACTGATTTGGGGACTGGAGACGGGCTGATGTTCAAGAAGATCCTCATTGCCAATCGCGGCGAAATCGCCTGCCGGGTCATCCGTACCGCGAAGAAGCTGGGTATCAAAACCGTCGCTGTCTATTCGGATGCCGACCGCGATGCGCTGCATGTGCGGCAGGCCGATGAGGCGGTGCATATCGGCCCCGCACCCTCGTCTCAGTCCTACATCGTCATCGACAAAATCCTCGAAGCCATCCGCAAGACAGGCGCTGATGCCGTCCACCCCGGCTATGGCTTCCTGTCGGAAAACGCGGCTTTCGCCGAGGCGCTGGAGCAGGAGGGCGTCGCCTTCATCGGCCCGCCGGTGAAAGCCATCGAGGCCATGGGCGACAAGATCACCTCCAAGAAGCTGGCGGCGGAAGCGGGCGTTTCCACCGTGCCCGGCCATATGGGGCTCATAGAGGATGCCGATGAGGCGGTGCGCATCGCCTCCCAGATCGGCTATCCGGTGATGATTAAGGCCTCCGCCGGCGGTGGCGGCAAGGGCATGCGCATCGCGTGGAACGATGCCGAGGCGCGCGAGGGCTTTCAGTCGTCGAAGAACGAGGCGAAATCCTCCTTCGGCGATGACCGCATCTTCATCGAGAAATTCGTCACCCAGCCGCGTCATATCGAGATTCAGGTGCTGGGCGACAAGCACGGCACCATTCTCTATCTGGGCGAACGCGAATGCTCGATCCAGCGCCGCAACCAGAAAGTCATCGAGGAAGCCCCGTCGCCTTTCCTCGATGAGGCGACGCGGCAAGCCATGGGCGAGCAGGCCGTGGCCCTGTCGCGCGCGGTCGGCTATTTTTCGGCCGGCACGGTCGAGTTCATCGTCGATGGCGACCGCAATTTCTACTTCCTCGAAATGAACACCCGCCTTCAGGTCGAGCATCCGGTGACGGAGCTGATCACCGGCATCGATCTGGTGGAGGAAATGATCCGGGTCGCGGCCGGCGAGAAGCTGCGCATGACGCAGGGCGATGTGAGGCTGAACGGCTGGGCCATCGAAAGCCGCCTCTATGCCGAAGACCCCTATCGCAACTTCCTGCCTTCCATCGGCCGCCTGACGCGCTATCGCCCGCCGGCGGAAGGCAGAAGCGACGATGACACCATCATCCGCAACGACACCGGCGTGTTCGAGGGCGGCGAGATTTCCATGCATTACGATCCGATGATCGCCAAGCTGTGCGCATGGGCGCCGGATCGCCTCGGCGCGATCGAGGCCATGGGCCGCGCGCTGGACGATTTCGAGGTCGAGGGCATAGGCCACAATCTGCCGTTCCTGTCGGCGGTGATGGACCAGCAGCGCTTCCGGGACGGGCGGCTGACCACCGCCTATATCGCCGAGGAATTTCCCGATGGTTTCAGCGGCGTCACGGCAGGCGAGCGTCAGGCGCGCCGGCTGGCGGCGGTCGCCACCTTCATCCATCTGCGGCTTGCGCGCCGCGCGGCGCAGGTTTCCGGCGTGCTCGCCAACCATCCGCGCAGCATCGGCGCAGACTGGGTGGCGACGGTTGCCGATCATGAATTCGCGCTTGCCGTGACTGAAGGTGCGGCCAGCGACACGATAGCCTTCGCCGATGGCGAGAGTGTCGCTGTTTCGAGTGACTGGATGCCCGGCTCTACCCATGCGGCTTTCGTGGTGGATGGCGAGGTGATGGGTGTCAAGGTCACGCTCAACGGATCATCGATGCGCCTGCGCTGGCGCGGCATCGATGCGAAAGCCTATGTGCGCAGCCCCCGCGTCGCGGAGTTGGCCCGTCTGATGCCGGTCAAGCTTCCGCCCGATACGTCGAAGATGCTTCTGTGCCCGATGCCGGGCGTGGTCACCTCCATCGCCGTTCAGGAAGGTGACGAGGTGCAGGAAGGACAGGCGCTGGCCACCGTCGAGGCGATGAAGATGGAAAACGTGCTGCGCGCCGAAAAGGCCGGCAAGGTCAGCCGCGTTGCCGTCGAGCCGGGAGCGAGCCTTGCCGTCGACGAACTGATCCTTGAATTCGAATAGGCAGGGAATTGTGATGAGCGATCCGAAACCCGACCCCAATATCGAGAAATGGCGCGCTCTGGCCGAAAAGGAGGTCAGGCGCGATCCCGACACGCTGGTGTGGAACACGCCGGAAGGCATTCCGGTCAAGCCGCTCTATACCGCTGACGATCTGGAGGGTGTCGGGCATCTCCGCAGCCTGCCGGGCCTGGCGCCCTTCGTGCGCGGTCCGCGCGCCACCATGTATGCCGGGCGTCCATGGACGATCCGCCAGTATGCGGGTTTCTCCACGGCGGAGGAATCCAACGCCTTCTACCGCAAGGCTTTGGCCGCCGGTCAGCAGGGGGTGTCGGTCGCCTTCGACCTTGCCACCCATCGCGGCTATGACAGCGACCATCCGCGTGTTGTCGGCGATGTCGGCAAGGCCGGCGTCGCCATCGATTCCGTCGAGGACATGAAGATCCTGTTCGAGGGCATTCCGCTCGACCAGATTTCCGTGTCGATGACCATGAACGGCGCGGTCATTCCCGTGCTCGCTAACTTCATCGTTGCCGGTGAAGAGCAGGGCGTGCCGCGTGAAAAACTGTCGGGCACCATCCAGAACGATATTCTCAAGGAGTTCATGGTCCGCAACACCTACATCTATCCGCCCGAGCCTTCGATGCGGATCATTGCGGACATCATCGAATATACGGCGAAGGAGATGCCGAAGTTCAACTCCATCTCCATCTCCGGCTATCACATGCAGGAAGCCGGCGCGACGCTGGTGCAGGAACTGGCCTTCACGCTGGCCGACGGGCGCGAATATGTGCGGGCGGCGCTGAAGAAGGGCCTCGATGTCGACGAGTTCGCCGGGCGGCTTTCCTTCTTTTTCGCCATCGGCATGAACTTCTTCATGGAAGCGGCCAAGCTGCGCGCCGCGCGCCTGTTATGGACGCGCATCATGGAGGAGTTCGAGCCGAAGAAGCCGTCCTCGCTGATGCTGCGCACCCATTGCCAGACATCCGGTGTGTCGCTGCAGGAGCAGGATCCGTACAACAATGTGGTGCGCACCGCCTATGAGGCGCTGGCCGCAGCCCTTGGCGGCACGCAGTCGCTGCACACCAATTCCTTCGACGAGGCGATCGCGCTTCCGACCGAATTTTCGGCGCGCATCGCCCGCAACACCCAGCTCATCCTCCAGCACGAGACCGGCGTGACGAAGGTGGTCGATCCGCTGGCCGGCTCCTACTATGTCGAGAGCCTGACCAGGGAGCTTGCCGATGCTGCCTGGAAGCTGATCGAAGAGGTCGAGGCGATGGGCGGCATGACCAAGGCGGTCAATGACGGCCTGCCGAAGCGCCTGATCGAGGAGGCGGCGACCCGCAAGCAGGCGGCCATCGACCGCGGCGACGAGGTGATCGTCGGCGTCAACAAATACCGCCTCGAAACCGAGGACGAGATCGACATTCTCGACATCGACAACAAGGCGGTGCGCGAGGCGCAGATCGCCCGCATCGAGCGCACCAGACGCCAGCGCGACCCGAAGAAGGCCGAGGCAACGCTGGACCGGCTGCGCGAGGTGGCGCGCTCGGGGCAGGGCAACATCCTCGAAGCCGCCGTCGAAGCGGCGCGCGCGCGGGCCACTCTGGGCGAGATTTCCGATGCCATGCGCGATGCCTTCGGCGATCACTCGGCCGTGCCGAAAGTGGTGAGCAAGGTCTACGGCCCCGCCTATGAGGGCGAGCCGGAATATGAGAATCTGGTCGATCGGCTGGATCAGTTCTCGAAGGCGCTGGGCGCTTCACCCCGCATCATGGTCGCCAAGCTCGGGCAGGACGGACATGATCGCGGCGCCAAGGTCATCGCCTCGGCCTTCGGCGATCTCGGTTTCGAGGTCATCGCCGGCCCGCTGTTCCAGACGCCGGAAGAGGCGGCCGATCTCGCGGTGAAGTCGAAGGTGCAGGTTGTCGGCATGTCGTCGCTGGCGGCAGGGCACAAGACGCTGGCCCCGCAACTGGTGGAGGCGCTGAAGGCGCGGGGTGCAAGCGAGGTCATCGTCGTGGTCGGGGGCGTCATCCCGCGTCAGGACTACCAGTACCTGCTCGACCATGGCGTGGCCGCCGTGTTCGGTCCCGGCACCAATGTACTGGATGCCGCGCGCGCCGTGCTCGACCTCATGGAAGGCAAGCGCCGCAACATCTGACTCGGCGGGGAGGCGGCCGGCGTCAGCTCTTTCCGGCGCGCAGGCGCTTCACCTGCCTGAAGCTGCGGCGAAGGGCGGTGAGCGCTGCGCCTGCGGCAATGATCCACAGCGCTGCCACCAGCACCTCGTTGCGGCCTTCCCACAGGAATTCAAACACCGAGAGCAGGGCCGCGCCTGTCACTACTGCCATGCGGTGCTGCTTGGCCATGGGGCCACAGAAGTCGCTGGCCACGCCATTGGCGCGGCCAAGCTCGCGCACATAGGCGGTGAGCACGGCAAAGGCTGCTGCCGCCCAGCCGAGCGCAGGCGCGCCAATGCCGTAGCCGATGCCGGCGAAGATCATGATGTCGGCGGCGCGGTCCGGGAATTCGTTCCAGAACGGCCCGTCCGCTTCGGCCTTGCCGCCTTCCACCGCGACCATGCCGTCGAACAGGTTGCACAACAGGCGCAACTGGCAAAACAGGGCGGCTGCAAGCAGCAGCACGATGCGGGCTGCGCCTTCATGCGCGCCGGAGAAGAAAAAGGCGATGCCGGCCAGCGCGGCCATGACCATGCTGGCCTGCGAGATCGCGTTGGGTGTGATCGACATGTGCACCATGCGCTTTGCCATGGTCTGGGCCCAGCGCGTGTCGCGGCTGGCCAGCGGCCTGCGGTCGCCTTTTTCCATGATCGTCAGTCCTTGCTGGTTGTGATGTTCAGCGCCGCCTTCATGACAGCGACCACCAGTAGCGCGTGAGGTGGAAGAAGACGGGCGCCGAGAAGACGACCGAATCCAGCCTGTCGATCAGCCCGCCATGCCCGGCGATCAGATGGCCCCAGTCCTTGACGCCGCGATCGCGCTTGATCGCCGACATCACCAGCCCTCCGAAGAAGCCCATCATGGCAATGACGAAGGCCATGATGCCGGCCTGCACAGGCGTGAACGGCGTGATCCACCACAGGCCCGCGCCAATCAGAGTTGCCGAGGCGACGCCGCCGACAAACCCCTCGACGGTTTTCGAAGGCGAAAGATTGGGCGCGATCTTGGTGCGGCCGAAGAGCTTGCCCCACACATATTGCAGCACGTCGCTCAATTGCACGACGATGACGAGGAAGGCGATCAACAGCACGTTGCGGCCCTCGAAGCCCGGAATGTTCAGGGTCAGCAGCGCCGGCACATGCGAGGCGCAGAACACGCAGATCATCAACGCCCATTGCAGCTCGGCGATGCGGACGAGGAAGTTGTGGGTGTCGCCACGGATCACCGCGATGATCGGCATCAAAAGGAAGGCATAGACGGGGATGAACACGCTGAAGATGCCGTATTCCTCTTTCCACAACAGGAAATACTGAAGCGGCACGACGACGAAGAAGGCCGTCGCCAGCGCCCAGTGGTCGGCGCGTCGGGTGTTGGTCAGCGTCACGAATTCGCGCAGGGCAGCGAAGGAGCAGAAGGCGAACAGCACCAGCACTCCGACGCGCCCAGCGATGAATGCGATGGCGATGAGGATCGCCATGATCCACCATGCATTGATGCGCGCGTTCAGGTTTTCGATGGTGCTGTTGGAGCCGTCCGGAGAAAGCCGCCATTGCAGGATGCGCCCGACGAGCGAGGCCAGCAGCAGCACGCCGCCGATACCGAGCAGCAGCAGAAACATGTCATGCCAGGTGGTGCTCATTGGGCATTGCCCTCCACTTTTGGGCCCTCCGCTTTGGGTGCCAGCGCAAGCAGGGCGGCCTGTGCGCGTTCGATGAAGGCCTCCTTGTCTTCGCCGGGCTGAAGGCGAAGTGGCGCGCCGAAGGTGGTGGTGCAGATCAGCGGCACGGGCACGAATTCGCCCTTGGGCATGACCCGGTTGAGATTGGCGATCCACACCGGCACGAGATCGACATCGGGGCGGGCGCTCGCCAGATGAAACAGCCCCGTTTTGAAGGGCAGCAGGGGCAGGTCCGTCTGGTTGCGGGTGCCTTCGGGAAAGAAGATCAGCGAGGCGTGTTCGTCCAGCGCTTGCGCCATCATTTCAATGGGGTCGTTGTCGCGTTCCTCGCGCACGCGCTGGATCAGCACGGCGTTGAAGACATCCTGACCGATGAAGCGCCTCAGTGGCGACTTCAGCCAGTAGTCGGCGCCGGCGACAGGGCGTACGCGCCGCCGCAGGCGCGGCGGCAGCACCGCCCATATCAGAATGAAATCGCCGTGGCTGGCGTGATTGGCGAAGTAGACCGACTGCCGGCGTGGCGGGCCGGTCTCATCCCAGATCGCCCTGACGGCCGTGATTGCCCTGGCAAACAGCAGAACAACCCCGGCAAAGAGGTCCGCCATGAATGCTTTCATTCTGTTTCCTGCTCGTCGTCCAGGGAAGCATCTGATGGCGCGGGGGCGACGCCGAAGGAGCCAAACCGGGATCAGCCTCGAATCCGGGTTCGCAACCTATTGCAGAACCCTCCGTCATGCCAAGCGCAAGGGAGGCGTCCTGCACCGGTTTTACGGCTCTTGCGGCTAATGCATCGGGCTTGCAGGCACGGCTTTGTGAAAGGCCATCGGTTTTCACGAGGGCCGGGCTCCGAAACTACGATTGGATTGCAGGATAGCGGATGCGGCACAGTCGGCCACGATCAATGCAAAGCCTGAACACAATGTCCCATACCGCCGCTGCCGAAAACCACAAGCTGAGGCTGCGCCGCGATCCGCGCTGGAAGAGCGCGATCATACTGGCGGCAAGCGTTCTTGCCGCCATCTTGACGGGCCTGCATCTGCCGCCGGAAATGGCTGTTGCGGCGGGCCTGGGCGTATTCTGCATCGGCATGTGGGCGACGGCGGCGGTGCCGGAATATCTGCCCGCGCTTGTCTTCTTCGTGGTCGCGATCATCCTGCAGGTGGCGCCGCCGCAGGTGGTGCTGGGTGCGTTCCAGTCCTCGACGCTGTGGCTTTTGTTCGGCGGCATGGTGATGGGCAGTTCCATCCGCTTCACCGGGCTCGGGCAGCGCATGGCGTCGCTGCTTGCCGGCATGCTCGGGCGCCGATACGGCAGCGTGATTGCGGGCGTCGTCGCCTTCAGCCTCGCTCTGGCGTTCTTCCTGCCATCCTCGATGGGGCGCATCGTGCTGCTGGTCCCCATCATCCTGTCGCTGGCAGACCATATGTGTTACGGCGAAGGATCGGCGGGGCGGACAGGCATGCTGATGGCGGCGGCTTTCGGAACCTGCATTCCTGCCTACGCCATCCTGCCGGCCAATACGCCCAACATGATCCTCGCCGGCACGGCGGAAAGCCTCTACGGGGTCCGCATCGGCTATTTCGACTATCTGGTGCTGCATTTCCCGGTGCTGGGTGCCGGCAAGGCGGCAGCGCTGGTCGGGCTCATCCTGTGGATGTTTCCCGATCGCGCGCCGCTGCGTACTGCCTCCGATGTCGGGGCCGCCCAGCCGCTGAGCCGGCGTGAACGGCACCTTGCCGTTCTCCTCGTCGTTTCGCTGCTCCTGTGGCTGACCGACGCCTTGCATCATGTGTCGCCGGGCTGGATCGCGCTGGCGGCAGCAATCTGGTGCCTGTGGCCCGGCAGCGGCCTGACGTCGCCCAAATGCCTCAACGAAGAGATCAATTATGCGACCCTGTTCTTCGTTGCCGGCATCATGGGGCTGGGGGCGGTCATCGCCTCCACCGGGCTTGGCGAAACCATCGTGGCGGCGCTTGGCGAACATGCCGGCTTCGCTCCGGACCAACCATTCCACAACGTTGCCGCCCTTCTGGCGATCTCGTCGCTGGTGGCTGCCGTCACCAATCTGCCGGGCGTGCCGGCGGTGCTCACGCCGGGTGCCGGGCATCTCGCGGCCGTAACCGGCCTGCCGCTCGCAATCATCCTGATGACGCAGGTGCTGGCTTTCTCCAGCGTACTGCTGCCGTATCAGGCGCCGCCGCTCGTCACCGCCACCCAGATCGCCAATCTGGCCCCGCGCGCGGTGACGCGGCTGTGTCTGGCGCTTTTCGCGGTAACGGTGCTGGTGCTGCTGCCGCTCGATCTGGCATGGTGGCATGTGCTGGAGATGTTCCGGCAGGGCTGAACAGCGGTTACGGAGACGTAGGCAGATATGGAGATCCATCAGCTGAAAACTTTCATAGCCGTGGCGCGCGAGGGCAGCATTACCCGCGCATCGGAACGGCTTTATCTGAGCCAGCCTGCCGTCAGCGCTCACATCAAGGCCATCGAGGACACGCTCGGCCTGACGCTCTTCGCCCGCACGCCGCGCGGAATGACGCTGATGCCCCATGGCGAGCGGCTGCTTGCCAGAGCGGAGCAGACCCTGCAGGCACACCGGGAACTGATCGAGGAAGCGACACGCATAAGGGGGCAGCTGAGCGGCAGGCTGCGCATAGGCGGCGGTACGAATTCGGGCACTGACGCCGTCGGGCGGTTGATGATGCGGCTATCGGAGCGGTATCCCGAAGTCGAGATGGACCTGGAGCATGGCCATTCCCTCGACGTGCTGGAAGGGATTCGAAGCGGCAGGCTGGACGCCGGGTTCTACAACGAGCCGGCAGACCCGCCTGAAGATCTGAAAACGATCCAGGTCGGCGGCTTCGCCATTTATCTGGCTGCGCCGGCGGGGCTGTTGCCGGTTTCGGATGAGCCGGACTGGCAGGCCATGGCGGAACTGCCGTGGATATACCCTACTGTCGGTGCATCCTGCTGCGGCCATGCGGCGGAAAGCCTGTTTCGCCGCTATCAGTTCCGGCCGCGCAAGACGATTGGCATCGACAGGGAAAAGGTGACGCGATCGCTGATCGCCGGAGGTGTCGGCATCGGGCTCCTGCATGCCGATACAGCCATGCAGGCGAGGCAGGACGGCGAGGTCGACGTGATCTGTCAGGTGCGTGACGAGGTCAGGGTGATGTTCGCTTTCCTGCAATCACGCGCGCAGGACCCGTTGCTGATCGCTGCGGCAAACCTTCTTGAAGCAGCATGATGGCTTGCGTCGCAGCACAAGCGCACCGCGAGCGCCCTGGTGCTGATTGTCGAAGAAGGTGATCGCCAGACGTAATCCGGCCCCTGACAAGCGCTGCCTGCCAGATGCGCATGGTGAGAAAAACACTCGCCGGATCGGCGTCTAATTAGATGCCTGTTCCTTAATCGGGCGCGCGCGCCGGCTATTCTGAGCATGTCACGGAGACGGTCTCCCGCCGCTCCGTCCACGGACCGAACCGCTCAGGAGACGACAACATGACATCCATTCTCGCTTCCGGCCTGCGCTGGACGAAGCTGGTGACGGCGACCGCGGCACTGGCCACGGCGCTGGTTTCCACTTCCGCCATCGCCGGTCCGACGCTCGACCGCATCAACCAGCGCGGGGCCATCAAGGTCGGCGTCGGCACGACGCCGGGCTTCTTCGCACCGGATTCTAACGGCCGCTGGCAGGGCTTCTTCATCGACTACGGGCGGGCGCTTTCCATCGCCGTGTTCGGCGATCCGGAAAAGGTCGAGTTCACCTCGTCCTCGCCGCAGCAGCGTCTGCCGGCACTTCAGGCCGGTGAGTTCGACATCCTGCTTTCGGGAGTCACCGTGACCATCACGCGCGCCTTCCAGCTCGGCTTCCATTTCGGCCCGACCATCTTCTATGACGGGCAGGGCTTGCTGGTGCGCAAGGATCTGGGCGTCGAAAAGGCAGCCGATCTCGATGGCGCCACCATCGGCATACAGAGCGGTACGACCGGCGAGCTGAATATAGCCGATTTCTTCCGCAAGACCGGCCATAGCTTCACCCCGGTGACCATCGAAGATACCGGCGAATTCATCGCTGCGCTCGAATCCGGCCGCGTTGACGCGATCACGCAGGACAGTTCCGACCTTGTCGGCAAGCTGACGCAGCTCAAGAAGCCGGACGACTATGTCGTTCTGCCCGAACGCCTGTCGAAGGAGCCGCTGGCCCCGGCAATCGCGGGTGGCGACGACCGCTGGCTGGAAATCGTCAACTGGACGGTCAATGCAACCATTCAGGCTGAAGAATGGGGCATCACCAGCCAGAATGTCGACGAGTTTCTCAAGAGCGAGGATCCGGCGATCCAGCGCTTCCTGGGCGTTGACAAGTCGCTGGGCGAGGCGATCGGCCTCGATCCCAAATGGGCCTACAACATCATCAAGACGGTGGGCAATTACGGCGAGATCTTCGACCGCCACCTGAAGCCGCTCGGCTGGGAGCGTGGCTATAACAGCCTGTGGACCGACGGCGGCCTGCTGTATTCGCCGCCGTTCCGCTGAGAGCGGCCGAACAGGCGCTCATGGCCACGCATTTCGACATCACACCGGGCCGTCGGCCCGGTGCTTTCAGCAGGCTGGCGGGCTGGTGGGGTCCCCGGCCTCTGGCGCAGGTCGCCGTCATCATCGCGGTCATTGCGCTGTTCTACGGGCTCGGATCGACCATCGCCGCTTCCATGGCGCGCATCGGCATCAGCCCCGGCTTCGATTTTCTGTGGCGCTCGGCCAATTTCGAGATCGGCGAGCAGGCCATTTCCTTCAAGGCCGGCGACACCTATGCGCGCGCCATGCTGGTGGGTGTTCTCAACACGCTGAAAGTGGCGCTGCTCGGCTGCGTGCTGGCCACCGTGCTCGGCGTCTTTCTCGGCGTTGCCGGTCTTTCCGGCAATCTGCTGCTTGCCGGCATCGTGCGCTGGTACATCGAGCTCGTGCGCAACACGCCGCTTCTGCTCCAGCTTTTCTTCTGGATTTCCGTCGCCAAGGCGCTGCCCGCGCCGCGACAGGCGCTGACGCTGTTCGACGCTATTTTCCTGAGCGGACGTGGCATTTACGTGCCCGGTCCCGTGGTCGAAGGCGCTTCGGTTTCGACATGGCTCGGCCTAGCCGTCGTGGTGATCGCCTTTGTGGGGTCGCTTGTTGTTTCCGCACGGCGTTCGCAATTCGGTTTGAAACGTGCGCTGCTTGTCATTCCTGGCGCATTTATCGCGGCAGCGCTCGTCTTCCGGCTCAGCGGTGCGTCCGTGCAGTTCGAGGTGCCGAGTCTGGCCGGCTTCAATATTCGCGGTGGCTGGAGCCTGTCGCCCGAATTCGCTGCATTGCTGACGGGGCTTACCGTGAAGTTCTCCGCTTCAATCGCCGAAATCGTACGGGCCGGCATCGAATCGGTGAAGCAGGGACAGTGGGAAGCCGCCCGCGCGCTTGGCCTGCATGACGGGCAGATCATGCGTCTGGTGGTGCTGCCGCAGGCGCTCCGGGTCATCACGCCGCTGACGACCTCGAACTATCTGGACCTCACCAAGGATTCCAGCCTCGCGGTCGCCATCGGCTATCCCGACCTCGTCAGCGTGGTCAACACCACCGCCAACACCACAGGCCAGGCGTTCGAGGCGCTGATCATCATGATCGCGGTCTATCTGGCGCTCAATCTCGTGCTGTCGGCGCTCATGAATATCTACAACAACCGCGTGGCACTGCGCGGGGGAGGGCCGGCATGAGCGTGATCGAGGCCGAAACGCAATTCGGTGCCGGTCCCGGAACGGTCAGGCCGCCTCTGCGCGCAAGGCTGGCGGACGGGCTGTTCGGCACAAAGCTCAATACGGCGATCACCATCGTGACCACCGCCTTTCTGGTGTGGACGGTTCCGTCCCTGCTGCGCTGGGCGCTGATCGACGCGACATGGAGCGGCACTTCGGCGGACTGTGCCGCACGCGCCGGGGCCTGCTGGGCCTTCATCGGTACCAAGCTGCGCTTTATCTTCTTCGCCTTCTACCCGCCGGACCTACACTGGCGGCCGCTGCTCGTCATTCTGCTGCTTCTGGCGCTGGTGACGGCCAGCGTGCTGCCGCGCTTCTGGAACCGGGGTCTGCTGATCGCATGGTTTGGCGCCATCGGCGGCTCGTGGCTGCTGATGAGCGGCTGGCCGGGCGGGCGAATGGTTCCGTCAAACCAGTGGGGCGGCCTGCCGGTCACGCTTCTGGTGTGGACCGTGTGTTTTGCGGCGGCGATGCCGCTCGCCGTGCTGCTGGCACTGGCGAGGCGCTCGAAGATGGGCGGCCTGCGCACGCTGGCAATCGGCTATATCGAGCTGATGCGCGGCACGCCGATGGTGGCGATCCTCTATGTCGCCATGCTGATCGTGCCGATGGCGCTGCCAGAAGGCATCACCCTCGACAAGACTTTCCGCGCCATGATCATGATCGCGCTGTTCTGGACCGCCTATCTGGCGGAAGTGGTGCGCGGCGGCTTGCAGACCATCCCGCCCGGCCAGTACGAGGCGGCCACCGCGCTCGGCCTCGGCTACTGGCGCTCGATGCAGCTCGTCATCCTGCCGCAGGCGCTTCGGGTGGTCATTCCGGGCATCGTCAACCTCGCCATCGGCTTCCTGCTCGCAACCTCGCTGCTGGCGGTGATCGGCATCTTCGATCTGCTCAACGCCGCCAAGGCATCCGCCACCGACCCGAAATGGCTGGGCTTCTACGACGAGGCCTATCTGCTGGTGGCGGCAATCTACTTCACCTTCTGCTTCATCGGGTCCCGTTACAGCCGCAGGCTGGAGCGCCGCCTTTCCGGCCGGCCGCAGCATGGCCGTGGGTGATGCGCAGCTACACCATCGAATTCATGCCAAGGAGACGAGAATGACCGTTCACACCACCATTCCAAACCTTCCGGTCGTCGACATCGGGCGCTTTCATGAGGGGCCGGAAGAGCGGGCGAAGTTCATCGACGAGCTGCGCGATATCCTGCACGACCACGGCTTCTTCTACCTCACCGGACATGGCGTCGATCCGGACCTGATTTCCGAGGTGGTCGCCACGGCCAGGAAATTCTTCGCGCTGCCGCTGGACGAGAAGCTGAAGATCGAGATGGTGAAGTCGCCGCATTTCCGCGGCTACAACCGCGCCGGCAGCGAGCATACGCGCGGCGAGAAGGACTGGCGCGAGCAGCTCGACATCAACACCGAGGGCGAGGCGGTGGCCAATGTGCCCGGGGACCAGCCCTGGCTGCATCTGCGCGGCCCCAACCAGTGGCCGGATCAGGCGCTGCCCGAGCTGAAGCCGCTTCTGCTCGCCTATCAGGCCGAGGTCACGCGCATCGGCATAGACGTCCTCAAGGCCATCGCGGTGACGCTCGGCCAGCCAGAGGACGTGTTCGCGCCGATCTACGAGCCGTCGCCGTCGCAGCTTCTGAAAATCATCCGCTATCCCGGTCGGGATGCGGCCGAGAGCGATCAGGGCGTCGGCGCGCACAAGGACGGCGGCTTCGTCACCGTTCTGCTGCAGGATACGGTTCCGGGCCTGCGGGTGCGCACCGAGGAAGGCGAGTGGATCGAGGCGCCGCCGGTGCCGGGCACCTTCGTGATCAATACGGGCGAATTGCTGGAGCTGGCGACCAACGGCTTCGTGCGCGCCGACGTTCATGACGTGGTGGTGCCGCCGGCCGGCGTCGAACGCTTCTCGGTCGCCTTCTTCCTCGGCGCGCGCTACGACGCCACCATTCCCGTCATTGATCTTCCCGAAGAACTGCAACGCAAGGAGCGCGGCATCAGCGTCGATCCGCTGAACCCGATCTTCCGCGAGGTTGGCATCAACCACCTGAAAAGCCGCCTGCGCTCGCATCCGGATGTGGCTGAGGCGCATCATGCGCCGCTGGTGGAAAAGCTGTTCGGCAAGGCAGGCTGATCGGCACGGCAAGAAAACGGCTTCCACGACAGGGGCTGCGATTAGCAGCTCTTGTCATTGGAGGAGACGATAGGGGGATGGCTGTTCTTTTCCCGGTTCCGGCCGTCCCCGATGATACCAAAATCCGGGGCTCGCGGCGCGACGCCTGTTTCATCGACACCATTGCGGAAGGAGGCATAAATTGGCCCGTCTTTTCCCCATCCTCGATCTTTCCCTCTTCGAATCCGGTCCGGCGGACCGCGCGGCCTTCCTGAGGGACCTGCGCTATGCTGCCCGCGATGTAGGCTTCTTCTATCTCGATGGTCACAACATAACGCTGGATGAAATCGATCGGCTGTTCGAGCTGTCGCGGCGTTTTTTCGATCTGCCGGAACAGGACAAGCTCGGTATCGAGATGGTGAATTCGTCACAGTTTCGCGGCTATACGCGCGTTGCCGGCGAGCGCACCCGCGGGCAGGCCGACTGGCGCGAACAGCTGGATTTCGGCATCGAACGCGAGCCGGTGAAGCAGAATGGCGGCCAGCCGGCCTGGACGCGGCTGCACGGGCCGAACCAGTGGCCGCAGGCGCTGCCCGAACTGCGGCCGGCCATTCTCGAATGGCAGTCGAAGGTGGCCGAGGTGGCGATCCGCCTGCTCAAGGCCTTTGCCGTTTCGCTGGAACAGCCGCAAGACGTTTTCGAGCCGATCTATGGCGAGGGTGCCAACCACCGCATGAAGATCGTGCGCTATCCGGGGCGCGAGCAGACCGGGGACGATCAGGGCGTGGGCGCGCACAAGGATGGTGGCTTCCTCACGCTGCTGCTGCAGGACAATGTCGGAGGGCTGCAGGTCGAGTATGACGGCAAATGGGTCGAGGTCGAGCCCGTTCCGGGAACGCTGGTGGTCAATATAGGCGAGCTTCTGGAACTGGCCTCCAACGGCTATCTGCGCGCGACGCTGCACCGCGTGGTGACGCCGCCGCGCGGCGCGGAGCGCTATTCGGTGCCGTTCTTCTTCGGGGCCCGGCTCGACGCCACCATTCCCCTTCTCGACCTTCCCGAGGATCTCGCCGCCGAGGCGAAGGGGCCTGCCAGCGACCCGGACAATCCCCTGTTTCGGGATGTCGGCGTGAATGTGCTGAAAAGCCGGCTGCGCTCACACCCCGATGTCGCTGCGCGGCATTATCCGGACCTTCTGAAAGCATCCTGAACCACAACGGAAACCACCCCCTTTTCGCACTGGTCATCGGGTGCGGTGTACGTTGAGCCTCCGATGCCCGGCCGGGCCGTTTCAACCTGCGCTGCGACCGGCCCGGAAATGATGGATCATGTTCCGGAATTCTGCCCGGAAATGCCTCGGAATTTCCGATCCATTGCCCCCAAACATACGATTTTTTCTCTTCCGTTGGCGGCCCTAATCTGAAGCAGTCCAGTTACAGGCTGCTGCCCGATGATGTCGCCGGTTGTTTCCACCTTCGCCTCGCGCAAAGCGGGTGCTCTGCCCGAGATCGTCACGGAAAGCCTCGCCGGCGATCATCCGCTTCGGGGGGCCGTTCTCATTCTCGGCAATTTCGATGGCCTGCATGTGGGACATCAGCAGCTCGTTCACATGGCGCACGGCATCGCCGAAAAATATCCGGTTTCGGTCATGTCCTGCGAACCTCATCCGCGCAGCTTCTTTGAGACGCAGGATGAGCCCTTCCGGCTGGCGACACCGTCCGCCAAGCGATTGCTGATGGCGCCATATGGGGTGGATTTCATCTACTCACCCCGCTTCAACCGGTCGTTCGCCGGCATGTCGCCTGGCGAATTCGTGGATGATATTCTCGTGGAGGCTCTTGGCGTGCGGCACGTGATTGCCGGTCCCGATTTCCGGTTCGGCAACAAGCGATCCGGGGACATGCGCATGCTGTCGGAGTTGGGCGCGTTGCGCGGCTTCGGTGTCAGCATCGCGCCGGAGGTCGCACATGCCGGCATTCGGGTCTCTTCCACCCTCATTCGCACTGCGATCCGTTCAGGCGACCTGCGGGGCGCCGCGCGGTTTCTGGGAGGGGGATGGCTGGTCGAAACGAGGCGTCGCGGCGACGGCAGCCTTGAGCTGCATCCCGATCTTTGCAGACCCAGAGCCGGGCGATATGTGGGATTTCCGGAGAGGACCGGGTACCAGCCGGACAGGATTCGCATTGACATAACGCCGGAGGGCGGCTTCATCCCCCTCAGCCCATACCCTCTCCAAAGTGCGCCCGAGATGTGGCGTCTTGAAACACAGGACTGACCAGCCCCGCCATGACAATGCATTCCAGTGCCGAATTGCGGACCGAGAGAGACATGCTCGGCGCCCGCACCCTTCCTGCCGAGTCGCTGTTTGGAATTCATACGCAACGTGCGGTCGAGAATTTCCCGATATCGGGCATCTGCGTCGGTGATTTTCCGGATCTGGTGCGCGCTCTTGCCATGGTGAAGCTCGCTGCTGCGCGGGCCAATCATGATCTCGGCGTTCTGGAAACGGCCAAACTCGATGCGATTGAAGCTGCCTGTCGGCTGCTGATCGGCGGGCAGCATCACGACGCATTCGTCGTAGACATGATCCAGGGTGGGGCGGGAACGTCCACCAACATGAATGCCAATGAGGTGATTGCCAATCTGGGGCTGGACAGGCTGGGTCGCGCCCGTGGCGACTACGCTGCCCTGCATCCGAACGATCATGTGAACAGGTCGCAGTCCACCAATGACGTCTACCCGACAGCGCTGCGCCTTGCCCTTATACTGGCCGCCAATCCGCTGAAGAGCGAGCTTGACCGCCTCATTTCGGCATTGCGTGACAGGGCAACTGCGTTTTCCACCGTGCTCAAGCTTGGCCGCACGCAGCTTCAGGATGCGGTGCCGATGTCGCTGGGTGCGGAATTTTCCGCCTTTGCGACCGGCCTTGAGCAGGAAGCGCGGCAGGTGTCGGCAGCGCTTGAAGAGCTGCATGTCGTCAATCTGGGTGGCACGGCGATCGGTACCGGCATCAACACGCCGGCAGGGTATTCTCCGGCGGCAATCAGCCATCTTGCAGCGATTTCCGGATTGCCGGTCACGGCTGCGGCGGATTTCATCGATGCATCGTCCGACATGGGGGCGCTCGTTTCCCTTTCGGGCGCGCTGCGCCGTCTGGCGGTCAGGCTGTCGAAGATGTGCAACGATCTGCGCCTGCTGTCGAGCGGCCCGCGTGCGGGCATTGGCGAGATCGAGCTGCCGGCGGTGCAGGCGGGTTCCTCGATCATGCCGGGCAAGGTCAATCCGGTGATCCCGGAGGTGGTGAGCCAGATCGCCTACAGGGTCATCGGCCATGACGTCACGGTCAGCTTCGCGGCAGAGGCCGGTCAGTTGCAGCTCAACGCAATGGAACCGGTGATCGGCCACAGCCTGCTGGACGCGCTGAAGCTGCTCGCCGCCGGGATGCGTACACTGACCGATCAGTGCGTGAGCGGGATTAAGGCGCGGCCCGAGCGATGCCGCGCGCTGCTCGACGCCAGCACGGCGATGTGCACGCCCATGGTTCCGGTCATCGGTTATGAACGGGCGGCGGAGCTGGCCGGGGCGACGCTGGCGCAGGGACGTGCGCTGGCGGATCTGGCGGTAGAGGCCGGCTATCTGTCGGTGGAGGAATTCAGCGCGCTCGAAAAGGCAGCCTGTGCCTTGCCGGATGCGGGAAAGGCAAGTCTGTGAGCATCCGCCACCTGCCCGCCAGCGATTACGTGACGCTGCCCTGGAAGAACGGAACCGGATCGACGGATGAAGTGTGCCTGCTTCCCGAAGAGGCGACACGCGATGCGTTCGAGGTGAGGGTCAGCCGGGCGACCATTGCCGAACCCGGACTGTTTTCTGCGTTCGCGGGCGTGGAGCGCACGATCACTCTAATCGAAGGGACTGCGCTGTCGCTCGATTTCGGCACGCACAGGGCGGAGCTGGCGCCCCTGCAGCCCTACACTTTCGATTCCGGCCTCACGCCGCACGGGAATCCGACATCCGGCCCGGTGCGGGTTCTCAACGTCATGGCTGCGCGGAATGCGTGGAATCTGGGGCCGGCGCGCATCCTGACGCGAGGCGAGCATATTGAGACCGCGCAGGAAGAGGTTACCGTTCTGTTCGCGGTCAGGGGTGGATGCGAGATCGAAGGGGCGTCGCAAACAGTCTCTCTGCAAGAAGGCGACAGCGCGCTTCTCGACGAACCTGCTTTCGTCGGTCTTTTACCGGACGCAGCCGTTCTGGCCGTTGCCCTGAAACGCGGACAGTTTCGCGGCTAAGGCCAGAGCATCGGGCCGAAAAGTGGACTCCGGTTTTCGGTTGCTCTCTCACCGATTTGGGTTGCTAATCCAAGGGCCCGGCCGGAAGCGGGACGTCAGGCTCTATTCGGCCCCGGCGCCATCAGGCGACCGGGGCTTTTTTCATGAAAACCTCGCGGCAGCATTCGATGAAGCGCCGGGCAGGTGCCGACAGCGTTTCCTGCCTGCGATGGGCGATGACGATGGAACTCGGCGCATTCTGGCCCACCAGCGGCCTGACCACCAGTTTCAGCCCGTCATAGGTCATGTCGGAGGCGGGTTTGGTCACCAGCAGCGCGTAGCCGAGCCCATGCCCGACCATGCCCCGCACCATTTCAAACGAGGCAGAGCGATGGGCGATCAGCGGATTGACGCCGGCCGCGCGCATAATCCCGGCGAAGTAGTCGGCGCTCGGTGGCGCGTCGAGCAGCACCATCGGCTCCTCGGCCAGTTCCGTGGGCTCGATTTCCGATTGCGCCGCCAGACGGTGTCCGTCGGGAAGAAGTACGTAGGGATGCAGCTCGTCCACCGGGATCTTCACGAGATCGTCGTCCAGATCCATGTCGTAGAGCAGGGCGATCTCGCTCTCGCCGGCCCGCAGGCTTTCGCTGAGGCGGCGCTGGTCGCCCTCGATCAGGCGGATGCCGATTCCCTCCATCTTCTCGATCAGCCGCGGCATTATGAAGGGACCGAATGTGTGAAAGCATCCGACGGAGAGCTTTGCCCCGGCGTTCATGCGGGCGGCCGCAAGGGATCTCGCGCCGTCGATGCGCGTGGAGGCGCCATAGGCGCGGTTGGCGTAGATCAGCGGCGAACCCGAGCGGGCAATATGCAGATCACGCACCTCGCACAGGAAAATGTAGTGGGTTCCGACTTTTTCCGAAGAGATCAGCCGGCAGTCGAAGGCAACGAGAGGATCGGCAATGCGCGGAGCACCGGAGGGCATGTTCACCCACTCGGTGCACTCGAACTTGTCGCTGACTTCGTCCCGGAAACGGCCGGCGAAAGTATCCGAGATATAGGACTGGTCGTCCCTGAGGACGTTGACGCACAGCACGCCGTTCTCGACGATCTTCGCCGCTGCGGGGCTCAGGTGGTGCACGCATACGAGCAAGGTCGGCCAGTCGCTGTCGGCGGATACCGAGGCCATGGCCGAGACGGTAACGCCCGCGCGCCCGACCTCCCCGTCGGTGGTGACGATGTTCACCGTGCAGGCGGCATGGCTCATGCCCTCAAGGAACTTGTTGCGGATGGCCTGTTCAATCTTCGCGTCCAACCCGGCACTCCGTATTTCCAACTGGTTGAATATCCGCCCGGCGGCGGTACTGCTCCAGTATTGTTCCAGTGCGGGGCCAAACACGAAAGAAGGCTTTTCTGGTGTTCTGCCTTTGAAAAAGCGAGGAAGCTCGTTCAGGTGGCAGATTGTGGTGCCGGAATGGGCACCATGCCGGGCAGGGTGCCGCCGTGAATGAGTTCGCGGCAAAACTCCTCGAAGGCTTCCGCAACCCGCGATCTCCTCAGTTCCTTCAGGCTGGCAAGGCCGAGCTTCATCGGCGGGCAGTCATCATCGAGCTCGACATAGGCCAGCGGGCAGCCGTTCTCCGCGCTCATGTTGCGGGGGCGCACCGTCATCATCGAGAAGCCTATTCCCGCCCCGACATAGGAACGCAGGGCAGCCGGCAGGCTGGTTTCGGTGACGATCCTGGGCGCGACGCCGGCGCGTTCGAACAGGGACAGGAAATATTGCCGCGTGAGGGGAAGATCGAGCAGGATGAAAGGCTCGTCCGCCAGTTCCGTCAGCCGCAATCTGGGGCGCGTGGCAAAAGGATGATCCGCCGCCAGCAGCACATAGGTCGGCAGCTCGGCCAATGGCACGAAATCCATGTCGGCGGTCACGCTGAATTCGTAGGTCATTGCCACGTCGATCCGCGCGGTTCTGAGGCCGTCGAGCAACTCGGCCTCGCTGCCTTCGGTGACGTGCATGCGCACGTCCGGATATCTGGCGATGAAGCTCTGCCAGAGTTCCGGCACGATCAGTGGCGTGAAGGTTCGGAAGGAGCCGACATTGATCGGGCCCGTGACCGCGCTCATCGTGGCGTTGACGACTTCGTAGAGCCCGTTTGTCGTGCGCAATGCGTTCTTGGCGGCGACAAGCAGCCTTTGTCCGGCAGGCGTCAGCGAAAGGCCCTGTGCATGATGGCGCACGAAGAGCTGCACGCCGAACTCGACTTCCAGATGCGAGATCGCCGCCGAAATCGACGGCTGGGAGATGTTGACCTGTTCGGCTGCGCGCGTGACGCTGCCGGTTTCCCCGGCGGCGACGAAATAGCTCAACTGACGAAGCGTGAAGCGCATGCTTTTCCCATATGGAGCCGCCGCCCTGGCCAGCACGATTCCGGCGTCAGGTGGAGAGTTGATGATCCAATATTTTGGCTGGCCTCCGATAATCCCCTGCATCCATGCAAAAGTCCACCTCCGCGGAGGTGGCCATCATGTTCCAGTCGTGAACCAGCGTATTTTCTGGCGATGGCGAAGAGGAGAGTCCGTAGAACTGCTCATTGCCAAAAACGGTTTCGGCGGTTTCAAAGTCCGGTTTCCAGCTCGTCAACCAGCCTGCCCAGCATGGCGTCACAGGCGGCGAGCTGATCCAGAGCGATGAATTCGTCGGGCTTGTGGCCCTGATCCATATGGCCGGGCCCGCAGATTGCCGCGGGAATGCCGAGACGATTGTGGAACAGGCCCGCTTCCGTGCCGAACGCGACCTTGCAGGTGTCCTCATCATGCCCGGTGATGCGGCGCAGCAGCGTGACGACCGCCGAGCCATCCGCCGTGTCGAGGCCGGGATAGGCGTTCACCTCGTCGATGGAGATCGCCGCCTGCGGAAAGGAGGGCTTCAGGGGGGCAAGGATCCCTTCCGCGCCGTCGCGGATGCCGTCGAGTATCGCCTGCGGGTCGTCGCTCGCCAGATTGCGGATCTCGAAATCGATCCGGCAGTGGTCGGGAACGATGTTCAGAGCCTGACCGCCGCTCATCACGCCGGCATGTATGGTGCTGTAGGGGATGTCGTAAGCCGCATCGCGTGCGCCGGTTCGTGCGAGGCGGTCCTGTTCCCGGCGCAGCACGTCCAGAAAATCCGCCCCCATGTGCAGCGCGTTCAGCGCGGTCGGGGCCAGCGCGGAATGGGCGGCATGCCCTGTGCAACACGCACGTAAGGCCAGCTTGCCCTTATGGCCGGTGGCAATGCGCAACCCGGTCGGCTCGCCGACAAGGCAAAGGGCAGGGCGCGGGCTTGCTGTTTCCAGATGATCCAGCAGCCCTCGAACGCCGACGCAGCCGATTTCCTCATCGTAGGAAAAAGCAAGATGAAGCGGCGTTTGCAGCGTTCTGCTGGCTGCATCGAGTGCCGTGGCCAGCGCCGAAGCCACAAAACCCTTCATGTCGGTCGTGCCGCGCCCATAGGCCCGCTCGCCGGCAATGGAGAGGCGGAACGGATCGCGCGTCCATGCCTGTCCCTCGACAGGCACCACATCGGTGTGGCCTGAGAGGATGACGCCGCCACGGTCGTTGGGGCCTATGGTGGCGAACAGGTTGGCGCGGGTGCCGTCCGTGCTCGTGACCAGTTGCGAAGCGATACCCGCGCCATCCAGAAGGCTGCGCACATAGTCGATGAGGGCGAGGTTCGACTGGCGACTGACGGTCGGAAAGGCAATCAGCCTGTCGAGAATGTCCAGAGTGCGCATTGCGGCGGGTCCGGTAAAGGCGGTGCCGCATGCTGAAACGCGGCACCTGCTTCAGTCAGGGAGTTGCACAGCCGGCTGTGCGGTGTGTCAGGCCTCAGAGGTCCCCCGGCACGCCATAGCTCGGTGCGACGGAGGGGTTGAGGGCGCGCGAGACATAGGCTTCCATTTCACCCTTCCAGCGCTCCCACAATTCGGAAAGCTCGCCGATCGGGTCATGATCGGCCCAGTCGACGCGCAGGTCCGCGATCGCCCATGCTTCCTTGCGGACGAGGAGCATGCCGACGGAATGCACGGGACCTTCTTCGCCGCCTGCTTCTTCTGCCGCACGCATCGCGGCCAGCAGGCGATCGCCAATTCCCTGTCCGGCACTTTCGGAAAAGGCCGCCACCATGGCATCGGGCACGCCCGGATCGGACAAAAGGTTGCCTGCCGCGATGACGCCCGGTGCTGTCGCCACCCTATGGGTTCCAAGCGTGCGCTCGCCGGAAAACGAGGCGGTGCGGCCCTGCGCGTCCACCAGCGCAAGCTGGCGATATTCCAGATGCGGGGCATCGCGCTTCAGCGCTTCCAGCGCATCCGTTGCCGAAAGACCGGAAGCCATGAGGTCCAGCCCTTTCGGCCCCAGCCGCGGGTCGGTGATGTTCTGCGTCGCCACCGTCCCCACGCCGGCCCGGGCATGGGCGCAGCGCGCGGCCACGCAGGGTGATGAGGAGGACACGGCGATGCCGAACATGCCGGTATCGGGACAGCGGGCGGAAATGGAAAAGGTCATTGCGGCATCCCCTTAAGCGGCGTCGGGAATGACGGCGGTGACTTCGATCTCGACGACCCATTCCGGCCGCGCCAGAGCGGGAACCACAATGCCGGTGGAGCAGGGATGCACGCCCTTCATCCACTTGCCCATCTCCTGATAGACGGCCTCGCGGTAGCGGATGTCGGTGACATAGACGACGATGCGGCAGATATGCGCCATCTCGCTGCCGGCTTCCTCAAGCAGCATCTTGATGTTTTCCATCGTCTTGGCCGTCTGCTTGCCGGCATCGCCGACGTGGAGGCACTCGCGCGTATCCAGATCCTGCGAGACCTGACCGCGCAGAAAAACCATGGTGCCGCGGGCGACGACGCCCTGGCTCAGATCGTTGTCGAGGTTCTGCTCGGGATAGGTCTTCTTGGTGTTGAAGGGGCGAAGCCGCTTGTGGATCATGTCGTGGTTTCCGTATCGCTTGAGGCCCGGATGGTTCGGGCAATGGAGCTGGGGCCAAGGGAGGGTAGACGGCATACCTGCGGATGCCGTCCGGAGAGGATCATTCCGCGGCGGCGCGCTTTGCGTGGGTGCCGATGTCGGTCGAGAACCAGCTTGAAATCGCGCTGTCGCCTGCGGAGAGGGTGCGTCCGCCCATCACCCGGTCGGACAGGCCTGCGGCATCCTTGACGAAAGCCAGCGGACCATCCCAGTCGAAGTTCCGGTAGACCGCGGCAAGATGGGCGAAGGGCGGAGACTGCGCGAACAACTGGAAGGTGAGCCGGTGGCCGGCATAATCGGAGTTCAGAAGGTCGCGGGCGAAGGCAAGCAGCTTGCGCCGGTCGTCTGCCACCCATTCCTCATTGATGCTGTAATATTTCTCCAGCCATGGCTTCGTGTCGGGATGCTCGAAGGAGGCAGCATCCGGCGTGACGCAGATCTGGCCGCCGCAGAGCTCGCGGGCGATGTGCATCATTTCATGCAGTTGCGAGCAGGCCAGCACGCGGCCCGTATAGAGCAGGGACTGGTTGGGCATCATCAGACCGGCGGGCGAACGTTCGCCGAGTGCGATCGCTGCCGTCAGGTGGGCGTTGATCCCTTCACGGTAGACGGCAAGCTGGGCCAGCTTTTCCTGCACGGCCTGCTGCTTGTCGAGGCCGGTCTGACGCGCATTGAAGAGAGCCGCGCCGATCATCATGTCGGCAACCTTGAGGTTGCGCTGGACGAAGGCGAAGGCCGAATAGCGGTGCAGGGTCGCCCGTATGAAGGTCGCCGCCTTGGTGTGGCGATAGAACAGCACGTTCTCCCACGGGATCAGCACGTTGTCGAAAATGACGATCGTGTCGACCTCGTCGAACTTGTTGGCCAGCGGATAGTCCTTTTCCGGAGCACGGCCGGCGAAGCCGGTGCGGCAGATGAACTTCAGGTTCTCGCTGCCGAGATCGCAGATGAAGCCCACAGCGTAGTCGCTGAGGGCGTTGTTGCCCCAGTTGGCAATCGTCGGCTTCGTGAAGGCCTGATTGGCATAGGCGGCCGCCGTCTCGTATTTCGCGCCGCGAACGATGATGCCCGCATCGGTTTCCTTTACCACATGCAGGAGCATGTCGGGATCCTGATCCTGAGGCGCCTTCGAGCGGTCGCCCTTCGGGTCGGTGTTTGCCGAAACGTGGAAGGGGTCTTCCCGCAGAACGCGATGGATGTGGGTCTCGATATTCTTCGAGAATTGCGGGTCGACCTCGTTCAGCACGTCCTGACCGTCGAAGAGGGACCACATCTCGCCCACGGTTTCGTCGCCGACGCGGGTGACGACGCCGCCGATCTCGTTGAGCATATGATCAGTGGCGCGGCGCTTGGCCCACCAGTCGTCCTGCGTGCGGGGCAGGGCGCTGCCGAGCGCGTTGCGCTCTCCATCCTGCTCCACCGTCATGATGTCGCGATGCGCTTCCTCGTGCTGCATGTCGAAGATGCGGGCGCGGATATCCACCAGCGGCTTGAACTGGGGATGGGTGGTGACGTCGTTGACGCGTTCGCCGTTGACCCAGATCCGCCGGCCGTCGCGGATCGAATCCCTGTATTCCTGACCTGTCCTGATCATCAGTTGTCCTTTGCATTGCTGGGAAGTCGTGGCTGGGAAGGCCTAAGGGGCCTTCGTTCCCGGCCGCTTGCGGGGCGGGGTTCCAGACAGTGGTAACAAGCCGGCGCAGACACCGAAAATAAGGGTTTCCGCAGTCCTGCAGCAGTTTTTCCGATGCCGGAGAAGGCGCTCCGGCATCGGAAGGAGCGGGTTATTTCTTGTGGTCCGTCCAGGCGCCGTCGCGCACTTCCTTGATCTCGATGGTGACCTCTATCCGGGTCTGGCCGTTCTCATCGAAGGTGGTCGTGCCGAGCACGCCGTCATAGCTGATCGCCCGAATGGCCTCGGCCAGCGCCACCTTGTCGTCGATGCCTTTTTCCCGGATCACGGTCAGCAGTATGTTGGTCGCGTCGTAGGCGTATTTGGTGTAGGGGCTCGTCGGCTCCGAAAACGCCCTTGCTGCGTAGTCGGCATTCATCTTCTCAAGCTTCGGATTTGACTGCGAGGCCGGATAGCTCACCATCGTGCCTTCCGCGGCCGGTCCGGCCAGGGCAATGAAGTCCGGATCGTAGAAGCCGGAGATGCCGATCATCGGTATGTTAAGCCCCACCTCGGCCATCTGCTTGCGCAGGATGCCTGCCTCGGCGATGACGCCGCCGAAATAGATCGCGTCGGGCGACGCATCGCGCAGCTTGGTCAGCGCCGTGCGGAAATCGACCGTTCCGACGGGGAAGAGTTCCTTGGCGACGATCTCGCCGCCGGCCTCGGTGAAGAAGCCGTCGAATGCCTGCGAGTTGGCGGTGCCATAGTCGCTGGTGTCGGCAAAAATCGCTATTTTCTTGGCGCCGAGCCCGGTCGCCGCCCAGTCCGCCAGCGGATGGTTTTCGGCAACGAGGGTAGGCGTAACGCGCGTGATTTCAGGAAGATTTTGCTGGGTGATCTGCGGGCTGATGGCGCCCCAGACGATCATCGGCATCTGGGAACGGTGAAAGACCGGCATGGTGGCGAGCGCGACGGGGCTGTTCCAGTGACCGATGGCGGCGACGACATCGGGATCGTTGACCAGCTTGAGGGCGGCGCCGACACCTGTTTGCGGGTCCGAGGCATCGTCAAGCGCCACAGGCTCTACCTGATAGGGGTAATCGGCCGCGTTCGCCTGCTCTATCGCGAGCAGGAAGCCGTTGCGGGCGCCCAGACCCTGCTGGGCATTGCCGCCGCTGACGGGGCCGATGAACCCCAGCTTGATATGCGGCTTGTCCTGCGCGCCAGCAGGCATGATGGCCATGGCCGTCGACAGCATCATTAGTCCCGCCAGCACAGTGCGCCGGCGCATAAGTGATGTTCTCATTATTATTCTCCCGTTCGTTCCCTTGTTCCGGCCGTGCCGATCGCTCGGGCATCCGGGCCCGGAACATGCTCATGCGTCAGCCGATGATGCAGGCTGCGGGATCGCCCCTGCGATAGAAAGTCGTAATTTCCGATGGCCTGCTTCGGAAAACCCTAGTCAAAATCTCAGGCTTTTGCTTTGCGCTGGAACAGAAGGCGCTCATAAGCTGGACCATCAGCGCCACATGAAGAGGGAGGATCTTGATGGACGCTCTGCTTATGCAGCATTTGCTCAACTGGCTGGTGCTTGGCAGCATCTACACATTGATCGCGCTTGGCTTCAGCCTGCTTTTCGGCGTCCTGAATGTGATTCACTTTTCGCACGGCGACGTGGCGATGGTCGGTCCCTTCATCGCACTGGCCGTTGTTCAGGCGGTTACGGCCATGGCCATGCCGCTCGGGGCGTCGGCGGCACTGCTGGTGGCGATACTGGCGGCCATGGCCGCCATCGGCTTGCTCGGCGTGTTGCTCGACTGGCTTGTGATCCGGCGCTTCCGCACCTCTCCGGCCATGATGGCGCTCGTCGCAACGGTCGCTCTCGGCACCGTCATCCGGGAAATGATCCGCACCCTCTACCCGCAAGGTTCCAATCCCAAGCCGTTTCCGGCGATCGCCACCGGCGTGATCCAGATCGGCGACGTGGTCATTCCCGTGTTCAGCCTGATCGTGATCGGTGTCAGCGTTGCCATGGTCGCGGCCCTGTTCGCGCTGATCAGCCACACGCCTGTCGGCGTGCGCATCCGTGCGGTCGCCGAAGATCTGAGCATTGCGCGCCTGATGGCTGTCCGGCCGGACCGCATTTTTGCCGTCACCTTCTTCATCGCCTCGGCGGTGGGTGCGATCGGTGCGGTGTTCTTCGTCAGCCATGCGGGCGTCGTTCGCTTCGATTTTGGCATCCAGCTCGGGCTGATCGGGTTTTCGGCGGCGGTGATCGGCGGCCTCGGTTCGATGAACGGAGCCATTCTGGGCAGCCTGCTGATCGCCGGCGTGGACGTTCTGGTTCAGGTGCTGGTTCCCGATGGTGCGTCCTACAGGCTGGTTTTCATCTTCATGCTGACCATCCTCGTCCTGGTGTTCAAACCATCGGGAATGCTCGGCAAACCCGTTTTCGAGAAGGTGTGATCCATGTCGCAAACCGGTATTCACGTGGAGGCTCCGGTGGAGCGCTCCGGCACGAGCCTTGATGCCTCCATCGTCGTGGCGGTGGAGCTTGGCAGCGCGGTTCTGCTGGGCGCCTTCCTGCTCAGCGAACAGACCGCAATCGTGGTCCTGTTGCTGGCCGTCATGGGCGCCATCTTCGGTCTCCTGCAATGGCGCCCGGCGTTCGAGGAGCGGATCGTCGCCGCCTTTCACGAGCAGCAGCAACTGGCGATCGCGCTGGGAGCCGTGATCGTGATGGTCTATCCCTTCTTCATGCAGGGCAGCAGCTATGCATTGCATCTGCTTATCGTCGCGCAGCTCTATGCCGTGCTGGCGCTGGCGCTGAACTTCCAGCTCGGCAGCGCCAACATTCCCAATTTCGCGACGGGTGCCTCCTACGGCATCGGCGCCTATACCTCGGCGCTTCTCGCCATCAATTTCGGGGTGTCGTTCTGGCTGACCCTGCCGGTTGCGGCGGTCGTCGCCACCATATTCGGCTTCCTGCTGGGCTTTCCGTCGATGCGGACCAAGGACAGCTATCTGGCGCTCGTCACCATCGCCTTCGGCATCGTCGTGCATCAGCTTCTCAACAACTTCAGCTGGACAGGCGGCGCGAACGGGCTGGTCGGCATTCCCGCGCCGAGCCTTTTCGGCCACTCGTTCACCCGCCCGATCGAGGTGTTCGGGTTCCGCCTGCCGAGCCAGGCGAACTTCTACTACCTGTCGGCGGCGCTCGTCGGCCTTTCGATTATCGCCGCCCGCCGCCTGCACAACAGCCGGGTCGGGCTTGCCTGGAACGCCCTGCGGGCCGACCCGCTGGCGGCGCGCTGCCAGGGCATCGACATCGTCTGGTACAAGATGCTGGCCTTCGGCGTGGATGCATTTCTGGCGGCGTTCGCGGGCACCATCTACGCCTTCTATGTCAGCTACATCTCGCCGGACAATTTTACCTTCCTCGTCTCCGTGACCATCATGACCATGGTGATCGTGGGAGGCATGGACAACACGCTGGGCGTCATCATCGGGGCCTTCCTGCTGACCATGCTGCCCGAGAAGCTGCGCATCTTCTCCGACTACAGGCTGCTGTTCGTCGGCGTGGTGGTGATCCTGTTCCTCATCCTGCGCCCGCAGGGACTGTTCCCGCAGCGCGCGCGAAACTACGGAGCCCATCGATGAGCCATCCGCTGCTTGAAGTCCGCGGCCTGTCGATCCGCTTCGGAGGTCTGGTCGCGGTCGCCGAGGTCGACCTTACGCTGAACCATTCCGAGGTGGTCTGCATCATCGGCCCGAACGGGGCGGGAAAGTCGACCCTCTTCAATCTGATCTCCGGCATTTACCGGCCGACCCATGGCAGCATGAAGCTGGAGGGTAAGGACATTACGGGCTGGCCTGCGCATCGCATCGCGGCGGCCGGTATCGCCCGCACCTTCCAGTCCAGCCGCCTGTTCAACGACCTGACCCTTCTGGATAACGTGCTGATAGGCATGCACACCCGCACCAGATCCGGTGTCTTCGATGCCTTGCTGCGCCCCGCCACTGCGCGGGCCGAGCTTGAAGCGGCGGCTGCGCGGGCAGGCGAGTTGCTTCATGCGGTCTCCCCGCAACTGCATGCCCGCAGGCACACGCTGGCCGGCGCGTTGCCGCAGGCAGACCGTCGCCGTCTGGAGATCGTGCGGGCGCTGGCCTCGGAGCCTAGGGTGATCATGCTGGACGAGCCGTCTTCGGGAATGGACGACCGCGACACGGACGGGCTGATGGCCGATGTGCGCAGGGTGATGGCCGAGCGACCGGGCCTCTCCTTCCTGATCATCGAACATGACATGCGCCTCGTCGCGGCGCTGCCCGACCGGGTGGCGGTGATCGACTATGGCCGCAAGATCGCCGATGGCGATTTCTCGCAGGTGCGGCTGATGCCGCGCGTACAGGAAGCCTATCTCGGACAGAAGGCAGCGCATCATGCTTGAGATGAATTCCGTCAGCACGAGTTATGGTTCAGTGCCGATGCTGCGGGACGTCTCGCTGCAGGTGGGGCCGGGCGAGATGGTGTGCCTGCTCGGGCCGAACGGCGCCGGCAAGAGCACCACCTTCAATGCGATCTGTGGCCTGCTGCGCAGCGACAGCGGTTCCATCCGGATCGCCGGACGGGACGTGAAGGAATGCGGCACGGAGCGGCTGGCCAGCCTTGGCGCGGGCTTCGTTCCGGAGGGGCGGCGGCTGTTTCCGACGCTGACCGTTCGCGAGAACCTGCGGCTTGCCTTCGATGCGGCGCGCAATCCCGCGCTTGATTTCGAGGCGCAGCTCGAACGCATGGCCGATCTCTTCCCGCGCATCCGTGAGCGGCTGGGCCAGAAGGCCGGCACCATGTCCGGCGGCGAGCAGGCCATGGTGGCGCTGGCGCGCGCGCTGATCGGCGATCCCAGGCTGGTGGTGATGGATGAACCGTCGCTCGGACTGTCGCCCAAGCTCATCGACGAATATTTCCAGATCGTTTCCCGTATCCGCGACGAGGGAAAGGCCGTGCTGCTGATCGAGCAGAATGCGGAAACCGCCCTTTCGATCGCCGAAAGGGGGTATCTGCTGATCCGCGGAAAGATCGCGCTGAGCGGCAAGAGCTCGGACCTGCTGCAGGACGATACCATCCGCCACCTCTATCTCTAGGCCGGAGCCTTCACGGGCGGGATACGGTGGCCGCGCTTCGGGGAGCAGGCATATGCCGGTGTTCCCCGGAGCGGTTTCCGGAAAGCAGTGCCCCTGCGGCAATCGCACCGGCCATCCTTGATGGAACCGGTGCGATCTGTTTTTTTTAAACTTGACTCGTGATGTTATATAATTACAAAACGCGAACTCCAACCATCCGGTTTTCAGGAGAGTTCCGTGGCCATTGTTCCGCTGCGCAGCGAGAAGCTGCTTGTCGCCACCGCTTTGTCGACGGGTGTCGCGCTTCTATGCGCGATGACCCATGCATCGGCGCAGCAAACTGCGGACGACGGGAACTCCACCCTGCTCGACACCATCGTGGTGCCCGCCGGGAAGCGGGCACGGCTGGGTGCCGAGGACGCCAGGGCGCTGCGCGAGGCGGATTTTCGTGCGTCGTCATCCGTACGCACGGTGACACGCGAAGAGATAAAGCAGATCGGACCCGGCCGGCCGGACAACATCCTGCAAACGGTTCCTGGCGTGTTCACGCAAGGGCAGGCGCGGATGCCCGGCGTTTCGGTGAATGTTCGCGGCATGCAGGATTTCGGCCGCACCAACGTTTCGATCGACGGTGCGCGCCAGACTTTCCAGTACACGACGGCGGGGCCGATGGGCATGGCATTCATCGACCCCGCCCTCATTCGCGGCGTGTCCATTGCCAAGGGAACGGTCGCGACCGAGGGCGGCGCTGGCTCGCTTGGCGGCATCGTCAATTTCCGCACGCTCGAACTGGACGACATTCTCACCGGCGGCAAGGACTGGGGTGCTGAAGCCACCACGACCTACGGCACGAACGGCTACAACTGGTCGGGCACGCTGGCTGCAGGTGGGCGCAACGACCGCATCTCCGGCATCGGCGCGCTCAGCTTCCGCGATTCAGGGCGCTACAGGGACGGCAACGGGAATCATGCCGACCAGACGGGACAGGACCTCGTCTCGGGGCTGGCAAAGGTCGGCCTTCAGTTGAGCGACGAACAGACGCTCGCTCTCGGCTTCATCCGCTATCACAACGAATTCGCGCTCAACTCCACCGAGTTTGACGCCAATGTCACCACGCTGACGGCGAAGCATCGTTACGATCCCGACAGCGATCTGGTCGATCTGCGCACCAATGCCTACTACAACAAGACGAGGGTCAACCAGTACTGGTTCACTGGCAACCTGATTGCCGGCGAGGACATCGATTACAACAATGACAGCTTCGGCTTTGATGTCAGCAATGTCTCGCGCTTTTCGGCGGGCGGTGTCGCTCTGGCCCTGAAATACGGGATGGAGGGCACATGGGACCGGGTGCGCACCGACGAAACGGGCCCCGACACACATCAGACCTCGTCCGGCTGGACGCCGTCGGGCAATCGCAGCATCGTTTCGGGATTTGCCGAGATGACGGCGACGAAAGGTATGTTCGACCTGACGGCCGCCGCGCGCATCGATCACTTCTCGCTGTCGGGCTCGGGCAACAACCCGACCACCGGAACGGGAGGCATGCCGGCTGTGCCGGCCGGCCCGTTCTCGGTCGACAAATCCGAGACGGCGGTGAGCCCGAAGGTAACGCTGGCCGCGCGGCCGGTACCGTGGCTTTCCGTCTACGGAAGCTACGGGCTCGGCTTCCGCCCGCCGGCGATCACGGAGACCCTGATGGCCAACCGTCATCCCGGTTTCGTCGGGAATTTCGTGCGCTTCTATCCCAATCCCTTCCTTGAGCCCGAGCGCTCGAAGGGATGGGAAGCCGGTGCCAATCTGGTTTTCGACAATGTGCTGCGGACAGGTGACGGCCTGCGTCTCAAGGGCAGCTACTATTCCAGCGAGATCGACGATTATATCGTCTCCATGCAGGGGAGCTGCGTGGCGGCGACCTGCTTCTATTTCGACAATGTGGCTGGCACCAGCAAGGTGAAGGGGTTTGAGCTGGATGCCGCCTATGATGCCGGTTTCGCCTTTGCCGGCCTCGGCTATCACCACATCAAGGCGGACCTGCCGGTGCCGTCGGCTGGTCTTGGCGTCTTCGCCGGGCCGCCGAAACAGGTCTGGACGCTGACGGCCGGGGTTCGGCTGTTCGAGGATCGGCTGACCCTTGGCGGGCGCGTGCGCAGCGTTTCGGAGAGCGTCTATGGCGGGCAGGCCTCGACGGGAACGCCGCCTTCCGGCGTCGAACCCTACCGGCTTTACGATGCGTTCGCCTCATACAAGGTCAGCGACAATCTCGATCTCAATTTCACCGCAGAAAACCTGACTGATAAGGTATACAAGCCGGGAATGACCGCGGATTCGATGAACGGTCCGGGCCGCACGCTGAAATTCAGCATTGCGGCGCGGTTCTGACCGCAAAGACAGGAGATCGATGATGGACCAGCCCGCAACATCCAGAACGATCGACACGCAATGCGTGGTCGCTGGCTCCGGTCCCGGCGGGCTCATGCTCGGCCTGCTCCTGGCGCGGGCAGGGGTCGATGTCACGGTGGTGGAGAAGCACGCCGATTTCCTGCGCGACTTCAGGGGCGACACGGTGCATCCCTCGACGCTCGACATCATCGACCAGCTCGGGTTGCTGGACGAACTACTCAAGGTGCCGCACACGCAGGCGCCGCGGCTGCATGCCGAGATCGGCGGCAGGGACGTCACCATCGCCGATTTCTCCCGGCTGCCGACGAAATGCCGCTTCATCGCCTTCATGCCGCAGTGGGATTTCCTCGATTTTCTCGCGCGCGAGGCGAGGAAACTGCCGAATTTCCACATCGTCATGTCGGCTGAGGTCACCGACCTGATCGAGGACGGCGGACGCATTGCCGGGCTTGTCGCCCGCACGCCGGACGGTTCCGTCGAAGTCCGGGCGCCGCTGGTGGTCGGTGCGGATGGCCGCAATTCCATCGTGCGGGCAAAGGCCGGGCTGGAAGTCGAAAGCTTCGGCGCGCCGAGCGACGTCCTGTGGATGAAGCTCTCCCACCAGCCGGACGATCCGCCCTACACGATGGGGCATGGCGGACCGCGTCAGGGCTTCGTGATGGTGGATCGCGGCGATTACTGGCAGTGCGGCTATGTGGTGCGCAAGGGCAGCTTCGCCGAGGTGAAGGAAAAGGGCATCGAGGCGTTCCGCGAAGCGGTGGCGGCCGTCTCGCCGCTGCCGGCCGACCGTGTCGCGGAAATCAGGTCATGGGATGACGTTCACCTGCTTTCGATCCGCATCGACCGGCTGAAAAGCTGGTGGCGGCCGGGGCTGCTGTGCATTGGAGACGCCGCGCACGCCATGTCGCCCATCGGTGGCTTCGGGGTGAACCTCGCCATTCAGGATGCCGTGGCGGCGGCCAACATATTGTCCGTGCCGCTGCGCGAGGTCAGGCTGGCCGACCGGCATCTCGCGGCGGTGGAAAAGCGCCGTGCCTTCCCGACCAAAGCCACGCAGAAACTTCAGCTCATGATGCAGTCGAGCAGCAAGAAGCGTCAGGAAAGTGCGGTGAAACGCAGCGGCCCGCCTTCCTTCGTGAAAGGCATTGCCCGCTGGCCATTTCTCGCCCATCTGACCGGACGCCTTGTCGGACTGGGGATCCGTTCGGAGAAGGTGAACATGGCGGCGCTGAAAGCGCGCTGACCTACCTTCGCCGGTGGCTTACAGTTCCGCGCTTCCGGGCAGGACTGCCGCCAGAGCATCGATGGCAAGGCGCACCCGCAACGGAAGATGCGGGGTTTCGGGCCACAGCGCGTGAGTGCTGAACACCAGACGCGGCACGTCCTGCAGGAGCGGAAGCAGGCGTCCGCTGTGGACCCTTTCGCGGATGAGCCAGCAGGGCAGCCATGCCAGCCCATGGCCGGCCTCTGCGGCATCGGCGATGGCTTCCAGATCGTCGAACCGCATCCGGCTGGCGGGCGTGACCTCCAGCATGCCATTTTCGGAGGTCGGGAACTGCCATGTCCGGATGCGGCCGGCGCGGCCATAGGTGATGGCGTGATGCGCCATCAGATCGTCGAGCGTTTCGGGCCTGCCATGTCTGGCGACGTAATCGGGCGAGCCGCACACGGTCATGCGCTGAAGGCTGATCGTGCGCGTCATCAGGCCGGCGCCATCGCCCGTATCGCCATTGCGGATGGCAAGGTCGAAGCCGTCCTCGATGAGATCCACCGGGCGGTCGCTGAAGGAGAGATCGATTTCCAGCCTTGGATGGCTGGCCGCCAGACCGGCGAGAACCGGCGCCACGCAGCGCCGCCCGAACAGTACGGGCATCGATACGCGCAGTCTGCCTGAGGCCTCGCGGCGGCCGGTTTCCAGCGCGGCCTCGCCCATGCGTAGTTCTTCAAGCGCCCTTGAGCAGCGTTCGTAATAGACCTGTCCGTCCTCGGTGAGGCTCTGGCTGCGCGTGGTGCGATGGAAAAGGCGCACCTCCAGCCGTGCCTCGATGCGGGCGATGGTCTTGGCCACACCGCCGAGCGCGTGAGGTGAAGCCGCTCGGCCGCAGCGGCGAAGCTGCCACATTCCACCGCCGCCACAAAAATATCCACGCCATTGAGATGATCGCTCATCGATTGTCATCCTGAAATATCCGATCAATGGAATAAATATCACCACTGGATATCATATGGAAACGATATGGTCGCCGTTCCAAACATCGGAACAAGGACCGTGTGATGAAAGAGACGATGAAGCGCTGGGAAATGGATGCCATCGGCCGCGACAGGCTGGAGCTGCGAGAGGTTCCGGTGCCCCGCCCGCAGGCTGGTGAAGTTCTCGTGAAGGTGAACGCGGCCTCTCTCAACTACCGCGACAGGCTGGTGATCGATGGTGGGATGGGCCTGCCGCTCGCCTTTCCTTTCACGCCCAGTTCCGACCTCGCGGGAGAGGTGGCTGCCGTTGGAGAAGGCACCAGCCGCTTCGGCATTGGCGACAGGGTGATATCGAACTTTGCGCCGGACTGGATCGACGGGGCGCCGAAAGGTGACGCGCGCACGCCTCCCTACCGCACGCTTGGCGGGGTCTATCAGGGCGTGTTGGCGGAATATGTGGCATTTCCGGAGGAATGGCTCGTGCGGGCGCCCGCAACGCTGTCCGATGCGGAGGCGAGCACCTTGCCTTGCGCGGGCTTGACCGCATGGTTCTCGCTTGTCGAAAAGGGCAGGGTCCGGGCTGGCGAGATTGTGCTCGTGGAGGGGACCGGGGGCGTTGCCCTGTTCGGACTTCAGATCGCGAAGGCGCATGGGGCCCGTGTGATCGTGATTTCAGGCAGCGCGGAAAAGCTGGAACGGGCACGACTGCTCGGGGCCGATCACGGCATCGACCGCACGGCGCAAGACTGGACAGAGGCCGTGCTGCGCATCACACAGGATCAAGGTGCCGATCATGTTCTGGAACTGGTGCGCGGACCGCATCTCGGCAAGGCGGTGCGGGCCGCGGCCATAGACGGGCGCGTCTATCAGATCGGGGTCATGGAGGGTTTCGACATTGCCGCTCCCGCCGGGCCGCTGATGCTGAAGAACGTGGTCGTTCACGGCATCGGTGTCGGACATCGCAGGGCGCTGGAAGATCTTGTCGCCGCAGTAGACCAGACGGGCATCAAACCCGTCATCGACACGCGCTATCCCGTCGCCGATCTGCCTGCCGCCCTCGACAGGCTGGATCGCGGCGCGTTCGGAAAGCTCGTCATCGACGTGGGGTGACGTCGGGGCGCTTATGCGCTTTCATGTGTTGATCTTAGGGAACCAAAGGCATGACTGCTTGTCTCTGTCTGCAGCAGGGCAGAGACAAGCAGATATTCCTTCTCCGCGGCATTTGCTGTTTTCGTTAGACGGCACATGCGGCATGCCTTTGAGGCCGCAATCCAGCTGCCTGTCGTTTTCCGCACTCTGGTAAGCGGAACCGTCACCGGACACTGCTCCTCACTTTCTCGCACGTGGCGGTGCCAAAACCGCTTTTTCAGTCTTGCTATTTGGTGTGTGATGCATCATGTTTTTTGATGTGCCGATATCTGTTTCGGTCAAAGTGTTGATGACAGGATGGAAGCGGCATGCAGCCAGACTTCAGCCTCGCGGCGCTGGAAAAGGAAAACCTTGGCGAGACGGTTTACAACCGGCTGGCGGAGGCCCTGATGAAAGGCCGCTTCGCGCCGGATGCACGCCTCACCATTCGTGATCTGGCGCAGTCGCTCGGCACCAGCGTCACGCCGGTGCGTGATGCCATTCTGCGGCTTATTCAGGATGATGCCCTTGTGCAGAAATCGGCGCGTGAGGTGCGCGTGCCGGTGATCACGCCGGACCGCTACCGCGAAATCCGCATGATCCGGCTGAAGCTTGAAGGACTGGCGGCACGGGAGACGGCGTTGCGTGCCCGACCGGAAGATGTTGTGCGGCTGCGCAATCTTGTCGAGCGCAATGAGCAGGCGCTGGCTGCTTGCGACTGGGCGGCGGCGCTTGAATTGAACCAGACCTTCCATTTCGCGCTCGCGGACATTGCCGGACTGCCACTCCTGCGCGGCATTCTTCATCGCCTGTGGCTTCAGATGGGGCCGTTGATAGCGGAGGCCTATCAGCCGGGCGGGCGGGTGATGATCGATCATCACCATGAGCTTGTGAAAGCCGTGGAGGCAGGCGATCCGGATGCCGCGGAGCGCGCAATCGAAAGCGATATAGGCGACGCGGGAAGCATCATTCTGGACAGGTTGACGGCGCGTTCCAAATCCAATGCGGGCGAACTTTGATGGATGAAGTCGATTGCATCGTTGCCGGTGCTGGTGTCGTTGGTCTTGCCGTGGCACGGGAACTGGCTTTGAGCGGACGGGACGTCCTCATCCTCGAAGCTGCCGATGCGATTGGCACGGCCACGAGTTCACGAAATTCCGAGGTCATCCATGCCGGGCTATACTATGCGCCCGGATCGCTGAAGGCCGGGCTTTGTGTGTCCGGTCGCGACAGCCTTTATGGATATTGCGCAGAGCGTGGCATTCCGCATCAGCGCTGCGGCAAGCTGATCGTGGCCACCGGTGCGGGGCAGGAAGCGGCGCTGGATGCCATCGCCGACAATGCCGGAAAAAGCGGGGCCGGCGCCTTGCAGAAACTGACTGCGGCCGAGGCGAAGGAACTGGAGCCGGCGCTCGCCTGCACCGCCGCCTTGCTCTCGCCCGACACCGGCATCGTCGACAGCCATGCGCTGATGCTGTCTTTGCTGGGCGATGCCGAAGCGGCCGGAGCCATGCTCGGCCTCAACACCGAAATCTCCGGCGGCCGAATGGAAGGCGGACGTGTCGTGCTAACGACGCGCGACACCCAGAGCGGCGGCACGTTCGAGATCGCCACACGCCATTTCGTCAATGCGGCCGGTCTTGGGGCCGTGGCTCTGGCTGGTGCGCTCGAAGGGCTTGATCCGCGTTTCGTTCCGCAGCAGCGCCTTGCCAAGGGCAATTATTTTTCCGTGACCGGCCGCGCTCCCTTCTCGCGCCTCATCTATCCGGTGCCGGAGCCGGGCGGGCTCGGTATCCACCTGACGCTGGACCTGAACGGCATCGCACGCTTCGGCCCCGATGTGGAATGGGTGGAAGGGCTCGATTATCGGGTCGATCCGGCCCGCGCGCAGCGCTTTTACGGCGCGATCCGCACCTATTGGCCCGAGCTGGCGGATGACAGCCTGCAACCGGCCTACAGTGGCATTCGTCCCAAGCTTTCGGGCCCCGGCGAAGCCAATGCCGATTTCGTCATTCAGGGGCCTGACGCCCACGGCATTGCAGGTCTCGTGAACCTGTTCGGCATCGAAAGTCCGGGCCTCACCTCGTGTCTCGCCATCGCCCGGCATGTCGCGCAGACGCTCACCCGCTCTGATGGCTGATACCCGGAAACAGAATATGCGCGACAGGAATCGTGCCTTCGACCTCGCCATGAAGGAGTGTCTCGGCGAACGAGGGTGGCTGACACGTCCTGAAGACCAGGTCGCTTGTGCACGCGACTGGCTGGACCGGTATGGCGAAGTCCCGCTTGGCATTGCCCGGCCCGCAAGCACTGCGGAGGTGTCGGCCATCGTCCGGATTTGCGCTGAGTATGGGATCTCCATTGTTCCACAGGGTGGAAACACCAGCCTCAACGGGGGCAGCGTCGCGACCAGCCCGGTCAGCGTGATCCTCTCGATGGCACGGATGAACCGCATCCACACGATCGATGCTGTCGACTTTACCGCGACCGTGGAAGCAGGGGTCGTTCTGGCGCATCTTCATGAGAAGCTGGCCGCGCACCACCTTGCCTGTCCGCTGCATCTGGGGGCTGAAGGCAGCGCCCAGATCGGGGGATTGATTGGCACCAATGCCGGTGGCAGCCATGCCATGCGCTACGGAATGATGCAGGATCTGGTGCTCGGCCTTGAGGTTGTTCTTGCTGACGGCACCGTCTGGGATGGCTCGCGTGCCCTGATCAAGGACAATGCCGGTTATCAGTTGCGCCGGCTGTTTTGCGGATCGGAGGGAACGCTCGGCATTGTCACCAAAGCTGTGTTGCGGCTGTTTCCGGCGCCGGTCGCGCGCGCGACAGCCCTGCTTGCCCTGCCGGACCTCGATGCTGCCCTGCGTATCGGAGCGTTGCTTCGTGCATTGACGGGCGAATTTCTGACGGCCGTGGAATTCTTCAATGAGCCTGGCCTTTCGCTGCTCCTGAAGCATGTCACCCACATCTCCCGACCGCTTGAGACGCCGGGTCCGGTCTATCTGCTGGTCGAGATCGCGACCTCCATTCCTGAAATCGTGCTGCCCGACATTCTGGATCGTGCCTTGAGTGCGGCTTTCGAAACAGGGGACGTGCTTGATGGGACGATTGCAACCAGCGAAGCCCAGCGTGCCGCTCTCTGGAGAATTCGGGAAGAATTGCCTGAAGGGCAGCGTCTGGAAGGCAGGCAGATCAAGCACGATGTCTCGGTGCCCGTAGCGCGGCTTGCGGCATTCGTGGCTGAAGCATCAGCCGCGGCAGAATGGGTTCTGGCGGACGTGCGCGTCAATCCGTTCGGTCATCTAGGTGACGGCAATGTGCACTTTAATCTTTCGCCACCCGAAGGCCGTGCTGACTTCGAGGGGCGCGAAACGCAGCTTTCACAGGCCGTTTACGAGACTGCCGTTGGCCATGGCGGATCGATTGCCGCCGAGCATGGTCTGGGGCAGGCGAAGGTGGAACTTGCGGATCGCTTTCGCAGCACAACGGAGCGCTCACTGATGCGGCAGCTGAAATCCACACTGGACCCGCATGGCATCATGAACCCGGGCAAGGTGGTGTGAGGCCTACCGGACGGCTTAAGCGGACCGCGCTGCGGACAGCTCCCGTTCCCGTTCGCCAGCAAGCGCCCCGCGCAGCAAAAGCACTTCGCCGCCGCTGAGGATGTCGTCCTGAATCGCCTTTCGTGCTGCCGGCCCATCGGCAAGCCGTATGGATTCCAGCACGCTGTAGTGATGGTCTATCATCACCCGTCCGCCGGCATCGTATCCGGAGGCGATCAGCGGACCCATCTGCAGCCAGAGATTTTCAAGCACGCCGCGCAGCGTCGGCATCTCTCCGATCTCGGGCAATGCGAGATGAAATTTCTGGTTCATTCGCAGCGAGCGCAGATGATCGTCCGTCGCCATCGCCTCTTCATTCTCGGCCAGAATGTCTTCGAGGTAAGCGATGTCGCTGGATTTGGCGAACTGGGCGGCGCGCTCGGCGGCGAGACCTTCCAGTTCGACCCTGATCATGCGGATCTCCAGATAGCGGGAGCGTTCGAGAAATGGCACGCGGATATCGCGCGGACTTTGAAAAAGAAGGCCGCCATTGTTTACAAGCCGCAGCACTGCGTCGCGAACGGGGGTTACGCTCACGCCAATCTTGTCCGCGAGGTCACGGATCTTAAGCCGGGTTCCCGCAGGCAGGGCACCCGACATCAGATCATAGGCAAGCTGGTCGTAGACCTCAGCGGCAAGGCTGCTCTTGTCACCAGTGGTATCGTTCAATCTTGCGCCTCCTTTTAGGTCTGGTCAGGCACCTGACTGCAATTCGCGAAGGAAGCCCTCAAGGCATGCGCCTATGACCGAAACCTGATACCCGCCTTCCTGCACGACCAGCACGGGGATGTTCAGTTCTCCCAGCTTCCTGCCTGCGGCAGAAAAGGCTTCTGTCGTAACCTTTACCATGCTCAGCGGATCTTCCACATGGGTGTCGTAACCAAGGGCAAGAACGAGAGCTTCTGCGCCATATGCCTTTACGGCGTCGATACCCCGCTGAACTCCATCCAGGAAGGTGTCGTTACCGCTGTGGGGGGCAAGCGGGATGTTGAGGTTGTATCCTTCGCCATCCCCGTGGCCGGTCTCGTGCACACGGCCGGTGAAGAACGGGTTGTAGTGATCGGGATCGACATGGACAGAGACGGTCAGAACATCGCGACGCCGGTAGAATATTTCCTGCGTGCCATCCCCATGATGCGCATCGATGTCCAGAACAGCGACCTTCCCGAACTTCTCACGCAGACGCTGGGCGGCGATGGCGGAATTGTTCATATAGCAGAAGCCGGAAGCACGATCGACGCGGCAGTGATGGCCGGACGGGCGGCACAGGGCATAGGCAAGCGTTTCTCCGTCGAGCAGCGCGTCGGCGCCAGCCGTGGCTGTATGGCTTGAGCGCAGAACCGATTGCCAGGTGTGTTCGCCGATCGGAACCGCAAGATCACCAAGATAGTACCCCGTTTGCGCCAGCAGCTGATCGGTGGGGCAGGGCGCACGCATATCTCTGGAAGGATCGCCGTTCCAGTAGGGGAAGGTGTTGGGGAGCACTTCCGGGCCATGCTCCGGCAGGTCGAGCCAGCGCCCATAGGCTGTTTCCAGATAATCGAGGTAATGGACGGCATGAATTTTTTCGGCCGGGCCACGGCCGTAATCCTGTGGTTGCTCGGGCTCGATCCCGAGCCGTGCAAGCGCCTTCAGCAGTTCCTCGGTGCGCGCCGGCACGTCGTTCGCTTCGCAGATGCGGCCATAGCGCATGAATTGCAGCGGATTATGTATCGCCTGATCCGGATGATAGAAAGCACGCATATGAAGGTTCCTTTCAGAGGCTAGTGCTGCGCGGATCGGGCCAGCGCGTTTTCCGTGATCTGGCTGAGGCGGGTGTCGGGCGTGATGTATTCCACGTCATAGCGCAACTCCAGCAGGGCGGGGCGGTTGTGCTCACGGGCAAAGGCACGGGCGCGTGCAAGACTTTCTGCGAAATCGGCCGTCTTTTCCACCACCTCGCCAAGCGCGCCATAGGAGCGGGCAAGGGCCGCGAAATCCGGGTTTTCGAGGTTGAGCGCGAAAGCGCGGGCAGGGTATTCGCGTTCCTGATGCGCCTTGATCGTTCCCCAGGCGCGGTTGTTGCAAAGCAGGATAACGATGCCCAGTCGGTGCTGTACGGCGGTGCCGATCTCCTGCATCGTCATCTGGAAGCAGCCGTCGCCGGCAAAGGCGAATGCCTCGCGTTCCGGGAAAGCGAGTTTGGCGGCGATTGCGGCAGGCAGGCCATATCCCATGGAGCCGCAGATCGGCGAAGCCTGGGTCCCCAGATGCGAGAATTGCATGAACCGGTGCGGGAAGAGAGCGAAATTTCCGGCCCCGACCGACACGAACGCATCCTGCGGCAGAACTTCGGCCATGTGCAGACACGCCTGCGAGAGATCGAAGGCGGAATCCGTGGGATGGGGCAGGCGGGATTTCTGGTAGTCCTCGTTTGCCGATCTTGCGAGCCCCGCCCAGTTGAGAGGAGCGTCGGGCTTCAGATCTGCAAGAGCCGCGGCCGCTCCGACGGGGCCGGCTGCGATCGCCAGTGTCGGGCGATAGACATGCCCAAGTTCGTCGCTGTCAGGATGAATGTGAACGAGCTTCTGAACGGGAACGGGGCTTTCAACCAGTTTGTAGCCTTCGGTTGTCGGCTCATCCAGCCGCGAGCAGACCGAGATCAACAGGTCCGCTTCCATGATGCGCTGCGCAAGAGCACGGTCGGTCCCGTAGCCTACGTGACCTGCGAAATTGGGATGGCGGTTGTCGAACACCTCCTGCCGGCGCCAGGAAACGCCGACCGGAAGGTCAAAGCGCTCGGCGAATGCGGCCAGATTTGCGCGCGCCTCATCGGTCCATCCTGTGCCTCCCGCTATGACGAAGGGGCGTCTGGCTTCTTTCAGCAGCTGTGCGAGTGCTGTCATATCCGCGGCATCGGGGGTGGAGTGGGGGCGCCTGAACGGCAGGACATCGGCAACGGCGGCCTCGCCCCACAGCGTGTCCTCCGGAAGAGCCAGCACGACAGGGCCGGGCCGACCGCTCTGGCTGATTGCGAAGGCGCGCGCGACGAATTCGGGGATGCGGTCCGTCCGGTCGATCTGCGCGACCCATTTCGCAACCGGTGCGAACATCTGCCTGTAGTCGATTTCCTGAAAGCAGGCGCGCTCGGTGGTGTCGGAGCCGATCTGGCCGACGAACAGGATCATGGGAGTGCCGTCCTGATGCGCGACATGAAGACCGATGGAGGCATTTGTGGCGCCCGGACCGCGCGTGACGAAGCAGACCCCCGGCTTTCCCGTCAGCTTGCCATAGGCCTCCGCCGCATAGGCCGCGCCGCCTTCCTGCCGGCAGGGCACGGTGCGGATGCTGTCACGACGGTCGCCGAGCGCGTCGATGCATGGAAGAAAACTTTCACCCGGCACCATGAAGACAGTGCTCACGCCATGCAGTTCAAGCTGCCTGACGAGAATCTCCCCACCATGAGCAGAGGCAGGAGAAGCATTGGTTGCGGACATTAGCGGCTTTCCTCATGGAGATTCTTGATAACGTGTTCGGGATGCCATTCCTTGCCCGGAATGGCTGCAATGAGCCGCTGCGTATATTCGTGCTGCGGGGCATCGAAGATCTGTGACGGCGGTCCCATTTCCACCACTTCGCCCTGCCTCATGACGGCGATCTGATCACAGATCTGGGCGGCGATACGGAGATCGTGGGTGATGAATATCATGCCGAGCTTCAGCTGTTCCTGAATCTCGCGCAACAGGCGCAGAACCTGCTCCTGAACCGAAACGTCCAGCGCCGAGACGCTTTCGTCGGCAATCAGAATGTCGGGATCCAGCATCAGGGCACGCGCGATGCCGATACGCTGACGCTGGCCGCCGGAGAATTCGTGCGGATAGCGGACATAGGCGGACTTATCCAGCCCGACCCTTGCCAGAAGCTGCTCGGCACGGGCGCGGGCGGTGGCTTTGTCGACGCCATTGGCCAAGGGCCCATCGGTCAGGATGCGGCCGATCGTCTGGCGCGGATTCAACGAGGCGAAGGGATCCTGAAAGATCATCTGGATCTTCTTGCGCATGGGACGAAAGGCCGACTGGGACAGAGGAGCGATGTCCTTGCCCTGATAGAGGATCTCGCCCCCATCATTGTCGAGGAGCTTCATGATGAGCCGGCCCAGCGTGGACTTGCCGGAACCGGATTCACCTACAACCCCAAGCGTCTGGCCCCGAAGCAAGGTCAGGCTGATGTTCTGAACCGCCGGCACGATGCGAGGCTTGGAGAACAGCCCTTCCTTGCTGCGGTAGGTTTTGTTGAGGTTCCGCAGTTCCAGCAGCGGTGCCGGATCGCCTGTCTGCGTGGACGAGCCTTCTTTGCGTTCCGTTCCGCGATGAGGAACGGCTGCGATGAGACGCTGCGTGTAGGGATGGCGCGGGTGGTTCAGCACCTGATCGGCGCTGCCCTGTTCCACAACAAGGCCCTTTTCCATCACGATTACGCGGTCGGCAATGTCTGCGACCACGCCGAAATCGTGAGTGACGAAGATGACCCCCATGCCCTTTGCGCGCTGGATGCGCTTTATCAGCTCAAGAATCTGGGCCTGCGTCGTGACATCCAGCGCAGTTGTGGGTTCGTCCGCGATCAATATCGAAGGTTCGAGAGCCAGTGCCATGGCGATGACCACACGCTGGCGCTGTCCGCCCGAGAGCCTGAACGGATAGGAATGGCGCATGGTCGAGGGGTCGGGGAGGCCCACATATTCCATCAGTTCGAGAACACGGGCCGAACGGGCGCTCGCATCCTCGATGCCGTGCACCAGCATAACCTCGTCTATCTGCTCGCCGACCGTCATCAGTGGATTGAGAGCCGACAGCGGCTCCTGAAAGATCATGGCGATGTCGCGACCGCGCAGGTTGCGCTTTTCCTCCTCCGGCAGGGTGAGCAGATCTTTTCCGCGATAACGGATACCGTTGCCGGTCGGCTTCAGATAGCCGGGAAGCAGGCCCATGATCGCATTGGCCGTCATGGACTTGCCCGAGCCGGATTCGCCGACGACGCAAAGGATTTCACCCGCGCTGAGATCGTAGCTGATGTCTTCGATCGCGTTCTTGCGGTCGAAGCCCTCAGGAAGACGGATAGTCAGCTTGTCAACGCTCAGGAGTGGGGCTTGGGCGGTGCTCAATTCTTCCTCCCGCGCAGATGAGGGTTCATCACGTCGTTGATGCCTTCACCGATCAGATTGATGGCCAGAACAGCGAGCAGGATGGCCAGACCCGGGAAGAAACTCATCCACCACGCTTCCCGCAACATGGTTCGGGCCGCACCGATCATGAAGCCCCAGCTCATCGTGTTGCGGTCTCCGAGACCAAGGAAAGAAAGGGCGCTTTCGGTCAGAATGGCAGTTGCGACCATTAGCGAGGCGGTGACGATGATGGGAGAGACGGCGTTCGGCAGGATTTGTGTCAGGATGATGCGCGGGCCGCTCTGCCCGATGACCACCGCTGCCTGCACGAACTCACGCTGGCGCAGGGAGAGAAACTCCGCGCGCACCAGCCGGGCGACACTTGGCCAGGATACCACCGCTATGGCGAGTGTGATGGAGATGAAGCTGGGGCTGAAGATCGCCACCAGAACCACCGCCATGGCAAAGGCCGGAATGATCTGAAAGAACTCGGTGAAGCGCATGAGCAGATCGTCGACGAGGCCGCCATAGAAGCCGGCCAGCGCGCCGATCGTCACTCCGATCAGCACTGCAACAAGCGTGGAGACCACGCCGATGAGCAGCGAAACCTTGGCTCCGTGGGCTATGCCGGCCGCTATATCGCGCCCCAGCATGTCTGTGCCGAGAAGATAGCTGGGGTCCTGCATGGGACGCAGGAGCGGCATGGCAACCGTCTTCCACGGGTTGCCCGGAAACAACAGGGGTGCGGTTATCGCCATCAGGATGATGAGGGTCAGAATGAGTAGCCCGATGACCGCGCCATAGTTGAGCGAGAAGCGTTTCATGAAATCCATGATCTGTCCTCAGGAGATGCCGATACGCGGATCGACGAAGCGGTAAAGAAGATCGGTGATGAAGTTGACCACCACCACGACCATGGCGGTGATCAGGAACACGCCGAGCAGCACCGGATAATCGCGCTGCATCAGCGCATCGAACATGAGGCGTCCGATCCCCGGCCATGCGAAAACGGTTTCGGTTAGAATGGCGCCGCCGACGAGCTGGCCTGTCTGCATGCTGGCAAAGGTGAAAACCGGCAGGACCGCATTGCGCAGCACATGACGTCTGATGATCCGGCTGTTGGGAACGCCCTTTGCATGCGCGGTCTTGACGAAGTCGAGGCTCATCACCTCCAGCATCGATGCGCGGGTCAGGCGGGTGTAGACGGCGGTGTAGAACAGGCCCAGCGTGATGGTGGGCAGCACCATGTGATGCGCGATGTCCAGAACCCGGCGCCAGCCTGTGTAGCCCGCACCGATGGTTTCCATGTCGAAAGGTGGCAGCCAGCCGAGATTTATGGAGAACAGCAGCACCGACATCAGTGCAATCCAGAAGAGCGGCGTGGCATAGAAAAGCAGAGCCAGTGCAGTGATCACGCTGTCGAGTACCGAACCCCGGTGGCGCGCGGCCAGCACACCAAACAGAACGCCTGTGATCAGAGAGAAAATCAGGGCTGCGCCAGTCAGCAGCAATGTCGCAGGCAAACGGCCCAGAATGAGATCGAGAACGGGAACCTGATTACGGTACGAGAAACCGAGATCTCCCGTGAGAACGCCAGACAGATAGTTCCAGAGCTGGACCACGACAGGCTTGTCGAGCCCGAACTGCTGGCGCAGGTTTTCAACATACTGAGGATCGCCCGAGCCGGCTTCGCCAGCCAGAATGGCAGCCGGATCGCCGGGTGCCAGCTTGATCAGGAGGAAGTTGAGGACAACCACGGCGACTATTACGACAAATGCCTTGCCTGTTCGCTGCAAGGTGAAATTGAGCATAGGAAGTGGCTCCGAGATTGTCGTGAAATGGGGATGAGGGCATCCCGAAAGGAAACCCTTCGGGATGCCAGATGCATGATCTGAGGGATGCAGGAATTACCTGGCGATCCAGACCTCATCCATCGGCTCGTTCAGGCCGATGGCCGTGCGAACCGGGTTCCTGATCTTGTCGCGGTAGATGGTGGTGTTCTTCATATCGAACATCCACAGCACCGGCACTTCTTCCGCGAGGATCTGCTGGACCTTGGTGTAGGCCTCGGCGGCTTCGGCCTCATCGATGGCGTCGGCGGCTTTGCGGAACATCGCATCGACCTCGGGGTTCTCATAGCCGCCATTGTTGCCGGCATGGGTGCCCTTGACCTGATTGTCGCTGAAGTAAATGCGCGAGACCCCCTGAGCCGGATGGCCGAACTGGTAGAGGAAGCTGAAAGCAAGATCGAAGTCGAAGTTGCCCATGGCCTGCAGCCATCCGCCGGCATCGACGGCCTGAATGCTGACCACGAAACCGAGTTCCTCAAGCTGCTGCTTGACGTACTCCGTCATGCGATCCCAGGTCGAACCGTAAGGCAGACCGAGAAGGCGAATGGGATGCTTCGAAAGGTCCACGCCCGAGTCAGCGATCAGCTTCTTTGCCAGCTCCATGTCATATGGATATTGCTGGATGTTCGGATCGTGGAACAGCATGCTTTCCGCAAAGGGGCCGGTAGAGACCTTGCCCTGCCCGAAGAAGATCGCATTGACGATGAAATCGCGGTCAAGGGCATGATAGACCGCTTTGCGGACATCCTTGTTCTTGAAGACCTCAAGGCGAAGATTCGGCTGCAGGAACATCTGCGGGGAGAAATATTCCCATCCGGCTGTCGTCGTCTCCACGCCCGGCAGGGACGTCAGGCTATTGATGGTGAAGCCTTCGACGTCACCGCCGCGCAGCAGATCGACAGTGCCCTGTTCAAAGGCGATGGCGCGTGACGCGGCGTCCGGGATCACACGGAAGTAGAGATCATCGATGTAGGGCTGGCCTTCCTTCCAGTACTGTTCGTTGCGAACCAGATGGATGTAGCTGCCGCGCTGCCAGTCCGCAAATTTGTAAGGGCCGGTACCGATCGGGCGGGTGTTGTTCGCATTGGTGCGGTAGTCGGTGCCCTGGTACAGGTGAGCCGGCATGATCGGGAACGAGCTCAGTTCGAAACCGTACAGAAATGCCGAGAAAGGCTTCTTCAGCCTGAAGACCACGGTCAGGTCGTCAGGGGCGGTGACACTTTCGACATAGGCCTCCCGGATGAGGCGCCAGCGAGGATGGGCGTCCACCAGAAATTCCTCAGCCGCGAACACGACGTCCTTTGATGTGAAAGCTTCCCCATCATGCCATTTTACACCTTCCTGCAGATTGAAGGTGTAGGTCAGGCCGTCTTCGGACACGGTCCAGCTCTTCGCAAGCTGCGGCAGGGGCTTCAGGTCTTCACGATATGTCAGCAGGCTCTGATAGATCTGGCCCGCCACATAGAGGGTGGGACCCTGTGTGTTCAGGCCCACTATCAGCATCGGAGGCTCGGGCTGAACGATCATGTTGAGGGTTCCGCCACGGGTGATTTCGGCGGAGGTGGCGCCATCCTGCGCCATGGCCACGCCGGACATCGACGCGCAGCCCAAGAAAACGGCTGCAACCAGCCGGGTAAGTGTTTTCCTCATGTAATTTTCTCCCAGCAAGAGGCGTTTTTGACGAGTCCTTGCTGTCACCCCTTGTTGGCCCAGATTAAGATGCATCTTAATGTGCTGTCAATGAGTGGCTGAGAACTTTGGAAAAAAGCTGTTATTCGCCAGTTTCAACCGGGATTTGATCTGTTTTGAACAGTTCATGAGTGAACATTATTCGTTTTGATGCATCATCCTGATCGAGGGCAGTTTGCATCCAGGCGGATACCGCGAAAAGCGGGTTCCAGACCCTGCAAAACATGCATCTGCGTGATGAGGCGCCGATCCGGATTCTGCGATCGCAGATCACCGGGAAATCGGATCTGAGGATACCGTATGGCACGGTTTAAGGCCGGTATGAGGTTCTGTTTTCCCTACCGAATTGAGGCAGATATCGATGCGATATATGCCAGGGACCGCAGCCCGGATGTCGGGCTGCGGTCCCGGAAGGTCACGTTTTCATTCAGGGCCCGGGTCTTCCGGGCCGCAGCTCATCAGTCGTTCAGGCTCCAGCCGGAGATGAACTTGGAGTCCATGAACTCCTCAAGTCCCATCCAGCCGCCTTCGCGCGCCCGGCCGGACGCCTTGACGCCACCGAAGGCCGAGCCAGCACCGCGCGACTCTCCGTTCATCTCGATCATGCCGGCGTTCAGCTGACGCGCCAGTCGGTTGCGGCGGGCGCCGTCCTGCGTCTGCACGTAGTTGGTGAGGCCATAGGGCGTGTCGTTGGCGATCTCGACGGCTTCCTCTTCGGTGTCGAAGGGGATGATCGACAGGACAGGCCCGAAAATCTCCTGCCTTGCGATGGTCATGTCGTTGTTGACGTCCGCAAACACGGTGGGCCGCACGAAATAGCCACGGTTGACGTTTTCAGGCAGGCCGGGGCCGCCGGCGACCAGACGCGCACCTTCCTCGATGCCTTTCTGGATGAGGTCCTGAATCTTGTCCCACTGTTGCTTGCTCACCACCGGGCCGATATGCGCGCCGGGCAGATGCGCGCTGGCCACGGCGGTCTCCCCGGCAACGCGGGCAGCCGTTTCCACCGCCTTTTCGTAAACCTCGCGCTGCACCAGCATACGGGTGGGCGCGTTGCAGGACTGGCCGGAATTGTTGAAGCAATGGCGGGTGCCCCGCACCACCGCGTCCGCATCGGCGTCCGCGAAGATGAGGTTCGCGCCCTTGCCGCCGAGTTCCAGCGCCACCTTCTTCAGGGATGCCGCGGCCGCCTTGGAAATGGCGATACCGGCACGGGTGGAGCCGGTGAAGCTGATCATCTCGATGTCGGGATGGACCGAAAGCTGCGTTCCGACACCTACGCCATCACCATTGACGAGGTTGAACACGCCGGCGGGCAGGCCAGCCTCATGCACGATCTCGGCAAACAGCATGGAGGAGAGCGGGGCGATTTCGGATGGCTTCAGAACGGCCGTGTTGCCGCCCAGTATGGCCGGAATGACCTTGAGGGTGACCTGGTTCATCGGCCAGTTCCACGGCGTGATCAGGCCGACAACGCCGATCGGTTCCCATGCGACCATGGTGGTCGGTGCATGCGGCCCCAGCGGGCGGATGAACTCGAAATTCCTGTAGGCTTCGATGAAGGTCTCGATATGATAGGTGCCGGCGCCCGTCTGCGAGGCAAGCGACATGTCCTGCGGGGCGCCCATTTCGAGCGTCATGGACTGGGCCATTTCCGCTGCCCGGCGCTTGTAGATGGCGAGAATTTTTTCGACATAGGAAAGCCGCTCGGCCGGCGAGGTCTTCGACCATGATGCGAAGGCTGCTTTCGCAGCCGCGACCGCACGGTCGGTGTCGGCCTGCGCGCCAATGCTGATGACCGCGACGGGCTCTTCGGTCGAGGGATCGATCACTTCAAGGTCATTCGCAGCGACAGGGTCTACCCATTTGCCGTCGATATAGAATTTGCGCTTGTCCAAAAGCTCACTCATGTCTTCCTCCATGCTGCGTACGACAGATAACGATATAGGCTTGTGTTCGGTGTGACACAAATCGACCGGCAGCGAAAATCCCCTGGGAGGGCTCCGCTGCCGGTCCGTTTATATCAAAGCGGGTTGGTGTAGGCCGTTTTGGAGCTGGTGAAAAATTCGCGCGCGGCGCGGCCCTGCTCGCGCGGGCCATAGCTCGACGCCTTCTTGCCGCCGAACGGAACATGGTAGTCGACGCCTGCGGTCGGCAGGTTGACGAACACCATGCCCGATGCGGAGCGGGTCTTGAAGTCCTCGGCATATTTCAGCGATTTCGTGCAGATTCCCGAGGAAAGGCCAAGGTCCGAATCGTTGGCGATGGCGAGCGCTTCCTCATAGTCGGCGGCCTTGATCACGCTGACGACCGGCCCGAAGATTTCCTCGCGCACATGCACCATCTGATTGGTGCAGTTGGCGTAGACCGCCGGCGACAGGTAGAAGCCGCGCTGCGGCCGTTCCAGAATCTCGCCACCGCAAAGACGCTCGGCGCCCTCGTCATCGGCGATCGCGATGTAGCGCAGGTTGGTGTCGAGCTGCTTCTGGTCCACCACGGGGCCGATATGGCTTGCGGGATCGAGGGCATTGCCGACCACCAGCGCACGCGTGCGCTTCGCCATTCCTTCAACCAGCGCATCGTGAATGGCCGGGGTGGCGATGATGCGGGTGTTCGACGTGCAGCGCTGGCCGGTGGAAATCACCGAGCCGCCAATGGCGCAGTCGATGGCGTTGTCGAGATCGGCATCGTCGAGCACCACGAGAGGGCTCTTGCCGCCCATTTCCTGCTGCACCTTGCCGCCGCGCTCGGCAACGATGCCGCGAATGCCGCGGCCGGTTGCTTCCGAACCGGTGAAGGTGACGGCATCGACGAGCGGCGAACGGGCGATGGCATCGCCAACGATACGGCCCTTGCCCATGACGAGGTTGAAGACCCCGGCAGGCAGGCCGGCGCGCGAGAGGATTTCAGCCAGCGCCCATCCGCAGCCGGGTGTCAGGTCGGCGGGCTTGAAAACCACCGTGTTGCCATAGGCGAGGGCGGGCGCGATCTTCCATGCCGGAATGGCGATGGGGAAATTCCACGGCGTGATCATGCCGATGACGCCGACTGGCTCGTGGCGTACCTCGACGCGCACGCCGGGCCGGATCGAGGCGATGGCGATGCCTTCCACGCGCAGGGCTTCCTGCGCATAGAACTTGAAAAGCTGTGCTGCACGGGTGGCTTCCCCGATGCCTTCGGCGCGTATCTTGCCTTCCTCGCGGGAGAGCAATTCGCCAAGCTCTTCGCGGCGTGCCATCAGCTCGGTGCCGACCCGCTCCAGAATTTCCGCGCGGAACTGCGGCGTTGCCGCCGCCCATTCCGGCAGTGCAGCGCGCGCGGCGGCAATGGCATCCCCGGTCTGTTGTGCACTCGCCTGAGCGTAGTGGCCGATCACGTCATCGAGATCCGACGGGTTCCGGTTTTCGGTGAATTCGGCGGCGGCCACCCATTCCCCGGCGATGTAGTTGTGCTTTTCGTTGCGGGACATTCGACGGATCCTGTTCCTGAAAGCGCGGCGCCATCCCGGACAAGGACGTGCCGCGCTATGGTTTGCTGGCGGCTTCTTCAGGCTGCGCCGATTTCGCTTTCGACCTCGCGCAGAGACTTGGCGATGATCTCAAACATCTCGTCGGCCTGGGCCATCGTGATGATGAGCGGCGGGCAGAAGGCGACCGCGTCGGCCATGTTGCGGGAAATCAGGCCGTTGCGCTGCATGGCGGCATTCATCAGCCCGCCGAGCTTGCCGACCGTGCTGACCGATTTCGTCGCCTTGTCGTTGACCAGCTCGATGGCCGAGATCAGGCCGACGCCGCGCACTTCGCCGATCAGCGAGCTGTCCTTTAGCGTTTCGAGGCGCTGCAGGAAGTGCGTGCCGATCTCGCGGGCATTGGCGACGAGATCGCGTTCCCTGATGACGGCGATGTTCTCCAGCGCCACGGCAGCGCCAAGCGGGTGGCCGCCGCCGGTGAAGCCATGGCCGAAGGTGCCGATGCTGTGGCTCTCGTCGGCAAGCGGCTGGTAGAAGCGGTCGTTCATCATGATCGCGGAGAAGGGGACGTAGCTCGATGTGATCTGCTTCGACATTACGATCACGTCGGGGCGGATGTCGTAGGTGATCGAGCCGAACATCTCGCCGGTGCGGCCGAAGCCGCAGATGACTTCGTCGGCGACGAAGATGATGTCATACTTTGCAAGAACGGCCTGGATCTTCTCGAAATAGGTTTTCGGCGGAACGACGACGCCGCCCGCACCCATGACCGGCTCGGCCCAGAAGGCGGCGACGGTCTCGGGACCTTCCTTCTGGATCAGTGCTTCCAGATCGTTGGCGCAGCGGGTGGCGAACTGCTCCTCCGTCTCGCCGTCGCGGCCTTCCTTCCAGTAATGCGGCGCGGTGGTGTGCAGCACGCGGTCGATCGGAAGGTCGAAGGAGCGGTGGTTGTTCGGCAGGCCCGTCAGGCTTGCCGAGGCGATGGTCACGCCGTGATAGCCGCGCGTGCGGGCGATGACCTTCTTCTTTTCCGGCTTGCCGAGCGCGTTGGAGCGATACCACACCATCTTCAGCACGGTGTCGTTGGCCTCGGAACCGGAGTTCGTATAGAAGACCTTGCTCATAGGCACATGGGCGAGTTCGACCAGCTGGTCGGAAAGCGCGATGGCCGCCTGATGGCTCTTGTGCCCGAAATTATGATAGTAAGGCAGCTGTTTCAGCTGCTTCGTGGCAGCGTTGATCAGGCGATCCTCCTGAAAGCCGACGCCTACGCTCCACAGGCCCGAAAGACCCTCGATATAGCGCTTGCCGCTGTTGTCGGTGACATAGATGCCCTGACCGCTTTCGATGATCATCGGCCCGACTTCCTGATGGCGGCGGGCATCGGTGTAGCCATGGAAATGGTGGGCGATGTCGCTTGCTTCCGGCGTTTTGTCGAAGTTCTTCAGTTCGGTCATCGTTTCTGTTCCTGTGGTTGCCGCGCGCCCGATGGGCGCTGGTTTCGCCTGGTCCGGCCGGCGCTACGCCAGCCAAAATGGTTCAGAAGGCAGGCCGCGTACGCGCTTTCCGGCGACCGGCCCTGCCGGACAGGGGCAGAGGTACAGCCTGCAAGGCTGCCTTGCGCATCATCCGCCAGCTTCTTCCTTCCCTTGCGCTATCCGATCGGTCGCTTCGCGTCGATATCAGTTTGCTTGACCAAAGTTTGATGAAATGAAAACTATTGGCAAATCGAGGACAAAGACATGACACCGCTCAGCAAGCCGTTCCGCGGCAATCTTTCCGACGCCGATATCGCAAGTCTGCGCGAGTTCGTGGAGATCGTCGAAGCCGGTGGCATCACGGCGGCGCAGGCCCGGCTGGGCAAGGGAAAATCCGCCATCAGCCTCGGTCTGAGCCGGCTTGAGGGGCGTCTGGCGATGCGCCTTTGCGAACGTGGCAGGTCCGGGTTCCGGCTGACGGAGCAGGGGCAGATGGTGCACTCCGCCGCGGTGCAACTGCTGGGCGAAATCGGCCGGTTCAACGATTTCATTGGTGCAGCCACGCAGAAACTGGAAGACAAGGTCACGCTGTTCGTGGACGACAGTTTCCTGTTCGAGTTCGGTGAACCCATGTCGCGCGCCATTGGCCGCATCAGCGACCGCTATCCCGGGTTGCGGCTGACCATTCGCATGAGCTCACCCGATCACATCTATGCGTCGGTTCTCGAAGGTGTCGCCGATCTCGGCTTTACCGCGCTCAGCCGTCACACGGATGCGCTCGCTGCCACCCCTGTCTGCACAGAGTGGATGGGCATTTTCTGCGGCCGCCAGCATCCTTTGTTTGACATGGAGGATGCCATGATCACTCCCGCTGAACTGCGCAGGCATAGTTTCGTCGCCACGGAGGTCACGCAGGAGGAGGCTTATTCCGAGTTTGTCCGGGGGCTGATGATCAGGGCGACGGCGCCAACCATCCTGTCGCGCATGCTTTTGGTGCTGTCCTCACGCTATCTGGGCGTCGTGCCCATCTCCTTTGCGCAGCACTGGGTGGAGAAAGGCGATATACGCGAATTGCGGGCGGAAGGCAGTCGCACTGCCAACACCTGTTATCTCATCCATCGCAGGGCTCGTCCACTCGGCCTTGGCGGAACCATTTTTCGCAACATGCTGATCGACGAGCTTGCTCTTGCCGGCGCCACGACCGGCACAGTTCCGGACGAAAGCTGAGGACGCAGCCGTCCGTCAGCGCCTCACCTCGCCATCATAGGTGTCGGAGGTCACGCCTTCCTTGCGCAGCAGATGCTTCTGCACCTTGCCAGAGGCCGTCTTGGGCAGGTCGTCCAGAATGCGAATGTAACGCGGCACCATGAAGCGCGGCAGTGCCTTTTCCAGCTCTGCCTTCACGGCGAGGGGATCGATGGTCGCGCCTTCGACCGGCGTGACGACGATCAGCACCTCGTCCTCGGTGAATTCGCTCGGAACGGCGACTGCCGCGCATTCGCGGATGGCCGCGATGTTCAGCACTTCGCTTTCAAGCGCAAAGGAGGAGATGTTTTCGCCACGGCGGCGGATGACGTCCTTCAGCCTGTCGACGAAGAAATAGGTGCCGTCCGGTGCGCGGCGGAAACCGTCGCCGGTGTGGAACCAGCCGTTGCGCATGGCCTCCACCGTGGCGGCCGGGTTGTTGTAGTAGCCGCTCATCAGGGCCCATGGACGGTGGGTGCGCACGATCAGTTCGCCCACCTCTCCGTCAGCAACTTCCATGTCGTTCCCGTCGACGATGCGCAATTCGTACCAGCGCCGCGGTTTACCGGCGATGCCCTTTTCCGTGATGCCGGGGCCGGCCACCATGGGGCTGGCGATCTCGGTCATGTTGTAGATCGTCCATGCATCGACGCCGAAGCGCTTTGCAAACAGCGGTCCGTCCTCGCCGAAGGGGGTGATGAAGGCACGGCGCAGCGGATGGTCGCGCTCGCCTTCGGCCGGCGGCTGCTTGAGCAGGAAGCTCGCCATGACGCCGAGCAGCAGACAGTAGGTCGAGCCGGTTTCACGCACGGCCTGCCAGAAGGTGCCGGTCTTGAACTCGCGCATCATGCCGATGGAAAGCCCGCGCGCCAGCATCGCATAGACGAACAGTGTCGAGCCGCAATGGAAGATCGGCCCGCAGATCATGCAGCGGTCGTCCGCCTCCACGCAATCGAAAGCGTCAGGGCCCATCGTATAGAGTTGCGTATAGCTGCTCATCACGCCCTTGGCGTTTCCGGTGGTGCCGGACGTGTACATGATGGCGTAGAGATCCCACGGCTCGATCGGCTGCGAAAGCTCCAGCAAGGCGGGTTCCTCCGCCTCAGCATCGACCAGCGGGCGGATGTCGAGACCTGCGATGGCGGGCGCGTCGCCCTCGCACACCAGAACGGTCTGCACCTTGCCGGGTGAAACCTCCCCGAGGCGCTCGACCAGCGGCGCTGCGGCAATCAGCAGCGGCGCATCGGCATCTTCGAGGATGTGTTCCAGCACGCGTCCCCGCGCGCCGGTGTTGATCGGCACATAGACCGCGCCAAGATAATTTATGGCGAACCAGGTGCACAGAAGGTCGGGCCCGTTGCCCATCAGGCACAGCACATGGTCGCCGCGCTTCACGCCAGCGCGGGCGAGCGTGGTGGCGCGTATCCGCACCCGCTTCAGCGTTTCCGAATAGCTCCACTGCGGGCCCGGCCAGAAATGGACGAAGGGCGCATCCGGGTTCGATTGCGCATAATTTTCAAGGATATAGCGGAGTACCGCGCGATTGTGATCAAGCGCGGGTTCAGGTGCGAGCGCAGGGCCGGTCGTCATCTATCCGGGTCTCCTTCCTGGGGGGCAGCGGGACTTTTGCACCGCAATATGCCCGATGAAAATATGCCTTGCAAAGTTCAAACCGGATATGCAACATACTCGGTAGTATGTCAAAGCGGTTTCTGCACAGAACCGCGAAGAAGGCCCATTTTGGGAGGATTCATGTCTGGAGTAACGACGGTGTCGGAAGGCGCTGTGGCAACGCTGCGCTTCGATCGCGGCGGCAAGGCCAATGCGCTAAATGCCGAGCTGATTGCCGGTCTGGAGAGCGCCGCGCTGGCGCTCGCGCAGCGGGCCGACATTGCTGTTGTCGTGCTGACCGGAACTCCTTCCATCTTCGCTGCGGGTGTCGATCTCAGGGATGAGGCTCTGTGGAAGCCGGGTGCCGGCGATGTCGAGCGGGCGCAGGCCATGAATGCCGGCGGTCGCATGACGGATGCGTGGCGCCGGGTTCCTCAGCCGGTCATCGCTGCCCTTGAAGGGCCGGTGATTGGCGGCGGTGCCATTCTGGCGCTGACGGCGGATTTCCGCGTCATGGGCGCTTCCTCCTATCTGCGCTTTCCTGAAATCCGTCTCGGCATGACGCTTGGCTGGGGTGGTCTGCCGCTTCTGGTCGAGCGCGTCGGTTCGACGCGGGCCAAGCGCATTCTGTTCTGTGACGAGAAGATCGGCGCCGACGAAGCGCTGTCGCTCGGCCTGTGCGACCGTGTCGTGGCTGATGGCTCGACTGAGACGGAAGCACGAAACTGGGCTGCCGGGGTGGCAGAGGCACCTTCGCTTGCCCTGCGCATGACTAAGGCCGCGATCGATGCTGAAACCCGCCAGAACTGGGCGGCGGCCAGCGAGGGCGATCAGTTTTATCTCGCCCGGCGCGTCCTGGAGGATGCCAGTCATTCATGATTTCGGGGGATGTGCGGCGGTTCGCGCATCCGGGTTCTGGCACGCCTGTGTGCCTGATGGAGGAGTAGTGGAATGAAAAATCTGAAGACCATCATTGTGTCGACGGTGTTTACTTTGTCGGCAACGGCGGCTTTCGCCGAGCCTTACCGCATCGGTGTCCTGACCGACATGTCGGGCATGAATTTCGACCTTGCGGGGCAGGGCTCTGTCGTGGCCGCGCAGATGGCGGTCGAGGATTTCGGCGGCAAGCTGCTGGGCGAGACGGTCGAGGTGATCGTCGGTGATCACCAGAACAAGCCCGATGTCGGCTCGACGCTGGCCCGCACCTGGATCGACTCTCAGAACGTGGTCGCTGTCATCGACGTGCCGACCTCGTCGGTGGCGATGGCCGTGCAGGAAATCACCCGCCAGACGGACACCGCCTTCCTGATCTCGACGGCCGGTTCCTCGGCGCTGACCGGCGAGGCCTGCTCGCCCTCCACCGCGCAGTGGACCTGGGACACCTTTGCCATGGCTAACGGCACCGGCCGCGCCATGACGCTGGAAGGCGCGAAGAAGTGGTACTTCATCACCGTGGACTACACCTTCGGCCACGCGCTTGAGGCTGATACCACGCAGGCCGTTCTGGCCGCTGGCGGCGAGGTTGTGGGTTCCGTGCGTCATCCGCGCGAGACCACCGACTTCTCGTCCTACATCCTCCAGGCGCAGGCTTCCGGCGCCGATGTCATCGCGCTTGCCAACTCCTCCGGCGACACCATGACCGCGCTGAAGCAGATGCAGGAATACGGCATCACCGATGCCGGGCAGAAGATTGCCGGCATGCTTTTGTTCCTCACCGACGTGCAGGGCGTTGGCCTCGATATCGCCAAGGGCCTGACGCTCACCACCGCCTTCTACTGGGATATGGATGACCAGACCCGCGAGTGGTCGGCCCGCTACAGCGAGCGCATGGACGGCAAGAAGCCCACCATGGTTCATGCCGGCGTCTACTCGGCCGTCACCAACTATCTGAAGGCTGCCGAAAAGGCCGGTGAAGCCAAAAGCGGCTCGAAGGTGATGGAAACCATGCGCGGCATGGACATCAACGACTTCTTCAACCGTAACGCCTATCTGCGTGAAGACGGCCGCGTCGTCCACGACATGTTCTTGGTCCGCGTGAAGAAGCCGGAAGAATCCACGTCTGCCGGTGACCTTTACGAAGTGCTCGCCACCATCCCGGGCAAGGAAGCCTTCGCTTCCGTGGAAAACAGCGCCTGCCCGCTCGTCAAGAAGTGATCGGATAACGATGACCACCCATCCAGCCGCGGTTCGTTCCGATGCTGGCGCCTCCCGTGCCGTTCTTTCGGCACGGGGGCTGACCAAGCGCTTCGGGCCCTTCCTTGCCGTGAACAATGTCGACATCGACATTCATCATGGCCGGGTGCATGCGCTGATCGGCCCGAACGGCGCCGGCAAGAGCACGGTGTTCAACCTGTTGACCAAGTTCTATACACCGACGGCCGGGCGTATCGTGCTGGACGAAACAGATATCACGGCGATGGATCCGGCGCGCGTTGCGCGCATGGGCATGGTCCGCTCGTTCCAGATCTCCGCCACCTTCGGCGACATGTCGCTGCTCGACAATGTCTGTATTGCCCTGCAGCGCGCCAACAATCTCGCGGTGCAGTTCTGGCGGCCGCTTTCCAGCCTCGACAGGCTGCGTCCGCGCGCCATGGAACTGCTCGACCGTGTTGGCCTTGCCGATATGTCGCAGCGGCGCGCCGCCGACCTTTCCTATGGCCGCAAGCGCGCGCTGGAGATCGCCACGACGCTGGCGCTCGAACCGCGTGTGCTTCTGCTCGACGAACCTCTGGCCGGCATGGGCCATGAGGACGTGGAGAACATGGCCTCCCTGATTTCGACCGTCGCACGCGACTGCGCGCTGCTCATGGTCGAGCACAATCTCAAGGTGGTTGCCGATATCGGCCACGAGATCACCGTTCTGCAGCGTGGCGAAGTTCTGGCGCGCGGCGATTACGCCACCGTCAGCACCGACCCGCGCGTGCGCGAAGCCTATATGGGGTCTGAAGATGGCGGGCACTGATCCGGTTCCTGCGGCCGGCGCCGCTCCGCGCGGCGGGGGCGCGGCTGCGCAGCTGAAGGTACGCAACCTCGAAGCGTGGTATGGCGAGAGCCATGCCCTGCACGGCGTCGATCTCGACGTTTTTGCGGGCGAGACGGTGACGCTGCTTGGCCGCAACGGCGTGGGCAAGACCACGACGCTGCGCGCCATCATGGGCATCATCCGCAAGCGCAAGGGCGACGTCGAGTTCGAGCAGCGCTCCATCATGCGCCTGCCGCTGCATCGCGTGGCCCGCACAGGCCTCGGGTTCGTGCCGGAAGAGCGCGGCATCTTCGCCAGCCTTTCCGTCGAGGAAAACCTGCTGCTGCCGCCGGTGGTGGCCAAAGGCGGCATGAGCCTTGAGGAAATCTACAACATCTTCCCGAACCTGCTGGAGCGGCGCACCAGCCCCGGCACCAAGCTTTCCGGCGGCGAGCAGCAGATGCTGGCTATCGCCCGCATCCTGCGCACCGGCGTGCGCATGATCCTGCTGGACGAGCCGACCGAGGGGCTCGCGCCCGTCATCGTGGAGCGCATCGGCGAAATGCTGAAGGTTCTGAAGTCGCACGGCCTGAGCGTGCTTCTGGTCGAGCAGAATTTCCGTTTCGCAGCACGCATCGCCGACCATTTCTACGTGATGGACCACGGCAAGATGATCGACAGTTTCTCCGTGTCGGAATTGCCTGCGCGCACCGAGGCGCTCAACACGGCTCTGGGGGTGTGAGATGACGATGATCTTTGGAGTGCCTTTGCCTGCCCTTATGGGGCAGTTGCTGATCGGATTGATCAACGGGTCGTTCTACGCATTGCTGTCGCTGGGACTGGCCGTCATCTTCGGCCTTCTGCGGGTGATCAATTTCGCCCATGGCGCCTTTTATATGCTCGGTGCCTTCGCAGCGTGGATGCTGCTGGCCTATGCCGGCATCGGCTATTGGGGCGCGCTCATTCTTGCGCCGCTGATCGTCGGCATCGTCGGAATGGCGATCGAACGGCTGATGCTGCGCCGCCTCTATGGTCTCGACCATCTCTACGGCCTGCTGTTCACCTTCGGTCTGGCGCTGCTGCTGGAAGGCACGTTCCGCCATTTCTTCGGCACATCCGGCCAGCCTTACACCGCACCGGAAGCCTTGAGGGGCGCAACCAATCTGGGCTTCATGGTGCTGCCCAACTATCGCGGCTGGGTCGTCGTTGCCTCTCTGGTCATCTGTCTCGGCACCTGGGCGGTGATCGAGAAGACCTCGATCGGCGCCTATCTGCGCGCGGCGACCGAGAATGCCACGTTGGTGCAGGCTTTCGGCGTCAACGTGCCGGTGTTGCTGACCGTGACCTACGGGTTCGGCTGCGCGCTTGCCGGCATTGCAGGCGTGCTGGCTGCTCCCGTGTTTCAGGTCAGTCCGCTGATGGGCTCGAACCTGATCATCATCGTGTTCGCCGTGGTGGTTATCGGCGGTATGGGCTCCATCCTTGGGGCCATCGTCACCGGCTATATGCTCGGCATCATCGAGGGCCTGTGCAAGGTCTTCTATCCGGAGGCGGCCAACATCGTGGTGTTCGTCATCATGGCCATCGTGCTCCTGCTGCGCCCGGCCGGGCTTTTCGGAAAGGAGACCTGATATGAGCGCCATTCCTACCGAAGCCGCCGACATGCCGTCCCGTCGCAGCCCTCGTTCGGGGTTCATCCTTCTTGCGCTCGTGGTCGCGGCGCTGCTCGTCGCGCCCATGTGGGTCTATCCGATCTTCATGATGAAGCTTCTGTGCTTCGCGCTGTTCGCCGCCGCCTTCAACCTGCTGCTCGGCTATACGGGGCTTCTGTCCTTCGGCCATGCCGCCTTCTTCGGCGGCGCTGCCTATGTGACGGCCCATGCCATGAAAGTGTGGCAGGTGACGCCGGAAGTGGCGATCCTTGCCGGCGTCGGTGCGGCCATCGTGCTGGGTCTGATCATCGGCGCCATCGCCATCCGCAGGCAGGGCATCTACTTCGCCATGATCACGCTGGCCCTGGCGCAGATGTTCTACTTCTTCTGCCTGCAGGTTCCGTTCACCAATGGAGAGGACGGCATTCAGGGTTTTTCGCGCGACAAGCTGTTCGGGCTCATCGACCTCAACGACACGATGAACCTCTATTACTTCATCGCCGTGATGACGGTGCTGAGCCTGATGCTGATCTGGCGTATCGTGCATTCGCCTTTCGGACAGATCCTCAAGGCCATCCGTGAGAACGAGCCGCGCACCATCTCGCTTGGCTATTCCGTGCAGCGCTACAAGCTCGCCGCCTTTGTTATGTCGGCTGGTCTCGCCGGTCTCGCTGGTAGTCTCAAGGCGCTGCTGTTCCAGTTCGCGACGCTGACCGACGTGGCATGGAACATGTCGGGCGAGGTGATCCTGATGGCGTTGCTGGGCGGCATCGGCACCATGGCGGGGCCGGTGGTCGGCGCAGGCATCCTCGTCGGATTGCAGAACTTCTTCGCCACCTCCGGCTTCCCGGTTACCATCGTTCTGGGCGCTACCTTCATGATCTGCGTGCTTCTGTTCCGGCGCGGCGTGGTGGGTGAAGTCCGGCACTGGCTGGACAACCGCAAGGCATGACCGACAGGCGCGCTGCGGCGAGCTTCACCCGCAAGACGCGGGTGGGGCGGGAATGGGTGGACTATAACGGCCACATGGCCGATTTCGCCTATGCCATTGCCTTCTCCGAGACCATGACCGCCTACATGGATGAGATTGGTCTCGACGCTGCCTATCGTGCGGCTACATCCGCCACTCTTTATACGCTCGACATGCGCACCGGCTATCTGCGCGAATGTCATGAAGGCGATGCGCTGAACCTGTCGCTGCATGTGCTGGCGGCGGATTCAAAGCGTCTGCATGGCTATCTGGAAATGCACAATGCCGGCGGCGCGCTGCTTGCGTGGAGCGAGCTGATGATGCTGCATGTCTCGCAGGCGGGCGGGCGGCCGAAGGCGGCGGCGTTTCCGGCGGAGGTGGCGTCGCTGCTTGATCTGGCCGCGGCCGACAGCGCTGAAATCCTCCCGCTTCCTCACCTTGAACGGCGGATCGGCCTTTCCCGCACCTGAATGAACCACAATGAAAAAGGGGCGGTGGACATTTCCACCGCCCTTTTTTATTTTCGATGCCGGTGCTCAGAGCACTTCGAACAGGCCGGCAGCGCCCATGCCGCCGCCGATGCACATGGTCACGACCACATAGCGCGCACCGCGCCGCTTGCCCTCGATCAGGGCATGGCCCACCATGCGGGCACCCGACATGCCATAGGGATGGCCGATGGAAATGGCGCCGCCATTGACGTTGAGCAGTTCATCGGGGATGCCGAGCTGGTCGCGCGAAGGGATGACCTGCGCGGCGAAAGCCTCGTTCAGCTCCCACAGGCCGATGTCTTCGACCTTGAGGCCATGGATCGCCAGCAGCTTGCGCACGGCCGGAACCGGGCCGATGCCCATTTCCTCGGGGCCAACGCCAGCCACGGCAATGCCGCGATAGAGGCCGAGCGGGGCAAGGCCGCGCTTTTCGGCTTCGCTGCGTTCCATCAGTACCGAGGCGGAAGCGCCGTCGGAAAGCTGCGAGGCGTTACCGGCGGTGATGAAGCGGCCTTCGGCAATGCGCTGGCCGTCCCGGAATACCGGCTTCAGGCTGGAAAGGCCTTCGAGCGTGGTTTCAGGGCGGTTGCCCTCATCCTTCGCCAGCGTCACTTCCTTCTCGGAAACGGCACCGGTCGCCTTGTCCGTCACCTGCATGACCGTGGTGAGCGGCACGACTTCCGCATCGAGACGGCCGGCGGCCTGTGCGGCGGCGGTGCGTGCCTGCGATTGCAGCGCGTATTCATCCTGCGCCTCGCGGCTGACGCCATAGCGGTCGGCCACGATCTCGGCGGTTTCCACCATCGACATGTAGGTCTGCGGCAGATGCGCGTCGATCCACGGGTCGTGCCAGTGCGAGGTGTTCATCTGAGGCGTCTGCACCAGAGAAATCTGCTCGACCCCGCCGCCAACCGTGATCTTCATGCCGTCGGCAAGGATCTGCTTGGCCGCAATGGCGATCGCCATCAGGCCGGACGCACACTGGCGATCGACGCTCTGGCCGGGAACCGTGACCGGCAGGCCGGCGCGCAGCAGGCCGGTGCGGGCGATGTTCATGTGGGTGGTGCCCTGCTGGAGCGCTGCTCCGACCACGACATCCTCGACCTCCGCCGGATCGATGCCGGCGCGGGCGACGGCATGTTCGATGGCGTGGCCGATCAGGCGCGGCGCGGTCGTGGCGTTGAAGGCGCCGCGATAGGCCTTGCCGATGGGCGTGCGCGCGGTCGAGACGATTACGGCTTCTTTCATCTGCTTCTCCTGATTCAGATATCGGTCGGTGCGGCGAGCGCGCGGGCGCAGGCCAGCAGCGGTTCGGTCAATGGTACGGGGCGGCGCGTGGCGCGGTCCACATAGACATGCACATAGGTGCCACGCGCCGAGCACAGCTCGGAGTCGGCGGAAAACAGGCCAAAACCCCAGTTCATGCTGGTGCGCCCGACCTTCTCGACCCGTACGCCGACCCACAGTTTGGTGGGAAAGGTGATTTCGCTGAAGAACTGCGCGCCGTTCTGCACAACGAGGCCGATGGGATCGGTCGCGTCAGGCGAAAGGTCCAGCGCGCGATGTTCGATCAGCGACATGTTCAGCGCCGTGTCGAAATATTTCAGATAGGCCACGTTGTTGAGATGGCCGTAAATGTCTGAATCCGCCCATTGCAGCACCGTTTCCTGATGCCATGGGTAGGCGCTTCGGGTGAGAGGGGTGAGGCGTTCGCTCATGGCTTTTCCTCTGTCGCCTCAGGCCCTGCCGAGCGCAGCGCGGGCGTTGGCGAGAATGCGGTCGACGTGACGCAGGCCTTCCGGCGGCTCGATCGGATTCTCAAGGTTGGCGATGCGGTCGAAATTCGCGCCGACCTCATCCGGCGTGAACGGCTTGCCGGTGAAGCAAACGCCTTCGCTCTCGACCACGGCAAGGCGCGCCACGGTGCCGGCACCGGCCAGCAGCGCGGTGCGCGAAGGAGCATCCCGGCTCACCAGCCAGACGGCGGCGGGCGAGACAAGTTCGGGTGCCAGCAGCTCCAGCATTTCCTCGCTCATCATGTCGCCGGTCATGCGCGTGGCGGCGGTCGGCAGGATGGCGTTGACGTGAATGCCGTATTTCGCGCCTTCGAGGTGCAGCGTGTTCATAAGGCCGAGCACCGCCATCTTGGCCGCGCCGTAATTCGCCTGTCCGAAATTGCCGTAGCTGCCAGACGTGGAGGAGGTGACGAGCACGCGGCCGTAATTCTGCTCGCGCATGGTCGCCCACACCGCTTTGGTGGCGATGGTCGTGCCCATCAGGTGCACGTCGACCACAGCGCGGAAATCGTCGATCGTCATCTTGGCGAAGGTCCTGTCGCGCAGGATGCCGGCGTTGTTGACAAGAACGTCCACGCGCCCGAACGCCGAGAGCGTGCGCGCAACCATGGCTTCCATGTCGGCTTCGGAGGTGACGTTGCCGCCATCGGCGATGGCGCGGCCACCGGCCTCGGTGATCTCACGCACCACGGCTTCGGCGGCTTCGGTCGATCCGCCCGAACCGTCGCGCGCGCCGCCGAAATCGTTAATCACCACGGCTGCACCATGTGCGGCCAGCATCAGCGCGTGCGAGCGCCCGAGCCCGCCGCCTGCGCCGGTTACGATTGCGACCTGATCCCTGAAGCTGACCGACATCAATTCTCTCCTTCCATAACCAGCACGAGCCATTCGGCTATCATGGCCGGCTTTTCATTGCCTTCGATTTCGACCTCGACGCTGAAGCGCCTGAGCTTTCCCGCGCCCTTCGGCTCCTGCGAGAGCAGGGTGAACTTGCCCCGGACCCGTGCGCCGACCGGAACGGGAGCCAGAAAGCGAACTTTTTCAAACCCGTAATTGATCTCGACGACGCCCGCGGCCGGGCGGGGCAGGGCGGTGTGGGTAAAGTGGGTGAGCAGCGAGAGCGACAGGAAGCCGTGGGCGATGGTGCCGCCGTAGGGGCCTTCGGCCTTCGCGCGTACAGGATCGACATGAATGAACTGATGGTCCAGGATCGCATCCGCGAACCGGTCGATGAAAGGCTGGTCGACGTCGATCCAGTCGGATATCAGCGGCGTGCCGGGAGTGTGGATCCGGTCATTCATCCGGTCTTTCCTTTGATTTAATGTGTGTTTCGCCCTGTCGGCAATTGCAACATACTCAGTAGTATGTTTAATTGTGCCCGTCCAGCTTATATCGCCATCGCAAGATGGATGAGCGCCAGATAATTGCGCAACATTCCAAAGCCGGCGATATTTCGGGGCGAATGAAATTCGGAGGATATTCCATGGCCAGATCGGATCACGAAGCCGAAGGGCAACGCGATCTCGGTGCGGATGCAGCCGTGGTGGAGGCCGGGCGCCCGCGCCGCCCGACACGCTCGCGCCGCAAGGCCGGCGAGGCTGCCGGAGCGGACAACAATGTCGACATTCTCGACTGTGCTGCTCAATGCTTCATGGAAATGGGCTTTCAGGGCACCAGCATCGACGATGTGGCCCGCCGGCTTGGTGCGACCAAGGGCAGGATCTACCATTATTATGCGTCGAAGACGGATCTGTTCTTCGATGTCCATCGTGAGGGCATGCGACGGTTGAACGAGGCGGTCAATGCGGTGATGGACAATGACGGCAACGGGCGTGAAACCCTGCGCGCGATGCTCGAAGCCCACGCGCTTACCATGCTGCAGAACATCGCCTATCTGGCGGTCGTGGTGCAGGGAGTGCATATGCACCGACTGGCCGCCACCACGCTGGCGCAGCGTCAGGTGCTGGATGAAATCATGGCCATTCGCCGCGATTTCGAGAAGCTGTTCGCCGATGTTTTTCGCCGCGGGCAGGAGGACGGCAGCATCCGCGCTGAGAATACATCGATCGCGATCAAGGGCATGCTCGGCGCGGTGAACTGGACCGCGGTCTGGTATCGCCCGCGCGCGAACGAGACGCTTGCCGACAAGCAGAAGATCGCGCGTGAGCTTGCCACGCTTCAGGTGGAAGGCGTGGCCTGAGTCCTCCTTGTGTCGATTAATCATTTTGACCCGGCGCACCTGGTGCCGGCTTTCATGTCTCACCCGGCGCTGACGCGCCGGCACAGCGCATAAGGAAAGCAGCCATGAGCTTTACACCCTTCTCCTTTACCACGGTCGGGCAGATACATGTCGAATGGGGGGCGGCCTCGAAGCTTGGTGCGCTGCTTGGCCAATGGTTTCCCGCACGCAAGCTGCTGCTGGTGACGGACAAGGGCTTGCACAAGGCCGGTGTGCTGGAGGCGGCAAAGGCGTCTCTGGCTGCCGAAGGCTTTGCCGTCACCATATTCGATGATGTGGTGGCTGATCCGCCCGAGGCTGTGCTGTTCGATTGCGTGGCTGAGGGCCGCAAGGCCGGCGCGGATATCGTGCTGGGGATCGGTGGCGGCTCCTCCATGGATGTCGCCAAGCTGGCCGCCGTGATGCTGACGACCGATCAGCCGCTGAAGGAGCTTTACGGCATCGGCAAGGTGCAGGGTGCGCGCCTGCCGCTGGTGCAGGTGCCGACCACGGCCGGAACCGGCTCCGAAGTCACCAACATCACCATTCTGACCACTCCGGACGATTCCAAGATGGGCGTGGTGGCGGATCAGCTCTATGCTGACCGCGTGCTGCTCGATGCCGAACTGACCACAGGTCTGCCGGCGCTGCACACTGCCGCCACCGGCATCGACGCCATGGTCCACGCGATCGAGGCCTACACCAGCCGGCACAAGAAAAATCCGCTTTCGGACGCGGCCGCGCGTGAGGCATTGCGTCTGCTTTCCTCCAATCTCGTTGCGGCCTGCAAGGATGGCAAGGATCGCGCGGCGCGCGAGGCCATGCTGCTGGGCGCTACGCTTGCCGGGCAGGCCTTCGCCAACGCACCGGTGGCGGCGGTGCATGCGCTGGCCTATCCGCTGGGCGGCCGCTACCACATTCCCCACGGGCTCTCCAATGCGCTGATGCTGCAGCCGGTGCTGGAGTTCAACATGAAGGCGGCAGAAGCGCTGTATGCCGAACTCGCCGGGCCTGTCGGGGCCGATGTCGCGCCCGATGCCGGCATGGCTGAAAAGGCGAAGGCCTTTGTCGAGCGGCTGATCGCGCTGATGGATGCCTCCGGTGCGCCGCGCCGACTGCGCGATGCAGGTGTCGCGGAAGAAATGCTTCCGCAGCTTGCTGCCGACGCCATGCTGCAAACAAGGCTTCTCGGCAACAATCCCGTCGAGGTTACGGAAGCGGATGCGCTGACGCTCTATCGCGCCGCCTTCTGAAAACTGCGATGACTGAGTAACCCAGCCTATCCCGAAGATCTTGTTTCATCAGCTTGCATGCAGCGGGCTGGTGAAATCTGGTCTCATGAAAAGGTTTTAGGCGAGAGAGCTCAGGCCGACTGGTTGATTGAGGCCGAAGTGCCGGAAAGCAGCCGCCGATAGCAGGAAAGAATGCCCCAAAAGAAAAGGCCGCCTTTCGAGGCGGCCTTTTCTTTTCGTATGCAATGCGTGGCGCAGATAAATCTTACTCTGCGTCCTTCTCCGCCTTTTTCTTCGGAGCGGCCTTCTTCTTGGGAGCCTCGGCTTCGCTGTCCTCGGCCTTGGCCGCAGCCTTCTTCGGCGCAGCCTTCTTCTTGGCCGGCTTGGCTTCGGCCTCGCCCTCTTCATCTTCGGCCAGCAGCTCTTCCTTGCTGACCTTGGTGTCGGTCACGGAAATCTGGCCAAGAAGATGGTCGACGACCTTTTCTTCGAAGATCGGAGCGCGCAGCGAGTTCAGCGCCTCGGGGTTGCTGCGGTAGAACTCGAACACTTCCTGCTGCTGGTTGCCGGGGAAGCGGCGAACCTGCTCGAACAGACCGCGCTGCAGTTCTTCATCTGAAACGGTGACGCCTGCCTTTTCGCCGATCTCGGCAAGCACCAGACCAAGGCGCACGCGGCGCTCGGCCAGACGCAGATACTCGGCGCGGGCGTCTTCCTCGGTGGTCTCTTCGTCCGCGAAGGTGCGACCGGCGGCTTCGAGGTCGCGGTTGACCTGATTCCAGATGTTGTTGAACTCGGCCTCGACCAGCCTGGAAGGCGCTTCGAAGCTGTAGGAAGAGTCAAGCTGGTCCAGAAGCTGGCGCTTGACCTTCTGGCGGGTGATGGAGCCGAACTGGTTCTCGATCTGGCTGCGCACGATTTCACGCAGGCGCTCCAGCGACTCCAGACCCAGAGACTTGGCGGTCTCGTCGTCGATCTTCAGTTCGCCGGGCTTCGCCACTTCCTTGACGGTGACGTCGAAGGTCGCTTCCTTGCCGGCCAGCTGCGCGGCCTGATAGTTCTCGGGGAAGGTAACGACAACCTGCTTCTCATCGCCGGCCTTGGTGCCGATGAGCTGGTCCTCGAAGCCGGGGATGAATTCCTTGGAGCCCAGCACAAGCGGCTGGTCGGAGCCAGTGCCGCCCGCAAAGGCTTCGCCGTCGATCTTGCCGACATAATCAATGGTCAGACGGTCACCATCGGCGGCCTTGCCGTCCTTCGGCTCGTAGCTGCGGGTGGATTCGGCCACGCGCTGCACCTGCTCGTCGATCTCGGACTCCGGCACGTCGTAGACAGGGCGCTCAACCTTGATATCGGCGAAATCCCTGATCTCGATCGGGGGTATGACTTCATAGTTCAGGCTGAACTCGAAATCGACGCCGCCATCGAGAATCTTTTCGGCTTCCTTCTCGTCCTCGGTCATCACGACCTCGGGCTGCATGGCGGCCTTTTCGCCGCGCTCGGTGATGATGCTGCGCGCGTCGTTGAGGATTTCGTTGACGACCTCGGCCATGAAGGATTTGCCGTAGACCTTGCGCAGGTGCTGGACCGGCACCTTGCCGGGACGGAAACCGTTGATGCGGACCTTCCCCCTGGCATCGGTGAGCCGGGTCATGAGCCTGGCTTCCATGTCGGTAGCCGGCACGACGACCTTGATCTCGCGCTTGAGGCCGGAGTTGAGCGTTTCGGTGACCTGCATCATCAAACCTTTATCTAGACCCGTAGGGCCGTAAAACGGATTCTACCGTTCACAGCCCGCCGGTACATTATTCCGGAGTTGGCTTCGGGGCGAAGCCGGATGAGCTGGCCATCTCCTGACCCAATCACCCGAAACGCTCCACAATGTGAATAAGTCCTTGTTGTTCCAGCTTCTTTTCACATGTTGCAGAAGCGGATCGTCGCATCCCGTCACATTCGACCCGCCTTTTGTCACAGGCGAGGCCAATTTTCAACTATCTTCGCATCCTGCGGGGCGCTTGCGAAATATGGGGGCAGGCTTGTCGGTCGGGCCCGGGTGAGTGGATTGACAGAGATTGGCCTTCGTGGGATTGGCGGGTTGCATGCGGATGTGGCGGAACTGGTAGACGCCCCGGATTTAGGTTCCGGTGCCGAAAGGCGTGGGGGTTCGAGTCCCTTCATCCGCACCAGTATTTCATGAAGTGTTCATGTGGCTGCTTCAGTTATCTCGGCAGGAAGCGGTATCAGAGCGCAGACTTTCACAGATAGTTGTTGCCGTACCTTGGTTTATGTTGTCGGGAGGGCCGAAATGGCCGGCGAACGATTTGAAGCTGCCATTCGAAACGCGATTGCAAAACGCCGCGCTGAAACCCCGGAGCAGAGGCAACAGATTTATCAGGCTGCAAGGGCAAGCTTTCAGCGCCTGGCCAGAGGTGCTGAAGACGCCGCAGCGCTGGACAGCGCGATTGCTAAAATCGAGGCCTCATTCGCAGACAACAGTGTGCAGCTCGAGAAAGCACAGAAGCGCAGGCATCTGGCAAGCGCAGCTTTTCTGCTTCTTGCAGGGATAGCTGCAGGTGCGCTGGCGGCTGTCTATACCATCTCCCCCTCGTCATCAGCAGCAGAGGAGGAGATCGGTGCGAGGTTTTCTCGGCAGTATACTAGCGATCTGCAGCATATGCCGACTGTGATCGCCTATCTGCGTGAAATCACCGATGCGATAGTTGAGCGTCAAAGGAACAATCGCGAATCGCTTGACCCAGCTAAAGGAAAACTTGTCGCTCTTTCGATGATCGATCCGGATCTTGTAAAAAAGATGCCGGAGTCTCTTCCGCGGGGAACCCAGTTTATCGTGAGGGCCGATCAGAAAGACCTTAAGGTTCTTGCCAACTGGACGCTGTGCGGGGTTGCCATGTTCTCCAATCCGGAAATGCTGGATCCGGTCAGGAGTAGAACTGATAGTATAGGCTGTCCCTTTTTCGGCATGTGGACATCCGGGGCGGTCAAATGGTGACCGATCAGTTTTGTCCACTTGCTCTGAAGAAGGGCGGGGCGATTGGCGCTCAGGGCTATATTCATCCCCATACGTTTCCTTAGGATGACGCAAGCCGCTGATCAGGTGAGATACTCATCACCCACAATGTCGGAATTCGTGGAATAAGAGCTTTATTCAGGGTGGTGGGGTTTAAGAGAAGCACATTCTGACAAACATAGCAGGATTGTCGATGGTAGCGGAGGAGCGTCGCCGCCAGTATCTCCCGGTGGTCAAGTTCCTGTGCTGATGATCGTTTCGCCAAGAACAAAACTTGACCTGAGCCCCTGAACTTCCTCCAGATTTTGGTAGAGTCCGTCGCAATGAGGAGACGGACGAATGAAGCGTTCACGGTTCACGGAAGAACAAATTATCGGGATACTGAAGGAGCAGGAGGCGGGCGCGAAGACAGTCGATGTCTGCCGCAAGCACGGCATCTCGGACGCAACCTTCTACAAATATAAAGCAAAGTATGGCGGCATGGACGTGTCGGATGCCCGCAAACTGAAGGCGCTTGAGGACGAGAACGCCAGGCTGAAGAAGCTGCTCGCCGAGGCCGTGCTGGACAATGCGATCCTGAAGGATGTTGCTGCAAAAAAATGGTGACGCCCGATGTGAAGCGGGATGCGGTGGCTCACGTCTGTGCGCAGCACGGGGTGAGCCAGCGTCGGGCGTGCGAGGTTCTGTCGGTGGATCGGTCGAGCATGCGATATCGCAGCGTGCGGCCTGACGATGCATCCATCCGCGAGGCCATGAAGAAGCTGGCGTCCGAACGGCGGCGCTTCGGTTATCGCCGTCTCCACGTCATGCTCGACCGGCAGGGGATCGTCATGAACCTGAAGAAGCTTCGGCGTCTCTACCGGGAGGAGAAGCTGACGGTGCGCAAGCGTGGCGGCCGAAAGCGGGCCTTGGGCACGAGACGTCCTCTGGCTTTGCCGTCGCGTCCGGGCGAGCGCTGGAGCCTGGACTTCGTCAGCGATGCCTTCACCGACGGTCGCCGCTTTCGGGTCCTGGCCGTCGTCGACGACTTCACCCGAGAATGCCTATGCCTGGTTGCCGATACATCCCTGTCAGGCGCAAGGCTTGCCCGCGAACTGGACAGTCTCATCGCCAGACGCGGAAAACCGAGGACGATTGTCTCGGACAACGGGACGGAGATGACCAGCATGGCCATCCTCAAATGGTGCCAGGAGGCCAAGGTGGAATGGCATTACATCGCCCCCGGCAAGCCGATGCAAAACGGCTTCGTCGAAAGCTTCAACGGCAGCTTCCGCGATGAGTGCCTGAACGAGACGCTGTTCTCGTCGCTCGCTCAGGCCCGCGCCGCAATCACTGCATGGAAGGAGGATTACAACAGAAACAGACCGCACTCGTCGCTGGGCAACATCACCCCCAACGAGTTCGCAATGAAAATAGCTATGGAAAAACAGGCCGCATGACGCCAGATTGAAAACCCAAGACTCTCCTGAAAACCGGAGGGAAGATGGGTCTCAGGTCAACGTGTCCCAATGGCCGCTCTTATCCAGACGCTTGCCGTCGCTGAGTATCTAAACTTCCGCCACGCTGCCAATGCGCTCGGCGTGGCACAGTCCAGCATCAGCGCGCGCGTAAAGGCGTTGGAGGAAGACCTTGGCATCCTCCTGTTCGAGCGCTATGCGCGAGGCGTCCGGCTGACCGAGGCTGGACGCCATTTTGTTGCGAGCGTATCCACTGGCATCGACCAACTTGACCATGCCGTGAAAACCGCCGGCGCATTGGCGCGCGGCGAGGAAGGATGCTTGCGGATCGGGTTGCATATGCCGCCCTTGGCTGGCTTCCTCCCCGATATGCTGGCCCTTCACCACGAGCGGCATCCGCGTATCGGCATCGAGGTAACGGAAGGCCGATCCGCCGACATCATGCAGTTGGTGCGGCAAGGTCAACTCGACATCGCCTTCGTTATCGGCCTACCGAACGCCGAAGACTGTCATTCTCGCTTGCTATGGTCGGAAGCGTTGATGGCTGCTCTTCCCACCAACCACCCTCTTGCAGAACGCCCTACGATTACATGGGCGGACTTCACAGCGGAAACCTTCCTTATCCGGTGTGGCGGAACCGGCCCACAAGCGCATGACCATGTGACGCGGCGATTTGCGGAGTTGGGTTGTCATCCGCAAATAATTCGCTGGGAGGTCGGCCGCGAGACACTGTTCCACATGGTCATTCAAGGCTGGGGCGTGACGATCACCACGGAGTCAACGGCATCCATTCCCGTTTCCGGTCTTGTCTTCCGCCCCATTGCAGACGAGCAGGAACAGGTCGAGTTTTATGCCGTGTGGTCGCCCCACAACCAGAGCCAAACACTTCGGAATCTGCTCGACTTGGCAGACCAGATGAAGCGTGAGGCGGGTCAATGATCCGGCAGGAAAGCCTTTCTGCTTCGGACAGGAGGCCGGAGCGTTGTCATCCCCTCAAGGCCAAGCCGCTACGCGGTGGCGCTGCGCGCCAGCCTTGACCGGATGCCAACGCCCCGGCGGGGGCTTGGGAAGCAGATAAGGCGAGGGGTGAGCGCTGGCGCTCCCCTTCCGACAGCGAAAGCCACACAACTTGAAACATCTACACTTGCAGAACGTTTCCTTTTCTCTTATTGTAGGTAATATAACTACTCAACAGGTGTTGCCATGGAAGAAGCCGTTTCGGCAGCGGATGCCAACCGCAAATTCTCTCTCATCCTGCGCAGCGTGCGCGAGGGACACAGCTATGTCGTGACGAGCCACGGACGGCCCGTTGCGCGGATCGTTCCCGCCGACAAGCGCGAAAGCGTGGTGTCCGGCGCGCGCGCGGCATTGCTGTCGCGCCTTGAGCGTCAGCCTGTCGTCAATGCCGGACGCTGGACACGCGACGAGCTTTATGAGGACGAGCGGTGAAGGTTGCGTTTGATACCAACATCTTGGCCTATGCGGAGGGTATCAACGGCATCGAGAAGCGGGATGTCGTTCTCGAGTTGGTGCGCAACCTGCCGCAAGAGGCGGCCGTCATTCCGGTTCAGGTGCTTGGCGAACTGTTCAACGTTCTCACACGCAAGGCCGGTAGATCACGAGCCGAGGCCCGCGAGGCCCTTCTGGGCTGGCGCGACACCTTCCCGGTCGTCGAAACCGCGCCCGAGGTCATGCTGGCGGCCGCGGACCTCGCCACCGATCATCATTTCAGCATCTGGGATTCTGTCATCCTCTCCGTTTCCTCACAGGCCGGTTGTCGATTGCTCCTGTCCGAAGACCTACAGGACGGCTTCACATGGGGTGGGGTAACGGTTGCGAATCCCTTCGCCTCTCCACGCCATACGCTGCTGGAATCCCTGTTGGGAGGGAACGGTGCATAGAGCCAATCCGTCCTATTTACCGCCGATTGCCCGCTATGGCCGCACGGTCTTCGATTTCGTTTCCATTCCTGATCTTCGCGCTGCTCATGCCTGTCTGAGTTCAATCAGGAACAGGCATCCGCATGGAAAACGAGAACAAACCGCCACCGGATGAAGGGTGGAAACCGGCCAACGACAACTACCAGCGGCTGGCGCTGGACGACGACAGCGACATTCCGCCTTGGCAGCGGTTGGACAGGGTTGTGCTGTCCATCGCCCGGCTGATCGGCAGGCAGATGGTGCGAGAAGATTTCGAGCGGCTGCGTGTCGCCAATGACAATGATCCCGGAACGTCCGATGCGGCGGAGGACGGGGCCGAGAAGGATTAGATCGAACGGAGATTCCCCATGACCCGCGTTGCGCTCTATGCTCGCTATTCCACCGACAACCAGCGGGAAGCCTCTATAGAGGACCAGTTGCGGCTATGCCGTGAGCGGGCGCAGCGCGAAGGCTGGCAGATCATCGAGACTTATGCGGATGCGGCAATCTCCGGCGGGAGCATGGTCCTGCGGCCGGGCATCAAGTCACTTCTCGCGGATGCACAGGGCGGCCGGTTCGATGTGGTCATGGCCGAAGCCCTCGACAGGCTGTCGCGCGATCAGGAGGACATTGCCGCCTTGTTCAAGCGCCTGCGCTTCGCGGGCGTCCGCATCGTCACCTTGTCCGAAGGCACGGTGGACGAGTTGCATGTCGGCCTCAAGGGCACCATGAACGCGCTTTTTCTTCGCGACCTTGCCGCCAAAATCAAGCGCGGCCAGATCGGTCGTGTCGTCAACGGCTATTCGGCCGGTGGCCTGTCCTACGGCTATCGCGTGGTGAAGAAGCTGGACGAGCGCGGCGAACCGATCCGTGGACTTCGCGAGGTGGATGAGGAGCAGGCCGGAGTTATCCGGCGCATCTTCCATGAGTTCGTGTCGGGTATGTCGGCGCGGATGATCGCGGCCAGCCTCAACCGCGACGGCATCCCGTCTCCTGTCGGCGGGACGTGGGGAGCTTCCACGATCAACGGCAATCTTAAGCGGCGCAGCGGCTTCCTCTACAACGAAGCCTATATCGGGCTGCTGGTCTTCAACCGCGTCCAGATGGTCAAGGACCCGGAAACCGGCAAGCGTGTCTCGCGACCGAACCCGCCCGAGCAGTGGCAAGTGGTGGAAGCTCCGCATCTGCGCATCGTCAGCGACGAGCTTTGGGACGCCGTGCAGGCTCGCAAGAAGCTCTACGGCGGCACGCGGCTGCATGAGCGGCGGCGGCCTAAGCATATGTTCTCCGGCCTTGTGCGGTGCGGTTGCTGCGGCGCGTCCTATACGATCAAGAACCGCGAACAGCTTGCGTGCGCCGCGCATCGCGAGAAGGGAACCTGCACGAACAGCCGCACCATTCGGGTGAGCGAGCTTGAGCGCCGCGTTCTGGACGGTATCAAGCATCGGTTGCTCGCCCCCGAGGCCATCGCGGAGTGCCTAGCCGAATACCATGCCGAACGTCGCCGCTTGATGGCAAAGGCGAGGCAGGAGCGGCAGAAGATCGACAAGAGGCTGGCAGCCATCGACAGGCAGATCAAGAACATCATCTATGCCATTGCCGACGGCATCGCCACGGCTGGCATGAAATCGCGATTGATCGAGATCGAGGCGGAGAAGGAGCGCCTTTCCGCCAACCTTGCCGCCATGGCCGAGTCGAGCAATGTCGTGGAGCTTCATCCGGCTTCCATCGAAGCCTACCGCCGCAAGGTGGCCGAGCTACAGGATGCCTTGCAGACCGGCGACAGCGAGCGCCGGGAGGCAGCAAACATCGTCCGCTCGCTGGTCACATGCATCGAGGTCATGCCGCGCGAAGGACGGGGAGAACTGAAGCTGAGCGTCCACGGCGCGCTGGCCGAACTGCTCAATCTGCCGAACCGGAAAACGGGAGAATTGCCACGCACTGCATTGATGGTAGCGGAGGACGGATTTGAACCGCCGACACAAGGATTATGATTCCTCTGCTCTAACCAACTGAGCTACTCCGCCCCGGTGCAAAGGTTCGTTACCGCAACTCGCCGCTGCGATGCCCTCTGCCAAGGTCGCGCGGATATAAGGTGGCCATGGCAATTGTGTCAAGCAGGCAAAAGCACTTGCCGGGGGATTTGACGCTGTTTTCTGCCGCAGTGAAATTTGCCGGCGTGAACGGGTGGGGTTGAGTTCGATCCGGGCCGCCGCTATGTGTCAGCCACCTGAATCTTCGAGTTTATGATTGATGAAACCGCGTATTGCCGTCCTTGGATGCGGATATTGGGGCAGCAACCATGTCCGCACCCTGAAGGGGCTTGGTGCCCTTTACGCGGTCTCCGATGCCAATCGTGACCGTGCCGAAGGTTTTGCCAGCGAACAGAACTGTCTGGCGCTCACTCCCGACGAGCTTTTCCAACGTGAAGATGTCGATGCCATCGTGATGGCACTTCCGCCGCAGTTCCACGCCGAGGCGGCTATCCGCGCTGTCGGGGCGGGCAAGGATGTGCTTGTGGAAAAGCCTGTTGCGCTCACCGTAGAGGACGCGGAGCGGGCCGTGGCTGCGGCGAGGGACAAGGGCCGCGTTTATATGGTCGGTCATGTGCTGCGCTTTCACCCGGCCTTCGAGAAGCTCAAGGCGCTGGTCGATGCCGGCGAACTGGGAGAAATCCGCTATATCCATTCGCATCGTCTGGGCCTCGGAAAATTCCATACCGAAAATGATGCGCTGTGGGACCTTGCCCCGCACGATCTTTCCATGATCCTGGCCATCACCGGCGCTGCGCCGGTAGAGGTCCATGGAGAAGGGGCAGCAGCGCTCGACCATCTCAGCGATTTCGCGCATCTGCATATGCGTTTTCCCGGAAATCTGCGCGGGCACCTGTTCGCGTCGCGGCTCAATCCGTATCGCGAGCGGCGTTTGACGGTTGTCGGCACGAAGGGAATGGCAGTTTTCGACGATGTCGAGCCGTGGGAGCGCAAGCTGGCCGTTTATCACCACTCGATCTGGCAGGACAGCGGCCAGTGGGCCTTCACAGCAGACGAGCCGCACTACGTTCCGGTGGAGCAGGGCATGCCGCTGACGCGGGAGCTTGAGCACTTCATCCAGTGCATCGAGACCCGCGCAGAGCCGCGAACCAATGGCGAGGAGGCCATAAGGGTTCTGCAGGTTCTGACGGCCGGAACCGTACGCCACCAACGGATTGTGTAAGGCTCCGAACGGGATGTTCAGCCAATAAAAAAGGGCGGCACGGGCTGCCCTTTTTTTATTGGCTTCTTTGTTTCAAAGGTCAGCCGGCCACCTGTGCAGACCGCGCGCCGAGACGCGACAGCATGGCTTCGGCTTCTGCTCCGCGCTCGGAGCGGCCGATGAAGCCGCCCCCCAGAACGCGGGCTTCGTTGCCGTCATCGGAATAGAGAACGCAGGCCTGTCCCGGCGCGACGCCGGATTCGCCATCGACCAGTTCAACGACCGCAGTGTCATTTTCGTGGCGCAGGATGGCTGGGCGGGGCGGGCGTGTGGAGCGAACCTTGGCAAAGAGTTCCATGCCTGCAGACGGAATTTCGCAGAGGGCTTCATCTCCCAGCCAGTTCATGTCGCGCAGATAGACCTTGTGGGTTTCCAGTGCCTCACGCGGGCCGACGATGACACGTGCATGCTCGGAATCGAGATGCACGACGTAAAGCGGCTCGCCGGAGGCGACGCCGATGCCCCGGCGCTGGCCGATCGTGTACCGCAGAATGCCGTCATGGCGACCGAGAACACGCCCATCGATATGCACGATATCGCCGGGGGTGGAGGCGCCGGGCTTCAGCTTTGCGATGATGTCGGAATATTTGCCCTGCGGCACGAAACAGATGTCCTGACTGTCCTGCTTGGTGGCGACGGACAGTCCCATCTCTTCGGCCATGGCGCGAACAGCCGGCTTGGGCAAATCGCCCAGGGGAAAACGCAGGTAATCGAGCTGATCCTGTGTCGTGGCAAAAAGAAAATAGCTCTGATCCCGGTCGGCATCGAGCGGGCGATACAATGCGCGGTGAGCACCGTTCGCGCGCGAGCGGATGTAGTGGCCGGTGGCCAGAGCATCGGCGCCCAGTTCCTTCGCCGTGGCGAGAAGATCGGCGAACTTGACCGTCTGGTTACAGGAAACGCAGGGGATCGGCGTTTCGCCATGTACATAGCTTTCGGCGAAGGGATTGATCACCGCCTCGCGAAAACGCCTCTCGTAGTCGAGCACATAATGGGGAATGCCGAGCGTTTCGGAAACGCGGCGTGCATCGTCTATATCCTGCCCGGCACAGCAGGAACCCGGCCGGTGCGTTGCCGCACCATGGTCATAGAGCTGGAGCGTGACGCCGACGACATCATAGCCTTCACGTTTGAGCAGCCCGGCCACAACGGAGGAATCGACGCCGCCGGACATGGCGACGACGACACGCGTGTCCTGCGGGCGTGCGGGAAGGTCAAGGCTGTTCATGTCATTGTTCCAAAAGGATGCGACCGCATTTCGGTCCGGTATGCCGGAAACAGGCCCGTCAGGCAAATATAGGTCAGGCTTCGATGGCTTGCCAGACCCGTTTTGCCTTCAACTCAGGCCTTCAGGAACGTTCGGTGGCCTTTGAATCGCATTTGAATCAAAGGCCCGGCCGTTCCCTAACGTGACGTTCATGTTCGTTACTTATCCATTAGGAACCGCTTAGGCAATTTTTAAAGCTGTGGCGGTAGTGTGGCAGTGATTGGTTCTTGCGTTTTTTTAGTAGAGAGTATGATGACCGATCTTGTTAGACCGCGAGTCAAATACGTAATCGGGCCGGACGGCAGCCCGCTTACAATTGCCGACCTGCCGCCAACGAATACGAGACGCTGGGTCATCCGGCGCAAGGCTGAAGTTGTGGCAGCCGTGAGGGGAGGTCTTCTAAGCCTTGAAGAAGCCTGTCAGCGCTATGCCCTGACGACCGAGGAATTTCTTTCCTGGCAGGCGTCGATCGATGAATACGGGCTTGCGGGCCTTCGCACCACGCGAATTCAGCAATATCGGCACTGAAGTCTTTTCTGATCTTTTGGATCCGTTTCCGTCGCTTCAGACTTTTGTTCTGAGAGAAATCTTAATCCCGGGACCAGGTAATGGTTTCGGGACAGAACATGCTCCGACACAATGATCTGAGGCCGTCCCGCCATGTTTTCATGGCTGTTTGCGAACCATCGGCGGAAGGTCCCGGCCCGAAAGGGCGGGGCCTTTTTGCTTGTTTGCAAGCAGCTGTTCGCGATTTTCATCCGCAGACTTCAGGTTTCCTGCAGCAGTTGGTGAGGTTTCGGGCGGATATGAAAACGGCCCCGCGGCGAAGCCGGCGAGGCCGTTTGAAATCTGACCGTCTGAATAAGGATCAGCCGATCATTGCGCTGCGCGGTGGGGCAGGTTCCGGCTCGCGCGCCTTGCCGTCGCGCATTTCGAGCATCTCAGCTTTGGCAAGCTCGGCTTCAGCTTCATGAAGCAATGTTTCGGCGGTGCTGCGCTGTCTGGCCAGATCGGATTGGGAATCCCTGAGATTGTCGCGCCGCTGGCGCGCGGCCTTCGCGAAGGTGGGATAGGCGAAATGGGTGATATCTGTGATGCCGGCTTTTTTTTCCTCGGCGGTGATCTGCATCTCCAGCTCGTTCGCCATCCGGTCGAATTCGGCGATCATCGCGTCGAGCTGCGCCAGCTGCCGCCGTTTCTCGTTCACCTGAAATTGCTTCAGACGAACGAGGCCCTCACGTGACTTCATGACCCTCAACTCCGCACATACTCTTTACGCTCACACTGATCCGGCGGAACGAAAAAAGCCTCCCACCGGTGTTTTCCACTGAGAGAGCCAATGGAAAACAAATTCCTAAGATTCTTTGCGCCCGGTAACCATTCGTTTACGGGCATTGTTAATCATAAGGGGCAGGACTTAAGAGCCGGTAAAAATTCTGATGCGAATTGATACCGGCGAATGAGCCTGCTGAATCACTTACGTCGGTTTTTTGACGTACGCGACGGTTTGGGGCTTCCCTCGAATCATCTTTGGATTCAACAGAGTATGGAAAGAGGTTAAAAGTTCTGGTATCGTCCGAAGCACGAAATTAGGATTTGTTAACCATTCGGTGGCAGTTTCGATTCAGGCAATCGCTGCCGCGGGCCAGGACGGGTCGTACACAGGTTCGGCGGCAGAAAAGGGGAATGAGATGCGCGTTCTGCTGATAGAAGATGACAGTGCAACCGCACAGAGCATCGAGCTTATGCTGAAGTCTGAGAGCTTCAATGTCTACACCACCGACCTCGGTGAGGAAGGTGTCGATCTGGGCAAGCTCTATGACTACGATATTATTCTCCTCGACCTGAATCTGCCCGACATGTCGGGCTATGAGGTTCTGAGGACACTGCGCCTTTCCAAGGTCAAGACACCCATCCTGATCCTGTCCGGCATGGCCGGCATCGAGGACAAGGTGCGCGGCCTCGGCTTCGGCGCCGACGATTACATGACCAAGCCCTTCCACAAGGATGAGCTTGTCGCCCGTATTCATGCCATTGTGCGCCGCTCCAAGGGCCATGCGCAATCGGTCATCACCACCGGCGATCTCGTGGTCAACCTCGATGCAAAGACCGTCGAAGTGGGTGGCCAGCGGGTGCATCTGACCGGCAAGGAATACCAGATGCTGGAGCTGCTCTCGCTGCGCAAGGGCACCACGCTCACCAAGGAAATGTTCCTCAACCACCTTTATGGCGGCATGGACGAGCCGGAGCTGAAGATCATCGACGTCTTCATCTGCAAGCTGCGCAAGAAGCTCGATGCCTGTTCCGGTGGTCAGAATTACATCGAAACGGTCTGGGGACGCGGTTATGTGCTGCGCGAGCCGGAAGAAATCCGCGAAAGCGCCTGATCTCTGCATTTGCGACGAGACAAGAAAAGACCCGGCTTTGCCGGGTTTTTTGTTTTCAGGCAATATTGCAGCGGCGAATCAGGCTGCAATCTCTATGGTGCGAAAGCTGCCGAGAAGCTGCTCGCGCACGAAGGGCTTCAGCAGATAGCTGTCGGCGCCCGCACGTCTGGCGCGCATGATCGCCGCCACGTCCATTTCAACAAGCGAAAGAAGGATCCGGGGCGTGACTGCCCCTTTGATGGACCTTATCGCGCGAATGAGATCCGGTGCGCTCATGTCCGGCAGATTGTTGGAAACAACAATGATATGCGGCATCGACCGGCGGCACATTTCCAGTGTCTCGGCGGCAGTGCTGCTTTCAAAAACAGTCATCTCAGGGGTGGCGAGAATTCGCTTTGCAACCCTGCAGATCACATTTGACCCGTCGGCAAAGATGCACAGTTGTTTCATCTGTTTTTCCCCCGGCTTGCTCCGCGGGTGCACAAGTGCCGCGAAGCTTCAGCCATGGTAGTGCCAACGGGTAAAGAACCGGGAAATTTGCCGGATAAAAATTATGTCAAATGCAGTTTGGCTGGTTGCCGATACGATCGGCAAATGGCGCTGATCGCGCCTTTGCCTCATCGGCGCAACCCTTATGCGGCGGTCAGGGTGATCTCTTCGGCTGTTGCGTGAATGGAGATTGTCATGCCGGCTTCGCGCGCCAGAAGAAGCGTATAGTAAGGCTGCACGGCATGGGCATCGATCGGCTCTTCCGGCTTGCCGCCCGAATGCAGTTCGAGGAATTTCGGCGGTACCCGCAGCATGGGACCGCTGGAGGAAATGACGAAGCGTGGCGCGGTCTCGAGGTCTTCCAGTTTGACCGAGATCTTGCCGCCGCGGGGGATCGCGGCATTGGCGATCAGGATGAGGTTGAGCAGCAGCTTGACCTTGTTCTTGGGCAGCAGCGCACGACCGCCTTCCCAGACCAGTTCCGGCTTTTCATTCTTGAGAAATGCGATGGCGACAGCCTGCGCATCTCCGGTGTCGATCTGCATTCCGGCCGAACCGGCTGCACCAAAGGCAATGCGGGCGAATTGCAGGCGGGCCGAGGCGTTGCGCGCGCTCTGGCGGATGAGGTTCATCGCGTCTTCGTCGGCGCCGCCTTCATCGAGCAGTTCGAGGCCGTTGTTGATGGCCCCAACCGGAGAAATGATGTCGTGACAGACCCGGCTGCACAAAAGGGCGGCGAGATCAGGCGCGGAAAGCGTGAAAAGGTCTGTCATGAGCGGCGGTCCCTGCAAGAATCGGTCTGTCGACGTGAATACGCCAGCTTGCGCCGCCACCCTATAGTCTGCGATGTCGAATCCGGCGAAGGCGCCGGCCGAAATGCAGGGTATGGAGTGTTGCGCAGGCGGACGTCCCAACGGCAGTTTCGGCCTTCGAACTGCCATCTTCATGTGAAAGCTTAATGGTTGAAAAAGAATTACGGCATAGGTTGCCGTGATTGGTATGATAAGCGATCGATTCAGAATCGCGGATGCCCGAGGCGCAGACGGAGTGCTCCGTTACGGAGATGTACTGCATGATTTCCCGATATCTCAGGCCGGATTTCGTCCGCGCTGTGGCTACGACCATCATTCTCGCGAGCGCGCTCGCCTTTTCGGTGTCGGCCTCGCGGGCCCAGGAATACACGGCTCAGGAGATTGTCGATTCCGGCCATCGCTTTTTCGGCTCCACCTCGGGTGGGCTGGCAAGCGTCGTCGAAAAGGTTTTTTCCTCCTACGGCCTGCCTAACGGCTACATTCTGGGAGAAGAGGGGTCGGGCGCGCTGATTGGCGGTCTCACCTATGGCGAAGGCACGCTCTATACCAAGAACGCCGGAGACCACCGGGTGTTCTGGCAGGGTCCTTCGCTGGGCTGGGATTTTGGCGGACAGGGCTCCCGCGTCATGGTTCTGGTCTACAATCTGGACGATATCAGCAATCTTTATACGCGTTACGGCGGTGTTGCTGGCTCTGCCTATGTGATCGCAGGCGTCGGCTTCAACGTGCTCAAGAACAACCAGATGCTGCTGGTCCCGATCCGCACCGGCGTGGGCGCCAGACTGGGTATCAATATGGGCTATCTGAAGCTGACCCAGTCCCCGACCTGGAACCCATTCTGATGCTCCTGTGTCCCGTAAGGCCTGAGTGTTCTTGCCGGTTTTGCGCGATCGGTTCAGCTCATGGCGCAGTGGCCCTGATCTGAAACACATCTCCCCGGGGCCGGACGCGTTTGCGGAGCGGACCTTTCGCAGGCATTCTTGAGAAGCGCCGGGTAGGACTTTAAGATAAGGTTCGGCTCTGCGACATTTGGAACGGATAGCGTATCTTGGTCCAGTCGATCCTTTTCTTCCTGCTTGGCTTCCTGTGCGCAGGCTTTATCGCGCTTTTGCTGGGGCCTCCGATCTGGCGGCGCGCGGTCACGCTCACGCGCAGGCGTCTGGAGGCGGCGCTGCCGTTGAGCCGCACCGAACTGCAGGCCGAAAAGGACAGGGTGCGTGCCGAATTTGCCATGCAGGCGCGGCGACTGGAGATGACGATCGCTTCTCTTGAGGCCAGACAGGCCGAGCAGAAAGTCGAAATCGCGCGGCTCGAACAGAAAGCCGCCGCGCTGGACGTGGACAAGGCACAACTGTTGCACACCATTTCCGGACTGGAGGAGCGTAACGGATCGCTTGCGACGCAACTCGAAGAAGCTGAGCAGAATGCGACCAGATTGCAGGCGGCGCTGGACGACGGCGGCAAGACGCTTAAGGAGCGGGATGAAGAAATCCGGCAACTTTCGCATCAATATGAGGAAGCCTCCTATCTGGCCAGCAGCCGGCAGATAGAGCTCGTCGGCCGCGAATCCGAGGTGGACAAGCTGGCGGCAGAAATTTCGCGTCTGCGTGTCGAGATCAGACAAGCCGAGCAGAAGGACAAAGAGCTTCTGGCACAGGCAAACGCGGCGCGGGAGGCGCTCAGGGTGGAACAGCAGCGGGCAGGCGATCTTGGTGTCCGAATCGAGCGCCTGCTGGCAACGGTCGCCGACCGTGACGAAACGCTGGAACGGCGCGAGCGTGAGTTGGCGCGTCTGCGTGAGACATCCAAACCCTCCACACCGGAACGGGCTTCGAAGAAAGCAGGTTCAGGTAAACGCGGTTCTGCCAAGGCGATCTCGGGGGCTGATGTGACACTTGCGCGGATCAAAGCCGACCGGGACAGGCTCGAACGGCGACTTGCGCAAGCCAGGGGCAAGGAAGCCGAGAGCGGTGTGGAACTGCGGGACCAGATGGCGGCGCTGGCTGCCGAGGTTGTTCAGATGACTGCACAGAGAGAGGGACCGGATTCTCCCATCACCCGGCTGCTGGCAGAAAAGGGAAGCGAGAACTCCGACCGGGCAAGCCTCGCAGCACGGATTACGTCACTGCAAAAGGCGGATGCCGAAAGCTGAGCGCCAACTCCGAAAGGAGGAGGGAAGGCTGTGACGGTGTTGCTTATTCCGTATTTCTGGTGAAGGCGTGCAGCGCGATCGCCGAGGCTGCGGCGACGTTCAGGCTGTCGAAGCCCGGCGCCATGGTGATGCGCGCTGTGTGAAGGCGGGACATGAGGTGTTCGGGCAATCCCTCGCCTTCGGTGCCGAGGTAGAGGGCAACAGGTCCGCGGGGCTCGACGTTGCGTATATCCGTCTCACCGCGCGGAGACAGGGCAAACTGCGTAAACCCCTTTTTCTCCAGCAAATCTGCGATGATGGTTGCATCGTCAGCCATGGCGAACGGCACCTTCAGGGCTGCTCCGACTGAAACGCGGATTGCCTTACGATAGAGCGGGTCGCAGCTGGCCTTGTCGAGCAGGACCGCATCTGCGCCGAAGGCGGCGGCGTTGCGGAAGATCGAACCCACATTGTCATGGTTCGAAATGCCGACCAGGACGGCGACAAGCGCATTTTGCCCGACAGCGCCAAGAAGCTGGTCGGGAGACGCCAGTTCGCCGCGAAGGCCGATGGCCAGAATGCCCCTGTGCATGTGGAAGCCCGCAATGCGATCCATCACCGCTGCGCTGACCACATAGACCGGAACCCCGGCAGGCAGGCGCGCCAGCACCTGCTGCATGCCTGCCAGACGGTTTTCCAGTACCAGCACGGATTCGACCCCGAAACGCCGGGTTGCGGTCAGAACGTCCAGAACCACTTTGCCTTCGGCTACGAAGCGTCCTTGCCTGCCGACGAGATCACGCTCGCGGATGTCAACATAGGCTGCTACCCGCTCGTCCAGCGGGTCGTCGATGCGGACAGGTTCCATGCCATCACCGTTCTGTTTCGATGGTGCGAGATAAAGCATTCAGCACGAAAATAAAAACCGCCTGAAGCGAAACCGTGGGCTTCAGTCGATCCAACGGGAGTGTGGCTTCGGAAAAGTGTGCTTCCGGCTGCCGACCTGTCAGGTTCCGGTATCAAGGCTGCGAACGGCTTTCCGGTCTGCGAACAGATCTTCCATCAGGCACAGCAGACGTTCCACCGAACGGCAATTGCAGGAATAATAGATTGTCTGGCGCTCGCGCCGCGTTTCGACCAGACCGCCACAGCGCAACTTTGCCAGATGCTGGGAAAGCGCCGACTGGCTCAGTCCCACCAGTGAAGCGAGGGTATTCACGGAGAGTTCCTCGCGCATCAGAAGCGAAAGGATCTCAAGGCGCTTGCTGTTTGCCGTCAACGCCAGAAAAGCAGCGGCCTGTTCAGTGAGGATATTTTTCATCGCCCGCATGCACCCTCCTTCACGCCGATCCTGCACTATGGGTGCGGTGGAGCAAAGGTATAGCCTGCAACTTTTCCGTTATCAGGCATCAAATGTCTCAACCGATACAAAGCCTAAGCTATGCGCACCAGATCAAGAGACTGGTTCGGCGAACGGCCCGCTACCCGGCAGCACGGCCGGTTTTCGCCATTTCAGCCAGTACCCGGCGCAAATCATGCGCGGATGAAAGCGGTTCGGGGAAGAATATGCGCAGGCACTGATCGCCCGCGGCCAGATCCATCCCCTCGGAATCGAAACCGGTCACCAGCCAGCCGTCGCCCTTCGCCTTCGCAAAATGCTGCGCATAAACTGCAATGGCGTCGCGGTGATCTTCGTTCATGTGCTCGATGGCGGATTGCTCGCGTGCCCCGAATTCCTCATTCGCCGCGTTTTCAGTGACGATGTCGGATCGTTCGAGCAGGTAAGCCTTGCCGAAGCCTCCATTCATGCTGGCCCGCTCGACTTCCAGCCGGAAGAACGCAAAGTCGCCCAGCCCCACATAGAGCTTCGCCTTGGGATTGCGGTTGAGATAACGGCGCGCGATCCGCTCATTCTCAGCAGATTCCCGCTCGATGCGCCGGGCGTGGCAGACAATGCTGATGCGCGGGTGCGCCATGGCATCGCCCTTGCCGGGTTCGCCCACGAGCAGAGCGCAGCGCGGATCGGCGCCAAGGCCCTGCGTGTGGCCGGACAGGCCGGAAATCAGGGTGATCGGCGTTCCGTCGATGTCGGTGGCTATGCCTATGCGACTGATCATCGGCACACCCGTAGCCTTTTCGTTGAAGGCAAGCGCACCGAAGCGGGCGCTCCGCAACAGCGTTTTGGCAAGCCGGATCGCCTCTGCATCCGTTTCGCGAATCACGTCTTTTTTGATCTCGTTCAAAACAAGTCTCCTGTTGCGCGCACAAAGCGCGCTCCGACATTTTGACCGGAAACCGCGACAGTCTGAAAACTTCCGGGTGTTTTGGTCCGGTGCTTCGGAACACCGCATCACAGGATACGGATGCTCCCGACGGGTTTATTTCGGCGCCATGCGGATGGCGCCGTCAAGACGGATTGTTTCGCCATTCAGCATCTGGTTGTCGACGATGTGGAGCGCGAGGGCCGCATATTCGGCAGGCTCGCCCAGACGCGAGGGGAACGGCACGGCAGCGCCGAGCGAATCCTGCACTTCCTGTGGCATGGCCGCCATCATCGGCGTCTTGAAGATGCCGGGAGCGATGGTGCAGACGCGGATGCCGGAGCGGGCGAGATCGCGGGCAATGGGCAGCGTCATACCCACCACGCCGCCCTTGGAGGCCGAGTAGGCAGCCTGTCCGACCTGTCCGTCATAAGCAGCGACGGATGCAGTATTGACGATCACGCCACGCTCGCCGCCCGCCAGCGGTTCCAGCTTTGCGGCTGCGTCGGCAAACAGGCGGATCATGTTGAACGAGCCGATGAGATTGATCTCGATGACCCGGCGGTACTGGTCGAGCGGATGCGGCCCGTCCTTGCCGATGGTCTTCACTCCGATGGCGATGCCGGCGCAATTGACCAGTATGCGGGCGGTACCCAGCTTCCCGGTGACCTCGGCCATGGCTGCCACGCCGCTTGCGGCATCGCTGACATCGCATTTGACGGCAATGCCGCCAATGTCGGCAGCCACAGCCTGAGCGCGCTCGATGCCGACATCGAATATGGCGACCCGGGCGCCTCTGGCAGCCAGCGCGCGGGCGGTTGCCTCGCCAAGGCCGGAACCTGCACCGGTAACGATCGCAATTTGTCCTTCGGCGTTCATGGGCGGGGCTCTCCGTGAAAACTGAGCTTGCTTTACGAGGTCCTCCGCATGCCTGCAACCATATCGAGCATTATGCTACTAAGGTCGGGCAAGAGCGGCGTGCGTTACCTCTCCCGTAAGGCTTGTCACCGCCCCGGGGACGATCTCGTGGATCAGCAACCGGTTGCGGTCGACAGGGCGGGGCATGGAGATCTGACCATAAGGAATGCGGGTGAAACCCAGCGGGCCGTAATAGGGCTCGTCGCCGACAAGAAGAACCGATTGCCATCCAGCGTTTCTTGCTGCTTCCAGCGCCATGGCGACAAGATGCCTGCCGATCCCCAGATTCTTGTGGGCCGGGCGAACCGCGAGCGGCCCGAGCATGAGCGAGCGGCCCTTTCCCGCGGCAATGGGTGTCATGCGGACAGACGCGATGACCATGCCATTCCTGATGCCGACAAAGGACAGATCACGCTCATGCGGTCCGCCCTCGCGGATCTTGTAAGCGGCACGCGCGAAACGACCGGGCCCGAAAGCCTCTTCGTTCAGCGTATCGATTTCAGGGTCATGCGCCGGGGTTTCCGGCATGTATGTGACGTCGGCAAGGCTCATGTCTTTGCAGTCCGGTATGCGAGAAAAGGGTGCCGCCACAGGCAGCGTTCGCCAATGCGCTCAGGCGCGGGCGTCCTTTCGTCGTCGGTCGAACCGGATGGCTGCAAAGAAATCCAACATGAAAGTTCCGCTAGCATCAAACGCCGGCGGCTGCAATCGGCCTTGTGCCGGTGTGCATTGGTTGACGCTGTGTTTCCCGTTCACAATGGTGCCTTCAACCGACGGCCGCCCTATATGCGAACCTGACCGGAAAGGAATTGTGATGGGTTTGCTTGTCGACGGAAAATGGGAAGACAACTGGTACGATACCAGCGCGAGCGGCGGCCGGTTCGTGCGCTCGCAGTCGCAATGGCGCGACTGGATCACAGCCGATGGCCTGCCCGCTCCGGGACGGGAGCGTGGCTTCAGGGCCGAACCCGGCCGCTATCATCTCTATGTGTCGCTGGCCTGCCCGTGGGCGCACCGCACACTGATCTTCCGGGCGCTGAAGAAGCTTGAGAAGGTGGTCCCGGTTTCCGTGGTCGATCATTTCATGGGCGAGGATGGCTGGACCTTCCGCAAGCGTGATGGGGCGACCGGCGACACGCTTTACGGGCTGGAATTTCTCCACCAGATCTACACCCGCGCCGATCCTGCTTATTCCGGCCGGGTAACGGTGCCGGTTCTGTGGGACAAGCAGGAGCAGACCATTGTCAGCAATGAATCGGCGGAAATCATTCGCATGCTCAATTCCGCTTTTGACGAATGGGGCGATGCGGGCGTGGATTTTTATCCCAAGGCTTTGCGGAATGAGATCGACGCTCTCAACGATGCCATCTATCCGGCAGTAAACAACGGCGTTTATCGTGCAGGTTTCGCCACCACGCAGGAGGCGTACGAGGAAGCTTATGGCGAATTGTTCGCCATGCTGGACACGCTGGAGGACAGGCTGTCGCGACAGCGTTACCTGACAGGTGCGGGCATTACCGAAGCCGACTGGCGACTTTTTACCACGCTTGTGCGCTTCGATCCGGTCTATGTCGGCCATTTCAAATGCAACCGGCAGCGCATCGCCGATTATCCCAACCTGTCAAATTATGTGCGTGACCTGTTTCAGGTTCCGGCTGTGGCAGGCACCGTCGATCTGCACCACATCAAGTGGCACTATTACGGAAGCCACAAGACGATAAATCCGACTGGCATCGTGCCGCTGGGGCCGGACGTGGATTTTGCGGCCCCGCATGATCGGGACCGCTTTGAGACACGGGCTCACCAATAGGGTGAAGCTGTCTCGCCAGCGAACACTTCGGAAAGCCGCTTGCGGGTGGCCGGTGTCGTTTCTTCCGGAAGCGCGTCGAGCGCGAAGAAGCCAGCCTCGGCTATTTCCCGGTCGGGCAGTTTTGACGATGTCTGGCTGAAGTTCTCGATGAGATAAAGGCCAACGTGGTCACGCCGGCTGGACCGGCGGTTGAAGTGCATCGACATCAGGGCCGGCGGGCCCGACATGACGATGTTGGCTTCTTCGGAAAGTTCACGCTCCAGCGCTTCCAGCATCGTCTCGCCCACTTCCACGCCGCCGCCGGGCAGCTGCCAGCCGGGAACATAGGTGTGGCGCACGAGCAGAACGGTGCGCGCCTGAGGGTCATGGACGAGACCGCGCACACCCAGCGTCATCGGACGCCGCAGCAGGAAATAGAAATGAAACAGCCGCGTCGTCAGGCTGGGACGTTTGTTTTCATGCGAAACGGCGGGCGGATCGGAACTGTTCATTTCACTTTCCGTTTCCTGTGAGTTTTTTTGACGGGCGGCGAGTGGAAAGAGCCGCTCACCTCGCTTATGAAGACGGCCATGTTCAGGCTTGCGCATCTGTCCGACGCTCATCTCGGTCCGCTCCCCGATGTAACCTATCGCGAACTCGCCTCCAAGCGGGCGGTCGGCTACATCAACTGGCAGAGAAATCGCCGGCGTCACATGCATGACTCGGTTATCGACACGATTGTCGCAGATGTCAGGGCGAGTGGAGCCGATCATATCGCGGTCACCGGTGATCTGGTCAATCTGGCGCTGGACGGCGAAATCAGGATGGCCCGTCAATGGCTTGAAACGCTGGGCGAACCCCGCGACGTCTCGGTGGTGCCCGGCAACCACGACGCCTATGTGCCGGGAGCCTTCGCCAAGGTCTGCCGCGAATGGGCGCCATGGATGAGCGGGGATGAGATCAGCGGGGATCATCATGCCGGGCCGCGAGATCACCGCGACTTTCCCTATTTGCGGATACGTGGAGATATCGCGCTGATCGGTGTGTCTTCCGCCCGTGCCACAGCGCCCTTCATGGCCAATGGCTATCTGCGGGAAGGGCAGGGGCGGCGTCTGGCCGCTCTCCTGGACGAAACAGCGGCCAGAGGTTTGTGCCGGGTGGTGATGATCCACCATCCGCCAGTGCGCAACGCCGTGCCTCAGCATAAACGGCTGTTTGGCATCGGGCGGTTTGGCAGGATCATGAAGCGTCATGGGGCAGAACTCGTCCTGCACGGTCACTCCCACGACCCGTCGCTGAACTTCCTCGATGGCGCCAACGGCCCGGTTCCCGTTGTGGGCGTGGCCGCGGCGGGACAGGCACCCGGCGGCAAGCATGCGCCCGCGCAGTATAATCAGATCGACATCGCCGCTGATGGAACCGGATGGAACCTGAAGCTGACGCGGCGCGGTCTGGAAGGGGCGACTTTGCCTCCTGCCGATCTCGAAGTTCGTGATCTTGTGGCCAGGCCGGGTGAAAAGGTTATTTCGGTTAAAAGCGCAGAGCGATCTGCCTGATGTGATCCCAGAACAGCACCAGCGATAAAAGCACACCCGTGAGCGCGCCGGCGGCAATGAAGGCGAGGGCGGAACGAAAGGCTTCCCGTCGCTGGCTTCGGTGTCCGGCCTTTGCCTGCGGTTCTTCTGCCGGGGTTTCGGGCTGGGAAGGGGTGGCGTACAGCTGACCGCCAGCGTCAAGCATGCGCTGCCGCTCGACGATGCGTTCGGCGATATAGCGCGTCACCTGATCCGCAACGGGTTTTATCTCGGTGGATTCAGCCAGGACGATCCGTCCGAGGCGGGTGTCGCGCAGGAAGCGATAGGTGCGCCGGTCGCGACCCATGGCGATGTGGGCCACGGCGTCGATCCACAGCCGGGGCTGCAAGCCGGACGAAAGGGCGAAATCGAAAATTTCGATGTCGTTCGGAACTTCAGCGAATACGGGAGCCAGTTCGGTGGCGAGGAGTTCGAGGCGCGCATGCTGCGCATCGCGCATGTCGATCACCACGTCATCGCGGTCGGCAAGATTGTTCTTCACCTCGCGGATGGCAGATGCCAGCGCCGAGGGGGCGCCATCCGGTGATGACGCGATTTCTTTGCTGTTGCCCGCCATCGTCTGCCCGCCCGCATCCGGTTGCAGCACTGGAAACCGAAGCTGTTTCCGGACATCCAGTACCCGATCAGCGTATCAGCAATATCAATTGTGGCGAAAGAGCGGAATGCGTCTTTTCAGATGAGCATCAGCGGGCGTCGCCGAGACCGGCGGCCTGCAGCGCGCCAAGCAGCTTGTCCACCATATCCGGCGGATATTTCCTCTCTTCCAGCACACGCCTCGGTTTCGCGGAGAAGTAGGGGAACCTGTCCTTCAGCGTGGTCAGCAACTGATCGCGTGTCCTCACATCTCCTGTGTGATGGGCGGCGATCAGTCGTGCCACGAGATAATGCGAACGTTCGGACGCCGGATTCAGCCCCGCGGCGGCATTGGCCGCCTTATCCATGTCGCCCTGCATGAAATAGGAGAGGAACAGTCCAAAGTCCCACCAGGCCGGCCGGGCGCTCGACCCGTCGACGGCGCGCGCCATGATCGGGGTCGCGGCCGCATATTCGCCTGCGAAGATCAGGACGTAGGCATAGGCAGCCGCCATCGACAGATCATAGGTGTTCAGCTCATAAGCCTTCCGCATCCAGTGTATGGATTCCTCGGTGTTTCCGAGGCGCGAGTTGAGATAGCCATAGGCGCGGTGTGCATAGGAGCTGGTGGCGCCCATCTGCACCGCTTTTCGACCCATGGACAAAGCCCGTTCCCGCGATGCATCTGCGGGGTAGCTGTATCCGCTGGTAACTGTCTGGAGATCAAGGACCGCCATTTCCGAATAGATCAGCGGCGACTTGCCTCCCTGCTCGATGAGTTTCTCAAAGCAGCTGTAGGCGGCCCTGTGCGTCTGCTCTCTCGGATCCTGGTAATAGTCGTCATTGAGAAGCAGGCATTTGGTGAGGCCTGCCTGAACGCCGGCCTGTTCGATATAGGCGTATATGATTCCGGAGGCGGTGTTGGTGGTGCTGAGCAACGCGGCAACGCTGTCTTCGATGCGTTCGGGCGACAGTTCCTGCGGAGAGAAAGTGCGCGAGTGAAGCACGCGGCCGTTGCCGATGTTCTGCAGCTCGACCGTGACGCTGCCCTGCTGGTGCCCCGAGGTTATCTTGAAAGCAAAACTCGTGGCATTGGCGACGGGGTCGGGAGTTCCCTGAAAATCGCGGCCGATGAAATCGAGCGTATCGAAACCTGAAAGACCGCTGCGAAGTGTCGCCAGCATGGAAACCTGCTCGGGAGTGTCCGCGCTGGCCTCAATGTAAATCACGGGCAGAGCGTCCGGGCCCTGTCCCGCGATGCTGCCCGTGCGGGAGTTTTCGATAAAACCCGACAGGTCTGTCTGGCGCAGAAACAGCATTGCCATCATGAGCGTCACGACGCCGATGGCGGCCCACATCAATGCGATATGCAGGGAGAAGGAGCGGGTTGCAGCAACCGCTGGAGATTTCACCTCATGTGATGGTTCCGATGCAATGGGCTCGTCGCCGGAGCCTTCCCCCGTTTGATTTTCGACGTAGCTGGGAATGTAGCTTCCGCGCGGAATGACGATCTGAAGCGGATCGGATGCTCCTTCGGTGGCGAAATATTGCTGGAGAAGATCACGAAGCCGTCCGGCCTGCACACGCACCACCGCATCGGTGGACGGGTCGAATTCCGTATCCTTGCCGAAGACATCCACGGCAATGGCGTAGCCCTTCAGGCGGTCGGCCTGACCCGCCTGTTCGCGTTCAACAAGATATCTGAGGAGGTCGCGGGCGCGCTCGGACCGGCTGAACGTGTTGCTGGCGAGAACGCGTTCCAGTGTCGTGCGCACTGCGGGGGCAGCAGGCGTGGTGGGCTGCAAATGTCGAACCTCTCCTCGGATCGGCAGGAAGGTCGATCATATAGAGTTCCGCTCCCGGGGGACAAGCGCCGGCGCGGAAAGCCAACAGGCTGAAGGGCCGGTTGCGCGGGGCAACCGGCCCGGTGGTTAACAATTACTTACCGGCTACGATTCGATTTGCTGCCGATACGATCGCTTCGAGTGACGCGGCAACGATATTGGTGTTGATGCCGACGCCGAACAGCCGTCCGCCCGGATGCTCGATCTCGACATAGGAGATGGCGGAGGCGTTGGAACCGCTCTGGAGCGAGTGCTCGGAATAGTCGAGCACCGACATCGGCACGCCGATATGGCGCGAGAGCGCATCGACGAAGCCGTCGATCGGACCGGTGCCGACGCCTTCGATCTTCGTCTCCCTGCCGTTGTCGATGATCGTGGCTTCGAGAATACGGCGGCCCTTCACGGTGCTGTCGGGGAACGTGTGATGGTCGACAAACTTCATCCGACCTGCCGGCTGCTCGACATAGATGCGCTGGAATTCATCGTGGATGCGGCGTGAGGGCAGCTCCTTGCCTTCCTCGTCGGTGATTTCCTGAATGACCTCGCGGAATTCCACCTGCAGGTTGCGCGGCAGATTGATGCCGTAGTCGGTCTGCATGATGTAGGCGATGCCGCCCTTGCCCGACTGCGAGTTGATGCGGATGATCGCCTCGTAGGAGCGGCCGACATCCTGCGGGTCGATCGGCAGATAGGGCACTTCCCACACAGGCGAATTGGCCTTCTTCAGGGCAATCATGCCTTTGTTGATGGCATCCTGATGCGAACCGGAGAAGGCCGTGTAAACCAGCTCGCCGACATAGGGGTGGCGCTCGGCGATCCTGAGCTGGTTGGAGTATTCGTAGACGTCCTTCATCCGGTTGATGTCGGTGCAGTCGAGCTGCGGATCCACGCCCTGCGTGTACATATTGAGCGCCAGCGTCACCACATCGACATTGCCGGTGCGCTCGCCATTGCCGAACAAGGTGCCTTCGACGCGGTCCGCGCCTGCCATCAGGCCGAGCTCGGTGGCGGCGATGCCGGTGCCACGGTCATTGTGCGGATGCAGCGAGATGATCAGGCTGTCGCGCCGATCGAGGTTGCGACACATCCATTCGATCTGGTCCGCGTAGACATTGGGCGTGTTCATCTCAACGGTCGAAGGCAGGTTGAGGATCAGCCTGTTGTCCGGGGTCGGATTGACGATTTCCGTGACCGCATTGCAGATTTCCAGAGCCACTTCGAGCTCGGTGCCGGTGAAGCTTTCCGGCGAATACTGGAAACGATAGCCGCCACCGGCCTTTGCAGCCATGTCCATGATCATCTTTGCGGCGTCGGTGGCAATCTGCTTGATGCCGCCGACATCCTTCGCGAAGACGACGCGACGCTGCAATTCGCTGGTTGAATTGTAGAAGTGGATGATCGGCGTGTTGGCGCCTTCGAGTGCCTCGAACGTGCGGGTGATCAGTTCCGGCCGGCACTGCACCAGCACCTGCAGATCGACATCATTCGGCACATTGCCTTCTTCGATCGCCCAGCGGCAGAAGTCGAAATCGGTCTGCGAGGCGGAAGGGAAGCCGATCTCGATTTCCGGGAAGCCCATGTCGAGCAGCAACTGGAACATGCGGGCCTTGCGGTCCTGACCCATCGGGTCGACCAGCGCCTGATTGCCGTCGCGCAAATCCACCGAGCACCAGATCGGCGCCTTCTCGATGCGCTTCGAGGGCCAGGTTCGGGCTGACATGTCCGGTGCGGGGAAAGGATGGTATTTCTGTGCCGCGTCCGGCATGCCCTTGCGGCTGGAACTGGTGGCAACGGGTTGCTTTGCGTTCATCGTCATCTTCTCCGGTTTCCACCGACCTGCCACAGAAATGGCTGTCATCGGATCGGCGGTGCCTTAATAAAAATCGGTCGTAGGGTACAGGTTTGCCAAGGAGCATCATGCCGGGCGGCGGTATCGACCGCCGGGCGCTCCTTCAGCGAACCCGGCGATCGCCGATAAGGCCGAGAAGAAGGAGAGTGGAGGCAAGCGCGCGCAACGTCTCGCCGGAGAAGCCGGTCGAGCGGTTGGAAGCGGATGCAGGGCGCTTGGTCATGGAGGCTCTCTTACAGGAGCCGTCCCTCAGAGGCAAGACACGGGCAGAACTTTCCGTCCATTCCAGCCTGCCATGCAATGGCTGAGCGCTTGATCGGGGTAACATGAGCCGAGGCTTCAGGTGACCATCCTGCGTGCAAACAGCCTCGCTATGGGTGGCCCGATCAGCAGCACGATCATGAAGCGGGATGTTTGCATGGCCATCACAAATGACAGATCAACCTTGTCGGTGGCAGCTGCGATGATGGCAATCGTTTCCATGGCGCCGGGGCTGGTTGCGAGATAGGCCGTCATCGGATCGATGCCCAGCATCCGGCTCATGAGCCAGCCGAGCCCGGCGCAGAATATCAACAAGGCAGCGATCGAGCCGAGGATCTGGGGCAGGGCGCGCATGGCATGGTGAAGGGCAGGTCGGGTGAAGCCAAGCCCGATGTGCCAGCCGATCATCGCGTAGCTCATGCCCAGCAGCCATGGCGGCAGATCGAATTCCAGGCCGGTGCCGAGATGCAGCGCCATGCCGATGAACATCGCCCCAAGAAAAAACGGCGAGGGCAGCCGCAGCATCTTGCCGAGGCTGGCTCCACCGATCGCCACGGCCAGGGTGATCAGCAAGCCGGTTTGCAGCGGCGGAAACCAGATGATGTCCGGCACGTCGATCCGGGTCGTATCGATCCACAGCCCGGCAATCAGAGAAGCGGATATGGAAATGATGATGACACGCAAATACTGCATGACAGCGACAAGGCGCTGATCAGCACCGAAGGAGCCCGCCATCAGCACCATCACCGCTGCCGCACCGGGGGCAGATCCCCACAGTGCCGTGGTTCCCGGCAGTATGCGCAGCCGGCTGATCAGCCATCCGAGAAAGCCTGACGCGGCAAGCGTGGCCACAACCGCGCCGAGGATTAGAGGCCAGCTTGCGTAGAAAAGGCCAAGAATGTCAGCGGATACGGAGTTGGCGATGAGACAGCCAATCACACCCTGCGCGAGGCCGAAGGCAGGGGTTGGTACGCGCACCGTGGTGCCGCTCACGCCGATCACGATGCCGGCCAGCATCGGTCCGATCAGCAGGGGGGCGGGAACACTGGCGAGTTCGAGCAGCACCACCACCGAGGCAGAAAGGGCGAAGAGCAGAGCCCACTGGAGAGGCGGCGAAGCATGCGACAGGCGCGATCCGGTCTGTTGCTCCTGAGGCTTTTGGCTTGTCTGATCCATGGACTGGCTTTGCAGAAAGGATTGAGGGCGCAGCCATCGGCCGGTGCCTGCGCAAATCGCCGATCCGATCGGATCAGCGCATCCCTGATAGAATCAAATTCAGCGAAAGCGAACCTGCAAAACACGAAATGCCGCGAAGGCACAAAGGCTGATCAGGGAAGGCCAATGCCTCCGGCCGGTTCTGTCTCGACTTGAAACTCAAAGCCCGAAACCAGAGGGCGGGCCCTGGCAATGGTTTCCTGAACGTGGGGAAGTTGCAGCGAAGCCTGATGGCTCTCGGCGTCGGCCCACACCTCTGTCACCCAAAGAGCCGAAGAGTCGGCCGGGTCGCGGGAAACCACATAGCTGAGGCAGCCCGGCAGAGCGCTGGCGGTTTTCAGGATGAGCTCCAGAAGCTCGTCGCGCTTGCCCGGCGCTGCGCGCAATTTTCCGATCAGCCCATACATGAGCAACCTCCCTGTCTGCCTGCTTACAAGCCGCCACCACATATGCAGGGTGATTCAGATCGCGCGAATGCGCAACCATGAATCTTTACAAGGCTCTGCGGGTTCCGGCTGAGGAAGTGATTCAGGCGAAGGGAACCGCCACGCTGCCCTTTGGCAGCTTGGCTTCATCATCCGGTTCGACGTGAATTGTTACGCGCACGGAAGGGTTATCGGCTTTCAGCGCGTCTTCGATCCGGTCACAGATGATGTGCGCTTCGCCGACAGGCATGTCGGAATCCACCACCATGTGAAACTCGATGAAGGTGGCGCGTCCGGCAATGCGGGTCTTGAGATCGTGGACTTCCAGCGCGCCCCTGGAGTTGACCGAGATGATATCCCGGATGCGCATCTGATCTTCGATGTCGACGCTGCGGTCCATGAGGCCGTTCAGGGATTCGCCCATCACCTTCCAGCCCTGATAGAGGATGTTCACGGCGACGATCAGGGCCAGCAGCGGGTCGAGCACATGCCAGCCGGTAAACACGGCGGCGACAAGGCCGATGATGACACCCGCCGAGGTTACGACGTCGGTCATGATGTGCTGGCCATCGGCAACCAGAGCGGGCGATCTGGCGCGGCGGCCCGAGCGGATCAGGACCGTCGCCCATATGCAATTGATGAGAGCGGCAAAACCATTGATGGCCATGCCCTCCCATGGCTGTTCCATGGCCTGCGGAGCCTGGATCGTGTCCCAGACCTGAGCCATGATCAGCAGCGCCGCCACCACGATCAGTACACCTTCGAGCACGGCCGAGAAATATTCGGCCTTGTGATGCCCGAAGGGATGGTCGCTGTCTGCCGGCTTGTGGCTGACGCGGATGGCCCACAGGGCCGCGCCTGCGGTGATGAGATTGACGATGGATTCCAGCGCATCAGAATAGAGCGCCACGGAGCCGGTCATGCGCCAGGCGAGGAATTTCAGCCCCATGACACCGAGGGCGATCAGGATCGACCAGACGGCAAGGATCTGCACCCTGCGCTTCGATGAATTCCGATCCTGATGCACCTGGTCCATTTCCATCAAAGTCAGGCCATCTTTTCCCGCGCCTTGCGGGGCAGGTGAACGACGATGTTCTCGATGATGCGCATGCCGGCGTCGCCGCCCAGCGTCATGATCGATTCGGGATGGAACTGGACGGCCGCAACCGGCTCCTTCTGGTGCTCGAAAGCCATGATGGTGCCGTCCTCGCTGGTGGCCGTCACCTCGAATTCGCGGGGAAGGCGGGCGGGATCGGCAAAGATGGAGTGGTACCGGCCGACTGTGACTTCCTTTGGCAGGCCGGAGAAGATGATGCCTTGCTTCGACACGCGAATGCGCGACGGTTTGCCGTGCATCGGAACGGCAAGCTGGCGCAATTCTCCGCCATAGGCTTCGGCAAGCGCCTGCAACCCCAGGCAGACGCCGAAGATCGGCAGCTTGCGCTGGCGCGCCTTGCCGATGGTGGCTGCGCAGTCGAAGTCCCTGGGCGTACCCGGACCGGGCGACAGAACCACCAGATCCGGCTTCAGCTCGTCGAACACCGAATCGGCTACCGGCGTGCGCACGGTGGAGACGTTCGCGCCGGTCTGGCGGAAGTAGTTCGCCAGCGTGTGGACGAAGCTGTCTTCATGGTCGACCAGCAATATGTTCAGCCCCTCACCGACGCGGGCGGTGGCCCGTTCGACAGCGGCGCTGTTGCCGGCCCTGGCGTCACGGATGGCGGAAAGCATGGCGGAGGCCTTCAATTCGGTTTCGGCTTCTTCGTCCTCAGGGACGGAATCGAACAGAAGTGTCGCGCCGGCGCGCACTTCGGCAATGCCGTCATTGATGCGGATGGTGCGGAGCGTCAAGCCGGTATTGAGATCGCCGTTGAAATGCACCATGCCGATGGCCCCGCCATACCAGGCGCGGGGGCTTTTCTCGTTGTTCTCGATGAAACGCATAGCCCACAATTTCGGCGCCCCGGTGACAGTGACGGCCCAAGCGTGGCTGAGAAAGGCATCAAAGGCATCCATACCCTCGCGCAGGCGGCCCTCGATATGGTCGACGGTGTGGATGAGACGCGAATACATCTCGATCTGGCGCCGTCCGATCACGCGTACCGAGCCCGGCTCGCACACCCGGCTCTTGTCGTTGCGGTCGACATCCGAGCACATGGTCAGCTCGCTCTCGTCCTTCTTGGAGTTGAGCAGTTTCAGGATCTGCTCCGAATCGGAGATCGCGTCCTCACCGCGCTTTATGGTGCCGGAGATCGGGCATGTCTCGACCCGGCGGCCGTTGACCCGTACGAACATTTCCGGCGATGCGCCGATCAGGTATTCGCCTTCGCCGAGATTGATGAAGAAGGAATAGGGCGAGGGATTGGTCGTCTTCAGGCGGCGTGCGATGTCGGAAGGCGCACTTTCGCAACGCTCGTAGAAGGTCTGGCCGGGCACCACCTCGAACAGGTCGCCGCGCTTGAAGCTCGCCATGGCGCTGCGCACCAGCGCCGCATATTCGCCGGGCTTGTGGTCGCCGCGAGGCGGTGTGCGGTCCGACGGGGTGAAGGGGGCGGCCGGAGTCGCGCGCGCCAGGCCCTCGGTGGAAAAATCCTTGCCCGCATAGTCATAGCGGTCGGTCCACGCCTTCGCCGAATAGTGGTCGACGACGAGGATCTCGTCGGGCAGGAACAGCACGAGGTCGCGCTGGCTGTCCGCGCGCTTCAGCTTGTAGTCCACCGGATCGAACTGGAAGGCGAGATCGTAGCCGAAGGCGCCGTAGAGGCCGAGATTGCTGTCGTCCGCGGTGTGGAAGAGGGCGGTGATGGCGCGCAGAACGGTGAAGACGGAGGGCGCGCGGCTGCGCTCTTCCTCGGTGAATATGCGGTCCGGCTTGTTTACCTCAAGCAGGATGAGTGCACCGGTCACTTCCGTGATGTGAACTTCGGCCAGACCGGCAAGAGCGGCGTGAAGTGTCGGCAGCAGGGCTGTGCCGCGCTCGTTGAGCGCCTCAATGCGCATGGAACGGTTGCGAGCGGAAATGACCACTGGCGGATCGATGATGGCGGTGTCCCAGCGTGTATAGCGACCGGGATATTCATAGTTGGAGGAAAAGACGGCGCCGCGACGTGAATCCAGCCCGTCGATGTAGGTTTCGATCGCGCCGGCATAGGGCCGGTCATGGCGCTGGCGGGTAATCTCAATCCCCCCCGAGGTGATAAAGCGTTCCGCTCCGTTATCGAGAATTTCCACCGTCATTGCCGTCTCCGTTTTTGACTTCTGGCAACGGACCTGGAGGCTGAAATGTAAAATGGCCGCCCGGACATCCGTTGCGGCCACCATTCATTTTCGCGCGCACGCGTTCAGAAGGCCGCTGTCAGCAGGCCCACCACCACGCAGAGCTCGAGGAACGCATATTCATGGGCACTTCAATAGCCGCCTTCGGCAAGGGCGGCAAGCTGTTTTGATGTTGTCCGGAACATGAACCTGCGAGGGCGGAATCGGGGAATCTTCTCCGCTCTCAGCTGAGCCCTTCGATATCGCCATTGTCGTTGAGATAGATGTTCTCGGATGATGGCTTTGAGGGCAGGCCGGGCATGGTCATGATCTCGCCGCAGATGGCCACGACGAAGCCGGCGCCGGCCGAGAGGCGAACCTCGCGCACCGGAACGCTGTGGCCCGTCGGCGCACCGCGCAGGTTCGGATCGGTCGAGAACGAATACTGCGTCTTGGCCATGCACACCGGCAGATGGCCGTAGCCCTGCGCCTCCCACTGCTTCAGCTGATCGCGCACGCTCTTGTCGGCGGTCGCCTCCGAGCCGCGATAGATGCGCTTGACGATGGTGTCGATCTTGTCGAACAGCCCAAGCTCGTCGGGATAGAGCGGCGCGAACTGCGCCGCGCCCGATTCAGCAAGCTGAACCACCTTGTGCGCCAGCTCCTCGATGCCGGCCGAGCCCTGTGCCCAGTGCCGGCACAGGATCGCCTCCTCGCCCATCGAGGCGACATAATCCTTCACCGCCTGGATCTCGGCCTCGGTGTCGGAATGGAAATGGTTGATGCCCACCACCGCCGGCACCCCGAACTGCTTCACGTTCTCGATGTGGCGGCCGAGATTGGCGCAGCCCTTCTTCACCGCCTCGACATTCTCCGCGCCGAGGTCTTCCTTCTTCACCCCGCCATTCATCTTCAGCGCCCGCACAGTGGCCACGATCACGGCGGCCGCCGGCTTCAGGCCGGCCTTGCGGCACTTGATGTCGAAGAACTTCTCTGCGCCGAGATCGGCGCCGAAGCCGGCCTCCGTCACCACATAGTCGGCGAGCTTCAGTGCGGTGGAGGTCGCCATCACCGAGTTGCAGCCATGGGCGATGTTGGCGAAGGGGCCGCCATGCACGAAGGCGGGGTTGTTCTCCAGCGTCTGCACCAGATTGGGCTGGATGGCATCCTTGAGCAGCACCGCCATCGGCCGGTGCGCCTTGAGGTCACGGGCGAAGACCGGGGTCTTGTCACGGCGGTAGGCGATGATGATGTCGCCCAGCCGCTGTTCCAGATCCTTCAGGTCGCGCGCCAGGCACAGGATGGCCATGACTTCCGAGGCCACGGTGATGTCGAAGCCGGCCTCGCGCGGATAGCCGTTGGCCACGCCCCCCAGCGACACCACGATCTGGCGCAGCGCCCGGTCGTTCATGTCCATGACGCGCCGCCAGGCGACGCGGCGGGTGTCGATGGCAAGCTCGTTGCCCCAGTAGATGTGGTTGTCAATCAGCGCCGACAGAAGGTTGTGGGCTGAGGTGATGGCGTGGAAGTCGCCGGTGAAGTGCAGGTTCATGTCGTCCATCGGCACGACCTGCGCATAGCCGCCGCCGGCGGCCCCGCCCTTCATGCCGAAGTTCGGACCCAGCGATGCCTCGCGGATGCACACCACCGCCTTCTTGCCGATGCGATTGAGCCCGTCGCCCAGACCCACCGTGGTCGTGGTCTTGCCTTCGCCGGCCGGCGTCGGGTTGATCGCCGTCACGAGGATCAGCCTGCCGTTCTCCTTATCCTGCACCGACTTGATGAACGAAGCCGAGACCTTCGCCTTGTCGTGCCCATAGGGAAGAAGATCGTCAGACGGTATCCCGATCTTCGCACCAACCTCCTGGATCGGCTTCTTCGACGCTCCACGCGCAATCTCAATGTCGCTTTTAACTTCGGCCATGGATGCGTTCCCTCTTAGATGGGCTGTCCGGAACAGCGATAAAACCTGCGGGGAATGGCCGGTGCCATTCCAAAACAGGCGCAAGATGATGAGAAAGCGACAGGGATCGCCTGCCGCATCTGTCCTGGATCACCGGAATAACCGAAAACCAGATTCCACTTTTCGGTCCGAGGCTCTAGCGATCCAGAATGGAGCGAAGTTCCACGATGTTGGAACGCACCTGCAACAGGTTGAAGCCCATCGTCGCCAGATGAGAGGGGAAGAAGGCGCTGGACTCGTTGCCGTTGGAGATGATCCATGGCTGAACGTTGAGCGAAGCGCGCAACTGGCCCTCCATGCGGGTCCACAGCGTGGTGAGATTGCGCTCGGCAATGACCGATGCAAAGTCTGAGCGGGCCGCAACCAGAACGCCGTAATACGCATAAAGCTGGCCATAGGCGAACCAGAAGCGGTCATCGGCGCGCACATCAAACCAGCCGGCATCCGATGCTTCGATGCGCTGGCGCAAAATGTCCGAGGTCGAGCCGATGTCGCCGGCGATGCGGTCGAGGAACTGCATCAGATTGTCGGCGCGGGCATCGAAGGTCGACTGGCATTTTTGAAGGCTGGTGTTGAAATCGCGCAGATTGGTGATGGCCTCGCGATAGAGGCTGGGGGTCGGGCGGGTCGGACCACGCCAGCCGATGTACCAGGCGGTTTCGCTCCATGCGAGGTTCGTGCGGGCATTCTGCAGATTCTGGTCGATCTGCGAGGTGCCGCGCACGCGGCCAAGCGTGTCGACCAGCTCGGTGGTGGTGCGGCGCATCACCTGATTGATGCCGAGCTGGAAGGCCGCCTTGTTGTCAAAGAACGGCGTGTTTTTCCATTCGATGCCGAACAGGCCGATCTTGGACAGAACCATGGAGGAAATCCAGGGGTTCTGGTTGACGTTGAAGTCGATCAGATCGGCCGAGGTGAGGGCAATCGCCGATGGCTTGCAGGTCGGTTGCGGCTCGCCACCGACAGTTGCCGAAATCGCGGCCGGCGTAACCGGATCGCCGGCTCCGGCGGTGCCTCGGGCATCGACGAGAGCTGCCGGATAGTCCGGATCGAAATTGGTCCAGAACTGGGTGACGTAGAAGAAATAGCCATACATGGCCACGATGACGGCAAGCACGCCGCCGACAACGGCCTTCAGGATCAGGCCGCGTTGCAGATACCAGCGCCCGAGCCACATGAACGGCCACAGGATGATGCCGATCACGAAGCCGACGCCACGTCCGATCCAATGAAATATCCGGGTGATGAAGTTCACGATCGGATCAAGCATGGCATTCTACCCCGCTGCGGTTCAGTCAGTCAGACCGTAGAGGCGGGCACGAAATGCCCGCTTGTCCTTCAGATATGCGGTTTTCAGGACATCCACAACATGAGCCCGCCAGTTCTGGCTGTAGGTCTCATACTCGGTGTAAAAGCCCTGCTTGTTGAAGACGTAGCGCGAGACGAAATCCTGCGGCACGAAGTCTGAAATCAGCCTGTTCGTCAGCCACGCATCGGGATGGTCTGGCCGGGCCCGAACCACAAGGAAGCGCTGCCGGGGAGGCACCTCGTCGATGCGCAGCTGGCCAAGCTGGCGGATTTCACGCTTGGCGGCATTCAGGAACGGAAAATTTCCGTCGCTGTTGATGCGTGCAGCATTGTTGTGGATCCATGTCTGAAGCCAGATCTTGTCGACTTCGGACAGGTTCCGCTCCGGTTCCGCATCGCGGATCAGGCTGCGCACCACCATTTCGGCGCGATGTTCGAGATAGCCGGAAGCCTCTATCCATGAAGCGCGCGGCAGTTCGAGGCGTCCGGTTTCGGCAAGAAAGCGGAACACGCGATCTGCGTCGAAGATCGAGATATAGCTGACCTGCCATGGGCGCGAGCGCCGGAAACCGGGCGCTGACGGATCGCAGATGACAGTGGTCACATCGGAATCGATGAAAACATAAAGCCCGCCGAAATGGCTGGTCCAGTAGGCGTTGTGGCGAAAGATCACCTGATCGGGAACCAGCGCGTTCTCACGGATGTCGCCGCAGATGCGCGCCAGCTCCACCATCCGTTGCAGCATGGCGTCGTCGCGCCACGCATCGGGCTCCTGCTTCAGGCGGTCGACAAGCGTGCCGAGTTCGGCCGCCTTGCCGAGAACGTCTTCTGCCGACAGCACCCGGAATTCGACCTGGCTGATCGACAGCAGATCCTCGATGTCCTCGACGGTCGAAACCGAATCGTCGATCTCCCCATAGATCACATCCTTGATGGTCAGCGCGTTGATGGCTCGCTGGTTGCGGGTCATGAACTCGAACATCAGTTGCGATGTGTTTGAAAAGGCTGTGTGAACCACCGGCAGGTCGATCTGCGCCGGGGTGAGGATGATGAAGCGCCGGTTGACGCCGTTGGGATCGAGATAGGACAGGTCGCCCAGTTCCTCCGCGACCTGCGGCGAGAAGCCGGTGCGGTCGATCTCGAAGGCCTGCAGGTCGGTGGGCGACAGGCCGAACGCCTTGAGCGCCTTGTTGTAGCGCTCGATCAGATGCGGTTCGTCCACCGTGAGGAGGCGGCCGTAAATGAGGGCACTGTCGCGCAGCAGGGGAAACCGGGACGGCATCAGGCAGCCGCCTTCCAAAGATGTGAAGGATGAGCCTCAGGCATTCCACAGCCCCTGCTTCTTCAGTTCCTCCATTTCGCGGGCGGCGCGTTCGCGCAGGCGGGCATCGCGCAGGAGTTTCTCCACCGCGGCATCGTCGGACTTGTCGGCATAGCGGAATTCGGAATCGGCGTAGCGGTTGATCTCCTGCATCACCATGTCCATCGAGAACGGCCCGCGCAGTTCCTCGATCATGGCCTTCTTGTCGTCGTAGGATTTGTGCATGAAGGTTTCGGGCTTTTCGAACCATTCATCCGGCAGTTCGATGTCCATGGCGCGCATCTTGATGGCGTCGGTGACGTTCTTGATGGCACGGCCGGTGAAGCGGGGCTCCGCCTCCTTGATGCGGTGCAGATAGGCGCCGATGTCGGCCAGCGTCTTCGGTTCGCCGTTCTCCTTCACATAGCGCTCATAGACCCGCGCAAGCCCGTCTTCCTGTGGCCGGGCATGGCTCTCATAGGCTTCCGAAACCGCGCGCTGGATTTCCTGCGCGGCGTAAAGCTGGTGATCGCCAAGCGGGATTTTATGATTCTTTCCAGCGAGTAGCACGAAGATGTCAATGTAGTCCTCACGCGTCTGCGGCCCGTCCACCAGCCAGCGCGCACCGGCCCGCTGGCGCAGCGCGTCGTCGACATTCTCGGGATAGTTGGAAAACATGCCGAAGGCGCAATTGCCGCGCACGATCGTCGCCGCGCCGGCGAAGGCGTCCATCAGCACGCCGGTGATTTCCTGCTGGCCGGCCGAGGCGCGGTCGTCGGAGCGCTTTGCCGCCACCTGGTCGATGTCGTCGATGGTGCCGAAGCCGATGGCGCGCGGGTTGAGCACGTTGGTGATGAACTGGCGGCAGTTCTGGCCCGACTTGCCCTGATAGGACGAGATCTGGTCGACGCCGAAATTCTCGTAGACGAAGGGGTAGCCGGCGATCTGGCAATAATCGTTGACGAGGCCGGCGATCATCTGGATCAGGGTCGTCTTGCCGGTGCCGGGCGCGCCGTCGCCGATGAAGGTGAACAGGAAGCCGCCGAGTTCGACGAAAGGATTGAGTTCGCGATCGAAGTCATAGGCCATCAGCATCTTCGCGAGCTTGACCGACTGGTATTTGGCGATGTGGTTGCCGACCACTTCCTCCGGCTTTTTAAAGCTCATGACCAGCGGCTTGCTGCGCTTGCCGGGCGCCACGTCGAAGCCGTCGAGGGTGAAGTCGTCGGCGTCGATGCGGATATGGCTGTTCTCGAAAGGCCCGAGGGCACCGTCCAGCCGGGTCTTGCGCTGCAGCAGGCCGTCGATGGCCGCGCGCGCGAAAGAGCGGGCACGGGTCATCAGGTCGGCATCGTCCTTCGCGCCTGCGAGCGCCCTGTCGAGACCGGAAACGATCGACTTTACCGCATCCTGCGGGGTATCGAACAGGAAGTCGGGTTCGGCGATGTCGTTCGGTGCCTCGCCGTCGCTGTCGATCAGCTGGTAGAGATAGGCGGCGAAGCCGAAAGCGGCGATATAGGCGGAGGAGGACAAAAGCTTCCTGAAGCGCGCGGCTTCGTCGCCCTGCAGGGGCGAGCGGGCATTCTGCGCTTGCAGAGCTTCGAGGTCGGTGCCTTGCGCAAACACTTCGGCAATGGCCAGCGCCACGGCAATGCCGCGCCGGGCGCGGTAGAGCAGGGTGTGCTGGGGAATGGACAGCAACTGATCGTCGGGATGGACCGCGCCGACGGTCTTTGTCAGTTCTACCTCGCGCGTGCGGCGCACCGAGCCCGTTGAAACGGTGGAGACGAAGCGGCGATTGGTGCCGGCCAGCGCCGTGCCAGCCTCGCGGGAAGGGTCCTCCAGCACGACGATGCGCGTGATGAAGCTCTGCGCCGTGGCACGGTGCTTCTCTATCGAAGCTTCGGGAATGGTGGTCAGGCCGGTGTCCATGGAGCCTCCGCTTGGCTGATTTCAGACATCGCTGATCACCTGTCCGTTGGACAGGATATGGACCTTGTAGCCCGCGAAAATCTTCTGTGTCTCGCCGGCTGCATAGAGGGCCTGATAGGCCTCGTGCGGCACCAGCGCATGGTTTTCGTAAGCCGATACGCCCTGCCGCGTGGCTTCGAGATCGTCGGTGTCGATGTGGAATTCCTGCGTCGTCTTGGAGCTGGAGAACAGCCCGCGACGGCCGGGCTTCTCGCCCCTGGAAAACACTTCCTGCACGGTCCACGTCAGCAGCCAGGCGTTTTCCGGCTTGCGTACCCGCTCCAGCACCTCGTTGACGACCGAGTTGTTCTCGGTGATGCCGGCCGAATAGAACGGCCCCAGCACCACGCGCCGCAACTGCTTGGGGTGCAGCGTCTCGAAATCCTTGTCGAGATTGCTGGCGATGGTGATCGGCGACAGCGAATAGGCCGAATTGCGCCCGGTGAAGTCGTCGAACCTGTGCGCCAGTTCCGGGTTGAGCAGGCCGTCGACGGGCAGGGGGATTTCCACCTTCGTGTTCAGCTTGCGGTCGTTGTCGACGAGCTGGCGCACGATGGTTTCGGACGAATCCTCCACCGTCGCCATATAAACCAGCGGCAGGTTGGCGGTGCCGTCGAAGCTGGCCCAGTGGACGAGATAGTAAGGCAGGCCCGATTTCGGGTTGACCGAAACCTTGACGGTCTGGGCGAGCGAGAAGGGGCCGAAGGTTTCCTCATCCCCGACGCCTTCGAGATAGAGGCGCTCGGCCATGGAGCGCTGAAGCGCTGCGGGAAATTCCTTGTTGCGCAGGATGAAATCGGCCATTTCCCGCCGCAGCTCATCGGCCTGCGGGATGGTGGCGAGGCGCGCCTCGGCCTGCTTGCGGTCGTTTTCCAGCTCCAGCACGTTCTGGAAGACCGGGAAACCGCTTTCGGCGCGCGAGATGCGGAAGCTGTCCTGAAAGTCCAGCCGGTTGCGCCAGCAGGAAAAGGATTTTTCCAGCCGCGAAATATATTCGGCAACGATGGAAGCGACGATGTCGTGGCGGTAGAGCGGCGAGCGGTCGTCGCGCAGGAACACTTCCAGCCCGTTCAGCGCCGCCGCAATGGAGGAGAAATAGCGCTCTGCGGCATCGGATTCGGCGTTCATGTAAGGCTCTGTTCTATGCCTTCACCCCGGCCTATGCCTTCACATAGTCCGCGGCATTGTGCTTGCGCAGCACGTCGTCGAAGCGGCGCGCGAAGGCGTCGTCGGCCAGCTTCTTGCGGCGCTGGATGTCGCCTGTCGCCACCATGTTCTTCTCGTGCAGTTCGAGCAGGTCGCCGATGTGCTTCTGCGCGGCCGCACCGATGCCGGCCATTGTCTCTTCCGCCGTGGTGTCGACACGCGAGCCCAGCGTGTTGATCTTGTGGGCGACGTCCTGCTGGGCGGCGGTCTTCAGCGAATCCTCCAGCGCCTTGTAGAGCACGATGCGCTGCTCGGTATCGATGGTCAGCTTGTTGATGAGCGTCGATTGCGCGGCGATCTGGTTGTTGAGCGAATCCACGAAGGTCTGGAACATGGACGTATAGCGTTCCAGCGTCTGGCTCTCGGCCAGCAGTTCCTGCTCCTTCGCCTGCCTCTCATTGTATTCGGTGGCCAGCTTCGAGCGTTCGCCTTCCAGCTCCGTGCGTTCGCTCTGGCTGGTGGACGCGGCGATGCGGTTTTCGATGTCGAGCAGCAGCGGGTTCAGTTCCTCGATGCGCTTTTGCGTGGCGGTGAGGTTCTCGATGGTCGCCTTGCGGCGCTCGATCACCGTGGAAAGGCTCGCCTCAGAGGTCTTGTAGCGCTGGTCGAGCACGTCCTTCTGCGCCTTGAGGATGCCGACGATGGTGTCGGACTTTGTCAGCAGTTCCTGAAGGTTGCCGGCGAGCGACATGTTGCGCACACGCTCGGAACGAAGCCGCTGCTGGCGCTGACGCGAGAAGATGCCGATGAACTTTTCCCATGCCGAATAGTTCTTCATGCTCTCGAACTCGGTGCCGAAGACGTTGGTGGCGTCCTCCAGCCCGATGATGAGATCGGCAATGTTCGCTTCCATCACCTTCTGCTGATTCAGAACGTCCTGAATGCGGGCGTTCTCGATGTCGAAATTGGCGTCGCCGATGGTCTTGTCGGCCTTGGCCAAAGTTTCCAGCACGGAACCGGACTGCTCGATGCGCGAGCGCATGTCCTCGACGGCCTGCTTGGTCTTCGCAATTTCGGCGTCGAAATTCTGCAGCGTCGCCATCGGGTTCTCCACGGTTCGGGACAGGTTCGCATTCTGCGAGCGGCGAATATAGGCAGGCCCCAGCTTCATGGAAAGGCGCAAGCGATATGCGTCAACGGAAAAACGCAGCATTGGCGCGCGTATCGGGTGCTGCGGAAACGAAAACGCCCGCCTGCGGCATGCGCAAGGCGGGCGAAAAACGAACAGGACCAAAGCATGTCGCTATCTTTCAGGATAGCTCCTTACGCCTCAGGTTCTTGTTTTACGCATGTCGTTGTTCCGAAACCGGTTCCCGTTTTCGGGCGACATGTCCTAAGCTCAGGAAGCGGCGGGTGCCGCCGGCCGTGCCGGACGAGCCGGCATGCGCGGCTTCTTCACCGGCCCGGCAATCAGTCCCTCACGAATGGCAAGCTTGCGAGCTGCCTTGCGCGTCCGGCGGACGGCTTCAGCCTTTTCACGGCCGCGGCGCTCGGAAGGCTTCTCATAGGCGCGGCGCGCCTTCATTTCGCGAAAGATGCCTTCGCGCTGCAATTTCTTCTTCAGGACCCGCAGAGCCTGATCGACATTGTTATCACGGACAAGTACCTGCAATGAACTTCCTTCTTTCTGTTGATGTGAAAACGGATGGGATACGAAACGGTCCAGCTGGCTCGGAGGCAGCGGAAAATCCCGGCGAATTGTCTCTATATAGGATAAAATCCGGAATTGTGTACTTTTTCGCCGGTTTATTATCGGTTGTGTGGAAAGTGCCTGCAAATGGCCATCGTTTCCAACGCCGCGCGCGATATGTCGTGGATCGGCAAGTCCGCGGCGCCTGAGAGATCGTGTCGCCGGTTGAAAGGAAATGAGAATAATGTTTGGCTTAAAACAACTCATAACCCCGCGGGCCTCCGGCACCGCCAAAGAGCCAGAATGGGAGAAAAAGATGCCCAGCTTCAAAACAATAGCCATGTCGCTCGTCTTCACGGCAGCGGCAGGCGGCGCAGCCTTCGCGGCCGAGCCGGCCAGTTGCAAGGCCGTTCGTTTCGCCGATGTCGGCTGGACCGACATCACCGCGACCACCGCAACGGCTTCGGTGATTCTGGAGGCGCTCGGCTATCAGCCTGACGTGCAGGTGCTTTCGGTGCCGGTGACTTATGCCTCGCTCAGCGCAAAGGACATCGACGTCTTCCTCGGCAACTGGATGCCGACGATGGAAGCCGACATCAAGCCTTATCAGGAAAACGGCACGGTCGACACCGTGGTGACCAATCTGGAAGGGGCGAAGTACACGCTGGCCGTGCCGGCCTACACCTATGAAGCGGGGCTGAAGAGCTTTCAGGATATCGTGAAGTTCAAGGACAAGCTCGGCAACAAGATTTACGGCATCGAGGCCGGCAACGACGGCAACCGCGTCGTGCTCGACATGATTTCCGCGAACAAGTTCGATACCGCGGGTTTCGAGCTGGTGGAAAGCTCCGAGGCCGGCATGCTGGCCGCCGTGCAGAAGGCCGTGGGCTCGAAGCAGGATATCGTGTTCCTCGGCTGGGAACCGCATCCCATGAACGCGAACATCGACATGAAGTATCTTGAGGGCGGCGACGACGTGTTCGGCCCCAATTACGGTGGTGCCACGGTGCTCACCAATGTGCGCGCCGGCTACACCACCGAATGCCCGAACATGGGGGCGTTGCTGAAGAACCTCGTCTTCTCCCTGCCGATGGAGAACGAGATCATGGGCGCGATCCTGAACGACAACGCCGAGCCGAAGGCAGCCGCCACGGCCTGGCTGAAAGCCAATCCCGATGCCATCACGCCGTGGCTGCAGGGCGTGACTGCCTTCGACGGTGGTGATGCAAATGCGGCCGTGAAATCGGCACTCGGCCTTTGACGATCCGCTGATAACGGAATTGACGCAAGCGGTGGCGGCTGCAACGGCCGGCCACCGTTGACGCAACAAAAAAACGAGGAGCGGGGAACAGAATGGATCCTGTCTCGGCGTTTATCGCCAGCTTCAAGATCCCGGTCGGACAGTGGGGAAGGTCGTTCTTCACCTTCCTGACCACCAATTTCGAGTGGCTGTTCGATGCGATCGCCGACGGGGTGACGTGGGTTCTCCAGAGCCTCATCGGCATGCTCCTGTGGTTCCCGCCGGTGGTCGTGGTGCTCTTGATCGCGGCACTAGCCTGGTGGCTGCAACGCTCCTGGAAACTGGCGCTCGCCGTGGCGCTGGGCTTCGGCTTCATCATCAATCAGGGGCTTTGGAAGGATACGGTCGAGACGCTGGTGCTGGTGGTCAGCGCGACTGCCGCCTCCATGGCCATCGGCGTGCCGATCGGCATCTGGGCCGCGCATAACGAACGCGGCTATCGCATCCTCCAGCCGATCCTCGACCTGATGCAGACGATGCCGACATTCGTCTATCTCATTCCGGTGCTCATCCTGTTCGGCCTCGGCATTGCGCCGGGGATGATCGTGACGGTGATCTTTGCATGTCCCGCTCCCATCCGCCTCACCCATCTCGGCATCACCTCCGTGCCCCGGCCGATGATCGAGGCGGGCGAGGCCTTCGGCGCCACGAAGCGCCAGCTTCTGTGGAAGGTGGAGCTTCCGGCGGCGCTTCCCACCATCATGGCCGGCCTTACCCAATGCATCATGCTGTCGTTGTCGATGGTGGTGATCGCGGCACTGATCGGCGCCAACGGGCTCGGCAAGCCTGTGGTGCGGGCGCTGAACTCGGTCAACATTCCGCTCGGGCTTGAAGCCGGCCTCGCCATCGTCATCGTGGCCATCATCCTAGACCGGATGAGCCGCGTCAGGGCAGGAGCCGCACGATGACGGTCGCCGTCGAATTCCGCAATGTCGACATCGTGTTCGGCAAGGACACCGCGCGCGCCCTCGACATGATCGATAAGGGAGCGACGCGGGACGAGGTGCTGGCCAGCACCGGGGCGGTGATTGGCTGCGCGGGCGCCAGCCTCGCGGTCAGCGAAGGCGACATATCCGTACTGATGGGCCTTTCGGGCTCCGGCAAATCCACGCTGCTGCGGGCCGTCAACCGCCTCAACGTCGTCAGCCGCGGCGAGGTTCTGGTGCGGGACGGCAACGACATGATCGATGTCGTCAACTGCAACGACGCGACGCTGCGCCATCTGCGCCAGAAAAAGGTCGCGATGGTGTTCCAGCAGTTCGGCCTGCTTCCATGGCGCACGGTGGAGGAGAATGTCGGCTTCGGGCTTGAGCTTGCCGGGGTGCCGGAAGCGGAGCGTCGCGAGCGCGTTGCTCGCCAGCTCAAGCTGGTCGGCCTCCAGCAATGGGCCGGCAAATATGCGCACGAGCTTTCAGGCGGAATGCAGCAGCGGGTCGGGCTTGCGCGCGCTTTCGCCACTGAAGCGCCGATCCTGCTGATGGACGAGCCGTTCTCGGCCCTCGATCCGCTCATCCGCACCAAGTTGCAGGATGAATTGCTCCAGCTCCAGAGCGAGCTGAAGAAGACGATCATCTTCGTCTCGCACGATCTGGAAGAGGCGCTGAAGATCGGCACCACCATCACCATCATGGAGGGTGGCCACATCATCCAGACAGGCACGCCCGAGGATATCGTGCTGAAACCGCAGAACGACTATGTGCGCGACTTCATCGCGAACGTGAATCCGCTGTCGGTGCTGACGGCGTGGAACGTCATGCGCATGAAGCACGAGCTGGATCACGACGCCGACGGATGGGTGTGGCTCGACCGCCGTGCCACGACGCGCTTCAGGCTTGATGCCAACGATCTTGTCGTTGCCGCCGAACGCAACGGCCAGCCGGCGGACTGGGTGTCCTGCGAAGATGTGGAAAAGCTGCCGGAAGATTGCTCGCAGGTGTTCTGGGCGACACCCGGAACGCCGCTGAAGACGGTGATGCTGGCCATGCAGCGTTCGCAGACGGCCCCGGTCGCCCTGTTCGACGACCAGTCGCGCTTCGTGGGTTCGATCGGCATCCGCGATGTGCTGACGGCGGTTCTCAGGCGGTAAAGCATTTTGCAGTCAGACGGTATCGTCTGACGTCGCACAGACGCGGCCTGCTTCTCCAGCGCCACGAAAGCGCTTGTCACTTCGCCCGTTCGGGATCAGCGCCCTTCGCGATACCACATGCCGCCAAGCGCCAGCAGAAGCAGGCCGAGGCCGAGGAAACCGCCGAACAGGGGTACGCTGCTCACGGATTTCAGCACGCTGTCTTCCGTGTTGCGCAGGCCGATCCAGTCATTGCCGAACGCCTGTGCTGAAGGGCGCACGGGCACCACCGAAGGCAGGTCGACGCCCGCCGGATCGGAGCCCGCCAGACGGCGCACGCTGCCGCCGACCGCTTCGGCCACCGGTTTCAGCTTGTCAGGCGTTGAGAGCACATCGGTAAATTCCGGCGAATTCACCGGCCCGACATGGGCAAGAGTGGAGAGATCGCCATTGGCGACCTGATAGAGGCCGATCTCGTCGGTCTCGAGGCTGCCGGTGAAAATGCCTGGTTCGGACTGGGAAAGCCGCACATCGACCGTCTTGCCCGATGGGGTCGTCACCTGCACGGGGCCGGGATCCTCGCTCATCGTCTGGCGGCGGATGTCCAGCACCATGCCGCGGCCATCGGCCGTCAGCCTTTCCTCCTCGAGCTCGGGCTCCTTCATCAGCCAGTGGGCAAGGCGCCGGTAAAGCTGGACATGCGGACCGCCGCCCTCGTAGCCGCGCGCCCACAGCCAGCCCTGATCGGACAAAAGCATGCCGACGCGGCCTTCGCCCTTGTGGTCGAGCAGGAGCAGGGGCTGCTCTTCCGCCCCCTTCATGACCACCTCGCCCTGCGGGTTTTCGATGCGCACGGTGCGGAACCAGCGGCCCCAGCGCGGCGGCTCGCTGGCCGAGCCGTCGAGCCCGCGCGTCACCGGATGGCGCTGGCCGAGCTCGGTCAGGCGCGGATAGAAAGCCTTGTCGATGACGTCCCCGGTCGGCATGGCGGGCAGGGCGGACATCAGCGGCGTGTTGGCGATGGTGCTGTAACCGGCATATTCGGGCCCGGCCGCGATCAGCAGGGCGCCGCCGTTTTCGACATATTCGGCGATGTAGTCGTAATAGAGGATCGGCAGCACGTCGCGGTGCTGGTAGCGGTCGAAGATGATGAGATCGAACTCGTTGATCTTCTCGACGAACAGCTCGCGCGTCGGAAACGCGATCAGCGACAATTCGTGGATCGGCGTCGCATCCTGCTTTTCCGGCGGGCGCAGAATGGTGAAGTGGACGAGATCCACCGACGCGTCCGACTTCAAGAGGTTGCGCCAGGTGCGCTCGCCCGCATGAGGTTCGCCCGATACCAGCAGCACGCGCAGGTTCTCGCGGATGCCGTCCACCAGCGCAATGGTGCGGTTGTTGGTGTCGGTGAGTTCGCCTTCCTCCACGGGGATGGACAGCTCGACGATGTTGCGGCCGGCATTGGGAACGATGATCTGCAGGGGCATTTCACGGCCGACCTGCGCCTGTGTGACGCCTGCCTGCCTGCCATTGATGGCGATGTTCACATCGACCGTTCCCTGGTTCCCGTCGGTGGCGAGGACCCGGTAGGTCATGTCGAGCGGCTTGCCGACGAGGCCGAAGCGCGGTGCCTTCTCGAAGCGGATGCGGCGATCCTTCTCGCCCTCATGGCCGGTGATCAGGGCATGGAGAGGCGCGTCGAAATCGGGCGCGATGGCGGGCACATCATGTACCTGACCGTCGGTGATCATCACGGCGCCGGCGATGCGGGAGTTGGGCACGTCGCGGAACGCGTTCTGCAACGCCGAGAAAAGCCGCGTTTCGGTGCGATCGCCGGCAGCAGTGTCGCTGCGGCCCGTCTCGACGACGCGCACATCGAACTGGCCGAAGCGGGCGAGGCGCTCCTTCATGCCGGCAAGGGCACCCTCGGCCTGCTGCTCGCGCTCGCCGATGGACTGGCTCTGGCTGCGGTCGACGACGAGTGCGACGACGCTTTGCAGGGGCTCGCGCTCCTCATCCAGCAGCACCGGGTTGAGCAGGGCGGCGGCGAGCGCAGCCAGCGCAATGGCGCGCATGACCGCACCGCGCTGGCGCAGGAACAGGCCGGCAAGCGCCAGCACGGCCAGAGGAATGAACACGGCCGCCAGAAGGGGCCATGAAAGCAGCGGTTCGAAGGAAAGCGACCAATTGTTCATGCGCTTACTGCCCCAGCCGTTCGAGCAGGATCGGCACATGCACCTGATCGGACTTGTAGTTGCCGGTCAGCATGTACATCATGATGTTGACCCCGCCGCGCAGCGCATAGACGCGCTGCATCGGATCGGGCGGGACGGTGGGAAACAGCGGCTCTCCACCGGCATCGGTCGCCCATGCGCCGGCAAGATCATTGGCGGTTATCAGGATGGGCGACACGCCGTCGCCGGTGCGCACGGGGCGGTTGTCGTCGTTGGAGGCGTCCAGCGAGGCTTCCACCCACATCGGGCTGCCGTTGAAGCGGCCGGGAAACTCCGGAACCATATAGAACGACTTGGTCAGCACATGGTCTGCGGGCACCGGCTCCAGTGGCGGTATGTTGAGGTTTCCGAGAATGTCGCGCAGACGCTGGGTTGCGGGACTTGCCGAGCCTTCGCCGAAGCCGCTCGAATACTGGTCGCGCGTATCGAACAGCACCGTTCCGCCCTGACGCATATAGGCGTCGATGCGTGCGATGGCCTCTTCGCCGGGCATCGGGGAGGCCGGATCGATCGGCCAGTAGATCAGCGGATAGAAGGCCAGTTCGTCCCTGGCGATATCCACGCCCGCCGGTTCTCCCGGCTCCATGGAGGTTTTCTCGATGAGAAAGCGGGTGAGACCCTGAAGCCCGGCGCGGCTGACCGCATCGACGCCTGACGTGCCGGTGATCACATAGGCGAGGCGGGTGGTCGAAATCGCCTCGATGGACGCGGCATCGTCCGGTTTTGCATCCTGCGCGGAAGCATTCTGGACGAGCAGGACAGAAAGGGAAGCGGCGAGCAGCAGAGACGCAGCAGCAGTGGTGGCGGCCGTATTGCGGCCCTTGCGCCGCCGCCCCAGAATGCCGCCCATCCATAGAACCGCCAGCGTGTCGAGCGCCATCAGCACAAGTGCGGCGGCAATGAAGGGACCTTTGAGAGGACTCGATTCATCGAAGGCATAGGCGATCTCCGTCACCGGAACCTGTGCCTGCGGCCGTGCGATCGGCTGCAGCCTGCTTTCGGAGGAAAGCAGATTGTGTGCCAGCACGCCAGCTTCCGAACCATAAAGGCCGGGCGGGTTCTCCATCGTCACCGCAGCGCCGGAGCCCGGCGTCAACGGCCGTGCCTCGGGAGAGGGAGGGACAAGGGCGCCATCGGCGGCGATCATGCGATAGGGCGCAAGTGCTGCCGGCGTGGCGTCGGCCGGCGTCTCGATGCTGCCCTGATTGCGCGAGAGCAGCACGACGCGCTGGAGCATTTCCACGAAGCTGCCGGAGATCGGCAGGTTCGACCATGTCGCGGTCGGCGCGATGTGGAAGAGCACGATGCTGCCCTTGCCGCGCTTCGCACCTGTCACCAGCGGCGTGCCATCGGCAAGGCTCGCCCATGTGCGATCGACGATATCCGCCGAAGGCTCGGCCAGCACCTGCCGGCTGACCGTCACGTCGCGCGGCGGGGTGAGATCGGCGAAGGGGCCGGAAGGGGGAAATTCCGTCACCGGCTGCGGCGTGGTCCACGAAAGCGCGCCGCCGAAGTTGCGCTCGCCGCCGCGCAGCCGCACGGGCAGCAGGTCGTCGTTGCCGGCATTGGCAAGCCGGGGACCGGCGAAACGCACCAGCGTGCCTCCGCCCTGAACCCAGTCGGCGAGCCTCGCCCGCGCCTGTTCGGGCATGGCGCCGACATCGGACAGGATGATCATGGCCGGCTTCTGGTCGAGAATCTGGGGAATGGCCTCGGCCAGATCGGGATTCGACGGCTCGATCAGATCGGCGAAGGGAGAAAGCGCGCGGCGGATATAGTAGAGCGGGGACAAAAGTGGCTGCGCCTGATCGGCTTCGGATTGCGAGATCAGCCCGACGCGGCGGCGTCTGGAGCTTTCGTCCAGAACCCGCACCGCGCCGGCGTGGCGTTCGCCGTCCAGCGCGACGGAGGCGAAGTCGTTGCGCAGTTCGAATGGCACGGTCATCGTCGCGGTGGCGGTGTCCTCGCCGGCACTGAAGGCGAGCACGGCATCGGCGATGCGGCGGCCCTTGTCGTCGAACGCGCCGGCGGTGAGACGGGCTGGCGCGGCATTGCCCGGTGCGCGGATCGCCGTCAGCGAGAAGCCGTCGACCTCGTTCTCCGTCGCCGTCAGCGCGATCGGCGCGATGCGTTCGGGTGCGGCCCATATGAGGCTTGCTGCCCCACGCGCCAGAAGTGCTGCGAAAGCCGGCCTGTCGTCCGGAGCTTCCAGGCCATCGCTGAGCACGGCGATGCCGGCACCCGGCATCGCAGCGAGTGCCTCGCCGACGCGGGCATAGACCGCCTGCCGGTCGGTCGGGATCGGTCGCGGCTTGGTCGCGCGCAGGCGATCGAGCGCGGCGTTGGCGTCGAAGGGGCCGATATCGGCATTCGGCTTTTCGGCGGTGAAGGCGAGTATCACCGGAATGTCGGACGTGCCGGCATCCGCGATAAGCCGCCGGGCGGTGGCAACGCGCTTGTCCCAGTCAGGTGCGGAGGCCCAGCCATTGTCGATGACCAGCGCGAGGCCGGCTCCGCGCGCAGGCGCTTCCTCGCGCGGATTGAGCACCGGGTCCGCCAGCGCCATGATGACGAGCGCGGCCATGAGGAGACGCAGAAGCGTCAGCCACCACGGGCTTTGCCGTGGTGTTTCCTCGCGCTTGAGCACGCGGGCAAGGATCTTCAGTGGCGGGAACAGCTCGGTCTGGGGTCTGGGCGGGGTAAAGCGCAGCAGCCACCAGATCACCGGCAGCGCCAGCAGCCCGAACAGCACCATTGGCGCTCCGAAGGAGAGCGGCAGCCAGCTCATGCCGATTGCCTCCCTGTTTTTGCCTGAGCATCAAAACCGCCGGCGGCGCTCAGCGCCGCATGGAGACGCACCAGCGCCTCGGAGGCAGGCCGATCGGTGTGGCTGACGGTGAAACTCCAGTCGTGGCGTCTGGCATGGGCGGCGAGCTCCTCGCGACGCGCCACATACAGGCGCCGATAATCGGCGGCCAGCGTCTCGGCCCGGCCTGCGGTCAGCTTGTCGCCGCTTTCGGGGTCGGTGAATTCCGTACGGCCCGAATAGGGGAAGGTTTCCTCGGCCGGATCGGCAATATCGATGAGATGGGCGCGCACGCCGTTGCGGGTCAACACGTCAAGCCAGCCGAGCGTGTCCTCGATCGGATCGAGGAAGTCGCTGATCAGGACCACATCGCTGAAGCGCCGGATCCCGGAGAGGTCAGGCCTGTCCGGCAGTGCTGACGCATGGGCGAGATGCGAGGCGATGCGCTCTGCGCCGTTGCGGGCGCTGAAGGGGTCGGTGAGGCCCGGCCAGCCGATGCGCTCGCCGCCGCGCGACAGGAGCTCCGCCGCGGCGAGCGCCAGAACCAGCGCGCGCGATTGCTTGGATACGGTGGCGAGCGTCGATTTGTAGAGCATGGAGGCCGACATGTCCGCCCACAGCCACACGGTGTGCGCGGCTTCCCATTCGCGGTCACGGAGATAGGTGTGGTCGTCGCGGGCGGAGCGGCGCCAGTCGATGCGGCTGACCGACTCGCCGTCCACATAGGGCCGGAACTGCCAGAAATTCTCGCCGATGCCGCGTTTGCGGCGGCCATGCCAGCCCGAAACCACCGTGTTGACGATACGGCGCGCCTCAATCAGCAGGTCCGGCACGAGGGCGGCCCGCTGGCGTGCCCTTGCCAGCGCCTCGCGCGCTTCGGCAGGAGCCTGAAACTCGCCGATCCTGGCCATCAGACCGCCTTTGCAAGCCTCGCCACGACATCGCGCACGCTCATGCCTTCGGCGCGTGCGGCAAAGGTCAGGGCCATGCGATGCTGAAGCACCGGCTCGGCCAGCGCCTTCACGTCATCGACGGAGGGAGCCAGACGCCCGTCATAGAGGGCGCGGGCGCGGGCGCACAATGTCAGCGCCTGACTGGCGCGGGGGCCGGGGCCCCACGCCACGTCGCGGTCGGTTTCGGCATCGCCCTGTCCGGGGCGCGCCGAGCGCACCAGCTTCAGGATCGCGTCGACAACGGTTTCCGGAACCGGCATGCGGCGGATGAGGGTCTGGATTTCCCGCAGCCGCTCCGGCGTGAGAATGTTGGCGGCGCGGACCTCGGACGTTCCCGTCGTTTCCAGAAGAATGCGGCGTTCGGCGTCCATATCCGGGTAGAGGATGTCGATCTGCATCAGGAAACGGTCGAGCTGGGCCTCGGGCAGGGGATAGGTGCCTTCCTGCTCCAGCGGGTTCTGGGTCGCCAGCACATGGAAGGGTGCGGGGAGGTCATAACGCTGCCCGGCAACGGTGACGTGGTATTCCTGCATGGATTGCAGAAGGGCCGACTGGGTGCGCGGCGAGGCGCGGTTGACCTCGTCGGCCATCAGCAGTTGCGCGAAGATGGGGCCGGGAATGAAGCGGAAGGAACGGCGGCCGTTCTCGTCCTGCTCCATCACCTCCGAACCCAGAATGTCGGAAGGCATGAGGTCCGGCGTGAACTGCACGCGGCGGGTATCGAGGCCAAGCACAATGCCCAGCGTTTCCACCAGCTTGGTCTTGGCAAGGCCCGGCACGCCGACCAGCAGTGCATGGCCGCCCGCCAGAAGCGCCACCAGGGTGCGCTCGACCACGCTTTCCTGACCGAAGATCACTCTGCCGACGCCGTCACGCACTGCCGAAATGTCGGCCAGAGCCTTTTCGGCCTGTGCGATCATGTCCTTTTCGCTGATCGGGCTTTCGGTGACGATGACGCTCATGGTGCCTCGGTCCTCTGGTTTCGGCCCTGCTTGCGGGCAATGGCCTGCCCACGATGCCGTGACTCGCAGCATTGCATAAAGACGTGAAGAGTCTAAATCACAGGCTAAGGCTGACAAGCGCGACAACAGTGACTATTTCGTGACCATGAGCGAACGCAAGCCAGAACAGGAACAAGGCCTCCAGTCCGCCGCAGATGCCGGCGGACTGGAGGCGCTGATCGCCCGCGCGACCCGGTCCGGCAAGGGCCTGCCGCCTGTGGACAAGTGGAATCCGGATTTCTGCGGCGATCTCGATATGGAGATTCGCGCTGACGGAACGTGGTTCTATCTCGGCACGCCGATCGGGCGCCCCGCGCTTGTGCGGCTCTTCTCCACCGTGCTGCGCAAGGACGAAGATGGCCGCACCTATCTGGTGACGCCGGTGGAAAAGGTCGGCATCCGCGTCGTCGATGCACCCTTCGTGGCCGTCGAGGCGGATGTGTCCCAGCGGGACGGGCGGCAGATCGTTACCTTCCGCACCAATGTCGGCGATGTCGTCGAGGCCGGCCCCGATAATCCGATGCGCTTTGTCGAGGAAGAAGAAACCGGCGGGCTGAAGCCTTACGTTCTGGTGCGGGGTCGGCTGGAAGCGCTGGTTTCGCGCCCGGTCATGTACCAGCTTGTCGAGTATGGCGAAGAGGTTGAGACACCGCAGGGCCCGATGTTCGCGCTGCGTTCCAATGGCGAGGTTTATCCGATCATGCCGGCCGCCCGGCTGAAACAGCTCAGCGGTTGATTGCCATGGCTCCGAAATCTCCGTTTTCGGCCGAAGGTTTTCGCATGCGCGCGCTTGCGCAGTCACCCGTACAAGCGCCGGGTCAGGTCTATGGCGATCATCGTTTCAATCCGGGCCATCCACGGCTCGCGCTGGAAACCATGCAGTTGCGGCCGGCAGCGGTGCTGATCCCGGTGGTGGACCATGGCGATGAAGCCACCGTGCTGCTCACCAAGCGCTCCGAGACGCTGCGCAATCATACCGGGCAGGTGGCATTTCCCGGCGGGCGCGTCGATGCCACCGATCCCACCCCGGAATACACGGCGCTGCGCGAGACGCAGGAGGAAATCGGTCTGCCAGACAAGTTCATCGACGTGGTGGGGCGGATGCCCGACTATGTGTCGGGCAGCGGTTATCTCATCTCGCCCGTGCTTTCGGTGGTGAAGCCCGGTTTCCGCCTCGATCTCAACCCGCAGGAGGTGGATACGGCCTTCGAGGTGCCGCTGCGCTTCCTCATGGACCCGGTCAACCATCGCCGCGACAGCCGCATGTGGAACGATCTCGAATGGTATTTCTACGAGATGCCCTATGACGGCCAGCGCATATGGGGTGTGACTGCCGGCATCATCCGCACCCTTTATGAAAGGCTCTATGCGTGAGCGACAAGGTAAGCATTGCCGGGCGCGGCGACTGGCTGGTGGATGAGCATCTGCAGCGCCTGCTGTCGGTTCTGAGCGAAGAGGGCGGGGAAGCCCGCATCGCGGGCGGCGCAGTGCGCAACGCATTGCTCGGCCAGCCCGTCGCCGATGTCGACATCGCGACGACCAACCTGCCGGCCGAGACCATGCGCCGCGCTAAGGAGGCAGGTTTCAAACCTGTCCCGACAGGCATTGACCATGGAACGATCACGGTGGTTGCCGGCGGGCGGCCGTTCGAGGTGACGACGCTGCGTGCCGATGTCGAGACGGACGGTCGCCATGCCCGCGTCGCCTTCGGGCGTGACTGGAAAGCGGATGCGGAGCGGCGCGATTTCACCATCAACGCACTCTACGCCGAAGCCGACGGCACGGTCATCGACTTCGTTGGCGGGCTGGCCGACATCGAGGCGCAGCGGCTGCGCTTCATCGGCGATCCGGAAGCGCGCATCCGCGAGGACTACCTGCGTATTCTGCGGTTTTTTCGCTTCTTCGCCTGGTATGGTGGCGGCAGGCCTGATGGTGAAGGTCTGAAAGCCTGCGCGCGCCTGAAGGAAGGTCTCGACCGGCTTTCGGCGGAACGCGTCTGGGCGGAACTGAAGAAGCTGCTTTGTGCGCCCGATCCGTCCCGGGCACTGTTGTGGATGCGCCAGTCCGGCGTGCTGTCGCGCATTCTTCCCGAAAGCGAGAAATGGGGCATCGACGGAATCCACGCGCTGGTGCGCGCCGAGGGCGATCTTGGCTGGCCGGTGGACGCCATGCTGCGGCTGGAAACGATGCTGCCGCCGGATGCGGCGCGCATGAAGGCTCTGGCAAAGCGGATGCGCATGTCACGGGCGGAAGCGGATCGTCTGGACAAGTGGGCGCTTGCACCCGCCGTCCGGCCCGGCACGACTGAAGGCGCGCTTGCCCGCGAGCTTTATGAGGGCGATGCGCAGGCCGTGGGCGACAGGCTAGCGATCGCCCTTTCAGCAGCGCGGGCCCGCGCTGCTGAAGACGACAAGGCGCTGTTGGAGGCTGGCGGCTATGCCCGGCAACTCGGCTTCGTGCGGAAATGGACGAGGCCGGAGTTCCCGCTCAAGGGCGCCGACCTGACGGCACTCGGCATCGCGCCCGGCCCAATCCTCGGAACACTGCTCAGACGGCTTGAGCAGGAGTGGATCGCAAGCGGTTTCATGCTCGGACGCGATGCGTTGCTGGAGCGCGCGACGGAAGAGATCAGGCCGCGTTCCTGATCTTCTCGATGCGCGAGCGTATGGCCTCGATCATCGTTTCACGAATGACGCTCTCGCCGTGTGTCTCACGCATGTGCTCGACGGCGCGGCGCATCACTTCCGCTTCCTCGTCTGCGCGGGTGTGCCATTCGCAGCCCGGGACGAGCGAACCACAGTGAAATTGCTTCATCGGTGTCTCCTTTCCTCGTCTTCAATGGAGTGCGAGCATAACACATCAGGCGCGAAGTCGATCCATAAGGTGATCAAATTTGATGGCAATGGATCAGCATATCAGGCGCAGCAGCCGGCTGCGCCTGATATGCGACGGCCGGGAAAACGCTATTTCACGACCATGACGGACTCGGCGATCTTGTTCTTGCCGCTCATATCCCAGTTCACCGACACCTTCTCGCCGACCTTGAGGCCCGGATTCCTGAATGTCTTCGCCAACTGGAAGGCCGAGCCGTCCTGAAGGACGAGCGTCTTGCCGGCGGTGAACTGCCTGATCTGGCCGGTGGTCTGGTGCGGAGCGGCGAATGCCGCCGAACCGCCGGCGAGGAGAAGGGTTGCAACAGTCGAAACAACAAGCGTGCGCATGGCAGGCTCTCCGTGAGATCGCGAACCCCGATGCTTTTGCAGGGTCCGGATTGAGCGGACCGTCCGGACACGTCGGGTCGCGGTCCGGGCTTGACGAACCGCCGGCGTTTCCCGGTCCGTCATGAAATTTATCCCTGATTTTTCAGCAGGATATTAGACTAAAAAGAAATTTTTCAGGGGCGTGGACGCCACAATCGCTGTCCGATTTCGCAATCTGGGCAAGGATTGTGGCGCCGGCTCTTTTCACGGAAATTTTAGCGCCGGACAGGGTGCATCAGGGCCATTTCGCTTCCGGGGGCAGGCTGGAAAGGATGGAGTTGACGTTGCCGCCGGTCTTCAGGCCGAACGTGGTGCCGCGGTCATAGAGCAGGTTGAACTCCGCGTAGCGGCCGCGGCGGATCAGTTGCTCCTCGCGGTCCTGCTCGGTCCAGCCATCATTGAAGTTCCTGCGCACGACGTGCTGGTACGCGACCAGGAAGGCGCGGCCGACATCCTGCACGAAGGCGAAGTCGGCTTTCCAGCCGCCCTTGTCGTCCGGCGAATGCAGCCAGTCGAAGAAGATGCCGCCGATGCCGCGCGGCTCGTTGCGGTGTGGCAGGAAGAAATATTCGTCGCACCAGTCCTTGTAGCGGCCGTAATCGACGATGCCGGCATGCTTGTCGCAGGCGAACTGCATGGCGCGGTGGAAGGCCACCGTGTCGGGGTCTTCCTGCGTGCGCCGCCGGTCGAGAACAGGGGTGAGGTCGGCGCCGCCGCCGAACCACTGGCGCGAGGTGACCACCATGCGCGTGTTCATGTGGACGGTCGGCACGTTCGGGTTCCATGGATGCGCGATCAGGGAAATGCCGCTCGCCCAGAAGCGCGGATCTTCGTCCGCACCGGGAATGTGGCTGCGGAACTCGGGCGAAAACTCGCCATGGACGGTAGAGGTGTGGACGCCGACCTTCTCGAACAGGCGGCCCTTCATGATCGACATGACGCCGCCACCGCCGCGACCTTCGTCGCGATCCCAGGGCGTGCGCTCGAAGCGGCCGGGCGACCATGAGGATTGCGGGCCGGACAGTTCGTCCTCAAGGCTTTCGAAAGCCGCGCAGATGCGGTCGCGCAATTCCTCGAACCAGAACCTTGCCGTCTGCTTCTTTTCTTCGATGTCGGCGGGCAGTCCTGCCGGAATGTCGGGTCGCTGTTGCACTGGCATCTCCGCTTGCGGACCCCGTGGTCCGTAAAATGACTCGTCTTTTGTGGCCGTGATCCCTAATCTCTGTGAAGCAAGCGTCAAGGAGGCTTTTTTGCGAACGCCCGCAAGACCGCCGCTGGATGGGCTGAAGAAGCGGCTGGAACGAAGCCGCATGGAGCGCGGCGGCAAGTCGCGCGATGGTTTCCTGAGGGAGACCTTCGTGCTGTCGCGCCCAGAGGCGCGCGCCAAGGCGCAGGAATGGTTCAAACGCTGGCCGAAACAGGCTTACTGGACCGAAATCGAGAGCTGGTTCGAGCGTCCGGGCGACGTGATCGAATTCACCATACGCCGGCTTCCGGCGGCGGATTGAAAGGCCTCAGCGCAATTGCCGGAGCGCTTCGCCAGCCACCATGGCGACCGACAGGGCTATATTGATGCTGCGCGCGCCTTCGACCATCGGGATGGTGAGGCGCGCATCGGCGCTGTCATGCACGCGTTCGGGAACGCCGGCCGATTCGCGCCCGAACAGCAGCGTGTCGGAGGAAGCGAAGTCAAAATCCGTATAGGAGGCCTTGGCTTTGGTGGAGAGCAGCACCAGACGCCGGCCTCTCTGCCGCCTTTCTTCCTCGAAGGCGTTCCAGTCGACATGGCGGGTCAGGGCGGCCATCTCCAGATAATCCATGCCCGCCCGTTTCAGGGCACGGTCGGAAATGTCGAATCCTGCCGGTTCGATCAGGTCGACGTCGAGCCCAAGACAGGCGGCCAGCCGCAATATGGTGCCGGTATTGCCGGCGATGTCGGGCTGGTAGAGTGCGATGCGGGGGCGGTTTGCGGGAGACATGTCGGTCACGGGTTCCGTTGCAGTTCGGCCACAGGCGGCGCTGGCATTGTCCGCTGGCCGGGATGAGGTCTGGCCATGATTTGCGAATGGATATATAGACACTCCATTGTCAACTCGAACCGAAGGAGGCGGATATGCATATGCCGATGCACCCAATCATGTACCGTCTCCCACCAGTCGCCTGATGGCGGCAGTCGGTTCGACGTTCATCTGATCTAACAAGCACGCTCGATTCGATTTCCGCTGGAACCACGCGTGGTGTCCTGCAGGAATCCCGACTTGTCTCGTCCATCAGATCCTCAAGCTGCCGCCTCGTTCCGTGTCCTGTCGTGGGCATTCGGCGAGGCAGCCCTATATTCCCCGCATGCGGCTGCTTTCGTGGCTGTTTTTCCGGCTTTACAGGGTCGGTGCGCGGGCATCGAAATTTGAACGCAAGAGAACAAAGATGTTTCGCTGGTTTGAAAAGAGGCTCGATCCCTTCCCCACAGAGGAGACGGCAGAGCCGCCCAAAACCCTCATTGCCTTCTGTGTGCATTTCACGCGCGGCGCATGGCCATACATTGCCATCGATGCGGTCCTGATCGCCGCCATTGCCATCACGGAAGTGTGGATGTTCCAGTTCCTCGGCTCGATCGTGGACTGGCTGTCGGCGCATGATCGCGAGACCTTCCTGCAGACGGAAGGCTGGAAGCTGGCCGGCATGGCCTTTGTCGTGCTGGTGTTGTTGCCGGGTACGGTGTGGTTCCAGTCGCTGATCCACACGCAGACGCTGATGGGCAATCACCCGATGCGCATCCGCTGGCAGGTGCATCGCTATCTGCTCAAGCAGTCGATGACCTTCTATCAGGACGAGTTCGCCGGCCGCATCGCCACCAAGCTGATGCAGACGGCGCTGGCGGTGCGCGACTGCGTGATCAAGCTGGTTGACGTGCTCAACTATGTCGTCGTCTATTTCCTCGGCGTGCTGGTTATCGTCGGCTCGGCAGACTGGCGGCTGGCCGCGCCGCTGCTGGTGTGGCTGGTGGGCTATCTGTTCCTGCTGAAGTACTTCGTGCCGCGCCTGGGCAAGGTGGGCAAGGAACAGGCCGACGCGCGCTCGCTGATGACCGGGCGCATCGTCGACAGCTACACCAACATCCAGACGGTGAAGCTGTTCTCGCACGCAAGGCGGGAAGCAAGCTATGCGCGCGAAAGCATGGCGCTGTTCCTCGACACCGTCTACCGGGCGATGCGGCTGGTGACGAGCCTCTACGGGGTTCTCTACCTGCTGAACTCGATGCTTCTGGTTGCCGTGGCCGGCCTGTCGATCTGGCTGTGGCTGGGCGCGCAGGTGTCGATCGGCGCCGTCGCGGTGGTCATCGGCCTCGTGCTGAGGCTGTGGGGCATGTCCCAGTGGATCATGTGGGAGGTCTCGGCGCTGTTCGAGAACATCGGCACGGTCCAGGATGGCATCGGTTCGATCTCCATTCCGCGTCTGGTCGAGGACAAGCCGGGCGCAAAGGAACTGGTGGTCGACAAGGGAGAAATCCGTTTCGACGACATCGGTTTCCACTACGGGAAGAAGAGGGGCATCATCGAGCACCTGTCGCTGACCGTGAAGCCGGGCGAGAAGGTGGGCGTCGTCGGCCGCTCGGGCGCGGGCAAGTCGACGCTCGTCAACCTGTTGCTGCGTTTCTACGACCTCGAGCGCGGGCATATCCTGATCGACGGACAGGACATTGCCGATGTGACGCAGGATTCGCTGCGCGCCCATATCGGCATGGTCACGCAGGACACTTCGCTCCTGCACCGCTCCGTGCGCGACAACATCCTCTACGGCCGCCCCGATGCGACCGAGGAGATGGTGATCGAGGCGGCACGGCGGGCCGAGGCGCTGGATTTCATCGCCGGGCTTTCCGACGTCAAGGGTCGCAAGGGACTGGATGCCCATGTCGGCGAGCGCGGCGTGAAGCTGTCGGGCGGCCAGAGGCAACGCATCGCCATCGCGCGTGTTATGCTGAAGGACGCACCGATTCTCATCCTTGACGAGGCGACGTCCGCGCTCGACTCGGAAGTCGAATCCGCCATTCAGGAGAACCTCTACAGGCTCATGCAGGGCAAGACCGTCATCGCCATCGCGCACCGGCTCTCGACCATCGCGGCGATGGACCGGCTGGTGGTCATGGACAAGGGCCGCGTCATCGAGGAAGGCACCCATGACGAGCTGATCGAAAGGGGCGGTCTCTATGCGCAGCTCTGGCAGCGTCAGTCCGGCGGTTTCCTCGTCGATGACGGACAGCATGAGCCGGCTGCCCGCATGAAGCTCGAACTTGGAGAAGAGCCGGCCGAATGATCGACGCATGCTCCACTGAGCGGCAATTTTTCCACGCTGAACCGGCGGAGCAGCCGCGATGATGAAGGCCATCTACAACTGGTTCGAGGAGCGGGTCGATCCGTTCCGGGAGCCCGCGAACCTGAGGCCGCCGGCAAGTGTCGGCGGCTTCCTGTGGCACTATGTGGGGCAGGCGAAGTTCGCGTTCTTCGCCATGCTGATCATCGGCGGCGTGGCGCCGCTGGTGGAGGCGGGGCTGTTTTATTTCGTCGGACGGCTGGTCGACATACTCGACCAGCTTCCTTCCGAACGCAGCTGGGCAGCTCTCTGGGATGCCGCAGGCTGGGAACTGATTTTCATGGTCGCGGTGGTGCTGGTCGGCCGCACCATCGTGGTCAGCCTTTCGGCCCTGCTGAACGAGCAGACCATAACGCCGGGCTTCTACAATCTGGTGCGCTGGCAGGCGCACCGGCATGTGTCGCGCCAGTCCTATTCCTTCTTCCAGAACGATTTCGCCGGCCGCATCGCCACCAAGGTGTGGCAGGCGGGGCAGGCGACCGGCGACCTGATGGAGAGCTTCATCGAGGTCGTGTGGTTCATGATCGTCTATACGGTCACGACGCTTGTGCTGGTGGCCGGCCTCGACTGGCGGCTGGCGGCGCTCGTCGTCGTCTGGATCGTTGCCTTCGGCTGGCTGGCGCGCATCTATGTGCCTGAAATCCGCAAACATGCGGAAGCCACCGCCGAGGCGGGCTCGATGATCAATGGCCGCATCGTCGATTCCTATTCGAATGTGCAGACGCTGAAGCTGTTCGCTGCCGATGGCGACGACCGCTACCTGCGCAATGGCTTCGACATTTTCCTGGGCGCTTTGCGTCCCTTTACGCGCCGCCTGACCGGCGTGCGCATGGCGCTGACGGCGCTTTCGGGCGTCATGATTACGCTGATCGCCTGCTTCTCCATCTATCTGTGGGTCGAGGGCGCCATCACCGTCGGCGCGGTGGCCTTCACGCTGTCGCTGGTGCTGCGTCTCAACATGCTGCTCGGCCGCCTGATGATGCAGCTCAATGGTATTCTGCGGAATCTGGGCGTGCTGGAAAACTCCAAGGAACTGATCTCGCAGCCGCTCGGGCTGGTCGATGCGCCCGATGCGAACGAGCTTGTCGTCACCGGCGGATGCATCGAAGTCAGGGATCTTGCCTTCCATTATGGCAAGGGACGGGGCGTTCTGGACGGCATCGACCTGACCATAAGGCCGGGCGAGAAGATCGGCCTGATCGGTCCGTCGGGCGCGGGCAAGACCACTCTGGTCAATCTCATCCTGCGCCTCTACGACGCCGAGGGCGGTTCGATAAGCATCGACGGGCAGGACATAAGGACCGTCACCCAGAATTCGCTGCGATCCAATATCGGCGTCGTCAGTCAGGATACGGCGCTGTTTCACCGCTCCCTGCGTGACAACATCAGGCTGGGCGCACCGGATGCCACGGAAGAAGAGGTGATCGCAGCGGCCCGCAAGGCCGAAGCGAATGAGTTTATCGCCACCCTGCGCGACAATCGTGGCCGCAGTGGCTACGACGCTTTTGTCGGCGAGCGCGGCGTCAAGCTCTCCGGCGGCCAGCGCCAGCGCGTCGCGATTGCCCGTGTTTTCCTGAAGGACGCACCGATTCTCATTCTCGACGAGGCCACATCGGCGCTCGATTCGGATGTCGAGGCCGCCATCCAGGAAAATCTCCACAGGCTGATGGAAGGAAAGACCGTCATCGCCATCGCGCACCGCCTGTCGACCATCGCGGCGCTTGACCGTCTGGTCGTGCTTGATCAGGGCCGTATCGTGGAGCAGGGCACGCATGAGGAACTGGTGGCGCTGGACGGCCTCTATGCGCGGCTGTGGAAGCGCCAATCCGGTGGTTTCCTGTTCAACGAGGAAAGCCCGCTGGAAGAAACCCGGCCAGCCTGAGCCCGGCGCGCAGACCTTTTCCCATACTTGCGCGCGACGGGCTAAAGCCGGAAAAAACCGGCATTTTTCATTGCCCGCGACAATCTGCCCATCTTCATGTTGCGGTCTGGACAAGTGCTGCCTTCGCGCATAAACCGAAGTCAAAATGCCGGAGGAGTTCGCTAGCCTGTTGCCATGCGTAAAAGGCTGGCGTTTGAGCGGGGAAAAGGCTCGATCTTTCGGCACGGATGAGGCGAAAGGATCAGTCACCCGTGAGCGAAACAGATATCGAAAATCCAGCCCGGCGAGATTTTCTATACATCGCCACCGGCATGGCCGGCGTTGTCGGTGCAGGCGCTGTGGCCTGGCCGTTCATCGACCAGATGCGTCCTGACGCGTCGACGCGTGCGCTTTCCTCGGTTGAGGTCGATGTCGCGGCTCTGGAGCCGGGCATGTCGCTGACCGTGAAGTGGCGCGGCAAGCCGGTTTTCGTACGCAACCGCACCGAGCAGGAAATCGAGGCCGCCAAAGCGGTGAAGCTCGATGAGCTGAAGGACCCGGTGGCCCGTAACGCCAACATCGCTTCCGATGCACCTGCTAACGACATTGATCGTTCGGCTGGTGAAGGCAAGGAAAACTGGCTGGTCATGGTCGGCGTCTGCACCCATCTCGGCTGCATTCCGCTCGGCCAGCAGGGCGATTTCGGCGGCTGGTTCTGCCCGTGCCACGGCTCGCACTACGATACGGCCGGCCGCATCCGCAAAGGCCCGGCGCCCGAGAACATGACCGTGCCGGTCTTCGAGTTCATTTCCGATACCAAGATCCGCATAGGCTGAGGCAGGGGACAATTCGATGAGCGAGGGACACTCCACCTATGAGCCGACCACCGGCCTTGGCCGCTGGTTCGATGCACGTCTGCCGCTGCCGCGGCTGGTCTATGACAGCTTCATTGCCTATCCGGTTCCACGTAACCTCAACTACATGTGGACCTTCGGCGGCATCCTGTCGATCATGCTGGTCTCGCAGATCATCACCGGCATCGTGCTGGCGATGCATTACGCGTCCGACACCGGCATCGCGTTCGGCTCGGTCGAGAAGATCATGCGTGACGTGAACTCCGGCTGGCTGCTGCGCTACATGCACGCCAACGGCGCGTCGTTCTTCTTTATTGCCGTCTATCTCCACATCATGCGCGGCCTCTACTACGGCTCCTACAAGGCGCCGCGTGAGCTGCTGTGGATCCTGGGCTGCATCATTTACCTTCTGATGATGGCGACCGGCTTCATGGGCTACGTTCTGCCCTGGGGTCAGATGTCCTTCTGGGGCGCTACCGTCATCACCGGCTTCTTTACTGCCATTCCGGTGGTGGGGACGTGGATACAGGAACTGCTGCTCGGTGGTTTTGCCGTCGACAATCCGACGCTGAACCGCTTCTTCGCGCTGCACTACCTGCTGCCGTTCATGATCGCCGGCGTGGTCGTGCTGCACGTCTGGGCCCTGCATGTGACGGGCCAGAACAACCCGACCGGCATCGAGGTGAAGTCGAAGACCGACACGGTCGCCTTCACGCCTTACGCGACCATCAAGGACGCGCTGGGCATGATCGTGTTCCTGATCTTCTTCGCCTACTTCATCTTCTACATGCCGAACTATCTCGGCCACCCGGACAACTACATTCAGGCTGATCCGCTGAAGACGCCGGCCCACATCGTTCCAGAATGGTACTTCCTGCCGTTCTACGCGATCCTGCGCGCCATCACCTTCAACATCGGCCCGATCGACTCCAAGCTGGGCGGCGTTCTGGCCATGTTCGGCGCCATCGCCGTGCTGTTCGTGGTGCCGTGGCTCGACACGTCGAAGGTTCGTTCCGCGGTCTACCGTCCGTGGTACCGTCTGTTCTTCTGGATCTTCCTCATCGACTGCGTGTTCCTCGGCTGGCTGGGGTCGCGTCCGGCGGAAGGATCCTATGTGATCATGGCGCAGATCGCGACGCTCTACTATTTCGGCTTCTTCATCGTGATCATGCCGGTTCTGGGGCTGATCGAGACGCCACGGCGCCTGCCCAACTCGATCACCGAGGCGGTGCTGGAGAAGAACAAGGCCGGCGGAGCCGTCCACCCCGAAGGCGCTGCTGCGTCGCCTGAAACCCGCGGCTGAGCGACGAGTCTTTCGAGAGGAATTTGGGTATGAAGAAGATTCTCGCTTCACTGGCCGCGGTGGGCATGGCGATAGCCGCAGGCACCGCCGTCGCTCAGGAAGAGCACAGCGCGGCCGAGCCGACGCATTTCCCCATCCACAAGCCCAAGAATGTGGAGTGGAGCTTTGCGGGCCCGTTTGGCACCTATGACAAGGCGCAGCTTCAGCGTGGTCTCAAGGTCTACAAGGAAGTCTGCTCCGCATGTCACTCCATGGATCTTGTCGCGTTCCGTACGCTTGAGGATCTTGGCTATTCGGAAGCACAGGTGAAGGCCTTTGCCGCCGAGTACACCATCGAAGACGGCCCGAACGACGATGGCGACATGTTCGAGCGTCCGGGTCTGCCGTCCGATTACTTCACGCCGCCGTTCCCGAACCATCAGGCAGCTGCGGCCTCCAATGGTGGCGCTGCTCCGCCTGACTTTTCGCTGATCGCCAAGGCGCGCGGCGTGGAGCGTGGATTCCCGACATTCATTTTCGACATCTTCACGCAGTATGCCGAAAACGGTCCGGACTACATCTACTCGCTGCTGACTGGCTACGACGAGGAGCCGCCGGCGGGCATGGAGATCGCCGAAGGCACGCACTACAATCCGTATTTCATCGGCGGCAAGTCGTTGGCCATGGCCGCGCCGCTTTCCGACGATCAGGTGACCTATGACGATGGCGCGCCGCAGACCGTCGACCAGTACTCACGCGACGTGTCCGCCTTCCTGATGTGGGCTGCCGAGCCGCATCTCGAAAGCCGCAAGAAGACCGGCTTCCGGGTCATGGTGTTCCTGATCCTGTTCGCGGGTCTGATGTACGCCACCAAGCGCAGGGTATGGGCGAACGTCCCCCACTGAGCGGCGTGTCTGGAGATTAAAAATGAAAGGGCGCTGCTTGGCGCCCTTTTCTTTTGGCCCGAACCCACGCAACATCGGCGCGAAACCGGAAACTGTCCATGACCTCTTCGACTACGGAAAAACTGCTCTCCGCAATCCGCACCATTGCCGACTATCCGAAGCCGGGCGTCCAGTTTCGCGATATCACCACGCTGCTTGGGGATGCCAATGCATTCGCCATGGCCGTGGAAGGGCTGGCGCAGCCTTTCGTGGGCAAGGGCGTCAACAAGATCGCGGGTATCGAGGCGCGTGGCTTCATCCTCGGCGGCGCTGTCGCGCATCGGCTATCAGCCGGCTTCGTGCCGATCCGCAAGAAGGGGAAGCTGCCGCATGATACGGTACGTGTAGCCTACAGCCTGGAATATGGTCTGGACGAGATGGAAATGCATCGTGACGGGGTGAAGCCCGGCGAAAAGGTCATTCTCATAGACGACCTGATCGCCACGGGAGGCACGGCCGAGGCGGCAGTCAAGCTGCTTGGCCAGATCGGGGCCGATATAGTGGCAGCATGCTTCGTGATCGATTTGCCCGGCCTCGGCGGCCGCAAGAAGCTGGAAGCGCTCGGCGTTCCGGTCCGGACGCTGATCGAATTCGAGGGCGATTGACGCGGGAAAGGTCCACATCGTCTTTCAGCCGGGCCACATGGCCTCACTCATGGAATGAAACGACATTTGGCCGGAGAAGCCGGCAGCAATCGCTCGCGCATGCTGTTCCGGCGCTGCATCTGCGGCCCGCATAGGCCGCCGACGCGCTATTGAAGCGTGTCGCGATCTTTCAGATTCGCTCCTTCGCTTCAAATTCCTGTTTTTGCGCATGTCGTCGTCCCGAAACCGGTTGTCCCTTTCGGGCGACATGCTTTCGTCGCTGCCGGACTCAGACGGGTTCTTCTCCAACCTTCACCAGCACCGCGTTATCGAATTCGAGCACCTTTGTGCCTTTGTCGTCAAATGCCTCGCCTCGGGCATTGAGCAGTATCCAGCCCGGCCGTGAGGCAAGCGGGCGATGCCCCAGATCGGTGCGGGTGAAGGTTATGGTCTGTCCGGCATAGACCGGTCTCAGCCATTTCAGGTTGCGGAAGCCGGGTGAGGGACCGAATTCGGGCGCCGGCCCTTTACCCTTCCAGCCGGCTATCGCCGCATCGCGATCCTGCGCGTTGAAGCGCATCCACATGGATGCCGTATGCCAGCCGGAAGCGCAGAGCCCGCCAAATACGCTGTTGCGGGCGGCGTCTTCGTCCATGTGGAAGGGCTGCGGGTCGAATTTCGCTGCGAACGCCTTGATTTCACCGGCCTGAAAACTGTGTGCGCCGAGCGTGCGGCTGACACCGAAATCGAAGAACTCATTCAGGCTCATTGGGCAGCCTCCCGGCTCAGGAACATGCCGGTATTCTGCAGTTCGAACACGCTTTCGCCGCGCTGGTTGATCATTTCGGCGCGCATGGACACCAGTCCGAGACCCGGCCGTGAGGACGATATGCGCTTGGCGAGCACAGTCGAGCGGGCCGTGAGGCGATCCCCCGCCAGAACAGGCTTCTTCCATTGGACTTCGTCGATGCCGGGTGAACCCTGCGACGTGGAGTCGAGCAGCAGAGAATCACACAACAGACGCATGAACATGCCGCAGATGTGCCATCCCGAGGCCGACAGGCCGCCCAGAATGCTCGCTTCACCGGCCGCCTGTTCCAGATGCATGGGCTGAGGGTCGAACTCGGAAGCGAACTCGACAATTTCCTCGGCTGTCACCAGTTTCGATCCCAGCTCAAGCGAACTGCCGACCTCGAAATCCTCGTAAGCCCATCTTTTCCCGGCCATGCGCCCAATCCCGTTCAAGTTTGTACGATTATCATGGACGCGGATTCTCCGTTGCGCAAGCTGCTTTGCAACGCCTTTTCCACGGCAATCATGTCAAGAAAGCGCGCGGTCCTGAAGGCAGGTTTTCGACGCTGTGGCTTTTTATCTTGCACAAGCTTATCTGGCGGGTAACGTAGAACAAACTTCAATATTCCTGATATGTGAAGGTTTCTGGTTTTGTTTGATTGATCCTCAGATCAGTCAGGGCTGCAGCGGAAAATCTGCTTTTGCAGCAGGAAGGTAGACGGATGTCAGTTTCGGTGAACAGTGCCCCTTCGGCAGCCGGTTCGAACTGGCCCGCGCTCCTTGCCCTTGTGACCGGGGCGCTGGCAATGGCGGTATCGCCGATTCTGGTGCGGTTGTCCGATGTCGGTCCCTTCGCCAGCGCTTTCTATCGCGTGTTCCTGGCGCTGCCGTTTCTGTTCGCATGGATGCGGATTGAACAGAAGCGCAGCAAGGCGCCTGCACCGGCAAGACGGTTTTCCCCGGCGGTGATCGCCACCGGTCTTGCGTTCGCCGGAGATCTGTTCTTCTGGCATCTGGCTATTCTCAACACCACCATTGCCAACTCCACTTTCTTCGCGACCACTGCGCCGCTCTGGGTTGGCCTGCTGGGATGGGTCGTCTTTGGGCGGCGTGTCACCGCGGCCACCGCTATTGGCCTCGTCTTCTGTCTTGCCGGCGGCGCCGCGCTGGTCTGGCATTCTTTTGAATTGTCACCGGATCATCTGCTCGGAGATCTCTTCGGGGCGCTTACCGGCCTGTTCTTCGGCATCTACTTCCTTACGGTGGAGAAGGCGCGGGAAACCGAGGGCGCGGCCTGGATTACATTCCATATGAGCCTGATCACAGCGGCTCTGCTGGCGCTGGCCGCAGCAGGCGCATGGCTGCTCTATGGCCAGCCGATGTTCCCCTCAAACGCCACCGGATGGCTGGTGCTGGTCTGCCTTGCCGTCATCAGCCATGTCGGAGGACAGGGGCTGCTGTCCTATGCTCTCGGAACGCTGCCTTCTATGTTCTCGTCGCTGGTGATATTCATGGAAGCCGTGGTGGCTTCGGCGCTGGCATGGCTTGTCTTCGGTGAAGCCATAACTCCGCTTCAGGGGCTTGGAGGCCTTGCTATTCTATGGGGCATCTGGCTGGCAAGACCGCAGACGCGGGGCAGGAAGAGCGGCAAAGCCTGACAGGCACCGCCGCTCAGGCAGGATCAGGTGTTGAACTTGAACATCAGCACGTCGCCATCCTGAACGACATATTCCTTGCCTTCGTCACGGGCCTTTCCGGCTTCCTTGGCCGCAACTTCCCCGCCCAGCGTCACAAAATCATTGTAGGCGATGGTCTGGGCGCGGATGAAGCCGCGCTCGAAATCGGTGTGGATGACACCAGCCGCCTGCGGGGCCTTGGTGCCGCGCTCGATGGTCCAGGCGCGCGTTTCCTTCGGGCCGGCGGTGAAATAGGTGATGAGGTGCAGAAGCTCGTAGCCGGCCCGGATCAGGCGATCCAGTCCCGGTTCCTCAAGACCCATGGATGACAGGAATTCCTGCGCCTCCTCGTCGGGAAGCTGGGCGACTTCGGCTTCGATCGCAGCGGAAATGATCACCACGCGCGCGCCCTGCGCTTCGGCCATCTTCTCGACGGCTCTGGTGTGATCGTTGCCATCGGCTGCATCGCTCTCAGCAACGTTGCAGACATAGAGGACCGGGTGTGACGTGAGCAGGTTGAGGCCCTGAAGGATGCGCAGGTCCTCCGCCGCCATGCCATCGAGCAGGACGCGTGTCGGCTTGCCGTTCTGGAGCAGTTCCAGCGCCTGTTCCATCATCGGAAGGACCGCGAGCGATTCCTTGTCCTTGCCGCTCGCGCGCTTGCGTGTCTGCACGATGCGCCGTTCGAGACTTTCCAGATCGGCGAGCATCAGCTCGGTCTCGACCGTCTCTGCGTCGGCCACCGGATCTATGCGGCCTTCGACATGGGTGATGTCGTCGTCCTCAAAGCAGCGCAGCACGTGCACAATGGCATCGACCTCGCGGATGTTGGCGAGGAACTGGTTGCCAAGCCCTTCGCCCTTGGACGCGCCACGGACGAGGCCGGCGATGTCGACAAAGGAGATGCGGGTCGGGATGATTTCCTTCGAGCCTGCCGCTGCCGCGATCTTTTTCAGGCGCGGATCAGGAACGGCCACCTCGCCGGTATTCGGCTCGATGGTGCAGAACGGATAGTTGGCTGCCTGTGCGGCGGCTGTTCTGGTCAGTGCGTTGAAGAGCGTCGACTTGCCGACATTGGGCAGGCCGACGATGCCGCATTTGAAACCCATGATTTCCTGATCCTGTCCTGCTGGGAAAGTAGTCCCGGCTATGGTCGATGGGGCGCCCGCCCGTCAAGGCCGGGCAGTTTATTCCTTGCCCAGAAGCTTCCTGAGCATCGCAGCCATGGGGCCGTTTTCCGGCACCTTGACGGCTGGCGTGTTCTGGCGGGCCTGCCGGATATGGCTCTGCGCCTTGGGCGCTGCTTTCTTTGGCGGCGGAGTGTCGTTTTCACCGGTCGGCTGAAGCTTGTCGCGCAGTGTCAGCGTAACCCGGTTCATGAAGGAATTGTCGTCGCCCCTTGCTATGAGGCCTGCATTGTCGCCAATCGCATCGATCAGCACCTCCAGCCATTCGCGGTCACTCTTGGAGAAATCGCCGAGGACGTGGCCATGCACCATTTCCCGGACGCCCGGATGGCCGACGCCGATGCGAACCCGGCGGTAATCCTTGCCGATATGCTGGTCGAGGGAGCGGATGCCATTGTGGCCGCCGGCGCCGCCGCCCTTCTTGACCCGAACCTTGCCGGGTTCAAGATCGATCTCGTCGTAAAAGACGGTGACCGCGGACGCATCGAGTTTGTAGAAGCGCAGAGCCTCACCCACCGACTGGCCGGACAGGTTCATGAAGGTCTGCGGCTTGATGAGCAGCACCTTCTCGCCTTCAAGCCTGCCTTCGGCAATCTCGGCCTGAAACTTGCGCGACCAGGGCGCAAAGGAATGGCGGCGGGCAATCGCGTCCGCCGCCATGAAACCGACATTGTGCCGGTTGTTTGCATATTTCGCGCCCGGATTGCCGAGGCCCACAAAGAGCAGCATCGTCAGTCTCCGGGCACTGAGAATTACTTCTCTTCGCTGTCCGCAGCTTCTTCGCCGTCGGCCTCGGACTTGGCAGCGGCAGAGCCGGCAACCGTGGCCACGGTGAAGTCGCGGTCGGCGATGAGGGGCGTGATGCCTTTCGGCAGCTTGACCGAAGAGATGTGGATGACGTCACCGATCTCGGTGCCTTCCAGATCGATGGTGATCGAATCCGGGATGGCGTTGGCCGGGCAGACGAACTCGACTTCGTGGCGCACGACGTTGAGCACGCCACCGCGCTTCAGGCCGGGCGACTTCTCTTCGTTGATGAAGTGGACCGGGATGTTCACGGTGACTTCCGACTTCGCGCTCACGCGCAGGAAGTCGACATGCAGCGGGAAGTCGCGAATGGCGTCAAGCTGGTAGTCCTTGGGCAGGACGCGGATCTTCTGTCCGTCCACGTCGATCGTGGCAACGGTGGTCATGAAGCCGCCGCCATGGATCTTGTAGAAGATGTCCTTGTACGACAAGGTGATCGCCAGGGGAGGCTGCTTGTCGCCATATATAACTGCGGGAATCTTGCCGTCACGGCGAATGGCACGGGCGGACCCCTTACCGACCCTTTCGCGCGTCTCGGCCTTGAGCTCGTAGCTGGTGCTCATGGCATTTCCTTTCTTAATATGCGGAGCGTCTGCAGCGGGCGTGCCCGAAACAGACGGGAAGACGCGGCGTCCCGAGTTTTGTCTTCGCCTGCGGGGCAGGCAATGGCAGAGCGGGAAGGCGGGCTTCGACCGCGTTGCCTCCAAGGGTGTCTACGCGGCTGGCGGCTCTATAACGGAAGGGGCCTTCTCACGCAAGGCCGCTGGCGAAAAGCCAGCGATCCTGCGCTGATTTGCTCAGGCGACCCGCTTTGTCTTCGTGCTGGGAAGGAAGACGGTCAGAAGACCGATCAGCGGCAGATATGAGCAGGCATGGTAGACGTATTCGATACCCTTCGCGTCTGCGACGATGCCCAGCAGGGCCGCAGCAATGCCGCCCATGCCGAATGCAAAGCCGAAGAAGATGCCGGCAATCATGCCAACGCGTCCCGGAACCAGTTCCTGCGCAAACACCACGATGTTGGAGAAAGCAGAAGACATGATCAGGCCAATGACGATGGTGAGGATGATCGTCCATTCGAAGTTGGCGTAAGGCAGGGCCAGCGTGAAGGGAATCACGCCGATGATGGAGAACCAGATCATGGCCTTCTGTCCGAAACGGTCGCCGAACGGGCCACCGAACAGGATGCCGAGCGCACAGGCGCCAAGGAAAGCGAAGAGGAGGATCTGTGACATCTGCACGGACACGCCGAATTTTTCGATCACATAGAAGGTGTAGTAGCTGGAAAGCCCCGCCATGTAAGCATTCTTGGACAGGACGAGAATGGTCAGGATGGTGAGCGCCCAGGCAACGCGTTTGCGCGGCAGCGTCATGATGGGGGCATCTGATTTTGTGGCGGAAGCCGTTCTCGCCTGCAACTGCTTGTACCAGTTGCCGACCCGGTAAAGAATGACGATGCCGAGCAGAGAGGCAAGCGCGAACCACGCAATGCTGCTTTGGCCGTATGGCACAACGACGAAAGCCGCCAGAAGAGGGCCGATGGCCTGACCGGCGTTACCGCCCACCTGGAACAGGGACTGCGCCAGACCGTGCCGGCCGCCGGAGGCGAGGCGGGCGATGCGCGAAGCTTCCGGGTGGAATATGGAGGAGCCGATGCCGATCAGAGAGGCGCCGGCCAGCAGCACCCAATAGTGCCCGGCATAGGCAAGGATGATCAGCCCGATCAGAGACGACATCATGCCGAATGAAAGGGAAAAGGGCATGGGTTTTTTGTCGGTGATCAGGCCCACCACCGGCTGCAGCAGCGAAGCTGTGAGCTGGAAGGTGAATGTCAGAAGGCCGATCTGCCAGAAATCGAGGCCATAATTGTCCTTCAGCAGCGGATAGATCGCCGAAAGCAGCGATTGCATGATGTCATTGATGCCATGGCAGAGGCTCACCGCCAGAATCACGGTGAGGGCCGTGCCGGTTCCGGAGACGCGTTGGGCGGGAAGGGCTGTGTCGGTCAAGGCAAGGCTCCGTGCACTCAGGCAATACGCAAGGTCTTGCGGGGCTTATAATCCTGTTGTGTCGGGGGTTCTTTCGTGGTTTGGTCCATTACTTTCGCAAGTGGGCCAATTGTGATGCTGAAGGAAGAGACCCCTGCCGGTAACGGCGACGTTTCGATGTTTGAAATGCATATGCGCCGGCTTCGGTGGCTGGAGCAGAAAAGCGATCACATCGTCGCGCTGCCTTGCGAATATCCGGACGGTTATCGGGTGCCCGAACATGATCACGACCGGGCACAGCTTCTGCATGCGCTGCATGGCGTGGTGCTGATCAAGACGAAATTCGGGCGATGGATCGTGCCGCCGGACCATGCCATGTGGGTTCCGGCTGGCATCGTGCATTCGGTTGAAATGCTGGGCGACGTCAGCATGCGTTCCGTCTATGTGCTCCCGGATGCGATCGAAGGGCTTCCCTCACGGCTGCGGGTCGTCGCGGTCAGCGATCTGATGCGCAGCCTCATCATCGAGGCGGTTCAGAAACCTGCTCAGTCCGCGCCATCGGAGCGGAGGATTCTGCTGCTGAACCTTCTGCTGCTTGAAATTCCGCGTCTTCCTGAGCGGCCTCTCGGACTTACTTTTCCGTCAGATCCGCGTATTGCCGCGCTGTGCCGGCGCTTTCTTGCGGAGCCTTCGCCGCACACGACCATCGACGACTGGGCGGAATTGCTGGGGATGAGCCGGCGGTCATTCACCCGCACCTTTCACCGGGAAACGGGTCTCTCGCTCTCGACATGGCGCCAGCAGGCGTTGCTGTTTGCCGCCTTGCCGCGACTGGCCGATGGAGAGCCGATCACCAGTGTCGCGCTGGACCTCGGCTATGACAGCGTGCCGGCATTCACCACCATGTTCAAGCGCATGTTGGGTGCGTCGCCGCGCAACTATCTGCGCCGATCCTTCGAGGCGGAGCGGCCGCTGCGGCAGGAACTGCTAATCTGAATGAAGGCAGACCATCACATACCGTCGTTCGCGAAAAACGGCGGCATTCATCGTGATGGAAAAGGACCGGTATCAGTCGAAGAGGCTTGAAACCGACTGCTCGGAGGCCGTGCGCGAGATCGCCTCGCCAAGAAGATCGGCGATGGTGATGGTGCGGATGTTCGGTGCGTCCAGTGCGGCCTGAGTTGGCTCGATGGAATCGGTGATGACGAGTTCCTGCAGGCGCGAGCCGGCAATTCGGGCGGCCGCGCCTCCGGAAAGCACACCATGAGTGATATAGGCGGTGACGCTGGTCGCGCCCTTTTCCAGAAGGGCGTCTGCTGCATTGCAGAGCGTGCCGCCGGAATCGACGATGTCATCGATCAGCAGGCAGTCCTTGCCATGGACGTCACCGATGACGTTCATGACTTCGGATTCGCCCGGCCGTTCGCGGCGCTTGTCGACGATGGCAAGCTGTGCGTCCAGCCGCTTGGCCAGCGCGCGGGCGCGCACCACGCCACCCGTATCGGGAGACACGACCATGACGTTGTTGAGCTGTTTGTACTTGGCCTTCACATCACGAGCCATCACCGGAACCGAAAACAGGTTGTCGGTAGGGATGTCGAAGAAGCCCTGGATCTGGCCGGCGTGGAGATCGAGCGTCAGCACGCGGCTGGCGCCGGCGCGGGTGATCATGTTGGCGACCAGCTTGGCCGAGATCGGGGTGCGGCCCGATGCGCGGCGGTCCTGACGAGCGTAACCGAAATAGGGAATGACGGCGGTGATGCGACGCGCCGAGGAGCGCATGAACGCGTCGATCATGATGAGCAGTTCCATCAGATGATCGTTGGTCGGGTAGGAGGTGGACTGAAGGACGAAGACGTCCTCACCACGCACATTCTCCTGAATCTCGACGAAAATTTCCTGATCGGCGAAGCGGCGCACACTGGCCTTGCCGAGGGGAATGTTCAGATAGCGGGCGACCGCCTCGGCCAGCACCCTGTTGGAATTGCCCGCAAAGAGTTTCATGTCTTGTTCCCGGAGAAAAATTTAGGGGGTTTTTAGCCGCCTTGGACAGTATTGCAAGCGTCGCAAACCGGATTCTCCGCGCAAATCCCAAGATTCCGGGCATATATGGCCATTAAGGCGCAGGGAAAATGTCGCAGGCGATATGATCGCATCACTCCTGCACAGACTGACTGCCCAGCCAGCCCGAAAGCTGGTCGATGGTCGTGTCGGCAATGGAACCGAGCGTGGCCGGTGCTACGCCGGGCCAGCCTTCGGCAGAATTCACCGTAGGCGCCTTCTGCTGACCAGAGATACGGTGCAGGCGGCTTCCGGCTGGATCGTAGACATCCCAGACGTAGATGACTGTGGTCTGGCCCTCCTCGGTCAGAACGGAAAAATAGCCTTTCAGGACGTGGGTCGCACTCTGACCGGAACTGCCGGTCAGTGTTATGCCGCGCTGGCGCGCCTTCTGCTGAAGTGCTTCCATCAGCGGCCCCGCTGCCTCCACCGATGCACCGACGATTGGCGCAATCTGAAGCCTTGCCTTGCTGTTCCCGGGTTGCGGCTGAGGTGAGGGGGGCGCAGATGCGGTGCCTGCTGCAGCCGATGCCGCGGGGCCGGGGGAAGCAGAGGACGGATCGAGCACACTTGAACTGTTGCAGGCCGAAACGGTCAGTGCCACCAAAAACAAGCTCGACAGGGATCTTCGGCTCATGTCCCTCAATACTCCATATGCCGCGGGATCATACATATCCCGGGATGGAACGTATCACTTCACGATCAAGTCGAGATCATGACGCGAAAGAGACCGGGCCTGAGATTCGGTGGTGAGATAGGTTCGTCCGAGCGTCATTGCCGTCTCGGTTTCCGAATCCATGATGATCACATGGGCGAACAGCGTCATGTTGGGAGCGATGGGCTCCTGATTGCCCTGATAGAACATGGGCATGTCCATCCAGGACGGGGCAAAGCGTGCGCCGACCGAATAGCCGCAGGCGTTGAGCCGGTGCCTCGTCAGCCCGTGCGCTTCCATGGTCCGGGCATGGGCGTCGAAAACGTCACCGAATGTGTTGTCGGGCGTAAGCGTTTTCTCGATGGCGAGCAGGGCAGCCTGCGCGGCCTCGAAAAGCTCCTGATGGCGTTTGGACGCCTTGCCGGTAAGCGCCGTGCACATCATCGGCGCATGATAATGATGAAAGACGCCGGCCCATTCCAGCGTAAGCTGGTCGTTCTTGTTCAGTTTCCGGCGGCCGGCCTTGTAGCGGCACAAGAGGGCGTCCGGTCCGGAACCGACGATGAATTCATTGGCGGGGTAGTCGCCGCCGCCGGCAAGAACGGTTCCCTGCATCGCGGCGAGGATGGCCGCCTCGTCGCCGCCCTGCTTAATAAGCGGAAGGGCCGCGTCCAGGGCGTCATCGGACAGAGCGGCTGCTTTTTCAACTTTGAGGATCTCGGCCGGGCTTTTGAAAAGCCTCAGGCGCCCGACAATGCCGGATGCATCGGCAATCTGGCCGAAGGTCTGCAGCTGCTCGTCCAGCCGGCGGCCATTATAGGCGGTAAGGCCGTGCGTATCGTATTCGACGCCGATGCGCGCGCCCAGCAGGTCAAGCTCGTTGAGCAGGTTGCGCAGGTCTATGGCCGGATTGGCACCCTCGCGGTCGGTCCACAGAACGACGTTTTCGATGATGGACGTGTTGCGCGCCTGACGCAGATCGGCAGAGCGCGTCAGCAGCGTCATGGAACCATCGGCCTTCACGACCAGGCACTGGAAGAAGCAGAAGCCGAAGGTGTCGTATCCGGTCAGCCAGTACATGCTTTCCTGCGCGAACAGCAGGATCGCGTCCAGCTTGCGTTCAGCCAGCTCGATCATCAGCCGGTCGCGGCGGGCATCGAATTCGGAACGTTCGAAATGCAGCGCCATGATTGCTTACCTCTCCAGAACGATCACCGAAATCTGCCGGCCATAGTCCGGCTCGTTTCGGTGGGTTGTGCGGCGATAGGAATAGAACAGCTCATCCTCATCATAGGTGCAGCGTCCCAGCGCTTCGGCGGTCACGCCCGCGTTGCGCAGACGCTCCACAGTGTAGCCGTTGAGGTCGAACAGGAAATGGCCCGCACGGCCGGAAGGAATGAACCAGCGCTCATTGGCGGGGGCGGCGGACAGGAACCGATCGCGGAATTCCGGGCCGACCTCATAATTCCTGCCGCTGATGGAAGGGCCAAGCACGGCGACGATGCCGTCGCGCCGTGCGCCAAGGCCTTCCATGGCAGCGATCGTATTTTCCAGAACGCCTGTGAGCGCGCCTTTCCAGCCAGCATGTGCGGCGCCGACGACCCCTGCCTGCGGATCGGCAAACAGTACGGGACCGCAATCCGCCGTGGAGGCGCCGACAGCAATGCCCGGCCGGTCGGTCACGATGGCATCGGCCTTCGGGCGATCACCAATGAACGGCTCGCGTGCCACAACGACGTCCGGCGAATGAACCTGCCAGGCGGTCAGCAGATGATCGGGGCCGACGCCCATCCAATCGGCCACGCGCCTGCGGTTTTCAGCCACCAGCGCCTGATCGTCCTGCGATCCGGTGCCGATGTTGAGGCCGCGATAGATACCTTCGGATACGCCGCCTGTGCGTGTGAAATAGCCGTGGCGGATGCCGTCTGTCCCGGCCTTGTCCAGTAGCGGAGAGCGGATCGGTTCCGGTTTTTTCTGATTCACCATTGCGGCTTTGTTGTCTCCCCGGACCGTTTCGTCAAGCGGGAGCTGTGCGGGCTTCCGTTCGCGTCACAGTGAACCAGAGTGCGGCGGGAGACAGGCGAGTGTCAATCTCCAGCCGGAAAAGCCACGTCCTTCACGTTTTCAGGCAGCACGGCGAGAACCTTGAAAAGGTCGCCCATCTGATCGGGGCCGGCCAGCCGTTCCACCTGAGCGGAGATCGCATCGCGACCGGCCTCGTCTGCATTGGCGCCCAGATTGCCGGCGCGTTCCAGAAGACCCATGGCGAGCAGGAAAGAGCCTTGCGTGGCAGTCATCGCCCTCAGACCATGTGCCTGCGCGACATCCGAAAGCGCACAGAAATCAACATGGCTGGTCAGGTCGGCCTCGCCGGGATTGGCCAGAACGTCATCGAAGGCATGGTTCTTCAGCGCCTGCAAGGTATCACCGACGCCCGGCTGCAGATAACCATAGTCGATGAATAAACCGGCGCCGCCCCGGGCTGAAATGCGTGCGGCTATTTCGGCCATCAGGGCGTTTCGTGCCGGGGCAAGTTCGAGGATGGCGCCCTGCGGAGCAGAAGCCGCGCCCGGCGGCAGAAGCGCAGGGTCGAGCGACGCCATGCCGGCAAAGAATGCCAGAACACCGTTCTCGTCGAGACCCACCATGCGCTCGCGCCAGCCCGCCGCGGTTTGCACGAACTGTCGAATGGGAAGGGCATCGAACAATTCGTTGCCGACGATGAAAAGCGGAGTATCGCCAAGGCTTGCAACGCTCTCATGCCATGTGATGCGTTCTGCCGCCGGGCCCAGCGTGTCGCGCTGGATTCCGACAAGTCGCGGGCTGGTTTCCACCAGTGCGAAATTCGCGGCGCTGAAAAAGGCGGGGTCGATCCGCGACCATGTGCGCAGCATGTCCTTCATCAGCGTTCCGCGACCGGGGCCGATCTCGGCTATGGTGGCGGGCATGGGGCGGCCATTCGCCAGCCATGCCTGATAGAGCCAGGCTGCAACCAGTTCGCCGAACATCTGGCTGATTTCCGGAGCGGTGATGAAGTCGCCACCGGCGCCGAAGGGTTCGCGGGTCGTGTAATAGCCGTGCTGCGGGTCGAACAGGCAAAGCGCCATATATTCGCTGACCGGAATGGGGCTGTCCGCGGCTATCAGTTCGGCGATGCGTTCTCCCAGCCTTGTCATGCTTGCGCGGAGTGGGGCAGGGCCTTCGCGGTCGCCATCGCCCATATGCCCAGCAGAACCATCGGCAGGGAGAGCAGCATACCCATGGTTAGCCAGTTGCCGGCGAGGTAGCCGATATGCGCATCCGGTTCCCGGAAGAATTCGACGAAGATGCGGGACAGGCCGTAGCCGCAGATGAACGCGCCCGAGATGTAGCGTGGGGCCTTCAGTTTCAGGCAGGAATGGGTGAGCAAGCGCAGAACGAGGAAAAGCACCACACCTTCCAGCAGGCCTTCATAGAGCTGGCTCGGATGGCGCGGCAGCGGACCGCCATTCGGAAACAGCACCGCCCACGATACGTCCGAGGTGCGACCCCAGAGTTCCGAATTGATGAAATTGGCCAGCCGCCCCAGGCCAAGCCCGACCGGAACGCCGGCGGCGACCACATCGAACAGCGACCAGGGCCGTATGCCCCGCGAGCGGGCAAACAGGTACATCGCGATCGTGGTGCCGAGAATGCCGCCATGGAAGGACATGCCCCCCTGCCAGACCGCGAAGATGTCGGCCGGATTGGCAATATAGCGGGCGAAATCGTAGAACAGCACGTAGCCGATGCGTCCGCCCAGAACCACGCCGACGGCCGCCCACATGACGAAATCGTCGATGTCCTGCGGCTTCATGGGCAATGTGCCGTCCGGCCACAGGCGCGGGTTGGAAACCAGCCGCCTGGCGTACCACCAGGCGAAGACGATGCCTGCCACGTAGGCGAGGCCGTACCAGTGAATGGCGAGCGGGCCGATCTGTAAGAGCACAGGATCGATCTCGGGAAACGGAAGTGCAGCCACCGGCAGCAGGGAAGGAAAGCTCAAAGAGGCATCCTCATACGATTTGGGTTGGCGCGGACCATGCGGCAGTGTTTCGGCAGGGTCAAGGCAGAGCAAAAGGCTGGCGCAGGCGAAGTGCAGTTAATGCATGGAGGTGTTGTGCGGATGCACTTGCATCTGCAGTCCCACTTGCATTCGTAACCGAGGGCCACTACGTCAAAACCATCGAGCGAGGTGCAGCCATGTCAAACGGATCCAATCGCATTCTGGACGAATTCGCCAAGCTGATGACCGACGCGGCAGGCGCTGCGCAGGGAGTCAGGCGCGAAGTGGAAACGGCCTTCCGGGGCCAGGCGGAGCGCATCCTCAATTCCATGGACATCGTGCAGCGCGAGGAATTCGAGGCTGCCCGCGACATGGCGCTCAAGGCTCGCGAGGAAAATGCGAAGCTTTCTGCACGTATTGACGCGCTTGAGGCAAGAATTGCCGACCTTACGGCATCTGCTGACAAGTCGGCCGCCGCCTCTGGCTCCCGCGCCAGGAAATAATTTTAAAAGTTTTCCACAAAGGGCGATTCTGGAAAAGCTCTTTGTCATGAATCGCTTACCTGTCGGCACTGAATCCTGCGCCTGATGGCTGTCCACATGCGAATGGCCGTTTTCCCAAAATTGGGCTGGTCACGAGTCTCCGGATCAATACACTGAATTTGTTGCATGATTCGTGAAGGCGATCATGCGCCGGGCGGTGGGGTCCGGTCATGGGTTGTTGTTGCGTCGAGCAGTCCAGACCGTCCGAGTTCTAAAAATTATAATGTTCGGTGTGGTGCCTGCCATGGAGTGAGTGGCGGCATCCGTGCGAACGACGGGAAGCAGTAGATGGAACTCCTCGAACTCGAAGTCTCGCGCGAAATACATCCCGTGGATGTGATCGAGCAGGTCGCCCACAACAATGACTGGTCCTTCGAACGGGCCGGCGATGATGAAATCTCCATTTCCGTCGCCGGTAGCTGGACGGAATATCATGTCTCCTTTTCGTGGATGGAGGATTTCGAGGCGTTGCATCTTGCCTGCGCCTTCGACATCAAGGTGCCCGAGAACAGGGCACTGGAAGTGATGCGTCTTCTGTCGCTCATCAACGAGCAGATGCTGTTCGGGCATTTCGACCTGTGGGAGCAGGAAGGCGCGATCATGTTCAGGCAATCCCTCCTGCTTGCCGGCGGGGTGGAGCCCTCCAGCCAGCAGGTCGAGGTGCTGCTGTCTTCGGCTCTCGAAGCGTGCGAGTGCTATTTCCAGGCGTTCCAGTTCGTCGTCTGGTCGGGAACTTCGGCCAAGGACGCGCTGGCCAGCGTCCTGTTCGAGACACATGGCAACGCCTAAGGTTTGAGGTCGAGCGGATATGAGTTCTGAGGCGGCGCGCAAGCCGGATATTACTTTCGCCGATTTCGACAAGGTCGATATCCGGACGGGCACCGTGGTCGAGGCCGAGCCATTTCCCGAGGCGCGCAAGCCCGCCATCAAGCTGAAAATCGATTTCGGGCCTGAGATCGGCGTCAAGAAATCGTCCGCCCAGATCACGCGTCACTATTCGCCGGAGGCGCTGGTCGGGCGCCAGATTTTTGCTGTGGTGAATTTTCCGCCGCGCCAGATCGGGCCGTTCATGTCCGAAGTGCTCACTCTGGGCTTCTCCGATGAAAACGGCGATATCGTACTCGGCGCCGTCGAGCGCAGGGTTCCCAATGGCAGCCGTCTGCACTGACGACTGACGCGTACCTTGGTTTTGAGGCTCGCTGTGCGCATTTTCTCTTTTGTGGCGGTCAGTTCAGGCAGACTCGTATTTTACGAGATCTGGTCTCGCAGCTGTTGGGTTTGAAAATAATTTCTTCATAATTCGTATTTTTGAATACAAAATCCCATTAAATTGAAATTACAGAAATTCCATCCTTTGAGAAAGGGGTGGCGATTGTCGAGGATAAGGCAAGCTTCGCAAGACGCGACGCTGCCCCTTATCCTTCCAAGGCTTGTGAGACCTGTCATGACCATCTTCGAGACCACTTCGCGTGCTGTTGCTGTTACCAGCCGTCGAGCTGCGCTGCTCGCCCTTGCGGCTTCCGTATTCACTGTTGGGGCGCTGACACTGGTTCCGTCAGCCGATGCGCAGGACAAGACCTCTCTGAAAGTCGGCATCATGGCCGGCGAAGAGGAAGACACCTGGGTTGCCGTGAAAGAGCAGGCTGCCAAGCAGGGACTGACCGTCGAGACGGTTATCTTCAACGACTACACCCAGCCCAATGAGGCGCTGGCGCGTGGCGAGATCGACGCCAATGCCTTCCAGCACGAGCCTTATCTGGAGAATCAGATCGCCACGCAGGGCTACAAGATCGTTGTTGCCGGCTATACGGCGCTGTGGCCGGTTGGCCTCTACTCCAAGAAGCACAAGTCGCTTGCCGAGCTTCCTGATGGCGCGGTGATTGGCGTGCCGAACGACCCTTCGAATGAAGGCCGTGCGCTGCGCGTTCTTGAAGATGCGGGGCTGATCAAGCTGCGCGAGGGCGCGGGCATTCTCGCCACCGTCACCGATATCGCCGAGAACCCGAAGAAGCTCGACATCAAGGAACTGGACGCCGGTATCGTCGGGCGTTCGGTGGATGATCTCGACGGGGCTGTGGTCAACACCGACTGGGCGCTGAAAAGCGGACTGACCGCCGATATTCAGATCGCGAAGGAAACGATCGAAAACAATCCATATCGCAACTTCATCGCGGTTCGTGCCGAGGATAAGGATGCGCCGTGGGTAAAGAAGCTTGTCGCCTCCTACCAGAATGACGAGGTCAAGGCTGTTTTCGACAGCATCTATAAGGGATCAGGCGTTTCCGCTTACTGATCCGAGCAAGAGGCGCGTTTCGCCCCGGGGCCGTTTGATCCGAATGATCGAACGGCCATTGCCCGACCTTTGGATTTGGCGCAAGGAAAGGCGGCCCGCTGCATCGGTGGTGGGCCGCGTTTGCGCGTGAAGCAGATCGATGCAGCGGGGTGAAAATGGTATCCCGGCATATGAAAGACGGCACGATGAACCAGCATGCAGGAGCGCTCGCCCCGGACCAGCGGCAGGCTGCTGCCACCGAATCCGTGGTCAGGCTTGTCGAGGTTCGGCGTCGCTTCGGAAGCACGGCGGCTCTCGATGGCGTTTCCCTGAGCGTCGATAAAGGAGAAATCATTGGAATTATCGGTCGCAGCGGTGCAGGCAAGTCGACGCTGATCCGCTGCCTGAACGGGCTGGAGCGGCCGGATTCCGGCGAAGTTTATATCGAAGGACGCGAGATAAGCCGGCTGGGCGAAAAGCAGCTGCAGCCGCTGCGTCGGCGTATCGGCATGATCTTCCAGCATTTCAACCTTCTCTCGGCCAAGACCGTGGAGGAGAATGTCGCCCTGCCGCTCAAGATCGAGGGTGTGGGAAGGGCCGAACGCCTGCGGCGAGCCGCGGAATTGCTGGATTTGGTGGGGCTTTCCAACAAGGCCAAGGCTTATCCTGCCGCGCTCTCCGGCGGGCAGAAGCAGCGCGTCGGCATCGCCCGCGCGCTCGCGGCCCGCCCAGCACTTCTGTTGTCCGACGAGGCGACTTCCGCGCTTGATCCCGAAACCACGCGCTCGATTCTGACCCTGCTCAAGGACATCAATCGTCAGCTCGGGCTGACCATCATACTTATCACCCATGAGATGGAGGTTGTGCGTTCCATCGCCGACCGCGTGGCGGTCATCGACGCCGGCCGCATCGTCGAAGAAGGCGCTGTGTGGCAGGTTTTCGCCGATCCGCAGTCGGAAGTCGCCAGAAGCCTCCTGCAGGGCATCCGCCCTCAGTTGCCGGAAGAGATTGCATCAAAGCTTTCGCCGACGCTCGGATCGGAGGCCGTGTTGCGCGTCGATGTCGCCGGGGAGGCAGCCCTTGGGCCGCTCCTGGCGGATCTTGCCGCGACGGCCGGTCCGTTCCGCTTCATTCACGGCGGAATTTCCCGCGTTCAGGGCCGTCCGGTGGGAACCTTGTTCCTCGGTGTTGCCTCCGGCGAGCCCGATCTTTCTCAAACTGTTCAATTTCTGACGGGTCGCGGAGCCCGGGTTGAGGTGCTGGGCCATGTCTTCGGCAATGATTGATCTTTTTCTCCGCTCGCTTTGGGAGACGGTGCTGATGACCGGGGCTTCCGGCGTTGTCTCCTTTGTCTTCGGGCTTCCGCTGGGGCTGGCGCTGGTGGCGACGGATCGCGGGGGCATCTCGGAAAATCTCTGGGTGAACCGCATATTGGGAGCAGTTGTGAACGGATTCCGTTCGGTGCCGTTCATCATCCTGCTGGTGGCGCTCATCCCGGTCACGCGATTGATCGCGGGAACGTCGATTGGCACCTGGGCGGCGATCGTGCCGCTGTCCATCGCAGCCACTCCCTATTACGCCCGCATTGCCGAAGTCTCGCTGCGTGAGGTCGACCCCGGCCTCATCGAGGCCGTCCGGGCCATGGGAGGGTCACGCTGGACGATTGTACGGGAGGTGCTGGTGCCGGAGGCAATGCCCGGTATTGTTGCCGGTTTTACCGTCACACTTGTCACGCTGGTGGGCGCATCCGCCATGGCCGGTGCCATCGGAGCGGGCGGGCTTGGCGATCTTGCCATACGCTATGGCTATCAGCGCTTTGAAACCACGGTGATGGTTGCGGTTGTCGCCATTCTGATCGTCATGGTGTGCGCGTTGCAGTGGGTCGGCGACCGGCTGGTGCAACGTCTCGACCGGCGTTCGGCCTGATGGCGATTAAGCCGGTATCCTGATCGTTGCACGCAGGCCACCAAGCGGGCTGTCTGCAAAAGCGAGGTCGCCGCCATGGCTGCGCGCAATATCGCGTGCGATCGGCAATCCCAATCCCGTGCCGCTGGCATCGAGATTGCGGGCTTCGTCAAGCCGCACGAAAGGCTTGAAAACCTCCTCGCGCTTTTCCTCGGGAATGCCCGGCCCGTCGTCGTCTATGGTGAGAGTGAGCCAGCCGTCTCCGTGCGAAGCATGGATCTCCACTGACTGGGCATAGCGGAATGCGTTCCCGACCACATTGGCGATAAGCCGCGAAAACGCGTTTGGCCTGACATGGACATTGGGTGAGCCGGTGATCGAGGTTTCCAGCCTGCATTTACGCAGCCTTGCTTCATCCTCGAGCCTCTGGAAACAGGCGGCCAGATCGAACGGCCCGGTATCCTCGGCGGCTTCGCCGCGCGCGAAGGCAAGGTAGCCTTCGAGCATGGACTGCATATCGTCTATGTCTTTGCCGAGCGCCTCTATGTCGGCCTTGCTGCGGGTCAGCGCCAGTTGCAATTTGAACCGGGTCAGGATGGTGCGCAGGTCATGGCTGACGCCGGTGAGCATGGCGGTGCGCTGCTCGATCTGGCGCTCGATGCGTTCGCGCATCTGCATGAAGGCAAAGCCTGCGCGCCGCACTTCTTCCGCGCCTCGCGGGCGGAAATCGCGCGGCATGGGACGGCCCTTCCCGAAACTTTCGGCAGCCTCCGCAAGCGCCAGGATCGGCCGGATCTGATTGCGCAGGAAGGGAATGGCGATCATCAGAAGTACCAGCGAGGTTCCGACCATCCACAGAAGGAAGATATGCGTGTTGGAAGCATAGGCCTGGCTGCGGCGTACGAACACCCGCAGCACCCGGCCTTCGAGCTGGATGCGGACTTCGATGATATTGGAATTGCCGACCGTATCCAGCCAGAATGGCCGGTTGATCTGGCGGGTAATCTCTTCCGACAGGATCTGGTCGAGGATCGAGAAGAAGGGCTTGGGGCCGGGCGAGGGCAGGGGCTCGGGCGGAAGCAGGTCGACCTTGAGCTGCATCCTGTCCTGCGCGATGCGGATGACGTTGGCGTAATCCGCTTCGTTCGGATAGGTTTCCAGAAGATCGATGATGGCCGCGATGTCACGCGTCACCGCCTGCGACAGGCGCTGTGTCACCGTCTGCCAATGCCGTTCCATAAAATCGAAGGCGATGACCGATTGCAGCAAAATCATCGGCGCGATGATGATGATGAGCGAGCGGGCATAGAGCCGCTTCGGCATATAAAGTGAAACCAGCCGCCAGAACCTGCGCCAGGCTTTTCTCACTGCAGCGGCTGCGCGTTCGAGCCGGGCGCGAAATCCGTCGGGTGGCGAACCCTGCAAATCTGCTGTCGTCATTCTGTCTCGGCCTGCGCCTGGCTTTGATCGGCCGCTCTGTGGGCCGTTGTCAGCACCTTATTCCACGCTGAGCCGATACCCAATACCGCGCACCGTCTGCAGCCACACGGGATTGGAAGGATCACGCTCGATCTTGCGGCGCAGGCGGTTGATCTGCACGTCGATGGTGCGCTCGCCAACCTCCGAATCCTCTCCCACGAGTTCATGGCGGGGTATGGTCTCGCCGGCGCGTTCGGCGAAGATAGCAAGGATTTCCTGCTCGCGGTCCGTCAGCTTCAGCACTTCGCTGCCGCGCTTCAGTTCGCGCTTTGATATCTGGAAGGTGTAGGGCCCGAACACCAGCTGCTCGACCTTGGGCGTGGTGGCCGGGCCGCCGCGGCGCAATATGTTGTTGATCCGCAGGATAAGCTCGCGCGGATCAAAAGGCTTGGACAGGTAATCGTCGGCGCCCGCCTCCAGACCGGTGATGCGGTTGTCCGTCTCGGAAAGAGCGGTCAGCATCAGGATGGGGACATCGCGCTCGGCGCGCAGGGACTTGGTCAGATCGACGCCTGTTTCGCCCGGCATCATGACGTCGAGCACCAGCAGGTCGAAATCCAGGCCGGCGAGCTTGCGCCGCGCTTCCGCCGCGGTTCCGGCCACGGTGACACGGAAACCGTTTTCGCTCAGGAACTGCCTGAGCAGGTTGCGGATGCGGGTGTCGTCATCGACGACGAGCAGGTGAAACGCATCGTCATCCGGCGCGTTGGCCTGCTGATCCAGCCTGTCGGTGCCTTCCATGCCGTTACTCCTCGTCGTCTGCCCCGCGGTGCGAGGGATCGGCGTCGATCTGTGCCCTCAGCTCCGGGTTCACCATCGCCTTGAGGAACTGCTCGATAGACTTTCTCGCCTCGCCTTCGACTTCCGTCAATGCGTCATGTATCCGGCGCGACTGTGGCCGGGAAAGGGCAAGTGCGAGTTCGCGGCCCTTGGCCGTGGGATAAAGTTCACGCTGGCGGCGATCGCGCGGACCCTGCAACTGCATGATATGGCCCGTATCGAGCAGCTGTTTGAGAACGCGCGCCAGCGACTGTTTGGTGATCTTCAGAACATCCAGCAATTCCGCCACGGTGAGGCCCGGCCTGCGGTTGACGAAGTGCAGCACCCGATGGTGAGCACGCCCGAAGCCATACTCCGCAAGCATCTGGTCCGGATCCGAGGTGAAGTCGCGATAGGCAAAGAAGAACAGCTCGATCAGCGTAAAATCGATGCCGTCCTCATTGGCGACCGCATCCCGGATCGGTGCCTCTTCAGCGGTAATTTCCTTCAGCATATCTCTCCAGAAAGAATTATGTCAGCACTGTTGACGTATTCTGCGCCCAATGATAATTTTTGACAAGCTTTAGGGCTTATTGCGACCGAAAACGCAAGGCTGAGCCGGAAATCCGGAACTTCCTGAGTTTGCCATGGCCACAATATGGGCCTAGGCTTCCGTTTGGCGGGCTTTCGTCGCTGCCGGATCAAAATTCAACACACAGACTTATGCGGGCAAGGTTGCTCGCGGGAGGTTATGTCATGGCATCCGTTTCCTTCGACCAGCTCGACGGCTATATCTGGATGAATGGTGAGTTCGTCAAATGGGCGGACGCCAAGATTCATGTACTTACGCACGGACTTCACTATGCCAGCGCCGTATTCGAGGGCGAGCGGGCCTATGGTGGTGAGATTTTCAAGCTGACGGAACATACGGAGCGCCTGCACGAATCGGCCCGTATTCTGGGCTTCAAGATTCCTTACTCTGTTGCAGAGATTGATGAAGCCTGCGCCGAACTGCTGAAGAAGCAGGGCTTCAAGGACGCCTATGTGCGCCCGATCGCATGGCGTGGCAGCGAGCAGATGGGTGTTTCGGCCCAGAACAACCGCATCAACGTTGCGATCGCTATCTGGCAGTGGCCGAGCTACTTCGATCCGGAACAGAAGCTCAAGGGCATTCGCCTCGACATTGCCGAGTATCGTCGTCCGGATCCGCGCACCGCTCCGTCGAAATCGAAGGCTGCCGGCCTCTATATGATCTGCACGATTTCCAAGCATGCGGCTGAAGCGAAGGGCTACGCCGACGCTATGATGCTCGACTGGCGCGGGCAGGTTGCTGAGGCGACCGGCGCCAACATCTTCTTCGTCAAGGATGGCAAGATCCATACGCCGACGCCCGATTGCTTCCTCGACGGCATTACCCGCCGCACTGTGATCGGCCTTGCCCGCGATCGTGGCTACGAGGTTATCGAGCGCGCGATTCAGCCGGAGGAACTGGAAGGTTTCGAGCAGTGCTTCCTGACAGGTACGGCTGCAGAGGTGACACCGGTGTCGGAGATCGGTCCGTATCGCTTCGAGGTTGGTGAGATCGCCAAGAATCTTATGAACGACTATTCGGCTGCCGTGCAGCCGAAGCAGGCGATCGCTGCGGAATAAAAATCTAATTTATTTCGATTTCGAAAGGGGAATGGTTCATCACCATTCCCCTTTGTCTATGCCGGTTTGACATTCGGTGAAATCAGAGTCTCAGTGAAAAAATCCGGCTCAGGCGAGTCGGGATTTTCGAGAGGGATCACGGATGGAAACGCTTCTTCCTATCATCGTGCAGATCGTCACCGGTATTATCGGTGGTCAGGCCGTCGGTGCGGCAGTCAAACAGGCCGCAATGGGCCAGCTTCCCAAAATTCTCAGCGGTGCGATCGGGGGGATCGGCGGTGCGGCCATCCTCGGAAGCCTGTTGGGCGGCGGCATCGATCCGGCAGCAGCAACGGCAGCGGCAGAAGGTCTCGGCGGGGCCCTCAACCTGAACAACATCATCGGCGGTGCTGGTGGTGGCGCGATCCTCACCGGCATTGTCGGTGCGGTCATGAACGCCATGAAGAAATAATCGAAAACCATGTTTGCATGGGCAAAGGGCGGCTTCGGCCGCCCTTTGTGTTTGCGCAATTCGTGATTGCAGTGGACGCCGGCCGGCTCCGATCCTACATCAGGGGCGATTTACCGACCGCGGCAATGCCGACAACGAAAGGATCATCATGGGTCAGATCAATGCCGGCATCGTTCCTGTCACGCCGTTCCAGCAGAATTGTACCATCCTTTTCGATGAGGGGGACAAGGTCGGTGTCGTCGTCGATCCCGGCGGAGACGTGGATCGAATTCTTGCAGCCCTGAAGGACAATGGCATCACTGCCACAGCCATCTGGCTCACGCATGGACATATTGATCATGCCGGCGGCGCGATGGAACTCAAAGACGCGCTTGGCGTCGAAATCCTGGGCTCGCATGAGGATGACCGGCCACTGTTGGCAAATCTCGAAAATCAGGCGCACCGTTTCGGGCTGACAGGAGCCGTGCGCAACTGTGAGCCGGATCGTTTTCTGGTGGAGGGCGACAGGGTATCGTTCGGATCTCATGAGTTTGAGGTCCTGCATTGTCCCGGTCATGCGCCGGGCCATGTCGTCTATTACAATCGCGCGGCGAAATTCGCCCATGTTGGCGACGTTCTGTTCCGCGGGTCTGTAGGGCGTACCGACCTGCCAGGTGGTGATCATCCTGCGCTGATCCGTTCCATCAAGGAAAAGCTTCTTCCTCTCGGAGATGACATCGGCTTCATCTGTGGTCACGGTCCGGGAGGGCGCTTCGGAGAGGAACGGCGTTCAAATCCTTTTCTCGTGTGACGTGCTTTCAGCGACCTCAAAAGAAAAAGGAGCGCTCAGAGCGCTCCTTTTTCTTTGGAAACGATATGATGCGTTTGGAGACTTTGTGAAAAGTCGTTCCCTTTGCCTCAATTAGCCTGGCAGAAATGCCTTTGGCCATCATATCCAAGGAACGTGCCGGAGCGCGCATCGAAGCTACGATAGCGAGCCGAGCAGTACCTGTACCATTGCGGGCTCCAGGGCTCGTAGGATGCACGATAGGTGTCGTTACGATATGTGGTGCGGTACGGAGCCGGTCGCGGTTCGCGGATAACGTAGGTAGGTTCTGGCTCGTAGTAGCGAGGCTGTGAAGCCAGTGCACCACCGATCAGCGCGCCAGCGGCGAGCCCGATAACGCCAGCTGCTACAGCGTCACCCCTGGAGCGCTTGTGGTGGCGATTGTAGTCATGGCCATAATAGCCCCCGTGACCACCATAACCACCGCGCCGCCAGTCACGAGCCTCGGCGGCGGGCAGGGCGCTTAATGTGGTTGCGACAACTGCCGTCGACAGCACGCAAGCCTTGAAAAATCTGTTCATGACGGTCTCCTGTTCGAAGCCCACCGCCGTTACCGGTTCGATGTTGCCCCGAGAGATAAGGGACCGTGCCTGAACGGCGGCTGAACGAAACGGTGTATTGTCCGTTAAACGTAACCGCCGGCCAGATGTTCCGCCGTGTATCAGCCGACGGTAAGATTGACCGCCTTGGGTCCCTTGCCGCGCTTGTCCGGCTCGGTCTCGAAGGTAACTTTCTGTCCGTCCTCAAGACCGGGAAGGCCCGAAGCCTGAACGGCAGAGATGTGGACGAAGACGTCCTTGGCACCATCGTCAGGCGTGATGAAACCGAAGCCTTTGGCGTGATTGAAGAATTTTACGGTGCCGGTCTGCGGCATGGGATGCTCCCTTATAAGTCCCACAGTCTTTATATCGGGATTGTAAAATACCCGAGGACGGAATTTGTCCTTTATTTTCACTTCAACGGCAACAGAAACTTTGAGTCTTTCGCCTCTTCATCATAGTTTCCGGCCATGAAACAGAAAAGGCGCGACCTTTGTTGTCGCGCCTCTGTCTTAACTGCATTTGCAGCCGGAATCACGCAGCGCGAAGATTGACAGCCTTGGGGCCTTTGCCCATGCGGTCAGGCTCAACATCGAAAGTAACCTTCTGGCCATCAACCAGAGTACGCAAGCCGGAGGCCTCGATCGCAGAAATATGGACGAAAACGTCCTTGGCGCCGCCATCGGGCGTGATGAAGCCGAAGCCTTTGGTGCTGTTGAAGAATTTTACAGTTCCGGTCTGGGACATTGGGAGAACTCCTTCGCCCTATCGTCATTCAGAACCTCGTTTGCCAGGGCAGTCAGAGGTCCGGTGGTTGCTCGGCGGTCATGCATTCGCGCACGGGTAACCCCCCGCCAGAACGGGGTTGTCAGAGATTCACGATATCGGGAAAAGAGTCGTCCAAAACGTTCCATTCTCCGGGATGCAAATACCCGAACATTGAACTTATCGCACGGATTTGTGACTGTGGCAAGACCGCGCCTTTTCAAAGCCAGGGCAGGGCACTCTCAGGTTAATGGGATTCAACGGCTTGCGGGCAGCATCCGGAACTGTAAGCCTTGTCACGCGTTGTTGGCGCTGCCACTAGCACACAGGAGAGGGAATTGATGAGATTCAGAAGTGTTTTTCTGTCGGGAGCTGCAGTGTTGCTGGCGTCCGGCATGCTGGCGGCTTGTGTGGCTGTCGATGATGGGGCCGGCTACAGGCCTCCGCCACCACGCCCGCGCCCGCCGGCACAGGCATGTACCATGGAATACGCACCGGTTTGCGGCGTGCGTGGCTCTGAAAGCCGGACTTTCGGCAACAGCTGCCAGGCAAGAACCAACGGATACAGGATCAGCCATGAGGGCGCTTGCAGGTCCGGTGGAAACAGGCCCGGCTGGGATGGTCGCCCCGGTTCCGATCGGCCCGGGACGCGGCCAGAACGGCCCGGCCGTCCGCAAGGAGCCTGCACACGTGAATACGCTCCAGTGTGTGCATCCAGTCGCGGACAGCTGCGCACCTTCCCGAATGCCTGCGAAGCAAGGGCAGCAGATTGGCGGATCGTCGGCAACGGCAGCTGCCGTTGATCTTTTACGATTTGAAAGGGGCGGGTCAAAAAAGGTCCGCCCCTTTCTTCTAAAGCGTGTCGCACTTAATCATCCTCATACCCTGCCGCTTTGAAGAAGTTTCGACACTGGGTTGGGTCGAAGAGTTGGCAGATGTCGCCGAGCGCATCGCACAAGGTGTCGAAGGTTCTGGCTGCCTTCTTGCGCAGCAGCGCCTTGAGTTTTGAGAACGCCATCTCGATCGGGTTGAGGTCTGGTGAATATGGCGGCAGGAACAGCAACCATGCGCCGCGCTTTCGCACCAGTTCGGCGGCGCGCTCGCTCTTGTGGAAAGCGACATTGTCGAGGATGACGACGTCGCCGGGCTGAAGTTCAGGAGCCAGTTGCGTCTCGATCCAGGTCTCGAAGCGGCGGGCGTTCATCGGCGCATTGACGATCCACGGCGCGACCATCCCGTGGCAGCGCAGGCCGGCGATGAAGGTCTGGCTGTGCCATTGGCCAAAGGGGGCGTGCGTGCGGTAGCGCTCGCCCTTCGGTGACCAGCCGGTGCGCTTGGTCAGTTTGGCGTTGGTCGACGTCTCATCGATGAAGATCAGGCGCGGCAAGGCTTTGGCGAAGAAGCGCTTTCGCCTGCCCATCCACAACTGGCGCGCCTCACGGATGTCGGGACGCACCTGCTCGCTGGCTTGAAGCGTTTTTTTTGTGGCTGAGCCCAAGACGGTGCAGCAGGCGACAGACGCTGGAGCGGTGGACGATCACGTCGCGCGCCGCAAGCTCGATGCACAGTTCGTCCAGAGTCAGTTCGCCTGAAGCCGCCATCCGCTCGCGCACAAAGGCGCTGTGCGGCGCAAGCTTGCCCCAGCCCGGAGAATGACCCTGCCGGCGCGGCGCAAGCGAACCCGTCTCGCGACGAAGCTTCATCAACTCGTTCACGAAGCGAGGCGAAACCCGGAAATGCCGGGCCGCCTCCCGGTGGCCATGACCTTCGTCCACATACACGGCAACACGTTCGCGCAACGCAATCGGTAGCGGTTTGCCCCAGCGATCACCCCAGAACATCACGTCAAGCGGCATCACAACTTCGCACCCGGTGTCGACAGCACGCTTCCACCACGAGTCGATGTTTTCTGCCGTCAGATGAAGTTGCATGGTGCAGCCCTGAACCGGCTGATGCGGATGCCCGTGTTCCGGATAGGCGTCACACAGCATCAGGCTGGAGCCGTTGACGTAGAGATGAACGTGCATGGTCCGGCCCTGCTCGTCGGGTGGCACGGCATACACCAGTTCTGCGCCAAAGGCTCTCCGGTAGAATTCAGCGGCCTTCAGTGCCCCGTCCACCTGGAGGTAAGGGGTGAGGCCGCCGAGCGCCTTCGGCATGGGCGGGGTCTGGGTTTTCGCCTCTGCATCGTTCATGTGCTTCTCCCGGGTTTGACATTGCGAGCCCCCCACAGGACGTATGACGACGACGAGCTACGGGTGGCGGAGGTACCCGCCACCACGAGGTTATTTCCCCGGCTTCCCGGTCTTGGAAGGACGGCGCCGGCTTTTCGCGATATCGGCCGCGTCCTCGTATGAGCCGATGCCGATACGCTCTCGCCTGACGGGTTTCACATCATCCGGCTTTGCCGGTTTTCTGCCGTCAACGGGCTTTTCGGTGCGCCCTACCGTCATTTCGTCGAGCGTGTTCTTTCGGAACAGGGACTTGTCACCATCCGGGAGGCCGAAATCTGAACCATGAGCTTCCTGCGCCGACTGTTTCTTGAACAGAGACCGTGAAACTGCTCCTGCCGGGGTCGGCATGTCGGTTCCAGGCCCCATATCGTCCAGTGAAGGCTTGGAGAACAGGGAGGTGTTTTCAGGCCCATCTTCCACAGTCTTATGCCGCGCGCGCCCCTTGTTATGCTTGCCCTTTTCCCGCCCCGAGACCGGGCTCTCGGATTCGGCGTATTTCGCCAGCGGGTCGTCGGAAATCTGAAGCTCCAGCTCCGTGAGGCGCTTGACCTCGTCGCGAAGACGGGCTGCTTCCTCGAAATTGAGGTCGGCAGCGGCATCCCGCATTTTCTTCTGCAAATGCTCCAGATGCGCCTTGAGATTGTTGCCCATCATCTGGCCGGCATCGTCTGTGAACTGAGAGATGTCGGCGCGGACATGATCCTTCTCGTAGACCGATTCAAGAATATCCGCGATGCGCGACTTGACCGATTCCGGGGTGATGCCGTTTGCCTTGTTGTACTCGAGCTGCTTCTCGCGGCGGCGGTTTGTTTCCGCCATGGCGCGCTCCATCGAGCCGGTGATCTGGTCGGCGTAGAGAATGACCTTGCCGTCTACATTGCGCGCAGCGCGGCCGATGGTCTGGATCAATGAGGTTTCAGAGCGCAGGAAACCTTCCTTGTCCGCGTCGAGGATGGCCACGAATCCGCATTCGGGAATGTCGAGCCCTTCGCGCAGGAGGTTGATGCCGACCAGAACGTCAAAGGCTCCGAGGCGCAGGTCGCGCAGGATTTCGATGCGCTCCAGCGTATCGATGTCGGAATGCATGTAACGCACGCGAATGCCCTGCTCATGCAAATATTCCGTAAGGTCCTCGGCCATGCGCTTGGTCAGCACCGTCACCAGCGTGCGATAGCCTTTTTTCGTCGTCTCACGGATTTCTCCGAGAACGTCGTCGACCTGCGATTTTGCCGGACGAACCTCGACAGGCGGGTCGATCAGCCCGGTGGGGCGAATGACCTGCTCGGCGAATACACCGCCGGCCTGTTCCATTTCCCAACCGCCCGGCGTTGCCGACACCGCCACGCTGAGCGGGCGCATTGCATCCCATTCCTCGAAGCGCAGGGGCCGGTTATCCATGCAGGACGGCAAACGGAAGCCATACTCCGCCAGTGTTGCCTTGCGGCGGAAGTCGCCGCGGTACATGCCGCCGATCTGGGGGATGGTGACATGGCTCTCGTCGATGAAGACCAGCGCATTGTCCGGCACATATTCGAACAAGGTCGGCGGCGGGTCGCCCGGCGCACGGCCGGTAAGATAGCGCGAATAGTTCTCGATGCCGGCGCATGAACCCGTGGCTTCCAGCATTTCGAGGTCGAAGCGCGTGCGCTGCTCCAGCCTTTGCGCCTCCAGCAGACGCCCAGCCTTTTCAAGCTCTTGCAGGCGCTGCTGCAATTCTTCCTTGATGGACTTAATAGCCTGATTCAAGGTCGGGCGCGGCGTGACATAGTGCGAATTCGCATAGATTTTCACGCTCTTCAGGTCGCCGGTCTTGTTGCCGGTGAGCGGATCGAACTCGGTGATCGCGTCGATCTCGTCTCCGAACAGGGAGACGCGCCAGGCACGATCCTCAAGGTGAGCCGGGAAAATCTCGATTGTGTCGCCGCGCACCCGGAAGGAACCACGCACGAAATTCGCGTCCTGCCGCTTGTATTGCTGGGCGACAAGATCAGCCAGCAACTGTCGCTGGTCGAGCCGGTCGCCAACCTGCATCTGGAAGGTCATGGCCGTATAGGTTTCGACCGAGCCGATACCATAGATGCACGAAACCGAAGCGACGATGATGACGTCGTCGCGCTCCAGCAGCGACCGCGTGGCCGAGTGGCGCATGCGGTCGATCTGCTCGTTGATGGAGGATTCCTTTTCGATATAGGTGTCCGTGCGCGGCACATAGGCCTCGGGCTGGTAGTAGTCGTAGTACGAGACGAAATACTCCACCGCATTGTTCGGGAAGAATTTCCTGAACTCCGCATAGAGCTGGGCTGCCAGCGTCTTGTTGGGTGCCAGGATCAGGGCAGGGCGCTGCGTCTCCTCGATCACCTTCGCCATGGTGAAGGTCTTGCCGGAACCGGTCACGCCAAGCAGGACCTGCGTGCGGTCGTCGTTGGCAATGCCCTCGACCAGATCCCTGATAGCCGTCGGCTGGTCGCCGGCGGGCTGGAAGTCGGATTCCATGCTTATCGGAATGCCGCCTTCAGATTTTTCCGGCCGGGCAGGGCGGTGCGGGGTCCAGATCTTGCCGTTCTTGTGCAGCGGATTGCCGCTTTCGATCAGGTCGGACAAGGCCTGTACCGTTGCGGTAACCGCGGACTTGGGCAGGGAAGCGGCATCTTCCAGCGAGATGTCGAGGCCCGCCACGGGGTTCAGACCCGCTGCAGCGCGATCTTTAGCGGAAGCCGCCCCACCCATCGAGGTGCCACGCGCAGTGCGCGTAGGCGAGGCGGAGCGCGGTGCGACTTTCTTCGCTGGTTTGCCAGAGGCTTTATCGGTACCGTTGCCTTGAGTTGCAGATAATCGCTGCTGTTCGGCTTCCTGCGAAATCTGCTCCGCCCAATCCGCTATTGAGCCAGACAGAGGCGCTCCCGAAAAATCGCTCTGCGGTGCTTCGGCGAAGCCGCCGTCGCGCAGCGGTTCGCTGGCGTCATGAAAGTCGGTAAGCGGGCTGCGCCGCTGGGGCTGCGCCGGTTTCGGGGAGGATTTGGACATAGGCCGAATATGGGTGGACTCACCGCAAATGGAAAGGGGCAGCGGAACACAAGTCCGCTGTCCGGATGATCTGCTGACAGCAGGTTGTCAGCAGACTTCAACCAAAGCGCAATTTCATGAGCACGATGGCGCCGACGAAAAGAAGCGTGAGTATGTTGGCGATAATAACCGGCCAGGAGCCGATGAGAACGCCGTAGACGGCCCAAAGGGCGACACCTGCGGCTATGGCGCTCGTGGCTGCCAGCGAAATATCGTCCGCCTTGCGCTCGCGGGCAAGCTTGACGACCTGCGGAACCCAGCCGAGCGTCGTGATGAGCGCGGCACACGCGCCTATGGCTTCGATCCAGTAAAACAAGGTGAAGGCTCCGATAAGCGCCACTGCCGATATGGCAGATTTGCTTCTCGCTGGAAAGCTGGTTCAGCGGCTGGACCAATGAAACAAAATGTGTTCGCAGGCGTTTTTTCGCCAGCGCGCTGTGATCGGCTCGGGCTCTGCAATCGGGCACCGGTGCGGCTGTTATGTTTTGTGTCCGGTGGGGTGCAACCGATTCCTTTTGAAGGCAAAGACCTGTCACACGTAGCCGATGGGCAAGATGCTGAATGCCCGGCAAAGGCGCCAATGTGTCAGAATTAAGTCGCTGATAATGTTTGGAAAAGTTATCTTTCGTGATTTGAAATCGGGATCGGGTCACATAGCTTCCGGGTGTCGCAGGGCAGTTCGCATGCCGGGTTGCCTGAGGAAAACCGCCAAAAACGGAGTATCCGACATGAAAAAGACACTCGCCACCGCCGCTGCCCTTCTCGCACTTCTTAGCACCGCTTACGCGGCAACCGTGCAGGGCACGATCCAGGCGGTCGACCCGGAAACCAAATCGATCACGCTGGATGACGGCAAGATCTATCAGTTGCCACCGGAAGCCGCGGTCGACCAGTTGTCGGTGGGCGCCAATGTCGTGGTGACCGTAGACGATACGACAGGGTTGGTGACGTCGATCGAATCTGCTTCGTAAGAAACCAGTTCAGACAACGAGTTTCAGCCGGTCCCCGCAGGGGCCGGCTTTTTCATTACCTGCATGATGAGCGTGTTCAATGTGGAAAGGAATTGCTGCCGTCACGGCCGTAGTCCGGTGACGGCGGGTGAAGCAGCTTGTGATACGCAGGCTGAGACATCGATACGCTCTTCTGGCAAATCGATTCCGGAAAATACTGCAATCACTTGATTTTGCGCAGGGTTTTCTTCCGACTGTTGACGTGTCGCCGTTGGATGGCTACGCCATGAAAGCGAAAAATTCCGGAGGTCAGGCATGGTGCAATATGTGAACGGCGCGCCGCAGGGGGAGCTCACGCTGCGCACGTTGGCCATGCCCGCCGACGCCAATGCGGCCGGCGATATCTTCGGCGGCTGGGTGATGGCACAGATGGATCTTGCCTGCGGCATCAGAGCAGCCGAACGCGCGCGTGGCCGTGTGGTGACGGCGGCTGTGAAGGAAATGTCCTTCGCAAAGCCGGTCAAGATCGGCGATACGCTGTGCATCTATACTCGCATAGAGCGCGTTGGACGCAGTTCCATGACGCTGAAAGTGGAGGCCTGGGCCCAGCGCTACCTGTCCGAACTCATGGAAATGGTCACGCATGCCGATTTCGTCATGGTGGCGCTGGATGACGAAGGCAAGCCGACCCGTGTTCCGGGCGAGTAACTCGCCTCCACCTGTCATTTAACGGTTGTATCGAAGCGCACCCGGGCCTTGTTGATCCGCTCGGTGTTGGCGCGGGCCCATTCGCTGAGTGCGGTTACGGGAACCAGGAGCTCGCGACCCAGATCCGTCAGCTCATAATCCACCCTCGGCGGTATGGTGGGAAAAACGGTGCGCGTGGCGAAGCCGTCGCGTTCCAGGCTGCGCAGAGTGGTCGTCAGCATCTTCTGCGAAATGCCGCCAATTGCATGTCTCAGCTCGCTGAAGCGCATCGGTCCTTTGCCGAGTGTCGTCACGACCAGCACAGTCCATTTGTCGCCGACACGTTGCAGGAGCGCGCTGATGGCGCGGCAATCCTCACTGCGGTGATCGTGCCTTGGTTTCAAAAAAGTGCCTCCTTGCGTTGATGCTCCAAGGTTACATAAATAGTGTCGGTTTCTTTTTTATACCATTCTTAACGGAGAATATGCATGCCGTCTTCCAAAGTCAGGCTCGCCGTCGTCATCGGCTCCATCCGGGAAAAGCGCTTTGCCGAAAAGCCTGCTCGCTGGATCGCCGATCTCATCAATCAGAGGGACGATGCAGAAGCCGAAATCGTCGACCTCAGGGATTATCCGATGGCATTGTTCGCGGAGGATGCGTCACCGCTGTGGGCGCCTTCGAAGGACGAGCATGCCCGCCGCTGGCAGGAAAAGCTGGAAGAGTTCGATGGCTATGTTTTCACGGCAGCCGAATACAACCATGCGCCGACTGGTGTGCTCAAGAACGCCTTCGACTATGCCGGGGCGCAGGTGTTTCGCAAGCCTGCCGGTTTCGTCGGCTATGGCGGCGTGGGTGGGGCGAGGGCGGTGGAGCACCTGCGGCAGATCGCAGTCGAGATGCAGATGGCTCCCGTCCGCGCGGCCGTCCATATCCTGCGCAACGATTTCGTCGCAATCCTGCAGGGACAGGACATTGCGGATCTGGCCCATCTGAAGGAAGGCGCGGATGCGCTTCTGGAGGATATGGTATGGTGGGCCAGGGCGTTGCGCGCCGCGCGCGTGGCCGAAGCGCAGGTCAAGGCAGCCTGACGGTATCGGCAGGAAAAAGAGGGCCTCGGTTGTTTCCGGGGCCCTTTTCTTCGGTTTCAGCTCGCAGCTTGCAGTTTGGTAGCCAGAACCTTGTCTATGCGGCGGCCGTCGAGATCGACCACCTCGAAACGCCAGCCCTGTGCATCGACCGTTTCGCCCGTGGCCGGCAAATGATGCATATGTGACAGAACATATCCGGCAACGGTTTCGTAGTCGCGATTTTCCGGCAGATCGATACCGATCATGTCAGCCATTTCATCGGCCTGCATGTAGCCGGCCAGAAGCCATGAGCCGTCCTCACGCTGGAACGCGGTTTCGTCGGAATCGTCCTCATCCAGATCGGAGCGGAAGACGCCGGTGATTGCTTCCAGAATATCCGCTGGCGTCACCACGCCTTCAAAGTGGCCGTATTCATCATGCACGAGCGCCATCGGCATGTCGGCTTCCTTGAGCTTTGCAAGCACATCGAGCGCGTCGGCCTGATCGTGGACGATTGGCGCCTGCTGCACATGCTTGCGCGTATCGAGCGGTTTGCCGGCGAGCAGAGTCGCGAGGATATCGCGTGTCTGCACCACGCCTATCATGTCGTCGACATTGCCGTCGGCGGCGGGGAGGCGCGAGTGCGGACTTTCCATCAGCACCCGGCGAATCGTGGCCTCGTCAGACTGGACGTTAAGCCAGTCGACATCCGTGCGTGGGGTCATGACCGCGCGCACCGCCCGGTCACCCAATCGCATCACACCGGCGATCATGCGCCGCTCGTCGGATTCGATGGTGCCCTGATGCTCGGCCTCGGCGACGATCATCTTGATCTCTTCGTCGGTGACCTTCTCCTCGCTTTCGCCACGCTGGCCAAGCAGCCACAGCACCGACCGTCCTGAAAGGTCCAGCAGCCATACCAGAGGAGCGCAAACCGTCGCCAGAACGGACATCGGCCCGGCGACCTTCGAAGCGATGCGCTCGGGATCGCGAAGCGCGATCTGCTTCGGCACGAGCTCGCCGATGATGAGCGAGGCATAGGTGATGAGCGCTACCACGATGCCGACGCCGAGCGGCTGCGCAACTCCGGCCGACATGCCTGAAGCAGCAAGAAGCTTGGAGAGGCGGTCGCCCAAAGTGGCACCGGAGAAGGCACCCGAGAGCACGCCCACGAGCGTAATGCCGATCTGGACGGTCGACAGGAACTTGCCCGGGTTGGCGCCCAGTTCCAGCGCGCGCGCTGCGCCGCGGATATTTCGGTCGACCATCGTCTTGAGGCGCGCCGGGCGAGACGAGACGATCGCCAGTTCCGACATGGCCAGCAGGCCGTTCACGCAGATGAGGACGACCACGATGGCGATTTCAGTGTATAGCATGAATGCTCATTAGCACCCAGGAGCCCCTCTAGAAAAGAGAGCAAATCAGCCGCACTGATTGTTATGCGCATCAACGATGCGTTATCTGCAGGCCCGGTAGCCGTTTCTGCGGTTTTTTATGTCGAAATGAAAATGGTCGCGGTGATCGTAGTTGTAGCCGGGACCAAGAACCGTGGTGAAATACGAACAACCGTCGGCGCGCACGGTGTTGAGCAGGCCGCGCTCGCGGAACGCGAACAGACCAGGTTTGCGGACGTCGATGAGCTTGCCATTGTTCAGCTCGATCGCCATCACGTCGAGCGCGTTGCCTTTGCCATGCTCGGAAAGAACCCCTTCGCCGCGTATCTTGCGGCAGGAATAGCTGGAGCCCTGCCGTATCGACTTGACTCCCGAAAGATAGCGCCAGCGTGCGGCAGGTGTCAGTTCGTTTCGGGTCCAGCTGGCGAAGCTTGCGGCCATGGCACAGGTCAGCGTCGCGGCTGGTTTCATTTCCACGCCGCCGATTGCCGTTACTTTCACGGGGTGATCAATGCCGCATTGGCCACCGTCATTGATGGGCGCGAGATCGGTGTAGGCCACGCGCAGCCGTTTCAATTCCTTGCGGCATTCCACCTCTTCCTGTGGAAGCTGGGTGGTCTGCGGCATGGGCCGGTCGAAGCGAGGATAGGCTGCCGTCAGATAGGGGTTTGATGGTACCAATGCCTGCATGCCGACCCCTGCCTGCACGGCAGACGTCTGTGTTCCAACGTCTACGGCAGGCTGAAGATCGAGAACGCTGCCGGTGTTGCAGGCCGACAAGCCGGTGATTGCGGCAAAGATGGCGATGCCGGTGGAGAGCCGGACAAGGCGCCGCAAAAAAGGGGCGCCGGGTGCTGCGCTGGGGGATTTCCCGGCCATGACGAACCAAACTCTGTTCCCTTGGAATGCAAAGCTTAGCTGTGAAGGGTAAAGGAAAGATCAGCAGCGGCGTTCATGCCTGTGGCGGCATTGGGGCGGGCTTACTGGCAAAAAACGGATCCGTTGCGGCGGGGGGCCAGATCGAGATGCAGATGCGTTTCATGATCGGGGTCGCTGCCGGGTCCGAGAACGGTCCTGAAAGGTCCGCAGGCGGCCTTTCTGACATGGTCGAGAAACTGGCGCTGTTTTGCAGCGGGCGAAGGCTGGACTTCGATCCTGCTGCCATCTTTCATGGTGAACGCCGCTATATCGAGCGCATTGCCAAATGCGTGCTCGGACAGTTTCGAACCATTGTGGCGCGGGCGGCAGACATAGGCCGAAGCCTGACTAATACCTGCAAGATCGGCGCCCGCGATGTCGCGTGCCGCAGGCTCGACAATGTCGGCGGTGAAACGCGCGGCAGTCTCGGCGAGATCGCAATTGAGTTCGGCTTCGGGCGACAGCTCCACGTTTGTGGCCAATCTGGTGACGACAATGGGGTAGGGCAGAGCACAGCCAGCTTCCGGATCCCGCTCGGCAGGCTTTTCCCTGAAAACGACACCCATCGTGCGAAGCCTTGCCCGACATGCAAGTTCACCCGCGGGCATCTCTTTTGCCGCAGTTGCAGCCGAACGCGGATCTGGTGGACGTGTGGGCTTCTCATCAGGCGTTTTCTGCGACTGGTCAGGCGGTGCAGGCTTTGCCTCGGGGGTGGGTGCGCGGTCCGGCGGGGAGATTGCTTCCGGCGCATCATCAGGCCGGTTTTGGGGGAGCGGTGTCTGCTGTTGTTCCGCCTGTTCTGGAACCGGTGCGTTCCGGGGAAGTTGGGGCGGCTTTTGTGTGGCTAAAGCAGGTGCTGCCATCAGGCATATGGCAGTCATCAAGGAAAGCAGGGTGAAGCGGATATGGATCATCCAGCGACAACGATGAAAGTGCAGGGGCAGTTGCCGCAGGCATGATCACCTTCGGTAACCGATTGTCTCGATGGGCCAGTCCGCGCCGTCGTGCATTCGCGCGAAGATTCCGAAAAGGTGCGTACTTCATTGAAAGAAGAGTCTTTTCGGTCGGATTACGTCAGGTCTGGCTGTCGTGCAGTCGGCGATTCCAGTCTTCAACCTTACGGCTGGCTATTCGTCTTTCGGCAAGCTCACACCACGAGGATGCGAGTTCCGGCAATGAAGCGAGATCGCGCAGAGAATCGAAATCCATGGTCCGCGTGTAAAGAAGTTCGATGATGCGGGCCAGGGACCAGCAAGGCTGTGGCCGTTCCAGCAGAACGAGGCTGTCGCCCGCGGCCGCATGACCTTCCTCAAGAACCCGATAATACCATCCCGTCCGGCCGCTTTTCTGAACTCTCAGCGCCATGTCCGACCGATCGAAGCGCGCATTCAGCCGCCAGCAAGGCTGGCGTCCCTGGCTGACCTGAAGCAGGGCGGAGCCGAACCGGTATATATCTCCTATGCAGACATTCGCTTCCGACAGGCCAAGCGTCGTGATGTTCTCGCCGAACGCGGGAGCGTTGGCCACGATCCCGTCCTCGCTCCAGGCCGCATAGTGGTCGGCGGGATAGTGATGGACCGCCTTTTCCGGGCCGCCATGGTGACGCGTGTCGCCTTGATTGTCGCCCTGCAACCCGGTGGCCGTTATGGCGATCCGGCCACAAACCGACTTCTTGTCTATGCCGCTCGGCACCTGCCGGGGACCCAGCGGCGCCAACTCGCCGATGAAGAGCGCTTCAACGACAGCAATGGCTGGCTCCTGTGCCAATGGGGTATTTCTCAGCGAAAGCACTACTCTGTCCTCATCGAACGCCAGCTCGAGAAAGGCAGCAGGCCGACCAGATGTCGAACGGCTCCCCGGGATTTTCTTGCCGTGCGAAAATCAAAATTCTTTCCTGCTTGCTTCATGCCTCTTTCAACAGCGGTGCGGTTTGGCGTCCCTGTTTCCCTGACGTTGAGCTTTGGCCAGTTCACGTGGGATTGACAGGGCCAGCAATGCAATTGAAATGGCGCAATCTCTTCTGCTTCACTGGATTATCCCGTTGGCTTCGCTCCTGTCTCCCAAGGTTCTGCCCATCCTGATGCTGCTTGCCTCGAATGTCTTCATGACCTTCGCATGGTACGGACATCTGAAATTCAAAGGTGCAGCGATCTATACGGTCGTGCTGGTGAGCTGGGGAATTGCTTTCTTCGAATATTGGCTGGCGGTGCCGGCCAACCGGATTGGTGCGGAGGTTTATTCAACCGCAGAATTGAAGACGATTCAGGAAGTCATCACGCTTGGCGTGTTCGCTGTGTTCTCGGTGGTTTACCTGAAGGAGGCTTTGACATGGAACCATCTTGCAGGGTTTGCGCTGATTGCCTGTGGCGCTGCGTTGATTTTTAGAGCCTGAGCATTAGCCGGGAAAACGCCCTCCATTTTTAGCACGTGAAAAACCTTCAGCACTTGCTATATTGTGACGAGAATCCAAAATTTGACGGTTCCGTCGGTTTCCTGACGGACCGTTTTCTTTTTGTCGAAAACCCGCGGAAAAGTGCGGACGGCAGGAAAGGTGAAGCTATGAACAAGGTGCCGATGACAGGCGGTGGTTTTGAGGCTCTCAAGGAGGAGCTGCGTTGGCGTCAGCAGGATGAACGGCCTCGCATCATCGAAGCGATTTCTGAGGCCCGCGCACATGGTGACCTTTCAGAGAACGCCGAATATCATTCTGCCAAGGAAGCGCAGAGCCTTAACGAGGGTCGCATCGGCGAGCTCGAGGATCTGATCGCACGTGCCGAAGTCATCGACATCAGCAAGCTGAGCGGCGACAAGATCAAGTTCGGAGCTACCGTGGTTCTGGTGGATGAGGACACCGAGGAAGAAAAGACTTATCAGATCGTCGGCGATCAGGAAGCGGATGTGAAGGCGGGTCGCATTTCCATTTCTTCTCCGATCGCACGTGCGCTGATCGGCAAGGCGGTTGGCGATGCGATCGAGGTCAATGCACCGGGTGGCGCGCGTGGTTATGAGATCGTCGAGCTGCGCTGGGCGTGAGCCTGCTGCCGGATAGGAAATCCCAGATCATGGGCAAAACGCTGGTCGATGTTGCGCAGATCCATGTGGTCGTGCCCAATTTCAAGCAGCGCCTCTCCGGTGTTACGAGCACAATCATCCAGCTCGTGCCATTGCAGGCCCGGGAGATCGGCATCGCAACGCTGGGGCCGGGCTTGCCCGACCATCTCCCCAAGCTGCGATGGTGGCAGGTGCCCGGGCTTCTGCGCCGACCGAAGAATGCGCGGGTTCGCGTGTGGCATGCGCGCCGCAATCCGGAAATGCTGGCCGGAGTGGTGTTGAGAGATATATTCCGCGCACCACTGAAGCTTGTCTTCACCTCAGCATCGCAGCGCCATCACAAGCGCTGGACGAAGTTCCTCATCCGCCGCATGGATGCAGTGATTGCGACCAGTCGCAAGACCGCTGCTTATCTGGAAGTTCCAAATACCGTGATCATGCACGGCATCGACACCGAACGCTTTCACCCGCCCGTGGACCGCAGAGAGGTTGCGAGTGAACTCGGTCTGGACCCGAAGCAGCTCTATACTGGCTGCTTTGGCCGTGTGCGGCATCAGAAAGGTACCGACCTTTTCGTCGATGCCATGATCGGTTTGCTGCTGAAGTATCCCCAATGGTCGGCAATTGTTGCCGGCCGTTCGACTGCTGAACATGCAGGGTTTGAGGCTGATTTACGCGCGCGCGTGGATAAAGCCGGGCTTTCCGACCGGATCCTTTTTGTGGGAGAGCACAAGGACATCGAACGCTGGTATCGCGCTTTGTCGCTGTTCATCGCTCCGCAGCGCTGGGAAGGTTTTGGCCTCACGCCGCTGGAAGCCATGGCCAGCGGCGTGCCGGTGGTCGCCACCGACGTCGGCGCATTCTCCGAACTGATCGAGGATGGCGTGACAGGAACGCTCATACCCCGCGACGATGCCGATGCGATGATGGCGGCCGCGGCCCAATGGATGGGCGACGATGTCCGACGAAACGCTGCGGCAATCGAAAGCCGTGCGCATGTTGCATCGCGTTTCAGCATAGAACGGGAAGTGGGATCACTCGGTGGCGTCTATGGATCCGTTGTACGTGACCTCTGAATTTTTGCGATATGTTGCGAAAGCAACGGCATATCCGGCATTTCGTTGATGCGGAATCTTCCATGACCACAGAAGCCAATATCCGTCCGACCGTCACCGCTGTCATTACCAGTTGTCGACGGTTCGATCTTCTTGAAAAGACGCTTCAGAGTTTTCTCGAGCACAACGACTATCCGCTTGAGGAACTGATAATCATCGAAGATTCGAATGATCGCGGCATCTATGAGGTGCAGCCCTTATTGGCCGGGCTTTCTCATCGCATTATCTTCAACGAGGGGAATATCGGGCAGATCGCGTCCATCGACAAAGCCTATTCTCAGGTCAAGTCCGAGTATGTTTTTCATATAGAGGATGATTGGATTTTTACTTCGCGAGGGGTTATCGGCCGCGCTATCGAGGTGCTCCAAAAAGAGCCTCACGCCAGTATGGTAACAGTCCGGGATGATGCTGATATGCCTCGATATGTACGTAGCCTCAAGACGCGCCAAGCCGGAACGGCAATCTACAAGCTGGCCTTTCCAGAGTTACATTTCCGATGGTATAGTTTTACTTTTAACCCCGGCTTGCGGCGAATGAAGGAATACCGCGCGTTATCGGGCGGTTACTCAGCCATCGGGGATGAGATGGCCATCAGTCATTACTATAAGCTGCATAAGTGGGATATGGCTTGGATGATCGGCGGTGGTGTAAAGCACGCCGGTGATACGCGATCCGTCTACGGAAATGGAGTTGGTTATCGCAAGTCGACCGCCTCTGGGTGGCTGTCGCGCTTGTTTAAGACCGAAAATTTGCGCAAGTGGCGCGAATCTCTGGGGCGCCATTTCTGGCACAGGTTGCGCGTGATGGGGATTGATACCGAACCACTCCAACGTAGGAAATGGTAAATGACGAAAGGATCGATCCGCACTTACGTGATCAATCTGGACGGTGGTACCGAGCGCCTCAAGTCCGTCAGCCGGATGCTTAGTTCATTCGGCATGGATTTCGAGCGTGTTCCTGCGTTCGATGGCCGCAAGCTCGATCTGAGTGAAGTTGCCGACTACGATGTGGGCCGTGCGGAACGCTATATGGGACGAAGCCTGGTTGGTGCGGAAATTGGATGCTACCGCAGCCATCTCGCGGCCGCAGCGCAGTTCCTGCGGTCGGATGCCGAGTATGGATTGGTCTTCGAGGACGATGTGCTTTTGCGTTGCGATCCCATTGCGCTTCTTGATGAGGCGCTTCCCGTCTTGGAGCGCGCGGACAAGGATTGGCTCCTACTCAATATCGGCGCCAACAAGTCCAAGATCACCAGCCTGATTTCGGACCATGACATTGGCGGTTATCGATGCGGTCTCGTTGCCGCGCATTATTTTCCCATGATGGCATGCGCGATCGTCTGGTCTCGGGAAGGAGCTAGGCAATTCGTCGAAAACCACGACAAGATATTTGCCCCTGTCGATAATTACTTTCGCTATTGGCTGACCCGCTCCGGGCATGGATATGCTTTCTGGCCTGCACCGGTCACAACCACCGATGCGGAAAGCCAGATTGCCGCATCGGATGGCTGCAAGCGCAGCAGATATGGCCGCAAATGGTATTACGGTTTCTCCAAGCAGAGGAGGCTTATTGAAGATAAGCTGATTGCCCTTGGTCGTCTGTATCGCTTCAGGGCAAAAGCCGGGAAGCCCTCAACCTTAGGCATGCCCCAGCGTAGGTGAGCTTATCAATGAAGGTCTATTACATAAACCTGGACAGGTCGCCCGAGCGTCGCGCGTGGTTTACAAAGCAGGCCGAAGCGCTCGGCCTCGATCTCGTGCGGGTTCCTGCGGTCGATGGCAGAGAACTGCCGGCGGCGGAACTGGATCGTTGGCGGCAGTTGTCCGAAGGGAACAAGATTCTCTCGCCTGGCGAAATCGGCTGCTTTCTCAGCCACAGAAAAGCATGGGAGATGGTGCTCGCCGGTCAGGAAAAGTGGGCCTTCATTGCAGAGGACGACATTCATTTTTCGGAAAGAACAAAAATCTTTTTCCAAGATATTATTTGGTTGCCGCGAAATACTGATTTGGTGAAGGCAGAGACAGATCTTAGGCGACACCAATTCTCACGCAAATATTTACCTTTGACGGGGCCATATAATTTGAGAAAGCTTCATTCAAATCACCTTAACGCCGGAGGGTATTTTATATCTAAGAATTCGTGTAAGATATTATTAAGTTATACAGAAAATAAATGTGAAGCAGTGGACGGATTGTTGTTCGCAAAGATTTTTATGAAAGAGCATAAACTTAAGATATATCAGCTCGATCCTGCCATATGTATCCAAAGCAGGTTTTTAGATGAATTTGATGGGATTTTAAGTTTTAGTAGCGATCTCGAGAAGGATCGCATAAAATATCGAAAGATCCTTAAAAATGAGGTTTCTCTATTTCTGAACAAAATATATCGTGAGATTAATAGGATTTTTAATCAGATTGAAAATTTTTATATTATTTTGTTTTCTGTAATTTTTAGAATTTCTGTATATAAATCTATTGAATTTTATTCAGATAATAATATTAAAAGAAAAAAATAATAAATTATATCTAAAAATTTTCTGTTTCTCATGGTGTCGATATTTGCCAATCGGTTCAATACTGTAGGTGCTCGTTGGTCGAACGGATGCGCATGGCTTTCTCCGTATCCCGGAAGCTCTTTGATATTGGCGCAACTTTAGTAATTCGCTATTTGGTTGGCGGGGCTCGTTTGAACTGCAGTTTAGTGGTTCCAAAAATCGCCACGCTGGTGGCGAAGCTTGTTATGCGCGAGCCAGCAAGGTAACGCGGGCGCTTATGGAGGTCCATTTGGGCAGGAAGAAGATTATCGAGGCGATCCTTCGGCCACTTGGTTTTGGCGTATATCGACTGAAGCCAGAGGCGTATGAGAGCAATTTCCTAAGCGCTGCGCTTCGGTATAAGAAATCTATAGCTCATAGTTTGGCAGAAAAAGCTAATTATACCGTTATAAGGGGGCCTTTTAGTGGATTAAAGCTCCCTGAAACCGGCGCTTGGAGTGATGCTGACGTTCTATCCAAGATCATTGGCTCGTATGAAGCTGAGATTTTTCCTTTTCTAGAGAGTGAGATCAGACGCAAACCAAATGTGATTGTGAATGTTGGTGCATCTGAGGGTTACTATGCAATCGGCTTGAAGAGAAGGCTTCCTAGCTCAGACGTCTACACATATGATATTGATATTAAATCATTCTTTGCTCTTGAGTATTGTAAGAAAATTAATGGTGTGGATATTACGAGACTTGATAGATTTGATTATAATGACCCTTTAAGGGGAATTTCAAATTCTAATAAAACTATCCCTCTATTCATATTTGATTGCGAAGGTTTTGAGAAAAATATTATTAATTTTCCAAAAAATATTTTGAATATGTCTGGATTTATTATTGAACTTCATGATCTATTTGTGCCAAATATCAGCAAATCTCTGATAGAATATCTCTCCGGTAGCCATGTCGTGACGGTCGTCACCCAAAGGGGAAGGTGTCTGGAAGACTATCCCGAACTGGCAGGTGTCCGTGGTCCAATAGGGGCTCTTCTTCTGGATGAATTTCGTGGCGACACCATGCAATGGCTCTATGCGGTGCCAAAGTGAGTACGCGGCAAGCCTTCTACTATGTCGTTGACGAGAGGTTGGAGGGGGTCGCCTCTGTGCTGGCTTGCCGCCTCGTAAGTTTGTGGGGCCGCGACGTCCACATTTTTGTTGAGGGCAGCAAAGGCAAGCAGGTCGCACATTCCCGTAGTCGGGTTTCGCATCCGCGAATCTTCTACCATGAACGTCAGCTGGAGCCTTGCCTTCCCAAGGGGCTGCCGGAAAGCACGAAGTGGCCGGCAATAGTCTATTCGAGAATGTTCGCGCCCCGTTTTCTTCGGGAATATGACCGTGTCATCTACCTAGATGCGGATATACTGCCTATTCGGCGGGACGATCAGATTTGGACATTGTCGCTGCCTCATGGGTTGGGCGCAGTTCACGACTATGCGGTTACACACGACTCGCCCTTTACAGGCAAGACAAGGGCGGAATGGCTGACGTCGATCGGCGTCAGTAGCGGCCGATACTTCAATTCCGGGGTCCTTATCATAGACGTTAAGCCATGGCTTGAGATCGATTTTCCTGTCCTCCTATGTCGATACGTGGAAAGTCATGGCGATAGTATGAGGATGTTTGACCAAGATTTTCTGAATAATTTATTTCAAAATACGTGGAGTGAACTTAGCCCTTCTTGGAATTTTCAAGCAGTAATATTTGATATTGATGTTGATAAGATATTTATTCCGATATTTATTCATTTTTCTAAGGTAGATAAGCCATGGATGGGCCGATTTGATAAAAATATTCAGGATATTGATAACTTATCGCATGATTATTTGATGTTTTATTCGAGATTTCATAATATAGATATTGGACATCTTTTTTCCGAAAGAAGGATTGGTCGGTATTCTGCGATGAGATATTATCTTAGAAAAAAGATATCAAATTTTGGAATAATGTTGCCCAAAGAATTAAAGTATCGACGTAAATTAGATATTATTAGGGAAAATTTCCTGCAGTATCTGAAAGATGTTCGATCCAAAAATGGGTTTGTAGATATCGAGGAGTGGGCGGCTTCGGATGAATTCAGGCTGCCGCTGTATGATGGAAAATTCCTGCGTCTTCCTGCCTCGGAAGCTATTAAGTCACAGCTTACGGCAGGTACTCCCAACAAGTCATAGTGGAAGGTGACCACTTGCGAGGATCAGGAGCTTACAAGTCAACAATCTGCAGTTCCCCGAAGATGCTGGTGACCTGCGCCCCTGAACTTCCTCCAGATTTTGGTAGAGTCCGTCGCAATGAGGAGACGGACGAATGAAGCGTTCACGGTTCACGGAAGAACAAATTATCGGGATACTGAAGGAGCAGGAGGCGGGCGCGAAGACAGTCGATGTCTGCCGCAAGCACGGCATCTCGGACGCAACCTTCTACAAATATAAAGCAAAGTATGGCGGCATGGACGTGTCGGATGCCCGCAAACTGAAGGCGCTTGAGGACGAGAACGCCAGGCTGAAGAAGCTGCTCGCCGAGGCCGTGCTGGACAATGCGATCCTGAAGGATGTTGCTGCAAAAAAATGGTGACGCCCGATGTGAAGCGGGATGCGGTGGCTCACGTCTGTGCGCAGCACGGGGTGAGCCAGCGTCGGGCGTGCGAGGTTCTGTCGGTGGATCGGTCGAGCATGCGATATCGCAGCGTGCGGCCTGACGATGCATCCATCCGCGAGGCCATGAAGAAGCTGGCGTCCGAACGGCGGCGCTTCGGTTATCGCCGTCTCCACGTCATGCTCGACCGGCAGGGGATCGTCATGAACCTGAAGAAGCTTCGGCGTCTCTACCGGGAGGAGAAGCTGACGGTGCGCAAGCGTGGCGGCCGAAAGCGGGCCTTGGGCACGAGACGTCCTCTGGCTTTGCCGTCGCGTCCGGGCGAGCGCTGGAGCCTGGACTTCGTCAGCGATGCCTTCACCGACGGTCGCCGCTTTCGGGTCCTGGCCGTCGTCGACGACTTCACCCGAGAATGCCTATGCCTGGTTGCCGATACATCCCTGTCAGGCGCAAGGCTTGCCCGCGAACTGGACAGTCTCATCGCCAGACGCGGAAAACCGAGGACGATTGTCTCGGACAACGGGACGGAGATGACCAGCATGGCCATCCTCAAATGGTGCCAGGAGGCCAAGGTGGAATGGCATTACATCGCCCCCGGCAAGCCGATGCAAAACGGCTTCGTCGAAAGCTTCAACGGCAGCTTCCGCGATGAGTGCCTGAACGAGACGCTGTTCTCGTCGCTCGCTCAGGCCCGCGCCGCAATCACTGCATGGAAGGAGGATTACAACAGAAACAGACCGCACTCGTCGCTGGGCAACATCACCCCCAACGAGTTCGCAATGAAAATAGCTATGGAAAAACAGGCCGCATGACGCCAGATTGAAAACCCAAGACTCTCCTGAAAACCGGAGGGAAGATGGGTCTCAGGTCACTGGCGGTCTATCCAATCCTCACCGGCACCTCGTCTTTCACTTTGCGGATGGTAAGTGCCGTGCGCACCGTGTCCACGTTGGGTGACGAGGTTAAATCTTCAATCACGAAGGTCTGGAAAGTACCGATGTCGCTGGTGACGCAGTGGAGCAGGAAGTCGGATTCGCCTGATACCATCCACGCCTCGCGCACGATGGGCCAGTTGCGGGTGCGCTCGGCAAAAGCCTTGAGTTCTGTTTCGGCCTGATGCTTCAGGCCCACGAGGCAGAAAGCTACCACCTCCATGCCCAGAGACGGGGCGTCGAGCAGGGCGCGGTAGCCGCGGATAATGCCGCTTTCTTCCAGGCGTCGTACACGGCGGAGGCAGGGAGGAGCGGAAATGCCTACCCGTTGCGAAAGTTCGACATTGGTCATGCGACCATCTTGCTGCAATTCGCGCAGGATTTTCCAGTCAATGGCGTCGAGGTCGGCCTTCAGGGTCATGCGATCATCTCTGCGCAAGAATCTATCGTCATCTGGTAATTAAACAACTTTTTATGATGCGCCAGCGGTTTGTCGTTACCCTGCGAATTCCGTCAGTTTCTGGCCAAGCTTTCCGGGGACACTTTGTCGTTTGCCTTGCTGGCTTGGCTGCAAGCACTTACATTGGCGGCATATTTCGATTTGCGTATCTGTCGGGCCGTCTTGGCGGTCCATCATCTGCAAGGCAACGCCATGACCGTCAAGCATGCTCCCGTTCTCATCATCGGCTCCGGTCCGGCTGGCTATACGGCTGCCATCTATGCGGCGCGCGCCATGCTGAAACCCATGCTCGTCGCCGGCCTGCAGCAGGGCGGCCAGCTCACCATTACGACGGAGGTGGAGAATTACCCCGGTTTTGCCGAGCCGGTACAAGGTCCATGGCTGATGGAGCAGATGCTGAAGCAGGCCGAGCATGTCGGGGCTGAAATCGTCAATGACATCATCATCGAGGTGGATCTCGATGCGCGCCCCTTCGTGGCCAAAGGTGATTCAGGCACCGTTTATACGGCCGATGCCCTGGTTATTGCGACGGGTGCTCAGGCAAAGTGGCTGGGAATCCCTTCCGAGCAGACCTTCATGGGCTTCGGTGTATCCGCATGTGCCACCTGTGACGGGTTCTTCTATCGTGGCAAGGATGTTGCCGTCGTTGGTGGCGGCAATTCGGCCGTCGAGGAAGCTCTCTATCTTTCGAACCTTGCCCGCACCGTCACCGTCATTCATCGCCGCAACGATTTCCGCGCCGAACGCATTCTGCGCGAGCGGCTTCTTGCCAAGGACAACATCAAGGTGATCTGGGATACGGTTGTTGACGAGATCACGGGTCGTCCCGGGCAGGCGCCACTTCCACCTTCCGTGGATGGACTGAAGCTGCGCAATGTCGTGACTGGCGAAGAAAGCCGGTTGCCTGTCGATGGCGTGTTTGTGGCCATAGGCCACGCGCCGGCCGTAGAACTGTTCGCCGGCAAGCTGAAGCAGAAGCCAAACGGCTATTTGTGGACAGAGCCGGACTCGACCCGCACCAACATTCCAGGTGTGTTTGCTGCCGGTGATGTCACCGACGACATCTACCGTCAGGCCGTAACGGCAGCCGGAATGGGCTGCATGGCTGCGCTGGAAGCGGAAAAGTATCTGGCAGGCATCGAAGCGCACAGGGACGCGGCGGAATAGCCGTAAAAAATCCCAACTCTTCCTTCAGACGCCGACATACACGAGGGGAATCATGGCGTTGGATTGGGACAAGCTCAGGGTATTTCATGCAGCCGCGCAGGCAGGGTCGTTTACCCATGCCGCCGAGACGTTACATCTGTCGCAATCCGCTATTTCGCGGCAGGTGAGCGCGCTGGAGCATGATGTCGGCGTGCCGTTGTTTCACCGCCATGCGCGCGGGCTTGTGCTGACCGAGCAGGGTGAGATGCTGTTCCGCACGGCGCACGACGTGCTGATGAAGCTGGAATCCATCCGCTCGCGTCTGCTCGAAACAAAGGATCACCCGACCGGTGTTCTGCGGGTGACGACAACCGTTGGTCTGGGCACCGGCTGGCTTACCGACCGGACCAAAGAATTTCTGGAGCTTTATCCGGAAATCAACCTGCAACTCGTCTTTACCAATGAGGAACTCGACCTGACCATGCGACAGGCCGATTGCGCAGTGCGCCTTCGGCAGCCTCAACAGCCGGACCTCATTCAGCGGCGCCTGTTCACCGTGCACCTGCATGTGTTCGCATCGCAGGAATATCTCGACCGCCATGGTGTGCCGAAATCCGCTGCCGACCTCGACCGCCATCGGATCATCACATTCGGAGAACCGGTGCCGAGTTATCTGGCAGGGCTGAACACTCTTGAGACCGTCGGGCGGCCCGATGGTGAGAAACGACCAAGTGTTCTTCAGATCAATGATCTGATGTCGATCCGCAAGGCCGTGAAGCGAGGGGTCGGTATCGCCATGCTGCCGGATTACATGTCCGGCAAGGATTCAGGGCTCGTTTCCATCCTCGAAGAGCTTGAGGGCCCATCCTTCGATACATTCTTCGTGTATCCCGAGGCGATGAAGAACCAGGCTAAGCTCAAGGCGTTTCGTGACTTCATGTTCTCAAAGGCCCGTAACTGGTCCTATTGATTCATTTCTGCAGTTCGGCCTGATTGTTCCACCCCGACACGGCGCGTCTGGCGGTTGCTGTCAGCAAACCTGTCTTCGGATCCTGCCCGCATAAACAGCAATGCCCTTTTTGAAAGCGAACCGGGATCCGGAAGCCTCCGCTTTGGGAGCACATCTGCTCGCGAAGCGGGCAGGCGGGGCTCGTGGCTGCCGCTGTCTTGGTCTTATTGCATCGATGCGGGCATTGGACCACAGGTCGCGTGTTTTTGCATGTGTGCGTTGCAAAATAGTTGCTTGTTCATTGTGCAGTCGTGGCTCATATATAAGCCATCTCCTGAGCGCGTTCTCCTCCCATTAGCGCTCACGAGTGTTCCCCTCTGGAGGTTTAGCCTTATAGGCACTTCCAACAAACTCAGCCGGATCTTATGATCCGGCTTTTTTGTTTTAGCCAACCTGATCGCGCTTCTGCTTATGTTCGCATGAGTACGTTGTTGCCGTCCGTTGTCTGTACATTTTGCTCTGCTTTCCCGGCATGTTGCTCCTCAGGGAGATGGTCAGCTGATGCTTTTTCGCAGGCATTGAAGCGCGTCACGCAGGTTCTAGTGGCGCGTAACGGTCATGTAACCCCTGTAACGTGACGGGACCGGCGGAACTTCTGTAGTCATATCCTGAGGGCGCGGCCGGCTTTCAGGGGATGGGGGCATCTTCCGGAAAGCCGGGTCTCAGGCGACGGCCGCGTCCGTCTTATTCTTGCTGGCAGATGCCGGCACCCTCCCTGCGGCGGACCTGCCGTTTCCTCCCCCGGAGACGGTCCGCAACAAACGGCGACAGGCTCTCCCTGTCGCCGTTTGTTTAAGCATAGCTTATTTCAGCCTGTCATGCCGCCTTGCCGGCTGCGTTCATGACCACATCTGCCAGGCGACCTGTCAGCTCCGCCATGTGGCTGAAACTCGCAACATAGTTGCCGACGCCGGAAGTTGCCGATCGCAACTCGATGATGAGATCTCCCATTTCGGCTTGCGGCATGGTTGCTCTCACCACATCCCATCCCGGCCATCCGCTGCGGGCGTCGTAACCCAGGATCTGGCCCCGCCGCTGGGGAATGATGGCGATGATGCGTGCAGTCGCCTCGGATGGTGTAAAGATTTCCACCTCCATGATCGGCTCCAGCAGAACGGGAGAGCATGCAGCCATTCCCTCCTTCATGGCCAGGCGTGCCGCCATCTGGAATGCCATGTCGGAAGAATCGACGGTATGATACGAGCCGTCGCTGAGGTTGACCGCTATGTCGACAACCGGAAAGCCCAGCGGGCCGCATTTCAGATAGTCGCGAACGCCGGTCTCCACGGAGGGAATATATTGTTTCGGAACCACGCCGCCGCTGATGGTGTCGGTGAATTCGAAGCCGCTTCCACGCGGGAGCGGTCTGATTTCGATGACGACATCCCCGAATTGCCCATGGCCACCTGATTGCTTCTTGTGACGACCGCGCTGTTGCGTTCCCTTCCGGATGGTCTCCCGATAAGGAACTGCCGGAGCGTGGCCTTCGACGGCAATCTGGTTGCGACCCTCCAGGCGCTCGCGCACCACACGAAGATGCATCTCGCCGTGACCTGAAAGCACCGTTTCTGCGGAATCCTGATTGTGAGCGAGGCTGAGGGAGGGGTCCTCTTCTGCCAGCCGCTGCACGGCTGCGGACAGTTTCACATCATCCTTGCGTTCTTTTGGCCGCAACGCGAAGGCGTAAACCGGTTTTGGCGGAACCAGTTCGATCAGGGATTCCCGCCCGCCCTTTGCGGAAGTGAGGGTCGCCCCGGTGCGGACGCCCTCGAGCTTGCCAAGCGCGACAGTATCGCCGGTTGCGGCATCTGCGATTTTCGTCTGGTCCTTTCCAAACATCCGGTTGAGGCCGGACACTTTGGCAGCTTCGCCATTCGGCAGAAAAAGCTCGACGCCGTCCGACAACTGACCTGCCAGTATTCGCGAGACGGAAAGCTTTCCGCCGTGCGGTGTGTGGATCGTTTTCATGATCTGCACGAGCGTGGCGCTTTCGTCATCTGCCACGCCCAACCGGCGTCGCGTTGTCTCGACGTCCGGCGCATCGTGGCGGATCGCCTTCAGCAACCGCAGAACCCCGTTGCCCTTTTCGGCGGTACCGATGAGCACGGGCGTCACCCGCCCTTCGCGTAAATCGGCGACAAGATCGTCGAATACGGCATCGCGAGGTGGCTCGATCTCTTCCAGCAACTGCTCCATGAGGGCGTCGTCATGATCGGCCAGCGTTTCCAGCATGGAGAAACGCGCCTCGATCTCGCGTGCCTTATCGTCGCCGGGAATATCGGCAACTTCGCTCGCCGCGTATTCACGGTAGATGTAAGCGCGCTCCAGCGCCAGATCGATCGAGCCGATGACGACCCCGTCCTTGCGCAACGGGATCTGGCGCAGAAGCAAGGGCACTGAACTTGACGGCTGCAGGGTTTTGAGAGTTTCGCGCACTCCCGCTGCGGCTTTGTCCACTTTGTTGAGGAACAGGATGCGGGGTATGCCGAGCTCATCCAGCCTGCGCATGATGAGCTGCAGGGCCGGGATTTTCTTTTCGTCAGGCTCGGCAACCACGACGGCAAGATCGCAGGCAGCCAGAATGGGCTCGGCCTCAAAGGCGAATTCGATCGAGCCGGGGCAATCGACGAAGGTTAGGGTGTCGCCCATGAATTCGACTGTTGCGAAGGTCGCTTCCACGCTCATTGCGTGTTCACGAGCTTCGGGGGAGTGGTCGGAAACCGTGTTTCCTGAGGCGATTGGATTTTGGCGGGCAATTGCGCCCGTGCGGGCAAGAATGGCTTCGAGAAGAGTCGACTTGCCGCTTGAAAAGGGACCGACGATGGCGATGCACTTCGGTCCCGTGCGTCTTCCTCCGGCGCGATTACCCATGGTTGACCTCCGCTCAGGCATTTTGACGGGAGCGGCGGCCGGCCTGAAGACCGTCGCGCGGAGGCACTATCGACGTCTATCGTGGAGAGCTGCCTTCCGTAAGGACATGGTCACATGGCTTGGCGGATGGGGCAAGGGGTATGAGACAGCGTCATGGAACTGCAAAAGAAAAGCCCGGCCTAAAGCCGGGCTTTTCTTGAGTCTTCTGAATCGCTTGCGATGGTCAACTCAGGCTTGCCGTGAAGCGCTGAATGCGTGTGCAGGCTTCTTCAAGAAGCGTGTCCGAGGTGGCGTAGGAGATGCGGAAATTCGGTCCAAGGCCGAAGGCCGTGCCGAACACAACTGCCACGCCTTCCGCTTCCAGCAGTTCGGAAGCGAAAATTTCGTCGTTCTCGATCACCTTTCCGTCTTTCGTCTTCCTGCCGATCAGGTCGGCACAGGAGGGATAGACGTAGAACGCGCCTTCCGGCGAAGGGCAGGAAATGCCGCGCGCCTGATTGAGCATCGAGACAACGAGGTCGCGACGAGCCTGGAAGATCGCCTTATTCGTGCCGATGAAATCCTGCGGCCCGTTCAGCGCCTCAACCGACGCCCATTGAGCGATGGTACAGGCACCTGAGGTCTGCTGACCCTGGATCATGTCCATGGCCTTGATGAGCTGCAGCGGGCCAGCGGCATAGCCGATGCGCCAGCCGGTCATGGCGTAGGCCTTGGACACGCCATTCATGGTCAGCGTGCGTTCGTACAGGTTGGGCTCCACCTCGGCAATGGTCCTGAACACGAAGTCACCGTAGGTGAGGTGCTCATACATGTCGTCGGTGAGCACCCACACTTGCGGATGCTTCAGGAGAACATCTGCCAGAGCCCTGAGCTCGGCTTCCGTGTAGGCGGCGCCCGAGGGGTTGGACGGCGAGTTCATCACCAGCCATTTGGTCCTTGACGTAATCGCCTTCTCAAGGGCCTCTGCGGTCAGCTTGAAACCATTGTCGATCGAGGTTTCTGCGAAAGCGGGCGTGCCGCCGCACAGCGCCACCATTTCCGGATAGCTGACCCAGTAGGGGCGGGGGATGATAACTTCGTCGCCGGGGTTCAGCGTCGCCATGAAGGCGTTGAACAGGATCTGCTTTCCGCCCGTGCCGACGATGGTCTGCTCAGGCTTGTAGTCGAGATTGTTCTCGCGCCGGAACTTGGCGGCGATGGCTTCGCGCAGCGGCGCGATGCCGGATACCGGCGGGTACTTGGTCTCGCCGCGGCGAATGGCCTCGATCGCGGCATTCTTGATGTTGTCAGGCGTGTCGAAATCCGGCTCGCCGGCGCCCAGTCCGATCACATCCCGGCCCGCGTTTTTCAGCTCGCGCGCTTTCTGCGTTACCGCGATGGTCGCGGAAGGCTTCACGCGGGAAAGGGCGTCGGCAAGAAAGGCCATTGGAACGTCTCCGATATATGGCTTGAACGGGGAAATTTCTGCACGTCTCTAATGTCGCATTGCGTTACTCAGCGCAAGTATCCTTCGCTTGCCGAGTTGATGGGCGGTGTGTTTCGCCGGAACGGCCAAAGGGTGATTAAGTGGCTCTTAAGCGTTTGCTGACAATCTGATGGAATGCCGAAAAAGTGAGCGGAAGACTGCAAAAGTGGGGCGCAGAACCGGTCTGGACCACATAGAGCGCGAGGAAAACGGAACCGCTGTCGGACAGTGGGGTATGTTCACGCTCAGAAGCGCCTTCCAGCCCATCTTCGGATTCCGCCAGGGGAAGTTGCGCATCGAGGCTTTCGAGGCTCTCATCAGACCGTTCCGAGACGGCGAGCCGGAAACCCCATCAGCCTTCTTCGCGACCTGCAATGCCGAAGACAGATTGCAGGTGGAAGGATTGACCCGGACGCTGCACTTTCTCAACGCAGCAAGATGCCTGCCCGACGATGCCACTCTTTTCATCAATATCGATCCGTCGGTATTTACCGCGCAGGACATAGGCGACGGTACGCTGCGCGACATAAGGCTGGTTCTGAACAGCGTCGGTATCGAACCTGCACGCGTGGTCTGCGAGGTCACGGAAAATCCCACTGGATCGCAGCAGGCCTTTCACAGCTTCGTGTCGGGCTTGCGTGCCAACGGCTTCCGTATCGCGGTGGATGACTATGGTGCCGATGAGTCCGACATAAAGCGCATCAGGGAACTGATGCCCGATATCGTCAAGTTCGATGCGGTGTGGATCAACCGACTGATGGAATCCGATGCAGGCTTCGTCCTGCTTTCTAACATGGTCAAATCCTTCGAGGATCAGGGAATAAGAACCGTTTTCGAGGGAATAGAGGAGGACTGGCAGATCGATCTGGCCGAGAAATCCCGTGCTTCCATGGTGCAGGGCTTTGTACTGGCACGCCCGCAGATAGCCTGCCCGGAATTGAAGACCATGGGTATGGCGCCAGCTCCTGCATCTGAACAGGGCTCGCCGGAAAAACCGGCAGGCGCAAGGCCCGCCCATTCTCCCAGGGCCTTTGGACGGCGGGTGGTGAAATGACATCCAAGGACAGGCGGCGGAAGCAGGTTGCGGATGCCATATTCGCAGACGAAATCGGCCTCGAATATGCGATCCATGAGGACTTTCGTCTGCGCAGCACCTACCAGCCCATTTTCGAACCGCGCGGCAGGTTGTTGCGCATGGTGGCGGTCGAGGCCGCCGTTGAAGCGCATCGGCGAGGCTGTGCCGTTTCCGCAGCTGAGTTCCTCGATACGGTCGCCCCTTGCGAAAGGCTGTATGTGGATGCCCTGTGCCGGATGCTGCATCTGCGCAACTACCGGCATGTGGGCGTTGAAGGGGTGAAGCTGTTCTTCAACTTCGACTTTGCCGCAAACGACCTTGACGGCCGCATGGTGGCAGAGCTGCGCCAGATGGCGGGAAGGCTCGATGAGCTCGGGCTGCATCCCGCCCGGCTGATGTGCGAGATCGTGGTGTCGTGCAGCGACGACAGCGAGACGCTTGACGTTCTGGTGCAGGAAATGCGGGCAGGTGGGCTTGGCGTGGCGCTTGCCAGTTTTGGAACCGGCAACGACACGGAGCGGCTGCTGAATATGGTCCGTCCGGATCTGGTGCGTGTCGATGGCGCTCTCTTCGCGCTCCTGTGTTCCTATCCCGCAGCAGGCTACTTGTTCGGCCGGCTCGTTTCCGTGGTGCAGGACAGCGGGGTTAAGGTGCTTGTCGAGGGCATTGCCACGCCCCGGCAATTGCAGGTTGCTCTGGAAGCTGGATGCGATCTTCTGCAAGGTTCGTTGCTGGCCAGACCACTTTCGGCCGGGGCATTCTTCGATGACGGGCCCCTGGCGATCCAGCATTTCCTGCCGTCGGCCCGCGAGGCGTCCGAGCAGGCATTTTGATCTTCCCAGCAAATTAACTCATTGGAAGCGGTAACGTGGCTGCGCAATATGCGGGGCCACGGAGAGTTTTCGATGACTGTGCTTTACGGAATGACCGACAGCGGCAACTGCTACAAGCCGCGTCTGCTGCTGGCGAAGCTGGGCCGGCCCTTCACCCATGTCGAAGTGAGTTCCCGCGACGGGTCAACCCGCACGCCAGAATTCCTCACACGCAATCCGAATGCCATGGTTCCGGTGCTTTTGCTGGAGGACGGCCGGCCGCTTGCCGAATCGAATGCCATGCTGCTGCATCTCGCCGAGGGCACGCGCTTTCTTCCCCATGACAGCTATGAACGGGCGCTGGCCTATCAATGGCTGTTCTTCGAGCAGTACAGCCACGAACCCTATATCGCTGTTCGCAGGGCGTTGCTGACTTATCCCGAGCGCGCGGCAGCCGCCACGCCGGAACGTCTGGCGCTGACGCTGGAGCGCGGCAACAAGGCGCTCAGTGTCATGGAGGCGCATCTCACAGGACATGATTTCTTTGCAGGCAATGCGCTGAGCGTGGCGGACATTGCGCTCTATGCCTACACCCACACGGCGGACGAGGGCGGCTTTACCCTGAACGACTATCCGCAGGTGTCGGCGTGGCTGCGACGGGTCGAGCAGGATCCGGGACATGTGCCGCTTGCCTGGGTACCGGACGCCTGATCCGAAGCCTGCCTTTGGTCAGCGGGACGATGTGCTTGCGAACAGGGTGACGGGCATGCCCTTATAGGGGTTGGTGTGCATGGCCAATATCCAGAGGCACACGCAGACCACGACGCTGAAGATCGCCAGAGCGTTTCTGCCGGCCTTCGGCACTTCGGCGTGAACCATGGCGATGGTGATCATCGCCATGACGGTCAGGCAAAGCACGAGATACCATTTGGTCAGGTCAACGGCAGTCTGGCCAATGGCGAGGCGTTCGTTGCGGGCATCCTGCAACTCGTCGAAATCATTCACGGCCTTGCTGACGAGAGGGGAGGCGATGCCTCTTTTGACCATGTCCACGATGCCGATGCGTATCTCCTGCAGGGCGTCGTCGACCAGCGGATTGGGGACGCGGTTCAGCGTCTCCTGCCATTCGGTGGTGCGCGCCAGATCTGCATAGTTGCGCACTGCCTCGTTCATGGCGGGCAGGTTCAATGCCGATTCATCCGACACGCCGATCAGACGCATGACGGCGGACCGCTCGGCTGTTGCTGCGCTGTCGGCGCGGGCATCGAGCGACCACACGTCGGAGGCGGCGAAGCCCATGGAGAGCGCCCAGGCCGTGGAGACGACGCCCATGAAGGCCGGCGTGGGAACCTGACCCGGCATACCCTTGAAGAGCCGCGAGGCGATATTAAGAAATGAAAGGCCTATGGCCAGTGCGCCGATGCAGAAGCCTGCAATGACAAGGAAAAGAACCGGCGAGGACTGGGCGAGCAAAGTGTGCATCGCTCAATTCCAGCACGACACTCTTAAAATGGGGTCAATGCGCTGTGCTTATCACCCGAAACCAGAAAGGCGGGCAAAGCCCGCCTTTCCGGATCGGTAGCCTGACGGGAAGCTTTCTGTCCGGGCCGGCAGACAATCCGCTGCTCGGCTGGTCGGGTCTTCAAGCTTCGGCGCGCTTCCAGCGCGACCGCCAGTACATCCGTGGCTTGTCGCGCAGTCCGGGTCTTTTCAGACCCGGCGCGCGCTCACGCTGGGTCAGGCTGCTTCGAGCGATCCAGCGGACGACTTGCCGGTGCGGCGGTCCTGCTCGATTTCGAAGCTTACCTTCTGGCCGTCAGCAAGCGAGGTGAGACCTGCGCGCTGCACGGCGGAGATGTGGACGAAAATGTCCGGGCCGCCATTGTCGGGCTGGATGAAGCCGTAGCCCTTGGTGGCGTTGAACCACTTGACGGTTCCAGTTGCCATATGCGTATTCCTTCAACTTCTGCTTTGTCTAAGACCGGAAATACATCCGGCCGGTGGTATCGAGATTTTGGAGATAGACGGCAGCAAGCTCTTAGGAACGCGCGGCCCGGATCGATCGGCCGAAATATCAACGGCACCAATATAAACTGTGCTTGTGATGCTTTCAAGAGGCTGCAATAAGCCTAATTTACGGAACAATGCAGGCACAACAGCGTTTCTGATGCCTTGCATTGCGGAGGATGCCATGCGGATTTCCAGATTGATCGGACTGGCCATCGTGGGGGCTGGCTGCCTCGTCGCGGCAGGGCAGGCCCATGCCATATCCCGCTACGATCCGACGCGCATGAGCTGCGGTGCGATCCAGGACAGGGTGGCGCGCGAGGGCGCGGTGATCCTGCGCTATACATCGAAGCGCAATCCCAACCTGCCGATCTATGATCGCTATGTGCTCAACAACCGGTTCTGCCCGGCTGGACAGGTGCGCGAGAGGGCCTATGTGCCGAGCGCCGATGCTTCTTCGTGTCCGGTCTACAAATGCGTGCAACCGGAATTCGAGCGCCGGGGCCGCATCTGGCGATTCGGGCACTGACATTTCTGAAGTCATAATGCCCTCTGCTCAGAAACCGAAGGATTGCTGGGCCGACGGCGGCGGCCCGATCTGCACGCCCTCCAGCTCCAGCATCTTCTGCTTGGTTGCCGAGCCGCCCGGCGCCGAAAAGCCACCGATCCGCCCGCCAGCCGCGACGATGCGGTGGCAGGGCACCACCAGCGGCACCGGATTTGCACCGAGAGCGACACCGGTTTCGCGGGCCAGGCCCTCATGCCCGGCGCGGCGGGCAAGCTCGCCATAGGTGACGGCTTCGCCGAAACGCAGGCGCCGCGCGGCCGCGTAGATGTCGAGGCGGAAGGCCTCCATTCCGGCGAGATCAACCTCGACATCGGAAAAGTCGATCGTGTTTCCGTCGAAATAAGCTTCGATGCGGGCGACCAGTTCCGCGGCCTGCGCGCGTGGCGAATCAACGGCCGCGCCGTGGTCCGACAATCGTCGTTCCACAGCCGTCCTGCTTCTTTCCGGCAGGCACAGCCGCGTGATGCCGGCATGCCCCCACGCAAAGCCGGCAAAGCCCATCTTTGTCTGGAAAACGGTATGCCCGGCAGTCTTCATGGCGCTGGCGTCTTCGTCCGGAATGTTACGCACTGACATATTATCTCATCTGTCCGGCTCGCCCACCACCCGAAAACCGCGCCGGTGCAGGTTGCTCCGCCGAATCGGCTGGTGTAATGACCGCTTAACCGAACAACGGACTTTGAACGTCTCTTGCCAGCGAAGCTCAAAATCGTCGCCCTTGGCATGGTGCTGGCCGCAACCGGTCTTTCCGGCTGCACCACCACCTCGCAGACCAGCCAGAGCTTTGCCGAGACGACCGAAGCCGATGGCGGCGATGCCGGTTTCGCGCTGGCGCTGCCGGACATGGTCGCCGTTCTTCCCGAGAGCGCTTTTGCCGGGACGACGGTGAATGCCGATGTCGCTTCGCTTCAGCCGCAATTGCCTGCCCCGATGCAGCCGGGCGAGACGTCTGTCGCCGCGCTGGCGCTGGCTGCCCAGCCTGCCGCTTCCCCGATCCAGCTCGCTTCCGCAGCCGCGCTGCCACGCGCGGAGCCTGCCGTGCTGACCACGGCCGAAGATTCGGCGCCGGCTTCGCGCGGCCATGTCGACGGGCTGATCGCCAAATATGCCAATGTCTACGGCCTGCCCGAACCGTTCGTGCGCCGCGTGGTGAACCGCGAGAGCACGTTCAACCCGAGCGCCTACAACAACGGCCATTGGGGCCTGATGCAGATCAAGCACGCGACGGCGCGGGGTATGGGCTATGAAGGGCCTGCCAAGGGCCTTCTCGATGCCGAAACCAACCTGAAATATGCCGTGAAATATCTGCGCGGCGCCTGGCTGGTTGCCGATGGCGACGAGAAGCGGGCCGACCGGCTCTATCAGACCGGATATTACTACCACGCCAAAGAGCGCGGCATGCTGGGCATCACCGGGCTCGGCAAGGACCGCAAGCGCCGCCGTGAACCGGCTGCCGCAACGCCGGCGGTTCTGGTCGAGACGCCGCAGCAGGTCGACCTGCCGATCGCGCTGAACTGATCTTTTCATCGTTTTTTCTTCCTGCGCATGATGCGCTGCATACGCCGCGTGATTTTGGCCGCGCAATGCTGGCCGCGCGGGGGCACCGCCACGCCCGGAAAACCGTCTGGCCATTGATCGCATCAGGATGACGGGCGGCCGTCAGGTCGCTCGTAAGATGTTTTTGGGTGCGGCCTTGCGACCGCCCGTCCGGCGTCCTACCGGGCCCGGCTGGCACGCAGCGCTCGAAGCCCGCGTGAGGCCGTTGCCGACACGCACGCGGAATGGACCGACCCGTTCCCGTTTCCGGGATGGTCTGAGCCGGACTGCCGCATTACCAAGCAGCCCAGCCTGCGGCGAACTATCGGTCCCTTCGCCAGGCACTCCCGGTCGGCGACCCGCCCTCACGTTCAGGGTTCGCCACCGCGCCGTCCCATCCCAGGCCTGCCATCGTCATGACCGGCTTTCCCGCAGGAAGGGCAAGGGACATGATAGGCGAGGCGCAGAGAGTGGGGATAAAATAAGGGGCCGGCGCAAGAGGGGGAGGCGGCGCGCCTGCTTCAATTGATCACGATCGTTCTGACGGATTGCCGCGTCTTCATCCAAACGCAGGGAGCGGTGCGAGAGGTCGATCGAGCATCGCGCCAATCGTAAGCCGGTTATCGTTTTTTGCCTCTACTATAGGCATGAAGGCGAGGAATTTCCATTATTTAGCGTTCAGCATTCGTGAACAAAGTGGACATAAACCGAGCCTTTCAGCGAGCGGAAAGGAGACCTATCTCCCTGATATCAAGGCAGGCAAGAAGCTGCCTCGAGACAAATCGAAACCCGATCCAAGGAGTTTATCATGATCAGGATTATCGCTTCCGCAGCCGCTCTCGCACTGGTGTCCGGCTCTGCTTTCGCCGCCTCGATCAGCGGGCCGGTGGCTTCCTATGACGCACAGGCACGCACCATCCATTTCGAGAATGGCGAGACCGCGTCGATCCCTGTTCATGTTGCCGTACCGGCCGATCTGGCCGCTGGCTCGAATGCCACGGTCCAGATCAATGACAATACGGGCCTGATCGGTGCCGTGTTCTCCCGCACCCTGCTCGGCAGCTAAGCGTCAGCGACCGTTAAAAAAAAGGCCCCGCAACGAGCGGGGCTTTTTTATTGTGCCCTGCGGGATTTGGCTGATTTTGCACCGGCAGATCATGGCCGCTGATCATGGATCGGACAGAGACCGCATTACCCGGTTTCAGGTGCCGGAGCTGGAAAGCTTCATCAGAACCAGACCCGAAACGATCAGCGCTGCGGCCGCGACACGCATCGGGGTGATCGCCTCACCGAGCACGACGATGCCAACGACGAAAGCGCCGACCGCGCCGATGCCGGTCCACACCGTGTAGGCGGTTCCGAGCGGCAGCGACCTCATCGACACCGACAGGAGCGCGAAGCTTGCGATCATGGCAATGATGGTGATGACGCTCGGTATCAGCAGGCTGAAGCCTTCCGACTTCTTCATGTAGAACGCCCAAACGATTTCGAGCAGACCGGCGACCGCCAGATAAATCCAGGCCATGGTACGGCCCTCCTTTGATTGCCGGGCCGTCCCGGTTTTCGATGGTTTTGAAGAGAGGCCGTCCTCACTCCGGATAATTGGTACGATTGTGGCCTCCGGTCAATGACCGGGATGCAACGCATCGTTCAGATACATGCAGGTGAGCATCGTGAAAATATAGGCCTGTATGACCGACATCAGCAGTTCCAGCCCTGTCAGGCCGACGGTCATGGCAAGCGGGAGAACGGCGCCGGCGATGCCGAGCGCGCCCTGTTCGCCCAGCGAAACCACAAAGCCCGCGAACACCTTCAGCGTGATGTGCCCGGCCAGCATGACCGCGAACAGGCGCACCGAATGGCTGACGGGGCGGGAGATGTAGGATACCACCTCGATCGGCACGAGGATGGGCGCCAGCACCAGCGGCACGCCGGGCGGCATGAACAGGCGCAGGAAGCCCAGTCCGTTGCGGATCAGCCCGTAGACGGTGACGGTCAAAAACACCAGCATGGCCAGCGCAAAGGTGACGATGATGTGGCTGGTGACCGTGAAGGCATAGGGGAACATGCCGATCAGATTGGCGACGAGCACGAACATGAAGAGGGAAAAGACCAGCGGGAAGAAGCGCATGCCTTCTTCGCCGGCATTGTCGCGCAGGGTTTTTCCGATGAACTCAAACAGCAGCTCGGCGCAGGATTGCAGCCGGCCCGGCACGATGGAGCGGCGGCGCGTGGCCAGCAGCAGAAAGCCTGCGCCAAGCGCCACGGTGAGCACCATATAGGCCGACGCATTGGTGAAGCTGAGATCGAGCCCGCCGATTTCGAGCGGGACAATCCGCGAAATCTCAAACTGTTCGATTGGTCCGGCCATGGCGCGGCCCTCCTTCGAGTGGCCGGGCCGTCCCGGAATTCTTCAGCTGAGGCGAGGGTCGTCCCCCGCGAGGCTTCCCCTAGCCAACGCCACGGCTTTCGTCAATGGAAGGGCGTTGGCCGGGGTCTGAGCCGGGGCAGGCGGGGCGGATGCCGCAGAAGATCGGCACCCGCAGGCGCGGCCGCCTGGCCGATATGCGGGCTGCTACTGGTTGATTTCGGGTTCGACCAGTCTCGCCAGCTTATGCAGGGAATCCTGCCAGCCCAGATAGCAGGCATCCGGCGGGATGATGTCGGGCACGCCCTGCTGCTCGATATGAATCTCGGTTCCCATGGAAACGGCCTTCAGAGTAACGGTAACGCGCATTTCGCCCGGCAGATTGGGATCGTCGAAGGTGTCGGTGTAGACGAGGCGCTCGCCGGGCACGAGTTCGACATAGGTGCCGCCGAAGGAATGGCTCTGGCCGGTCGTGAAGTTGCGGAACGACATTCTGTGCCGGCCGCCGACCTTCGCATCCATTTCATGCACGGTGCAGAGAAATCCGTAGGGCGGGAGCCAGCTTGCAATGGCATCGGCCTCGGTGAAGGCGCGGTAAACCTTTTCGGGGCCGGTTGCGAGCACACGGTGAAGTCGGATTGTAGCGGGCATGTGACGGTCTCCTCCTGATGTGGCGTTACGGTTGGTGGTCTTTGGCCCCCGGCCCGAAAAGCAGACGCAGATAGCGAATGAGGTGGTCGATGCTGTCGGCGGCGATTTCAGCGCCGCCTCTGGCCTTGGCGAGAATGAAGGCCCCCTGAAGGACGGCCTGCGTGTGCATCGCCAGCGAAGCAGCACTCCACTCCGCCAAGAGGCCGCGCGCCTGGATGGCAGCTTCTATGTCGGCTTCAAGGGTTGCCGCGTGGGCGCTGATGCTGGCGTTGCAGGCCTCGCGGATGGCGGGCGCGGTCTCGTAGCTCTCCTGCACCATGGTGCCGACAAGGCAGGTGAATTCCGGCACGCCGCCCCGCAGCAGCGCCTTGCGGAATTCCAGATAGCCGATGATGCGCGCGAACGGATCGGCATGGGCGTGATAGGGGGAAGCCGCGAACAGGGCGCCGGTGACCTGCGACCAGTGGTTCGCAGCCGCGACGCCAAGCTCTTCCTTGCTTTTGAAATGATGGAAGAAGGCCCCCTTGGTGACGCCGGCCGTCGCGCACAACTCATCGACGCTGGTGGCCGTATAGCCTTTCGCACGGATCACCGACAAAGCGGCATCCAGCAGCTTCAGCCTGGCATCCGGTCTGGCAGCGGGTTTCGGCATCGGGGTCCACCTTTCACAAATATCATACCGACTGGTTGGTATGTTGTCAACGGAAGGGCAAGCGGAAGGCAAGATGCTGGTGGGGTTCGCTGAGAGCGGGGAGGCCGGGGCGGGATGGCCGGGGAGGGATCGCCGACGACTTGGGAGTAAGAGGCACCCCCGGCGTGGCACGCGTTGAGCTTGGCGTGGGGGGCGGTGAGAGTGGCGCGAACACTTTACGGAAAGGGCGTGTGGCGGGCCGGATGGATGGGGGCTGGAGAGCGGAAAGGGGCGGGGAGAGGCGTGCGCGAGCGATGGGGAACGGCGGGAGGACGAGAAGACGCGGGTGAGAAGGAGTTGGGGCGGGCGGGGTGGATGGGGGTTGGAGCGTTGGAAAGGGGGAGAAAAATGCGCCGGAGGGGGCAGAGGGTCGCGGACGAGAAGGAGGGAAGGGGCAACGAGGATGCCCATACGGCAACCCGGAACTGGTGTTCGCGATCCTTGATGCCAGACCGCCCGGAAGGGTGTGGGCATCAATGAAGGCCGGGGAAAGGTCACAGCAGATGACGGTCTGTGGCCTTGGGTCAGTTCCTGCCAATGTCGTTCCGGCTCTCAGCCGGCATGGGTAGTTGTTCAGGTTCAGGGTGGGGCGGAAGGGATCCTTGTATCCTGAAGGCTGCGTACCCTTGAGGGAACGGACCCCCGTCACATCCCCGGTCTGCCACAAATCAAACAGGCAGGGTGTCCGGGGCGGGCCGGATGGATTGGGGGGGGCAGGAAGCGTGGAAGTGGGGCGCGGGGAGATGGAGGGCTGATGTCAGGCTTCTGTGGGATTGTCCTGCCGGTTGCGGTCTCGCCATGTTGCTGGGCTCAGGGAGGTGACGCGGCGGAATTCGCGGTTGAAGTTGGACTTGGTCTGGAAGCCCGATTCCAGCATGGCGGCGGTCACGGAGATGTCAGTCTGGCGCAGCAGCCGGCAGGCTTCGGCGATGCGATAATCGTTGATGTACTGGGAGACGTTCCTGCCGGCGAGGCGGTTGATGGCACCGGAAATCTGTCGGGCGGGAACGCCGGCGCGGCGCGCCAGCCGTGAAAGCGTCAGGTTCTCGTCGAGAAACAGTTTCTGGCCGGCGAGCAGGGCCTCGACACGACTGAGGATCTCCCGGTCCTGCTCGGGAGAGGCTGTCTGCACGGCGTCCTGTGCGGGCTCCGGGACAGCTTTGGCGCTCGCGGCGACAAGGGTGGTCGCACCGATCATCAGCAGACCGAGCAGGCTGCCATTGCCGGCGATCAGGGCGGCATGATCGCCGCGCGTCCATTCGAAATCCAGCCAGATCACCAGATCGAACAGCGCGGAGATGCAAAGTGCTGCGGCCGCGATGACAAGGGCGCGATGGGCCGCGACGGCTTTGTCGAAGCGAGCCTCGTCAAGGGCGTCCGGGCCGCGTTTTCCGAGCTGGAGCAGGGCGACGGCATAGCCGAGGAACAGCGCCACCAGCACGATGTCGATGGACTGGGGCGCCGCGACGAGAAGCAGGGCGATGGCCACGGGAGGCAGCCAGTGGATCCATGAACTCCCGCCCTGATCCGCATCGCTGCGCGCGATCAGGCAGCGGAAGCTCGCCAGCGTGAGCGGCGGCACACAGGCGGCCAGAACCGGCAGCACATAGCGCAGAGCGGTCAGGTCATAGCCCCAGCGCAGCCCGACCAGAAAGGTCTGCAAGGCGCACAGGGCAATGAGGGCCAGAAACGGCCGGTTGACCTTGGCCTGATCGGTGGTGCGCAGCAATGCCGCCAAAAGGATCAGCAGCAGCAAGGCGACGACGAAAGGCAGAGGTACGAAGATCATCGGTGCTTCATGAGGTTGGATGGCGGACGCAGATCATGGCCCGGATCGCGATCGGGTACGACCTCAATCGCGATCGAGGAGGCATCAAACGCACGGTTCCAGCACTGTCGTGCCGTCCTTCCAACACAGGAAACCGTGATGTTCAAATTCCAAAAGCTCTGCGCCGCCGCATTTGCCGTCGCGGTGGCCACGCCCTCTTTCGCGGCGGAGGTCGGCGTGCGCCAGATTTCCATCGCCGCCGCTCCGACCGATCACGGACGCGACCTGCATGTGACCGTCTGGTATCCGGCCAAGGACGGTGGCGAGCCGGTCATGATCGGCGCCAACAGGGTATTCGCAGGAGCCCCGGCCGTACCCGACGCGGCACCGGCACAGGGCCGGTTTCCGCTGGTGGTGCTGTCTCACGGCTCGGGCAGCCGCGTTCAGGGCATGAGCTGGCTGGCGACGGAACTCGCCAAGGCGGGCTTCGTCGTGGCCGGTCCGAACCATCCCGGCACGACCAGCGGCTATTCGACACCGGGCGACACGCCGAAACTGTGGCAACGGGCGGCGGACCTGTCCGCCGTGATCGACAGGCTGACAGGCGAGGGAATGGCGGGCGAGGGGATGGCGGGCGACGGGCAATGGCAGGGTCTTGTCGATGCCGACAGGATCGGCGTCGTGGGCTTTTCGCTTGGCGGGGCGGCGGCGATGCTGAGCGCCGGCGCGCGCGCCGATCTGGAGGCCTATGCGCGCTATTGCGACACTTATGACAAATGGGACTGCGCCTGGTATGCGGGCGGGATCGGCTATGTGAACGAAGCGCAGGTCAAGGTCGGCAAGGTGGATCTGCGCGCCATCGACAAGGCGCTGTTCGAGCAGTCGAACCTCGATCGCCGCGTCAGATCCGCCGTGCTTGTCGATCCGGGGCTTGCACAAGCCTATGATGCACAGAGCCTGAAGGACATTTCCATTCCGATGAGCTTCATCAATCTGGGAGGCGCAGGCACCGTTCCACCCGGTGTGATCGCCAACGAACTGGCTGCGCTGACGCCGAACGGGACCTACGCCGCCGTCGCGGACTCCGTCCACTACAGCTTCCTGCCGGAATGCAGGGAAGGGGTCGCCGAGATTCTGCGGTCGTCCGGGGAGGACGAACCGATCTGCGAGGATGGCGGCGCCCGGTCCCGCGCCGATATTCATGCCGAACTGGTGCGGCTGATACGCGACGATCTGGAACGTACGCTTGCACGCTGACGGGGACGCGTCCTGATGAATGTCTGCCTGCGGAGCGGCGCTCCGCTTCGCGAAGAGATCGCACATGAGGACGCTCGAAAAAGTTGCGGGCAGGGCCTGAAGCGGACCGGCCCGGTTTCCCGGACCGGCTGTCTTTATTTTTCCTGCGCGCCATGCGATTCTAACAAAAGGGACACCGCTCCTGACCGGTCATGCGCACTGCCGCCTCTGCCCACATTTTCAGGTGCATGCGATGGGTTCTTCCCCGGTTCATACCATTACGTTCGTCCGCGTGGCCCCATGTCTGCCGGTTTGTGACATTCAGGCAGCCTTTGCTTTCTACTCCGGCGTTCCCGGCTTTCAGAAAGTTTTCGAGAACGGCGATCCTGTCGGGTTCATGGTGCTGAAGAAGGATGCCGCCGAGATACATCTCAGCCAGAACCGGGCGCATGTCGCAACGACGGTCAATGTGTTTCACATGTTCGTCAGCGACATCGACGCATTTCATGCGATCTGCAAAGCGGCGGGTGTGCGGATCATCAAGGCGTTGAAGGACAAGGATTTCGGCCAGAGGGCCTTCGTTCTTGCCGATCCTGACGGCAACCGCATCGATGTTGGGGAACGACGTCCGGCCTGATCGCTAGGCGGCAGCACCAACAAAAAAGCCGGGTCGAAACCCGGCTTTTTTAGGGAGTTCGCGCCGCTCAGAAATAATCCTGCAACGGGCGCACTTCGAGGGAGCCGGCCTTGAGGGCGGCGATGGCTTCCGCCACGGCGGCCATGCCGGCCAGCGTGGTGTAATAGGGCACCTTCTGCATCAGCGTGGCGCGGCGCAGCGACTTGGAGTCCGACACCGCCTTCTGGCCGTCCGTGGTGTTGAAGACGATCTGCACCTGACGGTTGCGGATGGCGTCCTCGATGTGCGGGCGACCTTCGAGCACCTTGTTGATCTTCTCCGCCGCGACGCCGTTCTCGGCGAGGAAGCGCTGCGTGCCGCCGGTGGCGAGCACGCGAAAACCCTGTTCGGCGAGGCGGCGCACGGGCTCAAGCACGCCCTGCTTGTCGTCGTCGCGGACCGAGACGAACAACGTGCCGGAACGCGGCAGGTCGACGCCCGCGCCAAGCTGCGCCTTGGCGAAGGCCAGCGCATAGTCGCGGTCGAGGCCCATGACCTCGCCGGTCGATTTCATCTCCGGCCCGAGCAGGATGTCGACGCCGGGGAAGCGCGAGAACGGGAACACGGCTTCCTTGACCGCGATGTGGCCGGGATTGCGCGCGTTGGGCTTGTCGCCATAGTGGGCGAAGGCGGCGTCCAGCGTTTCGCCGGCCATGATGCGGGCGGCGACCTTGGCGATCGGCTTGCCGACCGTCTTGGCGACGAACGGCACGGTGCGGCTGGCGCGCGGGTTCACCTCCAGCACATAGATGGTGCCGTCCTTGATGGCGTATTGCACGTTCATCAGGCCGCCGACATTGAGCGCCTTCGCGAGTGCGGCCGTCTGTCGCTCCAGCTCGTCGACGATCTCATCGGAGAGGGAGTGGACCGGCAGCGAGCAGGCCGAGTCGCCCGAATGGATGCCGGCTTCCTCAATGTGCTCCATGATGCCCGAGACATAGACGTTGTCTCCCCCATGGGCGGCGTCGCACAGGCAGTCGACATCGACCTCGATGGCGCCCGACAGATAGGTGTCGAACAGCAGCGGGTTCTTGCCGAGCAGCGTGTTGATCTGGCCGGTCTTGTCGTTCGGGTATTTCTGCTTGATGTCTTCCGGCACCAGCTCGGGCACGGTGTCGAGCAGGTAGGTCTGCAGCATCGTCTCGTCGTGGATGATCTGCATGGCGCGGCCGCCCAGCACGTAGGAGGGGCGCACCACCAGCGGGAAGCCAAGCTCGCCGGCCACGGTGCGGGCCTGCTCGACCGAATAGGCGATGCCGTTTTCGGGCTGGGTCAGGTCGAGCTTCTGCAAGAGCTTCTGGAAGCGGTCGCGGTCTTCGGCGAGGTCGATCATGTCGGGCGAGGTGCCGAGGATCGGAATGCCGTTCTTCTCAAGCGCCTCGGCGAGCTTCAGCGGAGTCTGGCCGCCGAACTGGACGATGACGCCGACGAGTTCGCCGCGCGACTGCTCCATTTTGAGGATCTCGATGACATCCTCGGCGGTGAGCGGCTCGAAATAGAGACGGTCGGAGGTGTCGTAGTCGGTCGAGACCGTCTCCGGATTGCAGTTGATCATGATCGATTCATAGCCGGCCTCGGCCAGCGCGAAGCAGGCATGGCAGCAGCAATAGTCGAACTCGATGCCCTGTCCGATGCGGTTGGGGCCGCCGCCAAGGATGACCACCTTCTTTCGGTCCGAAACGCCGGCCTCGTTGGCGGGCGCGCCGGCAAAGGGCTGCTCATAGGTGGAATACATATAGGCGGTGGGCGAGGCGAATTCGGCGGCGCAGGTGTCGATGCGCTTGTAGACCGGGTGGACGGCCAGCGAATTGCGCAGATGCGCGACTTCCTTCGGCTTGGTGCCGGTGAGCGAAGCGAGGCGGGCATCGGAAAAGCCCATGGCCTTGACCATGCGCATATTGGCGGCATCGCCGGGAAGGCCATGCTCGCGGATACGGGCTTCCATGGCGATGATGCCGGCGATCTGCTCCAGGAACCAAGGGTCGATCTTGCACATGGCGTGCACGTCTTCCAGCGAGGTGCCCATGCGGATGGCCTGCGCCACCATGCGCAGACGGTCGGGCGTCGGGGTGCCGAGGGCGGCGCGGATGGCGTTCTTATCATCGCCGTGACCGACGCCGGGGATCTCGATCTCGTCGAGGCCGGTGAGGCCGGTTTCCATGCCGCGCAGCGCCTTCTGCAGCGATTCCTGGAAGGTGCGGCCGATGGCCATGACCTCGCCGACCGACTTCATGGCGGTGGTCAAAGTCGGCTCCGCGCCGGGGAACTTCTCGAAGGCGAAGCGCGGGATCTTGGTGACGACATAGTCGATGGTCGGCTCGAAGGAGGCGGGCGTCGCGCCGCCGGTGATGTCGTTGTCCAGCTCGTCCAGCGTGTAGCCGACGGCGAGCTTGGCCGCGATCTTGGCGATGGGGAAGCCGGTTGCCTTGGAGGCGAGCGCGGAGGAGCGCGACACGCGCGGGTTCATCTCGATGACGACGAGGCGGCCATCGGCCGGGTTGACGGCGAACTGGACGTTGGAGCCGCCGGTCTCGACGCCGATCTCGCGCAGCACCGCGATCGAGGCGTTGCGCATGATCTGGTATTCCTTGTCGGTCAGCGTCAGCGCCGGCGCGACGGTGATGGAATCGCCCGTGTGGACGCCCATCGGATCGATGTTCTCGATGGAGCAGATGATGATGCAGTTGTCCGCCTTGTCGCGGACGACCTCCATCTCATACTCCTTCCAGCCGAGCACGCTTTCCTCGATCAGCACCTCGGTGGTGGGGGAGGCGTCGAGGCCGGACTGGACGATGGCGAAAAATTCCTCGCGGTTGAAGGCGATGCCGCCGCCAGTGCCGCCGAGCGTGAAGGAGGGGCGGATGATGGCGGGCAGGCCGACCGCGTCGAGCGCCTGCGCGGCCACGCCCATGGCGTGCGAGACATAGCGCTGCTTGCGGTCGCCTTCGCCGAGGTTCCAGCTGGTTTCGAGGGCGTCGAGCTCCTTGTCGGACGCGCCGGAGGCCTTGAGCGCGGCGCGCTCGGCCTCGTGCTTCTTGCGGTCGGCGTCCTTGACCTCGGTGGCGTTGGCCAGCATCGACTTCGGCGTTTCCAGGCCGATCTTCGCCATCGCCTCGCGGAACAGGGCGCGGTCCTCGGCCTTGTCGATGGCGTGCGCGTCGGCGCCGATCATCTCGACATTGTAGCGCTCCAGAACGCCCATGCGGCGCAGCGACAGGGCTGTGTTGAGCGCGGTCTGGCCGCCCATGGTGGGCAGCAGCGCATCCGGGCGCTCGCGGGCGATGATCTTGGCCACGACTTCCGGGGTGATCGGCTCGATATAGGTGGCATCGGCCAGATCCGGGTCTGTCATGATGGTGGCCGGGTTGGAGTTGACCAGAATGACGCGGAAGCCTTCCTCGCGCAGCGCCTTGCAGGCCTGCGTGCCGGAATAGTCGAACTCGCACGCCTGCCCGATGACGATAGGGCCTGCACCGATGATCAGGATGGATTTGATATCGGTGCGTTTTGGCATGGCGGGGTCCGTTATGGCTGTGCATGCGAAGCACCGGCGCCGGTTTTCCGGGTCGGTTCACGCTGCGTGGATTCTTGGTTCAGGCTAAGGGGGCCTTATAGGGGAGAGTTTCCGCCGATGTAACCCCGAAAAATGCATGTTTGCCCAGCGAATACGCATAGGCCGGCAAATTGCCGGTGCCGTGAGGCTGCGGAGCGGCGGGCGGAACGACCGGCGAGGCCGGGCGTTGTTGCCATGACCGGAACCGGCGGCCGAGATTGGTCATGACTCGGTCCCATGGATACGGTATCTATCGAAGCCGAAGGGACAAGGCGGCCTGCGGGGTTGCCATGAGAATGAGGACGACAAGCGCATGCGCTGGAGAGGCCGTCGCCAGAGCGACAACATTGACGATCAGCGCGGGCAGGGCGGTTTCGGCCGGCCCGGAAACATTGGCAGCGGCCCCGGCCGTATGCGCATACCGATCGGCGGGCGCGCCGGCGGTGGCGGATTGTCCACGATCGTCATTCTGGTGGTGTTGTTCTTCGGGCTGAAGGCCTGCGGCATCGACCCGATGCAGGTGCTGACCGGCGGTGGCGGCGGATTGCTGCCGGGCGAGGACAGCGGCCGCACGACGTCGAGCGAATCCGGCCCGGGCTCCAGTTCAGGCTCGGCCCGCAACGACGAGATGAAGCAGTTCGTGGCCACGGTTCTGGCCGAAACGGAAGATGTGTGGAACGGCATCTTCCAGGCGAACGGCCTGACCTATGAGGAGCCGAAGCTGACGCTGTTCGAGGGACAGATCCGCTCGGCCTGCGGCTTCGCGTCATCGGCTTCCGGCCTGTTCTACTGCCCGGCCGACAAGAAGGTGTATCTCGACACCTCCTTCTTCCGCCAGCTTTCCGAGCAGTTCGGCGCGTCCGGCGATTTCGCAGAAGCCTATGTGGTCGCGCATGAGGTGGGCCACCATGTTCAGAACCTGATCGGCGTGCTGCCGAAGTTCAACCAGATGCGCCAGCGCATGAGCGAGTCGGAAGCCAACCACATGTCGATGCAGGTCGAGTTGCAGGCCGACTGCTTCGCCGGCGTGTGGGGACACTACACGGCGCAGAAGGGCATTCTTGAAGAGGGCGATCTTGAGGAGGCGCTGAACGCCGCCCAGCAGATCGGCGACGACACGCTGCAAAAGCGCACGCAGGGCTATGTGGTTCCCGAAACCTTCAACCATGGCACCTCGGCACAGCGCCAGAAATGGTTCGCCCGCGGTTACAAGAGCGGCAAGCTCTCCGACTGCGATACGTTCAACAACCCGATCTGACGCGGGAAAACTCTCCATCCTGCCGCCATTGCCTGAAGGTGGGGCCTGACGGTGGGGGCCTGAAGGTGAAGGGCGGCGGGATGCGGGGCCTGTGATGCCCCGGCGCGAATGGGGTTTCCCGACCGGCTCTCCGCCGGGCTTTTCCTTCCGGGAGAAGCGCGGGGAGCCGACACAGGTCATACCAGCCGGATACTATGTGGAATATGTCGTCACTGCCGGTCGATTTGCCCGTGCTGGCCTTTCTGGCGCTGGTTGCGGCCCTGTCCGGACTTGCGCGCGGGTTTTCCGGTTTCGGCGCGGCGCTGGTGTTCGTGCCGCTGGCCAGTACCGCGGTGCCGCCGGCGGTCGCCGTGCCGCTGCTGCTGGTGATGGACGCCCTGCTGGCGTGGGGCTTCATCCCAAAGGCGGTGCGGCTGGCGAACCACCGCGACGTGGCGCTGATGACGCTCGGGGCCATCGCGGGCATTCCCGCCGGCGTCTACCTGCTGAGCACTCTCGACCCGCTGACCATCAGATGGTCGATCGTGGCCATCGTGGTTCTGCTGCTGGCGCTGCTGATGTCGAGATGGCGCTATGACGGCGAGCCGGCCAGCCCGCTGACCGTTCTGGTCGGAGCCGTTTCGGGCGTGCTGGCGGGCGCCGCGCAGATCGGCGGGCCGCCCGTGGTCGCCTATTGGCTCGGCGGCCGCTCCAGCGCCAGCGTCGTGCGGGCCAACATCATCCTGTTCTTCGCCATTTCCACCGTGCTCTCGGCCATCAGCTACATATGGGGCGGGCTGATCACCGTTCACGTGCTCATGCTGGCGGTGCTGCTGGCGCTGTTCTACGGCGCCGGCCTGTGGCTGGGCAGCCGGATGTTCGGGCTGGCGAACGAGCGCACCTTCCGCCGCATCTGCCTCGCCATGATCGCGGTCTCGGCCCTGATCAGCATGCCGATCCTCGACGGGCTGCTGCGGCCGCAGGCGGACGCGGAAATCTCCGCTGCGCCGGCCGATGTCAGCATCATGGAACGCTGATCCGTTCTTCTATTGTTCCGCAGTCGTGGCTGGAATATAAGAAGCGGCCGCCGCGTTGGCGCAGGAGGACAGGCCGGAATGGTCGAAGCCGGAACAGCACGGCGCGGGCTTGCCCTCGTCTTCACCATATTGCTGCTCGACATCGTCGGCTTCGGCATCATCATGCCGGTGCTGCCGGCTTTCCTGCAGGAACTGTCGGGGGTCGACGTGAGCGCAGCGGCGCGCGAGGGCGGATGGCTGCTGTTCGTCTATGCCGCCATGCAGTTCGTGTTCGCGCCGGTGATCGGCAATCTCTCGGACCGCTTCGGACGCCGCCCGGTGCTGCTGGCCTCGGTGTTCACCTTCGCCATCGACAATCTGATCTGCGCCATCGCGTGGTCCTATCCCATGCTGTTCATCGGCCGGGTGCTGGCCGGCATCAGCGGCGGCAGCCATTCGACGGCCTCTGCCTTCATCGCCGACATCAGCACCGACGAGAACCGGGCGCGCAATTTCGGGTTGCTTGGCATCGCCTTCGGCGTCGGTTTCGTCATCGGGCCGGTGCTGGGCGGCATTCTTGGCGAATTCGGCCCCCGCGTTCCCTTCTTTTTCGCGGCGGGGCTGGCCTTCGCCAATTTCATCGTCGCCTTCTTCTTCCTGCCCGAAACGCTGGAGGCGAAGCATCGCCGGCCTTTCGAGTGGCGGCGGGCGAGCCCGCTCGGCGCGCTGCGGCAGATGCGCAACTATCCGGGCATCGGCTGGCTGGGGCTGGTGTTCTTCCTGATGATGCTCGGCCACATGGTCTACCCTTCGGTGTGGGCCTTCGTCAGCGACTATCGCTATGGCTGGAGCGAACGCCAGATCGGCCTGTCGCTGGGACTGTTCGGCCTGTGCGGGGCGGTGATCATGGCGACCGTGCTGCCGCGCGTGGTGCCTGTGCTGGGCGAATGGCGCACCGCCGCCATCGGGCTTGCCTTCACGGCGATCGCCGCGTTCGGCTATGCGGCTGCCTGGCAGGGCTGGATGATCTATGCGGTGATCGTGGCGACCTGCATGGAGGCGCTGTCGGAGCCGCCGCTGCGCAGCCTTGCCGCCGCACAGGTGCCGCCATCCTCGCAGGGCGAGTTGCAGGGCGCGATCACCAGCCTGTTCTCGCTCACGGCCATCATCGCGCCGCTCATCTACACCAACATCTTTTCGTGGTTCACCGGGCCGTCCGCGCCGGTGGAATTCGGCGGGGCTTCCTATGTGGTGGCCGGCCTGTTCCTGAGCGGGGCGCTGCTGGTGCTGGTGACGAAGGTGCGCGCGCCGCAAAGCAAAACGGCGGCCATGAAGGCCGCCGCCGAAAACTGAATGCGCCCCTGAAAGGGTTCAGGCCCGCTCGGCCAGAGCCGGCTCACCCTTGCGCTCGCGAATGAGATTGGCGAAGCGGCGGAAGAGGTAGTGCGAATCCTGCGAGCCGGGCGAGGCTTCCGGGTGGTGCTGCACCGAGAAGACCGGCTTGCCGACGAGGGTGATGCCGCAGTTCGAGCCGTCGAACAGCGAGACATGGGTTTCCTTCACGCCTTCCGGCAGCGAGGCGGTGTCGACGGCGAAACCGTGGTTCATCGACACGATCTCGACCTTGCCGGTGGTGTGATCCTTGACAGGATGGTTGGCGCCGTGATGGCCCTGATGCATCTTGACCGTGTTGCCGCCGGCGGCGAGCGCCAGGATCTGGTGGCCGAGGCAGATGCCGAAGATCGGAATGTCGGTCTTCAGCAGCTCACGCAGCGTCGGCACCGCATAGTCGCCGGTGGCGGCCGGATCGCCGGGGCCGTTGGAGAGGAAGATGCCATCAGGCTGAAGGGCGAGGATGTCCTGCGCCGACGCGGTGGCGGGCACCACCGTGACCTTTGCGCCAAGGCCGGCCAGCAGGCGCAGGATGTTGCGCTTGACGCCGAAGTCGACGGCGACGATGTGCATGGAGGGCTCACCCTGCTCGCCATAGCCTTCGTTCCACACCCACGGCGTTTCTTCCCACAGGCTGGACTGGCCGCTGGTGACGTCCTTTGCAAGGTCGAGGCCGACGAGGCCCGACCAGCCGGCGGCCTTCTTCTTCAGTGTCTCTACGTCGAAATTGCCGTCCGGCGCATGGGCGATGACGGCATCGGCCACGCCCTTGTCGCGCAGCAGCGCGGTGAGCGCGCGGGTATCGATGCCCGACATGGCGACGATGCCGCGCTTTTCCAGCCATTCGTTGAGGCCGCCGGTGGAGCGGTAGTTCGACGGGGTGGAGATGTCGGCCTTGAAGATGGCGCCGACGGCGCCGGCGCGCGAGATGGGCGCCAGGCTTTCCTCGTCCTCGTCATTGACGCCTACATTGCCGATATGGGGGAAGGTGAAGGTGACGATCTGGCCGGCATAGGAGGGATCGGTGAGGATTTCCTGATAGCCGGTGAGGGCGGTGTTGAAGCAGACTTCGCCGATCGCTTCGCCCGAAGCGCCGAGGCCGCGGCCCTCGATCACCGTTCCGTCGGCGAGGACGAGCAGGGCGGTCGGCTTTTCCGAAACCCAGGGGGCAGTGCTGGCCATGGCGGCGCTCCATCGTGAAGTTGCACGGATGCGCGGCCGGCCGGCCGAATATCCGCGGCAAAAGGCACGGGGCCTGCGAAAATCACGCCGCCGCCGCACATCTGATGCTCAGTTCATGCTAAGGCTCACGAAATAGGGGAAGCGGCAGGCCCGGTCAACACCATGCGCCGCCAAGTCGCAGCTTTTCTGCGCCGCCCCGATATTTCATGCAGGATGCGGCCCGAAACCGCTTTTCAGCGCCGGGCGACATGCTTATCTGGGCCATTCAAGGAGAAACGATCATGCGCGAACGGCTGATGGACGAAGTGAAAACGGCGATGAAGGCGGGCGACAAGTTCCGCCTGACGACGCTGCGGCTGATTCAGGCGGCAATCAAGGACCGCGACATCGCCAATCGCGGCGTCGGCAAGGAAGCCGCAGGCGCGGACGAACTGGCGCAGCTTCTGGCCAAGATGGTCAAGCAGCGCGAGGACTCGGCAAAAGCCTTCGACGATGGCGGCCGGCCGGAACTGGCGGCCAAGGAGCGCGAGGAGATCGTGGTGATCCGCGATTTCATGCCCCGCCAGATGGACGAGGCTGAGACCGAGGCCGCGATCCGCGCGGCAATCGCCGAAACGGGGGCCGCAAGCGTCAAGGACATGGGCAAGGTAATGGCCGCCTTGCGCGAAAACTATGCTGGCCAGATGGATTTCGGCAAGGCGAGCGGAACGATCAAGAGCCTGCTTGGCTGAACCCGATCAGCCGAACACAATCATCCGAACACAAGCGAACGGTGCGTGGCCACGCCGGCCATGACACCATCGCCGCAGGCCCAGGCGACGGAGTGCGCGCCGCGCGCGATGTCGCCTGCGGCATAGACGCCGGGCACCATGGTTTCCTTCAGGGAATCGGTGCGGATGAAGGCCCCGGCGGCATGTTCCTCGACGGCGCAGCCGAGTTTTTGCGCGATGTCGCTGTTGAAGCGGGTGCGTGGGCCGACATAGAGCGCGTCGAGCGGATCGATGCGCCCGTTTGCGAGTTCGATACCGGACAGATGCGGCAGGTCACCGTGCAGGGCTCTGATCGCGGCGGGTTCGATGGCGACGCCGCGCTTTTCCAGTTCGGCGAGTTCCTGTGGGTCCGGGGCGGGCTGGCCGTTGAGATAGAAGGTCACCGGGCCCCATTCAGCCACCAGTATGGCCTGATGCGCCGACATGGGCGTGGAGGCGAGAACGCCGAGGCGCTGGCCTGAAAACTCATAGCCATGGCAATAGGGGCAATGGATGACGGACGCGCCCCAGCGCTCCGCCAGTCCGGGAATAGCTGGCAGGTCGTCGCTCAGGCCGTAGGCGAGGACCAGTTTGCGGCCATGGAGCGTGGTGCCATCGGCCACATCGACGCGGAAACCGTCTTTTTCGCTGCTGGCATCGGTGGCGCGGGCGCTGATGAAGCGCACCGTAGGGTAGGCGCTGACCTGCGCGCGGGCGGTGGCGAGGATGGCGGCGGGGTTGCTGCCGTCCTGCGCCAGAAAGCCGTGCGAGTGGGCGGCGAAGCGGTTGCGCGGCGCGCCGGCATCGATGATGCAGACGGAGCGGCGGGCACGGGCGATATAGGTGGCTGCGGACAGGCCGGCAAAGCTGCCGCCGATGATGATGGCGTCGTATTGCGCGGGAGCGTCGGCGCGGATGGCTGTGTCAGGGAGCATGAGCGGTCTCCAGATCGTGGGCGCCGCCATGGACGGCAAAACGGCGGTGAAAATCTTCGCTGAGCATGGCCAGCGTCACCTCGCCAAAACGGGCTAGCAGGCGCGCCTCGGCGTCGTCGAAGGCGGCGCCGAGTGCTGCGTTGACGGCCTGCTCGACCAGGCAGCCCGGGGTTTCCGTGCGGTTGCCCATGGCAAGCAGGGCCGGTTGGCCGATCGCGTCATAAATGTCGCGCAGGGTGATGCGGGAGAGGTCGCAGGCCAGCGCCCAACCGCCGCCATGGCCCTTTTCTGAGCGCACATAGCCTTGCTCGCGCAGGCCGGCCATGATGCGGCGGATGACCACCGGGTTGGTGTTCATGGCCCGCGCCAGCACTTCGGAGGTGACGGGCTCCCTGTGTTCGGCCATGTGCAGGAGAACGTGGAGGATGCCGGAAAGTCTGCTGTCTCTTTTCATGTAACTTTATATGTTACGTGATGGCCCTGGCGTCAAGATGCGCTCGTGGCCTGTTCGCGAACTGATTCAGCTTTTTCCGGTTATCCTGTTGTTTTCGGCTAGAAAAATTTATTGCCCGGGCGCTCTGAGGCGTGTCGAGATCTTTCAGATGCGCCCCTTGCGCATGCTGTTGTCCCGGAACCGGCTCCCGCTTTTCGGGCGATATGTTTTAGCCGCGAGGTGGCGCTCGAGGGGCATACAGGCATCGGAGGCAGAGGCGCGGGCGAATGTGGGGCCTCCGACATGGTGCGGCGGGGGTGCGTTGCTGTCGGGGATCAGAATTGACGGGCGGTGCCGGGCGGAAGTTGTGGGTAAGGTGGGAGAGTTTCGCTGCCCGCCATGGTGGCGAGACGCTTCCTGCCGGGACGTGCAGCGGTAGTTGCCGCGAAGAGATCTGTTGTCAGGCAGCTCTGCGCTGCGAACTTTGGTGCGGTGCCGGAGGACAGCTTCACCGGCATGAGGAAGATAGGATGCATGACCAAGAAAAGGCTGTTCAGGCGGACATCGGAATGCACGCCTGTCATGCCAAAGCCGTCATGACATATCCGCCGGATGGTGGGCGCTAAGGCAGGGCGGACGAGGGCTTTGCAGCCTTGCCTTCAGCTTGCGCGCAGGCGCGAGCCGCGCAGCAGACCGCGCTCTTCCAGCACGGGATAGACGATCGACGTCAGCAGCGAGTTGATCTGCTTGAGGTCGCGCAGCGTGTCGAGGTGGATGGAGCTCGTTTCGATGGACTTCAGCGTGCCATCGCGCAGGCGCAGGAAATGGTTGTTGCTGATGTCGCGCTCCATGTCGCGCAGCCGGTCCTTTTCCTGAACGAGCTGGCGCGCGGTTTCGGTGTCGCGCGACACCAGAACGTTGAAGGTGAGGCGGGCATTGGCCAGAACGGCGCTGTGGAAGGCGGTGATTTCCTGCCAGCCTTCCGGGGTGAATTCCAGATTGAGCGCCATCTTCTTGCGCACATGGACCAGCATGTTGCGCACGATGATGTCGCCGACCTGCTCCAGCTTGACACAGGCGCCGATCAGTTCCTGGCAGCGCAGCGCCTGGTCCTCGGTGAGCGGATTGCGGATCAGCTTCGCCAGATAGATTTTTATGGCGGCATGGCGCTCGTCGACGCGGTCGTCGAGGGCCGCCAGCGCGTTGATCTTGTCCTCGTCGGCATTCTCGTAAAGCTCGATGATGCGCTTGAGCATGATCTCGACGGTCTCGCACACGCGCACCACCTCGCGTGTGGCGTTGGCCAGCGCCTGCGGCGGGCTGGACAGCGCCGTCTCCGACAGGGCCGACAGTTCCGTGATCTGCACCGGTTCTGCCGCCTGCTTTGCGCCGAGCGCCACGATCTTTTCCGAGGCGCGGTAGACGAGACCAGCCAGCGGCAGCCCGGCGATCAGGATGATGACGTTGAACAGGATGTGCGCGTTGACGATCTGGTCCGATGCGGTGGCGCCCAGAAAACCGATCTGCGGCTTGAACGTCATGACCAGAACCAGCATGACGATGGAGCCCATGCCGCGCATCAGAAGATTGCCGACCGGCACGATGCGCACGCCGGGCTCTGAATTGCGGGTCAGCATCGGTGCGATGATGGAGGAACCGAGATTGACGCCCAGCACCAGAACCACGCCGAGCTCCGGCGTGATCAGGCCGCGCCCGGCCATGGTCGCCATCAAAAGCACCGAGGCGATGGAGGACTGGAACAGCCATGTGATCAGTGCCGCCAGAAGATAGGCGGTGATCGGGTCGCTCGAGAAATAGTTGATGATCATCGGCATCAGCGGGCTTTCGCGCAGCGGTTCCGATGCCTGGCCGATCATTTCAAGCGAGAGGATGAGCAGGCCGACGCCGACCAGAATGCGGCCCTTCTGGCGCCAGTCGCGGCTTTCAGTGGCCATGAATAGGAAGGTGCCGATGATGAGGCAGAGCGGCACCAGCAAGGTCAGATCATAGGTCAGAAGCTTGGCCACCAGCGCCGAGCCGATCTCGGCACCGCGCACGGCAAGCTGGCCGGCGAGCCCGGACACGATGCCCGCACCGGCAAACGAGCCGACGAGCAGGGTGACGGCGGTGGAGCTTTGCAGGGCGATGGCAAGGCCGGTGCCCGCCAGCACGGCCATGATCGGGTTCTGCAAAGTCGCACGCAGCTTGTGGCGCAGCACGTCGCCATAGGCGCGCTCGACGCCCGTCTTAACCAGCCGGGTGGCATAGAGCATCAGCGCGACGGCGCCAGCCAGATGGATGAGGACGACGGATCCGGTCATGCACACCTTCCCGCACGGCCTGCCACCACGGAGGCTGTGTGCAGCCGCCACGGTGAACGGGGAGCGCGACCAACGCGCAAACGAAGGCGAATCATTTTCATAGCGGGAGTATCCATCTGGAGCTTATATATTAGCCGGGTAATCAATATTGTCCAGCCCTCACAGGACCTTGTCCTATATATATGGCTGTATGGAGGCGCTTTCACAGGCAGCTTGCCGGGAGGACGAAAAACGGGGTCCTGCGCGATGCGCGGCTTTACGGCATGAATCAGGTGGGCGGCATAAGATACGGATTTCATTACGGTATTGTAATGCGCCTGTTCAGTTTCGGTTCATCGTCCGGGTTCTATTCCTGTGGCCATCGACAAAACAGGAGCGCTTTCCATGAAACGCATCATTCTTTCGCTGATGGCCATCTCGATGCTGGCTGCGACTTCGCTTCAGGGGCAGGCCGCTCCGATCAACAGGCCGGCAGCACCGCAGGCCGAGCTGGTTCAGGTGGATTACCGCAAGCCGGCGCACGGGCAGAACCACCAGAAGCCTGTCTACAACAATGCCAAGAAGAAGCCGGCGCCCAAGTACGACAACCGCCGCGACCATGGCCGTTACGGAAACCACCACACCGCGAAGAAGCCGAATTATGCGAAGCATCATGACTGGAAGCGCGGCCAGCGCTATTCCGACTGGCGCCGTCATGCGCCGGTGCGTGACTACAAGAGGCATGGGCTGAAGCGCCCGGCACCGGGCCAGCAGTGGATCAAGGTCGACAACGACTATCTGCTGGTCGGGCTCGCCACGGGGCTGATCGCCGGAGTGATCGCAGCGCGGTAAAACGCCTTCGCAAATTCGGAAAGGGCGGCCCTGAGCCGCCCTTTCGTGTCAGAAAGAAGGGGCTGGGTCAGCCCGCTTTGTTGTTTTTCTTTCTTTGCGTCTGCGTCATGTAGTGGCGCAGGACCGTATTCATGCGGGTCTGATATCCTTTTCCGGTGGATTTGAAGAAGTCGATGATGTCCTGATCGAGCCGGATGGATATGGCATTCTTCGCAATGGGATAGACGATATCCGCGTTCGACCAGTCGATGTCGATGGCATCTGCCCAGTCGGGATCGGCGCGCATCTTCACCTCAATTTCGTCGTCACTCATTGCATCGACGCGCGACCAGTCTGTGCCGGATCTTTCGCGTGCCAGCTTCTCCCGGATTTCATCGGGGGAATATGAGACGATACGCTCTTTTCTCATTTTCTCTTGCTGCCCTTGCCGAGATGATCCGGCATTTCTGGTGTCGAATTGTGTAAATTACGGCGATGATGCGCCGTGAGGCCGGGCAAATTGCGAGTACCCGCTGCTCTTCGCCCCGGATGCTCTGATGCTCAAGATGAGGCTGAGTCAGTGCCAGGGCAGCATCTTCGAAACTGATGCCGTGTTTTTCGACGTTCGAACGCGCTTTATTGTCGTCCCATTCGAAATTCACGAACAATTGTCGTTCGACAATTCGCATCCTGTCACCTCGCGGATCGGCAGTTATCCTGCCTCTTGATCCCCCGAGGCGCGGATGCGCGATGACGTGCGCATATGTCGATGTGTATATACATTTGTATGTCTTGAAATTCAAGCCTGTGAATATCGTGCATGGGCCGCGTAGCGATTCGTCTTCCGCGGGTGCTGCGTCTATATGAAGTGCTATGCGCTTCTCGCCCTCATTCCTCGACGAAATACGCGACCGGGTGCCGATCTCCTCGGTCATCGGCACGCGGGTGACGTGGGACCGCAGGAAAACCAACGCGCCGAAGGGCGACTGGTGGGCCTGCTGCCCGTTCCACGGCGAGAAATCTCCCAGCTTCCACTGCGAGGACCGCAAGGGCCGCTATCATTGCTTCGGCTGCGGCGTTTCGGGTGACCATTTCAAGTTCCTGACCGAGCTGGACGGCTTAAGCTTTCCCGAGGCGGTGGAGCGCGTGGCCGACATGGCGGGCGTGCCGATGCCGGCGCGCGACGTTCAGGCCGAGGCGCGCGAGAAGCAGCGGGCCGAACTCACCGACGTCATGGAAATGGCGACGGCCTTTTTCGAGGAGCGGCTGCAGGCTTCGGAAGGGGCAAAGGCGCGCGCCTATCTGCGCGACCGTGGCCTGACGCCGGCGACGCAGCAATCGTTTCGTCTTGGCTATGCGCCCGAGAGCCGCAACGCGCTGAAGGAATATCTGGCTTCGCGCGGGGTCGGCCGCGAAGAGATCGAGGCCTGCGGCCTCGTCGTGCACGGGCAGGACGTTCCCGTCTCCTATGACCGCTTTCGCGACCGCATCATGTTTCCGATCCCGGATTCGCGCGGGCGCATCATCGCCTTCGGCGGGCGCGCCATGTCGCCCGATGCGCCGGCCAAATATCTGAACTCGCCGGAGACCGAACTCTTTCACAAGGGCAATGTGCTCTACAATTTCGCCCGCGCCCGCAAGGCGGTGGCGCGGGGCGAGACGGTCGTGGTCGTGGAAGGCTACATGGACGTGATCGCGCTGGCGCAGGCCGGTTTCGAGAACGCCGTGGCGCCGCTTGGCACGGCGCTGACGGAAAACCAGATCGAGCTTCTGTGGCGGATGACGCGCGAGCCGGTGCTGTGCTTCGACGGCGACGCTGCCGGGCTCAAGGCGGCGTGGCGGGCGGCCGATCTGGTGCTGCCGCTGATTCAGCCTGAGCGCACGGCGCGTTTCGCGCTGCTGCCGGACGGCAAGGACCCCGACGATCTGGTGCGCAGCGAGGGCGCGGACGCCTTCCGCACCGTGCTGAACGAGGCGCGGCCGCTGGCCGACATGCTGTGGACGCGCGAGACTTCCAATGGCGTTTTCGAGACGCCGGAACGGCGGGCCGAGCTGGAAAAGACGCTGCGCGAACTGGCCGGGCGCATCCGCGACGAGAGCGTGCGCTTCCACTACAATCAGGAAATGCGCGACCGGGTGCAGAATTTCTTCGGCGCGCAGCGCAACCGTCAGCAGGGTCAGGGGCGCGGTCCGGGGCGCGGGCAGGGCAATTTCCAGAACGGCTTCAAGGGGCCCGGACCGTGGTCGCGGCAGGGCGGCGGCCGCAACGCCATCACCGAAAGCCTCGGGCGCTCGGCGCTGGTCAAGCGCGGCGGCGAGGTGATGACGGCGCGCGAGGCCACGATCATGGTGGCGCTCATCAACCATCCGGCGCTGATCGACGAGTTTTTCGAGCATATCGAGTTCCTCGACCTCGCCAATGGCGACCTGCGCAAGCTGCATGCCGCACTTCTGGATGCGCTGGCCCATGACATGGCCAACGAGAAGCAGGCGGTGATCGAGGCGATCAGCCGGGCAGGATGCGCCGAAATATGGGAGCGCGCCGAGGCGCTGATGCGGCGCACGCGGCAATGGCCGGCGCTGGAGGGGGCCGCTCTCGACGATGCGCGCGATGCCTTCGCGCAGGCCTTGCACTTGCACCGCAGCGCGCGCACTCTACATAAGGAGCTGAAGCAGGCCGAGGCCGCGCTCGCCAGCGAGCCCACAGATGAGAATTACAGGCGCCTTGTCGAGATACAGGCGCAATTCCGGGATGTGCAGGCGACGGAGGCCCTGATCGAAGGCTTCGGAGTGTTGTCGGGACGAGCCGGCAGGAGTTAGCCGGCAGCAGTAGTCTGCGGGACGCTGAGGAGCGATCCGCGGCCTAAGGAAGCATTTGGGGCAATTGATTCGCTTTTTTGGGGCGAATCATGCGACAGGCGCTTGACCTATTGGCAGAATGACGGAATCAGGTCGATTCGAATTACTGTTAACCCGACTTGCTTTCAACTCAACGGGGCGTCGACGAAAAGAACGCAGATGCAGATGTGCCGTTTGATGCTCGGTGACAAAACTGAGACACGATGAAGAGACCAGGGTTAATCCAGGCTTAACGAGAGATGCGGCAAGTGTCGCGATGAACGCGTCGTTTCAGCGGACGCAGACGAATTTGCAGCAGGCTTAGATTTCGCGGCTTGAACAGCCGTCCGGAGGCAGAAGAAGAATGGCGACAAAGGAAAAGGAAGAGGTCGAGACCGAGCGCGAGGGTACAACCGACGGCCCGCTGCTCGACCTTTCCGACGATGCTGTCAAGAAGATGATCAAGGTCGCGAAGAAGCGCGGCTATGTCACCATGGACGAGCTGAACGCCGTCATGCCCTCCGAGGAGGTCACTTCCGAGCAGATCGAAGACACGATGGCCATGCTGTCCGATATGGGCATCAACGTCGTGGAAGACGATGAACAGGCCGAAGATGGCGAGAACGAGGCTTCGGAGGACGATCCTCAGGAAGTCGCCGAGCAGACCGGAACCGCTGTCGCGACCGTCGCCAAGAAGGAGCCGACCGACCGCACCGACGATCCCGTGCGCATGTATCTGCGCGAAATGGGCTCGGTGGAGTTGCTGTCGCGCGAGGGCGAAATCGCCATCGCCAAGCGCATCGAGGCCGGCCGCGAGACGATGATCGCGGGCCTGTGCGAAAGCCCGCTGACCTTCCAGGCCATCATCATATGGCGCGATGAGCTGAACGAATCCAAGATCCTGCTACGCGAGATCATCGACCTCGAAGCCACCTATGCCGGCCCCGAGGCCAAGCAGGCGCCGGTGGTGGAGCGCACCGACGAGGACAACAAGCCCAAGGCCGAGGAAAAGCCGCGCCGTGGCCGTGGCGAGGACGACGACATCACCAATGTCGGCGGCGATACGCGCGGCGAGGAAGAAGAAGAGGAAGAGGACGAGGCCAACCTGTCGCTGGCCGCCATGGAGGCGGAACTGCGGCCGCAGGTCATGGAGACGCTCGACGTCATCGCCGACACCTACAAGAAGCTGCGCAAGCTGCAGGACCAGCAGGTGGAAAACCGTCTGGCCGCCGCCGGCACGCTGTCGCCCAGCCAGGACCGCCGCCTGAAGGAGCTGAAGGACCAGCTTATCACGGCGGTGAAGTCGCTTTCGCTCAATCAGGCCCGCATCGAGGCGCTGGTCGAGCAGCTTTACGACATCAACAAGCGTCTGGTGCAGAACGAGGGCAAGCTGCTGCGTCTGGCCGAGAGCTACGGCGTGCGCCGCGAGGAATTCCTGAAGGAATATCAGGGCACCGAGCTTGATCCCAACTGGACCAAGGCGATCGCCAACCTCTCCAGCCGCGGCTGGAAGGAGTTCTACCAGAACGAGAAGGACACGATCCGCGACATTCGCGGCGAGATCCAGAACCTCGCCACCGAGACGGCGATCTCGATCCTCGAATTCCGCAAGATCGTCAATCAGGTGCAGAAGGGCGAGCGCGAGGCGGCCATCGCCAAGAAGGAAATGGTGGAGGCAAACCTGCGCCTCGTCATCTCCATCGCCAAGAAGTACACGAACCGCGGTTTGCAGTTCCTCGACCTCATTCAGGAAGGCAATATCGGCCTGATGAAGGCGGTGGACAAGTTCGAGTACCGGCGCGGCTACAAGTTTTCAACTTACGCGACATGGTGGATCCGTCAGGCCATCACCCGTTCGATCGCCGATCAGGCGCGCACCATCCGTATTCCGGTGCACATGATCGAGACGATCAACAAGATCGTGCGCACCTCGCGCCAGATGCTGCACGAGATCGGCCGCGAGCCGACCCCGGAGGAACTGGCGGAAAAGCTCGCCATGCCGCTGGAAAAGGTGCGCAAGGTGCTGAAGATCGCCAAGGAGCCGATCTCGCTCGAAACCCCGGTGGGCGACGAGGAAGATTCGCATCTCGGCGATTTCATCGAGGACAAGGGCGCGATCCTGCCGATCGACGCGGCCATTCAGGCCAATCTGCGCGAGACGACGACGCGTGTGCTGGCCTCGCTGACGCCGCGCGAGGAGCGCGTGCTGCGCATGCGCTTCGGCATCGGCATGAACACCGACCACACGCTTGAGGAAGTCGGCCAGCAGTTCTCGGTGACGCGCGAGCGTATCCGCCAGATCGAGGCCAAGGCACTGCGCAAGCTCAAGCACCCGAGCCGCTCGCGCAAGCTGAGAAGCTTCCTCGACAGCTGAGCGATCTTGCGATTTCAGGAAAAAGGTCGGGTCAACGCCCGGCCTTTTTTGTTGTTGATGAGGCGGTCAGGCGGGCCACAGCTCCATTGCCGTCATGACGATGCCGCCGGCGGCGACGATGACGAGCAGCACGCCGGAAATGCGCAGCATGGTGCGGTGGACGGACGGCTTCAGGAGCCTTGCGACCAGCAGGTAGATGAGGAACAGCGTCGCGAAATCCAGCACGATCCACAGCACCGTGAGCAGGGCGATGCTGGTGTTGGGATCGGGCGTGACGCCGATGAACTGCGGGAAGAAGGACGCGAAGAAGATGATGTCCTTCGGGTTCGAAATGGCCATGACGAAGCCTTTCGAGAAGCCGCCGACGCGTGGCTGGACGGGCTCCAGTTCCGGTTCGCCGGTGCCGGACTCCCGCAAAATCTCCCAGCCGATCCAGCCTATGTAGCAGGCGCCGGCGAGCTTCAGCACGCTGAAGGCGGTTTCGTTGACCGCGAAGATGCCCTTCACCACCAGCGCCGACAACAGGATGAGCACCAGCGAGGCAGCATTGGTGCCGGCAATGGTGTTGAAGGCTTTTCGCGCGCCGCCGGCCAGCCCCGCGCCGGTGACCAGAACGGCGACCGGGCCGGGAATAGCGATCATGGTGATGACGGTGATCACGTAGAGAAAGAGAATGCCGAAATCGATATGCATGGGCTGTTTCCGTGAAAGCACCCTGCGTCCGGGCAGAATCGGGCGCGGTGCTTCAGATCATTGTTGTTGCGCGGGGGCGCGCTTTGCCGAAACCGGTTCGCGCGTTGGGGCGGCAGCTTCAGCGCTGCGACAAAGCACGGAAAACCGTCTCAGGCCAGCGCCAAATGATGTGCTTGCCCCGGACAAAGGGACCATGGGCCGCTGAAAGTGAAAAGCCGGGCAGTGCCCGGCTTTTCGTGGGAGCGCGCACGCTGCTTATGGCATGCAGCGGGTCTGGAAGTTCGATCCGTCGAGGGCCGCGCCATTGACGTTGAGCACGGAGCCGGGGTTCTGGGTGAGCGAGCCGCCGACCCATGAGCCCCAGGCGGAGACGAGGCAGTCCTTCGGTGTTCCGGCGACCGTGACATCGCCCTTCAGGTCGATGGAGGGTCCCATGAAATAGAGACCGGCCTGACCGGCATTGCTGATGCTGGTGGTGCCGAAGTCGATGTTGTTCACCGGGCCGCCGAGGAATTCATAGTCGCTGCCGTAGATGAAGACGCCATAGGTGCCGGGATTGGTGATCGAGACATTGTTGAAGCTGATGTCGCCGACCGGATTGAGGAAGATGCCCGTGTTGCTGGCGCCGTCGCTGGAGAAGCCGTCGACGCGGACATTCGTGGTGACGGCCTCGTCGGGCAGGGTGGAAGAGGTGATCAGCATCAGGCCGTTGACGCCGCCCTTGAGGGCCATGTCCGTGATGGTCACGTCCGAGGTGCCCTGCAGGACGACGAGGTCCATGTCGCGATCCTGCGCGGAATTGTCGATCGTCACCTTGTTCATGGTGACGTCATTGGCCGCGACGAGCAGGATCCCTTCGCGGCGCGAGCGGGTGATGGAAACATTGTCGATGGTGATGTCGGTGGCAGCGCTGGTGATGACCGGCGGCCAGCCGCTGTCATCGATGTGGCTGCCGGCGAAGATGCCGTAGGTGACGCCTTCGATGACCGTGTCGCGCACCGTCAGGCCGCTGGTGCCCAGCGCGCTGACTGCGGCATGCGGCGCGTCGTTCGGCCGGCCGACCGCGAACTCGCACGTTGTGTTGTTCTCGCAGATGTAGAGATCGTGGATATAGGCATTCGCGATGGTGGCGCCGGTGACGTTCTCAAGGCGGATGCCGTCGCCGGCCGTGCCGCTGATGTCGACATCATGGATGAGGATGTTCGCAGCGCCCGTGCTCTGGATGGCGGCGAGGCCGCCGGTCATGGTGACGGAGGCGATCTCGCTGCCCGAGGCCATCGACACCACATCTGCAAGCGGGTTCGTGCCGCGCAGGGTGGTGGCGGCGCCGTCGTTGCGGAAGGTGGTTTCAAGCCCGCTTTCGGCACCGCGCACGGCAAGGGTTCCGCCGCCGCCGATGAGATGCTGGTTGGTGCCGAGCAGAAGGGCCTGCGTCAGCGCGATCTCGCCGCTGGCCAGCGCCAGCGCATTGTCGCCGGCAGCGGCAAGGCTGCCGTTGATGGCCGAGGCGTCGCCGCTGTTCGGGCCGATGGTGACGACCTTTCCGACCGTCTGCCCGGAGGAGACATATTCCGCCGCTTCGACATTGCCGGTCGTGCCGAGATGGGTGCGTACCTTCTCCTCACGCTCGACGGGCTGATAAAGCGGATCGAAGGCCGTGGTGGAGGAGGCGGAGCCGCCGGCGCCGAGCGGGATCCGCAGGCGTACGCGAAGACCGGCCTCCAGATGTTCCTCGTTGTCGTAGGACAGGGATGTGCCGAGGCTCAGCGTCGCGTCCGGCCGCACGCCGGGCAGGCCCGCCAGAACCAGTTCGGCGCGGGCGCGGGCGCCGACCGTGTCGTCCATGTTTTTGCCTTCGTACCAGTAGGCGCCGCCGAACAGCTTGAACTGCGCCTGCGCATCGCGCGGGAACACCGGCAGGCGCGCGCCCACCTCCGCATCGACGCCGGCGCGCGCGCGTTCGCGGCCCGACTGGAAGCGCAACTGGTCTCCGGCCACATAGGCGCTGTTGAACTCTTCCGCCAGCCGCGATCCGGTGAGCGGCAGATAGGCGTTGGCGCGCGCCTCGAAGACGCTGCCAAACAACTCGGCACCGAAGGACAGCTGCTGGAAGGTGTTGCCGCGCGCCGTGCGCAGCGCATCATAGTAGCCGTAGCCGCCGAGGATCAGGCCATTATCCAGTTTTCGGCGCAGGCCCGCACCGAAGGAACCGAAGCGCACCGACTGTTCCGCCATGCCGCCACGGCCCTCGATGAAGAGATAGGAGCCGTCGTCGAGCGTGAAGGGGAAGGTGATGCCGATGCTGCCATTGCCGGTTCCGTAGGACAGCCCGCCCTGCAGCTCGACGACGGGTTGCGGCGACTGGGCCAGGGCGGACACGGGCAGACAGACGCCGGCCAGAAGGGCGGCGGCGAGGGTGGGGAAGGATTTCATGACGGATCCGAAGCTTGAGACTGTGGCCGCGAGCTAGATTACATGACTTTAAGAGTCAACTTTTTGCAGGGTGAAAAACAGATGTTCCTGTGGACATGGTCCGCAGGTTGCCACGTGCAGATTGGCTGGTATTGTTCCTGCCTGCGCCAGCGGGGCGCCGGGGAGGGGACTGCCGCATGTCGATCGAATTCCTGTTGACCACGCTCATCATCGTCGCCTCGCCGGGAACGGGCGTGGTCTACACGCTGGCGGCCGGACTTTCGCGAGGGGGGCGGGCCAGCGTGCTTGCGGCATTTGCCTGCACGCTCGGCATCGTTCCGCATCTGGTGGCGGCGCTGACGGGACTTGCCGCGCTGCTGCACACCAGCGCGCTCGCCTTCGAGATCGTGAAATATGCGGGCGTCGCCTATCTCCTCTACATGGCCTGGCAGAGCCTGCGTGAGAAGGGCGCGCTGCGGATCGACGACAACACGGATGCCCGCAGCGTGCGGCAGGTGCTGGTCGACGGCATTCTCATCAACCTGCTCAATCCGAAGCTGTCGATCTTCTTCGTGGCCTTCCTGCCGCAGTTCATTTCCGCCGGAGAGGAACATGTGCTGGCGCGGATGCTGGAACTGTCGGGCGTGTTCATGCTGGCGACCTTCATCATCTTTTCCCTCTACGGCCTGTTTGCCGCCGCCATGCGTGACAAGGTGGTCGGCAGCCCGCGCGTGATGGCGTGGATGCGGCGCACCTTTTCCGCCGCCTTCGTGGCGCTGGGCGCGCGGCTGGCGCTGCAACAGCAGCAATAAGCTGCCGGAAAATTGCGCTTTCCTTCCAGGGGGCGCCGCCGACTACCACCCGGCCTGCGTCAGGTTTTTTTGACGCGGGCTGATGGCTGTTTTGCCACACTGAGATACCCGCAGGGTTGACGCTTTCAGCCGGCGATGCCTGCATTTTTTCGATCTATCGTAAGATATATCTTGATTTCGATTTTGCGCGATCCTAATTGAGATATATCTTACGATATGACGAAAGGAATTCACATGCGTGCACATCATCATTTCGCCAGCCGCGCGGAGCGCGCGCTCTGGCATGCGGCGGAACGTTTCGGTCGCGGGCCGTTCGGCCCGGGAATGCGGGGCGGCGGCCCCGGCGGGCGGCGCGGCGGGCCGGGCGATTTCCTGCGCGCCGGCCGCATGTTCGGCGACGGCGATCTCAAGCTGGTGGTGCTTTACCTGATGGCCGAGGCGCCGCGTCACGGCTACGACATCATCAAGGCGCTGGAAGAGCGCTCCAGCGGCTTCTATGCGCCGAGCCCCGGCGTGATCTATCCGACGCTGACCTTCCTCGAAGAAGCCGGCTATGCCGTCTCGGCTTCCGAAGGTGCGAAGAAGGTGTTTTCGATCACCGAGGCGGGGTCCGCCCATCTGGCCGAAAACCGCGACATGGTGGAGCGGGCGCTGGAACAGCTGGAGCGTTTCGGCCGCAAGATGGCCAAGGCGCGCGAGTGGTTCGGCTGGGACGACGAGGCGCAGGAACGGCGCGGCGGGCGCAGGGATGACGAGCTTCGTTCCGTGCGGCGCCGGCTGAGGGCAGCGCTTGCCGAAATTCTGGATGGTCCGGAAGAACGGCGCGCGCAGGCCGCAGATGTTCTGAAGACTGCCGCCGAGGCGCTGGAAGCCCTGAGCCGGGATTGAGCCGGTGAGTGGTTCCGCCAGCCGACGAGGCGTTTTCGCGCCTTGCCGGCCTTGGCTCTGCAGTGAGGGTTTTCCCATATGGGGCGTCGGAAGCCGAAAAGCGATTTCCCTTTGCGGCCCGATGTTCTAGTTAGACATGCAGCTGCCGGATGCGTGCCTGCGGGACGATGTTTCCGCGTTCGCGCCATTGCGGGAGCCATTCGCGCCGCGGTGTTTGCTGAAATTGCCCAAGGAGGAGCCCATGTCTTTCCTGAAACGTCTTTTCGGCGGCGGAGCGCCTGCGCAGGATGCGGAACCGGCACCTGCCAGACAGGTCGAGCACAAGGGCTTCACCATCATCGCGACGCCCTACAAGGCCGATGGCCAGTATCAGATCTGCGGGCTCGTCACCCGCGAGATCGACGGCGTGATGAAGGAACACAAGTTCATCCGCGCCGACCGCTTTCCCGGACTGGACGATGCGGCGGACATTTCGATCCGCAAGGGCATCCAGCTCGTGGATGAGCAGGGCGACAGCATTTTCGGCCTTGGCTGATCCGGGGGCTGATCCGGGGGCTGATCGGAGGGGCTGATCCGGCGGGCGGGAATCATGTCTGCGGCAGGAACAGCCCGTCGATCAGGGCACTGAGGGTTTCGATGAAATCCTCCCGCCCCGCGCCGGCCTCTATGGACAGGGCGGCGCGGTCGAAGGCGGCGGAGAGCAGCGCGGTCAGCGCACCGGGCGGAACCCGCCTCATCGCGCCTTCGCGCATGGCCGCTTCAAGCCCCTCCCGCAGGGTGCGGGCGCCATGCCTTGCATCGATTTCGTCCATGACGGCGCGGCCAAGCACGGCCGGCCCATCCAGCAGCAGCAGGCGGGTGCGGCCGGGCGCCGCCATTGCCGTAAGAAAGGCCATGCCGCCATCCAGAAGGGCCTGGCGGGGATCTTTGGTATCCGGCGCCGCATGGCCGATAGCGGCCGCGACGTCCGCCGCTTCCTGCTCGACCACCGCCCGGAACAGGGCCTGCTTGTCGGCGAAGTGATGATAGAGCGCGCCGCGCGTGACGCCGGCGGCGGCAACGATCTCCGGCGTCGCCGTTTCCGCATAGGACTTTTTAATGAACAGCGCCCGCGCCGCAGCCATCAGTGCGGTGCGGGTCGCCCCGGTGCGTTCGCGGTTGGTGCGGCGGGGGTTTTCCTGTTGCATACATGCAGCCTGTATGTTAATTGAAGAAACATGCAGACTGTATGTTAATTCAAGCCGCGAGGAAAGCCATGAAAACGACCAGCTATTATCCGGTCATCATGACCGGCGCCGTTGCCGCCACGGCGGACTTCTATGTGCAGCATCTGCGCTTCCGGCCGCTGTTTTCGAGCGACTGGTATGTCCACCTGCAATCGCAGGACGATGAAACCGTCAATCTGGGCATCGTCGACGCCGGCCACGAGACGGTGCCGGAGGCGGCGCGGGGCAGGGGTGCGCAGGGGCTGCTGATCAATTTCGAGGTCGAGGACGTCGATGCCGTTCATGAGCGGATCGCGGCGGCCGGGCTGCCGATCCTGCGCAGCCTGCGCGACGAACCTTTCGGCCAGCGGCATTTCATCTTCGCCGATCCGAACGGCGTGCTGATCGACGTGATCACGCCGATCCCGCCCTCGGCGGAATTTCTGGCGCAGTATGAGGACTGCGCGGCAGCGAGCCCGGCCAGCGGAGCCGCAACGTAGGGCCGGGCTTCCATTCCGGCCTGAAACCGGCCGGAAATTCCAATCGCACCTTACGTAAACGTAATTTTTTTGCCTGGCAGGCTTGCGCGGCGCGGAGGATCGGGGCAAGGATCGGTCCCGGAGCGCCACGCATCCATGCCGGTGCGCAAGGCAGGCTCCGGCATATTGATCGAGCATCGGGGATCGAGCATGGGACCATCCGGAACCGGATGATCCCGCCGGTCCGACGCTCCAGCTGAAGAGGAGGCCGGACATGTCCCTTAAAGGAAAGACCCTGTTCATCTCGGGCGGATCGCGCGGCATCGGGCTGGCGATCGCGCTGCGCGCGGCCCGTGACGGCGCCAATGTCACCATCGCCGCCAAGACCGCCGATCCGCACCCGAAGCTGCCCGGCACCATCTATACGGCGGCCGAGGAGATCGAAAAGGCGGGCGGCAAGGCGCTTCCCGTGCTGTGCGACATTCGCGAGGAAGAGCAGGTTCTGGACGCGGTCGCCCGCACGGTCGAGGCGTTCGGGGGCATCGACATCTGCGTCAACAATGCCAGCGCCATCCAGCTTACCGGCACGCTGGAAACCGACATGAAGCGCTTCGACCTGATGCACCAGATCAACACGCGCGGCACGTTTCTGGTGTCGAAGGTGTGCATTCCGCATCTGAAGCAGGCGCAGAACCCGCACATCCTCAATCTGGCGCCGCCGCTGGACATGGACGCAAAGTGGTTCAGGAACCATGTCGCCTACACCATGGCCAAGTTCGGCATGTCGATGTGCACGCTGGGCATGAGCGCGGAAATCGCCGGCGACGGCATCGCCGTCAACTCGCTGTGGCCGCTGACGGCGATCGACACGGCAGCCGTTCGCAACGTGCTGGGCGGCGAGAGCATGGCCTCGATGAGCCGCACGCCCGACATCATGGCCGACGCCGCTTACGCGATCTTCAACCGACCCGCACGCGAAGCGACCGGCAATTTCTACATCGACGAGGAAGTGCTGAAAGCCGAAGGCGTGAGCGACTTCACCCCCTACGCCCCCGGCGCAACCGGCCCGCTGGTGGCCGACTTCTTCCTGCCCGACGAAGTGATCGCGCGCTCGGAGACGAAGCTGGCGGGGATGTTTTAGGGCGGCGGAGTGCGGGTTGGGAAGCTGACTGGCAGGTTTCGGGCCAATACGCTGGAAAGCTGCCCTTTATCTGGTTGACGAGTTTCGGCGTAAGGCCAATCATCGAGAGGCCTCCACCTGCGCCACTACGGCGCGGACACGCGTCATGCCCTCGTCTGGGTTCGCATAAACGCCCTCGCGGCGCAGGATCTCTCCTTCTGGGGTTGATACCACCCAGAGACACAGCTCTAGCGGATTGTCCTCGGGCACGAGCGCACCAAGCGCCGGGTCATTGCTCGGCCCCACCACGGCCACAAAATGCTGGTCCACCAGCCGCTTGGTGGTTTGGTATTCCATGAAGTAGCCCAGCGATAAATCGAGCTTGCTATGCGTAGGGTGGTCCGGATCGTAGACTACTATGAACACCATTGCGCCTCGCTCCGCTGCCTCGGCTTGAGCTGACTTGAGGTCGTCATGGGGCGGTCGCAGGAAGAACCTATTGGCGCTATATTGAGGGTCCGTCGACGGGGATGAGGCGAGCGCCGCCGCGTGCGAAGCCTGTATCCATCGGTTATAAGAACGTGGCATGTAGCGCGCGGCGAGCACTCGTCCGCGCGGGCTGTCCAGAAGTTTCCGCTCGATCGCGTCGCTGTCAAGCTGCAGATATTCGAGCGTCGGCCGCAGGGCGCTCAGCGTCTGGCTAAGGCCGCTGCTCGGAAGTGTCGAGTAGAACGCCACAAAGCCATGGCAGCGATGAGTACCGAGGCGGTCGCGGACATTCGACTCGTCACCGGGGGTAACGGAAGCGCCTGAGTGCGCCTTGTGCTTGCAACTCACCAGCCAGCGCACCACGTTCGCGCCACCTGGCCCTAGCCGATCCTCTTCGACAATGATGTCTCGGCCACCATCGGCGCCTCTGTCGGGCTGCTCGACGATCCTGAAGCCTTCAGCAATGAGAAACTCGCGCGCAAAAAGCTCGAAGCGGTCCCTGTCGGGGCCACTCTGTGCGGATGGGATTTCAGTAAACTCTAACGCTGCCATGTGGGTCCATTTAGTACCTTGTGAGGCTGGGATTAACTGAGGTGTGATCTCGACATTATTTGACTGACTTTCTTGTTCGCCACGCAGACCATTGCGTCGCCCATGTCCCGAGATTGACTAGATGTCTTCGCGCTTTTCCAAGAAGGCCTCATTGCGCGATGACGCGTTACCTCATCATGCCAGTCGCGCTCAAATCAGCGCTGCATACCTCAGAGTGAATAATATTAAGCTGTTGCAACACCTTCTTTGCGGATGGCCTATCAGATGCGTTGCTTTTCAGCATTTCTTCTACGAGGGCGTCCAAGCGAGCCCCCGATGCCCCTGCCAGCTTCCGAACATCCAGATGTATATCGTCGGTAACTGCTTGCGGTCGTTTCTGGGGGTTAAATCCGGTCAGTGAGCGATAGAGTACCAGACCGAGCTGATAAATATCCGAAGCCGGACTTAAGTCTACCTGTTCACCTCTGGCTATCGCGACAAGCTCTGGGGTTCGGTGAAAAAAGGGCATGGCAGCATATGCCGCAACTTCGTCAGCCTCTTCTTTCCCGCCATCAGCCATCAGCACTTTTGCCAAACCAAGGTCTCCAAGTCGTGCCGATTGCCCATGCACCAGAATGTTCGCCGGCTTGATGTCACGGTGGACGATCGGATATTCTTGACTATGAAGATAGGCAACTCCCGACGCTACGTTGTACACGTAGCGGAGCGCCTCTAGCCGCGTAAGGCGCGGCGTCCCAATGCCCACAATGTTCTCGAAATTCTCGGGCAAATAGTCCACCACAGCAAAAGGATACTCGCGGTCGCCGGACTTATAGGTTCCCGTATCGTAGATTCTGAGCAGCGCTGGATGCTTTAGGGTTTGATAGTGCTTGATCTCATCTAAGAACCGATCGCGACGCTTCTGGTCGCTGATCTTGTGAAAAACTTTCAAAGCGAATTGCATCCCCTGATGCTCGCCGGAAGTGCAGGTGACAAGAAAAGCCGTACCATTTCCACCCTTTCCAACAAATCTCTGGTTAAGGTAGAATTCTCCCTTAGCGGATATCACGGACTGCAGATGCGATAAGTAGAAGGAGTCAAAATCCTTCTCAGCGGCTTCAAGTTTCGTGGTACATGCTTCTTCCGCCATGCAGCCCCCCTTGGCATCAAGCTCACTTCCCCGTTCGTCGCCGCGAGTCGCTTAGTGACGGCAATGTGCCTCAAAACGGCTCTTGCTTCGGTCGTGTCAGACCGCTCGACACGCTACACGCACGCCGCAGTGAAACCAACCTGTCAGAGACTGCCGAAAGTCTGTTTCACTGGATTGATGCTCAAAATGCCGCCGCTCCGTTTCTGGCCCGATCACGCCGACAGTTGGGAACTCAGGAGCGGCAAATTTCAGGAGAACGGCAGCAACCTGGAAACGGCAGAGATGGGGTCGCAAGCCGCCCGCCGGGCGGACGTTGCGATTCCGGTCGGGGGCTCAGAGCCCCCTTGCGGTGCGCACCCATTGTTCGATTTCGGCAAGGTTGCCCGGCACGGGCAGGCCGCACTGGTTGAGTTCGCGGTCGAGGAGCAGGGTGATGCCTTCCTTGCCCTTGCCGAAGGCGTCGGCGATCGGGCCGCTCTCGACGGTGGTGGTGGCGTTGCGGATGTCGGACGCATCCTGACACAGGTGCACCACCTTGCCGCCGGCGGTCCACCAGACAAGGTCCTGACCGACGAGGTGGGTGACGACCTGCGATTCCACCGCTGCCTGTTCCTGCGACAGCGGCTTGAAGTCGATGCCGAGCACGGTTGCCGCGATGGCGACGATGATGCCGGCGGCACCGGCAATGTTCTTCTGCTTCGCGTCCATGTCCTTGTTGAGGAAGATCATGACGATCAGCGGCAGGAAGGCCAGAAGCGCGATGAACGCGCCGAGCTGGTTCTGGATGAAGAATTTTACCGGCTGCTTGTTCGAGGCCGGATCCAGATGATTGGCCTTCTTCCACAGCACCGAGCCGACGATGGCGAGCACGCCGATCACCGCGATGAAGCCAAGCAGCGTGTAGCAGCGCCATTGCGGGAAGCCCTGACTGGCGGCCAGCTCGTCGAAGGACGGGCGCATGACCCAGAAGATGGCGACGAGTTCAAGAATGATGGCCACCGCCCACAGCACCAGCGCGATGATGCGCGAACGGGTTGCCTGAGCCTTCGCCTCCGGCGTGGGTGTGAATATCGGAGTGTCGGCCTTAGCCGCCGTCTTCGTGGAAACTTTCGCCATTGGCCCGAACCCTCTCCTGTGCCGCGCATGTATCGCGCGCGGCAATGCCGGTAAAAAAACCCGCCAGATGTTAGCAGTTTTCCTGTGTCGAAAAGACCGCCACGCAACATAATCCCCAATCCTGATCGCCAATATGTCAGTGAGCGTTTTTTTGAGGCGCGGAGGAACGGAAACGACGCTGGTCCGGGAACATTTTTCTACTGTTGGACCGTTTTCGATGCATCGGTGCGGCCGCATGATCCCTTGCCGGCGGAAAGAGACCGGGCAGGGCGGTTGCCGCTGCCCGGTCTCCGGAGAAGTTCTGCGAATCGCAAAAACCTCTCCGGCCCCTCAGTTCGGTGCAATTGCACATGTCAGCGCGCCGTGCGGCTTCGGCGGAATTGCCGCCGTCATTTCGTCAGGCGCAGCAGCGCGTTTTCGAAGGGGAGGCCTTCGTCGTCACTGGCGCGCCGCGACAATTCCTCAAAGCCGAGCGATGCATAGAAGCGCATGGCGCCCGTATTACGCGTATAGACTTCCAGTGAAAGCTCGCCCCTGAGGTTCAGGGCATGGGCGATCAGCCTGCGGCCGATGCCCAGCCCTTGCCATTGCGGCGCGACGAAAATGCCGCCGACGAACGTGTCGAGCAGGCTGATGAAGCCGGCCGGGACATCGCCGACGCAGGCAACCCAGCTTTCCGCGCCGGGAAGATACCGGGTTTCGATCAGCACCTGCTGGTCGAGCAGGCGCTGCTCGCCGATGAATGCATGGGCGATGCGGGAGGCTTCCAGCCAGATTTGTGACAGCGCGGGCGTGTCCGTTTCCGGGGCACAGGCCCGGATCGAAATGTCGTTGTTCTTCATGAGAACTCCGCAAAAAAAGATATGCAAAGAGGTTCCGCACCTCTTTCGGGTGCCGGCGATGCCGCTAGGTGCGGCTCAGGTGAAAGCCTCTGCGCATAAATCTCCTTCTGCTGTGCGGGCTTTGTATGAGCGCGGCAGGAAGGCGTCAAGCAGCATGGCGCCCCGAGTCGATTCGGGCCGTTGGCAGGCGTTTTGCGGTGGTCGGAAACGAGAGTGCCCCGTCGGTGGGGACCGGCGGGGCGTTTTTCCGCCGAAACGGAAAGGGCAGGGAACCCTTCAGTCTATCTGGGGCGGAAGACGCCGGGATTCAATGCGTCAAAACCCTGGCGTCATCACTTTGTTTATCCGGCTTTCATTCAATTGGCCTGCGCCACCGGGGCGACGAGCGGGGTGATCCGGCGGATCGTCACGCGCCGGTTCTCGCGTTCCGGCTTCTGCGTGTTGATCTTGAGATACTGCTCGCCATAGCCCTGCGTTGCCAGATTTTCCGGCGGGATGCCGAAGGCGCCGGTCAGCGCTTCGGCAACCGCCTCGGCACGGCGGTCGGACAGCGCCAGATTGGCCTGATCGGAGCCGACCGCATCGGTGTGGCCCTCGATCAGGAAGGTTTCGGCCGGGTTCTTCTCCAGCATCCTTTCGATGGCCGTGGCGACGCCATCCAGCTTCTCGATCTCGCTGTCGCCGACGGAGGCGGAGCCGAACTCGAAGTTGAGCGTATCGAGATCGACGCGCCGGGCGATATCGCGCACGCGGGCCGAGCGCTTCACCTCTTCCACCGAATAGAGACGCTGGACGCGCTCCACCGGCGGCTGCTCGAGGAAGCGGTAATAGGCGTCCGGATCCCGCACCCGGCGCGATTCCAGAATGTAGTCGTCGCGCGGGATGGTGAGGCGGATGGGCGGCAGATCATAGCCCGGATCGCGCCACTCGCGCACATCGTCATAGCGCTGCTCGTCCGCATAGCTGAGGATGTATTCGCGCCCGTCCGGCGTGATGCGCGAACGCTGGATCACGTCGCCATGGCGGTTGCGGATGGTGACGATCTGGCTGCCATTGTCGCGGATGATGACCTCGCGGGTGCGGCCGCGCGGCAAATCCTCGTAATAGACGTCGCGGGCATCGCGGGTCATGCGCGGACGGTCGTTGCTTTCAACGATGGTCTGGCCGCCGAGCTGCAGGATCACGCGGTCGCCGATCTCGCGCAGCACGTCGATGCCGTCAGCGCGCTCGCGGCGCGGTTCGGGCGGACGCTCGCGCCGTGTGCCTTTCTCCTCGATAGCCGGCACGATCTTTTCAGGCGCGATGGCCTGCTGGGCGGCGCGGTCGTCCGCCGGCGGCGGGCCTGCATCGACAGGCGCGGGCTGGGGCGCCTGTGTCTGGCCATCGGGGGTCTGGCCAGCAGGGGTTTGGCCGTCAGGCGCAGGCGCCGGGGTAGGCACGGGCTGAGCGCCGTCGGGGGCGGGCTGTCCACCTTCAGCAGGTGGGGGCGCTTGCTTCTGGCTGTCAAGAAGAGGTGCCTCGTCGGGATTGGCGGGAGGCGCTTCGCTCTGCGTTGGCGGCTGGGGGGCAGGCTGTTCGGGCTGCGCCGGTTGCCCGGCTGGCTGACCCTGTTCATTGTCGTTGCCCGGCTCGGGAGGCTGGCGCGGAGCCGTCTCGCCGTTTTCGGCGGGTGCGGGTTGTTCAGCCACCGGGGCTTCGGGCGCAGGTTTTTCGGCCTCCGGCTGGTGGGCTGGTTCCTGTGCTTCGGGTTCTGGAGCGCTGGGCGCGGGAGCCGCGGGCTGCTCGGGTTGCGGAGCCGGGGCGGGCGCTGACTCCGGTGCCGGCTGTGGAGCGGGCGCTTCCGGCTGGGGGGCAGGCTCCGGCTGTGGAGCGGGTTGCTCGGGCGCTGGCTGTTCGGCCTGCGGTTCTGGTTCCGGTGCAGGCGCTGGTTCGGGCGCGGGTGCTGGTGCGGGCTGAGGGGCTGGCTCAGGCGCGGGAGGCGGCGCAGGTTCAGGGGCCGGTTCAGGGGCAGGCGGCGGTGCCGGCTGAGGCGCGGGTTCGGGTTCCGGAGCGGGTTCAGGCGGCGGGGGCGGAGGCGCGGCTTCCGGTTCCGGCGCCGGGCGCTCTTCGGCCGGCTGCTGCTGGCGGGGCGCGCAATTCTCTGCCGCCTCGCCTTCGGGGCATTCGGCCTGCGCCAGCATCAACGGGCTGTCGCCCATGGAAGATGCAATCCCGGCCTTGCCGCCAAGGGGCAGCGCGGCAAGCGGCCCGGTGGCCATGAGCAGGCCAAGTGCGGTGCCCGCGAGAATTCCAGGGTGAAGTTTCATGCAGTTGCTCTCCTTCAAGGTCCCTATCTTGCCGAAACTTGCCGTCCCGCAATTGGTTCCGACGAATAATGGTTATGCAGGATGCAAGGCGTTTGCCAGACCAAATCATGGCCGTACCGTGTCCGTTTCGCGGCCGGCTTGACCTTCGTGGTCCCACGGGCCACATGCGGGGTCATGGAAAAGCCTTTCTGGAAAACCAAAGCGCTTGAGGAGCTGAGCGCGGCCGAGTGGGAATCGCTGTGCGACGGCTGCGGCAAGTGCTGCATGTCGAAGCTGGAGGACGAGGATACCGGCGACATCTACTGGACCAGCGTGGCCTGCCGCATGTTCGATGCGGGCACATGCCGTTGTTCGGATTACTCGAACCGGCTTTCGCAGGTGTCGGACTGCGTGGGCCTCACGCCGCAGAACGTGCGCACCATTTCATGGCTGCCCGGCACCTGCGCCTACCGGCTGGTGGCGGAAGGGCGTGATCTCTACTGGTGGCACCGCCTGCTTTCAGGCAGCGCCGAGACGGTGCATGAGGCGGGCGTTTCCATGCGCGGGCGCGTTTGCGCCAGCGAAAGCGATCTTCAGGAGCCGGAAGATTATTTCGACTATGTGCTCGACGAGGAGCCCTGAACTCAGGGCCACAGGGGTCACGACCCGATCATCGACCACAGGAAGCGAAGCGCGATCGCCAGCAGGAACAGGCCGAAGGCGACCTCCAGCCTGCGCTTGGGCAGCGCGTGGGCAAGGCGCGCGCCCCATGGCGCCGTCAGCATGCTGACGGGGAACAATAGCACCATGCCGAGCAGCGACACATAACCCAGCGCATAGGGCCATTGCAGCAGCACGACGTCGGGCCAGGCCGCAGCCTTGCCCCATCCGGCAAAGATGTAGGAGATGGCGCCCGGCACGGCGATCAGCGGCCCAAGACCGGACGAGGTGGCCACCGCCTGATGGATCGGGCGGCCGTAGAAGGTCATGAACAGGCTGGAAAGCTGGCCGCCGCCAATACCCATCAGCGACGACAGCACGCCGATCAGCCAGCCGTAGATGCGCATGACGAAATTTCCGGGAATGTCGCTGCCCAGCTTCCAGCTTTCGCGCGCGCCAAGCAGCTTTATGGCCGAGATGCTGGCGACGACGACGAACACGGTCTTGAACAGGGTTTCGGGCGCATAGCGGGCGACAAAGCCGCCCATGATGACGCCGATGACGACCGGAACCGCCCACAGCTTCAGGATCGACATGTCGACCGCGCCTTTCTTCTGGTGGGCGCGGAAGGAGCGCACCGAAGTCGGCGCGATGATGGCCAGCGAGGTGCCGATGCACAGCGGCATGCGCACTTCATCCGGAACGCCGAGCATGCGGAAGAATTCGTAAAGCACCGGAACGATGACCGCTCCGCCACCGACACCGAACACGCCGGCCAGCAGGCCGGTGAGCGCGCCGGCAGCCCCAAGGGCGACGACGATGATGAAAAGTTCGTAGCCGGAAATGCCGAACATGGTGCCTCGGTGCTGGAATCGTGCCTTGGGAGAAGGCAGGTCACGGGCTCATAACCTTTTTGCATTCACCGCGCCACCTTGCCGTCGCAGGCTGCATGGCGTGTTTTTACAGAAGGCCCGGCTTCACAAAAGGCCAAGCGTGATCGCCGCCACCACCAGATAGCGGCCGGTCTTGGCGATGGTGACGAGGAAAAGGAAGCTCGGCAGCGGTTCCCGCAGCACGCCGGCGGCGACCGTCAATGCGTCGCCGACGAGGGGCGCCCAGCTCAGCAGCAGCGACCAGCGACCCCAGCGGTGATACCAGCCCGTTGCGCGCTCAAGCGCCTTGTCGCCGACGGGAAACCATTTCCGGTGCCGGAAACGCGCGATGCCGCGCCCCAGCGCCCAGTTGACGACCGCGCCAAGCACATTGCCCGCGCTGGCGACCGCGACGAGCAGCAGGGGCGGCCATTGCCCGGCAACGAGCGCCGCGACAAGTGCTGCTTCCGATTGGGCCGGCAATATCGTGGCCGCGACGAAGGCAAGGCTGAAAAGGCCGCCGAGAACGGCAATGTCTGGCATTTTCTCATCCCGTTCGGGTTGTTACCGGGAGAACATTCGGGAGAAAACCCGACACCAAGCTCATGGCGGTCACCGCGCACAATAGTCAAGGTGAGCATGGCGTGGGGAAGCCGGCAACCGATAACACTGCCGTGGCCGGATCGTTGGAGCGGTCACGGATTGTGCGCCCGAAATTCCTTTTTCGGCTCTCTGCGGGGGTGCAGATCAGTAGCGTATTGATTTTTATGAAAAAAATGGTGGGCCCGGAGGGACTCGTGTTCCTTTGATTTCATTGGGTTATTTTTCGGGGTATCCAAGCAGTTTTCCCGCTACGTTCCGCGGGTATCCAAATGACCGCTGGGTTATCCGTACCGCCTGATCAGCCGTTCCAGGCCGTCAACTGCCAGCCGTTCCTGCTCTGCTTCTCGGCTGTAAAGTTCGACATGATCCAGATCGTCGTGGCCCAAAATTCCGGCCGACTGCTTTGCGGTCGCGCCTTCCTCGGCCAGATACTTTCCCAGCGTCTTCCTGAGACCATGGAATGTGCAGCCCGGCTTCATGCCCGCCATTGTGGTCCAATGCGCCATCATGCCCGTAAGCGACTTGTCCGAAAATGGTTGGCCGTACTCCGTTGAAATCACTGTCTCCGCTCTGCGGGGCAAATCCCGAAGTGCGTCTTCAAGCATGGGTAGCATCAGTAAGCGGAGGACTTTCCCGCCCTTGATCTGTCGAACGGTTATGCGGCGGGCGTCGAAATCAACGTCGCTCCAAAGCTGTGTTGCCACGTCGCTGCGTCGACTTCCTGTCCAGAGAGCGAGAGAATAAGCTGCGCGAGGCATGGTCCCGATTGGCCAGCGCGCCTCGAATGCTTTCCGCTCCGGAAGCGTCCACGCCCTCCAGCCACCGTAAGCCGGGCGCCATTTCAGTTTGTGCGTGGGGTCGTGCTCGATCCAGTCTTCATCCAGCGCTTCACCAATCATCTTTCGGATGGTGGTGAGAAGATGCTTTGCTTTGTGCGGGGTTTCGGAAAAATCACTGAGAAGTGCGCGTACATGCCTGCGCCGAAGATCTGAAACCTGCATTTGCCCCCATGTCTCAGGCGAGTTGGGGTCGACGCGCAGTGCGAGAAATTCTTGGGCCAGGCGCGTGTTCTGGGTGACGGTAGCGGCTTCCAAAGCGCGCCACTCAGGGCTTTTCAGCACTAAACGCCAAGCTGCCTCGAATGACCTCGGCTCTACGCTGTTCGGGAACCGATGTATCTTGGCGACTCTCGGCTTCCTTCCTTCCAGAACGGCCGTGTATGCCTCATGAAATTCTGGACTGCCTGGTTCGCCGGGCAGGTATTTATCCTTGCCCTTGTGCCTGAACCGCCAGCGGGTGTGCCCGTGGCGGTCCTTAAACGGCTTTGCATAGGGATAGTCGCTCATGGCTGCATTTATGCAGCGTGCGTTCGTCTGCGCAATAGGTCGTCTAGGCGATGGTGTCTCCGACACCAAGAGCGGCCCATGCTTGCGGCTCGATCTGCTTCGCAATCACGTCCCGCGCGCTCATGGCTTCCCTCCGCCAGCATCATCGAGACAGTCATCTCGTAGATGAACATCTTCTCCTGAACGACAACGAAGCCTTCGTTCACGATCTCGGTTTTGCCGTTGACCTTGACCTGGGTGACCTTCTCCTTGACCCGGCAGCAGAAGATGAGATGAGCACGGGTCTGCAGAAGCTCGTTCATCAGCTTCTTGTGCCCAGCCTTCGGCTTAGCCCAGCAATGGAGCCCTGACCGCTTCGTCGATTGCTCGATAGCGTCGGCCTGCTCCAGAACGCCGCCGGTGCCCTCCCACTCATGAGAAATGCTGTCGACTATGATGGCCTTGTAGCCCGCGTCCTCGAATGTTTTGATCGCCTCGATGTAACGGGCGGACGTGAAAGGCGGGTCCAGATCGATGACATCGAAGCCGCCGGCCACATCGGCGTAGAACCGGGAGCGCTTGTTCTCAGTGTCGACAAAGCCGATCTTGCCGTTTGGGCCGACGAGCCCGCGAGCGTACAGGATCGCGGAATAGGTCTTACCGGAGCCGGAAGGGGCCGGCAATCGATGTGAGGGTGAACGTCTTTTCGCGGACGGCGCGCTCGATCTTCATGCTGCGCTCCTGACTTGGGGATCCTCGTTATCGCCGGCGCCGAACTCGGGGACACCATCTATCTCGGCTACACGGCTAAATACGGCCAGTTCGTGCATCGTGGAGCCAACGGCCGCGCACCGCGACCTTGGGTCGATCTTGTCGCTCAGCGGTGGGGAACCATCGTCGCGCAGAAGGCCGCAGATGTTGGTAAGAGGTTCGGCCTGTTATGACACCGACGATTCAGACCAAAATCAGCCAGGCCATACAGTCCCGCGTGTCGAGCCTGCCGTTGTTGTATCCGATCCTTTGGACCGATGACGAGCCTGCCGCGCTACCGACGTCTGGCGGCCAGCCTGCGCCCTATGTAGAGGCTCATCACGAGCCGAACAGGACCGTGCGCCTGCTGATCAAGGCAGATGCGCCCCATGAGAGGCCGGGCTTGCTCTTGCTGACGCTCTGCTGGCCGATTGCCAAGCTGGGAACAGGATCCGGCAAGACGCACAGGAACGCGATCCGGGAACAGGCAGGCAAGATTGCGGCTCACTTTCGCGCCGATCTGCGGATGATCTTCGACGGCGTGTCTGTCCGAGTGGCGAAGGCTCCCGATGTTCTCGGGGCATATCGCGATGACGCCTATCTGCGGACACAGGTTCGTATCGCCTACGTCTGCTTTGCCTAACCGCCCCTTCGGCAAGGGCTCATCATGAAAGGATGCCGTCATGGCAGATTTGTTTCCCGTAGCGGGGGACCGCATCTATATTGGCGGTGTCCTCAGTGCAAAGAACGCGGATTTCGTTGCCGCTGACTTCGCCGGCCAGAGCTGGGTGGAGATCGACGGCTGGGAGACCTGTGGCCCGATCGGTGATGCAGCGCAGGAGATCGCGACTGACCTCATCAACCGCGGCCGAACCGTGGTTCAGAAAGGCACGCGCCGTTCACCCGCCATGGAGAACAACTTCGCCATCGTGCCGGGCGATGCGGGTCAGGCTGCGCTTTATGCAGCGGAACGGTCCAAGTTCAACTACGCCTTCCGCATCTTGCGCGATGATGCCCCGCTGGGCGCCCCAAAGGCTGCGACCATCTCGATTGCCGCTCCCGGCGTCGTGTCTGTGGCCGCCCATGGCTGGAGCGCGGGCCAGCGCGTTCGCTTCTCCACGACCGGCGTTCTGCCCGACCCTTTGGTCCCAGGCGACGATTACTATCTCGTCCCGACGGTGAACACCGGCACGTTCAGCATCGCGTCTACGCCGGGCGGTACGGCTATCGAGACGACCGGCGCCCAGTCCGGCACTCATCAGGCAATCGCGGTCGGCATCGGCTCACAGCGCTTGTTCATCGGCCTCGTGATGGGCGCCACGGAGCAGGGCGGACAGGCGAATACGATCAAGATGCTGTCTTCGACCATCGCGCCGAACTCGAACATCGTGCGCGTCTCGGCGCAGGCCCCGGCATAAGCATTTCGCGCGCGAAGCGGCCGCTGGCGTCGTCGGGGCGTCAGCGGCCATCCCCGACACCCGACATTCCGACAAGGTGCACATCATGACCGAAAAAAACTCGGCTTCGGCCGGCTTTGACCTTTCCGCAGTCGATACCGCGGACGAATCCGTGATGGAGGTTGTCGTCAACGGCAGCCCAGTCGACTGGCGCTGGACTTTCGCCGGACCGGGACATCCGAAGACCATCGAGCAGTCGAACAGGCTCGCAAAAGAGCGCCTGCGCAAGGAGAAGCTGCAAGAACAGGCCGTGGTCAACGGCAAGAAGTGGAAGGCCGAGGAAGAGACGGTCGAGCAGGCTCTGGAGCGCAACGTCAGCCTCGTCGTCGATCGGCTGCTTGGCTGGTCACCGGTCAAGATGAATGGGCAGGACTATCCGTTCAGTATCGAGAATGCGCGGGCTGTCCTGATGGATCGCCGCAAGGGCCAACTCCTCATCCAGGCTCTTGAATTCCTTGGCGAGGAACAGTCTTTTACGCAGCGCTCGGAGAAAAGCTGACGGCTTATGCCGAGCGCACCTTTGCCGGTGACGAACACCTTCCGCCGTTCCCGCTGGCGCTTGCCTACGTCTGGCAGGCGTGGTCGCGTTTGCGACGGCGCACGGCGGCCGGGTTCAACGGTCCAAACCCGATAGCGATCGAGGCCATCGACGCTTTTCTGCGCTGCTCAGGTCTTCGGCTCGCGCCTTGGGAGTTCGAGCTTATCGAGGAGATCGACGACCTGTTCCTCGCGTCCGTGACCAACAAGGGCGATGCGCCAGACCCGCGCGTGTCCAGCCGGCCGGCACGGGATGTGTTTGATGCGATATGGGGGTAGGGGGCCGTTCCTTTTACCCGCATAGGCTGCGATCCACATAGGTCTTGTTGCCGCTGGAGTTGATGTAGTAGCAGCCACCGCGGGGGCCGGTATAATAAGTTCGGTAGGTCGTACGAGGCGTGCGGGGTCGGGACGCTGATGCTAGCCTTCTTTTCTGCGCAGCTTGGTACAATGGTGCTGGCGCAGTTAGGTCAGCCGCGTCTGCATAGGCGTGCCTGTCCGCAAGAAGGGGGCGGAACCGAGCGTGGGAAACCGTTTCATCGATAAGTGTCATCGTAGCGAGTTGGGGATGACCAAGCTGGTTTGTCCGAATGGCAATGAAGCCAGTTCTTCCGTCAGAACACTGTAACGGGGCGACGATCTCTGTTTCGGATCCGTAGCGTGAATAGCTGCCGGTGCACGTTGCCGCGTAAGTTGTGCCGGTAACGGTAAAACTTTGTTGATAGATCGCAGAGGTGATGGGCGCCGTTCCGCAAGCCGACAACAAAAAGGCGCTTGCTATCGAAAATCTGCGCACTTTATCTCCCCCAAAAAAGCCCTCCCAATTGAAGCCGAGGGCGAAAGGGAAGTCTAGCGGTTACTTGAATTCCTCCTTCGTGCCGTCGTCGTAGACAATCGACCAAACGCAGGTGCGAATGCTTACGTCGTCTCTGTGAATTGTGGCTAGACGGATGGCGTCTTGAAAAGTGGCCGAGATTATGAATCTGTCACCCGGCTGTACGCGGGCATCCCGTACTAAACGAGGCGACACTAGAGAATTGCCGATGGCATCTGAGAGCATGGCTGCCGCGTTGATCATTCGATAGCCCTGTTTGCCATCATATCGAAGATCGACCTCAACGGTTGTGCTTGTTCCGCTTTGCCCTTTATCCACTGTGGCGCGCCAATCGATAACACTGAATATCGTGTCATTGCATGCTGCGGCTGGCGTAGCCAGTAGCCCTGAAATCACTCCTATCAATAGAAAGCGCACGCTGTTCCTCCCGCCTGAAAGGCAGGGAGGTTAGCTCGCTGTCGCCTATGAGGTAAAGCCCATGGCAGACATCGCCCACCTCGGACTTTCGGTCGAATATCAGGATGCGGACAAGGCTGCACTGGCCCTTACAAGGATGTCGGCCGCCGCCAAGAAGGCAGAGGATGCGGCGGCAGGTGTAGTTGGGGCATCCAGCAAGGCCGCGAAGGCGGCGGCGACCATTACGGCTGGAACCTCAAAAGCTCGTATCGAATGGGAGACTTATGACGAGGTCGTCGCTCGCACCGGCTCCAAGATCAAAGATGCCGCTCGGTCCGCAGATGATGCCGCCAAGAGCGTAAAAGGTCATGGCGAGGCGGCGAACGACACGGCCAAAGGCATTGAAAATGCTTCACTGGCGGCACAGGGCTTTTCGGTGGCGCTGGGGAAAGTCAAAGAGGTGATTGCCGGCTTCGTCCTAAACGCTGTCACGGTCGCCGTGGGCGTTCTCATTGCGGAACTCGCCAAGCTGGTAGATTGGGCGCAGTGGGCGAAGGCTGGACTCTACACGTTGGCCGATGCGATTGAGGCGGTTGCGCCGTATGCCGCAATGGCGGCGGCTGGTCTCGCGCTTATCTATGCGCCCGCTATATTGGCTGGCCTGCAGGCCGTAACGCTCGGCATCCTCAGCGCCGCCAAGGCTGTAGGCACTCTTGCAATCGCCCTCGTTGCCGCCAACCCCGGCGCCGCGTTTGTCCTCGGCATTACAGCCGCCGTCGGCGCGGCAAACATATTCCGGGATGAACTCGCCCAGATATTTGGGCGCGACATCGTGAAGGACGTTAAGGATGGTGTGAATACCATTATCGGAGCGATGGTTGGCGCATACGATGCGGTCGTCGCGGTATGGAAGGCTCTACCCGGTGAGTTCGGTCGTCTGGGCAAGATGGCGGCAAACGCGCTGCTGGATGGGCTCGGAAGTCTGACGATTGATTGGAAGAATCCTTTCACAGGCAACGTCACCCGCCTTGTGGATTTTGATTTCTCAGATCTCAAGCAGAAGGTGGATGAAGTTGAAGCTGGTGCAGAGAAAGTGGCACAGGCAGCCTACCAAGATGGCAAAGGTCCAGAGACTGACGTGCGCGTCGATCTGCGCAAGGCGCGCATCCTCACAATCATCGCAACATATCTCCGTGGCCGTGCGTCGGGTGCGCAGCGTGAGCGGGACAGGCAGGCAGCAAAGGAGCGGGACAGCTATGCCAAGCATATCGAGGATATCGAACTCGCTGCCACTGCTGGCCGTGCTGTGCGGCCTGACGATGGCGGGATGCAGTCAGACCCCAACAATCGCGACAACGCGCGCTGAGTGCGCTGTCTGGCCGGTGATCACCTATTCGGCCGGCGATGATAGCGCACAGACAGTGCAAGAGATCAGGCAGGCCAATGCGGCCCGGAAAGTGTGGTGCGGGAAATGAGCCGTGAGACAATGGCCGAACGGCAAGCCCGGCTGGAAGAGCAGATGCGCGCTCTGTCGGCTGGCATTGCGGCGCTTGTCGAGCAGGGCAAGGAGGCCGCAGAGAGCCGACGCCGCGGATACCAGGCGCAGGAAGAAACTCGGATCGAGATCATCAACCTGAAGCATCGTATGGATGGGATGGAGCGGGCGGTCGACGGCATCAAGCCGACCACGCTCGAACTGGAACGGGTGCGAGATCGCGTCATGTTCGCGGGCAAGCTTGGTCAGGGGCTCTGGTCAGCGGGCAAGATTTTGCTTGCTGCTGCGGCGGGCGCGGCGTCGGCATGGTACGCGGTGACAGGAAGGCCACCGCCGTGATTGACGCGAACTTTTCCCGAACCATTTCGGTCCTCCCGCGTTGGCTATTCGTACCCCAAAACAAGGAGGCCCAAAATGGACTGGAACCGCGTCGAAGGAAACTGGAAGCAGATCAAGGGCAAGGTCAAGGAACAGTGGGGCAAACTCACTGATGATGATCTTGACGTGATCGCTGGCAAACGCGACCAGCTCGAAGGCAAGATCCAGGAGCGTTACGGGCTCGAAAAAGATCGGGCAAAACGCGATGTCGATGACTGGTATGGCCGCCAACAGTGGCTCGACTAAGCCATAGGGGGCATTATGGTTCCCCGGCCCGTCATCCGAAAGGGTGGCGGGCTTTTCTCATTCTTCAGCGATCGCAGCTGTAGGATTGGGATCCACTCTCGCTGGGACAATGGAGATTGCCACGACTGCGCCTAGGACGGCAGCGGCAAACGCGACCAAGAATATGTGAATTGCTGTATTCATATTGCGACCCTCCTGTCCGATAGTTAACAAGAACGGGAGCAAGATGTTCCGCAGGAACGACGAAACCAAAATACGCTGAAGCCGGACGGCCAGTCACTCGTCTGCCAATTCTTTGGCTGAATTTTGCAAGCGATTTTCTACAGGTGGTTTGGATCATTTTCGATCACAATGTGGCGCGCGTCGCGTTCCAGAATGGCGCCCAACACCTCCGCGACTTCTTTCAGCAGCGCCTGCATCTGGTTGGTGTCGAGCTTTTCAGCATGATCTGCGGCGTCCATAGGCCATCCGCTGATTGGGGATCACGCGCTCAATGGCTGCAAGCGCCTCCGGGATAGACCAGCCTGCGGTTGATGCTCGGTCAAGCAGATCGGTGATCGCGTAATCCATGGCCTCTTCGCAATCGACCTCACGATCAACATAGAGGCCGGGAGCTTTGGGAGCTATGATCTTGGTCATGCGCCTCAAACGGTGGATGTGGGCTTTGGTTCCCACGCAATCATTGCGGGTTCAGGGGCCCGATAAGTCCGGCGTGATCAGTCCCGCCTCGCGTTGCATTCACCTCGCGGCCAACACGGTAGAACTCCAACTCGCCATCGAGATCATGCACCAGTAGCTCTTTGGCTTCGGGCACGGGCGTGGCCGGATCGAGCCATGCATCGTAGACAGTCGGATCAAGAATGATCGGCTGGCGGTCGTGCAGTCTCTTCATCGGTTCCTGCGCTGCGGCAGTCAGGATTGTACAGCTCGTTATGTCGAGCGCAGGATTGTATGCCCACAGCCCGGCGAAACTGAACGGCTGCTGGTCCGGCAAGTGGATGAACCAAGGATCTTTCCCACCATCCTCGGCTTTGGTCCATTCGTAGAAGCCGTCGGCGGGGATCAGGCAGCGTTTGCTTTTGAAGCTGTCGCGGAACGCAGGCTTCTCGGCCGCGTCTTCCGAGCGGGCATTGAAGAGGGCGTACTTGGGCATCTCCTTCGCCCATGACGGCACCAGCCACCAGCGGCCCTCACGGACCTTCTGATAGCCGTCTTTGCCCTCAGTGATGAAAAGCACTTCCTGTGTCGGGGCGATGTTGTAGCGCGCCTCTGTGTTCCGACCTTCCTCGGAATCAGTCAGCTCGTACATTCGGTGAATGTCGCGCCAGCTATGGTAACGGGTAAAGCGTCCGCACATGCGCTCTACCTTGCCACTGAGTCGACTTGACGGCAACAGTGTGTCGTTCCACTTATGTTCTCATGAAGAGGAAGTGGTCCAGCGCAACGGAACTCGCAGATGCCCTGCGCGCAAGAGCAGGTGAAGGTCTTACGACTGTAGTTTCGCCGGAAACGGCGAAGCTGATAGCGTTCTTGATCGACCCGCCTCGACGACCTCCGGACCGCTTCCATATCGACGCCTACGCGCAGGGGAGCGCCATCTACAAACTCGACGCCAAGGGTGAAATCGACGAGGTCGTAGCTTTTGCCAAGAGCACTTTGACCGCTCGTGCCGCGTTTCTGGAGTTGTGCGAATCCAACCCTCGCTATTCATTTTCTCAGCGCCGGAAGTCATGGGTGGAAGATGAGAGGATCGTTCACGAAGAGGACATTGGATAACCGTCTGGATACCCTTTATGGATACCCATATATAAACAATTGATTTCAAAGGGAAATGGTGGGCCCGGAGGGACTCGAACCCCCAACCAAGCGGTTATGAGCCGCCGGCTCTAACCATTGAGCTACAGGCCCCACGCAGGGCTGATTAGTTCGTTTCTGTTGCCGGCACAAGAGCCACGGCTGCAGAAGCGGGGCCGGCGGGTGCTTAAAAGTCGGGAACCTCATTCATTTAATGAGACTATGGCGTCAAGTGCCCAAATCAGTCCATATTCGCCACTTAAAGCATTCCGCGCTGGGACGCATTTCATGGAGCACCTGATGAACGGATTCCTTCTACCTCTGGCACTGGCTGCGGCAATGGTTCTGCCTGCCGTCGCCAATGCCGCCGATGCCAGGCCATCACCGCAGATCGTGGTTACCGGCGAAGGGGAGGCGACTGTTGCTCCCGACATCGCGGTCCTGTCGCTGTCGGTCATGCGCGAGGCCAAGACCGCGCGCGCGGCACTCGACGCCAACAATGATGCGATGGCCGCGGTGATCTCGGCCATGAAGGCGGCGGGGATCGAGGACCGCGACCTGCAGACGGCCGGTATCCAGATCAGCCCGCGCTACAACTACAATTCAAAGCCGGATGGCGGACAGGAAGCCGAACTGGTCGCCTATCAGGTCACCAATGCGCTTTCGGTGCGCATTCGCGACATCGACAAGACCGGCGAACTGCTCGACAAGGCCGTTACGCTCGGCGTCAACGAGGGTGGCGGCATCGTCTTCACCAATGCCAATCCGGCCGCGGTTGTCACCGAAGCGCGCAAGAAGGCGGTTGCCGATGCCATCGCCAAGGCCAAGACGCTGGCCGAAGCAGCCGGCTCTTCGGTCGGCAAGGTGCTGGAAATCTCGGAGCAGTCGGCCCCGCCAATGCCCATCCGCATCGCTGCCAAGTCCTTCGATGCCATGCCGCAGGCCGGTGCCGCGCCGGTTCAGGCCGGCGAAAACGCCTACCGCGTTCAGGTCAACGTGACCTTCGAACTGAAGTAAGCCTTAAAAGCCCATCTGAAAAAGCCCCGGAAGCTGAACGCTTCCGGGGCTTTCTGTTGTCGGAACCCGTTTTCGGCCTGTGCCGTGCGGGAAATGTTTCAACCGCGACGGGTTAGCGAAGCACCGGGCAGCCGCGCTGGTTTGCGAAGGTCAGCACGACGCGATGATTGAACTTGTGGCCAGCCACCCGCACGATGCGGCGGTTGGAGTCGACCACCCGTGCGCGCCGTACGCCCATCCGATCGGCCTTGTTCAGGGCCGTGCGTGCGCTGCATCCATCATGACGGCCCCTGTCGCGGCGCCAGTCATGATGCCGGTCCCGGTCACGGCGCCAGTCCTGATGGCGGCCATGGTCGCGATGCTGGACATTCATGCCATAAGCGGAACCCTGACCGCCGTAATTGAGGTAAAGGCCATCCGCCTGCGCTGCGGCTGGAAGGGCGGCCAGCCCGCCAAAGCCGATGAGAGCGGAAAGAACTGCGGTCTTAATCATCCTGATCATGGTCTTCTCCTTGATGTCCTTCGGGGGCTTGCGGGACAGGCAGTCGCCATCACCCATCCATGAGAAGAATTTAGGGCGCTCTGGCTGAACGGGCCACGAACCGCGCATTCATATCGTGTTCATTTTCGCGGACAGGCCGTGCCGATCCGGCAATTCCCATGGAAAAAACCAAAAATGCCGGGTTTCATGAGGAAACCCGGCATGTCGTTTTTGCAGCACGGAAAGGAAATATCGCCCTTCAGTGCGGGATGTTTCAGCGCGAATAGCGGATCGGCACGACGAGGCTCATGCGCGACTTGGCCAGATCCGGCGGCGGGGCGGGGACCGGCGAGGCACGGCGCACCAGCTCAACAGCAGCACTGTCGAAGGCTGGATCGCCCGAAGAACGAGCCAGCGAGACGGCCAGCACTTCGCCGCCGGGATTGATGGTGAAGCTGACGGTCGCGATGCCGACGCCTCTGGCCCCGCTGGGATAGCGCTTGTAGCGGTTGAGGTGGGCGTTGACGCGGGACTGCCAGCGCGCAGGCGACATTCCCGAGCCGGCCGCAGCTTTTGCGACGCGGGGCGCAGCGGTTGCCGGCGCATCGGTGGCCGACTTGGTGGCGGCCACCTGCGGCTTCGACTGCTTCTTCTCGACCTTTTTCTTCTCGACCTTCTTCTCAACCGGCTTTTCGATGGGCTTGGGCTTTTCGGGCACGGGACGGCGCTGCGGCACGGCCATCGCAACCTCGGGAAGCGGCACTTCCTCAAGCTCCTCGACCACATCTTCGAGGGTTTCGACGGGCTCAAGCTCCGCCACTTCCTCGGTTTCTACGGGCTCTTCCTCGACGACTTCCTCAAGCACCGGCTCCTCGACCGGGTCGATCTCCTCGACGACTTCCTCGACCTCCTCGGCAGGAGCGCTGTCGACCACCTCGGCCATCTCGTTGAGAACGGCCTCGGGCGCCACGACCATGGGCGCCAGCTCCATCATGATGGCGGGAGCGGCATCGAGGGAGGGGGCTTCCATGGCGGGAACGCGATTGAGATACCAGACGCCGGCCAGATGCACGGCGAGAACGAAAGCGGCGGCACCCGACCAGAGCGCGATTTCGCCCTTGCCGAGATTCAGCGAAAGACTGTCCGCCGGATGGTAGGCCGCGTTGCTCATCACGGTGATCCGGTTTCACTTTCGGTGGTCGCTGCGGGCAGCATTTCAAGGCCGACCAGAGCGATCTTCAGATAGCCTGCCTTGCGCAGCAGGTTCATGACATTCATCAGCTCGCCATAGTCGACGGCCTGATCGGCGCGCAGGAAGACGCGCTGCTCCTTGTCGCCGCCAGTGAAATTGTCGAGCGCTCTCGGCAATGTATCGCGCGCCACCTCGTCATTGCCGAGAAGGACGGTGAGGTCCTCCTTGACGGTGAGATAGAGCGGCTTGTCGGGCCGCGGCGCCGGCGTGGCGGCCGCTGCCGGCAGATCGACATTCACATCCACGGTTGCCAGCGGTGCCGCCACCATGAAGATGATGAGCAGAACCAGCATGACGTCGATGAAGGGCGTGACGTTGATCTCGTGGGTTTCCTGAAGATCGTCGTCTTCCCCGGTGCTTTCCCTGATGCCTCCGGCCATGGTTCCAGCTCCTATTCCGCCGCCAGCCGTTCGCGCGCGGCGGCAGGCGCCTTGCGGAAGTCGAGATCGCGGCTGACGAGACGCTCTACGCCGGCGGCGGCATCGGCCAGCGCCTGACGATAGCCGGTGATCGAGCGGGAGAAGACGTTGTAGATGACCACGGCGGGAATGGCGGCGACGAGGCCGAGCGCGGTGGCCAGAAGGGCCTCGGCGATGCCGGGCGCCACAACCGCGAGGTTGGTGGTCTGCGATTCCGAGATGCCGATGAACGAGTTCATGATGCCCCAGACGGTGCCGAACAGACCGACGAAGGGCGAAGTGGAGCCGATGGTGGCCAGAACGCCGGTGCCGCGGCTGAGGCGGCGGCCGGTCTGGATCTGGATGCGCGACATGCGCGACCAGACGCGTTCCTTGAGGCCGGACGGATCGGCGTGATCCAGTGCGCCCGCCGACATCTTCGATTCCTCGACGGCGGCCTGAACCAGACGCGAACCCGCATCCCCGCGCTTGCCGAGCTTCTGGGCTGCCTCGTCCAGCGAAGCCGAACCCAGAATGGCGCGCAGGGCCGAGCGCAGGCGCGCCTTCGAGCCGGCCAGTTCAAGCGACTTGGCAAGCCAGACCGTCCAGGTGACCAGCGAGGCGAAGGCAAGGCCGATCATGACCGCCTTGACCACCCAGTCGGCGGCCATGAACATGCCCCATGGCGAAAGATCGTGCGGGAGGGAGAGATCCCGTTCGCCTTCTTCGCCGGGGGCTGCTTCCTCTGCGCCGGTTTCGACCGGCTGGGCGGAGGATTCGATATTGTCCTGTGCAGCATTCGCATCGGCGGCGGGCGCCTGTGCCGGCGGCTGCTGGCCGTCCTGTCCGGGCGCGGCGGCGCCGGGGGCTGCACCTTCGGTGCCGGTGGCAGGCTGCGTCGCATCTGGTGCCGGAGCGGCAGGGGCCGGCGATGACGTATCCTGTGCCTGCGGCGCGGGCGTAGCCGGTGCCTGAGCGGCAGGGGCTGCGGGAGCCGTTTCTGCTGCTGCCGGCTGAGTGGGGGCAGGTTGTGTGGGGGCAGGTTCTGCCGGCGCAGTTGCGGCGGCCGGGGCCTGCGGCGCAGGCTGTTCCTGGGCAAAGGTCGTCTGGGTGAAGGCAGCCCACAGGCCGGCACAGAGTGCGACAGCGGCCAGACGTTTCAGTGCCGATCCCTTAGCACAGGTTTCACGCCTCATCAGATCGACCATTCTGCAACCCTACCTCAAATTGTTACGCGGCGTTCGAGCACCATCCTGCCGGACATCGCGCAGATTTTCGCACTCCGCCGAAGGCATCCCGAAGGGCGCCGTTCGATCGAACTGGGTGGCGGTTATCATTGTTGACTAAAGCATTCAAGATTATAAGGCATTTTTCACCATAAACTCTGTCGAAACTTTCACAGGCCGGTGAGCGCGCCGCGTTGCCGGATGCCCGGCAAATTACCCGGCGCCGGCTAATTTCATTGCGGGGCCGAGCGAAGCCGGCAGGGTTGCCGCGTGGCCAAGTCCGGCAAAGATGTCCTGCCCGACCTGAAGGCCGGGGCGTCGTTTCAGCCTCTCAATCATCTCCAGCGTGTGGGGGGCGGGCCCTTCCCAGTGCGGGCCGGCGGGATTGGACCGGCGCTCGCTGTCGCCCAGCATGACCAGAACATCGGTATCGTGAACCCCGGCATCGTTTTCGGGCAGGGCAGCCCGCGCCTCGAAGTCCAGCATCCATTCGTCGTTCCACCAGATCGACGGGCTGACGGAGGCGTAGCGCCGGAAGGTGCCGGGTTTGCGCAGAAGTGCATAGAGCGTGCACATGCCGGCCAGCGAATGGCCCCACAGGGTGCGGCGCAGCGGATCGACAGGGAGCCCGGCTTCCGCTTGCCTGCGCAGTTCGCCGGTAAGGAGATCGAGGAAAGCGTCGGCGCCGCCGGTCCTGCGCCCGTTCGCGGCCAATGGGGTCTCGGCAGGGGTGTAATCGAGCGTCCGCGCCAGAACGTCGAAGCGCAAATCCGTATCGTAGCCTATTCCGGCGATGGCGAGGGCGGGATTGGCTTCCAGATTTTCGGTCGTAAGGGCATCGAAGGCGGCATTGCCGTCCAGCATGTAAAGCAGGGGGTGGCCGCGCGCCGGTGCGGGATTTAGCGGAACGGCGCGGAAAATCACGAATGCCCTGTCGCCCGCAGTGATGCGCCGGCGCTCCAGCCTGTGGGTGGAGACGGGGGTGCCGAAAATGCCGAGCGCAGCCGGCTGCGGCTGTTTGGGCTGTGCAGGAATGGCAGTTTGCGGTTGCATGGATTAGCTGTGGCAGGTCGGGCGAAATGCCGTCAAGGCCGCGGCGGATCAAACTTGATGAATTTTATCATGTAGCCGTTGAAATGAAATGTTTTTCATCGCGGAAGAGGCTTTCCGGCGCTTTTCCGCACCTCCGGAACGGAAACCGCGCCCTCATCGTGTCTGAGCGGAAAACCGTGCCGGCAGCATGCGCGCCAGAAGGCCGTCCCTGCGGATCAGCTGGTGCCAGATCACGGCCGCGACATGCAGGATGATGATGGCGAGGATGAGTTTTGCCGCGAGATTGTGCGCGTCGCGTGGCCAGCGGCCCAGCGTCTTGCCGAAACCGGAGACCGCCAGCAGGCCGAGTGCTGGCTGCACCAGAATGGCAAGGTAGAGCAGGCCATGCCCGGCATGAGCGGCGATGCGCTGCAGGCGCGTCATGCCTTCCGGCAGGGGCGGGGCGCGGTGGGTGAGGCGCCAGCCGACACGCGCCACGGCCAGCGCCAGAATGGCGGAGCCCAGCGTGATATGGGTTCTGAACAGGTAAAAGCGCGGTTCCGAGCCACGTTCGAAAAAGCCCCAGACCCAGCCGGTTGCGAACTGGACGAGCACCAGCAAAGCGACCAGCCAGTGCAGCCAGATGGCGACGGCGTCATATCGGCGCTTTTCAGTCATGTGGTGTTTTCGCTCCCTGCTGGCGCGGCATTATATGGCTGGCATCCCGGATTCATGTCTACATTGCAAGTTTGTAAGTTGACATAGGCATTCATATTTTGTTGGTGCCCGCAAAGTGACGTCGGATCATCGCTGAAGATGCTCTGCATCCAAGGCGGCGATAAACAAAACTCAGGTGCTGGTCTTGTCGTCGGGAAATGAAAGTTCAAATTTCGCTTCCGCGCAGCGGGTGGATGAGGTGTTCCGCCTGCAGGGCAGTGCGCGCAGCGTGACCGGGCAGGGGCTGCGCGCGGAAGTCGAGCGCGGTGCGATCGACAGCCTGTCGGCGCGGGTGGCCGCGTTTTTCGCGGAAAACCGGGGCGGCCCGCGTGTGGTTATGGGTGCCCTGCCGTTTGACCGTTCGCAGGCGGATTATCTTTTCCAGCCGCAAATCTGTGCCGATGCTGCCGATGACAGGGGCGGTGCAGGCAAGCGCATGGCGCTGCCGGATGCAGTGCGCTGCGCCATCACGCCGGTTCCGGCGCCTTTTGCCTATGGCGAAGCCGTTGCGGCCGCGCTGAAGCTGATTGCCGGGTCGGCGGGTGAGCCCGACCCGCTCACCAAGGTTGTGCTGTCGCGCAGTCTTGAGCTGGCTTCAACGCATGAGTTCGATGCTGCCCGCCTGCTGGCGGCGCTGGCCCGGGACCCGAGCATCACCGCCTTTTCCACTCTTCTGCCCGCCGCGGCGGATGGTGCGCGCCCGCTGCTGGTGGGAGCGACGCCGGAACTGCTGGTGTCGCGCAAGGGAAGCGAGGTGGTCTCGCATCCGCTGGCCGGCTCGGCGCGGCGTTATGCCGACCCTGCTGCGGATCGCGCTTCCGCCGCCGCGCTGGAGACATCGGAAAAGGACCGGCGCGAGCATCAGGCGGTGGTCGATGCCGTGTTCGACGCGCTGTCGCCCTATTGCCGCGAGCTGAATGCGCCGGAAGGCACGACGCTGCGCTCGACCGCTTCCATGTGGCATCTGGGCACGCGCATCGTCGGCACGCTGAAGGATGCGGACACGCCGGTGGCGGAACTCGCATCCGTGCTTCACCCGACGCCGGCCGTGTGCGGCCTGCCGCGCGAGCGCTCCGCCGAGGTGATTGGCCAACTCGAAGGCTATGACCGCGGCTTCTATGCGGGCGCAGTCGGCTGGGCCGACGAGGCGGGCGACGGCGAATGGTATGTCTCGATCCGCTCGGCGCGGCTGGCTGGCAGGCACGCGACGCTCTATGCCGGGGCGGGCATCGTCGCGGGCTCCGATCCTGTCGGCGAGACGGACGAGACGTCGGCCAAATTCGTGGCGCTGCTTTCCGCACTCGGTATTGACGAGCACGGCCGACCCCTGCGAGAGCATGCGGCATGAGTGAAGTCAGCCAGACATGGCCGGAGGAATTCGCCCGGCGCTACCGCGACAAGGGCTATTGGCGCGGCGAAACTTTTCCCAAGATGCTGCGCGAGCGCGCCGCCGCCTTTCCCGACCGCATAGCTGTGGTGGGCAGCGATCAGCGCTGGAGCTATGGCGAACTGCATGCCCGTGCCGAAACGGCCGCCGCCGGTTTCCTGAAGCTCGGGCTCAAGCCCGGCGAGCGGGTGATCGTGCAGATCGGCAACCGGCCGGAGTTTCTGTCGGTGGTGTTCGGCCTGTTTTATGCCGGGCTGATCCCGGTCTACGCACTGCCGGCGCACCGCCGCACCGAGATCGTGCATTTCGCCGGGAAGGCCGAAGCCGCCGGCTATGTGGTGGCCGACAGGGGCGATGGTTTCGACTATCGCGCCCTTGCGCGCGAGGTGAAGGCGCTGGCGCCGATGCTTCGCCATGTGGTGGTGCTGGGCGAGGCGGAGGAGTTTGCGCGCTTCGAGGATTTTACCGCCGATCCGACGCTGCTGCCGGGCGATCCTTTGCCTTGCGCTGTCGCCTTCCTGCAGATTTCGGGCGGCAGCACGGGGCTGTCGAAGCTCATTCCGCGCACCCATGACGACTATATCTATTCGTTCCGGGCGAGCGCCGAGATCTGCGGGCTGGACGAGAACAGCGTCTACATGGCGGCATTGCCGGTGGCGCATAATTTCCCGATGAGTTCGCCGGGCGTGATGGGCGCGCTTTACGCCGGCAGCCGCATTGTGATGTGCCCTTCGCCCGACGCGCAGACGGCGTTCGCGCTGATTGCGCAGGAAAAGGTGACAATCACCGGGCTGGTGCCGCCGCTGGCGCTGTTGTGGATGCAGGCGGCAGCGAATGCGAAGCACGATCTGTCCAGCCTGAAGGTGCTGCAGGTGGGCGGGGCGAAATTCATGCCGGAAGCCGCGCGCCGCGTGCGCGCCACACTTGGCTGCCAGCTCCAGCAGGTGTTCGGCATGGCCGAAGGGCTGGTGAACTATACGCGCCTCGACGATCCCGATGAGATCGTGGTGGAAACGCAGGGACGGCCGATCAGCCCGGACGACGAGGTGCTGATCGTCGACGATGCGGGCAATCCCGTTGCGGAAGGCGGGGCCGGCAATCTGCTGACTCGCGGGCCCTATACGATCCGCGCCTATCACAACGAGCCGGGCGCCAATGCGCGCTCCTTCACCGAAGACGGTTTCTACCGCACCGGCGACGTCGTGAAGCGGACTCCGCAAGGCTATCTCGTGGTGCAGGGAAGGGCGACCGACCACATCAACCGGGCCGGCGAAAAGGTTTCGGCGGAAGAGATCGAGGACCATCTTCTGGCGCATCCGAACGTATTCGATGCGGCAGTGGTGTCGATCCCGGACGAATTTCTGGGCGAGCGCAGCTGTGCCTTCATCATCCCGCAGGGCGAGAAGCCGAAGGGCGCGGCGATCAAGGCGTGGATGCGCACCCGCAACGTGGCCGAGTTCAAGGTGCCGGACCAGATCCAGTTCGTGGACGCGTTCGAGACCACGGCGGTGGGCAAGATCAGCCGCAAGGAACTGCGCGCGCGGCTGCGGCAGGCGTTCCTCGACGCCGAAGCGGAGAAGGGGTGACGCCATGGGGCTTCCAACCATACAGCCATATGATTTGCCGTCGGCGGCGGAGCTTCCCGCTTCGCGCGGACCTTGGCAGGTCGAGACCGGCCGCGCGGCGCTGCTGATCCACGACATGCAGAACTATTTCGTGCGGCCCTTCGTGGCGGATGCTTCACCGCTCGGCCCCGCGACCGCGAATATCGCACGGCTCGCGGCGCATTGCCGGCAGAAGGGCATTCCGGTTTTCTACACCGCCCAGAACGGCGATCAGGACCGGCGCGACCGCGGCTTGCAGGCCGACATCTGGGGGCCGGGCATGGGCTCGGCCGAGACGGATCAGGCGATCATCGCGCCGCTTGCGCCTGAGACGGGAGATTTCGTGCTGGTCAAGCACCGCTACAGTGCCTTCCAGCGCTCCAATCTGGAGACGCTGATGCGGGTGCGCGGCCGCGACCAGCTCATCGTCACCGGCATCTATGCCCATATCGGTTGCATGATGACGGCGGCGGAAGCCTTCCAGCGCGACATCGAGGCGTTTTTTGCAGCCGACGCGCTGGCCGATTTCTCACGCGAAAAGCACGATCTGGCGCTGGAGTGGGTGGCGGGACGCTGTGGCGTCGTTGCAGGCACCGACCAGCTCATCGCCGCTTTGGTCTGACGGAGGCTCATATGGCCATCACGCTGGAGCGCATGCGCGCCGACATTGCAGGCATGATCCACGAGGACCCGGAGGAGATCGGGCTTGAGGACAATCTGATGGATCTCGGCATCGATTCCATGCGCCTGCTCAACCTCATCCTGAAATGGCAGGAAGACGGGCTCGACCTCGAATTCGCCGAACTGGCCGATCGCTTCACGCTGGCCGGCTGGTGGGAGGCGGTCGAGGCGAAGCGGGCGGGCACGGGCGGCGGGGCATAGACATGGATGCGAAGCCGCCTGCCGCCACTTCAGGGACAGGCGCGCCGCTGACCGAGGCACAGAAGGGCCTGTGGTACACGCAGCGCATCGACCCGGCCAATCCGATCCTCAACACCGGGCAATATCTGGATATCGTCGGGCCGCTCGACGTGGACGCCTTCCGCAAGGCTGTGGATGCGACCGTCGAAGAGGCGGAGGCGCTGTCGCTGCGCTTCGAGGACCACCCTGACGGGCCGGTGCAGGTGGCCGATCCGGCGCGGCGGCCGCTCCTCGAAGTCATCGACGTTTCGGGGGCGGACGATCCGGCGGCGGAGGCACTCGCAGCGATCGAGGCGGATACGAACACGCCGGTGGACCTCGCCCGAGACCGGATCGCGGCCTTTCGGCTCTATCGGCTGTCGGATGAGCGGCATTTCTTCTACGAGCGCATTCATCATCTCGCCATCGACGGTTTCGGCATGGTGCTGGTCACCAATCGGGTGGCGGAACGCTATTTATGCCTGATGAAGGGCACGGAGCCGGCGGTGAATTTTCCGCCGTTGCAGGTGGCGCTGGACGATGACCGCGCCTATGCGCACTCGGAAAAGCGCGTGGCGGACCGCGCGTTCTGGCACGAGGCGATGGCCGGACTGGAGCCGGTGACCGGCATGGCGCCGGGGCGCGCCACCTCCGGTTCGAGCTTCCACCGGGAAAGCCTCTACCTGCCACCAAGATTCATGGAACGGCTGCAAGCCTTTGCTTCCGAAGCGAAAGTGACGTGGCCGGATGCGCTGACGGCGCTGGTGGCCGCTTACTGCCGGCGTTTCGCGGGAACGCAGGAGATCGTTGTCGGCGTGCCCTATATGGGCAGGCTGGGGAATGTCGCGGCGCGCGTGCCCTGCATGCTGATGAACGTTCTGCCGCTGCGCGTCGCGCCCGACGAGACGCAGGCGACGGGCGATTATCTTGTCGAGGTGTCCAAGCAGATGATGCGCGCGCGTCGGCACGGACGCTACCGCTCCGAGCAGTTGCGCCGTGATCTGGGGCTCGTCGGCGGACAGCGCCGGCTCTATGGCCCGCTGATCAACATGCAGCCCTTCGACCTGCCGCCGACCATGCCGGGGCTGGACGTAACGCTGAACATTCTGGGTGCCGGCGCGGTGGACGACATCACCTTCACCTTCCGGGGTGATGCGGTCAGCGCCCTTCTGATGGAGGTCGATTCCAATCCGGCGCTCTATTCGGCGGAAGCGACAGGAGCGCATTCGCGGCGGCTGGCGGCCTTCCTCGAAAAGGCGATGCAGGCGGCCACACTTGCCGACGTGCCGACCGCCTGCGATGCAGATGTCGAGCGCTATCTGGTGGAGGCGAACCGGACCGACCATACCGTGCCGGACACGACGCTGACTGCGCTGATCGAGGCGCAGATGCGCCAGACGCCGGATGCGCCGGCGCTGGTGTTCGGCGACACGACACTCAGCTATGCCGAGCTTGACCGGCGCACGGCGGCGCTTGCGGGCGAACTGGTGAAGTGTGGGGCAGGGCGCGACCGGATCGTGGCCGTGGCGCTGCCGCGCTCGGCTGAACTGGTGATCGCGCTGATCGCGAGTTTGCGGGCCGGTGCCGCCTATCTGCCGCTCGACCTCGACAATCCGCCACAGCGGCTTGCGCGGATCGTGGCGGCGGCGGAGCCTGTGTGCATTCTGGCTGAGCCGGGCAACGAGGCTTTTGCGGGGGCGCAGGTGCTGGCCCCGGCCGACTGGCCGCAGGAGCCGGGCGAGGTCGCGTTGCCGGAGGTTGAGCCCGGCGATATGGCTTATGTCATCTACACCTCGGGCTCGACCGGCGACCCGAAGGGCGTCGTCATTGAGCATCGCGCCATCTTCAACCGGCTGGAATGGATGCGCACGCATTATGGCTTCACGGCCGATGACCGCTTCCTGCAAAAGACGCCGGCCACCTTCGACGTCTCGGTGTGGGAGTTCTTTCTCCCGTTCCTGTGCGGCGCGCGGCTGGTTGTGGCGCCGCCCGGCGCGCATCGCGATCCGGCGGCGATTGCGGCACTGGTGCGCCGGCACGGCATCACTACGCTGCATTTCGTGCCGTCAATGCTCTCGGCCTTTCTGGCTGCGCCTGCCTCGCAAGGGCTGAGTGTTGCGCGCACATTCTGCAGTGGCGAGGAACTGACCGCCGACCATCGCGACCGCTTCCATCAGCGCATTGCCGGCGAGTTGCACAATCTCTACGGGCCGACCGAGGCGGCGGTGGACGTCAGCTACTGGCCGGCCGGGCTGGACGATACGTCTTCGCCGGTGCCGATCGGGTTTCCGGTGTGGAACACGCGGCTTTACGTGCTGGACGAGCGGCTGCGGCCGTTGCCGCCCGGCGTCGCCGGTCATCTCTATCTTGCCGGCGTGCAGCTTGCGCGTTGTTATCTCGGGCGGCCGGATCTTACGGAAGAACGCTTCGTGGCCGATCCGTTCAGGCCGGGCGAGCGCATGTACATGACCGGCGACCTGGTGCGGCTGAGGGAAGACGGCGCGGTCGTCTATCTCGGGCGCTCCGATCATCAGGTGAAGATCAGGGGCCTGCGCATCGAGCTTGGCGAGATCGAGGCGGCGATTGCCGGTTCCGGTCTGGTGAGCGATGCGGCGGTGATCGTGCGCGAGGACCGGCCGGGCGACAAGCGGATCGTTGCCTATGTGGTGCCGGGCGAGGGCTATGAGGTGGAGCGGCTGCGCCGGCATATGGCGGCACGGCTTGCGGATTACATGATGCCTTCGGCGGTGGTCGAGCTACAGGCGATGCCGGTCAACGCCAATGGCAAGCTGGACCGCAAGGCGCTGCCCGTGCCGAATTTCGAGGTGGCGGCGGCACGCGCGCCGGCGACGCCGACCGAGGCGGCACTGTGCCAGCTTGTGGCCGATGTGCTGGGGCTTGAAGCGCTGCCGGACCCGGATGCGGATTTCTTCAATCTCGGTGGCGACTCGCTGCTGGCCGTGCATCTCTTGTTGCGGGTGCAGGAACGGTTCGGCTTCGATCCGGGACTGGGCGTTCTGTTCGAGCACCCGACCATCGCGACGCTCGCCGCTTCCATCGATGCCGACCGGGTGCATGACAGCGGGCTGGAGCCGTTGATCCGGCTGCGTGTTGGCGATGAAGGCAGGCCGCCGCTGTTCATCGTTCATCCGGCGGGCGGACTTTCATGGGGTTATCGCACGCTGACGCGGTCGCTGGGAGCCGGGCGCACGGTCTACGGGCTGCAATCGCCTTCCATCGATCCGGAGCATCCGCTGCCGGACAGCCTCGACGCGCTGGCCGCCGATTATGCCGAGAGGATCGCGGGGCTTTATCCGCAGGGGCCGTATCATCTGGCCGGATGGTCGGTGGGCGGCATCATCGCCCATGCCATGGCCGTGCATCTGCAAGCGCGCGGAAAAAAGGTCGGCGTGGTGGCGATGCTCGACTCCTATCCGGCCGAATGCTGGCGGGCCGAGCCGGAGCCGGACGAGGCGGCGGCGCTGCGCGCGCTGCTGGCGATCGCCGGATATGATCCGAACGCCCATCCCGACCTGAAGACGCGCGCGGCCATCATCGCCTTCCTGCGCGAAGGCGACAGCCCGCTCGGCAATTTGCCGGGAACGGCGCTGGACGGCGTAGTTCGGGTGGTGCTCGACACCAACCGGCTGGTGCGCACCCATTATCATGGCCGCTACGAGGGCACGGTGATGCATGTGCGGGCCGGGCTCGACCACAAGGACAGGCCGGACCTCAGGCCGGAGCTGTGGCTGGCGCATGCAGCGGCGCTCGATTGCGTCGAGGTGCCGTTCCTGCATCCGCAACTGACCGCGCCGGCGGCATCGGCGCTGATCGCGCCGGAGCTGGACCGCCGGCTTGCCGAACACGACTGAAGGAGTTTTTGCCATGCGCCCGACCGGACTTGAGGGAAAGACCGCGCTGGTGACGGGTGCCGGCGGCGGCATTGGCGTCGAGGTGGTGCGGCTTCTGGTGGAGGAGGGCGCAAGCGTGCTGGCGACCGACTTCGATGCGGCGGCGCTTGAGGCGTTGGCTGATCTGCCTGAAGACAAGGTGCGGCGCGCGGCGCTCGATGTCCGCGATTCTTCCGCCGTGGAAGCGCTGGTGATGGCGCATGAGCGCGCGGCCGGGCCGATCGATCTGGGTGTCAGCGTGGCCGGCATCCTCGCCACCGATCTTGTGACCGAGACCTCGGACGAGACATGGCGCAATGTCTTTGCCGTCAACAGCGACGGCGTGTTCCATGTGATGCGGGCCTTGTCCCGGCGCATGAGGGAGAGGCGGCGTGGCGCGCTGGTGACGGTCAGCTCCAATGCCGCCGGCATTCCGCGTCACGCCATGGCCGCCTATGCGGCCTCCAAGGCGGCGGCCACCATGTTCACCCGCTGCCTCGGGCTGGAACTGGCGCCGTTCGGCATACGCTGCAACATCGTGGCGCCCGGCTCGACGCTGACGCCGATGCAGACCGGCATGTGGGCCGACGAAAGCGGTGCGCAAAAGGTCATCGCAGGGTCGCTTGAAACCTTCAAGAGCGGCATTCCGCTGGGCAAGCTGGCGACACCCGTGGATGTGGCCGAAGCGGTGGTGTTCCTGCTCTCCGACCGCGCCGGTCACATCACCATGAGCGATCTTTATGTGGATGGTGGCGCAACTTTGCGCGGCTGAGCAAATATAACTTGAGCCGCATTATCATGTTATGTAGAACGAACCCGTTCTCCCAATGACCGCTGCTTGCAGCGGCCTCAACTGACAGGAAGGCATTTCCATGCACGGCACTTCATCCTTCGTTTCCCGAAACCGGTCCGCTGCGGGGTTGCGCTTCATCATTGCCGCCGGCGCGCTGGCGCTCAGCCTTGGCACGGCGCTGGCGCAGGTTGCCTTCGATGCGCCGGATTCCGATTATCAGGGCCGCGTGCGCGCTTCGGCCGTCGAGCAGGGCAAACCGATCTATTCGGGCTCGGAGATCAAGGTTTCGGGCCAGGACTTCAAGCCCGGCCAGTCGGTGACCTTCCTGCGCGGGGCGCAGGTTCTGGGTGAAGGTCCTCTCACCGCCGATCAGGAAGGCAAGTTCGAGGTGACCTTCAAGCTGCCCGAGGACGCTGCCGTCGGTACCCATCCGCTGGTGCTGACCACTGCCGCGCCCTACCACGCCGAGATCGTGGAACTGAAGGTTTCGCCGCAGGTGCCGCTGTCGGGTGCCGACAAGTTCGAGGTCAAGGACAACAAGCTCGTGCCCGGCCTCTATCAGAGCGCTTACAGCGCCAAGAATGACGCCGTGTTCGTGACCTCCGCCGTTGGCCGTCCGCCGGTCAAGGCGTCTGCTCTGGTCAAGGTGAACCCGGAGACGCTTGAGATCGTGGCGCAGGTCTCGCCCGGCGAAGCGCCGGCGCGCGAGGATGGCAAGGAAGGCGGCCTTTATGCCGTCTATGGCGTTGCCGTGGATGACGCCAACGACACTGTTTGGGTGACCAACACCCGCCAGAACACGGTTGCCGTCTACAAGCAGTCCGATCTTTCGCTGGTCAAGCAGTTCGAGCCGGGCGCTGCTGCGCATGCCCGCGACGTGGTCGTGGACGAGAAGGGCGGCAAGGCCTATGCAACCGCCTCCGGTTCGCCAACCGTGGTGGTGTTCGACACCAAGACCCTTGAGCCTGCCGGCGCGATCGAGATCAAGAGCGGCAAGCGCGGCCAGAACTTCTCGGTCGGCAGCCTCAAGTTCGACGCCGATTCCGGCAAGCTGTTCACCGTCAGCATGTCCACCGACGAGGTGGCGATCATCGACGCCGCCAGCGGCGAGGTGGACAAGGTGATCCCGATCAAGGGTTCGCGCGGTGCGATCGGCGTTGCCTATGACGGCGCGACGAAGCGTGTTTTCGTGGCTTCGCAGGGCAGCGATAATCTGCTGATCGTGGACGCCGACAGCGGCGAGACGCTGCACAATGTTCTGGTGGGCGCCGGCGCGCTCAACGTCGCCTTCGATCCGGTGTCAAAGCACGCTTATGTCAGCAATCGCGGCGCCGGCACGGTTACGGTCGTCGATACGGACGGCAACATCGTCGCCAACCTCGAAAATGCGCCGTTCGCCAACCACGTCGCGGTCGACGACAAGGGTGACATTTTCGCCGTCAACAAGGCGCAGGGTGAAGACAATCCGGCAAACGACCGGATCAGCAAGATCACTCCCAAGAAGTGATCGCGGGACGCCGGTCGGGCCATCGCGCCCGGCCGGCCGTCTGAACGCAGGCTGCATGGCGGCTCTGTTGCGGCTACACTGGCGGTGCAATGATGTGGCGCACAGGGGGGCCCGATGATGGAAGATCGCCATGACGTGATCAGGATTGGCGCCGGCGGCATCACCGCCGGCGTCATTTCTTTTGGGGCCTCGCTGACGGAACTGATTGTGCCCGGACGGTACGGTCCGGTGAATGTCGTGCTCGGCTTCGACGATCTCGGCGCCTACCGGACGCATGGCGCATTCTTCGGCGCCGTTGTCGGGCGCTGCGCCAACCGTATCGCTGGGGGTCGGGCGCATGTCGGGGGCAGGGATCACCAGCTCGATCTCAACGAACATGGCCGCACCCATCTGCATGGCGGGACGGAGGGCTTTGGCGTCCGCGACTGGACCGTGGAGCGGCACTCCGCCGATTGCTTGCTTCTTTCGCTGGTGTCGCCTGATGGCGATCAGGGTTATCCCGGCGAGGTGCATGCAAGCTGCTTCTACCGGGTGGAGCCCGGCCGGCTGGTGATCGAGCTGGAAGCGCGCACGGAACGCGAAACGCTGGTCAACCTCGCGGCCCATGCCTACTTCAACCTCGACGGCGGCGGCAGTGCGCTGGACCACAGGCTGCGCATAGCGGCGGATGCCTACACGCCGGTGGATGCCGACAACATCCCGACCGGCGAAATCCGTGCGGTGGCCGGCAGCCGATTCGATTTTCGCGGGCTGCGGCCGGTCTGTCGTGAAGGCGAGCCTTATGAGGGCTACGATCATAATTTCGTGCTGGCGCGGCAGGCGCGCGAGGCACCGGCCTTCGCCGCCCGGCTGGAAGCGGTGCGTTCCGGCATCGCGATGGACGTGCTGACCACCGAGCCCGGCCTGCAATTCTATGACGGCGGCAATCTGCCGGTGCGCGAAAGGCTGCGCGGCGGTGTGCAAGGCGTGCGCCATGGCGGGCTGTGCCTAGAGCCGCAGCGCTTTCCCGATGCCGTCAACCATCCGGGTTTCGCCGATGCCGTGCTGAGACCCGGCGAAACCTATTGCCAGATCACTGAATACCGGTTCGGATTGCTCTGAACGGCTAAAGCGTGTCGCGATCTTCCAGATTCGCTCCTCACGCTTTAAATTCTTGTTTTTGCGCATGTCGTTATCCCGAAACCGGTTCCCACTTTCGGGCGACATGCGTTGTTATTTCACATTCCCTGCTGCCATCCACATTCTGTCGCCGCGAAGCCGCGGCGAATGGGTGCTATTATGCAGGCAATGAACATTCGACTTGATTGAAAGACACATGTTCATTATTGATGGTTCAACTACGGAGGATTCACGAAATGGGCATCAACATCTCCCCGACCGGTCTGGCGCGGGATCTTCAGGAGCGCGCAGCTTCGGGCAAGCCTATACGCATCGGCCTCATCGGCTCCGGCGAGATGGGCACTGATATCGTCACCCGCGTGGCGCATATGGCCGGCGTGGAGATCGGTGCGATCTCCGAGCTCAACATGCCCAACGCCCACAAGGCGGTCGATATCGCCTATCGGGAAAAGGGGCATTCCCGCGAGGTCGGCACCGCTTCCGACATGACCGCAGCCATGGAAGCCGGCAAGATCGCGGTGACGGATGATGCCGATCTGGTGCTTGGCAACGATCTGATCGATGTGGTCATCGATGCCACCGGCGTTCCGGCCGTGGGGGCCGAGATCGGCTTGCGCGCCATGGAGCACGGCAAGCATCTGGTGATGATGAATGTCGAGGCCGACGTGACCATTGGCGCTTACCTGAAGAGCGAAGCCGATCGCCTTGGCGTCACCTATTCGCTGGGCGCGGGCGACGAGCCGTCTTCCTGCATGGAGCTGATCGAATTCGTTTCGGCCATGGGCCATCCGATCGTCGCCGCCGGCAAGGGCAAGAACAATCCGCTCAACATCGATGCGACGCCGCCCGCCTATGAGGAGGAAGCGCACCGCCGCAACATGAATGTGCGCATGCTGGTCGAGTTCGTCGACGGCTCCAAGACCATGGTCGAGATGGCGGCGATCGCCAACGCCACCGGTCTGGTGCCCGACAAGCCCGGCATGCACGGTCCCGCCGCCACGCTGGACCAGCTTTCCAGCGTGCTGGTCCCGGAAAAGGATGGCGGCGTGCTCTCGAAGGTCGGCGTGGTGGATTATTCCATCGGCAAGGGCGTTGCGCCGGGCGTGTTCGTCGTCGCCGACATGTCGCATCCGCGCATTTCGGAGCGCATGGAAGACCTGAAGATGGGCAAGGGTCCGTATTTCACCTTCCATCGCCCCTATCACCTGACCTCGCTCGAAGTGCCGCTGACCTGCGCCCGCGTCGTGCTTTACGGCAAGGCCGACATGGTGCCGCTGGCCAAGCCCGTCGCCGAGGTCTGTGCCGTCGCCAAGAAGGACATGCAGCCGGGCGAAAAGCTCGATGCCATCGGCGAATATTGCTACCGCGCCTGGATCATGACGGCGCCGGAAGCGCGCGCCGCCAAAGCCATTCCCTGCGGCCTGCTGCAGGGCGGCTCGGTGACCGCGCCGATCAAAAAGGGTGAACTGATCACCTATGCCAACGCCGCGCCGGCACCGGGATCGAAGATCGCCGAACTGCGCGCCCGGCAGGACAAGCTCGTTTACGGTTAAGGAGCCTGAATATGGCCACAGCGAACAAGGCGGCGGGGCAGACGAACCTGCCCTTCGCCTACACCCGGTACAGCCACGACCAGCTCAGGGACGTGCTGCGCAAGATGTACCTGATCCGCCGCTTTGAAGAGGGCGCGGAAGACAGCTACATGCGCGGCCTGATCCACGGCACCATGCACCTGTCCATCGGGCAGGAGGCGAGCGCCATGGGCATCTGCATGCCGCTGACCGACGACGATCAGATCACCTCCACGCACCGCGGCCACGGCCACTCCATCGCCAAGGGCGCGGACGTGAAGAAGATGTTCGCGGAGTTCTTCGGCAAGACGACCGGCTACTGCAAGGGCCGTGGCGGCTCCATGCACATCGCCGACGTCAGCAAGGGCAATCTGGGTGCGAACGGCATCGTCGCGGGTGGCATTCCGATCGCCGTGGGTGCGGCGCTGTCGGCCAAGCGTCTCGGCAACGGCAAGGTCGTCGTCTCCTTCTTCGGCGACGGCGCCAACAATGAGGGCGCGTTCCATGAATCGCTCAACATGGCGTCGATCTGGAAGCTGCCGGTGATCTTCGTGTGCGAGAACAACGGCTACGGCATGTCGACCTCCACGGCGCGCTCGACCGCCGTGGCCAATATCGCCGACCGCGCCGCCGCTTATTCGATGCCGGGCGTGATCGTCGACGGCAACAACTTCTCGGAAGTGGCGGAAGCCTCCCACGCGGCAATCGAGCGGGCGCGGGCCGGCGAGGGGCCGACGCTGATCGAATCCAAGACCTACCGCTATCGCGGCCATTCCAAGAGCGACCGCAACCGCTATCGCACCAAGGAAGAGATCGAGGACTGGATGACCAACCGCGATCCGATCACCCTGTTCGAGAGTGAGCTGAAGGAATTCGGCGTGATCGACGATCACGGCATCGAGGCGATCCGCGAGGATGTGGCGCGCGAGATCGCCGAAGGCATCGAGTACGCCAAGGAAGGCCCGATGCCCGAGATTTCCGACCTTGCCCAGTTTGTCTATACGGAAGAGGTGGCGTGATGGATGCGGCTGTGCGCGAACTGAGCTACTCGCAGGCCATTCAGGAAGCCATGGCCATCGCCATGGAGGCCGATGAGCGCGTCATTCTCATGGGCGAGGACATCGGCGTCTATGGCGGCGCGTTTCAGGTGACCGGCGATCTGGTCGAGCGCTTCGGCACCGACCGGGTGATGGACACGCCGATCTCCGAACTCGGCGGCGCGGGCGTCGCCGTTGGCGCGGCGGTGACCGGCCTACGTCCGATCTTCGAGTTCCAGTTCTCCGATTTCGCTACGCTCGGCATGGAGCAGATCGTCAACCAGGCCGCCAAGATGCGCTTCATGCTGGGCGGCGAGGTCTCGGTTCCGGTCGTCATGCGCTTTCCTGCGGGTTCGGGCACGGGGGCCGCGGCCCAGCACAGTCAGAGCCTCGAGGCATGGCTGGCGCATGTGCCGGGCCTCAAGGTGATCCAGCCGGCGACCCCGCATGACGTGAAGGGCATGCTGCTGGCGGCCGTGGCCGACCCCGACCCGGTGATGATCTTCGAGCACAAGTTGCTCTACAAGATGAAGGGCCCGGTGCCGGAGGGCCATTACACGGTGCCGATCGGCAAGGCCGAAGTGCGCCGCGAGGGCAGGGATCTCACCATCGTCGCCACCTCGATCATGGTGCACAAGGCGCTGGAAGCGGCGGAAACGCTGGCCGGCGAGGGCATCGACATCGAGGTGATTGACCTGCGCACCATCCGCCCGATCGACCGCGAGACGGTGATTGCGAGCGTGAAGAAGACTTCGCGTCTGCTGTGCGTCTACGAGGCGGTGAAGACGCTTGGCATCGGGGCCGAGATCAGCGCCATGATCGCCGAGAGCGAGGCGTTCGACTATCTCGACGCGCCGATCGTGCGGCTTGGCGGGGCAGAGACGCCGATCCCCTACAATCCCGAGCTGGAAAAGGCCACCGTGCCGCAGGTGCCGGGCATCATCGCAGCAGCCCGCGATCTCGCGAAGGGAGTGCGCTGAGACATGGCCGTCGAAGTCATCCTCCCCAAGGTCGACATGGACATGGCGACCGGCCAGATCTCGCGCTGGTTCTTCAAGGAAGGCGACGCTGTCAAACAGGGCGACGTGCTGTTCGAGATCGAGACCGACAAGGCCTCGATGGAGATCGACGCGCCGGCCAGCGGCATTCTGCGCAGCATCACCGGCAAGGAAGGCGTGGACATTCCCGTCGGCCATGCGGTGGCGTGGATCTATGCCGAGGGCGAGGATGCGGGTGCTGCCGCTGTCCCGGCTGCCGAAGTCAAAGCTGAGAAGCCTGAATTTTCATCTGCTGGATCGTCCTCCCAGGACAGGCCTGCGCAGGCTGCGCCCGCCGTACGGGACATGCCCGTGCAGGCGGGTGCGGTCCGCGGCACGCCGCTGGCACGGCGTCTGGCCCGCGAGGCCGGCCTCGACCTGTCCGGGATTTCGGGTTCTGGTCCGCAGGGGCGGGTGGTCAAGGCAGACGTGGAAGCCGCGATTGCCGGGGGCGGGGCGAAGGCTGCTGCCGCACCTGCAACCGCAGCACCTGCCGCTGCTGCTCCCGCGGTCAAGCCGATGTCGGACGACGCCGTGCTGAAACTGTTCGAGGAAGGCTCCTATGAGCTGATTCCGCACGACAATATGCGCAAGACCATCGCCAGGCGGCTGGTCGAGGCGAAGTCGACCGTGCCGCATTTCTACCTGACGGTGGATTGCGAGCTGGATGCGCTGCTTGGCCTGCGCAAGCAGCTCAACGACGCGGCTCCGGTGAAGAAGACGGAAAAGGGCGAGGAGCCGGCCTACAAGCTCTCCGTCAACGACCTGATCATCAAGGCGCTGGCACTGGCGTTGAAGGAAGTGCCTGACGCCAACGTGTCGTGGACCGAGGGCGCGATGGTCAAGCATCGTCACGCCGATGTCGGCGTTGCCGTCTCCATTCCCGGCGGGCTGATCACGCCGATCGTGCGCAAGGCCGAGGAAAAGAGCCTGTCGTCGATCTCCAAAGAGATGAAGGATCTGGCGGCGCGTGCCCGGACCCGCAAGCTGAAGCCGGAAGAGTATCAGGGCGGCACCACGGCAGTGTCGAACCTCGGCATGTTCGGGATCAAAGACTTCGCCGCCGTCATCAACCCGCCGCATGCGACGATCCTTGCGATCGGCGCGGGCGAGCAGCGGGCGGTGGTGAAGGATGGCGAGGTGAAGGTCGCGACGGTGATGTCGGTGACGCTGTCGACCGACCACCGGGCGGTGGACGGAGCGCTGGGTGCCGAACTCATCGGCGCCTTCAAGCGCCTTGTCGAAAACCCGATGGGTCTGGTGGTCTGAGCCGGCATTGGTGTTTCCTGGCAAAGGACCTATATTCGGCCTGATAATTTTCTGCTCCCGGTCAACACCGGGGGCGGGGAATGCTGTTCCAGAAGGTTGATCGGGCAGGGAACCGGAAAGCTGTTTGCGTTCCGGTCCGGTGCCCCGGCAGCAGGGAAAATTCAACATGCCTCCGTTTGGTCCCTCCGACGTCCGCAATATCGTCTCCAAGGTGATGAGCGCCTCGCCGGCCGACATCAAGCTGGTGGCGCAGCGCCTGCACGACCATGCTTTCGAGGAACGGCTTTCGGGCGAGGACACGGCACGGCTGGTGCAGGAGCTCGGCTATGAAAGCCTCGATGCCTTCTGCACCGATCTCCAGCTTCCAGCCCATATCGCCGAGCGCTGGGCGCGCTTCGGCATTTCCGTGGAAATGCGGCAGGTGCTGACCCTGCTCGTCACCCACCGCCGCCGCATGAACGACGCGGTGCGCGAATTCGAGGACGTAACCAATGCAGGCCTCGACGATTTTCTGCGCGAGCGCGGGCTGATCTGAACAGGAGCGTCAGCCGGCCACGGTCAGCGCCTGCGCGGTGTCGCTGTCGGTGATCAGCACATTGGTTTCGAAGGCGTTGAGGGCGGCGCGGATGGCGGCGATCTTGTGGCGCCCGCCGGCGGCCAGAACCACGTTGGGAATGGCGCTGACCACATCAAGGCCGATCGCCATCACCCGGTCGTTGACCTCGTGATCAACGAGTTTTCCCTGCGCGTCGATGAAATAGGACAAGACATTGGCCGTTGCCCCCTTTGCCCGCAGCGAGGGGATGAGCGCAGACGGCACCAGCCCGTGCCGGAAGATGGTGGCGTCGCGCGAAATCTCGCCCACTGTCAAAAGGGCGATGTCGGCATTGGCGGCGCGGGTGCGGACGTCCAGCAGTTCGGGCTGTGCCCACAGAAGATCGCGCAGCGCCGGATCGTGCAGCATGACCGGCGCGGTGATCTGGTAGCTGTCGACGCCGAAAATGTCGGCGACCTTGGCCGCCACGATGGACGGGTTGATCCATTGCGAATGGGGCAGGGCCCCGACGAGGCCGATGACGGACGCATTCTGCAATTGCCGGCGGCCGAGATAGGCGAGGCTGGCGTGCAGCGTCGCGCCGCCGCCGATGGCGAGCGTCATGCCGTCCTGCATCTGTTCGCCGAGATAGAGCGCGACCGCATGGCCGATGGCCTTTTCCAGATGGGCGGCATCTTCCGGCGTCGGCACCACCACGGCCGCATCGAGGCCGAAACGCTCTTCCAGCGCACGCTCCAGCGCCACCTGCGCGGCGGTGCCGGCGTTGATGGTGGTGACGACGACGCCCTCGGCGGTGCAAGCGGCCAGCGTGCGCATGACCTTGACGCGGCTGACGTTCAGCTTTTCCGCGATCTGCTCCTGGGTCAGACCCTCGACGTAGTAGAGCCATGCGGTCTTGACGTTTATGTCGGAGGAGACGAGCGGCGCTTCGCGCACCGGCGCGGCCTGCTTCCTGTTCGTCGATCGCTGCATCTGTTTCTCCCGATTCGCACCTGAAGTGCTGCGCAATCCTTCAGATTCGCTCGCCGCACTTCAAGCTCCTGCTTTCACGCCTGTCGTTGCCCCGAAACCGGTTCCCACTTTCGGGCGACATGCTTTAACATCGTGGATAAGCACTGTGTCGGCAAGGACACAGTTCATGTGTTCATTTGTGTTTGACAAGGAACAAATGAACATTGCATATGAACAACGGGCGTGCTGTCATCTATGGGTCATATACGCCGTGCAGGGAGGAGCAGGCTTGGTCGGCAAAGAAGCCGCAAGCCATGCACAGAAGACGATCAGGAGGTCTCATGAACACGCGTTTCGTCTCACTACTCGCGAGCAAGGTGGCGATTGCCGCAATGCTCTTTTCGGGCGCTGCCAGCGCCGACACGCTGACACTTTACACGTCGCAGCCGGAGGCTGACGCGACAAAGACCGTCGAGGCCTTCAAGAAGGCCAATCCGGGCACCGATGTCAGCATCTACCGCTCCGGCACCAGCGACATTCTGGCCAAGCTCGCGGCCGAATTTGCCGCCGGCAGCCCGCAGCCCGACGTGCTGCTCATTGCCGATGCGGTGAGCATGGAACTGCTCAAGGGCGAAGACCGCCTGCTGGCCTATCCGGAAGCCAAGATTGATGGCATCGAGCCCGATGCCGTGGATGCCGACAAGACCTATTTCGGCTCCAAGCTGATCACCACCGGCATCGCCTACAACACCGCCGCCGCCCAGAAGCCCGAGCACTGGGCCGATCTCGCCAAGCCCGAGTACAAGGACGGGCTGGTGATGCCGAGCCCGCTCTATTCGGGCGCCGCCGCCTATCTGCTCTCGGGCTTCGTGGCCGACAGCAACTATGGCTGGGACTTCTTCCAGAAGCTGAAGGACAACAACACCATTTCCGTGCGCGGCAACGGCGCGGTGCTGAAGTCGGTGGCCAGCGGCGAGAAGCCCTACGGCATCCTCGTCGACTTCATGGCTATGAACGCCAAGGCCAAGGGCTCGCCGATCGAGTTCGTGTTCCCGTCCGAGGGCGTGCCGGCGGTGACCGAGCCGGTCGCCATCATGAAGACGGCGAAGAATGTCGAGGGCGCCAGGGCGTTCGTCGACTTCATCCTGTCCGATGAAGGCCAGAAGCTGGCGCTCGACATGGGCTACCTGCCTGCCAAGGCATCCGTCGGCCGGCCTGAATGGCTGCCGGAGGGCGTCGAGTTCAAGGTGATGTCGTTCGACCTGCCCACCATCCTCAAGAACACCGAAGCCGACAAGGCGAAGTTCTCCGAACTGTTCGGGGGCTGACATCAGGGCGATGGGGCCGGCGGCGAGGAAATTCCTGCCGGTCCCCGTCCGATCGCGGTGGCCATCCGCCATTCGCCATCTATCGGGCGCTTAAAGCGCGTCGCGTTCAAATGAAATCAGGCAACGTGTTTTAAGTCCTTATCCTTACGCATGTCGTTCCCCTGAAATCGGTTCCTGTTTGGGGTGACATGCTTCAGGGCTTACCGGGAAATCAACAATGTCCGCACCTGTAAAAGAAAGCCGGGGCCAGGAGATGGCCCTGACGGTGGTGGTTGCCATCGTCATCGTGCTGCTTTCGCTGCTGCCGATGCTGCGCCTCGTCAAGGAGATCGTGGCGCCGGGTGGCACGCTTTCCGACACGGCAATCCGCATGGGGCTTGCAAATCCCGCCACATGGACCGCCACGGTCAACACGCTGGTGGTCGGCTTCGGCGGCACCGCGCTTGCCGTGGTGCTCGGCACCTTCATGGCGCTGCTGGTGACGCTGACCGACATACGCGGCCGCTCCATGCTGGTGCTGTGCTATGTGATGCCGCTGATGATCGCGCCGCAGGTGACGGCGCTGGCCTGGCTGCAACTGTTCGGGCCGGCAAGCCCGTTCCTCAAGATGATCGGCATGGCGCCGCCCATCGGCACCCGCAACCCGCTCTATTCGACCGAGGGGATCATCCTGCTGCTCGGCGTGCAATACGGGCCGCTGGTGTTCCTGCTGGTGCGCGCGGGCCTGCGCAAGCTGCCGCGCGAGCTGATCGAGGCGGCGCGCTCGGGCGGGGCGGGCTGGTTCACGGTGCTGCGCACCATCGTGCTGCCTTTGATGACCCCCTCCATCGTGGCGGCCGCCGCACTCGCCTTCGTGTCCTGCGTGGGTAATTTCGGCATCCCCGCCTTCCTCGGCATTCCAGCGAACTATCTGGTGCTGCCGACGCTGATCTACCAGAAGCTGGCCGGCGGCGGCCCCTCGGTGCTGGGCGAGGCGGCCTTCCTTTCGGTGCTGATCGGCGTCATCGCCATGGCCGGCATCGTCGGGCAGGAGCTGATGAGTCGGCGCCGCGACTACCGCATCTCGTCCACCTCGCTGCCGGCCGATCCCTATCCGCTCGGCCGCTGGAGGCTGCCGGTAGAGATCTGCATGTGGCTCCTGATCCTGCTCATTCTCGTGATGCCGATGTTCGGCCTGCTGCTCACCTCGCTGGTTCCGGGCTACGGCATTCCGCTGAGCTGGGCGACGGCCACGCTCGACAACTACCGTTTCGTGCTGTTCGAGCATGCGGCGGCGAACCGCTCCTTCTTCAACTCCTTCGCCCTGTCCATCGCGGCGGCGGCGTTCGCCGTGCTGGTTGCGGTGCCGGTGGGCTACATGGTCGCCTGGGGCAGGCAGAAGTGGATCCGCTACGTGAACCTCGCCATCGAGCTACCCTATGCGCTGCCCGGCGTGGTGCTGGCGATCGCGGCACTTCTGATGTTCCTGCGGCCGATCCCGTTCACGGGCATCCAGCTCTACAACACGGTCTGGATCATTCTCTACGCCTATCTCGCGCGCTTCCTCGTGCTGGCGCTGAGGCCGACGGTGAGCGGCTATCACCAGATCGACCGGGCGCTGGAAGAGGCCGCGCAGGTGGCGGGCGCAGGGCTGTTCACGCGGCTGCGCACCATCGTCTTCCCGCTGGTCGCGCCGGCGGCCCTTGCCGGCGGCCTGCTTATCTTCATGACCGCGCTCAGCGAACTGACGGTCTCGGCGCTGTTGTGGTCCTCCGGCTCGGAGACCATCGGCGTGGTGATGTTCTCGTTCGAGCAGGGCGGCGATTCCAGCTATGCGGCGGCGATGTCGGCCATCACGGTCGCCGTCACCTTCGGGCTGATGCTCGCCACCAATCTGCTCGCCCCCTACCTTCCCAACGGAGTTCTGCCATGGCGGGATTGACGCTCTCCAACGTAACCAAGACCTTTGGCGATTTCGACGCCGTCAAGGATGTCTCCATCGACGTGCGCGACGGCGAGTTCCTCGCCGTGCTCGGCCCCTCGGGCTGCGGCAAGACTACGCTGCTCAGGCTGGTGGCCGGCTTCGAGCAGGTCAGCGGCGGCGACATCCGCATCGGCGGTAAGACGGTCTCCGATGCCGGCGGCAGCGTTCCGCCGGAGAAGCGGCGCGTCGGCATCGTGTTCCAGAACTACGCGCTGTGGCCCCACATGACGGTGGCGGAGAATGTCGGCTATTCGCTGAAGGTCGCCAAGGTGGACAAGGCCGAAGCGAAGCGCAAGGTGGACGAGGCGCTGGCGCTGGTCGACCTGACCGGCCTTGCCGATCGCCGCCCTGCCAATCTCTCGGGCGGACAGCGGCAGCGCGTGGCGCTGGCGCGCTGCCTGGTGGCCGCTCCCTCGCTGGTGCTGTTCGACGAGCCGTTGGCCAATCTGGACGTGCATCTGCGCGCCTCGATGGAAGACGAGTTCGCCGCCTTCCACAAGCGCACCGGCACGACCATCGTCTACATCACCCATGACCAGTCGGAAGCCATGGCGCTGGCCGACCGCATCGCGGTGATGGACCATGGCCGGCTGGCGCAGCTCGCCACGCCGCGCGAACTCTACACCGAGCCGGCGAGCGAAATGGTCGCCTCGTTCATCGCGCAGGGCATTGTGCTTCCCGCAAAAGTGCTTTCGGCCGAAGAGGGCGGAAAGGCGCGTGTGGAGGTGCTGGGGCAGGAGGCGACGGTGCGCTGCCGCGCCGGCGACGGACCGCGCGCGGCCGCCAGCATCTGCGTGCGCACGCCCGATCTCGAAATCGCGGGCGAAGGCGAGCCCGGCATCGACGGCACGGTCGTCCGCGCGGTCTACAAGGGCGGTGCGTTGCGCATCGACTTCGCGCCCGCCGCCGATCCGGAGCGGCTGATCAGCTTCGAATATCCCGGCCATGAGGGATTCGAGGAAGGCGCGCGGCTGCGGCTGCGCATCGTTTCGGGCTGGCTGATTCCGGGGAACGGGACGGAGAATAGGCAATACGCATGACACTGGACGTAGAACTCGCAGGCGGCTTCGGCGAGAAGGGCCGCACCAGCGTCGTGGTGGGACGCGAGGGACAGCGCGTGATGCTGGATGCCGGCATCAAGGTGGGCGCCACCGGCCGCGACTACTATCCGCGCCCGCTGACGCCGGTGGACCGGCTCGACGCCGTGCTGATCTCGCATGCGCATGAGGATCATGTCGGGGCTCTCAACTGGCTGCTCTCAGAAGGCTTTCGCGGGCGCATCCTGATGACCGCCGAAACGCGCGACGAGGCGCCGGCGACGCTGGCTGCCTATGGCGAGACGGCGCTTGTCGAGGCTTATCCGTTTCCCTCAGACAGGATCGAGCTGTTCAGGCCGGGCGACGTGCTGGATGTCGCCGGCTTCCGCATCGCCACCGGGCGCTCCGGCCATGTGGTGGGCGGCGTGTGGTTTGCGCTGGAGGATGAGGCAAACCGCGTCGTCTACTGCGCCGACGTGGTGCCGGACAGCGCCGTCTTCGTCATGGATCGGATGCCCGAATGCGATCTGCTGCTGCTCGACGCTTCCTATGGCGCGGATCCGGTTTCGGGTGGCGAGCGCGCCGAGCGGATCGCCGCATGGATCGCGGAACGCGCCGGCGGCTGCCTTCTGCCGACGCCGCTTTCGGGACGCTCGCTGGAACTGGTGGCGGCGATGCCCGGCCGCTTCGCCATCCATGCCTCGATGCGCGCGCACCTGCTGGCCCAGATCGAGGCGGTCGAGGCGCTGAAGCCCGGCTTGCCCGAATTGCTGCGCGCTCGCATCGATGCCGCCCTCGACTGGAACGACGGCGAGGCACTGCCGGACTGCCCGCTGCTGGCCGATGACGGCATGGGCAGGGCAGGGCCCTCTTCGCGCCTCATTCCGCTGGCTGATGCGCAGGGGTTTCCGATCCTGCTCTCCGGCCATCTGCCGGCCGGTACGCCGGGCTTTGAGCTGCACGCGAAGGGACGCGCCGACTGGATCAGGATGCCGACGCATCCGACGCTCGCCGGCAATGTCGAAATCTGGGAACACGCAGGCCGCCCCCCGGTGCTCGGCCATTCCTGCGGGCCCGACGAGATCGCCCGGCTGGGCGAACATATTCCGGCGCTGCAAAGCGGCAGGCGCACCGGCGACAGGCTGGTGGTGGGACAAGAGGTATTTTGATGAGAATTCTGGTTTCCAACGACGACGGCATCGATGCACCCGGCATCGCCCGCCTGACAGAAGCCGCGCGCCGCGTGAGCGAGGATGTGTGGGTGGTGGCGCCGGACCGCAAGCACACGGCGGCGGGGCCTTCGCTGACCATCGCCCAGCCGATGACCATGGAAAAGCGCGGCGACAGGCGCTTTGCCTGCTCCGGCCGCCCGGCCGATTGCGTGGTCGCCGCCTTCGCCTGGCTGTTCGAGAACGACCGCAAGCCCGATCTCGTCCTGTCCGGCATCAATGACGGGCGCAACGTGGCGGAAGACCTCGCCTATTCGGGCACGCTCGGCATCGCGCGCGAGGCGACCTTCTGGGGCGTTCCCGCCATCGGCTTCTCGCAGGTCAAGAATCCCGAAATCACGGACGAGGGCGAATTGTGGCTCTCGGCCTTCATCGGCAAGCTGTGGGACAAGCGCGCGCAATGGGCGGCGCAGGGCCATTGGCTGAGCGTCAACCTGCCGACGCGGCTGCCGGCCGACGTGCGCCAGCCGGTGATCGGCCGCGACAAGATCGCCTCGAAGGCGGAAGTCGTGGAAACGGACGGCGACCGCACCGTGATCATCGTGCCGCGGGGACGCCCGCATACCTCTATCGAGGGCGACGAGAACAGCATGATCGATGCTGGCTTCGTCACCGTCAACCGGCTCAACTGGTTCGGCGGCACGCGGCTGGAAGACGAGCTTGTGGCGGGGCTCTGAGCCCCGCCAGAGAAATCGCCGTCATTCCACCGAGGGTTTCGGACAAAGCCGATATTTGCTCGCAGTGGGGGTGAGACCGCGCGACCGGCCGGAGAAAGCGACAGGCCCGCTCCATGCGAACCTTACGGCGCGATGGACATTGCCGTGTCGGAGGTTGCGCGGAGGCCGTCTAAGAAAGCCTTGCTGAAGCGAACCGGGTTGTCTCGCCCCACATAGTCGTCAACCGCCTCAGGCAAAAGCAACGGTTGCGAACGATCCGTTCCTGAAAGATGTGCCATGGCAATACACTATCAGCTACGATCCGCTTCAGGAATCGCTCAAAGAGTTTCTGAGCGGGCCTCGGAATTTTGGCTGCAAGGGGTAGCGCATTGCAGATAGAAAGCGGCGATCTGGTGCTGTTTTCTGGTGATCTTGAATCCCTCTTGGCCGGCCTGCCGGCAGAGGAAATCGAGGTGATCCGCGAGGGCATATCGCGACAGCCGTTCCGGGTGGTGGCTCTGACAACCGATGGTTCCGTCGAAGTCGAGCTGTCGTTTGCGGACGAGACCCATTTCTTCTACGTCAGCGCCGCCGACCTGCAGCCGATTGTGTGAGGCAGTTAGAAAATGCTGTCGCATCCTCCTGCGGACCATCAAAACCTTCAGGCGAAGCTTGATTGGCGTTTTCAGATGGCCTGCGTGATACTCGCGACGGCTAGAGCGCCGCGAGCTGCGCAAGGTGGCCGTTCAGATCGACGCCGGGGCCGGTCGCGTTGATGGTCTCGAAATAGTCATGCCATCCCGAAGCGGCGATGCCCGACACCAAGGCGTTCATTGCAGCCGCGTCAGGCGCGCGCCAGATCGCAAAGAACTTTTGCGACGGGGCATGCAGGGTCGCGGCATCCGTTTCACCCAGGGCGATCGCTTCCACGCCGAGGGCCGACAGCGCCCCCATGCCGGAGCCGATGTCTTCGAAAAACTGTTGGCGGCCGTTCCGGTCGAGCGCCAGCCATGCGGGTTTCGGGGAATAGAGTTCGGCCAGATAGTGCGCCATGGGAGCGGTCCTTTCGTGTGTCAGCCCTTGCGGTTCATGGAGCGCAGGGCGCGCTTGCAGATTCGAGCGGTTGCGGGGGAGGTATTTTCGACCGACCATCGGGCGCACAGTGATCGCACCCAATCGGGCCGGTCCTTGCCGGCATCGTTCAGCCAGTTGCCAACGGAGTCCTGCACATAGGGGGCCGGATCGGCCTGCAGCGGTTCAAGGATCGGCAGCGCCTTTTCGGGAGATTGCCGCAGCGCGCCGAGATGGGCGCACCACACGCCGCGCAGGCGGGTCGCTTCGCTGGCGAAGCGCCGCAGCCGTTCGGACGGTTCGGCCGTCCAGTCGGCAAGCAACGCAATGGCGCTGTCGGGATCGGCGGCGATATGTGGGCGAACGGCCATCCATGACCATTCCCGCACCCCGAAATGATGATCGTCGGCGAAGGGCCTGATTGCGGCGAGCCGGGCGGAAAGGGTCATGTTCCCGGCTGCGCCGATCATGAAGCAGGCCCATCCCCGCACCGTATCGGAGACATGGTGGCGGAGTTCTTCCACAGCGGACAAACCGCGCCGCTCATGGATCAGGCGCGCGGCCAATGCCATGCGCCGGGAAATACCCTCGCCTGCCGCCTGTTGCATCGCTGCCATGGCATCTGCCCCAGTTTCGGGGAGGGCGGTGCGCATCAGCGCCGCAAAGTCCACGGCGAGGCATTCGGTCAGCGTGGCGGCTTCGACAGCGCCGGCATTGAGCTGGCCGAGGCGGGCAGGCTCGATATCCGCGACACGTTTTCCCGGCCGGCCAGCACTCACCGGAGATTGCCCGCAGCAACGGCCGCGCTGTCCTTCGCCGGAATCTCCACATTGCGCCAGACCTGCCGCAGCAGGCCGCTCAGGGTTTCGCGCCCGTGCTGGTCGAAGCCGGCGAAAAGCGAGGCGATCCATTGGCTATGTTCGTTGAACAGATCGAGCGCCCTGGCCTGTCCCATGGCCGTCAGGCGCACCGACACCTTGCGCCGGTCCTCCTTGTCCGCATGCCGGGCAAGAAAGCCATCGCGCTCCAGTCCGTCGAGAAGGCCGGTAATCGTGGCGCGCGTGACGCCGGCGCGTTCGGCCAGCTCATGCGGGGCCAGCCCTTCGGGCAGGTCACGCAGCAGGAACAGCAGCACGAATTTTCCTTCCGACAGGCGATGTGGCGCGAGCCGCGCAGCGCAGGCCCGGTCGATGGCCGAGGCCAGCGCCAGAACCTCGAAACAGAGCCGCATGTTGCCTGTGTCCTGCTGTCCACGGCGCTCCGCCTCATCGAGCAAGGCGAGGTGTTTTTGTTCCAGTATTGTCATATGCTGCCGTATAATATGGTGCCTAATGATAAGTCAATATCCTGCAACTCTGAGATCGCCGACAGATCGATCGCCTCGAAAGATCGGGGGTGGTGGCGTCGTGCATCCTTCTCGCGGGTGACGAGACATCCGCGATGTGATGTGTAACGACAGGAGCTTGGACCGCCAGTCGGGATCCAATTCCGGCCACGGCTGGGCCAGAACCGGAATGACGGGGAGGCTCAGTTCAGGCGGAAGCCCAGCCGTTCCAGTTCCGCGGTCACGCCCGTCCAGTCCGCGCAGGCGCGGGTGGCGCCGCTGGATGTGAGACGCTCGCCATGGCCAGCGTCGCTGTGGCCGCCGCCGGTGTAGCCGATGGCTTTCATGCCTGCGGCAACGGCGCCCTGAACGCCGAAATGCGAATCCTCGATCACCACGCAGTCGGCCGGATCGGCCCCCATCTTTTCAGCCGCAAACAGGAAGATGTCGGGCGCAGGCTTGCCGTTCTTCACCATCGACGATGAGAAAATCGCGTCGCCGAAATGGGGAGCGATGCGGGTGACGTCGAGGCTGTGATGGATCCGTTCCAGCGACGAGGATGAGGCAACGCAGCGGTCGATCTTCAATTCTGACAGGAATTCGGCCAGGCCGCTGGTCGGCTGAAGCTGCTCGGTGAACAGCGCCTTCGTTTCGAGCCAGAGGTCGTCGCGTGCGTGGTCGGGATACTGGTGGCCGGTCAGTTCCCGGATGCGGGCGATGATGTCGGCCTGTTTCATGCCAAAGCACTGGCTGATGATGTCGACGCCGACGCCGGGCATGCCATGGCGTTCGTAGACGCGTTCATAGGCAAGCACTGCGAGCGGTTCGCTGTCGACCAGTACGCCGTCGCAATCGAAGATGATGAGCTGTGATCCGGCCACGATTTTCTCCTGATCGGGGATTTTTGCGATTATGTGAGGGGTTAAAGCATGTCGTCCGAAAGTGGGAACCGGTTTCGGGATAACGACATGCGTAAAAACAGAAACTTAAAGCGCAGGGAGCGAATCTGAAGGATCGCGATGCGCTTTAGTGGCCTTGCATGGCAGGCTGGGCCGTGCCCTGAAGGGCAGGGTTCATGGCCTGCATGGCATGGCGCGCGGCCGGATGGTCCGGTGCGATCCAGTTGGGCTCGCCGCCGAGAAAGCGGTCGAGGAAGGCGACCGCACAGGCCGGCACCTCGGCGACATTCTCGCGATAGGACCACCATGTGCGCAAATCGTCGGCGCAGCTGTCGATGGCCGGAACCGTGCCGAATTCCTGCTCGTGGATCGCGGCTACGGCCGAGACGCAATAGTTGGTGTAGAGAAAGCCTTCCGGCCAGAAACGCACGATCTCCTGCGTGGACGTGGAAACGCCGGCCCCGGCCGCAGGGGCATCGAGCCCGGCGACGGCGCGCGCGGGATCATGGCGGATCAGCTCGCGCAGGGCCACACCGGCGGCAAAGACGATGAAATCGGCGCGGTTGATGTCGGCATAGGCCTTCTGCCCTTCCGCGATCTCGATCCAGTCGAGGAAGGCGCGGGTGAGGCGGGCGTCGTCGATTTGGAACTGCACGCCGCAGGCGCGGGTCACGGCCTTCGCGCTGGCGCGGAAGGTGGCGCGGAACCAGCGCAGGCGGCGCAACCTGTGGCGCAGATCCGGCATCGCGGCCAGTTCGTCCTTGAACCGAAGGTCCATCATCCGTCCTCCTTGCAGGCTATTTTAGCACAGTCGCACCACCGCCTGCAGTCGATAAGGAAAGACATACATATTACTGATGACGAAAACAAATGTTCTCGATGTGGCGGTGACCTGCGTGGATGCGGCATGGTCGGGAGGGCGGTGTTTATCGCAGGGAGGGTTGCGGACGATCAGTGCGGCTCGCGTTGACCGGCGCTACCGTGCCGATTCTCCCGCCATGAAGGCTTCGTGTGGGCTACCGTAATGCTGCCGGCAGAAAGCAGGGGAACCGGCCTTAACGCGTGTCGCGATCTTTCAGATTGGCTCCCTGCGCTTTAAGGTATTGTTTTTACGCTCGTCGTTTCCCCGAAACCGGCTCCCCCTTTCGGTCGACATGCCTTAGCGCAGGTGGAAGATGAGCATGGCGAAGATTGGCGTCAGCTCGGCTGCCGGGTCTGCTGTGCGGCAGGCTGGCATGATGCGGTCGAGACGGGCATCCACCGCCAGCGCGGCAATGTCGAGCAGGTCGGAACCGCTTTCGGCATCGGCGTCCGAGCTGGCCAGAGCCACGGCCAGCGCCATCGGCGCCAGAACGGAAATGGCCAGAACGGTTTCTGCTTCCAGCACATTGGCGACCCTGCCTTCGGGCAGGCGGGGCCGCACCGGCATTGCCCGCAGAAGCTCAACCAGAAGTGCCGCGCACAGCGCGGCCGCGCGGGCTGTACGTTCGGTTTCGCCGGCATCCGCTTTCAGGGGCTGGAAAAGGTTGCCGTGCTGGCGCAGCATGGCGGCATGAACGGCGGCGAAACCGGCCTCCTGCACCGGTTCGGCAACCGCATTCCTGCGGGCCAGCATGGACTTTGCCAGATAATACATATCGCGGCGGAAAGCCCGCTCGCCGTCGAGCAGGTTGCCGGCGGGGCGGAAATAGGTGTCGAACGGCATCGGCTTCGAATGGGCGCGCCCGTCATGGGGCACCAGTGTTTCGGCCATGGTCATGGCGTCGTCGAACACGCTGACGGCGCGGCTGACCAGCCCGTCGATCTCGGGCAGGGGGAAGGGCGTGCGCCCGCCGGGTGGCGGCGGCAGAACGCTGGCGTTGCCGGTATCGTGCCGGTGGCGGCGGATGGCATGGCGCATTTCCCGCAAGCGGTCCTTGAGGTTTATGCGCACTTCCTCGGAAATTTCACGCAGCATTCCTGTAACCTGCACTTCGACAAGGGATCCGGGCACCAGATGTTTCCCGGACCATTTCGATTTTCAGACTGACGACCAAAGCGTCGTTTCCATGTCGGCGTGGACATGACAGCGCTTCGGGCCGTCTCGCATATTTTAGCATGATATGCCGAAAACAGGATTGCTCCTATCGTGCCTTGGCGGTCAATAGACCATATTGTGCGGTCGCTGAATCGTTACGGCAGCGGCGGCGTCGACCGGGGAGAGGGAATTGGCAAAGAAGCCCAAAGGAGACAGCGCTGCGAAGGCGGGCGGCGATTCCGCCGCGGGAAATGGCGGCACGGAAAGCCGCAGCGACCGGCTGCGCATTCGCGCGGCATGGATGTATTTCGTCGAGCAGATGACCCAGAACGAGATCGCCGACGTGCTGGGCATCGGAAGGGTCACTGTGGTGCGCATGCTGGCCGAGGCGCGGGCGCGCGGCGAGGTCAAGATCACCATTGAAAGCGAGCTGGTCGAGATTGCCGCTCTTGAGCGCGAACTGGAGCGCGCCTTCGGGCTGGAGCAGGCGATCATTGCACCGCTTTCTGCCCCCGGTTCCGATCCGATACCGGCGATCGCGGCCAGAACCGGCAGCTATGTCTCGGACATCATGAAGGCGGGCATGCGGGTCGGCGTCGGCTGGGGCCAGACGCTGTTTTCAAGCCTCCAGTTCCTGAGCGCGCGGGCGCTGGCCGACTTCAAGGTGATTTCCCTGCTGGGCGGCGTCGGCGTGGCCCGCCGCTACAATCCGGCCGAATTCGCCTGGCGCTTCGCCCAGACATTTCAGGGTGATGGTTATCTGATCCCGACGCCGGCGGTTGTGGACAGCATCGAAACCAAGACGGCGCTGGTGGAACGGTGCGGGCTGCAGGAAATCTTCCAGCTTGCCGATACGCTCGATGCCGTGCTGGTCAGCGTCGGCGGCATCGCATCGGCGACCACCTTCTATCGCGGCGGATTCCTGAAAGAGGCGGACCGGGAGCAACTGGTGGAGAAGGGCGCGGTGGGCGATCTTCTGTTCCACTTCTTCGATCGCAATGGCGATCTGGTCGATCATCCGGTCAACAAGCTTGTGATGTCGGTCGAGGTAGACCGGCTGCGGCGGGCGCCGGTGCGTGTGCTCACGTCTGGCGGTGCGGAAAAGACCGATGCGCTGCTCGGCGCGATGAACCTGATCAGGCCGACCGTGCTGATCACCGATGAGGAAAGCGCGCGCCGGATGCTGGCCGAACGCGCGGGCGCCGCGCCATAAGGCGGCTTCAGAGGCTCAGATGTTGAGGGCGATGTCGCCCGGAAAATCGTCGTTGGCGGCATCGCGCATGGCGGCGAGGCTGCGGCTGTCCAGCACATTGGCGATGGCCTGACGCACCTCAAGCATCATGTGACGGACCTCGCAGGTCGCCTCGTCATCGCAATCGTCGCAGCGCTGGTACTGGGTGCGGCTGGCGCACGCCAGTGGCGCAAGCGGTCCGTCGAGAACGCGGATGACATGGCCGATGCGGATTTCCGCTGCGGGCCGTGCAAGGCGATAGCCGCCATCCTTGCCCTTGCGGCTGACGACGAAGCCTGCATTGCGCAACTCGACCAGTATCGCGTCGAGGAATTTCTTCGGAATGTTGTTGGTCACCGCGATGTCGTTGACGAAGGCGAGCTTCCCTGATGGCAGCCTCGACAGGTGAACGAGGGCTTTCAGACCGTACTTGCCTTTTTTGGTGAGCATGCGTGCCGATGTCTTGCTGAATGCCGGATCGGGTGCTGAGCCGGGCCTGGGCGAACGGGAAATTCAGGCCGGAACGACCTGAATTCCGAGGATAAGGCCATGTGTTCAATTCGACAAGAGCGGCGCCGAATATAGGAAAAGCCGGCGCGGGGCCGGCTTTCCTTTTCAGAGGCAGAATGGGTCAGCGGTTGCCATAGGCCTGATCGAGCAGCGCGCCTTCGGCGAAGTGCTCGGCCTGAACCTTGTCCCAGCCGCCGAACACCTCCTCGACAGTGACGAGGCGCACATCCGGGAACTTGTCCTTGAACTCGGCGGCGACGGCCTCGTCGCGCACGCGCAGGCCGTTCTCGGCCTCGATCTTCTGGCCTTCCGGCGAATAGAGGAAGTCGAGATAGGACTTGGCCAGATCGCGGCTGCCGTTCTGGTCCACCACCTTGTCGACGATGGCGACCGGGAATTCCGCCAGCAGGCTGACGGAGGGCACGACCTGCTCGTATTTGTCGGTGCCGTATTCGTTGGCGATGCCTTGCGTTTCGGACTCGAAGGTAATCAGCACGTCGCCGATACCGCGCTCTGCGAAGGTGGTGGTGGCGGCGCGTCCCCCGGTGTCGAACACCGGCACGTTGTTGAAGATTTTGGTGACGAATTCCTTCACCTTGGCCTCGTCGCCATTGAACTTTTCACGCGCATAGGCGGTGGCGGCCAGATAGGTGTAGCGCGCATTTCCGGAAGTCTTGGGGTTCGGGAAGATGATCTGCACATCGTCGCGCACGAGATCGTCCCAGTCCTTGACGTTCTTGGGGTTACCGGCGCGCACCAGGAAGGATGGCAGGGAGTAGAAGGGCGAGGCGTTGTCCGGGAATTCCTTCTGCCAGTCGTCGGAGACCAGACCCTGCTTGACGAGGAAGTCGATGTCGGTGACCTGATTGAAGGTGACGACGTCGGCGGCAAGGCCATCGGCGATGGCGCGTGCCTGCTTGGAGGTGCCGGCATGCGACTGGTCGACGGTCACGCCCGGATGTTCGGCCACGAAAGCCTTGTTGATCTGGACGAACAACTCGCGCGCCACATCGTAAGAGGCATTGAGGAGCTTGTCGGCCGAGAAGGCCGAGGCGGAGGAGAAGAGCAGACCGATGGCGGTGGTCGCGGCGAGGAGAAGGCGTTTCATGACGGGCTCCAGATGAGAATGTCCATCATATAGCCGCGGCTGTCGTGTCGCCGCGAGGCATGGCTCTTCTATTGAAAGCTCCGTATTGGAAAACAATTCCACCATTTTGCCGATTTGGTGGAATTGTCGTCCTCGTCATTTTTCCTGAGTGGCGCTTTGCGGAAAAACCTTCCACTTGCGCGGGCGGAATGCCACCCGGCTCTTCTGCGCGGCCGGGTGATCGACGGGGAGTTCGATCTCCACCCGCTCGCGGTGTCCGCCGATTTCAAGCTCGACGCGGCGTGTGCCAGCCACGCGCCGGCTGGCGACGACCGTGCCGGCGATGCAGCCGGAGCAGCCGTCGAGAAGCTCGATGTCGTGAGGGCGGAAGAACAGGGTGCCGGGACCGGCCGGCAGGCCGGGGGCGGAAAGGCCGACCGGACGCTCCGCCAGCCAGACCTGATCGTCCTCGACCTTTACCGGCAGCGAGCTGGAATCGCCGATGAAGCCGTAGACGAAGGGCGAATTGGGGTCGTCATAGACTTCATCGGCGGTACCGACCTGTTCGATGCGGCCCTGGCTCATCACCACGACGCGGTCGGCCAGCTCAAGCGCTTCCTCCTGATCATGGGTGACGAAGACGGTGGTGTGGCCGGTCGCCTCATGGATTTCGCGCAGCCAGCGGCGCAGGTCGCGGCGCACCTGCGCATCGAGCGCGCCGAACGGCTCATCGAGCAGCAGCACCTTCGGTTCGATGGCCAGCGCGCGGGCAAGTGCAACGCGCTGGCGCTGACCGCCCGACAATTGCGCGGGGTAGCGCTTTTCGAGGCCCGACAGCTGCACCAGATCGAGCAGCTCGGAGGCGCGCTGGCGAATCTGCGTGGCCGGCGGCCTTGTTCCGGACGGGCGCACCTTGAGCCCGAAGCCGATATTGTCGGCCACCGTCATGTGACGGAACAGGGCGTAGTGCTGGAACACGAAGCCGACATTGCGCTCGCGGATGCTCTTTTCCGAGGCGTCTTCCTCGCCGAAGAAGATGCGGCCGGTGGTGGGCTGTTCCAGTCCGGCGATGAGACGCAGCAGCGTCGTCTTGCCGGAGCCAGAGGGGCCGAGCAGGGCGATCAGCTCGCCGGAGCGGATTTCCAGCGAGACGTCATGGAGCGCCGGGAAAGTGTCGAATTCCTTGCGGACGTTGGTGACGCGAACTTGCATGGGCTCAATCCTGTCAGTGTCCACGGGTGGCGGCGAGTTCGGCGCCGTAGCGCATTTCAAGGAGCGACTTCAGCGCCAGCGTCACCAGCGCAAGGCCGGCCAACAGCGAGGCGACCGCGAAGGCGCCGGCGGCGTTGTAGTCGTTGTAGAGGATCTCGACATGCAGGGGCATGGTGTTGGTCTGGCCCCTGATGTGGCCCGACACCACGGAAACGGCCCCGAATTCGCCCATGGCGCGGGCGTTGCACAGCAGAACGCCGTAGAGCAGGCCCCATTTCACATTGGGTAGGGTCACAAACCAGAAGGTCTGCCAGCCATTGGCGCCGAGTGAGATGGCGGCTTCCTCATCTTTGGTGCCTTGTTCCTCCATCAGCGGGATCAGTTCGCGCGCCACGAAGGGGAAGGTGACGAAGATCGTGGCCAGCACGATGCCGGGGACGGCGAACAGGATCTCGATGCCGTTCGCCTTCAGCCATGGCCCGAGCGCGCTCTGGGCGCCGAACAAAAGCACATAGACGAGGCCGGAAATGACCGGCGACACCGAGAACGGCAGGTCGACCAGCGTGGTCAGGAAGGCCTTGCCCTTGAACTCGTATTTGGCGATGGCCCAGGCCATGGCGACGCCGAACACCAGATTGAGCGGCACCGATATGATGGCCACGATCAGCGTGAGGCGGATCGCGGAAATGGTGTCGCGTTCGGTGAGCGTGGAGAGATAGAAGCCGATGCCTTTCCTGAAGGCTTCCATGAACACCAGCACCAGCGGCAGGAACAGGAAGACGCCGAGGAAGACGAAGGCGACGGCCATCAGCGTCCAGCGGGCGTGACGGCCTTCGGTGATGCCGGCATCGGCGGGCGGGGCCGCGCTGGCGGCGGATGCGACAGGATCAGCCATAGCGCTTGCGGCTCCACGATTGCAGCAGGTTGATGACGAGCAGCATGGCGAAGGAGATGATCAGCATGATCGCCGCGATCGCCGTGGCGGCGGGATAGTTGTATTCCTCCAGCCGGATGATGATGAGCAGCGGTGCGATCTCCGACACGTTGGGCAGGTTGCCGGCGATGAAGATGACGGAGCCGTATTCGCCTACGCCGCGCGCGAAAGCGAGCGCGAAGCCGGTGACGATGGCCGGCGCAAGGCCGGGGAACAGCACGCGGGTGATCGTCTGGAACCGGGTGGCGCCGAGCGTTGCCGCCGCTTCCTCGATTTCGCGGTCGATTTCCTCCATCACCGGCTGCACCGTGCGCACCACGAAGGGCAGGCCGATGAAGACGAGCGCGATGACGATGCCGAGCGGCGTATAGGCGACCTTGATGTTGAGCGACGCGAGCGGGCCGCCGATCCAGCCATTGGGTGCGTAGAGCGTGGTCAGCGCAATGCCGGCCACCGCCGTTGGCAGGGCGAAGGGCAGGTCGACCATGGCATCGACGATACGCCGGCCGGGAAAACGGTAGCGCACCAGAACCCAGGCGACCACCGTGCCGAAGACGACATTCACCACAGCTGCCGCAAGGGCGGTTCCGAAGCTGATCTTCAGGGCGTTTATGGTGCGTGCATCGGTGAGAATGGCCCAGAATTGGGGCCAGCCCAGCGAAGCCGAGCGCCATGCAAGGCCCGACAGCGGAATGAGGATGATGAGGGTGAGGTAGGCAAGCGAAAGGCCGAGCGTCAATCCGAAGCCTGGAATGACGCTCGGCTGCCTGAATCGCCACCCCGCTCTGGCGGGAACTGCGGTCATGTCGCCCCTTGTGTGTTAGGGTTTGGTTCTCCCAGACCTACTGGGCCGGCTTGTAGATCTGGTCGAATATCCCGCCATCGGCGAAATGGTAAGGTTGTGCTTTCTCCCATCCGCCGAAAATGGGGTCATCAATTCCAACAAGTTTGACTTCCGGGAAAATTTTTCTCTCTTCCTCGGGAACAAGGTCCGGTTTCGACGGTCTATAGTAGTTTTTGGCCGCGATGCGCTGGCCTTCTTCCGAGTAGAGATACTGCAGATAGGCCTCGGCAGTCTTGCGCGTGCCCTTGGCATCCACATTAGCGTCGACGATGGCGACGGGCGGTTCGGCAAGGATGGACTGCGAGGGAATGATCGTCTCGAAAGCATCCTCCCCATATTCCTTCTTGGCTAGGAACGCCTCGTTTTCCCATGACAGGAAGACGTCGCCGATCTTGCGCTCGGTGAAGGTGAGAAGCGAACCGCGCGCGCCGGTGTCAAGGATCGGCACGCGGCGGAACAGTTCCGCGATGTATTCCTTGATCTTCGCCTCGTCGCCGCCGAATTCGTGATGCGCCCAGCCCCAGGCGGCGAGATAGTTCCAGCGTGCGCCGCCGGAGGTCTTCGGGTTCGGCGTGATGACCTGCACGTCGCCCTTGACGAGATCGCCCCAATCCTTGATGCCCTTGGGGTTGCCCTTGCGCACCAGCAGCACGATCGTGGAGGTGTAAGGGGCCGAATTGTTATCGAAATGCTTGCGCCAGTCGGGCTTGATCTTCTGCGTTGCCTCGACGATGGCGTTGATGTCGCTTTCGAGCGCCAGCGTGACCACATCGGCGTCGATGCCGTCGATCACCGAGCGGGCCTGCTTGCCGGAGCCGCCATGCGATTGCTGGACGTTGACCGTCTCGCCGGTTTCGGCCTTCCAATGTTTGGAAAATGCCTCGTTGAACTCCTTGTAGAGTTCGCGCGTCGGGTCATAGGATACGTTGAGAAGCGTAGTGTCTGCCAGCGCAAAGCCGAGGGTTCCGAGTTGTACGGAGCCGGCGATGAAGATGCCGAGCAGGGTATTCTTAGGGAATTGGCTCATTTCAGCCTCCTGTTCATACCATTCTACTCTATCGAATTGGTAGAAATTAGATGCACAGGACGTTGCGTTTTTCAACGCTCACGGGCAAAGCCCTGCCGCCGGCGGCTGTTATTTGAAAAAATCTTCTCTTTCCGCAACGGAAGAAATGTCGAGCGTGCGAAAGGTTTCGCGCGGCGGCGAAAGAGGGCGCAGGCGGCTACTCCACGATCACCTTCACGCTTGCAGCGCGTCCCGCCGCGTCGATGACGGTGAGGGTGGAGGTTCCAGCCCCATCCGGCTGCCATGTCGCGGTGCGGCGGCGGTCTTCCTGACCGAGCGGCCGGCCGTTGGCAAGCCAGCGGAAGGGCGCGCGCCCGCCCTGAAGCTTCAGAACCAGCGGGGTGACGGCGCTGGAGGCGGTTCCGAGATCAACGCGCGCGCCATCGGGCGGAAAGACGATGCGCGGTGCGGGCTCGACGGGACCAGCGGGTGCCGTGGCATCGGTGCCAAAGCGGGCGAGGGTGACGGGCAGCTCATCGCGGCGCGGATGGCGGCTGCCGGGCGGCGGACCGGGGAACGGCACGGCGGCGAGGCCGGAGCGGGCGAGGCCCTCGAACACGATGGGCGCGGCCGAGACATAGCCGGAGAGGCCGGGAACCGCGGCGGCGTCGGCGCGCCCGACCCAGACGCCCAGCACATAGCGGCCGTCATAGCCCACGGTCCAGGCATCGCGATAGCCATAGGAGGTGCCGGTCTTGTAGGCGACGGCGCGCCGGGGCGCGCCCTGCGGCGGGCGGATGCCGGAGAGGATGTCGGTGACCTGCCAGTTGGCCTGCGGGTCGAGCAGCGTCGCGCCCGAAGGCGTGGCGGAGGCGGGCCCGGTGCCGTCGCGCAGGCGGTGGACCTTGCCGCCATTGGCGAGGCCCGCATAGAGCTGGACCAGATCGCGCAGCGTTATGCCGGCGCCACCGAGGCCGATGGCAAGGCCGGGCGGCTCGTTCGGCGGCAGCACCAGCGACACGCCCGCATTGCGCAGGCGCGCGGTGAGCCTTGCCGGGCCGACCGCATCGAGCACGCGCACGGTCGGCACGTTCAGCGACAATTGCAGGGCGCTGCGGATGCTGACATCCCCCTGATAACCCATGTCGAAATTCTTCGGGCGGTAGCCGGAGAAGTCGGCGGGGCTGTCGGAGATCAGCGTTTCCTGCGCCACCAGCCCCTGCTCGAAGGCGAGGCCGTAGATGAAGGGTTTCAGCGTGGAGCCCGGCGAGCGCAGCACGCGGGTCATGTCGATCCAGCCGGAGCGGGCGGAATCGGTGTAGCCGGCCGAACCCACTTCGCCCAGAATCTCGCCGGTGCGGGAATCGGCCAGCACCATGGCGACCGACAGTTTTGGGCCGAGCCGCGCGGCGGCTTCGCGGGCGACCGCTTCCAGCCCTTCCTGAACGCGGCGGCTGATGGTGAGGCGAGGGGGCTCCTCGCCGGTGCGCAGGGCGCGCAGCGTGGCATGTGCGGCAAATGACGGCATGGCGCGGCGGTAGGAGGGCACCTCTTCCAGTGCCGCGCGCGCCGCCTCGCGCTCGCTGAGAATGCCGGCGCTCACCATGCGCTCCAGCACCCGGTCGCGCGCGGCGCGGGCGGCCTCCGCATTGCGGTCGGGCCGGCGTTTTTCCGGCAGTTGCGGCAGGGCCACCAGCAAAGCGCTTTCGGAGACGGTCAGGCGCGCGGGCTCCTTGCCGAACCATGCGAGCGAGGCTGCGCGCACGCCTTCCAGATTGCCGCCATAGGGAGCGAGGGTGAGATAGTGCCGCAGGATCTCGCGCTTCGACAGCCGCCGCTCGATCTGCGCGGCGCGGGCGATCTGGCGCAGCTTGGCCGCGATGTTGCGGCTGGTGCGCGGCTCGATGAGACGGGCAAGCTGCATGGAGAGCGTGGAGCCGCCCGAGACGATGCGGCCATTGCTTCCGAATTGGAGCGCCGCGCGGCCGAGCGCCAGAAGATCGATGCCGCTGTGGTCCCAGAAGCGCTTGTCCTCATAGGCGATGAGCATGTCGAGGAAGGCCGGATCGATGCGGTCGAGCGCAGCCCCAAAGCGCCAGTAGCCGTCCGGCGTGGCGAACGCGCGCAGCAACTGGCCATCCCGGTCGAGCACCTCGGCCGACAGGACGGGTTGTTTCGGCAGCGGCGGCGGGAAGGCGCGGTCGAGCCCCCAGAGCGCGGCCAGGCCGATTGCGGCAGCGACGGCAGCGCTGATCGCACATCTGCGCAGGGCTTTGCCTGAAAAACCCCTCATGCAACCTCGCTTCGCGAGTCCACCTTCTGCCACAAGGGGAGAAGAGGAGGTGCTGCGATATCGCTTGCGCACATCTCACTTACCGGCAGGTGGCGGCAAGGCTGTTGCCATATCCACCTTCTCCCCTTGTTGAAGAAGGTGGATCGGAGCGCTGCGCCGGGACGGATGAGGGGGTGCTTCCTCAACTGCACGGCGTTGGCTGCGTCAGCACTTCTTATTCCACCACGCTTCGCAAGCTCACCTGCTCCCACAAGCGGAGAAGGGGATGTGCTGCATGATCGCTCATGCGAATTTCCACCGGTGTGGTTGGCGGCAACAAGGTCGATGCAAGCGCTCTTCCTTCTGCCTCTGCGGGAGAAAGTGGATCGGCGCGCAGCGTCGGGACGGATAAGGGGTTCCCTCCTCAAGCTCGTTGCTTTGCAGGCTTCAGCGCTTCTCATTCGACCTCGCTTCGCGAGTCCATCTGCCGCCACAAGCGAGAAGGGAACGCCTGCGTCGGCGTTGTGGGGACATGTCTGCGCTGTCTGCTTGCGCAATCAGGCATGGCTATATCCTTACGGCGCCTGCACCTCCATCATGCCGGTGGCAGTGCGGGCGGAGTATTGAGGGCGGTACATGTCCTCGACGCTTGCCGCCGGATGGGCGTAGACGCCGGGTGTCACGGCACGCACCACATAGGCCAGCATCACCTCGCCCTCGCTGCTGCCGCCCGGATCGAAGGCGGCGACGAAGCGGTCGTCGCGGAATTCGAGATGCGCGGCATTGGTCTGCGGCAGCCAGCCGAAGTTGGAAAGCTGGGCGCTGGAGACGAGGCCCGGATTGTCGATCTCGAAGCCGGCCGGCAGAAGATCGGTCACGAGCATGCGGGTCGGCCAGTCGTTCAGGTTCCGCACCCTGATGACCGCCACGTAACGCTCGTTCTGGCGGGCTTCCGTCACATTCGCTTCCTCGCCGTCGAGCGTATAATAGGTGCGGCCGATCTCGAAGCCGTCGCCGCCGGCCGGCAGCGGCTGGGCGGGTGCTGCGACCGTGGTGACCACGGCGTCGATGGCGTCCTTGCCCGCATTGGCGATGGTGAGCGGGTTCTGAACGAGGTCGGCGCCGTCGATCTCGCGGGCGAAGGCACCATCATGGGCGGCGCCGTCGACGGTCAGCGAAATAGCGTCGTTGCTTTCCTTCAGGCCGCGCGCGGCCAGCAGCATCCAGGCGTTGTCCTGCGTGCTGGTCCATGTGGCGGATGCGCGTTTGCGGTTCACCAGCCTGACCAGTTCCGGCACCACCGAAGGTGCGGGCTTGCTGTCGGCGGCCAGCGCCAGCATGGCCGCCGCATCGCGCAGCGGCGAGGCATAGTCGGCGCGATACTGGTTGAAGGCGGCGGTGTTGCGGGCAAGCTGCAAGGCCGCCTGGAACGTCGCCTCCGAGCGCTGTGCATCGCCATAAAGGGCAAGTGCTGCGCCAAGCTGGGCGACTGCCAGCGGGCTGGAGAAGGCTTCCAGCTTGGTGTCGGCATAGTAACGCAGATCGCCGACGGAGGCCTTCTTGTTGCGGGCCAGAACATAGAGCGCGTAGGCCATCTCGCTGCCGCGATCCTGCACGTCCTGATCGTAGCCGAGGCTGTTCTGCAGGTTGGATAGCGCCCGGGTGACGGCGCGTTCGGGCACGTCATAGCCTTGCTCGCGCGCCCGGGTCAGGAAGTCCGTGGCATAGGAATCGAGCCACAGATCGCCCGAGCCCGGACCCCACAGGCCGAAGCCGCCGGTGGAGGACTGGTGCGCGATGACGCGGTAGATCGCCTGCTGCACGCGCTCGTGCAACCCATCGTCGACGGGGATGCCGAAGCCCTGCGACAGGTCGCTGACATAGAGCAGGGGCAGTGCGCGGCTGGTGGTCTGCTCGGTGCAGCCATAGGGGTAGCGATCGAGCGCCAGAAGCAGGGACGGCACGTCGAGTGCTGCCGTGCGCGACACGCCGACGCTGACCGAGGCGCCAGGCAGGAGGCTTGCCGACAGCAGTTCCTGATCGATGCGCAGCGACGCGCCGGGCTTCAGGTCGACGACCATGCGGGTGGTGACCGGAAGCTGTGCCGGGCGCACGGGCAGGTAAAGCACCTGTTCGGCGGATGTTCCGCCGGCATGGGCGAGGCGCACGGTCAGCGAGGCATCACCCGGTTCGACCGCCATCAGCGGCACCTCGAAACCGCGCCGCTCGCCGGCACCAAGCGTCACGCTGGCCGGCACGCCATCGTCGCCGATGGCGATGCCGCCGGTGCTGTCGATGGTAACCGCATAGTCGCCGGCCGGGCCATCGGTGTTGGCGACGTCGAGGCGCAGGGTGGAGGCGTCGCCGGGGGCGAGGAAGCGGGGCAGGCCGGCGGTGATGACGACGGGATCGCGCACGATCACGTCTTTTTGCGCATTGCCGACCGCCGATTTCGTCCAGGCGATGGCCATGACGCGCACCGTTCCGTTGAACTGCGGCACGTCGAACGCCACGCCGGCCTTGCCGTCATCACCGACTTCCACGATGCCGGAGAAGAAGGCGACCAGCTTTTCCTTCGGCGGATTGCCCTGCGATTGCAAGGCGGCACCATCGCCGCCGGTGCGCAACCGGCCGGCAGCACCCAGCGAACCATCGATGAGGCGGCCGTAGAGGTCGCGCAGCTCAAGGCCCATCATGCGCTGGCCGAAGAACCACTCTCCGGGATCGGGTGCCTTGTAATTGGTGAGGTTGAGGATACCGACATCGACGGCGGCGACCGTGACATAGGCTTTTTCGCCGGCGGCCATGCCGGAGACTTCGACCGGAATGGTCAGCGGCTGGCGCGGTTCGGTCTTTTCCGGAGGCGCAAGGGCGATCGCCAGCTTGCGTGCCGCCGGATCGACCTTCAGCCATTTGACGCCGATGGCGCGGGCGGGCATGCGCGTTTCCTGCGCGTCGCCCGGACGGAACAGGGTGGCGGTGACGTAGGCACCCGCACCCCAGTCTTCGCCGACCGGAATGTCGACCGTACCGCCGCCCGCCGGAACTGAGGCCGAAACCACCTTGAGCAGCCTGTCGGCACCCACGGCGACCAGAAGCTCGCCGGCGAATTGCGGCGAGACCTGAAGCTTCGCCACTTCGCCCGGCGCATAAGTGTCCTTGTCGAGCGCGATTTCGAGCCCGTCAGGCGTTTCGGTGGACGAGGCCTCGACATACCAGCCGGCGTCGAATTCATGGCTGGAGGCAGGGCCGTCCGCATCGGGGCTTTCGACCTCAAGGCGGTAGCGGCCCCAGTCGACGGGCATGGAAACGGAAGCGGCGTCATTTTCGCCGATGTCCACGCTGCCGGCGGCGATGGCGCGGGTGAAGGTCACCGGCTCGTAGTTCCACGAGCCGCCATTGCGATACCACTGATAGTTCCGCTCGACCCTGACCAGCGACCATTTCGCGCCCTGAAGGCTGGTGCGTGCGCCTTGCGAATCGACGGCGATGAGGCTGAATTTCGCCACGCCGCCCTGTGGCACTTCCGTGAATTCGGGGCGGATGCCGATCATGTCGCCCTGAGGGCGCACATCCAGATCGAGCGAGCGCTCGACGGCGCGGCCGCCGGTTTCGCGCATGCGCACGGTGACCCTGGCCTTCACCAGCCGCGTGGTGGAGGGAAGCTGGTCTATGGCGAGCGGGAAAGTTGCCTTGCCGTCCGCGCCGAGCAGCGGAAGATCGGTCAGCGGCGCAACGGAGGGCTCGCCAGCCTCTTCGTCGGCGAGGCCGAAGGAGAAGCCCCTGAAGCGGTCCCACTGGCGGGTCAGCGAAAGCGTGCGCTCGCCCTCTATGGCAAGGCCTGCGGCGGGCGCGCCGTAAAGGAAGCGGCCATCGACGGTGAGGTTCGCCGTTTCGCCGGGTGCGATCTCCTTTTTGTCCGCGCTGAGGTCGAATTCGATGCGGTCGGGAACGAAATCCTCGACCAGAAACATCTGGCTGGCGATGGCGGGCTTTTTGGGATCGGTGTGGATGGCGACCGACCAGGTGCCGCGCATGGCGTTGGGTTCGAGCGGCAGTTCGAGCGCGTGGCCGCCGGCGGCAGCCCCCTCGGAGACGATGCGGCGATCCTCGACCCCGTCGGGGCGCGAGAAGATGAAGGTGAGCGGCAGTTTTTCCACGGCGTCGGCGCTGCCGTCGCGGGCGAGGGCGGCGACATGCACGGTCTCGCCGGCACGGTAGATGCCGCGCTCGGTCCACGCAAAAATGTCCAGTGCGCCGGGAGCGGCGCGGCCGCCCACGCCACGGTCCGAAAGGTCGAATCCGGCGCGGCCCATGTCGAGGAAGACGAAATCGCTGTCGCCGTTCTTCGCGGTCAGAACCGCAGGCACCAGACCGCCTTCGCCGCGGGTGAGGCCGGGATTGAAGATGGCGCGGCCTTCGTCATTGGTAACGGCGGTGCCAAGCACCTCGTTGTTGCGGGCAAGCAGGGTCAGCTCCGCGCCGGTGACGGGCTTCGCGCTGGCCAGCGAACGGGCGAAAACGGTGAGGCCGTCCTCGCCGGTATAGGTGGTGAGGCCGATGTCGGACACGACGAACCATTGCGTGGCGCGCGAGTTCCAGCTGTCGCTCTGGTCATCGAGCGGCTGGGCGGTCAGCACATAGACGCCGGGCTTGCGCTGCGGGATCGCTTCATCGACGGGGAAGGAGGTGGTGACCTCCTTGTTGAGGTCTCCGGCGATTTCGAGCTGGCCTTCCCACACCGGCTCGCCCATCTGGTCGGCGATGCCGGAAATGTCATAGCCGTCGAGCTGGCGCAGGAACTGGTAGCCGGACAGCAATTGCGCCAGCGCCCGGTCGCCGATGCGGTAAAGCTTCATGTCCGCCGCATCCATGTTGACGGTGACGACGGGAATGCCGCGCCGCGCACCGGCCGGCAGGACGAAGGAATCGCCGGTAAAGCGCGCCGAAGCGGCGCGATCCTGCACATAGATAGACAGGGTGACGGGCGCGGTCAGCACCTCGCCGATGGCGGCCGGCAGGCCGGCGCGGAATGTGACTTCGTAGGACTGGCCGTGCGAAAGCCCCTCCACGCAGATCTGGCGCTCTTTCGCCTCGATACCCGCCGGGGCGGACCCGTTGACGCGCACGAACTGCGTGTAGTCGACGTCGGTGCGCACCAGATCCTCGGAGAACTGCGCGCAGATTCGCGGCGCTATCGTATCGGCATCGATGGAATGGTCGACGATGCGAAAACCCTTCCGCGCCTTCAGGTCCTCATAGATGCCGCGCACCGAAGCCGAATTGACGAGCGCGAGGCTCGCTTCATAGGCCTGCAGGGCGGGGCGGTAGAGCTCGCGCCCATCGAGCGCGGAGCCGAGACTGGCCAGCGCGTCGGCGCGGATCGCGGTGGTGCGCGACAGGTCATAAGCATTGAGAGCGGCCGAAGTGGCGTTGGTGCGCAGCGTGGAGGTGTCGCCACTGTCGTGCGGGCTGACGGCGAGATTGGCACGGGCGAGTTCAAGCCAAAGCTTGCCCTCCTGAGGCAGGGCGGACAGGGCCGCCTCATACTTCTGAACGGCGCCGCGCTGGTCGCCTCGTTGTGCGGCGGCTGCGGCATCCTCGACCAGCGCGCCCAATCCCTCTTCAGGCCTTTGGGCGTGCGGGCCGGTCAGGTTTTTACGATACTGCTCGGCCTGAGACTTTATCCAGTCCGGCACATAGGTGAGTGCGGGCGGCGCGCCGATATCGACATCGCCATCGATGATGACAACCTTGCCGGCCGTGGCGCCCGCGAAAGGCTTCATCTGGTTGAAGTCGGACTTCAGGAAGCACCACTTCGCCTTGTTGTTGTAGGTGAAGGCGCGGCAGGCCGAATCGCCGAGGCAGGCGGACGAGCACTCATCGAGGCTCACATTCTGCTCGGAGCGCAGGTCGAAACCGAAGAAATCCGCGTTTTCAGTGGTCACGATCCGGCGCGCATCCTGCGCGTGGGACAGTCCTGTCATCGTCAGAAATGCGAAAGCAATTGCGGCAAGGGCCCGTGACGCGCGCATGATCGTGATGCCTCTTTGAGTTTGCGGCCAGATTTCGGCTATCGGCATGGCTTGTCAATGTCGCCGCCGCGCCACAGGCGCCGTAACGGTTTCATTTCACAGCATTCGTCGTTATTCAGCCCGAATGTCGTGTTCACGGATTCTTGCCTGAACAGCGAAGGATTTGATTTTCAACCTTGTGCTCTTCTGGCACAAGCGGACGCAACGTAATTCATCAAATATCCGAAATTTCAGTCGAATTTTAACTTTGTTCGTTAAGTTGAGGGAATGCGGCACGAAACGAGGCAGAAACCGAACGAAGCAGCGGCAGGCATTTCCCTGCCGCGCGCGCTGTTGTTCGCGCTGCTTGCAACGTCGGCCCTGACGGTTTCACCTCAGCCGGCCGCCGCATTCGAGCTGTTCGGCATCAGGCTGTGGGGCTCCGCCGCCAATGACGAGGACAGCGACATCGTCGATCCGATGAATTATTCGGTCACGATCAATGTGCCCGACGACCATGACGATCTGAAAAAGAAGCTGGAAGCCGCGTCGACCCTGAATACGGACGAGGACAGGCCGGTTTCCGGCTCGCTCGGCCTGATGTCGAAGGCGCGCGGCGATCGCGAGCAGCTCGTCGCGGCTCTTTATGCGGACGCGCGCTATGAGGGCGTGGTCAATGTTTTGATCGATGGCCGCTCCATCGACGATCTGCCGCCCGATGCCGAGTTCCGGGGCCCGCAGCCGGTTCCCGTGGTGATCGAGGTAACGCCGGGGCCGAAATTCACCCTTGGCGACATTCGCCTGACCGGCGACGCCGCCGGGCTGACCGGCGCGGACTTCGGGCTGATTTCCGGTGGCGATGCGGGATCGGGCGCGATTCTCAAGGCCGAGGCGCTGATCGTGCGGGCGCTGAAGGAAGAGGGCCGCCCTCTGGCCGAGATCACCGACCGCGAGATCGTGGCTGATCACAACACGACGACGCTGGACGTCACCCTTGCGGTGAAGGCCGGGCCGGTGGCCGGCTATGGCGAGACCACGGTCGAAGGCACCGAGCGGATGGACCCCGAGTTCACCCGCTACATGGCGGGGCTGAAGCGCGGCGAGCGCTATTCGCCCAAGGACATCGATGACGCGCGTGAACGGCTTCTGGGGATGGAGGTCTTCAACAGCGTGACGCTGCGCGAGGCCGACCAGCTCGACGGTGAGGGCAACATCCCGGTCGATATCAACGTCACCGAGCGCAAGACGCGCTATCTGGGCATTGGCGGCACCGTCTCCAATACCGAGGGCGTCGGTCTCGAAGGCTACTGGGGCCACCGCAACCTGTTCGGGCGGGCCGAGAAGCTGCGCATCGACGGTTCGGTGAGCGGCATCGGCTCCAACGACATTTCGAAGCTTAACTACAATGCCGGCGTGATGTTCGAAAAGCCCGGCGTTATCGGGCCGGCATCGAAATTCTTCGCCAATCTGAAAACGGTGTACGAGCACCCCGACGCTTATGACCGTTTCTCGGTCAAGGGTGCTGCGGGCGTCTCCTATCAGATCGACAAGAAGCGCAGCGCTTCGGCCGAGTTTTCGCTCGACTATTCGAAAATCACCGACAGCTACGGCAAGAACGACTATCTGATCGCCTCGGTGCCGTTGCAATATGTCTATGACAACCGCAACGACAGGCTCAATCCGACCAGCGGCTTCCGGGTGCTGGCCTATGCGGAGCCGAGCTACGACCTGCTCAACAGCAAGGCTTTCATCAAGCTGCGCGGCGAGGGCTCGGCTTACTATGCGCCGCTGGAAAGCAATCGCTTCGTGCTGGCCGGCCGCGTGGCTGCTGGGTCGATCCTCGGCGCCGGCGTGAGCCATGTTCCGGCGGACAGGCGCTTCTATGCCGGCGGCGGCGGATCGGTACGCGGCTATTCCTATCAGGGAATCGGGCCGAAGGATGCCAATGGCAAGCCGACGGGCGGCCTTTCCTGGTTCGAAACCTCGGCGGAACTGCGCATCAACGTCACCGACACGATCGGCATCGTGCCCTTCGTCGATGCCGGCACGGTGTCCAACAAGCAGTTCCCCGAATTTTCCGATATGAAGGTGGGCGCGGGCATCGGCCTGCGCTATCTGACACCTTTCGGGCCTCTGAGGGTGGATGCGGCGATACCGCTCAACCGCGAGTCGGGCGACCCTCGCTATGGTATCTATGCGGGAATCGGGCAGTCATTCTGACCCGGCAGGACGGCAGGCAAGAAGCATGAAGATTGCAAAGCGGATCTTGCGCATCGTGTTCTATGCGGTGCTTGTCGCCGTAGCCGGCCTTGCGGGTGCGGCCGTGGTGCTGACGACCACCGAGCGCGGCCGCGAGAACCTTGCCGGACTGATCTCGGACATGGCTTCTTCCGACGACATGAAGGTCGCCATTCGCGGCATCGACGGCATCTGGTCGGGCAACCTGCGTGTCGATCATGTGGTGCTGGAAGATCGCGAAGGGCCGTGGCTGGTGCTGCGCGAGGTGGCGGTGGACTGGTCGCCGCTGGCGCTGCTTTCGCGCACTTTCCTTGCCGATAGGGTGGCGGTCGGGCGCATCGAGGCGGCGCGCGCGCCGGTTTCCAGCCCCGACGAAAAACCGCGCACAAGCGGCGGGTTCTCGCTGCCGGTTTCGGTGGATATCCGCGCCATCGACCTGCCGCAGGTGGCGCTGGGCGAGGCGCTTGCGGGTGCGGGCATTGCTGAACTCGCGGCGCAAGGCCATGTTCGCGCGGAGCGCTCGCCGCTGGCGGTGGAGGCGGACCTTTCCGTGGAGCGACGCGATGGTCATGAGGGCTCCGTCTCGGCGCTGGTGCATTTCCTGCCCGGCGACAACCGGCTCGATCTGAACGTTCAGGCTGCCGAGCCTGCCGGCGGCATCATTGCCAATCTTCTGCAACTGCCGGATGCTCCGCCGGTTAACATTGTGATTTCGGGGAACGGCCCGCTTGCCAACTGGACGGGACGCGGCACCTTCCATGCCGCTGGCGAACTGATTACCCAGGTTTCCGGCCAGCACGCATTCATCGACGGCGGCAGTCGCGTCGAACTGCGCGGCGACGGAGATTTCGCGCGCTTCGTCCCGGCCCGCTTCAAATCCCTGCTCGCCGGCCAGACCCGTTTCGAGATCGCCGGCAGGTCGCAGACCGAGAGCGGCATCACCATCGAAACGGCAACGGTCGACACTTCGGTGTTGCGCGGCGTGGCGCGGGGCAGCATCAATCCGGCAGGTGCGACCGATTTCTCGCTGGAGTTCACCTCCGCCGGGCCGACCGTGCCGCTGGGCCTCGGCAGCGAGGAAAGCCCGATCGACATCGAGCTGCAATCCGCTTCGCTGCGCGCCTTCGGCGAGGGCAGGGCGCCGATGGTCGACATCGAAACCCATCTGGCGAGCGTCGCCACACGCGACATGCGCGTCGACAACATCGCGCTGGCGCTGCATTCCGATGGTTTCGACATCGAAAATCGCAGCGGCCCGATCGCCGGCACGGCGAGTGCCGACAAGATCGGGTTCGACAATCCCACCATCGCACCGCTGATTGCCGGTCGCATCACGGCGCTGGTGGAAGGCAATGTTACGAAAGATGATATCACCATCGGCAAGGGCGAGATCGCCAGCGATGCGCTGAAAGGCGGCTTCGACGGTAAAGTCTCGCTGGCCGACGGCGCAATCGAACTGAACGTGAAGGCGGATGCCGCATCGGCCGCGCTGCCGGCAGCCGCGCGTCCGGCGCTTGGCGAACGTACCACGCTTTCGGTGGCCGTGCGCCGCGACACCGACGGCAATGTAACGGCCGACAGGCTGGAGCTGTTGTCCGGCCCGCTGTCAGCTGAGGGCAAGGCGAGCCTCTCGGACGGCAACATCGCCGCCGAACTGAACGGCGCGCTGGCCGATATCGCGCCTTTCGCGAAGGAAGCCAGCGGCGCGATAGCGCTCGCCCTGAAAGCCAGCGGTTCGCTGGTCGCGCCCGATGTGGCGGCGACGATCAGCAGCAACAAGCTGGTTGTGGCCGATCGTGAAATCACCGGCCTGAAGCTGGATGCGACGGCGAAGGCCGACGCTGCCAACCCCGCCGCTGACGTGACGCTGTCGGGCAATGTCGCGGGCGAGGCGTTGCAGGGCAAGGCGACGCTGAAGAGCGAAGGCGGGCAAAGCCGCATCGACGGGCTGACGCTTTCGCTCGGCGCCAATCGTATCGCAGGTGATCTGGTGCTCGATGACGCGTTCCTGCCCGAGGGCCGGATCGGGTTCGAACTGCCGGATATGGGACCGCTGGCCGCGCTGGCGCTGGAAAAGATCGAGGGCGCTCTCAATGGCAGCGTCGTATTCTCGAAGCCGGAAGGCGTGCCGAAGGTGGCGGTGAAGGCCGTCACGTCCAGCCTGACGCGCGGCGACCTCAACGCCCGCAACGTCACGGTGGACGCGCAGGTTTCCAACTACGCTGAGGCTCCGGCGATTTCCGGTACCATAAAGGCCGACGGCGTGACCTCTGGCGGCACCGCTGTCACCGGCATCAACATCGACCTGAAACAGGAAGGCGACTGGACGGCCTTCTCGGGCGGCGCAACGGTGAAGGACATTCCCGCAAGCGCTGCGGGCCGGGTCCGGGTTGCCGACGGCACCACGACGCTGGAGCTGAAATCGGGGCAGGCGACGTTCCAGGGCGTGCGCGCGGCGATCGCCGAGCCGTCCACAATCGTCGTCAAAGACGGCCGCACCGCGCTGGAGCGGCTGGTGATCGGCATCGGCAATGGCCGCATTACCGTTTCGGGCGCGGTGGCTGATGCCCTCAACATAAAGGCTGACCTCGCCTCCGTGCCGGTTTCCGTGGCCAATAATTTCGCGGCCGGGCTCGATGCTGCGGGCAGCATTTCAGGCACGGTGACTGTGACCGGCCCGACCTCCGCGCCGGTGGTAAAATACGATCTGAAAGCCAACGGTCTCGAAGCGGCGCAGACCCGCTCCGCAGGCCTTGGCGGCATCGGCATCGACTCGACCGGCACCTTCGCCAACAACCGGCTCGACTTCACCTCGACGATCTCGGAAGGCTCGGGCATGCGCCTGCAGGGCGGCGGCGCGGTGACCACGCAGGGCACGCCGAACCTGTCGCTCGACTTCAACGGCAATGTGCCCTTCGCCATCGCCAACCGCATGCTGGCGCAGAACAGCATGTCAATGGAAGGAACGGCGGCGGTTGCCGTAAAGGTGAGTGGTCCGGCCACTGCTCCCGTCATCAGCGGCACTGTCCGTTCCAATGGCGCGCGCTTCGTGGCAGCGCAGGCCGGGATCGCGGTCAACGACATCGCGCTCGACGTGGGCATGGGCGACGGCGTGGCGACCATCAACCGCTTCACGGGACGGCTGTCGTCGGGCGGCACGCTGACGGTCGGCGGCACGGTCGGCATCGACGTCAATTCCGGGTTCCCGGCCGACATCAGTATCCGGCTGGCCGACGGGCGCTATACGGACGGCCATATCGTCACCGCCAATCTCAGCGGCGATCTGGCAATCAAGGGCCAGCTGACCGCATCGCCCATGCTTTCGGGCACCATCAATCTGGCGCGCACGGTGATCACCGTGCCGACCAAGTTGCCGACTTCGCTCTCGGAACTGAACGTGCAGCACCGGAATGCGCCAGCGGCCGTGCGCCAGCAGGACCGGGCGCTCAATCCGCCGAGCAGCGGCGACGGCGGACCAAAGAGCGGCATGAACCTTGACCTGACTGTCAACGCGCCGAACTCCATATTCGTGCAGGGCAGGGGCGTCGATGCCGAGCTCGGCGGGCGCATCAAGCTGACGGGCGCGGCCACCTCTCCCGAGGCGGTGGGAAGCTTCGAGCTGAGGCGCGGCCGTCTTGAAATTCTCGGCAAGCGGCTGAACTTCACCGAAGGCACGCTGACCTTCTCCGGTTCGACGATCCCCTACATCAACTTCGTGGCTGAATCGACGGCCTCGGATGCGACGGTGACGATCACCGTGACCGGCGAGGCCACCAATCCGAAATTCGTGTTCGCTTCGGTTCCGGCGCTGCCGGAGGACGAGGTGCTGGCCCGCCTGATTTTCGGGCGTTCCATGTCCAACCTGTCGCCATTGCAGATCGCCCAGCTTGCCGAAGCGGCAGCCCAGCTTGCCGGTGTCGGCGGCTCGACCTCGCTGCTGCAGAACCTGCGCAACGCCATCGGCGTGGACGACCTCGACGTCATCACCGACGATCAGGGCGGCACGTCGGTGCAAGCCGGCAAATATCTGAACGACCGCACCTATGTGACGATCCAGAAGGGCGAGAAGCCGGGCTCGGGCAAGGCGCGCATCGACCTCACCGTCGGGCGCGGCGTCAAGCTGCGTGGCGAGGCTTCCGATGCCGGCGAGGCCAAGGGCGGCATTTTCTACGAAAAGGAATATTAGGCCGCGCAAGCCTGCGCGTTACCTCCGGGCGTGGCTGGAGCGCGGATGCCGGGAGGTATGGCGCGCCGGACGCGCAGCACCGGACTGCCAAGCTGTCGTCAATACGGGAGGGAGGCAGAGGAAAAACTGCCGACCTTAAAGCGTGTCGCGATCTTACAGATTCGCTCCTTGCGCTTTAAGTCGTTGTTTTCACGCATGTCGTTTCCCCGAAAGCGGTTCCCGCTTTCGGGGAAACGACATGCTTTACAGGCGGCCGCAGCTCTGCATCTGCTGGGCGTAGCGGCGGGCCATGGCGTCGGTGTCGCGCGCATAGCTGCGAATGCCGGCATTGCTTTTGTAGGCGCCGCGCTTGTAGCCGTTCCAGCCCGAGTAATAGGCGAGATAGAGATTGTAGGTGTCGTTGCGGGCGATGCCCAGCGTGCTGGCGCTTTTGGCATGATACCAGCCGACGAAATCGACGGCATCGGCGAAAGAGGTGCGCCGCGCCGCGAAATTTCCGGTCTCGCTGCGATATTGCGCCCAGGTGCCGTTCAGCGCCTGCGAATAGCCGGTGGCGGTGGACTGCCGTTTCCACGGAATGAAGCCGAGCAGCTTGGTGCGCGGCGGCTTTGCATTGGCCTTGAAGCCGGATTCCTTGCGCACCGTCGCCATCAGCACCGGCACGGGTATGCCGTGCTTCGCTTCGGCCTTTTTCGCAGCTGAATGCCAGTTGTTGATCCAGCCGTCGCGCTGGTCGAAGACCGCGCAGACATTGTTGATCTGGCTGGGCGGCGTCGCGCAGGCCGAAAGGCCGAGCAACGCCACAACAGGTAAAACTCGACTAAAATTGTACGCAGACATGCCCCGAGCTTTACGCGCAAATGATAAAGGGAGTGTTGAGCGGATTTTAACCTTTGTGGCGATGCCGGGGCAGTTCCCATCCTGATTCCGAAGCCGGCTGCAAGCCTATGAAAACAAAGGCCGCTCCGTGACCGCGCGCGGCGGTGGAGCGGCCTGAAGCGTGCCGCGATCTTTCAGATCGCTCCTTACGCTTTGAGTTCCTGTTTTCACGCATGTCGTTGTCCCGAAACCGGTCTCATTTTCGGGCGAGATGCTTTCGTTTGTCAGCGGACCGGGGCAACGAGGCCGAAAAATGCGCCCTGCGGGTCGATGCAATTGACGATCCACTGGCCGCCGGGAACTTTCTCCGGTCCGAATATCACCGTGCCGCCGCCATCGGTAACGCGCCTTGCGGCCGCATCGATGGCAGGCACGTTGAAATAGAACTGCCAGCGGGGCACCGGCATCTGTGGCGGGCGGTTCATCATGCCGCCGTTCTGTTCGCCATTGACGGCGAAAAGCTGGTAGGTGCCCATCTCGCCCATGTCTATGGCGTCATCCCGGGTCCAGCCGAACTGACCGGAGTAGAATTCCAGCGCGCTTTCCCAGTCATCGGCATAAAGCTCGCGCCAACCGATGTGACCGGGCGCGTCCATTGGCGCCGGCGGCAGTTCCGGCCCATTCCCGTGCAGCAGCATGAAGACCGCGCCTTGCGGATCGGCGACCACCGAAAAGCGGCCGACATCGGGAATGTCCGCCGGTTCCCGATGCACCGATCCGCCCGAAGCCTTCACCGAGGCGGTGACGGCGTCGACGTCGTCGGCCTCGATATAGCCCATCCATGCCGGCGGCATGCCGCTGTCGCGGATTTCCTCGGGAAAGGCCATGAGACCGCCGACGCCGCGGTCTCCGGCCTTGATGACGAGATAGGGTGGAGCGCCGGGCGCATCGAAGGGCTCTGCCGTCCAGCCGAGGACGCTGGTGTATAACGCTTCGGCGGCTTCCAGGTCATTGGTCATCAGTTCGTACCAGAAGAAGGATGTCGCGCGATCCGACATGAGATTTCTCCCTGTTTGGCGACCGTGTCGCACAGTCGCATCCATAGGACGGCCGATGCCGACCGTTCCCGACATGGTAAAACGCTGCAGATGTTCCGTGGTTGCAGCAAGATGTATAAAAACATGATAGAATAAATCATGTTTACTGTGCATTTTCAGTGACTTTGCTGAAAATAGACCAATTGATAAAAGTTCCGGATGTGCTAGCCTTTCCTCAAATACAAGAACAAGGGGCCTGAAGAACAGCAAGGGGAGTGTGGAATGGCGAGTGCTCATTTCAAGGAAGGCATTGCCGGCGGCCGTCTACCGGCTGAGACCTATGCTGAGAACTTCGCCGATCTTCATCCGCCGCTCGATCATCATGAGGCGCTGGTGGAGGCCGACCGCTGTTATTTCTGCTACGATGCGCCTTGCATGCAGGCCTGCCCCACCAGCATCGACATTCCGCTGTTCATCCGCCAGATCGCCACTGGCAATGCCGTGGGTGCTGCGAAGACGATCTTCGACCAGAACATACTTGGCGGCATGTGCGCGCGGGTGTGTCCGACCGAGACGCTGTGCGAGGAAGCCTGCGTGCGCGAGGCGGCGGAGGGCAAGCCGGTGCAGATCGGCCGGCTACAACGCTACGCCACCGATGAGGCGATGGAGGAAAGGCGGCAGTTCTACCATCGCCCCGAACACGGCAGCGGCAGAAGGGTGGCCGTCGTGGGCGCAGGGCCGGCTGGCCTTGCATGCGCGCACCGGCTGGCCATGCACGGCCATGAGGTGACCATCTATGAAGCGCGGCCGAAGGCCGGCGGGCTCAACGAATATGGCATCGCCGCCTACAAGAGCACCGACGATTTCGCGCAGGCCGAGGTCGATTACGTGACCGCCATCGGCGGCATCGACATCTGGAACGGCATGGCGCTTGGCCGCGACGTCGAGCTTGCCGACCTCGCCGCAAGCCATGATGCGGTTTTCCTCGGCATGGGGCTTGGCGGCATCAATGCGCTGCGGGCCGAGGGCGAGGATGCGGCGGGGGTCGAGAACGCCGTCGATTTCATCTCCATCCTGCGCCAGACCTCGGATCTTGCCGCCCTCCCGGTCGGGCGACGCGTCATCGTCATCGGCGGCGGCATGACGGCCATCGACGCCGCCATCCAGTCGAAGCTGCTCGGCGCGGAGGAGGTGACGATCTGCTACCGGCGCGGCAAGGCCGACATGAACGCCTCGCTCTACGAGCAGGACCTCGCCGCCGCCAACGGCGTGATCATCCGCCACTGGCTCCAGCCGCGCCGCGTGATTGCGCACAATGGCAGGGTCACGGCGCTGGAACTCGAATACACCACCATGGATGGCGACCGGCTGGTCGGCACGGGCGAACTGCTCACCCTGCCGGTGGACCAGATCTTCAAGGCGATCGGCCAGACCTTTGCGGCCGACAGTCTCAACGGCTCGGGCAAGACCATCGAGCTGGAGAATGGCCGCATCCGGGTGGACGGCGAAGGACGCACCACCATGGCGAAGGTGTGGGCCGGCGGCGACTGCATCCATGGCGGCGACGACCTGACGGTGACCTCGGTGGCGCAGGGAAGGGATGCTGCGGAAAGCATCCACCGCGCCCTCAGCGCGAACGGGAGGGCATGATCATGGCAGATCTGCGCAGCGATTTCGTCGGGATCAGGTCGCCCAATCCGTTCTGGCTGGCCTCGGCGCCGCCGACAGACAAGGCCTACAATGTCGAGCGCGCCTTCAGGGCGGGCTGGGGCGGGGTTGTGTGGAAGACGCTGGGCTCGGAAGGACCGCCGGTCGTCAACGTCAACGGCCCGCGCTACGGCGCGATCTGGGGCGCTGACCGGCGACTGCTCGGCCTCAACAACATCGAGCTGATCACCGACCGCGACCTACAAACCAACCTGCGCGAAATGAAGCAGGTGAAGATGAACTGGCCGGACCGGGCGCTCGTCGCCTCGATCATGGTGCCCTGCGTGGAGGAGGAGTGGAAGGCGATCCTGCCGCTGGTCGAGGAAACCGGGGCGGACGGCATCGAGCTGAATTTCGGCTGTCCGCACGGCATGAGCGAGCGCGGCATGGGGGCCGCAGTCGGGCAGGTGCCGGAATATATCGGGATGGTGGTGCGCTGGTGCAAGCAATATACGCGCATGCCCGTCATCACCAAGCTGACGCCCAACATCACCGACATCCGTAAGCCGGCGCGGGCGGCGAAGGCCGGCGGCACCGATGCGGTGTCGCTGATCAACACCATCAACTCCATTACCTCGGTCAATCTCGACACTTTTTCGCCGGAACCGTCGATCGACGGCCGGGGCAGCCATGGCGGCTATTGCGGGCCGGCAGTGAAGCCGATCGCGCTCAACATGGTGGCCGAGATCGCGCGCGATGCGGAAACGGCGGGCCTGCCGATCTCCGGCATCGGCGGCGTGACCACATGGCGCGATGCGGCCGAGTTCCTGGCGCTGGGGGCCGGCAATGTGCAGGTGTGCACGGCAGCCATGACCTACGGCTTCAGGATCGTGCAGGAAATGATCGCCGGCCTTGAGAACTGGATGGACGAGAAGGGTCATCGTTGCCTCGACGACATCATCGGCCGTGCCACCCCCAACGTCACCGACTGGCAGTATCTCAACCTCAACTATGTCGCCAAGGCGCATATCGATCAGGAAGCCTGCATAAAATGCGGGCGCTGCCATATCGCCTGCGAGGACACCTCGCATCAGGCGATCACGGCAATGGTCGACGGCGTGCGCCATTTCGAGGTTATGGAGGACGAGTGCGTCGGCTGCAATCTGTGCGTCAATGTCTGTCCGGTCGAAGGCTGCATCACCATGCAGCCGCTGCCGGCCGGCGAGATCGACGAGCGCACCGGCCAGCCGGTTTCGCCCGTCTATGCCAACTGGACCACGCACCCGAACAATCCGATGGCGCGCACGGCGGCCGAATAGATCCTCCCGGGCCGGGCGGGGTCGCCGCGTGGGGTAGCGGCCCCGCCTGCGCTTGGCGGGTGACGGATAAATGGTCTGAAATCGCGATCCCTGTTGCAGGAGGTGTCAGCAGAGACGCCTGCAATCCTTTCGCCTAATTGTGGATATAATTTATCCATGATAATCCTTGTCCATGAAATGGGATGTGATTGAATGAAACTCAGCGAGGGCGTCGAGGCGGCCATTCACTGCGCGGCGTCGCTGGCCGGGCTTGATGAGGGGGCGACGATCCCCGGATCGGCGCTGGCCGCGCAGTTCGGCCTGTCGCCAAGCTACCTGCTCAAGCACCTGCAGGCGCTGGCCGGGGCCGGCATTCTGGAATCCGTGCCGGGGCCTGCCGGCGGCTATCGGCTGGCGCGGGCGGCGGAGCGCATTTCCCTGCTCGATATCGTGGTGGCGGTGGAGGGGCCGCAGCCGGCGTTCCGATGCGGTGAGATCCGCCGGAACGGCCCGGTGAAGCTGCCGGACGCCGCCTATGTGAAGCCCTGCGGCATCAAGGTTGCGATGCTGCGCGCGGAAAAAGCTTGGCGAATGGCGCTTGCCGCCGAGAAGCTCTCCACCATCGTGGCGGACTTCAGGAAGGGCGCCGATCCGCGTTCGGTCGCTGCCGCCTGCGCCTTCGTGGCGCAGCACGGACGGCCCCAGAAGCCTGTTTGGAAGCCTGATTCAGGCACATGACAGAAAGGATGAAGAGATGAAACAGAGAATGGATTTTTTCGCCACCGCCCCAGCGATCATGAAACAGGTGCTGAAGCTCAATCAGGCCGTCGAGGAGTCCGGTCTCGAGCATTCGCTGCTGCATCTGGTCAAGCTCAGGGCCTCGCAGATCAATGGCTGCTCCTTCTGCGTCGATATGCACAGCCGTGAGGCGATGCGTGACGGCGAGAGCCAGCAGCGCGTGTTTCTGGTTTCCGCATGGAAGGAATCTCCGCTCTATTCCGAGCGCGAACGGGCTGCCTTCGCATATACCGAAGCGGTGACGCTGATCGCGGGGCAGGGCGTTCCGCAGGCCCTTTACGAGGCGACCCTGAAGCATTTTTCGGAAGAGGAACTGGTCAAGCTGACGGTTGCCATCGGCATGATCAATGTCTGGAACCGCCTGTGCGTGTCGTTCCATGCGCTGCATCCGGCAGAACAGGCAATGGCCGCCTGATGCAGGCACCGCGCATCTTTCCTACCCATGTGGCGGAGGGCTGCAATCTCTTGCCGGCCGATAGGTCCGGCGGCTTCCTCAAACCCTGAGGCAGCCCAGAAAAAGCTGTTCGAGGAAGCGCGCGGCATCCTCGAACCGGCCTTCGCCGTCGCGGTCCGGACCCAGCACGGCGCGCACCTGAACATCGAAATCGGCATAGTGCTGGGTGGTCGCCCAGATGGCGAAGATGAGGTGGTAGGGGTCGGCTCTGGCGATTTTTCCGGCCCGCATCCAGTTCTCGATGATGCGGGCCTTTTCATCGACCAGATCCTTCAGCTCGCCTTCCAGCATCTCCCTGATGCGCGGCGCGCCCTGAAGAATCTCATTGGCGAACAGGCGGCTTTCACGGGGAAAATCGCGCGCCATTTCGAGCTTGCGGCGAATGTAGCTCCTGATCTCGGTGATGGGATCGTCGGCGTCGTCGAACTCCAGAAGCGGAGCAAGCCAGGTGTGGAGCAAACGCTCCATCAGCGTGGCATGAATGTCTTCCTTGTTGCGGAAATAATAGAGAAGATTGGGCTTCGACATCCCCGCCGAATCCGCGACCTGATCGATGGTGGCACCCCGGAAGCCGTGGGCTGAAAACACGTCGAGCGCCGCTTCAAGTATGATTTCGCGCTTTTCCTGCTGGATGCGCGTGAGTGGCCTTGCGGTGGATGCCATGAACACTCGGTCCTTCCGGCTCAACATAATCTGGACCAATTCTCTGGACCAGTTGTTCACGGTCCCTTGGATCGGGCGGATCGTAGAACTTTTCGGTTAGTAATCGCTTGACCGCTCATACAGCGGTGCTAACGTTTGTCCAATCGGTCAAAAAATTGACTAGCACAAATTGGCTTGAGGGACCAAGCGTTGGCCGCGAGACATCAACCATCAGGAGGCTTGGTCATGTCCAACAGGCTTAAAGTAGCGCCTAACGATCTTTCCGCATTCTGGATGCCGTTCACGGCAAACAGGCAGTTCAAGCAGGCGCCGCGCATGCTCGTGGGCGCCAAGGATATGCATTACACCGCCGCCGACGGCCGCAAGATCATGGACGGCACCGCCGGCCTGTGGTGCGTGAACGCCGGCCATTGCCGCCCGAAGATCACCGAGGCGATCCAGCAACAGGCCGCCGAACTCGATTATGCGCCGGCCTTCCAGATGGGCCATCCCATCGTGTTCGAGCTGGCGAACCGGCTGGTCGACATCGCTCCGAAGGGGATGGAGCATGTGTTCTTCACCAATTCGGGTTCGGAATCTGCCGATACGGCGCTGAAGATGGCCATTGCCTATCACCGTGCCCGCGGCGAGGGCTCCCGCACCCGCCTGATCGGCCGCGAGCGCGGCTATCACGGGGTCAATTTCGGCGGCATCTCGGTGGGTGGCATCGTCTCCAACCGCAAGATGTTCGGCTCGCTGCTGACCGGCGTCGACCATCTGCCGCACACCCATCTGCCCGGCAAGAACACCTTCACCAGGGGTGAGCCCGAGCATGGCCTCGAACTGGCGGACGAGCTGGAGCGGATCGTCGCCCTGCACGACGCCTCGACCATCGCGGCCGTCATCGTGGAGCCGGTGGCTGGCTCGACCGGCGTGCTCATTCCGCCGAAGGGCTATCTCAACCGCTTGCGCGATATCTGCACCAAGCACGGCATCCTGCTGATCTTCGATGAGGTCATTACCGGTTTCGGCCGTCTGGGAACGCCGTTTGCAGCCGACTATTTCGATGTCGTCCCCGACATCATCACCACGGCAAAGGGCATTTCCAACGGCGTGATCCCCATGGGCGCGGTGTTCGTGACCAAGGACGTGCACGATGCCTTCATGAACGGCCCCGAGCATGTGATCGAGTTCTTCCACGGTTACACCTATTCGGGCAACCCGATCGCCTCGGCGGCGGCGCTGGCAACGCTCGACACTTACAAGGAAGAGGGCCTGCTCACCCGCGGCGCGGAACTGGCGCCCTACTGGGAAGACGCTCTGCATTCGCTGAAGGACGAGCCGCATGTCATCGACATCCGCAATATCGGCCTTGTCGGCGCCATCGAACTGGAGCCGATCGCGGGTGCGCCGACCAAGCGTGCGTTCGATGCCTTCGTGAAAGCCTTCGAGCGCGGCGCGCTGATCCGCACCACCGGCGACATCATCGCGCTGTCGCCGCCGCTCATCATTTCCAAGGGCCAGATCGATGAACTCATCGATCATGTGCGTGAGGTGTTGAGAATGGTCGACTGACCGGCCACAATGAGAAAGGGTGAGGGGCAGCGCAGGGAGAAGTGCTGCCCCCGCCTTCAGGACAGTTCCAACAGAGACGGAAAGAATTCCGCCGGAACTGCCAAGGATAACAAGAACGGGTGTTCCTGACCGCGATGGCGGCGGGAGCGCGCGCAAAACAAGAGGGAATGGAATGGTCGCCTCCGGCGAGAACCTTCGCATTGATCCGGACCGTTTGTGGGATTCGCTGATGGAGATGGCGAAGGTTGGTCCCGGCATTGCGGGCGGCAACAACCGCCAGACGCTGACCGACGCCGACAATGAGGGCCGTCATCTGTTCCGGCGCTGGTGCGAGGATGCCGGCCTTGAGATGGGCGTCGACCGCATGGGCAACATGTTCATGACGCGGCCGGGCACCGACCCGCAAGCGCTGCCGGTCTATATCGGCTCGCATCTCGACACCCAGCCGACAGGCGGCAAGTTTGACGGTGTGCTCGGCGTGCTGGCGGGGCTGGAAGTGGCGCGCTCGCTCAACGACCTCGGCATCGCCACAAAACATCCCATCGTCGTCACCAACTGGACCAATGAGGAAGGCGCACGCTTTGCACCCGCCATGCTGGCGTCGGGCGTGTTCGCCGGCGAGCTTGAGCTCGACTATGCCTATGGCCGCACCGACATGGAGGGCAAGCGCTTCGGCGACGAGCTGCAGCGCATCGGCTGGGTGGGCGAGGAAGAGGTGGGCGCGCGCAAAATGCACGCCTATTTCGAATACCACATCGAGCAGGGGCCGATCCTTGAGGCGGAAAACCGGCAGATCGGCGTCGTCACCCATGGCCAGGGGCTGTGGTGGCTGGAATTCACGCTGACGGGCAAGGAAGCCCATACCGGCTCGACGCCGATGGCGATGCGGGTCAATGCCGGCCTTGCCATGGGCCGCATTCTGGAGCTGGTGCAGACTGTTGCCATGGAAAACCAGCCCGGCGCCGTTGGCGGGGTGGGACAGGTGACGTTCGCGCCCAATTCGCGCAACGTGCTGCCGGGCAAGGTGGTGTTCACGGTCGACATCCGCTCGCCCGACCGGGCCAAGCTCGACGCCATGCGGGCGAAGGTCGAGGCGGAGGCGCAGAAGATCGCGGACGAGCTTGGGGTCGGCTGCGCGGTGGAGGCGGTGGGCCATTTCGATCCGGTGACCTTCGCGCCCGAGCTGGTGGCGCGGGTGCGCGCCGCCGCCGACAGGCTGGGCTATTCGCACATGGACATCATCTCGGGGGCCGGCCACGATGCGTGCTGGGTGGCGAAGGTGGCGCCGGCGACGATGATCATGTGCCCTTGCGTCGACGGGCTGTCGCACAACGAGGCCGAGAGCATCTCCAGGGAATGGGCCGCAGCCGGCGCCGACGTCCTCCTCCATGCCGTCATCGAAACGGCGGAGATCGTCGAATGAACTGAATCACATGAACCGAATGCTTAAAGCCGCTCACGAAGAAGCGGCAGCAACAAGGGGAACACAATGTCGAAAGTCATCAGGAACGGCACCGTCGTAACCGCCGACCGCACGTGGAAGGCCGACGTGCTCATGCAGCACGGCAGGATCGTGGCCATCGGCACGGGTCTGCACGGCGACCACGAATTCGACGCCACCGGCTGCTATGTCATGCCGGGCGGCATCGATCCGCACACCCATCTCGAAATGCCCTTCATGGGCACCTATTCCGCCGACGATTTCGAAAGCGGCACCCGCGCTGCCGTTGCCGGCGGCACCACCATGGTGGTCGATTTCTGCCTGCCGGCGCCGCAGCAATCACTGCTCGAAGCCCTGCAGATGTGGGACAACAAGACCTCGAAGGCGGCCTGCGACTATTCCTTCCACATGGCCATCACCTGGTGGGACAGGCAGGTTTTCGACGAGATGGCGCAGGTGGTGGATAAGGGCATCCCCTCGTTCAAGCACTTCATGGCCTACAAGGGCGCACTGATGGTGGACGACGACGAGATGTATGCCTCGTTCCAGCGCTGCGCGGAACTTGGCGCGCTGCCGCTCGTCCATGCCGAGAATGGCGACGTGGTCGCCGCCCTGTCGCAGAAACTGCTTGCCGAGGGCAATAACGGTCCTGAGGGCCATGCCTATTCGCGCCCGCCGGAAGTGGAGGGCGAGGCCACCAACCGCGCCATCATGATCGCCGACATGGCGGGCGTGCCGCTTTATGTGGTGCATGTATCCTGCGAGCAGAGCCACGAGGCTATCCGCCGGGCGCGCAGCAAGGGCATGCGCGTCTATGGCGAGCCGCTGATCCAGCACCTGACTCTGGATGAAAGCGAATATTTCAACCGGGACTGGGACCACGCGGCGCGCCGGGTGATGAGCCCGCCCTTCCGCAACCGGCTGCACCAGGATTCGCTATGGGCCGGCCTGCAATCGGGCTCGCTTCAGGCGGTGGCTACCGACCATTGCGCCTTCACCACCGAGCAGAAACGCTATGGCGTCGGCGATTTCACGAAAATTCCAAACGGCACCGGCGGTCTGGAAGACCGGATGCCGGTGCTGTGGACGAGGGGCGTCAACACCGGGCGGCTGACCATGAACGAGTTCGTGGCGGTGACCTCCACCAACATCGCGAAGATCCTCAACATGTATCCGCAGAAGGGCGCGATCGTGGAAGGCGCCGACGCCGATATCGTGGTGTGGGACCCGAAGCGGACGAAGACCATTGCGGCCGGCAGCCAGCAATCGGTGATCGACTACAACGTCTTCGAGGGGATGGAGGTGACCGGCATGCCGCGCTTCGTCTTCTCGCGCGGAGAGCTGGTGGTTCAGGAAACCGAGATGAGGACGAGGCCGGGCCACGGCGCGTTCGTGGCGCGCAAGCCCAATCCGGCGCCCAACCGGGCGCTCTCGACATGGAAGGAGATCACGGCACCGCGCAGGATCGAGCGCAGCGGCATCCCGGCGACGGGAGTGTGAGGCGGATGAGGACCAGAAATAATGACCGGGGAAGGGCCTGATTTCATGAATGCAATTGCCACCCACAAGCCTTCCTCCCCACTTCCGGCCGGTGAAAACGGGCTCGCCACCGTGGTGGCCGCAAGCAAGCTTGGTCTCACCTTTAATACCAATGACGGCCCGGTGCAGGCGCTCAGCAATGTCGACCTGACCATCGGCAAAGGCGAGTTCGTGTCGTTCATCGGCCCCTCCGGCTGCGGCAAGACCACGCTGCTGAGGGTCATCGCCGATCTGGAAAAGCCCACCTCCGGCACCATTCTGGTCAACGGCATGACGCCGGAACAGGCGCGCGAGCGCCGTGCCTATGGCTATGTGTTTCAGGCGGCCGCCCTGCTGCCATGGCGCACCATTGCCGACAATGTGGCGCTGCCGCTGGAAATCATGGGGATTTCCAAAGCCGAGCGGGAGGAGCGCATCAGGCGCACGCTCGAACTGGTCAATCTGGCCGGGTTCGAGAAGAAATATCCGTGGCAGCTTTCGGGCGGCATGCAGCAGCGGGCCTCGATCGCCCGCGCGCTCGCCTTCGATGCCGATCTGCTTCTGATGGACGAGCCTTTCGGCGCGCTGGACGAGATCGTGCGCGATCATCTCAATCAGCAATTGCTGGAGCTGTGGGCGCGCACCAACAAGACGATCTGTTTTGTCACCCATTCGATCCCCGAGGCGGTCTATCTTTCCACCCGCATCGTGGTGATGTCGCCGCGCCCGGGGCGCGTCACCGACGTGATCGAGACCAACCTGCCGCGCGAGCGGCCGCTCGACATTCGCGAGACGCCGGAGTTCCTCGCCATCGCGGCGCGCGTGCGCGACGGCCTCAAGGCTGGCCACTCCTATGAGGATTGAGGGCTGACATGGACAGTTTCCGATCCAAGATCATCCCCGTGACCACCTTGCTGGTGATAATGGTGGTGGCCTGGTACGCCTTTGCCGTGCAACTGAACGGACCGTTCCAGCGCGATCTCGACCGCCGCGCCGGCGAACAGCCCGGCACGCTGGAGTTCCTGATGCGGACGTGGTCGCAGCCGAAGCCGACGCTGCCGGCTCCGCATCAGGTGGCGCAGAATTTCTACAAGTCCACCTTCACGGTGAAGCCATGGAGCAACCGCAGCCTGATCTACCATTCATGGGTGACGCTGTCCTCGACCTTCGTGGGCTTCGCCTTCGGGGCCGTGCTGGGCATTCTGATCGCCGTCGGCATCGTGCATTTCGCATCGCTCGACCGCAGCCTGATGCCGTGGATCATCACCTCGCAAACCATTCCCATCCTCGCCATCGCGCCGATGGTGGTGGTGGTGTTCGCCTCCATCGGCATCACCGGGCTGTTTCCCAAGGCGCTGATCTCGACCTATCTGTCGTTCTTTCCCGTCGCCGTCGGCATGGTGAAGGGGTTGCGCTCGCCCGAAGTCATGCATCTCGACCTGATGCGCACCTATAACGCCACCCGCCCGCAGGTGTTCTGGAAGCTCAGGGTACCGGCATCGCTGCCGTTCCTGTTCGCCTCCATGAAGGTGGCGGTGGCGGCAAGCCTCGTCGGCGCCATCGTGGCCGAGCTTCCGACCGGGGCGGTGGCCGGCATCGGCGCGCGGCTGCTCAACGGATCCTATTATAGCCAGACCATCGACATCTGGGCAGCACTGGTGGCCGGCTCGATCGTCGCGGTGATACTGGTGGCGCTGGTCGGGCTGGCCGGACGCCTGACCGACCGCGCCATGGGTGGGAGGCCGGCATGAAGGTTTCACTTCCATGGCAGGTCCCGGCCGCGCTTCTGGCGGTTATCGTCGGCGCAGTCCTGCAGGCGGCAACCGCTGCCGGCGGGGGGCCGGACAATATCTGGCCGGCGCTCGGACTGATCGCGCTGGCGGCGGCCGGCACATGGGTGATGGCGGCGAAACCCATAGCGCAGGCGGTGGTTCTCTTCATCGGCGCGCATGGGGCGGCATGGCTGCTGCTCAGCGGCATCGCCGGGCATGAGGGGCAGGCGGGCGCTTCGTTCTATCTGGCGCTTGGCGCAGCCTGGCTTCTCGCATGGTGCTGCGTGACGATCCTGTCCGCGCAAAAGCCGGCTTCCCATCATGCCCGAAAGGCGCTCGGCATCATCATCCCGATCATCTTCGGCGCGTGGGTGCTGATCGTGTGGGAAGCCGTGGTGCGCGGCGCGGGCATCCCCTTTCTGCTGCTGCCGCCGCCCAGCGCCATCGCGGCCCGGATCGCGACTTCGACCGGGGTGCTGATGGCGGATGTGCGCCAGACCGTCTTCAAGGCGGTTCTGGCCGGCTATGTCATCGGTTGCGCCAGCGGCTTCATTGCTGCCATCGCGGCCGACCGCTTCACGTTCCTGCGGCGCGGGCTTCTGCCCATCGGCAACATGGCGGCGGCGCTGCCGATCATCGGCGTCGCCCCCATCATGGTCATGTGGTTCGGCTTCGACTGGCAGTCCAAGGCGGCGGTCGTGGTGATCATGACCTTCTTCCCCATGCTGGTGAACACCGTGGTCGGCCTGTCCGCCTCCAGCCACATGGAGCGCGACCTGATGCGCACCTATGCCTCCGGCTACTGGCAGACGCTGTTCAAGCTGCGCCTGCCGGCGGCAATGCCGTTCATCTTCAACGCGCTGAAGATCAGTTCGACGCTGGCGCTGATCGGTGCGATCGTGGCCGAATTCTTCGGCACGCCGGTGGTCGGCATGGGCTTCCGCATCTCCACCGAAGTCGGGCGCATGAACATCGACATGGTGTGGGCGGAGATTGCCGTGGCGGCCGTGGCCGGCACGCTGTTCTATGGCGTGGTGGCGCTGGTGGAGCGCGCCGTCACGTTTTGGCACCCGTCTGTCCGTGGTGGGTAGATGGCTTTTCAGAGGGTGAGAACAATGAAAAAAATGCTCGTATCGTTGCTTGCCGGGGCGATGTCCCTTGCCGCCGCACAGGCCATGGCTGCGGACAAGGTGGTTCTGCAGCTCAAATGGGTGGCTCAGGGCCAGTTCGCAGGCTATTTCGTGGCCAAGGAAAAGGGCTTTTATGAAGAGGAAGGGCTCGACGTCGAGATCAAGAACGGCGGCCCCGATATCGCGCCCGAGCAGGTGATCGCCGGCGGCGGCGCCGATGTGATCGTGACCTGGATGGCGGCGGGTCTGGCCGCGCGCGACAAGGGCGTCAATCTCGTCAACATCGCCCAGCCCTATGCCAAGTCGGGCCTTGAACTGATCTGCCCGAAGGATGGCCCGGTGCAGACCGAAGCAGACTTCAAGGGCCATACGCTGGGTGTGTGGTTCTTCGGCAACGAATATCCGTTCTATGCGTGGATGAACAAGCTGGGGCTGCCCACCGAAGGCGGAGCGGACGGCGTGACCGTGCTGAAGCAGAGCTTTGACGTGCAGCCGCTGATCCAGAAGCAGGCCGACTGCATCTCGGTGATGACCTATAACGAATACTGGCAGGCGATCGATGCCGGCTTCAAGCCCGAGGATCTCGTGGTCTTCAACTACACCGAACTCGGCAACGACCTTTTGGAGGACGGGCTCTATGTCATCGAGGACAATCTCAAGGATCCGGCCTTCGAGGACAAGATGGTGCGCTTCGTGCGTGCTTCCATGAAAGGCTGGAAATATGCCGTCGACAATCCGGAAGAAGCGGCTGAAGCCGTCATGGAAGCCGGTGGCGAGGACGAAAACCACCAGAAGCGCATGGTGGGTGAGGTCGGCAAGCTGATCGGCGACGGCAAGCTCGACCCGGTGGTCTATGAGCGCACCGCAAAGGCGCTTCTCGACCAGAAGATCATCACCAAGGAGCCGGAGGGCGCCTACACCACGGCGATCACCGACAAGGCGCTGCAATAGACGCAGGCATTGGACGCGAGGAAGAGAAGGGGCGGGAAACCGCCCCTTTCACATTCGCTCAGATGCGCCGTTCCTTGATCGTGCTCATGATGAAGGAGGTCTCGATCGAGGCCACGCATTTCAGGCGCGCGATCTTTTCCTTGATGAAGCGCTCATATTCGCCGAGGCCGGAGGCGGCGACCTTGAGCAGATAGTCCCGCTGGCCGGTGACGAGATGGCATTCCAGAACCTCATCCCACTCCTGAACGGCCTGCTCGAACATGACGATGTAGTCCTCGTTCTGCTGGACGAGCCGGATGGTGGCGAGCGCCGTCATGGTCCAGCCGAAGGCGGCGGGGTCGACCAGCGCTGTGTAGCCGCGGATGACGCCGCTTTCTTCCAGCCGCCGCACACGCCGCAGGCAGGGCGAGGGCGACAGGCCGATCCTTTCGGCCAGATCGATGTTGGGCAGCCGCGCATCCGCCTGCAACTGGCTGAGAATTTTCCGGTCGAACTCATCGGCAATTTTTTGCGTCATTTTTGGCTGTCCGTGGGCATGAATTGCGGTGTTTCAGTCACAATCAGCTTAAAATAGCAAGGACTGCACGTCATTCTTTGGCTAGATTGCGCAAAGGATTGAAAAATGGGCCGCAAGGCCGCTTCGGGAGCCGTCATGACCGCGCCAAAACCCTCCAGAACCCATATCGGCAATCACAAGCTGCATCCCGAGACGATGATGCTGAGCTACGGGTTCGACCCATTGCTTTCGGAGGGCGCGGTCAAGCCGCCGGTTTTCCTGACCTCGACCTTCGTGTTTCATTCGGCCGAGGAGGGGCGCGATTTCTTCGACTACACCTCCGGCCGCAAGGAGCCGCCGCAGGGCACCAGCGCGGGACTGGTCTATTCGCGCTTCAACCATCCCAACAGCGAGATCGTCGAGGATCGGCTGGCGGTTTATGAAAACACCGACAGCTGCGTGCTGTTCTCGTCCGGCATGTCCGCCATCTCGACGGCGATCCTCGCCTACGCGAAGCCGGGTGACGTCATCCTGCACTCGCAGCCGCTCTATGGCGGTACCGAAACACTGCTGGCGCGCACGCTGGCCGGGCTTGGCATCCAGGCCGTCGGCTTCTCCAATGGCGTGGATGGCGAGGCGGTTCGCAAGGCGGCGAAAGACGCCGCCGCAAAGGGGCGGGTGTCGATCATTCTGGTGGAAACGCCGTCCAATCCCATCAACAGCGTCATTGATCTCGCGCTGATGCGGCAGGTGGCGGATGAGCTTGGCAGTTCGCAGGACCACCGCCCGGTGGTGATGTGCGACAACACCATGCTCGGGCCGGTCTTCCAGCGCCCGGTGGAACTCGGCGCGGACGTGTCGCTCTATTCGTTGACCAAATATGTCGGCGGCCATTCCGATCTCATCGCCGGGGCCGCGATGGGGCCGAAGGACGTCATCAAACCGATCAAGGCGCTGCGCGGCGCCATCGGCACCCAGCTCGACGCGCATTCCTGCTGGATGCTCGGCCGCTCGCTGGAAACGCTGGCGCTGCGCATGGAGAAGGCCGATGCCAATGCGAAGGTTGTGGCGCAATTCCTGCGCGACCATGACAAGGTGGAAAAGGTCCATTACCTGCCATTCCTCGACGCTGGCAGCCCGGAAGCCAAGGTATTTCAGGCCCAGTGCACGGGGGCGGGCTCGACCTTCTCCTTCGACATTCGCGGCGGCGAGAAGGCAGCTTTTGCGTTCCTCAACGCGTTGCTGCTGTTCAAGCTGGCGGTCAGTCTCGGCGGCACGGAATCGCTGGCCAGCCATCCGGCGGCGATGACCCATTCGGGTGTGCCGCTGGAGGTGCGCCAGCGCATTGGCGTGCTCGAAACCACCATCCGCCTGTCGATCGGCGTCGAGCATCCCGACGATCTGGTTGCCGATCTGGAGCAGGCGCTGGCCGCGGCCTGATTGCCGCAAGGGCTCGCCAGTTTCGGAGAGCCTTGAGGCTTCAGCGTTTCTCGCGAAGGCATCAACCGCCGCGCCGGTGAGAGCGGGCGCGGTAGTTGGTTTTCCCCGGTGATGCAGAAGCGGAAAAACTGGTTTCGATCCACGCTCCCGCGAAGAGAGCGACACGATGATCTCGCGGGTTTCTTCCTCGCCATTGCAGTTTCGATCCACGCTTCGGCGAAGGAACCAAAGCGTCCGCATTTTCCTTCACCTATTGCCAGGTAAAAGTTTCAATCACGCCCCCCGCGAAAGGAGCGACTTCGACGGCCAGCGCTGGAGCTGCTGCCAGAGGTAGTTTCGATACATGCTCCCGTGAAGGAACGATGCGGCCGGAAATCTCGCGATAAACCGGCCGCATGCTTTCATTTGCCTTCCCGCAGGCGGAAAGCTGGCTAGCGCTTCTCGCGGACGTCGGTCAGCGTGCGCGCGGGCGTGATCGCTTCGGGATCAAGCTTGATCTCGATGATCGCCGGCTTGCCGCTTGCCCGGGCCCGCTCGAAGGCGGGAGCGAAGGCATCGGTGCTCTCCACGGTCTCGCCATGGCCGCCGAAGGCGCGCGCATAGGCGGCGAAGTCCGGGTTCTTCAGGCTGGTGCCGGAAACGCGGCCCGGATATTCGCGCTCCTGATGCATGCGGATGGTGCCGTAGATGCCGTTGTTGAGGATGACGACGATCACGGGCAGATCATACTGCACTGCGGTCGCGAACTCCTGACCGTGCATCAGAAAATCCCCGTCGCCGGCCCAGACGATCACTTCGCGATCCGGAAACACGCTTTTCGCGCCGACGCCCGCCGGCACGCCGTAGCCCATGGAACCGGAGGTCGGGGCCGCCTGCGTGTTGAAGCGCCGGAAGCGGTGGAAACGGTGCATCCAGGTGGCGAAATTGCCGGCGCCGTTGCAAATGATCGCGTCTTCCGGCAGCACACCCTCCAGATAATCCATGATCGGACCCATCTGCACCGCGCCGGGGCCTGTCTTCGGCGGGGTGGACCATGCCAGATAATCGGCATGGCGCTGCTTCGTCTCGCTCGCCCAGACCGGTGCGGTCCTCGGCTTGCGGGAGGCGAAGGCCTCGACGAAAGCGGAAGGCGAGGCGTTGATGGCAAGGGTCGGCCGGTAGACGCGGCCGAGCTCATTGGCGTCGACATGGACATGGACCAGCTTCTGGTCCGGATAGGGGCTCTTCATCAGCGTGTAGTCGGACGAGGGCATCTCGCCGAAGCGGCCGCCGACAAGCAGGATGAGATCTGCCTGCCTGATAGCGTCGGCCAGTTTCGGGTTGAGGCCGATGCCGACATCGCCGGCGTAGTTTTCATGGCAATGATCGAACAGCATCTGGCGGCGGAAGGAGACGCCGACCGGCAGGGCCCAGTCTTCCGCGACCTGCCGCATATGGGCAACCGCGTCTTCGCTCCAGCGGGTGCCGCCGAGGATGACGAAGGGGCGCTTCGCCTCGCCGAGCAGCTTTTCGAGCTGGTTCAGCTCCGCATCGCCCGGGCGGGTCTCGACCGGCGTGAAGGGAAGGGCCTGCGGCGCCTCGACTTCGGAGACCAGCATGTCTTCGGGCAGCGACACGATGACGGGTCCGGGGCGGCCGGAAGTGGCGACGGCGAAGGCGCGCGTCACCAGTTCAGGGATGCGGGCAGCGTCGTCGATCTCGACCACCCATTTGGCGATGTCGCCGAAGAAGGCGTGGTAATCGACCTCCTGAAACGCCTCGCGATATTTTGCGTGACTGGCGATCTGACCGATGAAGAGGATCATCGGTACGGAATCCTGCATGGCGATGTGAACGCCGGCAGAGGCATTGGTGGCGCCGGGGCCGCGGGTGACGAAGCAGACGCCGGGCCGGCCGGTGAGGCGGCCCTGACAGTCGGCCATCATGGCGGCCCCGCCCTCCTGCCGGCACACGATGGTGCGGATGTCGGAATCATGCAGGGCATCGAGCACGGCCAGATAGGATTCGCCCGGCACGCAGAAGATGCGGTCGGTGCCGTTGGCTTCCAGCGCCTCGACGATCAGTTGTCCTCCGGTTTTCATCGCGACTTACGCTCCTCCAGCTCTGCGAGTATGTCCTCAGTGTGTTCGCCCAGACGCGGCGACGGGCGCTCATAGGCGAGCGGCGTGGCCGACATGACCATCGGCGCGCGCACCGATGGCAGGGCGTTGCCGTGGCCGTCGTCCAGATCAAGCCGCATGCCGCGCGCCACCACCTGCGGGTCGGCGAATGTCTGGGAAATGTCGTTGATCGGGCTGGCCGGCACGCCAGCCTGTTCCAGCGCGGCAAGGATTTCGGCGCGCCCGAAACGGGCAAGTGCGGGCACGGTGTGTCCGCGCAGCGCATGGCGGTTGGCGACGCGTGCCGAATTGGTGGCAAATTGAGGGTCTTCAGCCAGTTCGGCGCGGCCGATGACAGCGCAGAATTTGGCGAACTGGCTGTCATTGCCGACGGCAAGGATGAAGTGGCCGTCGCTGACCGGCAGCACCTCATAGGGCGCGATGTTGGGATGGGCGTTGCCCATGCGGTTGGGCGCGGTGCCGGACACCAGATAGTTCAGGTTCTGGTTGGCGAGAACCGACACCTGCGTGTCGAGCAGGGCCATATCGATGTGCTGGCCTTCTCCTGTCTTCTCGGCATGGCGCAGCGCCGCCTGCATGGCGATGACCGAATAGAGGCCGGTAAAAATGTCGGTGACGGCGACGCCCACCTTCTGCGGCTCGCGATCCGGCTCGCCGGTGATCGACATCAGGCCGGACATGCCCTGCACGATGAAATCGTAGCCGGCGCGGGGCGCATAGGGTCCATCCTGCCCGAAGCCGGTGATCGAGCAGTAGATGAGCTTCGGATTGACCGCCTTCAGGCTTTCGTAGTCGAGGCCGTATTTCTTCAGGCCGCCAAGCTTGAAGTTCTCGATGAGGATGTCGGCGTCGGCCACCAGCCGGCGCACGGTCTCAGCACCTTCCGGCGTGGAGAAATCGAGAGCGATCGAGCGCTTGCCGCGGTTGCAGGAATGGTAATAGGCGGCCGACAGGTTCTCGCCGTCCTTGCCCTCGACGAAGGGCGGTCCCCATTTACGGGTATCGTCGCCCTGCGGGCTCTCCACCTTGATGACGTCGGCGCCAAGGTCGGCCAGCACCTGCCCTGCCCATGGGCCGGCCAGAATGCGGGCCAGTTCGATGACGCGGATGCCTTGGAGTGGTGGAGGGGCCATGGTCTGCTCACTGCTTTGTAATGAAGGTTGAAGAGGTGGTAGCAAGGCTTTCCGATGCTGTCACGCTGGGTGAGATGGGCCAGATCCGGCGGGGCAGACCCTTTCCAGCCACGCCATGAAGCCGGCCATGATCTGGTCCCGGTTGATCTCGTTGAGGCTTTCATGGCGGGTCTGCGGCCAGATGGTCGTGGTCACGTCGGAAAAGCCCATGGTCTTCATGCGCGAGGCAAGCTGGCGCATGCTTTTGCCGCCATCCGTTGCAGGATCGCCTTCGCCGCCGACCAGATAAAAGGGCAGGGTGCGGCGGATGCCGGCGAATTGCGCATTGTCGGCTCCGTTGCCGGCAAGGCGAAACAGGTCGATCCACAGCGAGACCGACGCATTCCAGCCGCAGAGCGGGTCGGCGATATAGGCATCGACCACGGCCGGATCGCGCGACAGCCAGTCGAAGAGCGTGCGATGGCCGGGAACCGCCTTGCCCCATGCTTCAAAGGTCAGCTTCGGCAGAAGCCGCGAAGGCACGTCGGAGCCGAGGCGGAAGCGCTCAAGGGCAAGAATTGCGCGTGCGGCGAGCGCGGGAAGGCCAGACTGGAAATTCGAGTTCCAGACGGAAGCGGCATGAATGCGGCCGGAGTGACGCAGCACATAGTTGAGCGCGATCATGCCGCCCATCGAATGGCCGAAAACGATGACCGGCAGGCCGGGGTGTTTTTGGGCGATGAGGTCGTGGACGGCATCGACATCGGCGATCAGCTTGTCCACGCCATCCTTGCCGGCAAAGCGGCCTTGGGTCTTATCGGGGGCCGCAAAGCGGCCGGGGGGCGCATCGGGCGCGCGGGTGAAGCCGTGGCCGCGATGGTCATGCGCATAGACGTGGAAGCCGTGGGCGGACAGGAGTTTCGCAAAGGCCGCGTAGCGGGCGGCATGTTCGGCAAGGCCGTGATTGATCTGGATGACGCCGCGTGGCACTGCCGAGGCAGGCTCGACATACAGGTTCAGCGTTGCCCCGCTGCTGGTCGAAAGCGTTTGTCGGTCGCTGAAGCTCATCTTTGTTCCCGCCCGCCGGAAAACTGCACGATTGGCGCGGGTCCGATGTCCTTACGGGCAAGGGAGCGCCAGCCGCATGGCTGCACAGAAAGCTTTTACGTGCAACAGCTTCAGACGGGTCATGATGAATTGAGATGGAATGATGCGCGCGGCGACTGAAGGATCAGGCCCGCACCTGTGGGGGGGGGGCACCCTTCGCGTGTCCGGCAAGACGCTCCGGGGGCGGCGGGATCAGTTTCCGTGTACAGCTGTCACCTTGTTTTATGAACGGGTCCCGGCAAAATGACGGTTACGGGTATTATATGCAATAAACATGATATATCGATATGTCTTTCAGGGAGGATATATCGATGAAGTTGAGACTTGGGATCGCAATCGTCATGATGGCAATGGCTGTTTTTTCGACATCAGGCCCCGCCGGCGCGGGCGAACGCTACGGCCAGCAGAAGGTTGTCTATCACATCAATGGCGATGGTGGTCCCGAGGGCAAGCTCTACAAGGCGGCCCTGACCAATGTCCAGAATCACGTCAACGCGGTGGGGCGCGACAATATAGAGGTGAAGATCGTTCTTCACGGCGACGGGCTGAAGCTGTTGATGCAGGCGCAGGATGATGTCACGCTGCAGTCGGCGGTGACCAGCCTGAAGACGCAGAACGTCTCCTTTCTGGTGTGCAACAACACGCTGACGGGCCGTCACATCGATTTCGAATCGGAGCTGTTCGAGGTCTTCGACGACGACATCGTTCCCTCCGGCGTTGCCGAACTCAGTCATCTGCAACAGCAGGGTTACACCTATATAAAGCCCTGACAGGCGCCATCAGGCCGGCCCGGCCGGCGGAGCAGGGGCATTGCCCCCAGCCGGTCTTTCGCCTACATAGCGGCCAACCTCCGATCACGAATTGTTCAAGGAAGAGCGCGTGGCACGCCAGTTCATCTATCACATGGCCGGCCTGAACAAGGCCTACGGCACCAAGAAGGTGCTGGAGAATATCCATCTTTCATTCTACCCGGACGCCAAGATCGGCATTCTGGGACCCAACGGCGCCGGTAAGTCGACGATCCTGAAGATCATGGCCGGGCTCGACAAGGAATATACCGGCGAAGCCTGGCTGGCTGAGGGTGCCACGGTCGGCTACCTTGCGCAGGAGCCGGATCTCGACCCGAAAAAGACCGTGTTCGAAAACGTCATGGACGGCGTTGCCAAGAAGACGGCCATCATCGAGCGCTACAACGAGCTGATGATGAACTATTCCGACGAGACGGCGGACGAGTCGGCCAGGCTTCAGGACGAGATGGACCGCCTGAACCTGTGGGATCTCGAACAGCAGGTCGAGATGGCCATGGATGCGCTGGCCTGTCCGCCCAAGGATGCGGACGTGACCAAGCTTTCGGGTGGCGAGCGCCGCCGCGTGGCGCTGTGCCGCCTGCTGCTTGAAGAGCCCGATCTTCTGCTGCTCGACGAACCGACCAACCACCTTGACGCCGAGACCACCTCGTGGCTGGAAAAGCATCTGCGCGCCTACAAGGGCTCGGTGCTGCTCATCACCCACGATCGCTACTTCCTCGACAATGTCACCGGCTGGATTCTGGAGCTAGACCGCGGCCGCGGCATTCCGTACGAGGGCAACTACACCAAATATCTGGAAGCCAAGGCCAAGCGCCTCAAGCAGGAAGGCCGCGAGGACGATGCGCGCCAACGCGCCATCAGCCGCGAGCGCGAGTGGATCCAGTCCAGCCCCAAGGCCCGCCAGACCAAGTCCAAGGCCCGTATCAAGGCGTTCGAGGATCTGCTCACCGCAGCGGATTCGCGCCGTCCGACCGACACCCAAATCGTCATCCCGCATGGCGAGCGGCTGGGCAATGTGGTCATCGAGGTCGAGGGCCTGTCCAAGGGTTTCGGTGACGAGCTGCTGATCGAGAACCTGTCGTTCAAGCTGCCTCCGGGCGGCATCGTCGGCGTCATCGGTCCGAACGGCGCGGGCAAGACCACGCTGTTCCGCATGATCACCGGGCAGGAAAAGCCGGATGCCGGTTCGATCCGCGTCGGCGAGACGGTCAGGCTCGGCTATGTCGACCAGAGCCGCGATGCGCTCGATCCCAACAAGACCGTGTGGGAAGAGGTGTCGGGTGGTGCTGAAGTCGTCAAGCTCGGCAAGTTCGAAGCGAACACCCGCGCCTACTGCTCGTCCTTCAACTTCCGTGGACAGGACCAGCAGCAGAAGGTGGGCAACCTTTCGGGCGGTCAGCGCAACCGCGTGCATCTTGCCAAGATGCTGCGCAATGGCGGCAACGTTCTGCTGCTCGACGAACCGACCAACGACCTCGACACCGAAACGCTGGCGGCACTTGAAGATGCGCTTGAGAATTATGCCGGCTGCGCCGTCATCATCTCTCACGATCGTATGTTCCTCGACCGTCTGGCCACGCATATCCTGGCCTTCGAGGGCGACAGCCACGTCGAATGGTTCGAGGGCAACTTCGAGGATTACGAGCAGGACAAGATCCGCCGGCTGGGTCCGGAGGCGGTCAATCCGCACCGCATGACCTACAAGCGCCTGACCCGCTGATTTTTCACACGCCCCGCCAAAAACGGGGCGTTTTGTTTTGTCGAGTAAGCCATTGGGGGCGCAATGAAAGACTGGTCGGCCACGCAATATCTGAAATTCGAGGACGAGCGCACGCGCCCGTCGCGTGACCTGCTGGCGCAGGTGCCGGCCGTCTCGCCCCGCCGCGTTGTCGACATCGGGTGCGGGCCGGGAAATTCCACCGAGCTGCTGGCCGGGCGCTGGCCGGACGCCGAGGTTTCGGGCATCGATACGTCGCCGGACATGCTGGAAAAAGCCCGCAAGCGCCTTCCGGGCGTCAGCTTTGAACTGGCGGACGCCGAAAGCTGGTCGCCTGCGGAGAAAGCGGACGTGCTGTTCGCCAACGCCGTGTTCCAGTGGCTGCCCAACCACCCGCAGGTGCTGGTGCGGCTGATGGACCAGCTTGCGCCGGGCGGCACGCTGGCCGTGCAGATGCCCGACAATCTGGGCGAGCCCTCGCATCGGCTGATGCGCGAGACGGCCGCCGAAATGCCGTTCGCGGCGAAGATCGCCGATGCGGCGCGCGATCCGCTGCCGCCCGTGCAGCATTATTATGACCTGCTGACGCCGCTGAGCGCGCGCCTCGACATCTGGCACACATTCTACAACCACCCGCTGGCCGGACCGGATGCCATCGTCGAGTGGCTGAAATCGACCGGGCTGAAGCCTTTCGTCGATCCGCTGGAAGAGGATGAGCGGCAGGCGTTTCTTGCGCGCTATCTGGAAAAGATCGCGGCTGCCTATCCGGCCGCTGCCGATGGCAAGGTGCTGCTGCGCTTTCCGCGCCTGTTCATCGTGGCCGTGCGCAAGGACTGAAACTGCTCAGCTGTCGTCCTCGTCAGGGTCGAGGAGGCGCGTGGCCCGCCATTTCGTCAGCCATGCATTGATCTCGTCGACCACGAAGAACCGGGCCGAATCCCGGTCATAGCCTTCGGCCAGCAGCTTTTCGTAGTCCGTGTGCGCATGGCGGATATGGGCCACCGTTGCCAGCCAGACGGCGATGGAGGCGGGCAGGGCTTTCAGATGCGGCGCGCCGGCATCGGCCCTGATCTTCTCGATATCGGCGTAGGGCGCCATCGGCAGAAGCGCGGTAATTGCCTTCGCGATCGCCTTCTGGCGCCCGGTGGAGCGGATCATGTCCGCTCCTTGTTCGGGATTTTCGCGTCCGCGATGGCATCGACGGACGGGAAATAGGGCTTGATGTCGAGGACAGGCGTGCCGTCCAGCACATCGATCGCATCCAGATCGATGATTCCGGAACTCCGGTCGATGCGGAGGATGGTGGCGGTGTGCAGGCCGATGGGGTTGGGGCGGGCCGGCGAGCGGATCGCGAAAACGCCTTTGGCTTCAGTCGCATGGCGCGGTTTCTGCACAATCAGATTCCGCGGCGAATGGTGCAGCCATGTCAGGATGTGGATGTGGCTGTAGCCTTCGAGACCGGAAAGCCCGTCGCGGTAAGCGGGTTCAAGCACCAGCCTTGCCGGTGCGTTGCGCTCGCGTGCCTGTCGCATGTTCTTCGGGCATTCCTCGCGCAGGGTCCATGGCGAGGACATGCGGCCGATGAAGACGACATGCCCGTCAGGCTCCATCCCGGCGGGGTCCTCAGTCAGCTTCAGCTCGTCGTGACGTTGTTCAAACATGCGCGTGCGCTCCGGATTTTCACAAAACGGGTAGGACAAAAATCACCCGTTGCAAATCTTTCGACAATGACATAAACATATCTTTATATCTTTCTTGAATGTCACCTTAGGTAAGGCTGGGCATGAACGTCACCCTCGATACGATGGTAGATACCTTGAAGGCGGCTGCGGAATCCAGCCGGCTGCGCATCCTGATATTGCTGGCGCAGGGCGACCTGACGGTATCCGATTTCACGGAAATTCTCGGCCAGTCGCAGCCGCGCGTTTCGCGCCATCTCAAGCTGTTGCTCGAAGCGGGCCTGATCGGCCGCTATCAGGAGGGGTCGTGGGCCTTTTTCCGGCTCTCGGATCAGGAAATGGCGCGTGCTTTCGTGATGCGGCTGATCGCCGGCGTCGATGCCGCCGATCCGCCGATCGAGCGCGACATGGAGCGGCTGGAGACGGTCAAGCGGCGCCGGCAGGAGCGGGCGACCGAATATTTTTCGCAAAATGCCGCGAGCTGGGACGAGATTCGCTCGCTGCATGTGCCCGACAAGGCGGTGGAGACGGCTATTCTGGAACTGGTCGGCAAGCGTCCATTCCAGTCCATGCTCGACCTTGGCACCGGCACCGGGCGTGTGCTGGAGATCCTGTCGCCGCTCTACCGGCGTGGCGTCGGCATCGACATGTCGCGCGAGATGCTGGCCGTTGCGCGCGCCAATCTTGAGCGCGCCGGCGTCACCAATGCGCAGGTGCGGCAGGGCGATATCTTCGCGCCGCCGGTGGAGCGTGATGCCTATGACCTCGTGACCATTCATCAGGTCCTGCACTATCTCGATGATCCGGCCCGCGCCATTTCCGAGGCCGCGCGGCTGCTGCGCCCGTCCGGGCGGCTGATCATCGTGGATTTCGCGCCGCATTCGCTGGAATTCCTGCGCGAAGAGCATGCACATCAGAGACTGGGCTTTTCCGACCGCCAGATCGGCGAGTGGTTTGCGGAGTCCGGGCTTGATCTGGAAAGCAGCCAGGAATTCGAGCCGCAGGGCAACAGCGGCGGCAGGCTGACCGTCAAGCTCTGGCTCGGTCGCGACCGTCGCCTGCTGATCGCGGATCCCATCCCAACCTCCCATGCAGTACGAATCGGGGAAGTCGCCTGATGAACCAGTATCGTTTTTCCCGGCGTGCCGATCTGGGAGACAGCATCCGTGTCTCGTTCGAGTTCTTCCCGCCCAAGACGGACGATATGGAGACGCGGCTCTGGGAAACCGTTACGCGCCTGCAGCCGCTGCATCCGCATTTCGTGTCGGTGACCTATGGCGCGGGTGGTTCGACGCGCGAGCGCACGGCGCGCACCGTTGCCCGCATCATCCGCGAGACCAGCCTTGCGCCTGCCGCCCATCTCACCTGCATCGATGCCTCGCGCGAGGAAGTCGACGCCGTGATCCGGCAGTTCGTTGAGCTTGGCGTCACGCGTTTCGTGGCCCTGCGCGGTGATCCCGCTGCGGGTGCCGGCACCGGCTACCGGCCGCATCCCGACGGCTATGCCAATGGCGCGGAGATGGTGGCGGCGCTTCGCCGTCAGGGCGATTTCGACATTTCGGTCTCGGCCTATCCCGAAAAGCATCCCGAAAGCCCGGACTTCGCCACGGATATCGATATGCTCAAGCGCAAGGTGGACAACGGCGCGACGCGCGCCATCACCCAGTTCTTCTTCGACAACGACGTGTATGAGCGCTATGTCGAGCGCGTGCGCCGTGCGGGCATCTATATCCCCATCGTTCCGGGCATATTGCCGGTTCACAACATCGGGCAGGTCGTGAATTTTTCGGCCCGCGCCGGCGCGCATGTTCCCCTGTGGCTTCGAGAGCGCTTTGCCGGGCTGGAGAACGATCCGCAGACGCATGCGCTGGTGGCCGCCGCCGTGGCGGCCGAGCAGGTGCACGATCTCGTCGAGCGTGGTGTCAGCGATTTTCATTTCTACACGATGAACCGTTCCGATCTCGCCTTCGCGGTGTGCCATATGATCGGCATTCGCCCGCGCAACGGAAACGGAGCGAGCGTGGCCGCCTGACGAGACGGCCACAGGCCAAACACCACAAACAAAAAAGGCCGGGCTCTGTGCCCGGCCTTTTTGTTTGATCTCTGCTTTCAGGTTGTGGGTTCTGTATTACTGGCCCCCGTGACCTTCAGGTCAGGGAAGGACGCCTATGATCAGAGCGCCGACGAACGCGAAAGCGGCGCAGATTATCAATGCGTTGATAGGCCTCGTAAGTCCCATAAATAGCCTCCTTCTGAAAAGCTATTCACGGAATCTAGAAGCATTTTGCCGGCAGACAAGCAAAAAATTTTCGCCATTGCGGCGGATTTGTGGAGAGGTTTCTGCCTAGTCGCTGAATTTGCAAGGTAAAACCGATTTAACATTTGTGCATAAATTATGACGGTGCAACCTGTGGCGAGGGGAAATCCCGGATGACGCCATGCAGGTTGTGCTGCCTGCGATGACGAAAACCGGCGCAGGGATTCGGTGCCTGCGCCCTCAATAGCTGCCTTCTGCGATGACGAAAACCGGCGCAGGGATTCGGTGCCTGCGCCCTCAATAGCTGCCTTGACGCATGTGGGCTTCGCGAAACCGGCCCTGCGCTTTTGCGAAAGGGCCTCAAAGCCGGGACAGAAGATCCATTGTCGGCCAGCCGTCGGCGGGGATGCCGAGGCGGATCTGCTCCTGCCTGACCGCCTCGCGCGTGTTGGTGCCGAGAATGCCGTCGACATTGCCGACATCGTAATTCAGGGCCTGAAGCTTGCGCTGCAGATCCTTCATCTGCTCCATGCTGAGCCCCTGTTCGGGCGAGCGCGGATCATAGGGCTGGGCACCGTCGAGGCGGGTGGCCAGCACCGCCGCCGTGAGGGCGTAGGTGAAGGACTGGTTCCACTTCAGGTAGACCTCGAAATTATCGTAGGTGAGGAAGGCCGGCCCTTTGCGGCCCATCGGCAGGGCAAGCCCGGCGGTCTGGCCATTGTCGGCCAGCGGGCTGCCGTCGCGGCGGGTGACGCCCCACTGGTTCCACTGGGCCACGGACAGCTTGTTGGTGCGACTGGTCTGCTCCCACGGCAGATCGTCGGGGATGCGGACTTCCTCGATCCAGGGCTGGCCCGGGATCCAGCCGCGCGACTGGATCTTCTTGGCGGTGGTCATGATGGCGTCAGGCGCGCTGTTGCGCAGGTCGACGATGCCGTCATTGTCGCCGTCGACGCCGTTGTTGAGGTAGTCGGCCGGCAGGATCTGGGTCTGGCCGATCTCTCCGGCCCACGCGCCCTTCACGTCGGCGGGCAGCACGCCGCGGTCGATGAGGGTGAGAAGCGGCACCAGATGCGGGCGGAAGAGCTGCGGGCGGCGGCAGTCATGCGCCAGTGTCACCAGCGCGTTGAGTGTGGGGAAATCACCCTGCACGGCACCGAAATCGGTTTCCAGCGCCCAGAAAGCGGTGATCACCGAGGCGGGCGCGCCATAGTCCTGCTCGGCCCGGTCGAAGACGGAGGCGTATTTGCGCATGTTGGTTGCGCCGTGCTTCAGCCGGTAATCGGAGATCATGCGGCCGGAGAACTCGATGAAGGTCTGCGAGAACACGCCCTGCGAGCGGTCGCGGGCCAGAACGCGGGTGTCGATGTCGGCGCCCTCAAGAGCGCGCAGGCCCGTTTCGCCAACGCCGGCGGCCCGGGCTTCCTCAGCCACGCCCTGCTTCCATGCATCGAAATCCGTGCCGCATTCCTGGGCAATGGCCGCACCGGACAAGGCCGTCATCAGTGTAGCAAAGGCAAGAACAGGCGTACGCATGGGTTTCCTTCCGGACTCGACGGGATTCTCAAAGGCATCCTTAAAGGGCGCTCTATGGCAACCGCTTATGTCGAAAAGCGGGCAGGAGCCATGGCCGGAACCATGAATGTCATTGGCTCAGGGCTGTCAACGGGTGTTCTGCTTCAGCCATTTTTGCCAGGCGGCCTGTGTCCCGTTGAACACGTTTATGTCGGCCTTGCCCCTGATGCCGGGCACGATGCCGGTGCCCGTATATTGCCAGAAGGTGAAGGGGTGCGGCCCGTAACGGTTCGACGGATGGCCGGCGACGGAGCGCAGCCAGTAGGGGTAGCCATGGAAGGTGGCGAGCCTGTTGTCGTCGAAGAAGTCGATCGAGGTGTAGATGATCGGCTTCTTGCCGTAGTGGTTCTCGATGGTCTTCAGGAAGATCGACATTTCCGTTCGCACCGTCTCAGGCGGCGGGCGCAGCTTGCAGGTCGGAGACTGCGGGTTCCATTCCATGTCGAGCACGGGCGGCATTGCCGACGGGTCCTTCGGCACGTTCTGGATGAACCAGCGCGCCTGCTCGATGGCCGGGCGGCAGAAATAGTAGAAGTGATAGGCCCCGCGCGGCACGCCGGCGGCCTTGGCACCGCGCCAGTGCTCGTGGAAATAGTCGTCCACGCGGTCGCCGCCTTCGGTGGCCTTGATGAAGGCGAAGGAAATGCCGGCGGCCTTCGCCTGCGCCCAGTCGACCGAGGTCTGGTATTTGGACACGTCGGTTCCGTGCACGGCATAATGCCATGGCGTGGTTCCCTGCCAGTCATGCGGATTGCTGTCGCCGAAACGCGGAGCTTTGCTGGAGACAGATGAGGGGGCGGTGGTGGACGGCACGCTCGTGGGGGCCATATCCTCCAGCGTGGTGGAGCAGGCGCCGAGCAGGGACAGTCCCAGAATGAATGCCAGTCGGCGCATTTGTAACCCCGAACCCGTTTGCGATGGCAAGTGCAGGCGCCGGGGCATCCCGCAGCGCTTCCCCGTCCTGACGAAATGAACTCTTCCTCAGGTCATCGCCCGGACATGGTTTATATTCGGTTGATGGGGTCGTACAGAACCGCAAATATGCGTGCATGTTCAGGGCGAATCGACGGGGAAGGCGATGTGGTTGTTCATCAGGCTTCTGAAAGCCGTGGCGGGGATAGCCGTGCTTGCCGTTGCCGGCCTGTTCGCATGGCTCTATTTCGCGCCGCCCGAACTGATCCGGGTGGGCTCAGGCTATGCCGCCAAGATCGTCTGCTCGAATGTGTTCATCGCCGGGCGCGATCCGGACGAGGTGCTGGAGGTGGACGTGCAGGCCCCCGGCCATCCGCTGCTGAAGCTGATGCGGGTGTCGGTCGATCGCGATGCAAAGACGGTGAAGGCCGGTCTGCTCGGCGTTCTGGGGCAAAGCACCGCCATCGCGCGCGACGGACTGGGCTGCGCCAGCGTGCCGGATGGCGATCTGGAGCAGGCGCGCGCCGTTCAATTGTCGCAGGAGCCGGTTGCGTCGTGGCCTGCGGGGGAGCGGGCAGGGGCGGTTTTGCCCGGAATCGCCGCCATTGTGGGCGACGACGATCTGGCGGGGCCGGGAATGCGCGCCATCGTCGTGGTGCAGGACGGGAAGATCGTCGCCGAGCGCTACGGCGCGGGTTTTTCAGAAAAGACGCCGCTGCTTGGCTGGTCGATGTCCAAGACGGTGAACGCCGCCATTATCGGCACTCTGATAAGGGAAGGGCGGATGCGCGTGGAGACCAGCCATCTGTTTCCCGGTTGGGACGGCGACGGGCGGGAGGACATCACGATCGCCGATCTGATGGCCATGTCGAGCGGGCTCGTCTTCAATGAGGATTATGGCGCCGTCGCCGACGTGACCCGCATGCTCTATCTGGAGCCGGACATGGCAGGCTTCGCCGCCACGAAGGAGCTGGGCGGGCCGGTGGGAGAGGTGTTCTCCTATTCGAGCGGCACATCGGTGATGTTGTCGCGGCTGTGGCAGCAGGCGCTGGACGATCCGCAGCAGGCGCTGCAATGGCCGCGCCGCGCCCTGTTCGGGCCGCTCGGCATGTCGAGCGCGGTGATCGAGGCGGATGCAAGGGGCACCTTCGTCGGCTCGTCCTACATCTATGCCACGGCACGCGACTGGGCGCGGTTCGGGCAGTTCCTGCTCGACGACGGTGTGTGGAGCGGCGAGAGGATCCTGCCCGCCGGCTTCGTGTCGTGGATGCGGGAACCCGCGCCCGCATCCAACGGCGTCTATGGCAGGGGGCAGCTGTGGCTGGAGGCACCGGGCGGCAATGGCTCGCGGATGGGGGTTCCCGCCGACACATTCTGGCTGAAGGGGCATGACGGGCAGACAATTGCCGTCATCCCGTCGCGCCGCATGGTGGTCGTGCGCATGGGGCTGACGCCGAGGGCAGCCGGGTATGGCTCCGAGCTGCTTGTGGCCGCCCTTGCGACCGCGCTTACGACGGCAGGTGACGTGCAGTGACCACCGCGCGCACGGCATAGCCGCGATAAAGGCTTTCAAAGCAGAGGCTTGCGCCCCGCTTCGCAGATTCCGATTCCAGAACTTCGCGCAGAGAATCACGCGGCGTGACGTGGAACCGGGCCAGCCAGTTGCGCAAGGCGGCCCGACACCAGCGGGGCAGGCGCTCCTGACGCCCGAAATCCACGATGTGCAGGGAACCGCCCGGCGCCAGCGCCGAGAGCGCGGCCGAGATGGCTTGCTGCCATCCGGGGATCATGGAGAGGGAATAGGAGAGGAAGATGCGGTCGAAACGGCCGGAGCCGACAAGGCTTTCGGGATCGAAGTCGGTGGCATCGCCAACGGCCAGCGTGACACGGCTTGCCAGCCCCTTCTGCGCAAGGGCTGTGCTGGCGGTCGACAGCATCTCGGCGGAGATGTCGAGGCCGAAGAAGCGCGCCTGCGGATAGCGTGTGGCCGCCACCGCAAGGTTGCGTCCCGTACCGCATCCAAGTTCCAGAATGGTGTCGCCGGGTGCCGCGTCCAGTCCCTCGATCAGCCGGTCGCGGCCGAGGAGGTAGTATTTGCGGGTCAGGTCATAGATGTGCCGCTGACGGCGGTAGATGCCGTCCATGAGCGCGGCATGGCTGCCGGTGCTCACTGCCCGTCCTTCACATAGAGGTGGAAGCCGCCATAGATGGCCGAACGGTCGGTCTTGCAGAAGGCGCGGGACGCTTCTTCTTCATAGGACCACTGGTCGAGCAGTTCCGTAGCTACGCGCCCGGGCAGGACGCTGGGTTCTGCGGCCGTGCGGAAGATCACACGCGCCCCCGGTGCCGCGGTGCGGGTGATCTGCGCCCACAGCGCGTTGAGCTGCGCGTCGGTCATCCAGTCCTGCGCGTCGAGCAGCACGAAGCGGTCGACTGAGCCATCCGGCTTTGCGCCCAGATAGTCGGTCATGTTGACATGGTTGATGCTGGCACGGTCGATGTTGCGTTTCACAACCTCGTGGCGGGCTGCCACCAGATAATCGGGCAGCGCACCTTCGCCAGCGGCGGGATAGCGGCGGGCGAAGGCCTGCCAGGCGAAGTAGTTGTCCTTCAGCGGAAAGTCGCAGGCGAGCTTTTCAAGCCGGGCGCGCAGCACCCCGGCCATCGAGCCGTCGCCGCAGGCGAGCAGGGCATCATACTGGGCCGGCGGAATGCCGAGCGCGAACAGGGAGGATTTGCGCGAGGTGATCCATTTCAGCAGCGGCCGGTCGAAGAGGGGAGCGAGCCGCCCCTCGAAGAAGCGGCGCTGCTCTTCAGGCGTTTTGGCCTGCATGATTTCGGCTGGATCGACACCCTGCCATCTGGCGATGCGATGGCCGGCCGACAGGAAGAAGCCGAGCAGGCCGGAATTGTAGAAATTGCCGTTGAACAGCTCGATGCGTCGCCTGCCGCGCCAGTTGCGCTTTTCCCAGTACTGGCGGCTGGCCGGATCGAGATGCGGGGCGATGAAGGCGTCATAGGCGTGGGCATTGTGATCATTGCCCGGCTCGCCGAAGAAGCGGAACAGGTCGCCATGGGAGGGAAGGTGGCGGACCGCGGCGAATTTCATGCGGTTCAGCGCGACATGGGCCGCATTGAGGTCCACCGCCTCGACGCTGGCCGGTGAGCGGGTGAGATAGGCCAGGATGTTGCAGCCGCCGGAGGCTATGGTGACGACCCGATGGCCTTCACCGAGCTGCATCGCCTCCATGTCCGTTTCGGGATCCTCCCAGATCTGGGGGTAGACCAGACCGGAAAACAACAGGGCGAACAGGCGCTCCGACAGGCCGTCGCGGGAGAGGGCACCATTTCGGCAAACGGCTTTGCCAACTTCCTTGCCGCGCCGGAAAACCAGTTCGCCTGAAACGTCGGTCATGAAAAGTTTCTCCCCTGTGGTTGTGGGCACAGCGGGTATCGCAGGGCAATGACAGGCGCGTGACGATGGATGAAGAGAGCACGGAGAAAGGGAGCGCTGTTACAGAACGAAACGCAACGTTATGAAACAGATAGCGCGTTTCGGCATTACATTCGCAACCGCCAGGGAAGGCGGGGGTGTTTGTAAGGAGACTGAAACATGAAGAAGCTCGTTCTTGCATCGATTTCCGCCGTGGCGCTTTTCGGCGTTGCCGCCTGCAGTGACAGCGGTTCCGATGCGACCACCACCCAGAGCACCACGCCGCCGGCCGCCGAGCAGCCTGTTGCGCCTGATGCGACCGCGCCTGCCGCTCCACCGCCCGCCACGGACGGTTCCACCACGCAGAGCATTACTCCGGCCCCGAGCGACAGCGGTTCGCAGGTTGATCCTGTGATGCCCGCGCCGGCCGAATAATTTTCCAACACCGTTCAGGTTGCAAAGGGTCGGCGTTGCCGGCCCTTTTTTGTCACACCTGATGGTCATGGGAGCATAACGGGAAACAGCATGCTTCCCTGCACGAGCGAAAGGCTCTAAACAGCCACCATGTCCATCTGGAACCGCATCGGCGATTTCATTCAGCGCCTTTCCTCCTCTACGGCTCACGGCGTGGCCGACATGGTGGAGGCCGTCCGTACCCTGTTCGCCGGCGATCCCGAGCTGCGGCGCAAGGTGGCGTTTTCCGTGGCCATGATTGCGCTCTCGGCCAAGATGGCCAAGGCGGACGGCGTGGTGACGCAGGACGAGGTGCGGGCCTTTCAGGCGATCTTCGAGGTGCCGCCGCAGGAAGCGCGCAATGTCGCGCGTCTCTATGATCTGGCCAAGCATGATACCGCTGGCTTCGAGGTCTATGCACGCCAGATGGCGGGGCTGTGCGGCAATGGCGGCCCCAACTGCATGATGCTGGAAGACATCCTCGACGGGTTGTTCCACATCGCGACCGCTGACGGGGTGCTGCACGAGCGCGAGGAAGGTTTTCTGCGTCGGGTTGCCGAGATTTTCAGCATCGCCGAGGATCATTACCAGACGATCCTGTCGCGCCATGTCGAACTGGGCACGGCCGATCCGTACATCGTGCTGGGCATCGAACGCGGCCAGCCGCTGGCCGAGGTGAAGCGGCACTACCGCAAGCTGGTGGCGGAGAATCATCCCGACAGGCTGATCGGCCGGGGGCTGCCGCAGGAGTTCATAGCCATCGCCACCACACGGCTGGCGGCGATCAATGCCGCCTATGAGTTGATCGAGCGGAGCCTGCAGGCGGCATGAGCGGTTTCGCCCCCGATCATGCCGGTGCCGAAATCAGGGTTTCGCCCAATTTCGGCCCGCGGCGGGAAGGGATGCGGGCTGACATGATCATCCTGCACTATACCGGCATGGAGAGCGGCCATGCGGCCGAGGTGCGGCTTTGCGATGCCGAGAGCGAGGTTTCATCGCATTATCTGGTGCATGAGGATGGGCGCATCGTGCAGATGGTGCGCGAAAGCGACCGCGCCTGGCACGCCGGCAAAAGCTCGTGGCGGGGCGTGAGCGACATCAATTCCACCTCCATCGGGATCGAGATCGTCAATCCGGGCCATGGGCTGGGCTATCCGCGTTTTCCGAAGCGGCAGATCGATGCCGTCATCGCCTTGTGCAGGGGCATCATGCAGCGCCACAAGGTGCGGCCGGAACGAGTGCTCGCCCATTCCGACATCGCGCCCGGCCGCAAGGTCGATCCGGGCGAGAAATTTCCGTGGAAGCGGCTGTTCGGGGAAGGCGTCGGCCATCTGGTGCCGCCTTCGCCGGTGCGCGCCAGCCCGGTGCTTGCCGAGGGCGATGCAGGACCGGATGTCGAGAAATTGCAATCCATGCTGGCGCTCTACGGCTATGGCGTGGAGATCACCGGGGTCTACGACGCGCAGACGCGCATCGTCGTGGAGGCCTTCCAGCGCCACTTCCGCCGCCGCATTGTCGACGGAATTGCCGATGGTTCCACTTTGAGGACGCTTGAGCGGCTGCTCGCTTCCGTCACGCAAGATATTGATTAGATTATAATAAATTGAACTTCGTAATATAGTGTAATTTTAATTGAACGACTTTGCCATTTTTGCTCCGGCATCGCCCTTCAGAGGAATGCCCAAGCTGATCGGTCCTCCCGGAAAATAACTCCCGGTCCCATCATATCCAGTGCGCGCGTTGTTCTTCGTGCGCCGATACTGAACAGGATAAAATGACAAAAATAACCGTTTTCACGGCGGCTGTTGCTGCCGCTATGCTCGCTATTGCTTCTGGTCCGGTAAAAGCCGACCGTTTCGATCCGCAACTGGGAGGACGCGGACTTCTCGTAAAGAAAGCAGAGAACAGCGAAACGGCCCGGAAGGCTGCTTCCACCAGGGCAAAACCTTCCACGGGAAAGAAGCGCTCCGCCCGCAAGGCAGGCAAGGCCGCGGTGGCCTCGGGAACCAGCTATTCCACGCTGATCAGCAAATATGCTGCCAGCTATGGCGTGCCGGTTTCGCTGGCGCATGCAGTCGTCAAGGTGGAAAGCAACTACCGTCCCAACGTGGTGGGCAGTTCCGGCGAGATCGGCCTGATGCAGATCAAGCCTGCAACCGCGCGCATGATGGGTTACAGCGGCTCGTCGAAGGGGCTTTTCAACCCGGAAACCAACATCAAATACGGGATGAAATATCTGGCCATGGCGCACACCCTCGGCGGCGGAACCACATGCGGCACGATCCTCAAATACAATGCCGGCCATGCGGCCAAGCGCATGAATCCCGTTTCTTCGGCCTATTGCAGCAAGGTGAAGGTGCACATGGCTTCGCTGGTGCCGTCGAGTTAACGGGGAAGAGGCTGCTTTTCTGTTGCGTTTTGGCGGCGGAACACCTTTATACGCAACTGCCAGCCGGCCGGGCGGCCGCACCAGCAGGAGCCGAAAGGCTGCGGGTGAGGAAAGTCCGGGCTCCATGGAAACACGGTGCCGGCTAACAGCCGGCGGGGGCGACCCCAGGGAAAGTGCCACAGAAAGCAAACCGCCGCGCCTCGTGCGCGGTAAGGGTGAAAGGGTGGGGTAAGAGCCCACCGCGCGACCGGCAACGGAAGCGGCACGGTAAACCCCACCGGGAGCAAAACCGAATAGGGGCGGTGCGGGGGAAACCCCGGGGGCTGTTTCCGGCCCACCGTCCGGGTAGGTTGCGTGAGGCGTCTGGCAACAGGCGTCCAAGATGAATGGCCGCCACGTTTCCGTGCCGCAAGGCGCGGAGGCCATACAAAACCCGGCTTACAGGCCGGCTGGCATTTTTCTCCGGTTTCTGTCGCCTGTGGCCCGCCCGGGAGGCGAGCGACCATCCCATGCCGCCTGAAAGGAAGACCCCGCCGGAGCGGGGTTTTGCTGGGTTCAGTTTGCCTTGTGAATGGCCTGAACAGACTTCTTCGCGCCTTTGACGGGGCCGGAGCCGCCGGCGCCGGAACTGTCGATGATGGCGCTGCCGCGCTTGGCGCAGATGTTGGCCGCATCCGCATGGCTGATCTGCTGGGTGCCGTTGCCACGGGTCCATCTGTCGCCATTCTCGCAGGTCACGCTGTATCTGCCGTCCTTGTAGTGGATCGTATAGGCGTAGGCGCCGGAGACAGAGGCGGTCAGGACGCCGGCAGCGACGGTCAGTCTGGCAAGGGTTGCGATGGTCATGGTGTGCTCCTCCTGTTGATGACGATGACACCTTGCCGGCAGGGCCATGAACCCGCTCTGAATGGCGGATTCAGCCGGTTTTCATGTCGCGGGACAGCGGTGCCGGAGGCGGCGCAGGCGGGATGCTGAGCGCCGCCCGGGTAAGGTTTCGTTAGGCTTAATGGATCATAAAGAACGGTACCGCAAAACTCGCCGCCGGGACGGAGGTGGAGAGGTGATCGTGCAATGTGTTCCCGTTGACGCCCATAGAACCCCATGTTATCCCATTTGCAGATTCAAGCCTTTGTTTCGTTTCAGGGTTATGCGTTTGCCAGACGGGCGGCCGCGTCGGCTGCTCGCGCGATGGTGTGCGCCTGTAAGGTCAAAGGCAGGGGTCTGAACGAGGGACCGCGCCGCGGCGGCGCGGATGCGACGATGGAAAGGGGTGCGGCGGCGCAAGCGGCTGCAGCACATCATGGACCGTTTTCTGTCAAGCTCAGTGAACCGGATCGACGCCAAAGGGCGGGTGTCGGTGCCTGCGCCCTTTCGCGCGGTGGTTCTGAAGCGCGGCTACTCCGAACTCTATGCGCTGAGGGGGCTCGATGCGCCGGCCATGGATGTTGGCGGGCTCGACCTGCTCGACCGCTACGAACAGCGCATTGCGCAGGAAGACCCTTTCCAGCAGACGGCGGACGACATGTCCTTCTTCTGCCATGGCGACGGCACGTTCCTGAAGCTGGACCAGGACGGGCGAATCATGATGACGGACTTCATCCGCGCGCATACGGGCATCTCTCAGGAGGTGGCCTTCGTCGGTCGCGGGCAGTTCTTCCAGATCTGGGAGCCGGGCCGGCTGGCGGAGCATGGCGCGAAGGTGCGCGAGCGGCTTCTGAAACTGCGGCAGGCGGCTGCCAACCCATCCACGCCGGGGCAGACGCCATGACGGCCGGTTCCGACACCGCAGCGCCCCATATTCCCGTTCTGCTCGATGAAGTCATCGAAGCACTGGCGCCGGTGCCCGGCGACGTGATCGTCGATGGCACGTTCGGGGCCGGCGGCTACACGCGCGCCATTCTCGGCACCGGCGCATCGGTCGTCGCCATCGATCGCGATCCCGACGCCATCGCGGCGGGAAGGGCGCTGGAAGCAGAGCATGAGGGGCGCCTGCGTCTCGTTCATGCGCCGTTTTCGCTGCTGGACGAACATGTCGAACAGGTCGACGGCGTCGTGCTGGATATCGGCGTTTCCTCCATGCAGCTCGATCAGGCCGAGCGTGGCTTCTCGTTCCGCGCCGACGGGCCGCTCGACATGCGCATGGCGCAGGCGGGCCTGAGCGCTGCCGACGTCGTCAATACCTACAAGACTTCCGATCTGACCCGCATCTTCGGGCTGCTGGGCGAAGAACGCCATGCCGGACGCATCGCCCGCATGATCGAGGCGTGGCGGGAGAAGCGGCCCTTCACCCGCACGCTGGAACTGGCCGACGCCATCGAGACGCTGGTCGGTCGCTCGCCCAAGGACAAGATCCATCCTGCCACGCGCGTGTTTCAGGCGCTGCGCATCTACGTCAATGACGAACTGGGCGAGTTGTCGCGCGCGCTGGTCGCGGCTGAGCGGGCGCTGAAGCCCGGCGGACGGCTTGTCGTCGTGACCTTCCATTCGCTTGAGGATCGCATCGTCAAGCGCTTCCTTGCCGATCGCGACGAGACGACGGCCGGATCGCGCCATCTGCCGCAGGTCGTGCAGCGGGCCGCCACGTTCCGCCGCGCCGGCAACGGCATTGCGCCCGGCGAGGCCGAGGTGGAACGCAATCCGCGCGCGCGCTCGGCACGGCTTCGGGCTGCAATACGCACCGACGCACCGCCGCGCGGCAACGATCTTTCGGTTTTCGGGCTTCCAAGACTTCCCGCCATTTCGGGAGAGAGGTGAGAGCATGTTCCGCACCAGCGACATCGTTCTGATAGGCGTCATGGTGGCCGCGGCGGCCATGACCTATTCGATCAAGCGCGACGCCGGCGAGCAGCTTGCGACGGTTCGCAAGCTTCAGACGCAGATCCGCACCGAGGAAGAAACCATCGATCTTCTGAAGGCCGACTGGAGCCTGCTCACCCAGCCCGCGCGGTTGCAGCGGCTGGTGGAGCGCTATCAGGAGCAGCTCGGCCTTGAACAGGTCAATCCCTACCAGTTCGCGCGCATCGACAGCCTGCCGCAGCGGCCCCTGTCCATTGAGGACATCACGGCTGCCGATGCGGCCGGACGGCTGATCGATCAGACCCAGACCGGAGCCGTCGAATGATCGGCAGGATCAACCCGTTCCGGCGCATCCGCCAATCCGGCGATGACAGTTCCATCGTCATGGACTCCGCCCGCAAGTCCACCGGCGGGCGCACGCGCAACCGCGTGATCATGACCATGGCGGTTTTCTTCGGCATCTATGCCACGATTGGCGGCCGTCTTGTCTATCTGGGCTTTCAGGATCCCGTGCCTTCGGGCGCGCCGGCAAGCCGGGTGACCGCATCGCGGCCCGACATCATCGACCGCAATGGCGAGGTGCTGGCGACCGACATCAAGACGTCTTCGCTGTTTGCCGAGCCGCGCCATATCGTCGACGCCGACGAGGCGATCGAGAAGCTGGCGACGGTGCTGCCGAACCTCGATTACGAGCAGACCTACAACAAGCTCAAGAGCGGTGCGGGCTTCGTGTGGCTGCAGCGCCAGCTTACCCCGCGCCAGCAATCGGAGATCATGCAGCTCGGCATTCCCGGCATCGGTTTCCGCACGGAAACGCGGCGTTTCTATCCGGCCGGCGCGACCACGGCCTACATCGTCGGCCTCACCAATATCGACAATCAGGGCATATCCGGCCTTGAAAAGTACATCGACGGGCAGGGGCTTGCCGATCTCCAGCAGAGCGGTCTGGCGTTGCCCAAGGATCTGGCTCCGGTGCGCCTGTCGGTCGATCTGCGCGTGCAGCATATCGTTCATGACGAAATCAGCTCGGCCATGGAGCGCTTCAGGGCGATCGCCGCCGGCGCCGTCGTGCTCAACGCCAAGACCGGCGAGGTCGTCGCCATGGCTTCGGTGCCGGATTTCGATCCCAACAATCCGGTCAACGCCCAGGACAAGGATCGCCTGAATCGCATGTCGGCGGGCCTCTATGAGATGGGCTCGACGGTGAAGAGCTTCACCACCGCCATGGCGCTGGATTCGGGCAAGGCCAACCTGAACTCGACCTTCGACGCCACCCGCCCCATCACCATTGGGCGCCAGACCATCCGCGACTTTCATGGCAAGGGCCGGGTGCTGACGCTGCCGGAGGTGTTCATCTACTCCTCCAACATCGGCTCGGCGCGCGAGGCCGATATCGTCGGCATCGAGGGCCATCGCGAATTCCTGCACAGGCTCGGCATTCTGGAACGGATGAAGACCGAGCTGCCGGAAGTGGCGCGGCCAGTGGAGCCGAAAGTGTGGAAGAAGGTTCATTCCATCACCGCATCCTTCGGTCACGGTTTCACCACCACGCCGTTGCAGACGGCGGTGGGAGCCGCCGCGCTGATGAATGGCGGCCATCTCATGAACCCGACATTCCTTGCGCGCACCGCCGAAGAAGCGATGGCGGGCGCCACGCGCGTGGTCAGCGAAAAGACCAGCGCCGACATGCGCTATCTCTACAACCTCAACGCCACCGCGCCGGGCGGCTCGGGACGGCGCGCCACGGTTCCCGGCTACCGCGTCGGTGGCAAGACCGGCACCGCCGAAAAGGTGGTGAACGGGCGCTATGTCAGCGGCAAGCGCTTCAACGCCTTCCTCGCCGCATTCCCGATGGACGATCCGCAATACATCGTTCTGTCGGTCATCGACGAGCCGCAGGCATTGCCGGGGCAGGGCGCGACCGCGGGCTTCAATGCGGCACCGATCGTTTCCAACATTATTCGCCGTTCGGCGGCCCTGCTTGGCGTCGAGCCGGAATTTGGCCAAGAAAAGGCGGCAACGCTGGCATCCTATTGAGTGATTCTGCTGCAATCCCGCGCAGTCTGAAGAGGTGAGCGTAGATATATGAGACCCGATGATCTGACCGGCATAGTGCCTCTCCACGAGGCGTTTCCCTCCGATACGGAGATTGCCGGCCTGTCGTCGGACTCGCGTGCCATCCGGCCCGGCATGCTGTTTTTCGCGCTCGCGGGCGCGAAGGCCGATGGCGCGAATTTCGCTGCTGACGCCGCCAGCCGCGGTGCGATCGCGGTGGTGGCTGCGAAGGGGCGTACGAACGGCGCGCTGTCCGTGCCGGTGATCGAGGTCGATGATCCGCGCCGCGCGCTGGCGCTGGCTGCCGCGAAATTTTACGGCGCGCAACCGCAGACCATGGTTGCCGTGACCGGCACCAGCGGCAAGACCTCCGTTGCCGCCTTCACCCGTCAGATCTGGGAGCATGCCGGCTTTGCCGCGGCCTCCATCGGCACCACCGGAGTGGTGGCGCCCGGCCGCAACGAATATGGCTCGCTGACCACGCCGGATCCGGTCGCGCTGCACAAGCTGCTGGCCGAGCTGGCCGGCGAAGGCGTCAGCCATGCCGCGATGGAGGCTTCCAGCCACGGGCTCGACCAGCACCGGCTGGACGGCGTGCGCCTTGCCGCTGCCGCCTTCACCAATCTCGGCCGCGACCATATGGATTATCACCCCACGGTCGAGGACTATCACGCAGCCAAGCTGCGCCTGTTCCGCGGCCTGCTGCCGCAAGGCGCTCCGGCCGTCATCTTCGCCGACGATCCGTGGTCGCAGGCGACCATCGACGCGGCAAGGGCGGCCGGCAATCATGTGCTGACCGTTGGCCGCAAGGGCGATTTCCTCAAGCTCAACCGTGTCGAGCATGAGCGTGCGAAGCAACGCGCCGAGATCGTCCATGACGGCGACATTTATGAGATCGACCTGCCGCTGGCCGGCGATTTCCAGATCGCCAATGCGCTGGTTTCCGCCGGCCTCGCCATTTCCACCGGCACATCGGGTCCGGCGGCGATGGCCGCGCTGGAGAAGCTGAAAGGTGCGCCGGGCCGCCTCGATCTGGTGGGTGCGACCACCGCCGGCGCGCCGGTCTATGTCGATTATGCCCACAAGCCGGATGCGCTGGAGAACGTTCTGGCCTCGGTGCGTCCCTTCACCACCGGGCGGGTGATCGTTGTGTTCGGCTGCGGCGGCGACCGCGACCGCGGCAAGCGCCCGATCATGGGCGAGATCGCCACGCGGCTGGCCGATGTGACGATCGTTACCGACGACAATCCGCGCACCGAAGTGCCGGCCGATATCCGCGCCGCCATCATGGCGGCGGCGCCGGGGGCCATCGAGATCGGTGACCGCCGCAAGGCGATCCACGAGGCGGTGGCCATGCTGCGGGCGGGCGATACGCTGATAGTGGCCGGCAAGGGCCATGAGGAAGGGCAGACCGTTGGAGCCGAGACGCTGCCGTTTTCAGACCATGACGAGGTGCGCATGGCGCTGAAGGAGGTTGCGCAATGAGCTATCTCTGGACCGCTGAAGCGCTGATCGATGCCATGGGCGGACGCCCGCTCGGCAACATGCCGGCGGGCATTCACGGCATATCCATCGATACCCGTACGCTCCAGGCTGGCGACGCCTTCTTCGCCATTAGGGGCGAGACGATGGATGGGCATGATTTCGCCACGGCTGCAATCAAGGCGGGCGCTGCCGTTCTGATCGTCGCCGAAGGCAAGCTGCCCGCGCTCGGCCGCCTGACCGCGCCGATGATCGTCGTTCCCGACGTACTGGCGGCGCTGGAAAAGCTGGCGATGGCCGCCCGCGCGCGTTCGCGCGGCAAGGTGATCGCGGTTACCGGCTCTGTCGGCAAGACGACCACCAAGGAGGCGCTGCGCTATGTGCTGGGCTCGGTCGGCTCCGTGCATGCGTCTGACAAGTCGTTCAACAACCACTGGGGCGTGCCGTTGACGCTGGCCCGCCTGCCGGAAGACACCGAATATGCCGTTTTCGAAATCGGCATGAACCATCCGGGTGAAATCCGCCCGCTGGTGAAGATGGTGCGCCCGCATGTGGCGCTGATCACGCTGGTGGCTGCTGCCCATCTCGGCTTCTTCCGCGACCTCGACGAGATCGCGGAAGCCAAGGCCGAGATTTTCGAAGGCATCGAGCCGGGTGGAGCGGCACTTCTCAATCGCGACGACCCGCGCGCCAACATGCTGGGCAAGCTGGCGCGTGAGGCCGGCGTCGAGCATGTACTGGGCTTCGGCGAGCATCAGCGCTCGACCTATCGGCTGATCAACTGCGTTCTCAATGCCGACCATTCCACCATGACCGCCCGCATCGGGCGTCGCGAGGTGGTGGCGCGTATCGGCGCGCCCGGCCGCCACATGGTGCAGAACGCGCTGGCGGTTCTTGGGGCTGCCGACCTTGTGGGCGCCGACATCGACCGCGTGGCGCTGGCGCTTGGCACCCTGCCTGCACCGGAAGGCCGCGGCCAGCGCCATGTGCTTGCCCATGGCGGCGGCTCCTTTACGCTGATCGACGAGAGCTACAACGCCAATCCGGCTTCCATGAAGGCGGCGCTCGATCTGCTCGACGCCACGCCGCTGGAGGGCGACGGCCGCCGCATCGCGGTGCTCGGCGACATGCTGGAACTGGGCGCGCATTCCGAGAAGCTGCACGCGGACCTGTCCGAACTGATCGTCGGCACCGGCATCAGCCATGTGCTGCTCGGCGGGCCGCACATGAAGGCGCTGGCTGAGGTGCTGCCGAGCGACGTCGCCGTCGTCCATCGCGACGAGGCCGACGATCTCGGGCGGCTGCTCATCGACACGGTGCAGCCGGATGACGTGATCATGGTGAAGTCGTCGAAGGGGATCGGCTTCTCAAGGATCGTTGCGGCGCTGCTGAACAGGTTTCCGGCTCACGCCGGCCATTGATGAACGGGCCTGAGGGCCTTTGGGGACGATACGTATGCTGACGCTGCTCGTGGAATTCGCGGACCGGATCACGGTCTTCAACGTTTTCCGTTACATCACTTTCCGTACCGGCGGCGCGCTGATCACCTCGGCCCTGATCGTCTTCATCTTCGGTCCGGCCATCATCGATTCTCTTCGTCTGCGGCAGGGCAAGGGTCAGCCGATCCGTGCCGACGGGCCGCAGACCCATTTCAAGAAGGCAGGCACGCCCACCATGGGCGGCCTGATGATCCTGACTGGCATCGTCGTCTCCTCGCTTCTGTGGGCCAACCTCTCCAGCGTCTATGTGTGGGTGGTGCTGCTGGTGACGCTGGGTTTCGGCGCCATCGGCTTCTATGACGACTATCTGAAGGTGACGAAGCAGTCGCATCTCGGCTTTTCCGGCAAGGCGCGCCTGACCTTCGAATTCCTGATCGCCGGCATCGCCGCCTGGGTGATCATGCATTACGGGCAGGAGCCGTTCTCCTCCTCGCTGACCTTCCCCTTCGCCAAGGAATTCATCATCAATCTCGGCTGGTTCTTCATTCCCTTCGCCGCCTTCGTGGTGGTGGGGGCAGGCAATGCCGTCAACATCACCGACGGACTCGACGGCCTCGCCATCGTGCCGATCATGATCGCGGCCGCGTCCTTCGGCGTCATCGCCTATCTGTCGGGCAACGCCATCTTCGCCGATTATCTGCAGATCCACTTCGTGCCCGGCACGGGCGAACTGGCCGTGATTCTGGGTGCGGTGATCGGGGCAGGGCTCGGTTTCCTGTGGTTCAACGCGCCGCCGGCGGCCATCTTCATGGGCGACACCGGCTCGCTCGCCATGGGTGGCCTGATCGGCACCATCGCGGTCGCCACCAAGCACGAGATCGTGCTGGCCATCATCGGCGGCCTGTTCGTGGTCGAGATCCTGTCGGTCATCATTCAGGTCGGCTATTTCAAGATGACCGGCAAGCGCGTCTTCCTGATGGCGCCGATCCATCACCATTTCGAAAAGCTTGGCTGGACCGAGAGCCAGGTGGTGATCCGCTTCTGGATCATCGCCGTCATCCTCGCCCTGATCGGGCTCTCAACCCTCAAGCTGCGGTAGGCGCCAGATGATTGCGGCCAGTTCCTTCGCAGGCAGGCAGGTAGCGCTCTTCGGGCTTGGCGGCTCCGGACTGGCGACGGCGCATGCGTTGGTCGCCGGCGAGGCCGAGGTGCTGGCGTGGGACGACAACCCACAAAGCGTGGAGAAAGCACAGGCGGAAGGCATCGTCACCGTCGATCTGCGCGGCATCGACTGGTCGCGCCTTGCCGCTTTCGTGCTGTCGCCGGGCGTGCCGCTGACCCATCCCAAGCCGCACTGGAGCGTGGAGCTGGCGCGTGCGGCCGGCGTCGAGGTCATCGGCGACATCGAGCTGTTCGTGCGCGAGCGCAACGCCCATGCGCCCGATGCTCCGTTCATCGCCATCACCGGCACCAACGGCAAGTCGACGACGACGGCGCTGATTTCGCATATCCTGAAATCGGCCGGACGCGACACGCAGATGGGCGGTAATATCGGCCGCGCGGTGATGACGCTCGACCCGCCGCTGCCTTCGCGGCACTACGTGGTGGAGTGTTCCTCCTACCAGATCGATCTTGCGCCCTCGCTCAATCCGAGCGCTGGCATATTGCTCAATCTGACGCCCGATCATCTCGACCGCCACGGAACCATGCAGCACTATGCCGAAATCAAGGAACGGCTGGTGGCGGGCAGCGACACGGCCATCATCGGTGTCGATGACAGTTTCTGCGTGCAGATCGCGGAGCGGCTGGAGCGGGCCGGCGCGAAGGTGGTGCGCATCTCCAAGCGCCTGCCGCTGAGCGACGGCTATTTCGCTGAAGGAAGCGACCTGATCGAAGCGGTGGACGGCCGCCGCACCCGCATTGCCTCGCTGGATGGCATCGGCTCGCTCCGCGGCCAGCACAATGCCCAGAACGCGCTTGCAGCCCTTGCCGCCTGTCTCAGCGCCGGCCTGACGGCTGAGGAAATACAGGACGGTTTCAGGAGCTTTCCGGGATTGGCTCACCGCATGGAGCAGGTGGGCCGCAGGGGACATGTGCTGTTCGTCAACGATTCCAAGGCGACCAATGCGGAAGCGGCGGCCCCGGCGCTGTCGAGCTTCGAGCACATCTACTGGATCGCCGGCGGCCTGCCCAAAGAAGGCGGCATCGGCTCGTTGAGGGGCCTGTTCCCGCGCATCGCCAAAGCCTATCTGATCGGCGAGGCGGCGCCCGCTTTTTCCGCGACGCTGGGCGAAGCGGTTCCTTATGAGATTTCCGGCACCCTTGCGGCGGCGGTGGAACATGCAGCGGCCGATGCCGCAGCCAGCGGGGCGGGCGAGGCCGTGGTGCTTCTGTCGCCCGCCTGCGCCAGCTTCGATCAGTTCAGGAATTTCGAATTGCGCGGCGAAGCCTTCAGGCAAGCCGTGTATGCGATTGATGGCATCGAGCCCATCGGAGGGACACGATAATGCAGAGCCGTCTCGATACCAGCCCGATTTCCAACTGGTGGTGGACCATCGACCGCTGGTTCCTTGCCGCGTTCCTGTCGCTGCTTGGCCTTGGCATCGTTCTGTCCTTTGCCGCCAGCCCGGCGGTGGCGGAGCGCATCGGCCTCGATTCGTTTCATTTCGCCACCCGCCAGATCATCTTCAGCATTCCCGCACTTGGGGTGATGCTTGCCGTGTCGTTCCTGAATGCCCGCCAGATCAGGCGTCTGGCGCTCGGTATATTGTGTCTGATGCTGGTGATGATGGTGGCGGTGCTTTACATCGGCGTCGAGGTGAAGGGCGCAAGGCGCTGGCTCTCCTTCGCCGGCATGTCGATCCAGCCGTCTGAATTTCTCAAGCCCGCCTTCGTGGTCATCTGCGCGTGGCTGTTCGCCGAGCACAAGCGCCAGCCGGAAATCCCCGGCAATCTGTTCGCCATGATCCTGCTCGGCCTCGTTCTGGCGCTGCTTCTGGCGCAGCCCGACATGGGGCAGACGCTGCTGGTGGTCGGGACATGGGGCGTGATGTTCTTCATGGCCGGCCTGTCGTGGGTGTGGATCATCGCGCTTGGCGGTCTTGGCATTGCAGGCCTGTTCGCGGCCTATGAAATCTTCCCGCACGTCGCCGGCCGTATCGATCGCTTCCTGACCGGCGAGGGTGACACATTTCAGGTCGACATGGGCCATGAAGCGCTTGTCAATGGCGGCTGGCTGGGGTTGGGGCCGGGCGAGGGCACCATCAAGCGCCTCATTCCCGACAGCCATGCCGACTTCGTGTTCGCCGTCGCCGGCGAGGAGTTCGGCCTGATCACCTGCATGGTGATCGCCGCGATCTTCGCCTTCATCGTGCTGCGCGGCCTTTCGGTGTCGCTGAAGGAGCATGATGACTTCACCCGCTACGCAATCGGCGGGCTGGTGACAGTGTTCGGCCTGCAGTCGGTCATCAATATGTGCGTGAACCTGCAGCTGATGCCGGCCAAGGGCATGACGCTGCCCTTCATCTCCTATGGCGGCTCCTCGCAGATCGCCATCGCCGTTTCCATGGGCATGGTGCTGGCGCTGACCCGGCGCAAGCCGCAGAAGCGCAAGCCGCTCGCCTATGGCTTCTCCAGCTCGATCCTGCCGGCGGAATAATGTCAAAGGGCACCATTCTTCTGGCTGCCGGGGGCACCGGCGGCCATCTGTTTCCGGCCGAGGCGCTGGCGCATGAGCTGAAGGCGCGTGGCTGGCAGGTGCATCTGGCGACCGACGACCGCGCCCAGCGTTTTGCCGGGCAGTTTCCGGCCGATGCCATTCACCCGATTCCCTCCGCCACCATCGGTTCCAAAAATCCGCTGGCGCTGGCGAAGACGTTTTTCAAGCTGTGGCGCGGCGTGCGCGTCGCTTCCGGGGTGATCGCGCAGGTGAAGCCGGCGGCGGTCGTCGGCTTCGGCGGCTATCCGACCCTGCCGCCGCTCTATGCAGCGACGCGGCGCGGGCGGCCGACGCTGATCCATGAGCAGAACGCGGTGATGGGCCGCGCCAACCGGGCGCTGGCGGCGCGGGTGACGGCGATTGCCGGGGGCTTCCTGCCGGAGGACGCCAGTGCTGCCGGGCGTAAGACGATCACCACCGGAAATCCGGTGCGGCCAGCCGTCATCGAGGCGGCGAAGGTGCCTTATAGCGTGCCGGGCGAGAATGAGCCGTTCCATCTGCTGGTGTTCGGCGGAAGCCAGGGCGCGCAGTTCTTTTCCGATGCCATTCCGGCGGCTGTCGCGCTGCTGCCCGAGCCTCTGCGCACACGCCTCGTCGTGACCCAGCAGGCGCGCCAGGACGATGCGGAGCGGGTGGCGCAGGCTTATGCCGAACTCGGCGTGCCGGCCGACATCGCGCCCTTCTTCACCGATATGGCCGAGCGCATGGCGCGCGCGCATCTCGTCATTTCGCGTTCCGGCGCTTCCACTGTCTCGGAAGTCGCGGTGATCGGCAGGCCGGCTTTGCTGGTTCCTTATCCCTATGCACTCGATCACGATCAGGCAGCCAATGCAGCGGCCCTTGCAGGTGCTGGCGGCGCGGAGGTGCATCCGCAATCGTCGCTCGATGCCGGGCGTCTGGCCGGGCTGATCGGCGGGCTGATGAGCGAGCCGGAACGGCTGAAGGCAATGGCTGCGGCCGCGCGTTCGGCCGGCCGTCCGAATGCCGCAACCTTGCTCGCCGATCTGACAGAGGCTATTGCGTCGGGCAAATCACCCGACGCGTTCAGGAAGGAAATTCAAGCATGAAGATGCCGCAGACGATTGGCCTCGTGCATTTCATCGGCATAGGCGGCATCGGCATGAGCGGCATAGCCGAAGTGCTGCACAATCTCGGCTATCACGTGCAGGGCTCCGACCAGAACGACAGCGCCAATGTCCAGCGCCTGCGCGAGAAGGGCATTGAGTGCTTTGTCGGACACCGCGCCGAAAACCTTGGGGAGGCCGAAGTGGTCGTGGTTTCGACCGCCATCCGCAACACCAATCCCGAGATCGTGGCGGCGCGCGAGAAGCTGCTGCCGGTGGTGCGCCGGGCCGAGATGCTGGCCGAGCTGATGCGCTTCCGCAATGCGATCGCCATCGGCGGCACACATGGCAAGACGACGACCACCTCCATGGTGGCGACGCTGCTGGAAGCCGGCGGGCTCGATCCGACCGTCATCAATGGCGGCATCATCAACGCCTATGGCACCAATGCGCGCATGGGCGACGGCGAATGGATGGTGGTGGAGGCCGACGAGAGCGACGGCACCTTCCTCAAGCTGCCGGCCGACATCGCCGTCATCACCAATATCGATCCCGAGCATCTCGACCATTATGGCAGCTTCGACAAGGTGCGCGATGCCTTCCGCCAGTTCGTCGAGAACGTGCCGTTCTACGGCTTCGGCGTGATGTGCATCGATCACCCGGAAGTGCAGGCCTTGGTCAGCCGCATCGGCGACCGTCGTGTCATCACCTATGGCGAGAACGCGCAGGCCGATGTGCGCTTCACCAATCATCGCATGGACGGCGCGGTGTCGGTGTTCGACGTCGCCATCCGCAACCGCAAGAGCGGCGAGCAGCTTGTGATCAGCGACCTTCGCCTGCCGATGCCCGGCCGTCACAATGTTTCAAACGCCACGGCGGCGATTGCCGTTGCCCATGAGCTTGGCCTGACTGCTGAAGCGATCCGTAAGGGCCTGTCGTCGTTTGGTGGGGTGAAGCGGCGCTTTACCCATACGGGTTCGTGGAACGGAGTCGAGATTTTCGACGATTACGGCCACCATCCGGTTGAGATCAAGGCGGTGCTGAAGGCGGCGCGCGACGCCACGCAAGGGCGCGTCATCGCCATTGCCCAGCCGCACCGCTTCACGCGCCTGCGCGATCTGTTCGACGATTTCGCCGTCTGCTTCAACGATGCCGACACGGTCATGGTGGCGCCCGTCTATGCGGCGGGCGAGGATGCGATCGACGGCGTTTCCAGCGAGGCGCTGGTGTCGAAGATGCGCGCCGGCGGCCATCGCGATGCCCGCCATATCGCCGATGCGGCAGCCGTGGCGCCGCTGGTGCGCGAGCTGGCGAAGCCGGGCGATTTCGTCGTGTTCCTTGGCGCCGGCAACATCACGCAATGGGCCTATGCCCTGCCGCGCGAACTGAACGGGGACGCAAAATGAGCAGGGGCCAGGCACTTCTCGACAGTCTGGGCGACCGGCTTTCGGGCCTGCGTGGCCGCATGACCCCTGATGCCGGCATGGACAAGGTCACATGGTTCCGCGCCGGTGGACCGGCCGACGCTATGTTCCAGCCGGCCGACGAGGAAGACCTTGCTGCTTTCCTGAAGGCGGTGCCGGAAGAGGTTCCGGTGATGGTGGTTGGCGTCGGCTCAAACCTGCTGGTGCGCGATGGCGGGCTTGCGGGCTTCGTGGTGCGCCTTTCGGCCAAGGGTTTTGGCGACGTCGAGACGATGTCGCCGACACGCCTGCGCATCGGCACGGCACTGCCCGACAAGCGGGCAGCGGCAGCGGCACTGGAAGCCGGCATCGGCGGTTTCCATTTCTACCACGGCATTCCCGGCGCCATCGGCGGGGCGCTGCGCATGAACGCCGGCGCCAATGGCGTCGAAACGCGCGAGCGCGTGGTGGAGGTAAGGGCGCTCGACCGCAAGGGCGAGGTTCATGTGCTTTCAAACGCCGATATGGGCTATGCCTACCGGCATTGCTCGGCCCCGAAAGACCTGATCTTCACCTCCGTCGTCATGGAAGGCTATGCCGAGGACAAGGATGTGATCCGCGCGGCGATGGACGAGGTGCAGCATCATCGCGAGACGGTGCAGCCGATCCGCGAAAAGACCGGCGGTTCCACCTTCAAGAATCCCGAAGGCACTTCGGCCTGGAAGGAAATCGACAAGGCGGGATGCAGGGGCCTGATGATCGGCGGGGCGCAGATGTCGCCCATGCACTGCAACTTCATGATCAACACCGGTACAGCCACCGGTTACGATCTCGAAACGCTCGGCGAGACGGTGCGCGCGCGCGTTCTGGAAAATTCCGGCATACGCCTGCACTGGGAAATCCGCCGTCTGGGCGCATTCCGTCCCGGGCAGGAAGTTCAGGAGTTCCTCGGACAGTTGCTCTGAGGACTCACAAGGGTAAATTTTCATTCAAATTTGATGAAATTGAATCTCTTGGAATCCTAAGGGCTTGTCACGGAATCAACTCTCTGATTCTTTGGCCTTAAGCGTTTCCTGATTTGAGTCGTTCGGCGCGTAGGTCGCGATCCCCGGTGGGTCGCGGTGCGGGCTCGGATTCTGAGTCGGGAAACATAGATGGAAGCCCGCCGAGGGGATGACGGGATATGACCAAAAAGCACGTTGCTGTTCTGATGGGGGGATTCTCGTCCGAGAGGCCGGTTTCCATTTCGTCGGGCAACGCGTGTGCCGATGCGCTTGAGGCGGAAGGCTGCAGGGTCACGCGTGTCGATGTGGGTCGCGATGTCGGTGCGGTGCTGGCTGAGCTGAAGCCGGACGTCGCCTTCAATGCGCTGCACGGCCCTTATGGCGAGGATGGCCTCATTCAGGGTGTGCTTGAATATCTGGAGATCCCTTACACTCACTCCGGCGTGCTGGCTTCCGCTCTGGCGATGAACAAGGAGCAGGCCAAGAGGGTTGCCCGTGCCGCCGGTATTCCAGTCGCGGAATCAAGGGTCGTCAATCGCTTTGATATTCGTGGCGAGCATCCGATGGTGCCGCCCTATGTGGTGAAGCCGGTGGCTGAGGGTTCCAGCTTCGGTGTGGTGATTGTCAGGGAGGATCAGTCGCATCCGCCGCAGATCGTCTCGTCGCCCGAATGGAATTACGGCGAGGCTGTCATGGTCGAGCGCTATGTGCATGGCCGGGAGCTGACCTGCGCGGTGATGGGCGATGTGGCGCTTGGGGTGTGTGAAATCATTCCAACCGGCCACGCCTTCTACGATTATGATTCCAAATATGTGCCCGGCGGCTCAAAACACGAAACTCCGGCAAAAATTTCACCGAATATTTACCAAAAAATACAGACACTGGCGCTTAAGGCTCATCAAGCAATCGGCTGCCGGGGCGTGTCCCGGTCTGACTTCCGTTACGACGATCGCCATTCCGAAAATGGAGAGATCGTCTGGCTGGAGGTTAACACTCAGCCGGGCATGACGCCGACGTCTCTGGTGCCTGAGATCGCCGCGCACGCAGGGCATTCATTTGGCGATCTGTTGAGTTGGATGGTGGAGGACGCTTCGTGTCTTCGTTGAGGTCGGGACGGATGGTTGAGGGAAGGCTGGCGGGCCTGTCGCCGCTCGCTCGTCCCGTGTTGCCGCGCTGGCTGCGCCGTCCTCTGCGCGTGTTTTCGAGGCTGGGTGAGGGTGCCTATACTGCGCCGCGCTTTGCCGCGACGATCCTTTCCGTTGCGCTGCTGTCGTCCAGCGCGACTTATGGCGCCTATATCGGTGGCCAGCTTGATGATTTCGTGCAGGGTGTGACCGCCCGCACCGGTTTTGCCGTCGATCAGATCAGGGTTGTGGGCAATCAGCATACGTCGGAAATCGATATTCTCGACCGGCTCGACCTCAACGGCTGGACTGCGCTGGTGGGTCTCGATGTGATCGATGCGCGCGAGCGCATCTCCGCTCTGCCATGGGTTCAGCATGCGACTGTTCGCAAGGTCTATCCGAACACGCTGGAAGTGCGGATCGATGAGCGTGAGCCATTCGCGATCTGGCAGCAGGGCCAGTCGCTGAGCGTCATCGAAAAATCGGGACGGGTGATTGCGCCGTTCACCGGCGGACGTCTGGCGGCGCTGCCGCTGATCGTCGGCATGGGCGCGCCTGAGAACGCTCCGTCGCTGGTTGCGCGGATCGCGCAGGTTCCCGAGCTGGCTGGCCGGGTGAAGGGCTATGTGCGCATCGGCGAGCGCCGCTGGGATCTCTATCTCGACAATGGTGTGAAGGTTAAGCTTCCCGAGCTTGATGTCGACACTGCGCTTGAACGGCTCGCCCGGATGGATCGCGAGCAGGGTCTGCTCGGGCGCGATATCGTGGCGGTCGATCTGCGCATCTCCGACAGGGTTGCTCTCGAACTTTCTGCGGATGCTTCCAGCGCGCGTCTGGCGGCGCTGAAAGGCGCCAAGGGCGGTGCGCGCAAGGCGGGGAGCAGCATATGAACTGGCTGCGTAAAAATGGCGATGCTTCGTCGCGGCGTTCGGGCATCCTGACCGTTCTCGATGTCGGCTCCAGCAAGGTCTGCTGCGTGGTCGCGAAACTGAAGCCGTGCGAGGATGGCAATCTGCTGCGTGGGCGCACCCATCGCATTCAGGTCATCGGCATCGGCCATCAGAAGTCGCAGGGCATGAAGTCCGGCGTGGTCATCGATCTGGAACGTGCCGAGCATGCCATCCGGCTCGCCGTAGATTCGGCCGAGCGCATGGCGGGGCTGACGGTCGACTCGCTGATCGTGAACATGACGGCGGGCCGCCTGAAGAGCGATATTTTCTCCGCCACCGTCAATCTCGGTGGCCATGAGGTGGACGAAAGCGACATCAAGCGCGTGCTTGCCGCTGGCGCGCGGCAGGCGCTGAGATCCGAGCGCGAAGTGGTTCATTCGCTGCCCGTCGGCTTCTCGCTGGACGCGGAACGCGGCGTGCGCGATCCGCGCGGCATGGTCGGCGACACGCTGGGCGTGGACATGCATGTGCTGACCGGCGATGCAGCGCCCCTGCGCAACATCGAGCTGGCTATCAACCGTTCGCATCTTTCGGTCGAGCGCATGGTGGCGACGCCTTATGCAAGCGGCCTTGCCGCACTGGTGGACGACGAGCTGGAAATGGGCGCGGCATGCATCGACATGGGCGGCGGCACCACCACCATCTCGATCTTCTCGGAAGGCAATTTCGTGCATGGCGACGCCATTCCGGTTGGCGGCAACCATGTGACGCTGGATCTGGCCAAGGGCCTTTCCACCACTATCGAGGCGGCGGAGCGGCTCAAGGTCATGCACGGTTCGGCGCTGCCCGGCAGCGCCGACGACCGCGATCTGGTCACCATTCATCCGATCGGCGACGACCATGGCGCGCCCATGCAGATTCCGCGCTCGGTGATGACGCGCATCATCCGCGCGCGGGTCGAGGAAACGCTCGAAATGCTGCGCGACCGCATCAGCAAATCAGGCTATGGCAGCGCCATCGGCAAGCGAATCGTTTTGACGGGTGGAGCCAGCCAGCTGGCGGGCCTCCCGGAAGCGGCGCGCCGCATTCTTGGACGGAATGTGCGCGCCGGGCGCCCTCTGGGCGTTGCGGGGCTGCCGGAGGCAGCCAAGGGGCCGGCATTCTCCACCGTGGTTGGACTTCTGATCTATCCGCAGGTGGCGAATTTCGAAAGCCGCCCGTCGAAGGGGATTGCCGGTTTCAAGATGACCGGCACCGACGGGCGCCTGTATCGCGTAAGTCAGTGGTTGAAAGACAGTTTCTAGAGTTTGACGGGGACAGCCCCATACACGGCCGCTACGGCGAAGCGGCGGGAAAGGCAAAAGGACGAGGACAATGGCAATCAATCTTCAAAAGCCGGACATCACCGAGCTGAAGCCCCGCATCACCGTGTTTGGTGTCGGCGGCGGCGGCGGCAATGCTGTCAACAACATGATCACCTCAGGCCTGCGCGGCGTCGAGTTCGTCGTGGCGAACACCGATGCTCAGGCGCTGACCATGTCGAAGGCCGAGCGTCTCATTCAGCTTGGCGCGCATGTCACCGAAGGTCTGGGCGCGGGCTCGCAGCCCGAGGTCGGTCGCGCTGCCGCTGAAGAGTGCATCGACGAGATCAACGACCATCTGTCCCACACGCATATGTGCTTCGTCACCGCCGGCATGGGCGGCGGCACCGGCACGGGTGCGGCCCCGGTCGTCGCCCGCGCTGCCCGCGAAAAGGGCATCCTGACGGTCGGCGTCGTCACCAAGCCGTTCCACTTCGAGGGTCAGCGCCGCATGAAGACGGCAGACCTCGGCATCGAGGAGCTGCAGAAGTCCGTCGACACGCTGATCGTCATTCCGAACCAGAACCTGTTCCGTCTGGCCAATGACAAGACCACCTTCGCCGACGCTTTCGCCATGGCCGACCAGGTGCTCTACTCGGGCGTTGCCTGCATCACCGATCTGATGGTCAAGGAAGGCCTGATCAACCTCGACTTCGCCGACGTTCGCTCGGTGATGCGCGAGATGGGCAAGGCCATGATGGGCACCGGCGAGGCTTCCGGCGAGGGCCGCGCGATGGCTGCTGCCGAGGCGGCAATTGCCAACCCGCTGCTCGACGAGACCTCCATGCGCGGCGCCAAGGGCCTGCTGATCTCGATCACCGGCGGCAGGGATCTGACCCTGTTCGAGGTGGACGAGGCCGCGACCCGCATCCGCGAGGAAGTCGATCAGGACGCCAACATCATTCTGGGCGCCACTTTCGACGAAGAGCTGGAAGGAGTCATCCGCGTGTCGGTCGTTGCCACCGGCATCGACAAGTCGGCCGAGGACATTGCCGCGGCGCCGATCGCCATTCGTCCGGCGCAGCCGCCGAAGCCGGTCATTCGCCCCGCGGCCGAGGCCCGTCCTGTCCAGCCCGCGCCGCAGCCTGCCCCCGTTCAGGAACCGCGTGCTGCCGATCCGGTTGCCGAGGCATTCCAGATGGCCGAGCAGAACGCCGCCGCCCTGTCTCACAATGCCGGGTCCCACAATGCGGGTCAGAGTGCGGATGGCTTTCGCCCCCAAAGCCAGCTCTTCCAGCAGCCACAGCCCCATCAGCCTGTTCAGCCATTCCAGCAGCCGGTCGTGAACCAGCAGGCAGCCCTGCAGATGCAGCCTGCGCCGCAGCCGGCACCGCAGCCGGCACCGCAGCCGCGCGAGATGCACCATCAGCCCGCTCCGCAGCGCATGCCGCGGGTTGAGGATTTCCCGCCGGTCGTGCGTGCGGAAGTGGAAGCGAAGAAGAACCCGGTCGACCATGAAGAGCGTGGGCCGATGGGTCTCCTGAAGCGCCTGACCAATGGTCTGACGCGCCGCGAGGAGGAGCCTGCTGCCCGTCTGCAGCCGGCACAGCCGCGCGAGCCGAAGCTGCGTCAGGCGGCTCCGGAAGTGCGCCGGGCGCCGAGCCATGATTCGCAGCTCTACGCGCCGCGCCGTGGCCAGCTCGATGATCAGGGTCGCCTTGTCGCCCAGCCGCGTGCTGCGCATGATGACGACCAGCTGGAGATTCCGGCCTTCCTGCGCCGTCAGGCCAACTGACCGCCGCAACATCGCGATGATTTCAAAGGGGCAGCCGGGAAACGGGCTGCCCCTTTCTGCTGTTTTCTTTCCTGTTGATGTCCCGCAAAAACAGGCATTTATCGCGCATCTGCGGATGACGCTGGCTGTTACATGGGGTAAAAAAGCGTGATTTGGATGAAGTGGGGCGCGTCACTATCTTCGCCGGCAGCATAGTTTGCGCGGCCTGCAGGTTGGGGGAATTGCCTTCTTGCCGTATCTGAAACGCCGTTGACCGGTAGTTGGAAGCCAACGGAACGAGCGGGCATACGGGGATCGTTTTGAACGATTATCAGACCACCATAAAATCGCGCGTGACCCTTGCAGGCACAGGCGTTCACAGCGGCAAGCCGGTTTCGGTGACGTTCGCTCCTTCCGATCCCGATACGGGCATTATCTTCCATTTTGTCGACGGACGCGAACCCGGCAAGGAGCTGCGCGCTCTGGTCTCGGAAGTCGGCGCGACCGACCTCTCCACCATGATCGGCAGCCCCGACGGCGCGCATGTCGCGACCGTCGAACACCTGATGGCGGCTGTTCTCGGCGTGGGCCTCGACAACCTCGTCATCGAGGTGGAAGGCAATGAAGTTCCCATTCTCGACGGCAGTGCCGCGGTGTTCGTGGAAGCCATCGACCGGATCGGAAGCGAGACCCAGGCCGTGAAGCGCCGCTTCATCCGCGTGCTCAGGGAGGTCCGTATCGAAAACGGAGCGTCATGGGCGGAATTCCGCCCTCACACGGGGACGCGCTTCGAGGTCGAGATCGATTTCGAGAGCCCGGCCATCGGCCGCCAGCAGTTCGCGATCGATCTGAACGGCGAATCGTTTCGCAACGAAGTGGCGCGGGCGCGCACTTTCGGTTTCCTCAAGGATGTCGAGCGACTGTGGGCGGCCGGCTATGCGCTTGGCTCGTCGCTGGAGAATTCCGTGGTCATCGGCCACGACAACCGCGTCATCAATATGGGCGGCCTGCGCTATCCCGACGAGTTCGTGCGCCACAAGACGCTGGACGCCATGGGCGATCTGGCGCTGGCCGGCGCGCGCTTCATCGGCTGCTTCCGCTCCTATCGCGGAGGGCACAGGCTGAACGCGGCCGCTCTGCGGCGGCTGCTTTCGGACCGCAGCGCCTATGAGATCGTCGAAACCACGCGGTATGAACGCGGCCGTATCGCGGAGATCAGCGCCGTCAGCGGCCCGGTTTTCGCGCCCTGGATGATCTGAGCGCTTGAGCGGTTCCGATACCAGATCTTTTCACGAAGGTATTTTTCCCGCATATGCCGGGAAGAGCGACGCTTGCCACAAAAATGTGCGATTGGCGGCGGATAGCGTTGCCGCGCGTGGCTGTTATGGTCTATGGCTGCACGCTGACCGAGGAAACGGTGCCGAAAGGGCGAATCCCAATCATGATGTTCACACGGGCTGATCGATCGATTGCACCAGCGAAGGGTCCCCTGGGGTGGGTTGTCCTGGCTTTGTCGGTTGCCGTCGCGCCGATGGTTCTTGCCGGCTGCTCGGCCTCGGGCAAGGATCTCGACCTTTCGACCTATGTGGAGCAGACCGAACCTGCGGACGTGCTCTACAATCAGGGCCTCGCCAACCTCAATGCCGGACGCCTCGGCGAAGCCGCCAAGAAATTCGCCGCCGTCGACCGCCAGCATCCCTATTCGGAATATGCCCGCAAGGCGATGGTGATGGGCGCCTTCACCAATTACCGGCAGGGCAATTATGATGACGCCATCCAGATGTCGCAGAGATACCTCAATCTCTACCCGACGTCGGAGGACGCCGATTATGCCGTCTACATCGCCGGCCTGAGCTATTTCCGCCAGATCCGCGACGTGACGCAGGATCAGAAGGAAGCGCGCCAGACCGTGCAGACCATGCAGGAACTGGTCAATCGCTGGCCCGATTCGCAATATGCGGAAGATGCCCGCACCAAGATCCGCTTCGCCAACGACCAGCTCGCCGGCAAGGAGATGCAGGTCGGCCGCTATTATCTGGAGCGGCGCGAATATCTGGCATCGATCAAGCGCTTCCGCACCGTGGTCGAGCAGTATTCCAATACCCGTCACATCGAAGAGGCGCTGGCGCGTCTGGTCGAGGCCTATTATGCGATGGGCCTGACCGACGAGGCGCAGACCGCAGCCGCTGTTCTCGGCCAGAACTATCCGAGCAGCCAGTGGTACAAGGATTCCTACAAGCTGCTGCAGAGCGGCGGGCTGACACCGCGTGAGAATGCCGGCTCGTGGATATCCAAGGCCGGGAAGCTGATTACCGGCTGAAGGCTGCCATGCTCTCCAGACTGTCGATCCGCGATATCGTTCTGATCGAGAAGCTGGACATAGACTTTGCTTCGGGTCTCTCCGTGCTGACGGGCGAGACCGGTGCCGGCAAGTCGATCCTGCTCGATTCGCTTTCTCTTGCGCTCGGCGCGCGCGGCGATGCTTCGCTTGTGCGCCATGGTGCTGCGCAGGGTCAGGTGACGGCGGTGTTCGACGTTCCGCGCAACCACCCCGCGCGCGACATTCTTTCCGAAAATGCCATAGACGATGATGGCGACATCATCCTGCGCCGTATCCAGACGGCGGACGGGCGCACGCGCGTCTTCGTCAACGACCAGCCGGCCAGCGTGGCGCTGATGCGCACCATCGGCCATGCGCTGGTGGAAATCCACGGCCAGCACGACGAGCGCGCGCTGGTCGACGCCAGCGCCCATCGTGAAGTGCTCGACGCCTTTGGCTGCCATGCCAGCGCCGTGCGCGAGACGGCGGAAGCCTGGCGCGTGTGGCGCGGTGCCGAGCAGGAGCTTTCGCGGCACAAGGCGCGCGTGGAGGCGGCTGCCCGCGAGGCGGATTATCTGAGGGCCGCCGTCGCCGAACTCGTGCAGCTTGATCCGCAGCCCGGCGAGGAAAGTGAGCTGGCAGCCCTGCGCACGGATATGATGCGCGCGGAAAAGATCGCTTCCGAGATCAGTGATGCTCAGGACGTTTTGTCCGGTCCGTCCTCGCCCCTGCCGCAACTGGCAAGCCTGCTGCGCCGCCTGCAACGCAAGGCGGCGGAGGTTCCGGGTCTGCTCGACGATGTGGTGACGTCGCTGGATGAGGCGATGCTTTCGCTCGATGCCGCGCAATCCGGGGTCGAGGCGGCCCTGCGCGCCACGGAATACGATCCGCAGCTGCTGGAGCAGGCCGAGGAGCGGCTGTTCGCGCTCAGGGCAGCGGGGCGCAAGCACAATGTGCAGGTCGATGATCTGGCACGGCTGCGTGACACAATGTCTGCCGATCTGGCGGACCTTGATGCCGGCGAAGAGCGGCTGGGGGTTCTGGTACAGCAGGCAAAGCAGGCGCGCGACCTTTATGATCAGAGCGCTGCTCATCTCTCAGATCTGCGTCAGGCCGCCGCCAGGGGGCTGCGCGATGCGGTGATGGCCGAACTGCCCGAGCTTAAGCTGGAACGGGCCGAATTCATCGTGGAAATGTCGAGCGAGCCTGACAATCGCATGGAAGAGGGCATCGACCAGATCGAGTTCTGGGTGCGCACCAATCCCGGCACGCGCCCCGGCCCGATGATGAAGGTGGCTTCCGGCGGCGAGCTGTCGCGCTTCCTGCTGGCGCTCAAGGTGGCGCTGGCAGATCGTGGTTCCGCGCCGACGCTGGTGTTCGACGAAATCGACACGGGCGTGGGCGGCGCGGTGGCCGATGCCATCGGCCAGCGTCTTGCCCGGCTGGCGAAGGGCGGCGTGCAGGTGCTTTCCGTCACCCATGCCCCGCAGGTCGCGGCGCGCGCCTCCACCCATTTCCTGATCTCCAAGTCGGGTGGCGCGGACCGTGTCGCCACCGGCATCGTCGCCATGGACATCGATGCCCGGCAGGAGGAGATCGCCCGCATGCTGGCCGGTGCGACCATCACCGACGAGGCGCGGGCGGCGGCGGAACGGCTTCTGCGCGAGAACACGGCGGCAGCAATCTGAATTATTGAACCAACAACGGAGCAACCAAAACCGGAGTCCACTTTCCGGCCGGATGCTCCGGGACGAACCTGTCTGTCCACAACTGACAAGATGATTCAGGAGAGAGGCGCATGCGCCTGTTTCCGTTCGGCTTTGCGCGCGCTACATACTTCATCTTCGCGCAGGCCAACCTGCCGCCCATGAGAGATTTCGCCATGTCCGAGAAACCCGTCGATCTGCTTACCGAGAGCGAGGCCGCTGCCGAGCTGGAACGGCTGGCGAAGGAGATCGCAGGGCACGACAGGCGCTATTACGCGGAAGACGCGCCGACGGTTTCCGATGCCGACTATGATGCGCTGCGCATCCGCAATGCCAGCATAGAGGCACACTTTCCCGAACTGGTGCGTGAGGATTCGCCCTCGCTGAAGGTCGGCACCGCGCCTTCTGGCGTGTTCGGCAAGGTTGTTCACGCCGTGCAGATGCTGTCGCTCGACAATGTGTTTTCGGATGAGGACGTGCGCGATTTCGTGACCAGCGTACGGCGCTTCCTGGCCCTTCCGGCGGATCGTGAACTGGTGTTCACCGCCGAGCCGAAGATCGATGGGCTTTCGATGTCGCTGCGCTATGAGAACCGGCGGCTGGTGACGGCGGCGACGCGTGGCGACGGCACCACCGGCGAGAATGTGACGGCCAATATCCGCACCATCGCCGAGATTCCCGAAACGCTGCCGGCGGATGCGCCTGAGGTGGTGGAGGTGCGCGGCGAAGTCTACATGCGCCGTGACGATTTCTTCGCGCTCAACCAGCGCATGGCCGAAACCGGCCGCGTCTTCGCCAATCCGCGCAATTCCGCCGCCGGCAGCCTGCGCCAGCTCGACCCGGAGGTGACGCGCCAGCGCCCGTTGCGCTTCTTCGCCTATGCATGGGGGGATGCCTCGGCGCCGCTTGGCGAGACGCAATATGAAGTCGTGAAGCGCTTCGGTGCGTGGGGCTTTCAGGTCAACAGCCTGATGACGCGCTGCGACACCGTCGAGGCGATGCTGGAGCATTACCACCGTATCGAGGCGGAACGCGCCGAAATTCCCTATGACATCGACGGTGTCGTCTACAAGGTCGACCGGCTCGACCTTCAGGAGCGGCTGGGTTTCCGTTCGCGCAGCCCGCGCTGGGCGACAGCGCACAAGTTTGCCGCCGAGAAAGCGATGACGGTGCTGAACGGCATCGACATTCAGGTCGGCCGCACGGGCGCGATGACGCCGGTGGCGCGGCTGGAGCCGGTGACGGTGGGCGGCGTGGTCGTCACCAATGCCACCATGCACAACGAGGATTACATCAGGGGCATCGGCAACAGCGGCCAGCCGATCCGCGAGGGCCGCGACATTCGCATCGGCGATACGGTGATCATCCAGCGGGCCGGCGACGTCATTCCGCAGATCGTCGACGTGGTGCTGGAGAAGCGTCCAGCCGATGCGGTTCCTTACGAATTCCCGCACACATGCCCCGCCTGCGGCAGTCATGCCGTGCGCGAGGAAGGGGAGGTGGTACGCCGTTGCACCGGCGGCCTGATCTGCCCTGCGCAGGCAGTGGAGCGCCTGCGCCATTTCGTGTCGCGCAACGCCTTCGACATCGAGGGGCTGGGCGAAAAGCAGATCGAGTTCTTCTTCCAATCGGATGATCCGGCCCTTCAGGTGCGTTCGCCCGCCGATATTTTCACGCTGAAGGAGCGCCAGCGCGAATCGCTGACCAAGCTGGAGAATGTCGACGGGTTCGGCGCCGTTTCGGTGAAGAAGCTGTTTGCGGCCATAGATGAGCGCCGGCGGGTGGAGTTTTCCCGCTTCCTGTTCGCGCTGGGCATCCGCCATGTGGGCGAGACCAATGCGAAGCGCTTCGCCCGCCATTTCCTGTCGTTCGAGGCGTTCCGCAAGCTGGCCGAGGAGGCTGTGATGCCCGAGGGCAAGGGCGATCCGGGCAATGCCGCCTGGCAGGAGCTGAACAACATCAACGGCATCGGCTCCATCGTTGCCGGTGCTGTGGTGGAGTTCTTCAAAGAGGACCACAACCGGCAGGCGCTTGATGCTCTGCTGAAAGAGGTGACGCCGGTGGACGAGGAGCCGGTCGGCACGACGGATTCGCCGGTTGCCGGCAAGACGGTTGTGTTTACAGGGGCGCTGGAGAAGATGTCGCGGGACGAGGCCAAGGCGATGGCCGAAAAGCTTGGCGCCAAGGTTGCGGGTTCCGTGTCGAAGAAAACTGATCTGGTGGTGGCGGGGCCGGGAGCCGGCTCCAAGCTCAAGCTGGCAACGGAACTCGGCATCGAGGTCATCGACGAGGATGCGTGGTTCGCACGCGTGGGCAGAGAGTAGGATCTCTGCCCTTCATCCGCTTTTTCTGAACGGCTGGCTCAAGCGAATTCATGTGACAGCGTCCGGCCGGCTGAATAGATAGAACCCTTTTCCGGGAGTGGTCCATGGCAGGACAGGCAGCGGGCGAGCGCTCGATCCTCAGCGAATATTGGCATGGCGTACGCTTCGGGCTTCCGGTCTGCATCGCGGTGTCGCCATTCGGCCTGCTGTTCGGCACCCTGGCCGTGGAAAACGGCCTGTCGGTTTTCGAGGCCTTCTTCATGAGCGTTGCCGTGTTCGGCGGGGCCAGCCAGATGGTCGGCATCGAGCTGTTCGGCCAGAAAGTTGCGCCGTGGCTGATCGCCTTTTCGATTTTCGCGGTGAATTTTCGTCATGTTCTCTATTCGGCTGCCTTCGGCCGCCATATGGCCGGCTGGCCGCGCATGCAGCAGGCGATCGCCTTTTTCCTGCTGACCGATGCGCAATATGCGCTGGCTGAAAGCCAGATGCAGAGCGGGCGCAAGCTCACTTTCGCGCGCTATATGGGGGCGGGTTTCACCGGCTATCTGGTGTGGGTCGGCACGACCGTGCTTGGCGCCATCTTCGGAAAGCTCATTCCCGACACCAGCGCCATCGGCGCGGATTTCCTGCTGCCGATCTACTTTCTGGGACTGATGATGGATTTCCGCAAGCGGCCGCTCTGGCTGCCGGTGGTGGCCGTCAGCGCGGTGGCTTCGATCATAGCGTTTCGTTTCGTCGGTTCGCCATGGCACGTGTTGCTGGGCGCAATTGCGGGTGTCGCCCTTGCCGTCATCCTGCCACCGTCACGCAGCGGCATTGACGTAACGCCGTCACAGCCGGTGGAGAATCAGGCATGAGCAGCACTTTCTGGGTTATTCTGGCCGGCGGTATCGCCACCTATCTGACGCGCATTGGCGGGCATCTGGTGATTTCGCGGCTGGAGCGTATTCCGCCGCGCGTCGAGGCGGGCCTCAACGCCGTTCCGGCGGCGGTGCTGACCACGCTGGTGGCGCCTGCCGTGCTGACCGCTGGCCCGGCCGAATGGCTGGCGCTGATCATCGCGGGGCTGGTGGCCTTGCGCGGCGGACTGCTCAGCATGTTCATAGCGGGCGCGGCCGTGCTGCTGCTTGCCCGCCATTTCATGGCCTGAGGTTTAGAGCATTTCTGCTTCTCTCCGAACCGCAGAAATGATCTATCTCTTTGTTTTCGCCGCATTTATGCGACGCCAGATGTTTCCATCTGGCTGCAAAAATGCTCTAGCCGAGCGGCGCGCAGGCCTGTTCCAGCCACGCCAGCGCTTCACCATCGACCATCGGGCCGATCTCGGACAGCACGCGGGCATGATAGGCGTCGAGCCAGTTGCGTTCTTCGGTTGAAAGCAAATCGGAAACGATCATGCGCCGGTCGAAGGGGGCGAGCGTCAGCGTCTCGAAGCTGTGCATGGCGACGTCGCCGCCTTCGATCTCAGCGGCCTTTTCGACCACAATCAGGTTTTCAAGGCGGATGCCGTAGGCGCCTTCCTTGTAGTAGCCGGGCTCGTTGGAAAGGATCATGCCTTCGCGCAGCTTCTCCATGCCGGTCTTGGCGATGCGTTGCGGTCCCTCATGCACGGCGAGATAGGCGCCGACGCCATGGCCGGTGCCGTGGGCGTAGTCGAGGCCATGCGTCCACAGCGCCATGCGGGCGATGGCATCGATGTCAGCGCCACGTGTACCCGCCGGAAAGCGCAGGACGGAAATGCCGATCATGCCCTTCAGCACCAGCGTGTAGCGCTGGCGCATTTCTTCGGTGGGGGTTCCGATGGGAACGGTGCGGGTGATGTCGGTGGTGCCGTCCTGATATTGCGCGCCGGAATCGAGCAGGAACAGCTCGCCGTCACCGAGCTTGCGGTTGGTGGCGTGCGAGACGCGATAGTGAATGACGGCGCCGTTCGGACCTGAGCCGGAGATGGTCTCGAAGGACACGTCGCGCAGCGGCATCTGCGTTTCCTCGCCCGCCTGCCGGCGGAAATTTTCCAGCGCCTTGACGGCCCTGATCTCGTCAGTCACGCCCGGCTTCTGGCTATCCAGCCAGCACAGCATGCGTGCCATTGCCGCACCGTCGCGGCGGTGGGCGGCGCGGCTGCCCTCCAGCTCGGCGCTGTTCTTGGTGGCGCGCGGAATGCGAGCCGGGTCGGCTGCCGCGATCACCGTGCCGCCATTGGCTTCGATGAGCATGCGCAGCTTCTCGGCTGCCAGCACCGGATCAAGCGCGATGCGCGCGCCCTTGCCGGCGAGTGCCGCGATTGCCGGCTCGAAGTCCCCGGGCTGGTGCGGTTCGGCAAGCTGGGTGAGATAGGCCTCGACCTCCCGCGAGAACTTCGCCCTGTCCATGAACAACTGGTGCGAACCGTCTGCCGCCAGAATGGCGAAGCCGAGCGCCAGCGGCGTGTGCGGCACGTCATTGCCGCGAATGTTGAATGCCCAGGCGATGGAGGAGGGGTCGGTGAGAACGGCATGCGTTGCGCCGTCGGCCTCGATGGCCGCCGCCAGCCGCACCAGCTTGTCCTTCGCCAGTTCGCCAGCGAAGGCGAGGGGCTGGATTTTCACCGGGGTAACGGGCGCTGCCGGCTGGTCCTCCCAGACGGCATCGACCGGGTTCGTTTCCAGCGGCACCAGCTCGACGCCGGCCTTCTTTGCCGCCGCCTTCAGCGTGTCGATCTCGCCGGTGGTGTGCAGCCACGGGTCGAAGCCGAGACGGGTGCCGGATTTTAGGTTCGGGCCTATCCATTTCGCCGGCGGATTGTCGACGAGGCTGTCATAGCTGAAAATGGCCGGATCGGTTTCCTTGCGCACCTGCAGGGTGTAGCGGCCATCTACGAAGATGACGGCGCTGTCGGCCAGCACCAATGCCACGCCGGCAGAGCCGGAAAAGCCGGTCAGCCATTTCAGCCGGGCAGCGCGCGCCGGCACATATTCGCCCTGATGCTCGTCCGCGCGGGGCACCAGAAAGCCGTCGATGCCGTTTTCGGCCAGCCATGCGCGAAGGGCGGCAACACGCGGCGAGGCAAGCGAGGGATCGCTGGACGAATCGAACGACTGGAACATGTCAGGAATTCCCGGAAATGAAACTTGCCGGAACCTAGCCCTCCCGCGCCATGCTGACAATGCGCCAGCGGGCAGGGCAGACCTGATCAGGCCACAGGCTTGAGATGGATGGTGACCCAGCCTTCGCGGTGCAGCGTGGTGACGTGGGTAAAGCCCGCAGCCACATAGGCTTCCACCACGGCGTCATGCTGGCGGTCGAGAATGCCGGACAGGACCAGCGAGCCGGCGGAGCGCACATGCGCAGCCATCTGCGGGGCGATTTCGATCAGCGGTCCGGCCAGAATGTTGGCGACGATCAGTGCGAAGGGGCCGCGCTCGGCGAATACCGGATGGTCGAAACCCGTCGCGGTCACGGCATCGACATGATCGGCAACACCGTTGAGCTTCACGTTCTCTGCCGCGACTTCCATTGCGACCGGATCGATGTCGGTGGCCAGAACCGGGATGGCGGACAGCTTTGCCAGCGCAATAGCCAGAACCGCGCTTCCGGTTCCAAGATCGAGCGCGTTGGCAGGTTGTTCGGAAGCCACCACCTGTTCCAGCATTTCGAGGCAGCCGGCGGTGGTGCCGTGGTGGCCGGTGCCGAAAGCGAGGCCGGCCTCGATCTCGATGGCGATGTCGCCTTCCTGGCGCTGGTCCCGGTCATGCGCGCCATGAACGAAAAAGCGGCCGGCACGCACCGGCTGCAGCCCTTCGAGCGAACGGGTGACCCAGTCGATGTCGGGCAGTTCCTCACGCCCGATTTCGGGATCGGCGGAGAGGGATGACAACACAGCGCGCAGGCGGGTCTCGGCCTCGTCGATGTCGCCATCGGCATAGAGTGAAACCTCGTGGATATCGCGATCCTCATCGACTTCCAGAATGGCAATCGGCCAGCCATCGTCTTCGAAGGCGGTTTCGAGACTGGCAAAAATGCGCTCGGCCTCGTCCTTCGAGGTGGTGAAGTGGAGGCGCGTCTGGGTCATGAGGTCGGAAACCTGTTGGTGTCAGCTGCCGGCGGCCAGGCGCTTCAGCTTGGCCTTGGCCGTATCGGGGCTCTCGCCATAAGCGATGGTGCCGAAAAAGTCACCTTGCGAATTGAGCAGCAGGATCGATGCGGTGTGGTCGAGCGTGTAATCGCCGTCCTCGGTAGGCACCTTCTTCCAGTAGATGCCGAAGGACTTGGCCATATCAAAGACCTTGGCGGGCTCGCCGGTGATGCCGATGATCCGGTCGGAGAAGTTGCCGATATAGGTGTTCAGGATCTGGGGCGTGTCGCGCTCGGGATCGACCGACACGAAATAGGCGCGGATGTCCTTGCCCTCGTCGCCCAGCGCGTTCAGCCAGCCGGCGAGCTCGAACAGCGTCGTCGGGCAGACTTCCGGGCAATGGGTGAAACCAAAGAACAGGGCCGTGGGCTGGCCGCGGAACGCCGCCTCGGTGATCGGCTCGCCCTTCTGGTCGGTAAGCGCGAAAGGCGCGCCGAAGGGTTCTCCGCCATGGCGCTGGTTGTACCAGCTGAAGGTTATGAAACCAATGCCGGCGGCGATGAGGATGAGAAGGCCGACGAGAATCTTGCGCATGGGAGGATAGTCCGCTTTCAGGCGGCACGGGCCGCATCGGTGAACAGATGAACCAGTTCTTGTAGCCGGTTCTAATGGTTGGGCGCACACTGTCAAAGTGGGCCCATTGCCGCAAGGTCGAAGCGCTCACATCGTCGTGCTTGCAAAGCCCGTTGCAGCACCCCAAGTTGCAGGAAATTCCTGCCGCAGACGGAGACAGAAGTGCGCAAGACCATAGCCTGCCTGACAACCGCCGCCGCCATCGCCGCAAGTGCCGGTTCCGCTCATGCCGAGCAGGTCGGCAAGATCGGCGTCGACTGGTTCGGCAACGACATCAAGATCGAAGCCGTGACCGATCCGAAGGTGGAGGGCGTGACCTGCCATCTGGCCTATTTCGACCGTGGCGTCATCGACCGCCTCCAGAAAGGCAACTGGTTCGAGGATCCGTCGAACGCAGCGCTTTCCTGCCAGCAGACCGGACCGATAAAGATCGGCGACATCGATCTCGGCAAGGGCGGCGAAGAGGTGTTTCGCCAGTCGATCAGCCTGATCTGGAAGAAGCAGGTGGTGAAGCGCATCTACGACAAGGCCAATGACACGCTGATTTATCTGGCCCATTCGCAGCAGGTTCAGGACGGCTCGGCCAAGATGGCGATCACCACTATTCCCCTCTATGGCCAGCAGGTGGAGTGGGCGAAGGGCAAGCCGCAATAAGGGGCTGGGCGCGCGAAGGCTTGCCGAAGGGCAGGGGGCGTCGTACAGCCGCCTGATGGACGATCCGCAAAACCCCGAGCCGCGCGAGCCGCAGCCGCGCATCCATCCGACGGCCGAACTGAAGGGCTGCCGGCTGGAGCCCTATGTGGCCATCGGCGAGCGGGTGGTGCTGCGCGAGGTGATGGTGGGCGCCTTCACCTATTTCGAGCGCCATTCCGAAGCGATCTATGCGACGCTCGGCAAGTTCTGCTCGGTTGCCGCCAACACCCGCATCAATGCGCTGGAACATCCGATCGAGCGGATCACCCAGCACAAGGTCAGCTACCGGCCGAACGAATATTTCCGCTATCTCGGCGTCGACGCTGCTTTTCGCGAGCGCCGGCAGGCAAGGCACGTCACGATCGGCCATGATGTGTGGATAGGGCACGGTGCGGTGATCCTGCCCGGCGTGAACGTGGGCAATGGCGCGGTGATTGGCGCCAACGCCGTGGTGACGCGCGATGTGGAGCCCTATGCGATCATGGCCGGATCGCCGGCGCGGCGGCTGCGTTATCGTTTCGCTCCGGAGATTGCCGCGCGCATCGAACGGCTGGCCTGGTGGGACTGGCCGGCCGGGAAGATCGGCCGTGCGGTTCCCGACATGCAGGCGATGCCGATCGAAGACTTTCTCAGGCGCTGGGAAGATCCGCAGAGCTGACATGGCATCTGCGCCGGTAACCATATCCCTTAACGTAAAACATTAGCGTTAAGATTCGGTTTATAGGTTGTTTGCAGGAATAATGGCAATCTATGGTTGTGTTTCTTTTCGAAATTCATATCCTGACATCGGAGGTATTCATCTGAGGCGCAAGTACAAACGGAACAACAGAGGAGAGTGTCATGAACAAGTTCACCGTTATTCTTGCAACCGCAGTCGTTTCTTTCACCGCAGTCAGTGCTCATGCCGGCGGATGGGGTTCCAAAGGCAACAACAACAATTCCAGTGGCGGTCTGATCAATGTGGCGCCGGCCGTGGCCCTCGGCGACATCAAGCTGCTGAACGGCCTTTCCATTCTCAACAAGTCGCCGATCCTGTCCGGCAACAACACGGTGCTCGGCAATGGCATCCTGAGCGGCATCGGGCTCGGCATTCTGGGGGTTGGCGCAGGCTCGGCCAACTCGCCCGTCGGCATCGCCGGCGGTGGCAACAGCTACACCGACAACAGCGGCAACAACTACAACAGCGGAAACGGCAACTCGTCCTATTCCGTGAAGAAGCGCCGCTGACCCAACAAGTCGGATTCCGGATCCGGCGGCGGGCAGGAGGGTTCGCGTCCTTCCTGCCCGCATTCCGTTGTGTGTTTTCGCGCAATCATGCGCAGGCAGCATCCCGCGGGTGGGATGCTGCTCAATCCGGAGCGGCCGATCGCCGGGATCGCCGCCCAAAGATTGCTGCTGTCCTCAGGTGATCAGCAGTTCACGCCGCACGGCACCCACCAGCAGATGCCCCGGTCGTTGCAATACTGGGTTTCGCAGCGCCGCGTGCCATGGGCGATGACACAGAAGCAGTTTCCCGGACAGGACTTCGGGGTTGCCCTGGCGGTGGAGATATCCGCCCCGATCGTCATCATCGAAACGCGCCCGCCGTTCGCCCGGTTGACCTCGTCCAGAATGGCGAGGGAACCAGCCTCGTCATGGGCGATCTCGCCGTCCCAGAAATGATAGACATTGTCTCCCTCGACGTTTCCGGCGGCAGCCTTGCTTTGCGGCAAAGTTGCGCCGGTTCCCAGTTCCTCCCACCCGCTGTAGTCTGACTTGAGCTGCACTGTACGCCACATGTCATCCTCCCCTGTGTTATGATGGCGTCACAGGATGATACCAATTCAGGGTTGAATCAAATACAATTTTTACGAGCATTTTCAGGGCGGGGATGCGAGCGTGCGAGCGGACGGTTCCACCTGAGTTATATTTGCGCCCGCAGACCCAGGAAGACGTCGGTTGTTCGCTCGCGGATGTCGAGGATGGTCTTGAAGGTTCTCGTAACGTCCACCCGGAAAACGGCGCTGAGGGGCTTGCTGAACGCATAGCTGGCCTCGGCATAGAAGCCGCTGCCGCGTTCCTCGTTTTCCATCAAAAGGTTCTGCTTCACCTCGCGATAGACGCCGGCCGACAGGGCAAGCCGTTCCGTGGCTTTCCAGCCGAGTTCCGCTTCCGCCCGATGAAGCCATGAGGCGAGCGGGTCGTCGCTGTCTCCGGTTTCGTAGCGTCCGAACCAGCTTCCGCGCAGTTCGAAATCGCGGGGCAGGGGCATTGCGGCCTTCACCTGCCATGCAGGTCTGATCCCGGAATAGATGCCGTGCGCGCCGCGCAGGGATTCCGCGCCCAATGCCAGTCCAACCGTCATTCCCGCTTCAGTGCGCATTTCGAGCTGACCCTGTGCGCCGTAGAGCGCGTAAGACAGGGCCACGGGCGGCGAACCGAGCTTCTCGACCGAGGCAAACAGCGCTGAAAGCGATCCGCCGACGGCAACGGGGCCAATCGTGCGCATGACGCGCGCGGCAAGCCTGACCTTGTTGACATCGGGATCGAGCTGCGCCGGCCCGATGATGCCTTCCTCGAAATGCGTGCGGCCCGTCGTCTCGAAAACGTTCGAGGCGTCGATGACCAGCGCAGTGGCTTCATCCAGCGCGATGCCGGCCTGCGCCTGTGCCGCCGCAACCTGCTTCAGTGCCCTTGTACCGATGGCAACGGGGCCGATCTCCAGATGGTCGCCCTTGCTGACTGCCGAATAAGTCAGCGTGCCGCGCAGTTCCAGCACTGGCGAGATGCGGCGGAAGGCATGCGCCGACACGGCGATGCTGCGATCGTCCTCGATCAAGATGCGGTCATGGCGGGTAAGCTGGAATTCGGCCGCGATGCCGGCATTGGCTTCATCATCGCCCACATCCTGACGCAGGGATCCTCGCAACAGCGTGTACCAGTCGGCAATCGCGAATTCGCTGTCCAGCGCATTGCTGGTCCAGTGGCGTTCGAGCGATGCGGAAATTTTCGGGCCTGTCTGATCCGCCAGTGCGGGGCAGGAGAGGCCAAGGGCGGGAAGAGCAAGAGCCAGCGCGGGAAAGGAAACCGTATGGGTCAATTGCCGCCTCCGCTTCGGCCTCTTCGCCATCCCGCTTCTCCCGGTTCCGGGACCCCTTCCGCCGTGCGGGGGTGGCGAGGCGGAAGGGGCCGGAGGTTCCGCTGAAGCGGAAGGAGCAGGCATCATTGCCTGCATGGAAACTGTGGCTCAATTACTATAAGGTGTAATTACTTATTTTTACACCTTATAGTTGTGTAAAGTTGTGCATAGCCGCGAGTGGGGAACCGTTCGTCGCCATGGCGGTTGTTCCGTCAAGCGAGGACCCGACATGCTGGAAAAACCCTTCACCAAGGCAGCCAATGCCGTGGCCTATGTCACTGGCATGCCTATGACTTTCATTCTCTGTGTGGCCGTTGTCATCATCTGGGCTGTGAGTGGCCCGTTGTTCGGCTTTTCGGACACATGGCAGCTCATCATCAACACGGGCACGACGATCATCACCTTTCTCATGGTGTTCCTGATCCAGAACACCCAAAACAGGGATGGTGCGGCCATGCAGGCGAAGCTGGATGAGCTTATCCGCATCAGCAAGGCCAACAACCGTTTCATCGGCATCGAGCATCTGACCGAAACCGAGGTCGAGAAGATCCGCAGGGCGTGTGAGCGGGCCGTGAATCGTCCCGGTGGGCGGAGGCGGAATAAGGGGGAGCAGCGGGCCGGTGATTGACCTTTTCGTTCAAGCAGTCATGCTTGCCGGCTACAACAAGGGAACACCGTGGCAGACTGGATTGAAATCCTGCGCAAACAGACCGACACCGGCGAAAGGATGGCCCGTGAAGTGCCGGGAATTCTTGGCAACCCGCATGTCACCGAAGCGCAGGTGAGAGCGCTGTTCGACGAACTCGACAAGCAGGCGGAATTCGTCGAGGGCCTGCGCGAGACATTGGAAAAGTTCGGCCACGACTTCTCCGTGATCGAGGCGGCGGAAAAACTGGAAGAACGCTTCGATGACCTCGCCGCATCCGCCGCTGAAAAGCTCAAGGCGATGCGCAGCCGGACATAGATCGCCGTGCGTCCATTCGGACGCACGAAGGGCGATCTAAGTTATTGATAGAGCATCGGAATAACCGAAAACCGGGTTCCGCTTTTCCGTCCGATTCTCTAGGGTCCAAAACCGGCCGTTGCCGATGCGCCGCGCGTCAGGCCGCGGTGACGAAGCTGTCCAGAACCTTTTTCTGGCCGGCGCGGTCGAAATCGATGGTCAGCTTGTTGCCTTCGACAGCCGAGACGTTGCCGTTCCCGAATTTCATATGGAAGACGCGGTCGCCGACGCTGAAAGCGGATGGGGTGTCTGCGACCGACTTCGCCACCAGCTCGCCTTCGATGGTGCGGCCTTTGACCGAACCACGCCCCGCGCCATAGCCGGAATCGGCCTCGCCATAGCCGATGCGCTCGACCGCATGGCCCGAACGCGTGCCCCAGTTGCGGCTCGTCGCTTCCGTGCGGTTCTGGCGGGCGCGCTGCCAGCCGGGCGTCGCATAGGTGTTTGAGAAAGCGCCGCCGCTGCCGCCCTGATCGCCGCGCTTGGCATATCCGCCAGTGGGCGAACCGATATTGTCGAAGCGCGAGGCCCCATAGGGATTGCCGTAGCCGCCGAAGCCTGACCCGCTTTCACTCACCTCGACATGGGCCTCCGGCAGCTCGTCGAGGAAGCGGGAGGGGATTGTGGATTGCCACAGCCCGTGGATGCGCCGGTTGGAGACGAACCAGATGTGCAGGTTGCGCTTGGCGCGCGTCAGCCCGACATAGGCGAGCCTGCGCTCTTCTTCCAGACCGGAACGCCCACCTTCATCGAGCGCGCGCTGATGCGGGAACAGGCCTTCTTCCCAGCCGGGCAGGAACACGGTCTCGAACTCAAGCCCCTTGGCCGAATGGAGCGTCATCAGCGAAACCGCGTCGAGGTCCTCGTTCTTGTCGGCATCCATGACCAGCGCGACATGTTCGAGGAAGGCACGCAGGGATTCGTAATCCTCCATGGAGCGGATCAGCTCCTTGAGGTTGTCGAGCCGCGTCGGCGCATCGGCCGAACGGTCGTTCTTCCACATGTCGGTATAGCCGCTTTCCTCAAGGATGGTTTCGGCCAGTTCCGTATGCGGGGTGGTTTCCAGCAGATCCTGCCAGCGCGCAAAATTGGCGGCAACCTCGCGCAGTGCTGCTCGTGGCTTCGGCTTCAGCTCGTCGCTTTCGGCAAGCGTGGCGGCCGCCTGCAGCATCGGCACCCCAAGCGCGCGGGCCGTGTCATGCACCTGACGGATGGCGGCTTCGCCAAGGCCGCGCTTCGGCACGTTGACGATGCGCTCGAAGGCGAGGTCGTCGCCCGGATTGGCCACGACACGCATATAGGCCATGGCGTCGCGGATTTCCTGCCGCTCATAGAAGCGCGGGCCGCCGATGACGCGGTAGTTCAGGCCGATCTCGATGAAGCGATCCTCGAAGGAGCGCATCTGGAAGGAGGCGCGCACCAGAATGGCAATGTCATTGAGCGCATGGCTGTTGCGCTGGAGCGCTTCGATCTCCTCGCCGATGGCGCGGGCTTCCTCGTCGGAATCCCATGCGGCATGGACATTGACCTTGGGGTCATCGGGATCGGGGCTGTCCGTGAACAGGGTCTTGCCGAGCCGGCCTTCATTGTGGGTGATGAGATGGGCGGCAGCGCCAAGGATATGGGCGGTGGAGCGGTAGTTGCGCTCAAGCCGGATCACTGTCGCGCCCGGAAAATCCTTCTCGAAGCGCAGGATGTTGTCCACTTCCGCGCCGCGCCAGCCATAGATCGACTGGTCGTCATCGCCGACGCAGCAGATGTTGACTTTGTTTTCGCTCACGGGCCGCATCGCCGCCTGCGGCGGCTGGCCCTCCGCGGGGGCGGGCGAAACGTCGCCCGGCGCGCCGTCGCGCGCTCGGCCTCCGGCCGGTTGGGCAGAACTGGCGCGAGGACGCTGGGCCAGAAGACGCAGCCACATATACTGGGCGGTGTTGGTGTCCTGATACTCGTCCACCAGAATGTAGCGGAAGCGCTTGTGGTATTCCGCCAGAATGTCGTGATGGGCGCGGAAGATGCGGATCGGGTGCAGGAGCAGGTCGCCGAAATCGCAGGCGTTCAGCGTCGTCAGCCGCTCCTGATAGGCGCGGTAGAGCTCGCGGCCGCGCCCGTTGCCGAACGAACGCGCATCCCCTTCGGGAATTTCCTCTGGGCCGAGGCCCTTGTTTTTCCAGCCATCGATCATCTGGGCGAAGGTGCGCGGCGCCCAGCGCTTGTCGTCCAGACCTTCGGCCTGAATGAGCTGCTTGATGAGACGGATGACGTCGTCGGTGTCGAGAATGCTGAAATCGGAGCGCAGCCCGGCCAGTTCCGCATGGCGGCGCAATATCTTTACACCGATGGAGTGGAAGGTGCCGAGCCAAGGCATGCCTTCGACCGCTTCGCCGACCAGCAGCCCGATGCGCTGCTTCATCTCGCGTGCGGCCTTGTTGGTGAAGGTCACGGCAAGGATCTGCGAGGGGAAGGCGCGACCGGTGGCAAGGATATGGGCGATGCGGGTGGTGAGCACCCGCGTCTTGCCGGTGCCGGCGCCGGCCAGAACCAGCACGGGCCCTTCGGTGGTTTCCACCGCCTGCCGCTGTTCAGGGTTGAGCCCCTTGAGATAGTCGGGCGGGCCGTTCTGCGCCTGTCGCGCGGCCATGGCACGCGCGGCTATGCCGGACGGCGCACCGGCGCTGCCGGAGGCAGCCGGAGGTCGCGCGCCCGGTTCATCGAAGAAGGGCATATCGTCGGAAAAGCCGGACATTGTTCCCGAATGTAGTGATTCGGTCCCGAAAGACCAGAAGTGTCGCCGTTTTGTTCTGTTTTCTGAGCATGGCTTAGCCCTGTCGGCGCGCGCCTGCAAGGAAAGCCTGTTGATGCAGGGAACATTGCGGCGCCTGCGCCATTATCCCTGATTACGCATTCCGGCACTCGAAGTTGGGGGATCAGCTTTGGCCATCATCATCACTTCACTGTTGTTCGCCTTGTTCGGCGCCTGGCTTGGCGTAGGGGGCGTATGGCTGATCACGCTTGGCGGCAGCTGGTATTATGCCGTTGCCGGCGCCGTTTTCCTGATTGCGGCATGGTTGGTTTACCGGCGCAGCATGGCCGCGCTCTGGCTTTATGCCGCCTTCCTGCTGGCGACCCTCGTGTGGGCCATATGGGAGACAGGCTTTGACTGGTGGTCGCTCGGCGCGCGCGGCGGCCTGCTCGTGCTGCTGGCCATCTGGCTGCTGATGCCGGTCATATGGCGCAGGCTTTCCGGCACGGACGGCCGTGCGCCGCTGATCCTCGTGGTTCTGGCGTCGCTCGGCGTCGCCGGATATTCCATGACCACCGATCCCTACGACATTGCCGCTACCCTGCCGACGGACAAGGTGACGCCGGAGGGCGCCCTTGGCGCAAACTTCCCGGCGGGTGAATGGCACTTCTACGGGCGCAGCCCCTATGGTCAGCGCTATTCGCCGCTGGACCAGATTACGGTCGAAAATGTCGACAAGCTCGAACTGGCCTGGACCTACCAGACCGGCGATGTGCGCCTGCCCAGCGACGTCACCGAAACCACCTATCAGGTGACGCCGCTCAAGATCGGCGACAATCTCTACATCTGCACGCCGCACAACCTCGCCATTGCCGTTGATGCGGCGACGGGCAGGGAAAAGTGGCGCTTCGATCCTAAGATCGGCCCGGAGAACCAGCGCCAGCACCAGACCTGCCGCGGCGTTTCCTATTACAAGGATGCGTCGATCGCTGCCGGCGAAGCCTGTGCGGAACGCGTCTACCTGCCGACTTCCGACGCGCGCCTCATCGCCCTCGATGCGGCCACCGGCCAGATCTGTCCGTCATTCGGCAATGCCGGTACGGTGAACCTGATGGAGCACATGCCGCATCCGAAGGCGGGTTACTATTATTCGACTTCGGCGCCGCTGATCGCGCGCGACAAGATCATCGTCGGCGGCGCGGTCAACGACAATTACTCCACGGAAGAGCCGTCCGGCGTGATCCGCGCCTTCGACGCGCGCTCGGGCGCTGTCGTGTGGGCGTGGGATCCGGGCAATCCCGATCGCACCGAGCCGCTCGGCGCCGGCGAGACCTATACGGCGAACTCGCCCAACATGTGGTCGACCGCCAGCGCCGACGAGGAGCTTGGGCTGGTCTATGTGCCGCTCGGCAACCAGACTCCGGACCAGCTCGGCATGGGCCGCAGCGAGCATGTGGAAAAATATTCGTCCTCGATCACCGCACTCGATCTCGACACCGGCAGGGTGCGCTGGGTGCGCCAGACGGTGCATCATGACCTGTGGGACATGGACGTGCCGGCGCAGCCATCGCTCATTGATCTCACCACCGATGCGGGGACGGTCAAGGCGCTGGTCGGCCCGACCAAGCAGGGCGACATCTATGTGCTGAACCGGGAAACCGGCGAACCGGTCATTCCGATCAATGAGGTGCCGGCTCCGGGCGGGGCGATCGAAGGCGATTTCACCGCGCCGACGCAGCCTGTGTCGGACCTGACATTCATGCCGAAGCCGCTGACGGGCGCCGACATGTGGGGCGTCAGCCCGTTCGACCAGCTTGCCTGCCGCATCGAGTTCGCAAGGCTACGCTACGAGGGGCGTTATACGCCGCCTTCGGTTCAGGGAACGCTTGTCTATCCCGGCAATTTCGGCACCTTCAACTGGGGCGGCGTGGCGGTCGATCCGGTCAGGCAGGTGATGTTCGGCATGCCGACCTATCTGGCCTTCAAGTCGCAACTCGTGCCGCGCGATCAGGTGCCACCCGCCGATGCCGAAGCTCGTGGCAGCGAGCAGGGTCTCAACCGCAACGAAGGTGCGCCCTATGCCGTGATCATGGGGCCGTTCCTGTCGCCGCTCGGCATTCCCTGCCAGTCGCCGCCATGGGGCTATGTGGCGGGTGCGGACCTGCGCACCGGCAAGATCGCCTACAAGCACCGCAACGGCACGGTCTACGACATGATCCCGCTGCCGCTTCCCCTCAAGGTGGGCGTTCCGGGCATCGGCGGGCCGATCATCACCGCGGGTGGCGTGGCCTTCCTCGGTGCGGCCGTCGACGATTATCTGCGCGCCTACGACCTTACCAGCGGCAGGCAGCTGTGGAAGGCGCGCCTTCCGGCGGGTGGGCAATCCACCCCGATGACCTACACGACGGAAGACGGGCGCCAGTTCGTTCTGATCGTGGCCGGCGGCCACGGCTCGATCGGAACCAAGGCAGGCGATTACGTCATGGCATGGACATTGCCGAAGCAGTAGGCCGGCAACAGCAGGGGAGACGGCGAACCGTCTCCCTAAATCCACAGTTGCCGATTTCTCACAAGGGCAGGGGTCAGTTTACCCTTGCCCCTTCCGCGCGCTCGGTTAAGTCTGTAGCCAATGGCTGTTCCGGAATCGTCCCGGATGTGGCGAGTGATTGCAGGGAATGAATGATGGACGATAATTTCGACAAGGCCGGCATTGCGGTCATCATCGTTTTCGGAGCGCTGCTTCTTGGCGGGCTGATGGCGGCAAATCTGGTTGTCGGCGACCGGAATGGCTTTCTGCTGGCGCTGGGTGCTGCATTTTCGGCCTACATCGCCGGCTATGCTATCCTGTTCGATCTTCCGCGCGTCTATGCCTTCCTGATCGTGGTTGCCGCCGTCATGGGCGTGGCCTCAACCATCGCCTACGCTTTCTGATATTCTGAATCGGAAATCAAACGTAAGATTTTGATTTTTTAGGAGTGCCGGCCGGAAAATTCAGGCGTATCCGCGCCGTGAGCGGGCTTGCTTGAGAATGGCGCGCCAGCGCACCATATCGAAGGGGATAGGCTGGCCCTTCGCTGAAATCTCGAAAATCCGGTTGTCGACATTTCGCAGAGATCGCCAGAAGTCATAGTCCGACACGCGCGGGTCGGCGGCCAGCCTTTCGGCTTCCATTTTCACGCTGCGTGCTGTGCCAGCCTTTTCGACAGAAGGCGGCAGGTTGTTCTGCGTAGCCATACAGCCTGATTGGCTGCTGGCGCGATTCGTTGCAACGGAGCAGGCAGCCTATCCACCCTTATTCATTTCTTAAGGTTAATATCGGCGCTGCCGCGCCTGCGGATGCCTATGGTGCGGCCTGCACGCTCCGGCCGGGGGAGATGCCGGTGGGCGTCCTGAAATGCCGCCACTTTTGCCGCCACGTCTTCGGGAAAGGGTGCAACGCGTGGACCTTCCATGTTGACGTGCAGCGACATGCTTTCCGAAGTCGCCGCCAGCCAGCCGTCGACATGGCGGATTTCCTGATAGGCGTGCAGGCGCTTTTCGTCGGAGTCCAGCAACTGGAAGCTCACCTTCACCTGACTGCCCAGATGCAGCTCGCGCACGTAGCAGACATGGATTTCCGAGGTGTAGATCGTGTGCCTGCGTTCAGCGGCATAGGCGGAACCGATGCCGAGCAGGTCGAGCACTTCTTCCGCTCCGCGATCGAACAGCACGTTGTAGTAGGCCATGTTCAGATGGCCGTTATAGTCGATCCAGTTTTTCTCGATCTCCATGGTGCCGGAGACGAAGGGGGAAGAAAGGGGCATGAAAGGTCCTTGCGCTGCTGGACAAATCGGCGTGAAAAGCAGATCACCAATCCTATTTGCGGGCCACGCTAAAGAGCAAGCCGGTGGCCTTGCCTGTCCTGATTAAGGAGAAACCATGGCTCTCGGCGATATGATTGTGGTGGAACGCAACGAACAAGGCATCGCGGCGATGCTGGAAATTCTGCGCAATGCGTTCGGCGACCGCTTCCAGACCGGCAACTCCATTCGCGAGCAGCATGGCCATACCACCACCTATCTGCCGAATCAGATGCCGGATGGCGTCGTCTTCCCTGAAAATACCGAAGAGGTGCAGACCATCGTGCGCGCCTGCGCAGCCCACCGCGTGCCCCTGATCCCGTTCGGAACCGGAACGTCGCTGGAAGGGCATGTCAACGCGCCGGGTGGCGGTATTTCGCTGGATACCTCGCGCATGAACCGCATTCTGGCCGTCCACGCCGAGGATCTCGATTGCGTGGTGGAGCCCGGCGTGACGCGCGAGGACCTCAACCGCCACCTGCGCGATACGGGCCTGTTCTTCCCCATCGATCCGGGCGCCAACGCCTCGCTCGGCGGCATGGCCTCGACGCGCGCCTCCGGCACCAACGCGGTGCGCTATGGCACCATGCGCGAGGCGGTGCTCTCGCTCAAGGCGGTGATGGCCGATGGCGAGGTGGTGCGCACGGCTGGCCGCGCGCGCAAGAGCTCGGCCGGATACGATCTCACCCGGCTGCTCGTCGGCGCGGAAGGCACGCTCGGCGTCATCACCGAGCTGACGCTTCGCCTGCACGGCATTCCGCAGGCGATTTCGGGCGGCGTGTGCCCGTTCCCGACCCTGGAGGCAGCGTGTCAGGCGGTGATCGCCACTATCCAGATGGGCATTCCCGTGGCGCGGATCGAGCTGGTCAATGCGCTCCAGATGAAGGCCATCAACGCCTATTCCAAGCTCGATTATCCCGAAAGCCCCTGCCTGTTCCTCGAATTCCACGGCAGCGATGCTGGCGTGGCGGAGCAGGCCGAGCTGTTCGCCATGATCGCGGAAGAACAGCAGGGCGGCCCCTTCATGTGGACCACGGTGGCCGAAGAGCGCAACAAGCTGTGGAAGGCCCGTCACGATTCCTACTGGGCTTCGTTCGTGCTGCGGCCCGGCGCGAAGGGGCTTTCCACCGATGTGTGCGTGCCGATTTCAAGGCTCGCCGAATGCGTTGCCGAAACCGAGGCCGACATTGAGGCCAACGGCCTTGTCGCGCCCATCGTCGGCCACGCCGGAGACGGCAATTTCCACACGCTGGTTCTGATGGATCCCGAAGATCGCGACGAGGTGGCGAAGGTCGAGGCTTTCGTCGCCCGCCTGAACGAGCGCGCCATCGCCATGGAGGGAACCTGCACCGGCGAGCACGGCATCGGGCAGGGGAAGTCCGGCTTCATGCGCCGCGAGCATGGCCATGGCGTCGATGTCATGCGCACCATCAAGAAGGCGCTCGACCCGGACAATATCTTCAATCCCGGCAAGATGATCGCGGGTTAGAGCAATTCCAGCAAAAGTGCGCAGCGGTTTTGCGTCCGGAATTGCGTAAAAACAAAGAGATGGAGCATTGCGGGCGATTCTTTTTTCATCGGAATGCTCCACGACGCCGGAAGCGCAGGTGCGGCATTGCCTCTTTATCGTCATCGATATCGGGATAGGATCGGTCCACCCTCTGGATTTGCAGTGAGGACATGCTCGCACGACTGTTCGTGATCATCGGCGGATTGGTGGTTCTGGTGCTGCTTGCAGCGCTGGCGGTGCCGCCTTTCATCGACTGGACCGGCTATCGCGCCGCGTTCGAGCGGGAGGCCAGCATCATTCTCGGCCGCAAGGTGACGGTGCGCGGCGATGCACGGGCAAGGCTGTTGCCGTTTCCGTCGGTGACGTTCACCGATGTCGTCGTGTCAGGCGGTGCGGATGGCCAGCAGGCGATGGCCGTCGACACCTTCTCCATGGATGCCGAACTGGCGCCGTTCCTGCGCGGCGAGGTGCTGATCTTCGACATGCGTCTGGAGCGGCCGAGAGCTGTGATCGCGGTTGCCGACGACGGGACGATTGACTGGGCCGTGCGGCCATCGTCGCCATTCGATGCGGGCCAGATCGCGATCGAGAAGCTGACCGTCACCGACGGTGTGGTGGAACTGCGGCATGGTCCGGGTGGGCGAGTCCACACCCTTTCCGGAATCGATGCCACGGTATCGGCAAAATCTCTGCTTGGCCCATGGCGCGTGGATGGCAATCTCGTTTTCGATGGATTGCCGACGGAAGTTTCCGCGGCCACCGGGCGCGCCGGTGATGACGGCCAGATGCGGCTGCGGCTGAGGGCCCGGCCGCAGGATTATGCCGCGACGATGGAAAGCGACGGCAACGCGCACATCGGCAATGGCGCTCTCACCTATGCCGGCCAGTTCCGGCTGACCGAGGATGCAGCCCAGCCGGCGCAACTGAGGGGAGGCGATGGCGAGATGGTTTCGCTCACCCCGGCAAAGGCCGTGCCCGGTTATCGCGCCAGCGGCACGTTCCAGCTCAACCATGCCCGGCTTTCAATCGACGAATTCCGTTTCGAGACGGGGCCGGTGGAAAGTCCTTATTCGGCCGATGGAACCGCCTCGCTCGATTTCGGCAAAGAACCGCGGTTTCGCATCGAGGCGTCGGGCGCACAGGTTCAGTTCGACGAGGCGGTGTCCGGCGAAACCGGAACTGCGTCGAACGCGCAGGCGCGCCTTGCCGGGCTGGAAGAGGCGCTGCGCCGCCTGCCTCGTCCGACGATCCCCGGCTCCGTCGAAGTGCAGCTGCCGGCCGTGGTGGCGGGTGATACGACCATTCGCGATGTCCGTGTCTCCGCCGAGCCTGCCGACGGGGGCTGGACCATCCATTCACTGGCCGCGACCTTGCCCGGCCGCACCACATTCGAGTCCAGCGGCCTGCTAACCACCGGCGATGCCGTTGGCTTCCGGGGCAGGATGCTGCTCGCCGTCGCCCAGCCGTCAGGCTTCGCGGCGTGGCTCGCCAGCGATGTGGACGATGCGGTTCGTCGTCTTCCCGCGGCAGGCTTCAGCGCCAATGTCGACCTGACCCGTTCGCGGCAGAGATTCAGCGATCTCGAACTGGTGCTGGGTGGAGCAAAATTCGCTGGCACGATCGAGGCGGCGCAGCCGGGCGATGCGCGCTCCTCGATGGCCCTCGCGCTTCAGGGCGGCGCGCTGGACCTGGAGAGCCTTTCCGCCTTTGCCTCGATTTTCGTCAGCACCGGGGGCGACAATCGCTTTGCCGGGCAGGATCTGGACCTCGACCTGAAAGCGGGGCCGGTGGAAGCGTGGGGCCTCTCGGCGCAAAAGGCCGAGACGGCGCTTCGCCTGCGCGGCGACGTTCTGGAGGTGGACCGGCTGGCGCTGGACGATCTTGCCGGGGCATCCCTCAGCGCGACCGGCCGGCTTTCCGGTTTCCCTGAGAAACCGGCAGGGAAAGTCGATGTTTCGGTGGTGGCGGTCGACCTTGCGCCGCTGGTGGAGGCGCTGGCCGGCGCTCATGGCGACAACTCTGTGATTGCCGGGCCCATCATCTCGGGACTGGCGCAGCGTGTGCAAAACTATCCGGGCCTGCTGGAAGATGCGCGCATCGATGCCGTGATGAGTGCTGCGGGCGAGGATGACGGCGACCGGGGCCTGGCCGTTTCGGCGCAGGGGTCCGCCGGCGGGTCTGCCTTTTCCGCCAGCCTCTCCCTGAAGAGGAAGGCGCAGGATCTGCTGCTTTCGCCGCTTTCCGTCACGCTCGGCATTCGCAACGACGATGCGACGGCGCTGCTGGCGCTCGCGGGTCTTCCCGCCCTGCCGCTGGGGCTGACGGGACCGGGCGTGGCCGACATTTCCGCCAATGGCAGCCTGCGCGATGGCATGGCCACCACGGCGCTCGTCACCGGCGAGGATTTCCGGCTTTCCTTTGATGGCACCGTATCGGCTGACGATCAGGGGCCGGCGATAAAGGGCGGCACCAGCCTCGAAGCGGCCGATATAGAACCATGGCTGATGACGGCGGGCGTGGCGCTGCCCGGCATGGGAACGGGAACCTCGCTCACGCTTGGCGCGGAGGCCGACTATGGCAGCGGCGTCCTCATTTTGAAGGGGCTTTCGGGCGCCATCAACGAAACCGCGGTTTCCGGCGACATCAATGCCGAAATGAAGGGCGCCAAGCCCAGCCTGACCGGCGAGGTCAGTCTCGACGAGCTTTATCTCGATCCGTTTGTCGCCATGCTGACCGGCGACGAGGCACTTGCGCCTGTTTCCGGCGAGTGGCCGACAGCGCCCTTTGCTGCGACCGCGCGCGCGCCGGCGGCTATCGACATGAGCGTTTCGGCTGCAGCACTGATGGCTGGCCATATGGCGACGGCTTATGACGCTTCGATGTCGCTGAAGCTGGACGATGACGGATTGCGGGTATCCGATCTCAACGGCAGGCTGCTTGGCGGTGCACTGAGCGGCATGTTCGAGATCAGGAATTCCGCTGGAACCGGGCTGCTCAATGCCCAGATGGCGGTTTCCGACGCAGATCTCGCCACCATCTTTCCGGGTGCGGGGCTCAGCGGCCGAACTGATCTTTCGGCGACGGTTTCCACCAGCGGCAAGTCGGTTGACGGCATGATGACGTCGCTTTCGGGCTCCGGCACGGCTTCGCTGAAGGGGCTCGCCATTTCCGATCTCAACCCCGATGCGCTTGGTGCTTTTCTGAAGGCTGCGGATGCTGTCGGCCGCGACATAGATGCGCGCCGCACGGCGGAATTTGCGGGAACCATTGCGAAGCAGGGGCGCTTTGCCGCGAAGGACACGGATGTCGCCTTCACGCTCGCGAACGGCATCTTGCGCGCGCCGCCGCTCAGGCTTGAGTCGCAAACATCGGGGATTTCGGCAGATCTGAGCGCCAATCTGGCCACCGGCACCGTGCATGCGCAGGGCTCGATTGCCTATGCTGCGGGCGAGGACGCGCTGGTCGGCTCCGAGCCGACGCTGAATTTCACCGTAGACGGCGCTCCCGATGCCATGACGGCAAGTTTCGACAGCACACCGCTGGCCCAGTATCTCACCCAGCGCGCGCTGGAGCAGGAGCAGCAGCGGGTGGAAGCGATGCAGGCGGCTCTGCTCGAAAAGCAGCGCCTGCGCCGCGAAGCCCGCTATTATGCCGATCTGCAGGCACGTCGCGAGCGCGCGGCGGAAGAGGAACGCCTGCGGCAGGAAGCAGAGCGCCAGAAGGCCGAGGAAGAGGCAAGGGCGAGAGAAGAAGCGGAACGCGCCGCGCGGGAAGCGCGGTTGCGGGCCGAGCAGGAAGCGCGCGAGGCGGAAGCGGAACGGGTCCGTCGCGACGCCGAGGCGGAACGCATCCGCCGTGAGACCGAGGGCAGGGCCGGCACGCCGCAGCCATCGCCGGGGACCCCTCCCGCCAATGAAAATGCGCCTGCAAGCCCGCAGGCCGAGCCATTCAACTTGCAGAACCTGCTGAACTCACTGGAAGGCGGGTAAGGAGGGCGCAAGCGCTGCGGGATCGACCGTTTCAATCGCGCCGGACCCTGACCCACTCCAGAACATGAAGGCGAAGGGCCGAAGACAGGTTCGATGCCTTGGGGCGTGTGGTGTCGATCTCGGCCACCAATGCGGCAAGCGTCATGCCGCGCGCGGCGGCGATGGCAACGAGGTCGTCATAGAACGGCTCTTCGAGCGAATAGCTCGTCCGGTGCCCGTTGATGGTGACGGAACGCTTCTTCACCAGACCCATATGCGTCCCTTCCTACCGCTTTCCTGAAGCAGGTCTGCTTTTCTGCGAATCGCAGAAGCACTACGGCAGTTTGTTTTGAAACAATTCCGAACGCAAAATCGCTTCGTGCTTGTGCGGGAATTGCCGCTCAGGGTCGTGAATCCGGAGTTTTTCGCGTGCCGATCCACGTCAGGCGCTGTCCGTCAGCGTCGAAAAAGCTTCGGCTGGAGACTGGGCCCTTCGCAACAGCCCCGGGACCTGCTCATCACGGGTCTTGCGTGCGACGGCAGCGAGGATCTTGAGGTAATCGCTGGTGCGTTCCTTTCCGGACAGCAACAGGAAGACGATATCGACCGGAAGATCGTCCACGGCATCGAACTCGATCGGCTTTCTGAGAACCACAAGGGTGGCGAATGGTGCGTCGAGACCCGCGACAGGTGCGTGCGGAATGGCGACACCATTCCCGATGCCGGTAGAGCCGAGTTTTTCGCGTCCCATCAGAGCAGTGTGGATCACATCCTCTTCAAGCCCGGTGCGCGCGGCGGCGTGGGTGGCCAGCGTTCTGATCAGAACGGCTTTTGTGGGGACCGACAGGTCAAGGATCACATCCTGTGGTGCGATGACGGATGACAGGTTCATGGGATTACTCACGTTGAAGGCACTCGCAGGTTGGCAAGCGTGGCCGGTCACAGCTCCGGTTCACGGAGACGGTAGCCGACGCCTGTTTCGGTCAGGATGTATTGCGGCTGATCGGGCGTTGCCTCGATCTTCTGCCGCAACTGGCGGACATAGACCCGCAGATACTGGACATCGGCCACGCCGCCCCACACCTGTTTCAGGATATGCTGGTGGGTGATGACCTTGCCCGCGTGCTGCACGAGAACGCGCAGGATATCATATTCCCTGGGCGACAGTTTTACCTCCCTGTCCGCGACCCTGACGATCCGCTTCACCAGATCGACGCTCAGATCGCCTGCCTGGAATATCGGTCGTTCGCCGTGCTGCTGGAGCCTGTGCCTCAGAGCGACGCGGATGCGCGCCGCCAGTTCCCGCATGCCAAAGGGTTTGGTGAGGTAGTCGTCGGCGCCCAGTTCAAGTGCTCTGACGATGCCCGTTTCATCGGTGCGGCTCGACAGGATGACGATCGGCAATTCGACGAGTTCGGACCGCCACCGCTCAAGCAAATCATGTCCCGACATGTCGGGCAGGCCCAGATCCAGCAGGATCAGATCCGGCTTTTCGGAGGCGACAAGCGCGATGGCCTGCTCCGCACTGCCCGCTTCGACCATGGCATAGCCTTCCGCCGTCAATCCCACACGCAGAAGCTTGCGGATCGGCGGTTCGTCATCCACGACAAGTATCTTGACCGCTGTGGTGCTCATGGCCTGCCTTCCAAATTCGCTGGTTCCGGCCCGGTCGGGAACCGCAGGGTAAAAATGGCGCCGGATCGATCAAACCGATTGGTCGCCGTGATGGTTCCGCCCATCGCCTCGACAAATCCCCTGCAGATCGACAAGCCGAGGCCGGTGCCGGCCTGCACGTGATCCTTTTTGCGGACACGATAGAAGCTGTCGAAAATCCTGTTGAGATCGTCCGGCGGTATGCCCGGCCCCTCATCGATGATCTGCAACATGACATGGGCATCCTGCGCCCATCCCTTGATCGAAATAAGCGATCCCGCTGGCGCATATTTGCGGGCATTGTCGAGCAGGTTGAACAGCACCTGCTCGAACAGGACCGGATCGAGCCGCACCATCGGCAGATCGGGCGGCACGGCAAGATCGATCCGGTGGTGGACGAGAATTTTCTCGGCACGCCGCAACGCGCTTCCGACGCTGTCGCCGATGAACAGCGGCGTCAGCGAAACCGCCGCCGCTCCCGATTCCAGCCGGGTCATGTCGAGGAGATTGGCAATGAAGCGGTTTAACCGTTCCGCCTCGTCGACAATCGTTGCCAGCAGCTCGGCCCGGCCGGTTTCGGTGAGGGAGGTCGAATAGTCTCTCAGCGCGCCGGCAGATCCGAGTATCGACGCCAGAGGCGTCTTGAGATCGTGCGACAGCGAGGTCAGGAGCGCCGAGCGAAGCTTGTCTGCCTCGACGGCAAGGCGCGCATTGTCGACATCCGCCACCAGCTGGATCCGCTCGATGGCAAGCGCTGCCTGATCCGCAAGGGAATCGAACAGCCGTTGCTCGGCAGGCGCCAGCACCGGGCCCTGCTTGTCATTGTCCAGACCGATGACGCCGACCTGCGTTCGCGCCGTCTTCAGGGGCAGGTAGAGGCGTTTCGCCCCCGGCAGCGTATCCGCGCCGCGGCCCGCGGGCTTGTCATGCTCCCAGGCCCAGTGGGCGGCAGCGATATCCGCATCATCGAGCGTGTCGTCCGGCGGATAGCCTGCCTGTACCGCGATGCGGCCGTTCTCGGGCAGAAGCACGACCACCCTGACCTTCAGCATCGAAGCGATCTGATAGACGGTTGCCCACAGAACATCTTCCAGCGTGCCCGCGCCGGCGAGCTTCCGGCTGAACAGATAAAGCCCCTCGGTGGCTTTGGCGCGCTGACGCGCCGTCACGGCCTGCCGCTGGACCCGGCCCGCGAGATTGCTGGCGACAACCGCGACGCCGAGGAAAAAGGCGAATGCGACGACACTTTCCGGATCGCCGATATCCAGCGTGTAGCGCGGCTCTAGGAAAAAGAAGTTGAAGACGAAGGCGCTCACCAGCGACGCGAACAATGCCGGCCAAAGGCCGCCGCTCATGGCCGAGGCAAGAACCGCCATGAGGAAGACGAGCGCGATGTTGCGCACATCCAGAAAGCGCGAGAGCGCCGTGCCGATGCCCAGCGCGATTGCGACGTAAAGCATGCTCCACAGATAGTGGCCGGGATCCGGGCGCCTTGCCGATTTTGTGCCCGCAGCCGCGGAACGTCGTGTCTCCTCGCCATTGCTGGCCGAGATCACGTGGACGCTCACATCCGTCCTGGCGCGAATGAGGTCGTGCGACACGGAGCCTGCGAAAACCTCGCGCCAGCGCGGCGATGTGGGCATGCCGACGATCACGTGGGTGTAATTGTTTGCGGCGGCGTAGGCCAAAATCTCCTGGGCGACGTTCTCGCCCGGCAAAGTGACCGCTTCCGCCCCCAGTTGCTCGGCAAGCCGCAGCGCACTGGCGATCTTGTCCTTCTGCGCCTCGGAGAGGCGGGCATCCTTGCTGGTCTCCACATGAACGGCTGCCCATGGCGCGCGCAAACGATCGGCCTGCCGGCGCCCATAGCGTACGAGCGCGGTGGCGCCCGGACGTTCGCTGATGCACACGAGCACACGCTCTCCGGCCGACCACGGGCCCGCGATGGCATGCGCCTGCATATGGGTGACGAGCTGGTCATCGACGCGCTGCGCGGTGAGCCGCAAGGCGAGTTCGCGCAGCGCCGTCAGGTTGCTCGGCGAAAAGTAGTTCTGCGTCGCACGCTTCGCGGTCCCTGGCAGATAGACCTTGCCTTCGTTCAGGCGCTTGATCAGGTCGCCCGGCGTGATGTCGATGATCTCGATATCGTCGGCCCGGTCGATGATCGAATCCGGAACGGTCTCGCGCACCCGGATGCGCGTGATCTGGGCGACGACGTCGTTGAGGCTCTCGACATGCTGGATATTGAGCGTGCTGTAGACGTCGATGCCGTTGGCGAGCAGTTCCTCGACATCGAGATAGCGCTTGGGATGGCGGCTGCCCGGAGCATTGGTGTGGGCGAGCTCGTCCACCAGCACCAGCGCCGGCTTGCGCGCGAGGATGGCATCGATGTTCATCTCGTCGAGCACATGCCTCCGATAGGGGACGTGGCGGCGCGGAACGATCTCGAAGCCTTCGACCAGAGCCTCGGTTTCGGCCCGCCCATGTGTCTCGACCACGCCGATGACGACGTCGATGCCTTCCGCCAGCCGGGCGCGGCCCGACATCAGCATCTCATACGTCTTGCCCACGCCGGGCGCCGCCCCAAGAAAGATCTTGAGATGGCCGCGCGATTCACGCTCGGCGCTTTCCAGCAACGCGTCCGGCGATGGCCGGTTCTGCTCTCGTATGGGATCGTCAGGCACGCATGGGCTCCGGATCAACGGTCAGGACGCTTATTATAGTCGTCCTGACAACTTCGTTCAGCGCAGATTGGCGTCATCAAGAGCCAGGTTCAGCCTGAGAACATTGACCACGGGTTCACCCATGAAGCCAAGCATCCGCGGCTCCACATGGCGCTCGACCAGTCCACGCACGGCGGCCTCGTCGGCGCCCCGCGCTTTGGCGACACGGCCGACCTGAAAGTAGGCCGCCTCCGGCGAGATGTGCGGGTCAAGACCACTGCCCGAGGTCGTCACGAGATCCATGGGAACCGGCTGATTGCCGTTCGCGGCGCGTTGAGCCTGTGTATCGGCGGCCACGCGATCGCGAAGCGCCTGGCTGGTGGGGCCGTAGTTCGAGCCGCCGGATGCGCCGGCGTCATAGCCATCAGAGCCGGCCGCCGACGGACGCGGGTGAAAATAGCGTTCGCCGGCGAACCGCTGGCCGATCAGTTCGGAGCCAACGACCGTGCCGTTGCGCTCGATGAGGCTGCCATTGGCCTGGAAGGGCAGGAGTGCCTGCGCGATCCCGGTGATGCCGAGCGGATAGAGAAGCCCGGTGATGATTGTGAAGGCCATGATCATGAAAATCGCAGGCCGGATTTGATTGAGCATCTTGTTTGTCCCGAATGATCCGCCGCTGAACAACAGCAAGGATGCGGAATGATTGCCTGTTTTGCGGGGCCCGCCTCAGGCGAGGCCCGCGGCGGTGATCGCCATGTCGATGAGCTTGATGCCGGCGAAGGGGACGAGGATGCCGCCCAGTCCGTAGATCAGGAGATTGCGGGACAGCAGCGAACCCGCTCCGATTGCACGGTATCTGACGCCTTTGAGCGACAAGGGGATCAGCGCGACGATGATGAGAGCGTTGAAGATGATCGCCGACAGGATCGCGCTTTGCGGCGAAGCGAGGCCCATCACGTTGAGCGCGCCGAGCTGCGGATAGAAGACGAGGAACATCGCCGGGATGATCGCGAAGTATTTCGCGATGTCGTTGGCGATGGAGAACGTCGTCAGGGCGCCGCGCGTCATCAGCAACTGCTTGCCGATCTCGACGATCTCGATGAGCTTCGTCGGATCGCTGTCGAGATCGACCATGTTGCCGGCTTCGCGGGCGGCGACCGTGCCGGTGTTCATGGCCACGCCGACATCCGCCTGGGCAAGCGCCGGGGCGTCGTTGGTGCCGTCGCCGCACATGGCGACCAGCTTGCCTTTGGCCTGTTCCTCGCGGATCAGCGCCAGCTTGTTCTCCGGCGTCGCCTGAGCCAGGAAGTCGTCGACGCCGGCTTCCGCCGCGATCGCTGCGGCCGTCATCGGATTGTCTCCGGTGATCATCACAGTGCGGATGCCCATGCGGCGCAGCTCGGAGAACCGTTCCCTGATGCCGCCCTTGACGATGTCCTTCAGATGGATGACCCCGAGCAGGTGGCCATCCTTCACCACGGCGAGCGGCGTGCCGCCCGCCCTGGCGATTTCGTCGGAGATGTCCTTCAGTTCGCGGACGCTTTCGGCGGAAGCACGCGTGCTGCCGGTCGCGACCGTGGCAAGCTCCACATGCTTCAGAACCGCGTCGACCGCGCCCTTGCGGATCGACGAGCCGTCAAGGTCGACGCCGCTCATGCGCGTCTGCGCCGTGAAGGGCACGAAGGTTGCGTTCAGGCTCGCCATGTCGCGCGCGCGAATGCCGTATCTTTCCTTGGCGAGCACGACGATCGAGCGGCCTTCGGGCGTCTCGTCGGCCAGCGAGGCGAGCTGCGCCGCATCGGCCAGATCCTTCTCTGTGACGCCCCGCACGGGCCTGAATTCGCTGGCCTGACGGTTGCCGAGCGTGATGGTGCCGGTCTTGTCGAGCAGCAGCGTGTCGACGTCGCCGGCGGCCTCGACCGCGCGGCCGGACATGGCCAGAACATTGAAGCGGACCAGCCGATCCATGCCGGCAATGCCGATGGCCGAAAGCAGCGCGCCGATCGTGGTCGGGATCAGCGTGACGAACAGGGCCACCAGCACGATCACCGGAACCATACCGCCGGAATAGGTCGCGAAGCTCGGAATGGTGACGACCGCGAGCACGAAAATCAGCGTCATGCCGGCAAGCAGGATGTTGAGCGCGATCTCATTCGGTGTCTTCTGGCGCTCGGCGCCTTCGACAAGAGCGATCATCTTGTCGATGAAGGTCGAGCCGGCAGCCGCGGTGATGCGAACCTTGATCCAGTCGGACAGCACCTGCGTGCCGCCGGTGACAGCGGAGCGGTCGCCGCCCGACTCGCGGATAACCGGTGCGGACTCGCCGGTGATGGCGGCTTCGTTGACGGAGGCGACGCCTTCGATCACCTCGCCATCCGAAGGGATGATCTCGCCGGCGGAAACCAGAACGATATCGCCAACCTTCAGGCTGGTGCCCGGAACCGACTCGACCTCCAGGCCCTCGGCATCCACGAGGCGACGCGCCTCGGTTTCGCTGCGCGTGCGCCGCAGCGAGTCCGCCTGCGCCTTGCCACGCCCTTCGGCCACGGCCTCGGCGAAATTGGCGAACAACACCGTGAACCACAGCCACAGCACGATCTGCAGCGAGAAGCCGACATTCTCGGCCCCCGTAACGATGTCCCTGAGCAGCAGCACGGTTGTCAGGAGAGACACCACCGCGACGACGAACATCACCGGATTGCGGGCGAGGCTCTTCGGGTTCAGTTTCCGAAAGGCGTCGCCGATTGCCGGGACGAGGATGCGAGCGTCCAGCATGCTCGCGGATTTGGACTGGTTCATGAGAAACTCCAGCGCGTTTGTTGTTGGGGGCCAACCGTTCGGTCACGCCGCCGCGAGCAATTCAGGGATAAGCTTTGCAGCGACCGCCACGCCTGCAGCGCCTGCGCGCTGCCGAAAATGACGTGCTGCCTTCGGCTGTCCGGCCGGCCCCGCTCCGGAAACGGGAGCGGGGTTCACGACATATCCGATCGATCTCAGCCATCTGGCCGCTGCCACGGTTCTCAAAAGGTCTGGCCTGCCACCATGGCGAAGTGCTCGACGATCGGGCCAAGCGCCAGTACGGGGAAGAAGGTCAGGCCGCCGACGATGAGCGTCACGCCGACGACAAGGCCGATGAACAGCGGCCCCGTGGTCGGCAGCGTGCCCGTGGAAGCCGGCACGCTCTTCTTGGCGGCCAGCGACCCCGCAATGGCCAGCACCGGCACGATGAGCAAAAACCTTCCCATCAGCATCGCGAGCCCGATGGCGATGTTGTAGAAGGGCGTGTTGGCGCTCAGCCCCGCAAAGGCGCTGCCATTGTTGTTGGCGCCTGAGGTGAAGGCGTACAGAACCTCGCTCAGTCCGTGCGGACCGGCATCCTGGATGCTGGACAGGCCAGCAGGAACCACGACGGCGATCGCGGTCAGGGCCAGAATGGCAAGCGAGGGCCCGAGCATCGCAAGGATGCTCATCTTCACCTCCCGGGCCTCGATCTTCTTGCCGATATATTCCGGCGTACGACCAACCATCAGGCCGGCGATGAAGACGGCCAGGATTGCGAAGATCAGGGTGCCGTAAACACCGGCGCCGATGCCGCCGAGCGGCGGGATCTGCATGTTGAAGAGGGGCACCAGGCCGCCGAGCGGCATGAGGCTGTCATGCATGGTGTTGATCGCGCCCGTAGAGGCCGAAGTGGTCACGACGGCGAAGAGCGAGGACAGCGCGATGCCGAACCGCGTCTCCTTGCCCTCCATGTTCCCGCCTTCGAGGCCAAGCGCATGGAGGATCGGATTGCCGGCGGCTTCGGCCCAATAGACGACCCCGATGCCAGCCACCACGATGGTGAGAACTGCACCAAGCAGCGCCCAGCCCTGCTTCTGATTGCCGACCATGCGGCCGAACACGTTCAGCATCGCGAAGGAGATCGAATAGATCGCCAGAATGTGGATCAGGTTGGTCAGCGCCGTCGGATTCTCGAACGGATGGGCCGAGTTGGCGTTGAAGAAGCCGCCGCCATTCGTGCCCAGATGCTTGATGATCATCTGCGAAGCGACCGGCCCTTGCGCGATCGTCTGCCGGGCGCCTTCCACCGTCGTGGCAACGGTGTAGGGGTTCAGGTTCTGCGGGACGCCCTGCCACACCAGAACCAGACTGCCGACGATGCAGATCGGCAACAGGATATAGAGCGTGCTGCGGGTCAGATCGACCCAGAAGTTGCCGACGGTCCTGGCGGAGGCGCGCGAAAAGCCGCGGATGATCGCCATGGCGCCGGCCATGCCGACCGCTGCCGACACGAAGTTCTGCACCGTGATGCCGGCCATCTGAGTCAGGTAGCTCATGGTGGTTTCGCCGCCGTAGCCCTGCCAGTTGGTGTTGGTCATGAAGCTGACCGCCGTGTTGAACGAGGAGTCGGCGCTGACCGGCCCCATCCCGGCCGGGTTGAAGGGCAGTCCGGCCTGTATACGCTGCAAGAGATAGAGAAGCGCAAAGCCCGCCAGATTGAAGAGCAGCATGGCCGCCATATAGGTCGTCCAGTGCTGTTCCTCCTTCTCGCTCGTTCCCGCAATGCGGTACAGGCTGCGCTCGAGGGGGCCGAAAATGGTCGAGAGGATCGTGCGCTCACCAGTCATGACGCGCGTGATGTATCCGCCAAGCGGCTTCACCAGCGCGATTGCGATCCCGAGAAAGACCAGAATCTGTATCCATCCGTTTATTGTCATCGATCGTTGCTTTCCGAGCTTTTGCCCTGACAGGAGCAGCGGGCGTTCAGACAAACGCCGCTCCAGCCTCCAAATCCTGACCGCATTCATGCAAGGTCAGACGAGCGGGTCTGACTGCGAAGTGCTCTAGAATCGCTCCGGGTGAGCAAGGGCATAGAGCAGGTATGCGGTCACGAAGGCGGCAACTGCCGCACCCAGGAAATATTCCACGGTCATCGGTGAATTCTCCCGATCAAAGCTTTTCGCAGACTTTGATGTAGCCAAACATCAGCGCGAAAAATCCAAACCCTATTGCCAGCACAAGAATATCCATCGCTTTCGCCTCGGGATCTTCTGTTGATACCAATGGCGGGCAGGACGCGCGTCCTTGCCTTCCACAGCTTCAATTCATCCAGCGCTCACAGGCGCAGGCACGTGTGCCGGAGGAGGAATTTCAGGCAATATGGACGCGAACCGCATATAGGTTCGAGAGAGGACAAGGCCTCGAATAATAGGAATCTGATAAAGATTCCGGCCCCACGCATAAGCATTCCATAAAGATAGCGCCGTTTGCAACCAGAACCCCCTGCACATTCAAATCCACAGCCCACCGAGGCGGGCGCGCGGCGATCAATTTGAGGGGCTTTGGTGATTGTCGTCCGGTTCGGCCATGCGAAGCACGGGAAGGGTTGCTACGCCCCACCAGAGTCTCGTGACTTCCCCGTCATCCGGCAGGGACGAGCAGGGATAAATTGTCTGCTGGATCGAGCGCTACGGAAACCCGGCCGCACATCGAGGCGAATGCCGCCTCAGCTGGCTGGTCCGCTATGGTCGATGCTCTGGCTCGATGCGGAAATCCGTGTCACCAGCGTAGCGAAACCCGAGATGGGTTCCTCAGGAGAGGGTCTGAGGGGTGGGCATGATCCATATCCATGCCTGCCATCGAATGTCGATCCGGCTCACTCCTCTTCGGAGGGGCGCACGGGCTTCAGGAAATGTCCGTCCAGCAGGGTGCGGGATTTTTCTTCCGCCTTGCGGTCGCGTTCCCGCTCCGCTTTGGTGCGACCGTGCAGCGCCCGGTTCTGCGCGGCGGCAAGTTCCTTGTCGTCCCGCGCCTTCCGCTTGCGGATCTGGCGCAGGTTGACGATCTCGCCCATCGGGAAACCCTGTCTATTTCTTGCGGAATGCGTCGAGCGAAACGACTTCGGCGCCCTTCGCGGGGGCAGGCTCTTCTTCAGCCTCGTTCTTTTTCGCTTCCGCGGCTTTCTTCGCGGCTGCCGGCTTCACCTTGGCAGGGGCAGGAACGGGCTTTTCTTCCTGCTCCTGTTCCGTCCCGGAAACTTCTGCCGGCTCGGTGCGGACGTCGAATTCAAGCTCGAAATTCACCGAAGGGTCGTAGAAACCGCGCACAGCGGAGAACGGAATTTCCAGCTTCTCGGGAATGTCTGAGAAGGAAAGCCCGACCTCGAAGCCGCTGTCCGTGACCTTCAGGTCCCAGTACTGGAACTGGATCACGATGGTCATCTGTTCGGGATAGCGCTCGCGCAGGCGGCTCGAAATGCGAACACCCGGCGCGCCCGTCAGGAAGGTGATGAAGAAGTGATGGTTTCCCGGCAGACCCGTGCGTGCAACCTCGGCCAGAACCTTGCGCATCACACCACGCAGGGCTTCCTGAGCCAGGATGTCGTATCTGATATGGTCGTCGGCCATGAGCATTTCCGTTGAATCGTCGCAGTAGCTGTAATCAAGCTTGGCGACCACGTAAACCGGGATATGGGCTACCTGACCAAGATGAGCAAGGTAAGGATGTGTTTAGCCACTATCCCTGCGCGCAGGCCCTTCCTGTTACACGTGAGGGGTGCGGCGGGGTGGCATTGCGGTTTCTACGGAAAACTGGCCGGATTTGCGTCGCTTTTGCTGATGGCATCGCTTCAGGCCGGCTGGCGGACACCGAAGGCACGCAGGAAGGTGCGCACGCCATTGGCCGAGGCGGTTCTGACTTCCTCCTGCGAGGGCGTTTCTCCGATCAGCAGGGTGAGCTGAAGATCGGCATTGGCAAGGGCGAGGAACTGGCGCGCGGCAAGGTCTGGATCGCCGATGACCAGCAGGCCGGCATGGGCCAGCCGGGCGAAGCGGGCGGCAAGTGCGGCCATGGTGCGCCGGGGGCCTTCCTCGCGCCAGTCGGCAAACAGGGAAGGGCATCGCTCGCTTTCAGCCTGAATCAGCCTGCGCAGGAATTTTCCCTCCCGGTTGCAGATGCAGTTGAGGTTCATCCGCATTGCGAAGTCGGTCAGATCCGTTTCCAGATCGCCGGGATGATCGGGAAAGGTGCCGAGCGTGGCAAAGACGACCGCATTGGAGCGCTCCGTCATGTCCCGAACGACAGCCCGGAACAGCCCATCCTTGTCTCCGTGGTGATTGTACACCGTCTGTCGCGAAACGCCGGCTTCGGCGGCGATGAGATCGATGTTCGCCCCTGCAAAGCCCTCCCGGCAAAACACTTCGGCAGCGGCCTCAAGAATGAAGCTGCGCTTGGCGGCGTGGCCGCGTGGCGGGAGCGTGTCAGGAACGATCGATGGTTTCATAAAAAACCATATATCACTGATTGACTATTTAGGCAAACGAGTCTAAATATTTTTCATATCGAATATAAAGATCGGCGTCTTGTCTCTCAGGCATGGCCTGACGATCTTTCCGTGGGTTGCGCCGTTCCTCCCCCGGCGCGCCCGCCAAACGAAAGAGCCAGAAATGCCTGCAAAATTCTACCGCATCGCGGTGGTGCTCGGCCTGCTGTCGGCCATCGGTCCCTTCGCCATCGACATGTATCTGCCTGCACTTCCCACCATCGGTGAAGATCTCGGCGCCAGCACCGCCGCGGTGCAGATGAGCCTGCTGATCTTCTTTCTCGCAACGGCTGTCGGCCAGCTTGCCGTCGGGCCGATCTCCGACATGGCAGGTCGCAAGGCCCCGCTTTATGCGGGGCTTTTCCTTTTCATGATCGGCGGGGTGGGGGCGGCGCTTTCACCCAGTGTGGAATGGCTGATTGCCTTCCGTTTCATTCAGGGGCTTGGCGGCTGCGCCAGCATGGTCATACCGCGAGCCGTGGTGCGCGATCTGCACACGGGTGTCGAAGCCGCAAAATTGATGTCGCTCCTGATGCTTGTGTTCTCGATCTCGCCGATCCTGGCGCCGCTGACCGGGTCCTTCATCATCGACGCCTTCGGCTGGAGGGCGGTGTTCTGGGTGGTGACGGGCGCGGCTCTCGTAGCCTGCCTGTTGCTCGCCACCTCGATCGAGGAAACGCGACCTCCGGCAGCGCGCGTCGGCAGTTCGCTGCGCACATCGCTCGCCGGCTACCGCTATCTGCTTGGTGACCGCAGGTTTCTCGGCCTCGTCGGCACGGGCGGCTTCGCGATCTCGTCCTTCTTCGTCTACCTGTCGAGCTCGTCCTTCATCCTCATCGATCACTACGGGCTCTCGCCGCATCTCTACAGCGTCTACTTTTCCCTCAATGCGGTGTCGTTCTTCGCCATGTCGCAGCTGACGGGCACGCTTGCGCAGCGTTATGGGCTGGCACGGGTGGTGCGGGTCGCGGTGGCGGGATATGCCGCCACGATGCTGGTGCTTCTGGCGCTGATGGCATCCGGCGCCGATCAGCTCTGGGTTCTGGCGGCGATGCTGTTCATTGGTTACGGCTTTGTCGGACTGGTCATTCCCTCGACCTCCGTTCTGGCCATGGACGACCATGGCGCGATAGCGGGAACGGCTTCGGCGCTGATGGGCACGCTTCAGTTCGGCATCGGCGCCGTGGCTATGGCGGGGGCCGGCATTTTCTTCGACGGCACGCCCCTGCCGATGGTGGCAGCCATCGCCGTATGCGCGATCATTGCCTTCGTGCTGGCACAGGTGACGCTGGGGATGAAGCGTGCGCCGAAGGCGGTTAGCGCCCCGGCGGAGTAAGCCGGACCGGAGCGGACATGAGAGGGGCCGGTTCGCCGGACCTTTTTCATGCCGAAGTTTCGCAGAGGATGAAGCGCACCCGCTCTTCCACCGAACAAAGGGGAAGCGGCACCAGATCGTAGCCCAGTTCGGTGTAGATCTTTTTCATTGCCTCGCATGTGCGCTCCGCCTCATCGGCCGATTGCCTGCGCTCCGCATCCTGCCCGAATATGTCGGGCCAGAAAGGCGCGATGAATATTTTGCGATGGTAGCGCAGGGTTTCCGCCGCTTTCATCATGTGAGCAGGCACGGGGAGGCTGGTCAGCCGCAGATAGCCGATCGTGTCGGGAATGCCCCGGTCGAAAAACAGCGTTCCTGATTTCTGCCCTGCCTCTTCATAGGAGCGCATGTCCCATGACAGCATCAGCTCGGCGAACAGGGCCGGATCGCGCCATGGCAGGGCAGGGCCGTCCACCGCCTGCTGGGCGCGTATGATGTTGCGCCCGGCCTCCGGCATGGCGGAATGGCCCGACTCGCGCAGCGCGTCGAGCAGGGTCGTCTTGCCCGAACCCGGCCCTCCGGTGATGACGATGAAGCGGCTGGCATCCATGATGATGCTCCCTTTGTATGCGGGCTGAAATGAGGAAACGGCACGGCGCGGCTCACGGCACAGACCAAAAGGTCGTCGCGCGGACACGGCATGCTGCTGATAAGGATGAAAAGGGGGAGAGAAGTGGAGGTTTCTGTTGCCAGGTACCTCCGAACCCCGCCTGAAGGTGCGAACCCTCAGGAGTTTATTTGAAGCTATCGCACCGCATTACGCAGCGAGACGTGCTTCCGCATAGTTGTCGTTTGCAACTACTGAGTTAGCCCGATGACGGTGGTACAATGCCGGGCAAAAGTACGATCTTTACACCTTCGTCGATCCTGTTTCGCCCCCAGCAAAAGCTGTCCGTCACGACAGTTTCTGGTGGAGGCGCCGGGTACCGCCCCCGGGTCCGAACGGCTTATTACATCGCCCATTTATCGCCATAGTCGGTCAAGCCGACAGGCCGAATATAGGCACTCTTCAGGGCAAATGGAAGAGATGCCCGGTTGCAATTATCAGGTGTGGCGGAGGCTGCTTTAACTTGACTTGGCAGGGCAATTTCTTGCAGGCTCGCAAACGGTACGGGATCTCGTCCGGCGACAGGTTGTATCGGCAGATCGTCCGTGAATTGAGGGGACATAAACTCCGATGAGGGCTATCCATGAGTGACTATCTCGCCGACGTGCAGAAATACGACGCCAAGGCTGACGAGGCTGTGGTGAACAAGATCGTGAAGCATCTGGGCATCGCCCTGCGCAATCGCGATTCTTCGCTGGTTTCGGCCACCGACCAGAAGGAACTGGACCGCGTGCGTGACAGCTGGGGCGTCAAGAAGCTGGGCGTGGACGCTGCCGCAGCGGAGGCCGCCGTTGCCACCGTGGCGAAGACCATGGCCGGTGACCGTTCGAAGGGACGCGTGACCTTCTATTATCTGGTGGCCAAGGAACTCGGTAAGCTCGATTCGCTCTGAGATCTTTCTTCCGCTGCTGCCGGGCGGGGTTCCGAACGGCACACCGATGCGGATTTCACGATTTAAAGCCCGGTCGCGGAAAACGTGATCGGGCTTTTGCCAATGCCGGCTGTGGATGAACAGGGCTTGCGCATCTGTGCTCCGGGCGCGTCTGCGTCTATAGTGCAGCTGAAGCATCGGACCGAAAACCGGACTCCGGTTTTAGGCTGTTCCGATGCCTTGTCGATAATTCAGATCTTTGCTGTGTGTGCGGGTGCGCACATGGAGATCTGGCCAGAAAATCTTCGGAACGGAGCCGATGCGGCAATATCTCGACCTTCTGAGCCACGTTCTTGAAACCGGTGTCGATCGCGGCGACCGCACCGGCACGGGCACGCGCTCGGTTTTCGGCTATCAGATGCGCTTCGATCTGGCGCAGGGCTTTCCCGTCACCACGACCAAGAAGCTGCATCTGAAATCGATCATCCACGAGCTTCTGTGGTTTCTGGCCGGCGACACCAACATCAAATACCTCAACGACAACGGGGTGACGATCTGGGACGAATGGGCAGACGAGGACGGCAATCTGGGCCCGGTCTATGGCCGCCAGTGGCGTTCGTGGCCGACGTTGAATGAAAACGGGTCGGCAGGGGAGATCGACCAGATCGCCAATCTGCTGATCGAGCTACGCCGCAATCCGCAATCGCGGCGGCTGATCGTGTCGGCGTGGAACCCGGCGCAGGTGGACACCATGGCGCTGCCGCCCTGCCACTGCCTGTTTCAGTTCTATGTCGCCGAAGGACGGTTGTCCTGCCAGCTCTACCAGCGTTCCGCCGATATTTTCCTCGGCGTGCCCTTCAACATCGCCTCCTATGCGCTGCTGACGATGATGATCGCGCAGGTGACGGGCCTGAAGCCGGGCGAATTCATCCACACGCTGGGCGATGCGCACCTTTACGCCAATCATTTCGATCAGGCGCGCGAGCAGCTGTCACGCGAGCCGAAGCAGCTGCCCACCATGTGGATCAATCCGGCGGTGGACGATCTGTTTGCCTTCCGCTTCGAGGACTTCCGGCTGGAAAACTACGTGGCGGACCGGAGCATCAGGGCGCCCATCGCGGTCTGAATTCGACGCGCGCCCGCGCCGGCATCAGTCGACAGCGACCATCACATCGGACGCCTTGACCACGGCATAAGCCTCCACGCCTTCGCGCAGCTTCAGCTCATCGACCGCTTCATTGGTGATGGATGCGGTGATGACCGCGCCACCGCCGATCTCGATGCGCACATGGGCCGTGGTGGCGCCCTTCGACACCTCGATGATTTTGCCCCTGATCTGGTTTCTGGCGCTGATCTTCATCGCATGAGCCCTTCTTTTCATGGTCCAATCCGGCTTCAGTGAAGCACGGTTGCATGTGGAGCGCAAAAGGCTTCCCTTGTTATATTCGTCCGTATATATCGGTTGTGACGCTGAACAGGGCGGCAAGAGATTGAAGACAATCTGACAGGGAGAGGCTGAATGATCAGAATCAACAAAACCGGCTTGAAGGCACTGATGACCGCGGGCGCGTTTTCGGCGCTTCTGATCGCACCTGTTTCCACCGCGCAGGCGGACGACAATCAGCTCGTTGTCTTCGCCGCCGCCAGCCTGAAGAACGCGCTCGACGGCATCAATACGGCCTGCGAGGCCGAGGTCGGCGAGACGGCGAAGATCTCTTATGCGTCCTCTTCGGCGCTGGCCAAGCAGATCGAGGAAGGCGCGCCGGCAGACGTGTTCATCTCCGCCGATCTCGACTGGATGAAATATCTGTCCGACAAGAACCTGATCAAGACCGACACCGAGGAGCGGCTGCTGGGCAACCGCATCGTGCTGGTGGCGCCTGCGGATTCGTCCGCCGAAGCCAATCTTGAGAAGGGTTTTGACCTTGCCGGCCTGATTGGCGATGGCAAGCTCGCCATGGGCGACGTCAAGGCCGTGCCGGCCGGTAAATACGGCAAGGCGGCGCTTGAGGCGCTCGATATCTGGGGATCGGTCGAGGGCAAGATCGCGCAGGCCGAGAATGTGCGTGCCGCGCTGAAACTGGTGGCCACCGGCGAAGCGGCGGCCGGCATCGTCTACGCCACCGACGCGGTTGCCGAACCGGGCGTGAAGGTCATTGCGACGTTCCCGGAAGAAACCCATGCGCCGATCATCTACCCGGTCGCGCAGACCGCCGATTCCAAGGATGCCGAAGTGCCGGCCTTCCTGAAGTGCCTGCACACGGACAAGGCGCGCAAGCTGTTCGAGGAACAGGGCTTCACGGTGCTTGCCCCGGCCGCGAACTGAGCCTGAACGCAGCTCATGAACTGGTTGCTGGACCTGACCCCGGATGAATGGACGGCGGTCAGGCTCTCTGTCAAGGTGGCGACGGTGGCGATGCTCGCCTCCGTGCCGCCGGGCATACTGATCGCCTATCTGCTGGCAAGGGGCCGCTTCTGGGGCAAGTCCGTGCTCAACGGTCTTGTTCACCTGCCGCTGGTGCTGCCGCCGGTGGTGACGGGCTATCTGCTTTTGCTCGCCTTCGGTCGGCGCGGGCCGGTCGGCGCGTTTCTGGCCGAGCACTTCGGCATCGTGTTTTCCTTTCGCTGGACGGGTGCGGCGCTGGCCTGCGCGGTGATGGGCTTTCCGCTGATGGTGCGCGCGATACGGCTTTCCATCGAATCGGTGAATCGCAAGCTGGAAGCGGCGGCCGGGACGCTGGGGGCCAGCCCCTTGTGGGTGTTCTCAACCGTAACGCTGCCGCTGATCCTGCCTGGCATCATAGCCGGCGCCATACTGGCTTTCGCCAAGGCCATGGGCGAATTCGGCGCAACCATCACCTTCGTTTCCAATATCCCCGGCGAAACCCAGACCCTGCCGTCGGCCATTTACACCTTCACGCAGGTGCCGGGCGGGGACGAGGGCGCACTGCGGCTGACCCTCATCAGCATCATCATTTCCATGCTGGCGCTGATCGCCTCGGAAATGATGGCACGCCGGCTTGGCAAGCGGATGGACGTGGAATGACGGTTTCGGTCGATATTCGTCATCGGCAGGGTGACTTCAATGTCGAGGCCCGGTTCGAGGGCGCGGGCAGGCTGACGGCGCTTTTCGGTCCCTCCGGGTCGGGCAAGAGCACGCTTATCAACCTGATTGCAGGCCTGATCCGCCCCAATGAGGGGCGCATCGAGGTAGATGGCAAGGTGCTGGTCGACACCAGGGCCGGTGTCTACGTGCCGCGCCACAAGCGCCGCATCGGCATGGTGTTTCAGGACGCGCGGCTGTTTCCTCACCTGAGCGTGCGCTCCAACCTGCTCTATGGGCGCTGGTTCACGCCGGCCGCCGAGCGCTATATGGAGATGGACGCGATCGTCGATCTTCTCGGCATCGGCGCCCTGCTGGATCGCAAGCCGTCAAATCTTTCCGGCGGCGAGAAGCAGCGTGTCGCCATCGGGCGGGCCTTGCTGTCCAGTCCCCGGCTGTTGCTGATGGACGAGCCGCTGGCGGCGCTTGACGAGGCGCGCAAAGGCGAAATCCTGCCCTATATCGAGCGCCTTCGCGACGAGATGAAAATCCCCATCGTCTATGTCAGCCATTCGGTGGCGGAGGTGGCGCGTCTGGCGAGCGACGTGGTGGTTCTGGCGCAGGGAATGGTGGCCGCTTCCGGGCCGGTCACGGAAATCCTGCAGCGGCTGGACCTTTTGCCGGCATCCGAGCGCGGCGAGGGCGGATCGCTGGTCGAGACGGTGGTGCAACGTCACGACGATGCGTTTTCCATGTCGGTGCTGAGTTCCGCTGCCGGCGAAATTCACATTCCGCGCATCGATATTGCCGTCGGCCAGCCGGTGCGTCTGCGCATTCGCGCCCGCGACGTGATGATCGCGACGGAACGCCCGAAGGGGCTCAGCGCGCTGAACATTCTTGCGGGCCGCATTGACGGTATCGCCGATGGGGCAGGTGGCGAACGGGAGGTGCGGATCGACTGCAACGGCGTGTCCGTTCTGTCGCGGATCACCGAACAGTCACGGCAGGCGCTGGCGCTCGCGCCCGGCCTGCCGGTGTATGCAGTGGTCAAGACGGTGAGTTTCGACACCGTCAATGCCGGCGTGGCAGCCAGATAAGACAATGACGTGTACGCCGGCACTGTCGTTATTCCATTTTGGAATAGCGATAGTCTCTGCAAGGCGCTATGTGTACGGGAGACCGTTTTGCGGGAACAGAAGATGCCGTCACTGACATTGCGGATAAACCTCGATCCTGACGGGCGCATCGGACCCGGCAAGATCGAGCTTCTGGAACATATCGCGTCCTTCGGCTCGATTTCGGCCGCCTCGCGCGCCATGCAGATGTCCTACAAGCATGCATGGGATCTGGTGGAGGACATGAACCGGGTGTTCGGCAAGCCGCTGGTCAGTGCGCAGACCGGCGGCAAGCGCGGCGGCGGCGCTCAGCTCACACCCGTGGGGCTCGCCGTGGTGAGCCGTTACCGGGCGATCGAGCGGGCAGCGGCCGTTGCCGCGCAGGATCACATGATGGCGCTTCAGGCCGAGATTGACGCGGGATAACGTGTTTATTGCGGCGCGGGCAGGAGGCCGTCTACGTTATAAGGTGTCTTCTTCAGCGTCACCTTGCTGGCGTAGCAGATAAGTGTCCATGATCCATCCTTTCGCGGCACGTGCCTTGGCGCGGACGGCGACGATCCGATCTTCGACGTCGCCGAGGCGGCCCGAAATGATGATCTCGCCGGGAGTGCCCAGATAGGCGCCCCAGAAGATGGTGAGGTTTTTGTCGGGCAGCGAGCGGAAGGCGCAGTGTCCGTCGAGCATGACGACGACCGTGCCGGCGTTTGGCGGCATGCCTTCACCGGGAAGCCGCCGCCCGGTGGTGATCAGCACAGGATCGGCAATGCGGTTCAGCGCGATCTGATGGCTGGCGCACAGCGACTGGATGGCGGTAATGCCGGGGATGACCTCGGTGTCGAAGCTCACATTCCCGCGATGGCGTACCCGCTCCAATATGCGCAGCGCGCTGTCGTAGAGCATGGGGTCGCCCCAGATCAGCAGCGCGCCGGAGCCGTCTTCCGCGATCTCGTCCCGGATCAGCGCTTCATAGATGGCCGCGATCGCGGCGTGCCAGTCGTCCACCGTGCTTTCGTAAGAGGGGGAGGGCGTGGCGCGCCGGGGCACATCGAAGCTGACGCGCCTTGTCCGGGCATTGGTGACGAATCGGTCGCAGATTTCATGCCTCAATGCGGCAAGATCGCTTTTTTCTTCTCCCTTGTCGGGGATGAACAGCACGTCGGCCTTGTTCAGCGCCGTGATGGCCTGAACGGTCATGTGTTCCGGGTTTCCGGCGCCGATGCCGATGACGAAAAGCTTGCGCATGGCTGGTTTCCTGCCCGATCGGGCCGGCGCTGTCCAGCAGCGCGAGCTGCAAGATCGTGACCGCTGCCGTGTCAAAATGGCCGGATGCCAAAAACCACCGTGCCGCGCGGGATTCTATATGCGATACCGTTTGAGGAAGACCGATACAGGGACGACGGATGAAGACTGCGATCTATGTGGCGATTGCCGAAAATGGCGTGATCGGACGCGATGGCGACCTGCCATGGCGGCTTTCCACCGATCTCAAACGCTTCAAGGCCGACACGATGGGCAAGCCTGTCATCATGGGGCGCAAGACCTATGAGAGCATTGGCCGCCTGCTGCCCGGACGGCTGAACATCATCGTCACGCGCGACAGCGCGTTCGGGGTTGAGGGCGCTGAGATCGCGCATTCGCTGGATGACGCGATCGGGATCGCCGAACGGCATGTCGCCGCGACCGGCGGCATCGATGAAGTCTGCATCATCGGTGGCGCGCAGATTTATGCGCAGGCGCTGCCGATGGTCGATCGTCTGCATGTGACCCATGTAATGGCCGATGTGGACGGCGATGCCCGCTTTCCTGATATCGATCCGCAGCTCTGGCGGCCGGTGGAGCAGCAGGAGGTTCCTGCGGGAGAAAAGGACAGCCACGCAACACGCTATGTGGTCTATGAAAAGCGGGTTTGACAGCTGCTATCCGTCACAATGACGGAAAGTTGCACAATGCTGTATGGAGAAGGGGCGTTTTACGCGCTGTGCGCGTTGAAAGCCGGCTTTGGCCTCCCTATAGAGGATCAAGGCTTGCGCGCTGCACAAATGTAGCGTGAGTGACTGCGGACGAAAGGACATTTATGCCCTGGAATGACAAGAGCGGCGGCGGCGGCCCGTGGGGTGGCGGCGGAAACAACGGTGGCGGTGGCGGCGGCCCATGGGGTCAGGGACCGAGAGGGCCCGGCGGACCGCAAGGCAATCCTCCCGATCTGGAAGACATCATCCGGCTCGGGCAGGACAAGCTGCGGCGCGCCCTGCCGGGCGGGAACGGCGGCAACAAGGCCATGTTCGGCGTCCTGATCCTGATCGTGCTGGGCATGTGGTTCTTCAAGGCGATCTACACCGTTCAGCCAGATGAGGTTGCGGTGGAACTGCGCTTCGGCAAGCCGAAGCAGGAGCTTTCCGAGCCGGGCCTTCATTTCCACTGGTGGCCGATCGAAACCGTCGAGACCGCCAAGATTTCCGAGCAGCTCGTCAATATCGGCGGACTTGCACGCTCCAACGACACCTCCGGGCTGATGCTCTCGGGCGACCAGAACATCGTCAACGTGCAGTTCTCCGTTGCCTATCAGGTCTCCGATCCGCGCGCTTATCTGTTCGACGTTTCCGACCCCGACGGCATGCTGACGCAGGTTGCCGAAAGCGCCATGCGCGAGGCCGTCGGTCGCCGTCCGGCGCAGGACATCTTCCGCGATGACCGCCAGGGCATCGCTGAATCCGTGCGCCAGATCCTTCAGACCACTCTGGATGGTTACCGCGCGGGCCTGAACGTCAATGCGATTTCGATCGAGGATGCCGCTCCGCCGCGCGAAGTGGCGGATGCCTTCGACGAAGTGCAGCGCGCCGAGCAGGACGAGGACAGGTTCGTCGAGCAGGCGAACCAGTATTCCAACCAGAAGCTCGGTCAGGCCCGTGGTCAGGCAGCGCAGGTTCGCGAAGAGGCGGCAGCCTACAAGAACCGCGTCGTGCAGGAAGCACAGGGTGAGGCGCAGCGCTTCATCTCGGTTTACGACGAATATGCCAAGGCCCCGGATGTGACGCGCAAGCGTCTCTATCTCGAAACAATGGAGAAGGTTCTGGGCGGATCGAACAAGGTGGTCGTGGAGCAGGGCGGCGGGCCGGGTGTCGTGCCGTATCTGCCGCTGCCTGAATTGCAGAAGCGCTCCGGCGCTGCGACCGGAGGCGCACAATAATGGCAAACCGTCTTCCAGCCATTGCCGTTGCCGGCATCGTCATCCTGTTCCTGATCTACTCCTCGATCTTCGTGGTGAATGCCCGCCAGCAGGCGATCGTTCTTCGCTTCGGCGAGATCGTCGACGTCAAGAGCGAGCCGGGCATCTACTTCAAGATGCCGTTCTCCTTCTTCGACGCCGACAATGTGCAGATGATCGAGAACCGCGTTCTGCGTTTCGATCTCGACAACATCCGCGTGCAGGTTTCGGGCGGCAAGTTCTATGAAGTCGATGCCTTCATCGCTTACCGCATCTCCAATCCGCGCGTGTTCCGGTCTGCCGTCTCGGGCAGCGTGGAACTGGCCGAGCAGCGGCTCCGCACCCGTCTCGACGCAGCTTTGCGCCGTGTCTACGGTCTGAGGGGCTTCGAGGCTGCTCTTTCGGAAGAGCGTGCCGAGATGATGCGCGAAGTGCGCGACCAGATGCGGCCCGACGCGACCTCGCTCGGTCTCGAAATCGTCGATGTGCGTATCCGCCGTACCGACCTGACGCAGGAAGTGTCGCAGCAGACCTTCGAGCGCATGAAGGCGGAACGTCTGGCCGAGGCCGAGAGGCTGAGGGCACGCGGTAACGAAGCAGCGCAGCGCATCCGCGCCCGTGCCGACCGTGAAGTCGTCGAGATCGTTGCCGAAGCACAGCGGGAAGGCGAAATCCTTCGCGGTGAGGGCGATGCCGAGCGCAACTCTATCTTCGCCGGCGCCTATCTGCGCGATCCGCAGTTCTTCGACTTCTACCGTTCGATGAGCGCTTATGGCACGGCTCTGAACGGCGACGGCACCACCATGGTTCTTTCGCCCGAATCGGAATTCTTCCGGTTCTTCAGGGATCCGAATCAGAGCGCCCCGGCTTCTGCCGCCCCTGTGCGTCAGGCGCCTGCGCCGGCAACCAGCGGCCAGTAATCCGTGCAGGATTTTCTGGCGGCCCTGGGCCTGGTCCTCGTTATCGAGGGCCTGGTCTACGGGGGCTTTCCCCGGCTGGCGCGCCGGCTTGCAGCCGAAGTGCTTTCGATCCCCGAAGGCGCGCTCCGCATGGCCGGCATGCTGGCCATCGCGGCCGGTGTCGGCATCGTGTGGCTGGTTAGAGGCTGACCGGCAGCGGGGAGGGGCAATACCTCTTTCCGGTTCGACCAGAATTGATCTTTTCTTGTCAGAGCGCCGTGCGTCCGGGCGGATGCACGGCGCTCTGCCGTTTTGTATGCGGGCACGGATAATCGCAAACCCGCATACACTTTTCCGTTCGATGCTCTGGTTTCGGTCGCAAACGCGCCGTATTTCATGCCATCATGTCGCATCAACCTCAAAGACGTTCCGGAGCCCGTCCATGATCGATCATTCCGTTGTGCGCGCGGCGCGGACCACCTTGCTGGCAGCCACCGTTCTGTCGTTCGCAATCCCCGCTGCCGTGACGCCATCGCTCGCGCAGAAGGCCCCGGCATCTCCGGCGCCAACCTCTCCGGCGCAAACGTCTCCCGCGACGGGCGCTGGGCCGGAATCGGTGGCCGATCTCGCTGAGGGGCTGCTCGGCGCGGTGGTCAACATTTCAACGTCGCAGACCGTCAAGGGAACGGACGGGCCGGGCGCGGTGCCGATGCCGCAGCTTCCCGAAGGCTCGCCGTTCCAGGACTTCTTCGACGAATTCTTCAAGGATCGCGGTGGTCCGCGCGGTGGCGGCTCCCAGAAAGTCCAGTCGCTGGGCTCGGGCTTCGTCATCGACGCGAAGGAAGGCTTCGTCGTCACCAACAACCACGTCATTGCCGATGCCGACGACATCGAGGTCAATTTCTCCGATGGCCTGACGCTGAAGGCGACGCTCGTCGGCACCGACACGAAGACCGACATCGCGCTGCTCAAGGTCGATCCGGCCGATCACAAGCTGACCGAAGTGAAGTTCGGCGATTCCGACAAGATGCGCATCGGCGACTGGGTTATGGCGATCGGCAATCCGTTCGGCCTTGGCGGAACGGTTACGGTCGGCATCATTTCGGCCCGCAACCGCGACATCAACTCTGGTCCCTATGACGACTTCATCCAGACCGATGCCGCCATCAACCGGGGCAACTCCGGCGGTCCGCTGTTCAACATGCATGGCGAGGTCATCGGCATCAACACGGCGATCATCTCGCCGACGGGCGGCTCCATCGGTATAGGCTTCTCCATCCCCACCCAGCTTGCGCGCGGTGTGGTGGATCAGTTGCGCGAGTTCGGCGAAACCCGCCGTGGCTGGCTCGGCGTCCGCATCCAGCCGGTGACCGAGGACATCGCCGAAAGCCTCGGGATGAAGGAGGCCAAGGGCGCGCTGATCGCCGGCATCATGAAGGGCGGTCCGGTCGATGACGGCAGCATCCAGCCGGGCGACGTCGTCACGAAATTCGACGGCAAGGAGATCGACGAAGTGCGTGACCTGCCGCGCATCGTGGCGGAAAGCCCTGTGGGCAAGGCCGTCGATGTCGTTCTGGTGCGCAAGGGCAAGGAAATGACCGTCAAGGTCACGCTCGGCCGTCTGGAAGACAGCGAGAAGGTTGCCGAAGGCGAGGATGACGAGGCTGGCCAGCAGGGCGAGGCGGTGGCCACGGCTTCCGTGCTGGGCATGACCATCGGCGAGCTGGACGAAGCTGCACGAAGCAAGTTCGGCATTGCCGAGGGCGTCAACGGCGTCGTCGTGACGGAAGTGGCACCCGATTCCGCCGCAGCCGAGCGCGGCGTTCAGGCGGGCGAGGTTATCACCGAGATCGCACAGGAATCGGTGGCGAACCCCACGGATGTGGTGGACCGTATCGCAGCGCTGAAGGAGCAGGGGCGCAAGAACGCGCTACTGATGATGGCCTCGAAAAGCGGTGAGTTGCGCTTCGTGACGATCCGCATGGACTGAGTGCGGTTTTCGGATCTCACGGCAGTTCGTTTCGCTCATGCCTGCGACGGGGCGGCACGACCCGCTGGTGAGCCGTCGCGGACCCTGTGGGTTCGGGTGACTGCCGGAGTGCGCAGGTCATTGCAACATAAAGAAAAAGGCGGTCAGGAGACCGCCTTTTTCTTTGCCCATTCTTCCGCGGTAATGCGGTAGAAGCTGTGGCGCTTCAGGTGCGGGTGGCTGTCCGGCACGCCGGGGTGGTCGAAATCATGGGCGGGTTCGGCCGTCATGCCGATGCGTTCCATCACGGCTGTCGAGCGCTGGTTCGCTGTTACGGCGAAGGACACGATCTCCTTCAAACCCAGAACCTCGAAGCCGTAGTCGAGCCAGGCGCGGGCGGCTTCCGACACATAGCCATGGCCCCAGAATTCGGGAGCCAGCCGCCAACCGATCTCGACGCTGCCTGCGGGCATGAACGGCGTGTCTTCGGTGTAGCTGAGGCCAACGAAGCCGATGCACTCGCCGGTGGCCGCGATTTCGGTCGCTGCCCAGCCGAAATCCTGCCGGGCAAAGGTTTCGCGAAACTCGTCCATCTTGGCATCGGAGGTCGCCCGGTCGCGGCGGAACGGGAAGAATTCCATGACTGTTTCGTCGGAGTTGATGCGGTGAAAGAGCTCGCGGTCGCGTTCTTCCCAGTTGCGCAGGATCAGGCGTTCGGTCCGCAATGTTATCACTGGCTGAACTCCTCGCGCCTGTAGCCTTGCAGATAGAGAAGCGCGGTCAGGTCGCCATGGTCGATCCGCACCTTCGCCTGCGCGGCAACGGAAGGCTTGGCGTGCAGGGCAACGCCGGTGCCGGAAAGCCTGATCATGTCGAGATCGTTGGCGCCATCGCCGACAGCGATCGCATCGGCGGGCGTGAGGTTCAGCCGCGCGGAGATTTCATTGAGCGCATCGGCCTTTGCTGCACGGCCCAGAATGGGCTCGACCACTTCGCCGCTCAGCCTGCCATTCAGCTCGACCAGACGGTTGGCGCGATCTTCATGGAAGCCCAGCATGGCGGCGATGCGCGAGGTGAAGACGTCGAAGCCGCCGGAAACCAGTGCGGTCCAGGCGCCATTGGCACGCATGGTGGCGACGAGCGCCTGCCCGCCGGCAGCAAGGGTGAGGCGGTTGCGAACGATATGGTCGACGATGGTGATGTCGAGATCGCGCAACAGCGCCACGCGCTCGCGCAGGGCGGGCTCGAAGGCGATCTCGTTGTTCATGGCGCGCGCGGTGATGGCCGCGACATGTTCCTTCAGGCCCACCTCGTCGGCGAGTTCATCGATGCACTCCTGATCGATCATGGTGGAATCCATGTCCGCGATGAGGATCTTCTTGCGGCGGCTGGCGGGGTCCTGAACGGCAACATCCACAGGCGCATCCGCAACGGCATCGCGCAACAGTTGCGTCGCGGCGTCCTCATCCAGATCGCCGGGAAGCACGACGTCGCAGGCCTCGCACTCCGCAAGCCAATGAACCTCACTTGCGTGGACTGCCGCCGACGCCTTATCTGCCAGCATGGCCGACAGTGAACGGCTGGATGGATTGGAAATGAGAGTTGCGATGAGCGGCATCGGAGTGTCCGGTGAAATGGGAGAGGAAGGGCGCATCAGGAACGCAATCCTGATAGCCGGGCCGACAGCCAGCGGCAAGTCGAAGCTGGCCCTCGATCTTGCCGAAAAGCTGGGCGGCGCGATCGTCAACACCGATTCCATGCAGGTGTATGGCGTGCTCGACCTTTTGACGGCGCGGCCGGGCGCGGACGATCTCAGCCGCGCGCCGCATCATCTCTACGGCCACGTCTCCCCGGCCACCTCATATTCGACCGGCGCATGGCTGCGCGATGTCGTGCAACTGATGGATGAGGGGGCGCTGGCCGGCCGGCGGCCGATCTTCGTCGGTGGCACCGGGCTCTATTTTCGTGCGCTGAGCGAAGGCCTTTCCCAAATGCCCGATATAGCGCCGGACATTCGCGAGCGCTGGCGCGCGGCGTTGCTGGAGGAGGGGGCAGTTGCACTGCACGACAGGCTTGCGCAGAAGGACCCGGACGCGGCGGCGCGCCTCAATCCCGCCGACGGCCAGCGCATCGTGCGCGCGCTTGAAGTGCTGGAGTCCTCCGGCCTCTCCATCCTCGCCTGGCAGGGGCGGCGCGGGACCGCTCTGATCGAGCGGGCGAGCGCGAAATGCTTCGTCATCGAACCCGACCGGGAACAACTTGCGGTACGCATAGGCGCACGCTTCGATGCTATGCTGGAACGGGGTGCCGTGGATGAGGTGCGCGCCTTGTCGGCGCTTGGCCTCGACCCTGCCTTGCCCGCCATGAAAGCAATCGGTGTCAGGGAATTGCAGGCGGCGCTGGCCGGTGAAATCAGCTTTGGCGAGGCGGCTGAGCGGGCAAAGGCCGCCACGCGCCAGTATGCCAAGAGACAGTCGACATGGTTCCGCACCCAGTCCGGTCCGGAGTGGAAAAGGCTCGCCCTTCGGCAAGCTATTGATGAGGATATGATTTAACGACAATCGTACAATTGTCGACGGTGCCGAACGGAGATGTTCGCGCTCTGGTTGCTGAAATCAGATTTTGTTAAGCTTGTTCGTGAGATAAGGATTCCGGGTGGAATTCAAGCGGGCAGCGATGCGTTTTCACAAGGCAGAGTCAGCATTCTTTGTCTTCATCACAGTCATTCTGGGTGCCGGAATGCTGATGATGTTCGCACATGGCGTCGTGGATTCTCTTGTACATGAGATAAAGGCGCCTGACGGCTTTGCCGACATTTCATACCTGAAGAACCTTCTGTTCTTTACCAGCGTTCTTATGGCGACGGCGTTGTTCTTCGGTGTTTTCTTCATTTATCCGCTCATCCGAAAGCAGGTGAGGGAGGAGAAGAAATTGCGCCAGATGACGGCGTCGCTCAGTGCCCGCTCCGAGACGCTGGAGATCGAGGCGCTGACCGATGGCCTCACGGGGGTGCAGAACCGTCGCTACTTCGACGATGCGCTCAGGGAATACATCGAGGAGTTCCGCCGCATCGACAAGCCGCTGGGGCTGATGATCCTCGACCTCGACCACTTCAAGCAGGTCAATGACGGCTACGGCCACGATATCGGTGATCGCGTTTTGCGTGCCGTCGGCAAATGCCTGCGTGACATGACCCGCTATCACGACATCGTTGCACGTCTGGGTGGTGAGGAATTCGGCATCGTCACGCCCAACATGAACCTTGTCGGGCTGGAAAAGCTGGCGGAGCGCATCCGCGATGCCGTCTCGGCACTATCGATCCCCACGGGGCGCGGCGGCTTGCGGGTAACAACCAGTGTGGGACTGGCCGTATGGGAAGGCAAGGAGACGGCCGAGGAATTCTACCGGCGCGCCGACCGCCAGCTCTACGAAGCCAAGCGGCAGGGCCGCAATCGGGTGTGCGCCTGAAACGGAAACCGGGCCGGGAAGGGCCCCGGCTTCGACTCGTTTCAGGCTCCGTGAGGCTTCATACCAAAGGTCGAGGGTTTCAGTCCGTAGCGCTGGTCCGTTTCGTCCGTGACCGATCTGCGCAACAGGGACGATGCTCTGCGATAGTCGGGATCGCCGGGCTGGCTCGTCCTGTCGACCGGCTCCGCCATCACCATTGAAGGCTCAGGCTGTGGCGCCATGCCGTTTCGCAGGCGGTTGACGATCGACGCCAGATCGACCTCGCGTCCATTGAGACAGGCGGTGGGATCGTCGCCTTTTTGCTGGCCCGGAAGCAGGCTTCTGTCCAGCTTTTCGAACTTCAGCCGCATGGTGGTCGCCACACCCTCGCCGAAAGCGATGGCCTCGCGCTGCCCCATGGAGGACAGGAACGAAAGCGTGGAGGCCGATGAATCGGCAATGGCGGAGCGGATGATCGCCTTGTCCTGTTCGTTTGACAGACGCATGGCGAACACGGTCGAGCATTGCGACAGGATGGTCGGGTCGAGTTCCCCAGGTCTCTGGGTGACGATGCCGAGGAAGCAGCCATATTTGCGGCCTTCCTTGGCGATGCGGGCAAGCGCGTCGCGCGTCGGCGCAAAGCCCTGACGCGAGTCGGCCGGCATGTAGCGGTGGGCTTCCTCGCACATGACCAGAAGCTTCAGCCGTCCCTCGCTCCACTGGGCCAGCTCGAAGGCGAGGCGCGCCAGCACCGAACATACGGCATTGACCACTTCCGAAGGCAGGCCGGCCATCTCGAAGCAGGTTACCGGGCGTCCGCCATGCGGCACGCGGAAGATGTTGCCGATGGTCTGGTGGATCGTGTCCTCGATCAGGTGTGAATTGAACATGAAGCGATAGCGCGGGTCGGCAAAAGCCTGTTCGATGCGGGCCTTCAGCGATTTCAGCGCCGGCCGTTCCGTCTTGCCATCCAGCAGCCCGATCCGCTCATCGATCAGTTTGAGAAGATCGGCGATGCGGTAGGGAATCGGGGTGTCGGCGGTCAGCGTGTCGGAACCGCGGCGCGTGAAGGCCGACGATCCGCCATTGCGATACATCTGGCGCGCGACGGGAACTAGATCCCGCAGCAGGTCGACTTCTTCCGGGATGGCCTGCCTGCCGCGAAACAGCACTTCGGCGAATTCTTCCAGCCGGAACATCCAGAAGGGCAGGTCGAGGCTCGAACTGTCGATCCGCACGCTGTGCTCCGGCAGGGAGGCGGCGAATTCGTTGTGAGGATCGAGGATAAGGATGCGCAGATCCGGGCAGGCGGCGATTGCCTTGCGCATCAGCAGGGACACGGTCGTCGACTTGCCGACACCCGTGCTGCCCACGACAGCGAAGTGACGCGAAAGCGTATCCTCAATGGCGATATTGGCGCTGATGCCGTCATCCTGCGACAGATGGCCGATGTTGACGCCGCGTCTGCCGGCGAGATCGTAGACGGCTTCCAGATCGCGGGCGCGGATGCGATGGGCATGGGCGCCGACATGCGGATAACGGGTGATGCCGCGGTCGAATACGGGCCTGGCACCGGGCTGTGCGCTGTCCTGCACCTCGCCGACCAGTTCCACCTCCACTTCGATCGCGTTGAGCTCGCCGCGCCGCCAGTCGTGTCCGGGCTTGCCGACGCCATAGACGAGGCCGACGGTGCGGGTTGAACCCAGATTGATCGATATCATGCGCCCGACGGTCCAGCGCTCGGCTGGATCGTCTGTATCGTCATCGCCGGCGTAGGAACTGAGGACAGCACGCGCGCCATCGCAGCGCACCACATGCCCCAATATACGCAGATCGGATTGCTGCGCATCGCGCCGCTCCTGCGACGTGACTTCACCCGGCCGATTGCCGCGCTCAACAAACATGACAGAGACCCCCGTACTCTATTGCCGACACTCTGGCATGGCCGGGTTAAGGTGCCGTGAGGGGGCATGGTTGCGACAGTCTTAATAAAGCTGATCCGGCAAATGCATTTTCTGCGCAGATTGGGCGTTGACACGCTATGAAAATCGCCTCTATTGTCCCGGCCCATGGAAAAGGCACTCATTCTCGTAGTAGGAAGGCGCGTGGGCAAGGTGGTGTAACCACCGGGCGAAATCCTCCCATGCGCAACACACAGGCTCCCTCGGGGGCCTTTTTTATTATCCAGAACGGCACTAAACGACGATACAGCGGCCCGCGACAGCGGAAACAGGACGGGACCATACCGATGAGCAACGGACAGAACGAGCGGCGCGAAATGACTGGCGCCGAAATGGTGGTTCAGGCGCTGAAGGACAACGGCGTCAGGCACCTCTTCGGATATCCGGGTGGTGCCGTCCTTCCGATTTACGACGAGCTTTTCCAGCAGGACGATGTCGAGCACATTCTGGTTCGCCATGAGCAGGGTGCGGGCCACGCGGCCGAGGGATATGCGCGCTCGACCGGAAAGCCCGGCGTCATGCTCGTTACCTCCGGCCCCGGCGCCACCAATGCGGTGACGCCGTTGCAGGATGCGCTGATGGATTCCATCCCGCTGGTGTGCATCACCGGTCAGGTCCCTACCAGCCTGATCGGCTCGGATGCCTTTCAGGAATGCGATACGGTCGGCATCACGCGACCCTGCACCAAGCACAACTGGCTGGTGAAGGACGTCAACCAGCTGGCGGCCATTCTGCATGAAGCCTTCCACGTCGCCACGACTGGCCGGCCCGGTCCGGTGGTCGTCGACATTCCGAAGGACATCCAGTTCGCCAAAGGCACCTATGTGTCCCCGCAAACCGCGCCGCTGACCAGCTACAAGCCGCGCAAGCAGGGCGATCTCAACCAGATCAAGGCAGCCGTCGAGCTGATGGCCGGCGCGAAGAAGCCCGTGCTCTACACCGGCGGCGGCGTCGTGAATTCCGGCCCGGAGGCCAGCCACCTGCTGCGGGAGCTGGTCGACCTCACCGGTTTCCCGATCACCTCGACGCTGATGGGCCTCGGTTCCTATCCGGCCTCGGGCAAGAGCTGGCTCGGCATGCTGGGCATGCACGGCACCTATGAGGCCAACATGGCCATGCATGACTGCGACGTCATGGTGTGCATCGGCGCGCGCTTCGACGACCGCATCACCGGCCGGCTGGACGCCTTCGCACCGCATTGCAAGAAGATCCACATCGACATCGATCCGTCTTCCATCAACAAGAACGTCCATGTCGACATCGGCATCATCGGAGACGTCGCCACGGTTCTGGAGGACATGGTGCGCCTGTGGCGCGCGTCGGCCAAAACCGACAAGAAGGCGCTGCATCCGTGGTGGGAGCAGATCGCCAGATGGCGCGCGCGCGATTCGCTGGCTTACAAGACCAATCCCGACGTGATCATGCCGCAATATGCGATCTCGCGGCTCTATGAACTGACAAAGGACCGTGACACCTACATCACCACAGAAGTCGGCCAGCACCAGATGTGGGCGGCGCAGCACTTCCATTTCGACAAGCCCAATCACTGGCTGACGAGCGGCGGCCTCGGCACCATGGGCTACGGCCTGCCGGCGGCGCTGGGCGTTCAGGTCGCCCATCCCGACGCGCTGGTCATCGACATCGCCGGCGACGCCTCGATCCAGATGTGCATTCAGGAAATGTCGGCCGCCATCCAGCATGATGCGCCGATCAAGATTTTCATCCTGAACAACCAGTACATGGGCATGGTGCGCCAGTGGCAGCAGCTTCTGCACGGCAATCGCCTCTCGCACTCCTACACCGAGGCGATGCCTGATTTCGTCAAGCTGGCCGAAGCCTATGGCGCCCATGGCATTCGCTGCGACAAGCCGGACGAGCTGGACGATGCGATCCGCGAAATGATTTCGGTGAAGAAGCCGGTGATCTTCGATTGCCGCGTCGCCACCCTCGCCAATTGCTTCCCGATGATCCCCTCGGGCAAGGCGCATAACGAAATGCTGCTGCCGGACGAGGCGACGGACGAGGCGGTGGCGAATGCGATCGACGCCAGGGGCAGGGAGCTGGTCTGACCAGATCCGCGTGGGTGAAAATTGCGCGAAAACAGTGAATTGTTGCAGATTTTGAATATCGGGATTCAACCATGAACGCACAGCTTCAGCCCACCGGTTCGGCCTATTTCATCTCGCGGGAGACCGAAAAGCCGGAAACGCACACGCTCTCGATACTCGTGGCCAACGAGCCGGGCGTACTGGCGCGCGTCATCGGCCTGTTCTCGGGGCGCGGCTACAACATTGAGAGCCTGACGGTTTCGGAAACCGAGCATGAAACGCACCTTTCGCGCATCACCATCGTGACGCGCGGAACGCCGCATGTGCTCCAGCAGATCAAGCACCAGCTTGAGCGCATCGTGCCGGTGCACCGGGTGGTGGACCTGACCGTGCGGGCGCATGAGCTGGGGCAGGAGCGGCCGCTGGAGCGGGAACTGGCGCTGGTGAAGGTTTCCGGCACCGGCACCGACAGGGTCGAGGCGCTGCGGCTTGCCGATGCGTTCCGCGCCCATGTCGTCGATGCCAACACCGAGCACTTCATCTTCCAGATTACCGGCAAGAGCACCAAGATCGACCAGTTCATCGCCATCATGCGTCCGCTGGGTCTGGTGGAAATTTGTCGTACCGGCGTCGCCGCCATGAACCGCGGCCATCAGGGCATGTAGTTTTTCTTCGCCGTGGGAGAAGACCTAGCGCTCGGTTCGGGCGGCTCTCACGATCATCGAAAACGCTAATGCATTCCGCTCATGCATCGGCTGGTCCCGAAGCCGGATATGCCTTCCTGTCCACCCATGGATGCTGCTGGCACAAGGATTCGGACGCCATTGGCGCGCCCGAAGCAGACCGTTTTTCTCTATAGGTCAGCATTGCTGACTTTGCAGGTTCCACATGAACTCTGAAGTTCTTTTTGCACTGGCTGCCTATGCCTTCGTGAGCTCCATCACGCCAGGCCCCAACAACTTCATGCTGCTGTCTTCGGGTGTGAATTTCGGCTTCGTGCGGTCCATTCCGCATATGCTCGGCATCGGTATCGGCTTTGTCGTGCTGCTGCTCGCTGTCGGATTTGGACTGGGTGCGGTGCTGACGACGTTCCCGGCATTGCATACGGGGCTCAAGATCGCCGGTGGCGCCTATCTTCTCTATCTGGCGTGGAAGATCGCGATGTCGCGCTCTGTCGAGACCGGCGGAGACGGTTCCGCGCAGCCGATGACCTTTCTGCAGGCCGCCGCCTTCCAGTGGGTCAACCCGAAGGCATGGGTCATGGCGGTTACCGCAATGGCGGTATTCTCAAATCCGGAAAACCCGTTCCTGTCCGTCATCCTCATCGCCGTGGTGTTCGGCATCATCAACCTGCCCTGCGTTTCGAGCTGGGCCGGCTTCGGCATGGCGCTGCGCGGCTTTCTGTCCGATCCGGTGCGCCTGAAATGGTTCAACATCGGCATGGGCGTGCTGCTCGCCGCCACGCTCTGGCCGATGCTGCGGTAGCAAAAAAAGCTACTATAGTGCGGCGAGGCTGTCCTTTGACAAGGAATGGGGATAGTCCCCTTTTGTTCTCGTTTTATATACGCTATAATGCTATTTACATAAAGTATTTATGGTTGTATATAAAATGGTGATACACGTTAAGGACGATGAGGCGGATCTGCTGGTAAGGAAGCTGGCGCGGTCACGGGGTATAGGTATTACCGAAGCGATAAAGGAGGCCACCAGGGAGGCTCTGGCGGCAGATGCCGCCGAAGCGAAGGTGGTTGATGTTCCGTTGCGGATGCGATTGCAGCCGTTGCTGGATCGCCTCGACAGGCTGCCGCGCGGTGGCCTCGCTACGGATAAAGAGTTCTTCGACGAGCTGTGGGGCGAGGAAAGCTGACCGATGGACGAGGGAAAGATTCTTTATCTGGAGACTTCCGCCATCGTGGCTATTCTGAAAAATGAGACTGAGCGTCAGGAGTTTCTTGACAGAATCGAGCAGACGAAAGTTTGTGTAACCTCCATTGTTTCGGCGTTCGAGGCTTCGATAGCCATGTCGGGTCTCACAGGAAGTTGTTCTGCGGGATTAAGTGAAGTTCTGAATTTTTTGCGATTAGCAAAGGCTGAAATTCAGGGAGTTGGGGCTGAATTACTACCAGAACTGGCTATCGCTCGCGACCGCTATGGCAAAGGCAGCGGTCATGTCGCCAAATTGAATTTGGGTGATTGCTTTTCTTATGCTGTTGCCAAGCAAGGTGGCATGGAGATTTTGTATAAGGGTGATGATTTTGCTGCCACGGATCTCGGCTAAAATCCTGCCTTGCTCTTGCAAAGCGAATCCTGTCTGACCATCTCATGCAATTTTCACCGCAGCAGGACGAGGCGCTCAAGGCAGTCGCCACATGGCTCAAGGCTGGCCGGCCGCAGCTTTTCCGCCTCTTCGGCTATGCCGGAACGGGCAAGACGACGCTGGCGCGCTATTTCGCAGAGCATGTCGACGGGCAGGTGCAGTTCGCCGCCTTCACCGGCAAGGCCGCGCAGGTTCTGCGCTCCAAGGGGGCAACGAATGCCCGCACCATCCATTCGCTGATCTACCGTCCGCGTGGCGAGGAAGCGGTCGAGGACGAGACGACCGGCAAGACCTCCATGTCGCCGACCTTCTCGCTCAATCGCCAGAGTCCGATCGCCAAGGCGGCGCTGGTGGTCATCGACGAATGCTCGATGGTGGACGAGCAGCTTGGCCGCGATCTTCTGAGCTTTGGCACGCCGATCCTCGTTCTGGGCGATCCGGGCCAGTTGCCGCCGATTTCCGGTGGCGGCTTCTTCACCGAGCAGGAACCTGATTTCCTGCTGACCGAAATCCACAGGCAGGCGCGCGACAATCCCATTATCCGCATGGCGCTGGACGTGCGCGAGGGGCGGGATCTCGCCTATGGCGACTATGGCGGGGCGCGGGTGATCGGCAAGGACGAGGTGACGCAGGATCTGGTCCTCGACGCCGATCAGGTGCTGGTCGGCACCAATCGCACCCGCCGCCGCTACAACCGCAGGCTGCGCGAGCTGAAGGGCTTCACTGCTGACTATCCGCAGGCCGGCGACAAGCTCGTGTGCCTGCGCAATGACCCGGCCAAGGGGCTGCTCAACGGCTCTCTGTGGAAGGTGATGACCGCGTCGCGCGAAACGGTGAAGCCCGGCATCAACCTGCTGGTTTCACCGGAAGAGGATGATCCGGACCGCGGCGTCGCCAAGATCAAGCTGCTCAAGGCCGCATTCGAGGATGCCGAGGCCGAGATTCCGTGGCAGCAGAAGCGGCGCTTCGACGATTTCGACTACGGTTACGCGCTTACCGTTCACAAGGCGCAGGGCTCGCAGTGGAACGACGTGGTGCTGTTCGACGAAAGCTGGGCGTTCAAGGACACGCGGGAGCGCTGGCTCTACACGGCCATCACGCGCGCGGCCGAAAGGCTTACAATCGTCAGGTAGCCGCATGGCTCCGAAGCGAGCCGCTTTGAAACCGGGCCTTTTTCGGGGATGCGACATGCCTCAAAACAGGGCGTGAACACGTCGCCCGATTTCGTGCAGGCGCAGTATTTCGGGCGGCCGCAGCACGTTTCAGGTGCTTTTCTTTGGTTTCGCGCCCAGCCACTCCCATGCTTCCGCTTCGCGTTCAGCCGGAAAATACCTGAGCTCCTGTTCGGGCTGCAGTTCTGCGCGAATGCGTCTGGTCCAGTCCGGCCCGCCGACGCTGGCACAGCGCCTGACATGCGCCAGCGCCATCTGCCGGCCCTGCTCGATCGTCTGCGGGGAGGTTTCCGACCAGTCGGCAGTGTCGAAGTCGGTCAGACGCACCAGCACGTCGACGCGCGGATGCAGCGCGCAGGCGGCCTCAAGCAGGCCGTAAAGGTTCTCTGCGTCGGCCGAATTCACCTCTCCCACGATATCGATCGCAAACAGATCGTCCCTGCTGCTGTCGATACGGCGGATGGCAGGCACGGCTTCAAGATAATTCATCCATTCTCCCTCCGGAACGCGTTTGTCTTCTGGAACACACAAATCCGCTGTCTGTTCCCTGCAAAGCCGCTATAGATGCCGGCACATATGCTCGGGAGGTCACAATGCCGGTCAAGCTGTCGGTCAATCTCAACGCGGTCGCCATGCTGCGCAACAGACGAGATCTGCCGTGGCCAAGCGTGACCGGGCTGGGGCGGGTCGCGCTGGCCGCCGGCGCCCACGGACTGACGGTCCATCCGCGTCCCGACCAGAGACACACGCGCAATTCCGATCTTCCGGAACTGCGGGCCCTGATCGATGACGAGTTCCCGCAGGCAGAGTTTAACATAGAAGGCTATCCGAACGAGGATTTCCTGCAGCTGGTTGAAAAGAATCAGCCGGAGCAGGTGACACTCGTGCCCGATGATCCGGCACAGGCCACCTCGGACCATGGCTGGAACTTCATCGCGCAAGCTGCGTTCCTCACACCGATCGTGCGGCGGCTGAAGAAGGAAGGGGCAAGGGTATCCCTGTTTGCGAATCCCGACACGGAAGGCCTTTCGGCGGCGCGCGACACCGGCGCCGACCGCGTGGAATTCTACACCGGCCCCTATGCGAGCTGCCACTCCGACCCGGACCGGATGGCCGCCGAGCTGGAAAAGCTTGGAAAGGCCGCCGATGCAGCCCTTGCGCTGGGGCTCGAAGTGAATGCCGGCCACGATCTCGTGGTCGCCAATCTGCCGGCTCTGGTGAAACGCGTTCCCCGGCTTGCGGAAGTTTCCATCGGGCATGGGCTGACCGCCGATGCGCTGGAGTTTGGAATGGGCGCCACTGTCAGGCGGTTCCTGAAAGCCTGCGGCTGGCCGTGACCCTGTGCGGCAGCAAGGGTGGCGAACGGACGACGGGGACTTGATATTGCGCCGCGCCGAGAGTAGAGCACCGCGCGCTTAACGGAGTTCTTTCCATGGCCGTTGCCGATCCCGGTAGCGAGGTCGGGTCCGCCGCACCGGCAGACCAACCCGAACACAAGCCCCAAAGCACGCCGCTCATGATGCTCGCCGCGCTTGGCGTCGTCTATGGCGACATCGGCACAAGCCCGATCTATGCCTTTCGCGTCGCGCTCGGCGCCGCATCCGGATGGGAGGGCGCTGTGCGCCACGATATTCTGGGTGTGCTGTCCCTCATCATCTGGGTGCTCACCATCGTGGTGGCGGTCAAGTACATGATGTTCGTGCTGCGCGCCGACAACAAGGGCGAGGGCGGAACGCTTTCCCTGATGGCGCTCAGCCGCTCGGCCTTTCCCAAAAGGCCGGCCCTGATCCTCGGCATCGGCATGCTGGGAGCAGCACTTTTCTACGGCGACGCGGTGATAACCCCCGCGATCTCGGTGTTGTCGGCCACGGAAGGGCTGACCATCATCGGCGAGGGTTTCGCTCCCTACATCGTGCCGCTTACCGTCGTGATCCTGCTGATATTGTTTTCCGTCCAGCGTTTCGGCAGCGGCGGTGTCGCCACCATTTTCGGGCCCATCACGCTGATCTGGTTTCTGGCGATCGGCTTTGCCGGGCTCAGGCATATCATCCACGATCCTGAAATTCTGCTGGCGTTCAATCCGCTCTACATGCTGCGCTTCATCGGGCAGGAAACCACGGTTTCGATGGCCATCATCGGGGGCGTCTTCCTGGCCGTCACGGGTGCCGAATCCGTCTATGCGGACCTCGGCCATTTCGGCCGCCGGCCGATCGTGCTCGCCTGGTTCTGGGTGGTGTTCCCCTGTCTTCTGCTGAACTATCTGGGGCAGGGCGCTTTCGTTCTGTCGCATGACGGCGCTGTCGGCCATCCGTTCTTCCAGATGAACGACGGGTGGCTGCTCTACGTGATGGTGGCGCTGGCGACGGCCGCGACCGTCATCGCCAGCCAGGCCGTGATCACCGGCGCCTATTCGCTGACACGGCAGGCTGTTCAGCTCAACATGCTGCCGCGCATGGAGATCCGCCACACCTCGGAAACCCAGTCGGGCCAGATCTACATGCCGCGGGTCAATTTCCTGATGGCCGTTGTGGTGCTGCTGCTGGTGCTCGGCTTCCGCGAGTCCGAAGGCCTTGCTTCGGCCTATGGCATCGCGGTCACCGGCGTCATGCTGGTCACGACCACGCTGTTTGGCATCATCATGATCCGCATCTGGAAATGGCCTTTGTGGGCAGCGCTTAGCCTCACCGCTCTGTTCGGCCTGATCGAGCTCGGCTTCCTCGTCACCAACGCCATGAAGGTGAGGGACGGCGGGTGGGCTTCGCTGGTGGTAGCCTTCATGGTCATCGTGGTGATGGTGACATGGGTGCGCGGATCGCGTCTGCTGTTTGAGAAAACACGCAAGAATGAGATTCCGCTGGAATTCCTCGCCGGCAATCTGGAAAAGAAGCAGCCCCAGCTGGTGCCCGGAACGGCGATCTTCCTGACCAGCGACCCGTTCAGCGCCCCGACCGCGCTGATGCACAGCCTCAAGCACTACAAGGTGCTGCATGAGCGGAACATCATCCTGTCGGTGGTGACGGCGCCGCAGCCGAAGGTGCCGGACAGCGAGCGCGTGAAGCTGGAAGCGATCAACGACCTGTTCATGCGCATCACGCTGACATTCGGCTACATGGAACAGCCGAACATTCCGCGCGCGCTGGCCACCTGCCGCAAGCAGGGCTGGAAGTTCGACATCATGACCACGTCGTTCTTCCTCTCCAGACGCTCGCTGAAGGCATCGGCCAGTTCCGGCATGCCGATGTGGCAGGATCGCCTGTTCATCAGCCTTGCGCGAACGGCGGCGGATGCGACGGAATATTTCCAAATTCCGACCGGGCGCGTCGTGGAGATCGGCACGCAGGTGGCGATCTAGAGCAATTCTGCTTTTATCTGAATCGCAGAAACGCTCTATCTCATTGTTTTGGCTGCATTTGTGCGAGGCCAGATGTTTCCATCTGGCTGCAAAGTGCTCTAAGATCCGTACTCAATCATCGCTTTGATTAGGCGTTGGAATATGATTTTCTCCTGACAAAGGAGGGCATGATATGGCCAACGAGTTCTGGTTGAGCGACAAGCAGTGGGCTGCGATCGAGCCTTGCCTTCCCAGGAACCAGCCGGGCGCTCGGCGGGTTGATGACCGTCGGGTAATCTCTGGCATTGTTCACGTTCTGCGTTCGGGCTGCCGCTGGCGCGACTGCCCGCCTGTCTACGGCCCCTATACCACCGTCTACAATCGCTGGAACCGATGGTCTCGGCGCAAGGTCTGGCAGAAGCTCTTTGAAGCCTTGCGCTCGGTGTCGCCCGATGAGGACTTTCAGGCCATCGCTTCCACGACCGCCAAGGCACACCGTTCGGCCGCAGGTGGAAAAGGGGGGCGGATGCGCAGGCGATCGGCCGCTCGCGCGGTGGCAGAACGACCAAGATCCATGCGGTCTGTGACGGCGCCGGCAGGGCCATCGCGTTCGAAGTGACGCCCGGCCAACGCGGCGATGTCCGCGTGGCCGCCGCCCTGCCCGGCCCGCTGGCGCCACCAAAGGTCTGAGCCGCCGATACGGCATATGATGCCAATGGCTTGCGTCAGTTCATGATCGAGCGCGCTACAGTGCCGGTCATTCCCAACAACCCGACCCGTAAGCGCCATCATCCTTTCGACATCGTGCTCTACAAACGCAGAAACCTCGTCGAACGCATGTTCTGCCGGCTGAAGGACTGGAGACGCATCGCGACACGATACGACAAGCTTGCCAGAAACTTCCTATCGGCCGTCACTCTCGCTGCAACAATCATATGGTGGACTGATTGAGTCCGAACCTTAGCCCGAGATGGCCTCGATCTAATCCGTCACCGTCATCTTGAAGAAATCGCCCTGTATCTCGAATTCCTCGATGCCGGGCGCGGAGGCGGTGAAGACGATGGCGCGGGCCGGGGTGAGGCCCTGGCAGAACTTGCTGAAGCGCCGCGCCAGCCCGCCATCGGAAAATGTGCCGGTGCGCAGTTCCGGCAGGTCCGAGGCCAGCAGGTGCCAGTCGCGGGGCAGCTTCCCGCAATCGCCGCGCTCTGCATAGATCGGGCGCGAGTCGCCTACCTTCATGTTCACGACGGGATTGAAGGCAATGATCGGCGCATGGTCGGCCGGACCAGCCCATGGCCGCCATCCGGAAGCGGTGACGAGTGCGCCTGCGGTCGCCCCGACCGCCAGAAGCACCGCGCCGCCGAATGCGGCCTGCATTGCCGAAAAGCGTTTGCGGCCGAGCCTCTCAGGGGCAAAAAGGGTGGTCATGCCGGTTGGCCGGCCCGTCACCCGCGTGAGAGCTGTCACGGGGGCTCGGAAAGGCACGGCATATTGCGCCACCGGCACCGGCAGCCCGGGACGGACCTTGCCTTCCATCTCGCCGTCCTGCCTGTAAAGCTGGTTCCACAGCTTCTGCGTTTGTGGATCGTCCGCCACATTGAGCAGCTTTGCCAGCACGCGCAGATTGCCGGAGCGCGGCAGGTGACGGCCTGAACGCCAGTTGTTCAGGTTGCGCAGGGCCGTTTCATGCTGCCGCTGGCCCTTGCTGGCGGTCAGCGCGCAATAGGCGCTGGCGAGCGTCGCGTCGTCGTAATAGCCGGCGCGATTGCACAGTTCGTCGAACAGAGCATGCCAGTGCCGGAATGCCGTGCCGTCGGGTTCCCCCATTGTCCCCTCCGCTTCATCTGGTCACGAGGTTTACCGGATCGGTGACGAAAATCTTGACGAAATCGTCGAGCAGCCGGATTTCCTCGACGCCTGCCGTCCGTGCGGTAAAGCGCACTGCCCGGACCGGCACGACCTTGTTGCAATAGTTGCTCATCTTGCGCGCGAGACCGCCGTCGGTGAAGACACCGAGCGAGCTGTGGGGAACGCGCGGTGCGGTATAGGTCCAGTCCGGGATGTTGCCACCGTCGCAGTCGCCGCGATCTCCGTGGATGACGCGGCTTTCCCCGATCACCATGGCAACGCGCGCATCATAGCCGATGACCGGCAGATCCCTGTGGGGATCGACCATCATCCATCGGATGCCGGTGGCGGCCAGCAAGGCAGCAATGATGCCGGTTCCTGACCAGAGCAGCCGCCCGGCGATGGAGGGGCGCGTTCGGACATTGCCGCTGGCATCCATGTCGGCGGCTGTGTTGCCGGTGTCCGGCAGTTCCCGGCCGCGCGCGGCGGCGTAGAGGAGGTTCCATCGTTGCAGAAGCTCGGGATTGTCCGACACCCGCAGCAATTCTGCGAGGATCATGAAGTTGCGGCGCAGCGGCAGGTGCCGACCGGCCCGCCAGTTGCGCAGGTTTTTTTCCGCGGCGTTGAAATCCTCGCGGGCGGATTTGCCGGAACGGTGGCACAGCTGGCTGGCCAGTGCCGAATTATCGATATGGCCGCTTCTGTCACACAGCGCGTCCAGCAATGCGTGCCATCGGCTGAATTTGCCCCAATCCTGTTCCTGCATGCCCTGTCCCCGCATGCTGTGCGCATCCGCTCCGCTGCCTGAGAGGTGATTTAAAAAGCAATTCATAGAGATAGCAATCAAGTTTGCTCTCGTTTTTCCGGATTTTCCGGTGATTGGCGGACTTTTCGATTTGCTGGCGCGAATGGATTTGGCACGCCGGAAGGACCACCGCCGATGTTCTGCCTGGCTCCGGTGGATCAGTTTTCAGGCGTTACAGAGAGGGGCTTAACAGAGATGCGAAACGCTGTTGTTGGTGCGATGTCGATCCTTTCGGGGCTGATGCTGTCGGGCTGCGTCACTGCGACCAATGCCGACAAGACCGTCGAGATGAGGGTGGGCGAAACGAAGCACCTGACCGCTTACCGGGGCAATTCGTGCAGCGCCGGTGCGCCGAGCTATGCGGACATCGTGGGCCGGCTGCCGAAATCCTCGATCGTGAACTACTCCGATGGAGGGCTTTCGAGCCGCGTCAGCCGGGATTGCGGCAAGCGCGTGCCGACCCGTGCGGTGAACGGCACGGCTATCGCGACGGGCTCGGAAGGCCATCGCTACCAGTCCGGAACGGTCGCGATCGTCGTGAAATAGGTTTGCGACCGGCAGCAGCCGGCAAGGCAATTTGCGGGGGCGACCGGGCGACGCGGCAATGCGCCGCCCGGTTTCGTTTCCGGCATGGTTGTGGCGGTGCAGGGCTTTGTTGTATCCCGCACGAGGGGGACGCAACCGCAGACGCATGATCCGGCAAACTACGGTGCGGAACGGCATTGCCGGACAAAGCAGGTCTGACGTGCAGCCAAAATTATCGATCGCCATTGCAGGCGCGGGACCGGCCGGTCTTGCCGCGGCACTCTATCTCCACCGCGCCGGGCACAGGATCACCATATTCGAGCGTTTCGAAAATCCGGCTCCGGTCGGCTCGGGGCTTATCCTGCAACCGACCGGGCTTACCGTTCTGGACGACCTTGGATTGTTGGGCGACATCATGGCGCTTGGCAGCCGCATCGACCGGCTGCACGGCACGGATGCGCGCTCCGGGCGCACGGTGCTGGATGTCCGCTACCGGGCCCTGCCGGGCGGGCGCTTCGGGGTGGCGGTGCACCGCGCCGCACTCTTCGGCGTGCTCTACCGCGCGGTTCTGCGCGAGGGCATCGCCATCGAGACGGGCGTCGAGATCGATTCCCTCGATGCGGACGAGGCGGCAACGCTGATCGACGACAAGGGGCGCGGGCTCGGATCATTCGATCTGGTGATCGACGCCAGCGGCACGCGCTCCCGTCTGCGACGCCATGCCGATGTTCCTGTCGAGCCGGAGCCGCTGGCCTATGGCGCGTTCTGGGCGTCGCTGGGCTGGCGCGGAGACGGGTTCGACGAACATGCGCTGCTGCAACGCTATGACCGGGCGCGGGTGATGATCGGCGTGCTGCCCATCGGCCGTGCCGAACCGGGCGGAGAGCGGATGGCGGCCTTCTTCTGGAGCCTGAAGCCGGACGCCGCCGCCCGCGTGCAGAGCGAAGGCCTTGAGGCGTGGAAAGCCCGCGTGGTCGGGTACTGGCCGAAATGCGCTGCGTATGTCGACCAGATAGACAGTTTCGACCAGCTTTCGCTGGCACGCTATGGCCACCACACGCTGCCGGTTCCGGCCGGTCGGCGGCTGGCCATTATCGGCGATGCCGCCCATTCCACCAGCCCGCAACTGGGGCAGGGGGCCAACATGGCGCTTCTCGATGCGGCGGCGCTGGCCCATGCGCTGAAACAGAGCGCAACTATCGAGGATGCGCTCGCCGCCTATGCGCGGACGCGGCGCTGGCACATCCGCAGCTTCCAGACATTGTCGCGCGTGTTCACGCCGTTCTACCAGTCGGACGGCTGGCTGCTGCCCTTCATGCGTGACAGCGTGGTGGCGACCACCGCGAAGATTCCGCCGTCGCCGCGCATTCTCGCCGCGCTCGTGGCGGGGACCATCATCGATCCGCTGCGCGGGATCGGCCTCAGCGAGACGGACTGGCAACAGGTCGCTGCAGCGCCGGCGCGGCCTGTGGCGGCGTTCGCTGAGTGATCCGCCGGTTCGCCGGCGTATAAAATTCCGGCTCTGATATGCGGATCTTCCGGCACCTGTGGCAATTCCGGCAAAAGCGCGAAGCGGCTTTGCGTCCGGGATTTTATCGAGAAAAAAGATTGGAGCGTTTCCGGGGGTCGGGGAAATGCACAAATGATCCAAGGGATATTTTTTCAAAAGATCAGCCTTGCGTGAAAAGACCCTCTTGTCTTCCCGATGGTGATCGGGCATAGCAGGAACCGTAACGTACGGTACGGCATCTGAAGATGCGGCCGTCCGATTAGGGGAAGGGCGCGGGCAGGGCTTTTGCTGCCAAGCGATGAGCGGACGACAACGTGGTTCAGGCGTACGAACAGGAGGAAGTGCAGAAGCTCACGGAGCGTCAGAAAGACATTCTGGATGCAGCTCTGCGCCTGCTGGTCGAAGACGGCGACAATCTCACCATGGCTGCCGTGGCGCGCCGGGCGAGATGCTCCAAGGAAAGCCTCTACAAATGGTTCGGTGACCGCGACGGGCTGCTCACCGCGACCGTGCGCTGGCAGGCTTCCAAGGTGCGCGTGGTGCCCGTCGATCAGGGCAGGCCGGACCTGGTGTCGCTCACCGAAAGCCTGGAAAGCTATGCGCGAGACTGGCTGAAGGTGATTTCGAGCGATACTTCCGTGGCGCTCAACCGGGTTGCGATCAGCCATGCAGGCTCAGGCCGCGACAAGCTCGGCGAGATCGTACTGCAGAACGGCCGTTTTGCGCTGGCCGCACGGCTGAAGCCGGTGCTCGATGCCGGCAAGCGGGCCGGACTTCTTGTGTTCGAGGATGCGGAAACCGCGTTCAGGACGTTTTTCGGGCTGGTCGCGCGCGATGTGCAGATCCGGCTTCTGCTCGGCGACTGGCCGGGCATGACGGAGGCGGCGATCGAGGAAGATGCGGCGCGCGCCACCAAACAGTTTCTTGCCCTGCACGGGGCCGGGAAGGGTCAACAGGCCAACTAATCCACACGACAGGTCAATACAGGAACGGGAAGGACTTTTATCATGCGTGTCTATTACGATCGCGACGCAGATCTGAACCTCATCAAGGGCAAGAAGGTTGCCATCATCGGCTACGGTTCGCAGGGCCGCGCCCATGCGCTGAACCTCAAGGATTCCGGCGTGAAGGACATCGCCATCGGCCTGAAGGCCGGCTCGGCGACCGCCAAGAAGGTCGAGGCCGACGGCCTCAAGGTGATGACCGTTGCCGAAGTCGCCAAGTGGGCCGACCTGATGATGATGGCTGCTCCCGACGAACTGCAGGCCGACATCTACAATAGCGAGATCGCCCCGAATATCCGCGACGGCGCAGCGATTGCCTTTGCCCACGGCCTCAACGTGCATTTTGGCCTGATCGAGCCGAAGTCGTCCGTCGACGTCATCATGGTTGCGCCCAAGGGCCCCGGCCACACCGTTCGCGGTGAATACCAGAAGGGTGGCGGCGTGCCTTGCCTGGTCGCCGTGCATCAGGATGCCAGCGGCAACGCGCTCGACCTCGGCCTGTCCTACGCCTGCGGCGTTGGCGGCGGCCGCTCGGGCATCATCGAGACCAACTTCCGCGAAGAGTGCGAGACCGACCTGTTCGGTGAGCAGGCCGTTCTGTGCGGCGGCGTGGTCGAGCTGATCCGCACCGGTTTCGAGGTTCTGGTCGAGGCCGGCTATGCGCCGGAAATGGCCTATTTCGAGTGCCTGCACGAAATGAAGCTGATCGTCGACCTCATCTACGAGGGCGGCATCGCCAACATGAACTACTCCATCTCGAACACTGCCGAGTGGGGCGAGTATGTGTCGGGTCCGCGCGTCATCACCGCCGAGACCAAGGAAGAGATGAAGCGCATCCTGAAGGACATCCAGAGCGGCCGCTTCACCAGCGAGTGGATGCAGGAATACCGCTCGGGCGGTGCGCGCTTCAAGGCAACCCGTCGTCTGGCCGATGAGCACCAGATCGAAGAGGTCGGCGCCAAGCTGCGCGGCATGATGCCGTGGATCTCCAAGAACAAGCTGGTCGACAAGGAAAAGAACTAAGTTTTCCGCACCAGAAAAACGAAAGGCCGGCGATGACCATCGCCGGCCTTTTTCCATTTACGGGCAGGGAAAAGGTTCAGCCGTAGGGCGACCGGCACTGGCGGCGCGGCCCATTGTAAGGCTGGAAGGTGTTGTCCGAGGCCCGGTAGGAGCGATAGCGGTCGTAGCACCAGCGTACATGCGCGTTGCCGGACGGGCGATAGTAGCGCCGTGGCTCGGTGTAGTAGCGATAGGCCGGCGCACCCAGTCCAAGGCCGAGATAGAAGCCCGATCCGCCGTAATGAGGCCGGTAGTAATGGTGCCGCGGCGGCCGTGGACGGTGCCAGTTGCCGCCATGCTGTGGCGGTCTCCAGTGTGAGCCACCAGGACGATGCGGACGGTTCCAGTTGCCGGATGGCCGGTTTCCGTGATGAGGAGGCCTGCGCCAGCGTTCATCGCGAATTTTGGTGACGTCCTGAGTTGCACTGGCCGCAGGTGCGGCAGGTACATTTGCAGGCGGCGGACCTGCCATGGCCGGAACGGAAAGCATGCCGGCGAGACACAGCACGGTCAGCCCGGCCCTGAACGGAGAGGATAGAAGCTTTTTCATGTGCCACTCCCAAGGATAGAGCAAGTTGCAGCGCCGGACGGTTCCGGCAATTGGCTGCAGCATGACGACTGGTCAATGAACGCAGGATGAACGGTGCGGGTTCCGTGAAGGTCATGTTTCTGTGCTTGTCTTTGAGGTGACTTGCAGGCAATTGTCGCTGCCATGTCTTTGCGCCTTGCTACCTTCAATGTCGAAAACCTGATGAACAGGTTCGATTTCTCCGGTTTCCGCAATCAGCTCAATCAGGACAGGACGCTGGCCCTGTTCGAGATCAAGAGCGAGGCGGAATACCGCGCACTGGAACAGGCGCGCGCCATCGCCCATTCGGATGATACGCGCCAGCTCACCGCCCTTGCCATCGCGGCGACCCGGGCCGACATCATCTGCATGCAGGAGGTGGACAATATCGAGGCGCTGAAGGCGTTCGAGTATGGCTATCTTTTCAAGATGGTGGGGCAGGGATACCGCCAGAAATACACCACGTCCGGCAATGATTCGCGCGGCATCGACGTCGCGCTGATGATGCGGGACGAGACCGCGCACGGCCAGCCGATCGAGTTCGTGCGCATGACCAGCCATGCCCATCTCACCTATGGCGAGCTTGGCCTGCACACGCCGGAACTGGCGGCGCTGGGGCAGGAGCCGCACGAGCGTATCTTCCGCCGCGATTGTCTTGAAATCGACCTCAAAATCGGCGGCAAGCCGCTGACGCTCTATCTGGTCCATTTCAAATCCATGGGGGGCGCGCCGCGCAACGGCATGGACGGGCGGCATGCAACCATGCCGATCCGCTTCGCCGAAGCCCGCGCCGTGCGCCACATCATCGAACAGCGTTTCGGCCGGGATCGCGCGACAGACAAGCGATGGGCCATCTGCGGCGACATGAACGATTACCGGCAGCGCGTGGTGATCGAAGGCGACGGTCCATCAGACTACCGCTTCGAGGTGCGTGACGAGGCTGTTTCCTGTCTCGATGCTCTTCTTCACGACGGGTTTTGCGAGAATGTCGTCGAGCGCCGTCCCGAGATGGATCGCTGGACGCTTTATCATACGCGTGGGCCGCAGGAGCGGCATCTTTGCCAGCTCGACTACATCCTTCTGTCGCGCTCGCTTGCGGAGGAAAATGCAGGCGCTGTGCCGGATATCATCCGCAACGGCCAGCCATATCGCACTCCTTTCCCGGTGGGACAGGAGGTCAGCCATTTTCCGCGCGTTGGCTGGGACCGGCCCAAGGCTTCCGATCACTGCCCGGTGGCGGTGACGCTGGACATTGTGTGAGGCGGCGGTGAGCTTCAACCTGCCTGCGAACGTGATCCTGCCTGTCGACAGGATCGACGTGCAACTGGATCCCGCGCCGCATCCGTTCGAGCGCGACAATGCCGAGGCGATCGCTGCCGGCTGGCTGGAACATCAGGCTGGCAATCCCGCCCTGTTCGACGGAACGATGGTTCTGCTGTCGTCGCTGACCTATGACGGCGGAGTGCTGGCCGGTATCTGTCATGAAGTGCGCTATTCGACTTTCCTGCACTGGCGCCGCCATCCCGAGACGCCCGGCGCGCATCATGCCTTCGCGCACGCCATGCCGGTATCCGGCGACGGCGCGCTGGTGGCGATCCGCATGGCGCCGCATACGCTGAATGCCGGCAAGGTCTATTTCGCGGCTGGCTCCTTCGAGCCCATCGATTTCGTCGACGGACAGGTCGATCTGCACCGCAACATGGCCCGCGAGGTCATGGAGGAAACCGGGCTCGATCTCGATGCCGCCGTGCCCGAGGCGCGTCATCATCTGATCTCGACGCCGGGCGGGGTGGTGATTTTCCGCCGTTACCGGTTTTCGCAGTCAGCCGATGAGATCGCCGTTCAGGTTCAGGCCCATATCGCCGCCGATCCCGATCCGGAAATCAGCGAGCCGGTCGTCATTCGCGACGCTTCCACGCATCCGGCGGGGATGATGAGCTACATGCCGGCACTCGTCGGCTGGCATTTCGCCGGCGCCTGAGTTCAATCGACCCTGAGCCTAGAGCATTTTGCAGCCGGATGAAAACATCCGGCGTCGCATAAATTCAGCTAAAACAAAAGGATAGAGCACTTCTGCGATTCGGAGAAAAGCAGAAGTGCTCTATTCGTGCCTGAGCGCATCGATGGGGTCGAGGCGGGCGCCGCGCAGGGCGGGGAAGAAGCCGAACACCATGCCGATCAGGGCCGAAAAGCCCACGGCCAGCATGATCACGGCGGCACTTGGCGCAAACGGGATCGATAGCGCGAAAGCCGCGCCGCCGGCCAGTGACAGGCCAAGCAGGATGCCGATGATGCCGCCCAGCAGCGACAGAACCGTCGCCTCGACCAGAAACTGGATGAGGATGTGCTTTTCCTGCGCGCCGATGGCGAGCCTGATGCCGATCTCGCGCGTTCGCTCCGTCACCGAGACCAGCATGATGTTCATGATGCCGATGCCGCCGACCAGCAGGCTGACGCCCGCAACCGCGCCCAGCATGCCGGTCATGGTGGCGCTGGCGCTGGCCATGGTGTCGGCGATCTGGGTCATGTCGCGCACGCCGAAATCGTCTTCGCCATCGGGAGGAATGCGGCGCACGTCGCGCAAGATGTTTTCGATGCGCGTCTGCAATTCGCTGGTCTGCACCGAATCTTCGGCCGAAACATAGATGTTGTCGATGTTGCGGTTGCCGGCGATGCGGCGCTGGAAGGCCACCAGCGGCATCAGCACAACATTGTCCTGATCCTGCCCGAAGCCCGTATAGCCCTTCGGCTCCAGAAGGCCGATGACCTTGCAGGCGGAGCGGTTCACGCGGATCAGTTCGCCGTCGGGATCGCCCGCGCCGAAGAACTGCTGGCGCACCGTTTCGCCAATCAGGCACACGCCCGCGCCATTGCGGGTTTCCTGCTCGGTGAAGGGGCGGCCGGAGGCCAGCGTCCAGTTGCGGGCATCGAGAAAGGCGCTGTCGGTGCCGGTCACGGAAACGCTGAGGCTTTCCGTACCGTAGATGACCCGCACCTGCTTTTGTGAAGCTGCGGAAATGGCGCGTGCGCCGGTCAGGCGCGTGGACAGCGCGTCGAACTCCTTGGAGCCCAGTTTGCGGCGCTGGCCCCAGTCGCTTCCGCCGCCCGGTCCGCCGGGGCCGGCGGGACGGCCTGGATGGACGACCAGCAGATTGGAGCCGAGCTGGGCGATGTCGGCCTTGACCTTCTCGGTCGTGCCCGAGCCGATGGTGAGCATGGCGATGACCGCGGCAACGCCGATGACGATGCCGAGCAGGGTGAGGAAGGAGCGCAGCGCATTGCGGCGCACCGAGCGCAGGGCGAGGCGGATGGTCTCCCAGATCATGACGCTTTCCTTCGCACGGTGTTGCGCAGGTCTGCCGCCACCTTGCCGTCGAGGAAGTGGATGGTGCGGCCCGCATAGGCGGCGATGTCGGCTTCATGCGTGACCATGACGATGGTCAGGCCATGATCCGAATTGAGCTGTGTCATCAGTTCCATGATCTCGTGGCTGCGTGCCGTGTCGAGATTGCCGGTAGGCTCGTCGGCGACCAGAAGGGTGGGGCGAGTGACGATGGCGCGGGCAATGGCCACACGCTGCTGCTGGCCGCCTGAAAGCTCGGCGGGCGTATGGTGCTCGCGGCCTTCCAGCCCCACCTGTGCAAGCGCCTGCATGGCGAGGCTGCGCCTTTCTGCGGCGGCAACGCCGCGATAGATGAGCGGCAGCTCGACGTTTTCAGCCGCCGTGGTACGCGCCAGCAGATTGTAGCCCTGAAAGACGAAGCCGATATAGAGGCTGCGCAGCAGGGCGCGGCGGTTACGGTCCAGCCGTCCGGCATCCACGCCCATGAAGGAGTAGGTGCCTTCAGAAGGGGTGTCGAGGCAGCCGATGATGTTCATCGACGTCGATTTGCCGGATCCGGAGGGCCCCATGATCGAGACGAACTCACCTTTTTCGATGGTGAGATCGACGCCGGCGAGCGCGTTGACCCGCGCTTCGCCTTCGCCATAGGTCTTCCAGACCTTGTCGAAATGGATGAGCGATGAGGCGGCCATGGCGCTAGCCCCGCTGTTGCTGGCCGGTAATCACCAGATCGCCTTCGGAGAGGCCCGACAGGATTTCCGTCAGTTCACCATTGGTCGAGCCGACATGCACGCGCACCGGCTGCGGTTCGCCATTCTTAAGCACATAGAGCGTGCGGCTGCCGTCAGCTTCGCGCTGGCGACCCTGCTGCTGTCCACGACGCTCGCGCGGAGGCTGCATGCGGCCGGTGAGCATCGAAAGCGCGCTCCAGTCGCTGCCGCTCTGCTGGGCGGAAGGCCGGTAACGGAAAGCGGTGGTGGGAACGGTGAGCGCGTCCTTGGCATGTCTCGTGATGACGGTGACGGTGGCCGTCATGCCCGGACGCAGCAGGAGTTCGTCGTTTTCGACCTCCAGCCTGGCATCATAGGTCACGACGCCGTCCGTGGTGACGGAAGCATAGGAAATGTCGCGGATGGTGGCATCGAAGCGGCGCTCGGGAAAGGCATCGACCGAAAAACGCGACTGCTGGCCGGCTTTCACCGTGCCGATATCGGCTTCGTCTATGGCGGCCTTGAGTTCCATCTTCTTCAGATCGGCGGCAAGCACGAACAGCACCGGCGCCTGAAGGGAGGAGGCAACGGTCTGGCCGGGATCGACCGAGCGGGTCAGTACAATGCCGCTGATCGGCGCATAGATGGTGCTTTTTGCCAGATCGGTCTGCTGTGCCTTGAGATCGGCCTGTGCGATGGCGAGGTTGGCCTCCGCGCTGTCAAGTGCGGCTTTCGCCCGGTCGCGGGTGGCGGTTGCCGCTTCCAGCGCCTGCGCGGTCGCCATGCCACGTTTGGTCAGCGCCTCGGCCCTGACCAGCGCCTGTTCGCTTTCCTTCAGGGTGACGGCTGCGTCATCCACCTTCGCTTCGGCTGCCTTGGCGGAGGCCTTGGCGCGGTCGATCTGCACTTCGAGCTTGGAGGTGTCGAGCGTTGCCAGAACATCGCCCTCACTCACTTCCTGGTTCTCGGCGACCGCGACGGAGCGGATGATGCCGGAAAGCTCGCTCGAAATGTCCACCTGTGTCAGGGGCTGAAGGGTGCCGGTCGCTGAAACCTCAAGCACGAGGTCGGAGCGGGCAGCCGGCTGGGTTGCATACACGATGCGGGCAGGGGAGGCGGAGAAATAGCTATAGCCGGCAAAGGCCGCTGCCACCGCCGCGATGCCGAGCACGACATAGCCCAACCGGCGGCGGGACGGCTTGGCCGCACCCTTGCCGGTGAGACCAAGCCTGGCCTCGATCGCGTTTTCCGATTCCGCCCTGGGCGGATTGACAAACTGGTCCACGCCGGACCCCTATATTAGAAGTAATGTCCCTTACCGAACACACATCAGGTGTCAGAGCCTGAAATTCAAATTAAATTTCGCTCATGTTTCGCCATCTGGCGGAGGAAATCCGGCAATGCAGGGTCGCAGATATCTGGTCTATGACGTGTTTACAGAAGAGGCCCTCGGCGGCAATCCGCTGGCGATCGTGCTTGATTGCGAGGGGCTGGACGAGCGTTCGATGCTGCGCATTGCACGCGAGTTCAATCTCTCGGAGACGGTGTTCGTCCTGCCCGCCGAACAGGCGCGGCACAGGGCGAAAATCCGGATTTTCACGCCCCATTATGAAATGCCCTTTGCCGGGCATCCGACTGTCGGCACGGCGGTCGCACTGGCAAGAGAGAGCGGCGAGGGCGCCAGCATTTTCGTTCTCGAAGAGAATATCGGCCCGGTAAGATGCGCGGTGTCGCATGACGGCCAGTTCGCGGAGTTCGATCTGCCGAAGCTTCCCGAGCGAATCGATGCTGCAATGACGCCGGAAGCCGTGGGAGCGGCGCTGGGCCTCGCGCCGCATGAGATGGGGTTCGAGAATCACCGCCTGTGCTGCTGGAGCGCCGGCGTTCCCTATGTGATGGTGCCGGTGGCCGGATTGAAAGAGGCGGCGAAGGCCCGTATCGATTCGCAGCTTTGGGCGGAGATCGCGCCACTCAAGAGCGAAACCGCCCACGCCAGCGCCTATGTCTATTGCCGCGAAACCGTCCGCCATGACAGCGCTTTCCATGTGCGCATGTTCGTTGCCGGCAATCCTTCCTACGAAGACCCGGCAACGGGTTCGGCGGCCGCCGCCTTTGCCGGAACGATCATGCATTTCGACGGTCCCGGCGAGGGCATGTCGCCCTTGTGGATAGAGCAGGGGCTGGAAATGGAGCGCCCCTCCCGAATCCGTCTGGAACTGGAAGTCCGCAAGGGCCAGCTCGCGGCGGCCCGCATTGGCGGTTACGCTGTCAAAACCGCTGAAGGACGGCTTTTCGTTTAGCTGCCTGATCTTTTTTTCACATGTGCGAATGTTTTCTCAGCGAAATATCAGGACAGGGGTAGACAGGCTTCATGGCGGCAGCTATATGCCCGCCAACGTTGGTTTTCCCAACGCCCGTGGGTGATTAGCTCAGTCGGTAGAGCAGCTGACTCTTAATCAGCGGGTCGTAGGTTCGATCCCTACATCACCCACCATTTTCAATTATTTAGCCGGTATGTTGTGATGGCCATTTTGAAAATGGCCTGTTTTTTGCACTTCACGCGTGTGTCATTCCGGCTCTGAGCGTCTCGCACCATGCCCTCGAATGGCCGGACATCTCCGCGATGTGCCCTATGTCTGCGGCGCCTGTCCGGGTTCGGTCTGATGACTTAAAATGGCATGCATGCCGGATCCTTCGTCGCATCGATGCTTCGGATGCCAGGGGCTATCCAACCGGGCGGCCGGAGGATGGGCATTGCCGCCTGGGCGATGCTGTCCGGGCCTGTGCCGAAATGGACGAGGTCCCGACGGACGGTGCGAGTGATCGAACGCCATCACGTCGATGAACGCGAAGGCAGGTGTGCTCGCTACAGAGATTCGGAGCCTGTGCACTATGTCCTGAACAATGAGGCGCCGTTTGCGCCTGTCAGGATAGCTATCAGGATCCACATCAGGACGAGGCCGCCAACTATCCAGCAGACGATGACAATCGTCTCTGATCTGCGCGAATTTTCTTGTCGGAGCGGTTGCCTAGTCGCTTCAGGAGAAGCGCAATCGGTAGTCTCCCCACTCAGGGGGTGATCCATTTTACCGGTTACTCACAGCGATGAAACCCGGCGTATCTACCAAACTATTTCGTCATTGTCACGATGCGTGAAGTGGGCTGGCATGCAGTCCTGAAGGATAGCATGCCCTCTCTGCAGCATTGCCGAATGGTTCCGCAACCCAGGCCATGGCATCAGATGCCGCGCGGATCTGTTCAGGGAATATCTGAAAGCAGGCCGGATGGATGTAGTTCCTGCCATCGCCACCCGGCCGCGTGCCGGGCGTCCTTGCGGGCATCGGGACCCTTACCGGGTCCCTATGGCGACCAGAAGGGCGCTGCGTCGATCAGGCGGGTATTTCCAGCATGACCCGTTCGAATCTTTCGCCGGTGGGGCGGCAGGGTTCAGCTTGCAGCGGCGTGGCGCTGCATGCGGTCTCTCGCATAGGATTTCAGGCTGGCCATCATGAAAGGCAGATGCAGCAGGTTGCAGGCCTTGGCGAAATACCAGCCCTGCAGGCTGTCGCAGCCCAGTTGCGTCAGGATTTCAACCTGATGTTCCGTCTCGACACCTTCGGCAGTGACCGCCTTGCCCATTCCATGCGCGATGTCGATGACACCGCGGACGATCGCAAGATCGGCGCTGCTCGTGCCCAGATTCGATATGAAGCTGCGGTCGATCTTCACGCGGTCGATCGGCATGTGCCGCAGATGGGACAGGGAGGCAAAGCCGGTGCCGAAATCGTCGAGGGCGATCTCGACACCCGCCGAATGGAGGCGATGCAGGCGGCCCTCAAGCTGCTGGAAGTCGCGTCCGAGAAAGACACCTTCCGTGACCTCAATGCAGAATTTTTGCGGTGGCAGGCCCGTCTCTTCGACAAGCTCGAAAAAGCGGTCGACGAATGCATCGGAGCGGAAGTCGGCATTGGTCACGTTGATGGCCACCCGGCGAAGCGGCAGGGACATTTCCTGCATTTTCTGCATGTCGGCGAAGACCTGCTCCAGCACGAACATGCCGAGAGCGGCCATAAGGCCGGGATCGTTCATTTCAGACAGGAATGCACCCGGCGCCAGATGGCCGTGCTGCGGGTGTTCCCAGCGCAAAAGCCCTTCCAGTGCCGGGTCGAGGAGCTGGTTGGTTGCGATGATGGGCTGATAGAACAGCCGGAACTGGCCTTGCGCGAGGCCGGTCTCGAATGCGTGGATCAGCTCGCTTTTGCGCAGGGCCACCTCGCGCAGACGCGGCACGAAGAACTGGACACGGTCGCGGCCCAGTTCCTTTGCCCGATAAAGCGAGAGGTCGCTTGCCTTGAACAGCTCATCGAGCGAACCAGCCTGATCCGGGAAGGTCGCAATGCCGATGCTGGCCGAGCAGCGGCGAACCACGGGACCAAGATTGACCGGCTGGCGCAGGCAGGACAACACCTTGCCGGTGATCTCATGCACCTGCCTGTCGTCAAGGCCGGTCATGACGATGCCGAACTCGTCGCCGCCGAGGCGGGCAACGAAAACGTCTTCGCTGGTCAGTTCACAAAGCCGGCCGCTGACGACGCGCAGAAGATCGTCTCCCACGTCGTGGCCGAAGGTATCGTTGATTTCCTTGAAGGAATCGATGTCGAGAAGAGCCAGATGGACCTTGCTGGCATCGCTGGCGACGTGATTGGCGATAACCGTCTCCAGATACTCCTGAAAGCGGCGCCGGTTGGCGATGCCTGTCAGCGCGTCGATGTTGACGATGTAGCGCAGTTTCTCGTCGGCGCTGTGGCGCGCGGTGATGTCGAAGCGGATGGCGGTGTAGCTGTCGACCTTGCCGGCCGAATTCACATGCGGCACGATGGTCGTGTCGACCCAGTAATGGGTTCCGTCCTTGCGCCGGTTGCAGATCTCGCCCTGCCATACCTGACCAGCAGCGATGCGCCGGTACATCTGACGGAAGAATTTCCTGTCATGAATTCCGGAGTGAAGCATCCGATGGTTCGAGCCGACCAGTTCATTCCGCGCATAGCCTGAGATCTCGCAGAACTTGTTGTTGGCGAAGGTGATCGTGCCGCGCACATCGGTGATGGCAACGATGGCGGCGCTGTCGAGCGCGTAGCGTATGAATTCCATCTCCGACGGAAACGGCCGAATGCTGGATTTCTTCATCTGCGATGTCATGTACGCTGTTGCCCAGGATGTTTCGCCCACCGTGCCCGATGCGCGGCAGGTGATGCCCAAATCCCCTGTGTCGACTTCTAGGAAAGCCGGGTTAAATTTTTGGAACCTCCGGCTCGTCAGTTGCTGCCGGAAAGCGAAAACGAAACAGCGATTTCCCTTATCCGCCTTTAAACAGTTTCAATTTGCCGGATCATTGCCTAACCCATGCGACACCCTGTCATCTAAACAGGGTTGATCGAGGCCACGTCCAACCTCATGATCACGGCTGTTACAGAGCAGGTGCGCATGGCCCAGAATGCAATTGCAGCGATCCTAAGCGCCGAAACGGCGCCCATTCAGGCCTTGTTCCTGAACGCGGTGGCGCGGTGGCGTGCCGCCGGGCTTGCGGTCTGCGGCCTTATCGAAGAGTCCGACGGCCCCGTGGAAAGCCGATGCAGCGCCGGTTCGCTGCGCAACCTGGTCACCGGCGAACGCTTTGCCATGTATCTGGATGAGCCGCCGGCGCACACCTCCTGCCACCTCGACGAGCTTGGCGTGACCGCCGCAGGCGAAAGCGTGCTCGACCAGATCGCCGGCAGCGACGTGGTGGTGCTGAGCAAGTTCGGCAAGGTGGAGGCCGTGGGCAGCGGGCTGTTCTGCGCCTTCGAGGCTGCGGGTGCTCTGGGCAAGCCGGTCATCACCTCCGTCGCGCCCAAGCACAGCTATCCATGGCAGCGCTTCGCGCCCACCGCCACGATGATCAGGGCGCAGCAGGCCGAGATCGACGGCTGGTGGAAATCCATAGCTCCGGCAGTGCTCAGGCAGGGTATGGCCGCGTCAGGGCGATAAGGCTCAGTTCTCCGAAACGCCGGCCTCGGCGAAGCTTGCCATGTGGGCGTGGCATTCCAGCGCCGAGCGCAGGATGTTGACTGCGAGGCACGCGCCCGAGCCTTCGCCCAGCCGCATGCCGAGATCGAGCAGGGGAGCCAGTGCGAGCGCTTCGAGCAGGCGCCGGTGTCCGGCTTCAGCCGACACATGCGCGGCCAGAGTGTGGTCAAGCCCCTGTGGGTGGAGGCGGGCCAGCGGTGCTGCGGCGGCCGTGCACACGAAGCCGTCCAGCAGAACCGGAACGTTGCGGTGGCGGGCGGCAAGCGTCGCGCCGAGGATGGCGGCGAGTTCGCGACCGCCGAGGGCTGCTGCGGCTTTCAGCGGGTCCGCGATGACCGCGCCGTGGCGCTTCAGTCCGGCCTCGATGGCCGCCACCTTGCGGTCGAGGCCGGCATCGTCCACGCCGGTTCCGCGGCCGGTCCAGCCCTGCACATCGCCGCCGAAGAGGGCTGCGGCCGCGGCCGCGGCCGGTGTCGTATTGCCGATGCCCATCTCGCCGAAGCAGACCAGATCGAGGTTTTCGTCCACCGCATCATAACCGGCTGAGACGGCGGCCAGAAATTCCGCCTCATCCATGGCGGGTTCCCGCGTGAAATCGCCTGTCGGCCGGTCTAGGTCGAGTGGGATGACCTCCAGATCGGCATTCGCCACGCGGGCAAGCTGGTTGATCGCAGCGCCGCCATTGGCGAAGTTCGCCACCATCTGAACCGTCACTTCGGCCGGATAGGCGGAAACGCCTTGCGCGGTCACACCATGATTGCCGGCAAAGACGATGACCTTCACCCGGTCGAGCTTCGGCATGTGCCGCCCCTGCCAGCAGGCCAGCCAGCCGGCAATATCCTCCAACCGGCCAAGACTGCCGCGCGGCTTGGTGAGCACCTCCTGACGCTGTGCCGCCATGGTCCGCGCTTCCTCGTTGCCAGCCGGCAGGGAGAGGCAGGCAATGCGCAATTCTTCGAGCGATTTGAAAGGCATGTGGCGGAGGGCTCCGAAAATGATTCAGGAAAGGACGGCGCTGGCAACCAGAAGCACGGCGATTTCGCCGAACTGCTGAAGCGCGCCGGCAGTATCGCCCGTCTGCCCGCCGATCTGGCGGCGGCAGAGCGCGGCAAAACCGGCAAGCATCACGATCAGCAGGAGCTGAGCAGCGAGTGCGGCACCGGGGCCGAGGGTGAGGAGCGAGACCGCACCGATGACGGCACCGATCAGCGCTGTTTCCTGCGATACCGTTCCCGCACCGGCCGAGAGGCCATCCGCGCGCGCCGGCGGCAGAACATGCATCAGCGCGGCGGGCAGGGCGCGCGAGGCGCAGTGGGCGGCAATGAGGGCGGCGAACACCTGCGCTGGCCCGGCGAGAGCGGCCAGCGCGCTCCAGCGCAAAAGCAGGGAGATGATCAGAGCGGCTGTGCCGTAGGAGCCGATACGGCTGTCGCGCATGATTTCCAGCTTGCGCTCGCGCGTCGCGCCGCCGCCGAAACCGTCGGCCATATCGGACAACCCATCCTCATGCAGGCAGCCGGTGGCGAGCAGCGCAGCGGCGAGGGTGAGGGCAGCAGCAGGGCCGGATGGCAGGCCGAGCCAGACGCCGGACGCGTAGGCGGCTGCGGAGATGAATGCTACCGCCAGCCCCGCGACAGGTGCTGCCCAGATGGCATCCGCGAGCGTCCGGTCGCGGAAATCGAGATGCGGCAGCGGCAGCCGCGTGAAGAAGGCGATGCAGAGCGCGATATCGAGCGGGCCGAGCCTTTTTCTCATCTTTCCGCCCGCGCGATGGCATGGAAGAAGGAGCCGCTGACATGGCCGCGCCGCCCGCCGGCGGACCCAAGCGGATTGCCCTGACCATCGGCGAGTTCGGTAAGCGGGTCGTCACTGCCCGGAGCGACGACCCGCGCATAGTGGAATTCATGGCCGCGAATGGTGTCGCCGGTGCGTCCGAGCGGGCAATCCGCCAGAAGACGCGCCTGCCGGTAGCCGAGGTTCATCTTGCGTTTTGCGAAGCTGGTGGCATGGCCGAGCAGGCCGAGCATCTTGTGGGTGACGCCGTCGGCATCTTCCAGAGCCTCTCCCAGAACCATGTAGCCGCCGCACTCGCCATGCACCGGCTTCTGCGCCGCGAAGGCCGCCATCCTGTTGCGGAAATTTCCCGCGGCAGCCAGCGCTCCGGCATGCAGTTCGGGATAGCCGCCGGGCAGCCAGCAGCTATCGCAATCTGGTGCCGGTCCCTCGTCGGCCAGCGGCGAGAAGGTCACGATTTCCGCGCCCGCGTCGCGCCAGTGCCGTGCGACATGCGGATAGAGGAAGGTGAAAGCACGATCCTGCGCCAGCGCGATGCGCTGTCCGGGCGGTGGCAGGGCACAGGTGAAACCGCCCTCTTGGGGGGCGAGTGGTGCTGCGAGTTCGATCACCCTGTCGAGGTCTATGGAGCGTTCGGCCATGTCGGCCATGCGGTCGATGAAGGCGATAAGATTGTCATGCTCGCCGGCCTGTACCAGTCCCAGATGGCGCTCGGGCATGGTCAGGGTCGGGTCGCGCTCGATGGCGCCGACAACCGGAAGGCCGATCGCTTCGATGGCTTCTGCGCACAGGCGGCGGTGCCGCTCGCTGCCAAGCCGGTTCAGCACCACGCCGGCGATGCGCACATCGGGCCGGTAGGTGGCGAAGCCCTTGGCCACCGCAGCTACCGTGGTGGACTGGCCGGAGACGTCGAGCACCAGCAGCGTCGGGATGCTGTAAAGTGCGGCCAGATCTGAAGCGGCACCAGAGCGGCCGGGCTGGCCCGGAATGCCGTCGAACAGGCCCATGGCGCTTTCCAGAACGACGATGTCGGCATCTTCCGCCGCGCGCCCGACAAGGGCGTTGAGCAGCGAGGGCGCCATCGCCCAACTGTCGAGATTGACGCCGGCAAGGCCGGTTGCGGCCTCGTGAAAACCGGGATCAATGTAGTCAGGGCCGGACTTCGCGCCGCGCACGCGCAGGCCGCGCCGGGCCAGCGCCCGCAGCAGGCCGATGGTGACGCTGGTCTTGCCCGCGCCCGAGCGCGGCGCGCCGACGATGATTGCGCGTGCGGTCATGGCCTGCCCGCCAGTTTCCCGCGCAGCGCCACGATATGGCCGACGACGATGAGCGCCGGCGAAACGACATTTTCGCGCGCGGCGGCTTCCGCCAGCGTTCCCAGCGTTGCGACCATGGTGCGCTCCTGCGCCAGCGTGGCATTTTCGATCAAGGCGGCGGGGGTATCGGGTGAAAGCCCGCCCGCTATCAGGTCGGCAACCGTCGCTTCCAGATGGGTGAGGCCCATATAGATTACGATGGGCTGGCCGGTGCGGGCAAGGGCCGCCCAGTCCGGCCGGTCATCGGAGACGGCGGCGAAACCGGTGGCGAGGATGATCGCGCCATTGACGCCGCGCATGGTGGCGGGAATGCCGGCCGAGGTGAGCCCGCCGAAAGCGGAGGTGATACCCGGCAGCACGCGGTAAGGGATGCCCGCAGCCGCCAGTGCGCGGGCTTCCTCGCCGCCGCGCCCGAACACATAAGGATGGCCGCCCTTCAGCCGCACCACCCTGCGCCCCTCGCGCCCCAGCCTCACCAGCAGCGCATTGATCTCTTCCTGCGGGATGGAGAGCCGTCCGCCACGCTTGCCGACATGAAATTTCTCGGCCTGCGCGGCGATGGCGATGATTTCGGGCGACACCAGCGCGTCATGCACAAGCGCATCGGCCTGCGCCAGCGCGCCCAGCACGTCGAGGGTGAGCAGGCGCGGATCGCCGGGCCCGGCTCCCGCCAGCCAGACATGACCGGGCTCCAGAGTCTGCGGCTCGAAATCGAGACGGTTCAGCGCTTTGGCAAGGGCGGCTTTCGGCGTGTCGAGGCTCATGCGCCCTCCCGGCCGCGAAAGCGGCGCTGATACGCGGCATCGTAAAGCGCACTTTCGGAAAAATCCCCGGCGGCCAGCGAACGGCCGACGAAAATGATGGCGGAACGCTCGATAGGATCTTTGCCGAGTTCTTCAACGATGGTGGCCAGCGTTGCCCTGAGGATACGCTGCTCCGGCCATGACGCGCGGAAGACGACCCCGACCGGGCAGTCAGCGCCGTAGTGCGGGGTCAGTTCCGCGACCACCTGCTCGATGGCGTGGATGGCGAGGTGGATGGCGAGCGTCGAGCCGGTGCGGCCGAAGGCGGCCAGCGTTTCGCCGGGCGGCATCTTCGAGGCGCGGCCGGAAATGCGGGTGAGCACAAGGCTTTGCGCGACTTCGGGAATGGTGAGCTCGCGCCCGAGCGTGGCAGCAGCCGCGGCGAAGGAGGGCACGCCGGGGGTGAGCGTGTAGGCAATGCCGGCGCGCTCCAGCCGGCGGATCTGCTCGGCCACCGCGCTCCACACCGAAAGATCGCCCGAATGCAGCCGCGCCACGTCCTGCCCCGCCGCGTGGGCGGCGCGATATTCGGCCTCGATCTCGTCCAGAGACATCGGGGCGGTGTCGATGAGCTTCGTTTCCGGCCCGCAATGCTGAAGCAACTCGGGCGAGACGATGGAGCCCGCGTAGAGGCACACGGGGCAGGAGGCGAGCAGTTTTGCGCCGCGCAGTGTGATCAGGTCGGCAGCACCGGGGCCTGCACCTATGAAATGAACCGTCATGGCGTGTCTCCATCTACCGCGATGGCGCAGGTGACCGGGCCATGTATGGTTCGCGGGCCGAGGAGCCGCGACCGTTGACCGGTGGCGGCAAGGGCCGCCGTCTCCGACACGGAGGGACTGCCGGTGGCGGCCATCGAGGCGGTGGACTTCGTCATGCTGCGCAGCGAAACCATCTGCAGGGCGGGACCGTCGACCAGAAAGACAGGCAGACGCAGCGCGTGGCCGGCTTCGATAATCGCCTTCTCGCCCGCCTTCTGCTTGGCGGTGGCGAGGCCAGACAAAAGGTCAGGTGACAGCCCGTAGGGTTCCAGTGCTGATTCCACCGCCGCAAGAACCTGTTCGCTTGAAACGCCCTTGCGGCAGCCTATGCCGGCAACGATCATGGTTTCTCCCAGCTCCATTGCGTAACCGGCATGGCCGGTTTCCAGCCGGTCATGGTGCCGACGGGTGCCGCGCGCGCGACGGAAATTCGGGTGAGCGTTCCGCCCAGTGCCGCATGGCGGGTAATCAGCAACGCCTCCATGTCGAGCGTGACGGCATTGGCGACCAGACGCCCGCCGGGACGGACGGCCTGGATGGCTGCGTCGAGAACGCCAGGATCGGAGCCACCGCCGCCGATGAAGATGGCATCCGGCGTTTCGAGACCGGCCAGCGCTGCGGGAGCCGCGCCGTGGACGATTGTCAGGCCCGGCACGCCGAAGGTGGTGGCGTTGCGGGTGATGCGGGCGACGCGCTCAGCGTCGGCTTCGATGGCGATGGCCTGCAGCGAGGGGTGCGCCAGCATCCATTCGATGGCGACGGAGGCTGCGCCCGCGCCAATGTCCCATAACAGTTCACCGCGCCGGGGGCTGAGTGCCGAAAGCGTCAGCGCCCGCACCTCGCGCTTGGTGATCTGGCCGTCATGCTCGAACAGGTCGTCGGCAAGGCCGGGCGTTAGGGCCAGGATTCGCGCCTGCGGTATCGATTCAATTTCCAGCGCCAGCACATTGAGCGGATTGATGTTTTCGAGATCGAAGGATGCGATGCGGGTGCTGCGGATACGCTCGTTCGGACCGCTCAGTGCCTCCAGAACTGTGATGCGCGATCGCCCGAAGCCGAGTTCGGCAAGCATCGCCGCGATTGCCGCCGGAGCGTCTGCGTCCGAGGTCAGCGCAAGGATGCGCGCGCCGGGATGCAGCAGCGGCCGGATCAGGTCGATGGGGCGACCATGCAGCGAGACGGTTTCGACGTCCTGCAAGGCCCAGCCCATGCGGGCAGCGGCGAGCGAGATGGAGGAAGGCGCGGGGATCGTGCGCATCTGCTCTGGCGGTATTACACGGGCAAGCGTGGTCCCGACGCCGTGAAAGAACGGATCGCCCGAGGCCAGCACGCAAACCTTGCGGCCGGCAAGGGCCGTCACCGCGCTCATCGCAGCGTCGAATGGTTTCGGCCATTTGCGCGCTTCGCCCCCGATGAGGGCAGCGGCCAGTTCCAGATGCCGGGCGCCGCCGAACACGAATTCGGCTGCGGCGATCGCCTGCTTGGCCTCGTCGCCGAGACCGGATATGCCGTCCTCACCAATGCCGACGATGGTGAGCCACGGGCGGGAAGGAGCCTCAGCCGACATGCGCATCCTCATTCTGGGCGGAACGACGGAAGCGCGGCAGGCGGCGGAAAAGCTCGCGGCCGTGCCCGAACTCGACGTCACCCTCTCGCTGGCCGGGCGCACCGAAAACCCGGTTCGCCAGCCGGTGCCGGTGCGCGTCGGTGGCTTCGGTGGCCCGGAGGGGCTGGCACGCCATCTGGCGGAACAGCGGATCGATCTGCTGATCGACGCCACCCACCCTTATGCGGCGCGGATTTCCGCCAATGCGGCCATCGCCGCGCAGGAGGCGGGTGTCACGATGCTGGCCCTGCGTCGTCCCGGCTGGGAGCAGCGGGAGGGCGACCGCTGGACTTTTGCGGATAATGTCGGGGATGCGGTGCGGGTGCTCGGGCGCGCGCCACGCCGCGTGTTCCTGAGCATCGGCCGGCAGGAGGCGAGTGCCTTCGCGTCGGCGGCGCAGCATTTCTACCTCGTGCGCAGCGTCGAGCCGGTCGAGCCGCCGCTGGCGGTTGCCGATGTGCGCTACATTCTGGCGCGCGGGCCGTTCGCCGAAGAAGCCGAGCGTGCATTGCTGACGGAAAACCGCATCGATGCGCTCGTCTCGAAAGACAGCGGCGGCGCGGCCAGCTACGGCAAGATCGCGGCGGCGCGGGCCCTCGGCATCGAGGTGGTCATGATCCGCCGGCCGGAGCTGCCGCAGGTGGCGTCCGTTTCCAGCGTCCGGGAACTGGTCGCGATGACCTGCGCTCATTTCGGCCTCGTCGCGGCGCGGGGCGTGTAGACCAGTGCTGGCCTGTCGCTGCGCCTGATGATGCGCGTCTCGGTCGAGCCGACGATGATGCAGGTCGCCATGTCGGCCATTTCCGGCTTCGCCTCGGCCAGCCGGCAGACCTCGATGCGCTCGTCCGGTCGGCCGGCGGCGCGGCCGAAAATGACAGGCACCGTGCCGGGCAGGATGGCCGACAGCGCCTCGAAGGCGCGGCCAAGCTGCCACGGGCGAGACTTGCTGATCGGGTTGTAAAGCGCGACGACGAAACCAGCGCCGGCTGCCGCCAGCAGGCGCAGCTCGATCAGCTCCCATGGCTTCAGATTGTCCGACAGCGAGATGGCGCAGAAATCATGGCCAAGCGGCGCGCCGATTCGGGCCGCCACCGCCAGCATGGCGGTGATGCCGGGCACAATGTCTATGTCGAGCGCCTTCCATTCCTGCGGGCCGGCTTCGATCGCCTCGCACACGGCTGCGGCCATGGCGAAGACGCCGGGATCGCCACCCGACACCACGGCGACGCTGTACCCCTCGACAGCTTTTTCCAGCGCTTCTTTTGCCCGCGCCAGTTCCTCGCGATTGTCGGAGGCGATGCGGGTCTGATCAGCGCGCAGGTCGAGCCGGTCGACATAAGGCTTGTAACCGTAGAAGAAGGTGGCTTGCGCGACGGCGCGGCTGGCCTCCGGCGTCACCTGCGCTTCATTGCCGGGGCCGAGCCCGATAATGGCAAGGCGGCCGGTCATACCACCACTCCCGAGGCGCGTTCGCCCGGCCGGTTTTCCCAGCCGGCGACGAGGATGATGCTGAAATAGGGGGCGGCATCGTCAGGCTTTTCGGCAAGGCGCATGGACGCGCCATTGGCCATGGTGCCGCGCTCGACATAGATCGCTTTTTCGAGCCGGTTCGAGGCGGCCAGCGCGCGCCTGATCTTGGGTAGGTTGCGGCCCACCTTCATGATGACGGCGGCGTCGGTATCGGCAAGGCGGCGTGCAAGTTCGGCTTCGCCCATGGTGCCGGGCAAAACGGTCAGCACATCGTCGCCCTGCACGATGGGCTGGCCAGTTGCCGACCAGCAGCCGGACATGGCGGTGACGCCGGGGATGACTTCCGTGGGGAAGCGGTGGGCAAGGCGCACATGCAGATGCATGTAGGAGCCGTAGAACAGCGGATCGCCCTCCGACAGCACGGCGACGGTGCGGCCGGCCGAAAGCTGTTCAGCCACCTTTGCCGCTGACTCCTCGTAGAAGGCGAGGATCTGCGTCTTGTAGTCGGCATGATCCTTGTCGATCTCGACGGTCACGGGATAGTGCAGCGGCAGTTCCACCGCGCCCGGCCTGATATGGCCTTCGACTATGGCGCGCGCATTGCCGTTGGAGCTGCGTTTGGCGAAATGTGCCACGACATCGGCTTCGGCCAGCGCGCGCACCGCTTTCAGCGTCAGCAATTCAGGATCGCCGGGGCCGGTTCCGACACCGATGAGACGGCCGGTGGTTACGGGCGCGCTCACAGGCCGGGCCTTGCCAGCGCGTTGAGGGCGGCGGCGGTCATGGCGCTGCCGCCCAGTCTTCCACGCACGATGGCGAAGGGCACGCCCCAGGAGTTTTCGGCCAGCGCGTCCTTGGATTCGGCTGCGCCGACGAAGCCGACCGGCATGCCGATGATAGCGGCGGGTTTCGGTGCGCCGTCGCGCAGTTTTTCCAGCAGATAGAAGAGGGCGGTCGGGGCATTGCCGATGGCGACCACGGCACCCGCCATGCGCTCGCCCCACAGGTCGAGCGCGGCGGCGGAGCGGGTGTTGCCGATAGATGCGGCGATTTCGGCCGTGCGCGGGTCGCGCAGCGTGCAGATCACTTCATTTTCGGCGGGCAGGCGCGCGCGGGTGACGCCGCGCGCCACCATTTCGGCATCGCAGAAAATGGGTGCGCCGGCTGCAAGTGCGGCGCGTGCCGCGTCCACGAAGCCGGGACCGAAGATGAAATGTCGTGCCGCTTCGACATCGCCGCAGGCATGGATCATGCGGATCGCGACATCGGCTTCCGGCGGCGAAAAGCGTGACAGGTCGGCCTCGGCGCGGATGATGGCGAAGGAGCGCTCATAGATGGCGTTGCCGTCGCGCATGTAGTCGTAGGCGGTCATTCTCATCCCTGCACAAAGGCGTTTGTTACGGCACCAGCACCAAGACGGGCAAGGCAGGCGGCCACGGTTTCGCCGGATCGGCGGTTCCGGCGCGCCAGCGCAGCGATTCCTTCCATCCCGGCCTGAGCGTCCGCAATCACCGTGCCGGCTGCTTCCGGCGATCTGGCCGTAGCGTCTAGCGCGATTCCCGCGCGCCCGTCATGGGTATCGAGCTCATGGTCATGAAGGCCATGGCCGATAAGGGTGAGGCCTGCCGGGGCGGGATGGGCGCAGCCTTTGGCGCAGCCTGAAACATGGAGCGTGAAGGAGCCGTCGAGTAAATCCGCATCATGTGCTGCGATGCGCTCGGCCAGTGCGCGCGTGGCGATCCGGCCGGAAGCGCAGGCCGGGGCACCCGGACAGGCGGCGATCGACAGGCGCGGGTCGTGCGCTTCGGTAATGAAGCCGAGAGAGGTGGCGGCATCGCGCAGGGTTTCGCAGGGGTCGAGGTTCATGCCGGGAAACAGCAGCGCGCGGGATGGGGCGGGGCGGATTTCGGCTGCGCCGAGCGCAATCGCGCCTTGCGCCAGAGCGATGATGTTTTCGGCCGCCATCGAGCCGAAGGGCAGGGCGATGCCGAGGGCGCATCTGCCGTCCACCAGCGGGAACGTGGCGATGGGAGTGCCTTTTGGCCGGGCTTGCAAATTACCCCTCTCTGGCCCGCCGGCCATCTCCTCCACAAGGGAGAAGACCGGAGTTTGAAAAGCGCTTTCGCCAGTCTCCGGCGCTGCAAATACGTAGCCGGCATTCAAGCCGCTTTTCTCCCTCCCTGTGGGAGAGATGGCCGGCAGGCCGGAGAGGAATATTCTCTCAGCGATATGCTGCGCGTCCAGATCGCGCGCCCTTGCCTCGTGGCCCAAGGTGGCGATGGCTTCGAGGATCAAGATGGTTGCGGCGCAGGCGTGTGCCTCGTCGACAAAGCCGAGTGGCCGGGCGCTCGCCGCAGTTCCGCCGATGGCAAGCTGCCATGCTGGCATGTCGCTGCACGCGGTGAGACGCACATCGGCCGATATGCGGTCCATCGGCACGCGGCTGCCGCCGTCGACCACCACGGAAACCTTCGGGCCAAGCCGCGCGCTGAGGCTGCCTTTTTCGATGGCCGCCCGGATTTCATTTGCCAGTGGACGGGGATCGGCGATTTCTTCGGCGTCGATGCCGGCCAGCGGACCGGTCTCCACCGGCACGCCGATGCGCACATCGATCTCCATCGCATCGACATCGCGGGCCAGCGCCTGCGCGGATTGCGGTGTGAGGCCGCGGATCTGGATCGAGCCGCGCGCCGTCACCTCGACGATGCCGTTGCCGTGGCGCAGGGCCGATTCGCAGAGTCCGATCAGTGCCTTGGGCGATAATCCTCCAGCAACGGTGTTGAGGCGGGCGAGCAGGCCGTCGCCGGTCTGCATGGGCGTGGAGAGCGCGGGGCACGCGCCGCGTCTGGCGAAGGCGTTCATGCCGCCACCTGCCGTGCCTCGGCAATGAGGGCCGCAAGGTCGTCGTCTATCGCGTTGCGCAGCGGGTGCCACAGGCCGCGCCGGCGGGCGGAGAGAAAACGCTCGGCGATCAGCGCCGCCGCCTCGCGGTTTTCGCGCAACAGAAAGGCACGCACGTTTTCATCGCCCAGATAGGCATCGTGAACGGCCTCGATCAGCGCGCCGGGAATCGCATGCGTGGTTTCAGCGAAGCCGATCAGGCGGTCCACGGTTTCCGCGAACTCGGAAGCGCCGCGCGGGCCGTGGCGCATCTGGCCGGCGATGAAGCGCGGGTTGATGGCGCGGGCGCGAACAACGCGGGAAACCGCCTCCGATACCGAACGCGGTTTCGGCTTTGCCGGATCGGTGGTGTCGAGCACGATGACGTCGGCATTGCGGCCGAGCGCTGCGAGGGCGGCCGAAAACCCGCCGATGAATGCGACATCGGCGGAGCCTTCGAGAATGTCGCGGCCGGGATCGTCGCCGGTGTGGACCAGCAGCTCGGCCTCCGAAAGGCGGTCCGCGAACGCGCCGGGCGCGGCCACGCCTTCGCCCTCGGCGCCGCCATAAGCGTGCGAGGCGCTGTCGAGATAGGCGCGGCCGATCTCCTCGCGGCTTTCCCAGTCGCCGCTGGCAAGCAGGCTTTCGATTCCCGCCCCATATGTGCCGGGCGAGGAGCCGAAGATGCGCGGCCCGATGCGGCCCTCAGTGCGGGCAAGGGCTGCCAGCGGGTTTTCGTCGTCGGTCTCGTCGCGGGCGGCGACTGCGCGCGCGGCGGCGTCGATCAGCGCGATCTGGGTCGGGAACATGTCGCGGAACAGACCGGAGATGCGCCAGGTGACATCGACGCGCGGGCGTCCGAGCACGGCCGGCGGCAGCACCTCGATGCCGGTGACGCGGCCGGTGGCGGCGTCCCATTGCGGGCGGCAGCCCATCAGCGCCAGACCCTGCGCGATTTCCTCGCCGCCGGTGCGCAACGAGGCCGAGCCCCACAGGTCGATGACCAGCGCGCGCGGCCAGTCGCCATGGCTTTGCAGATAGGTCGTCACCACCTCTCCGGCCGCGGCCTTGCCAAGATCGTAGGCGGTGGGCGTTGGCATCGTGCGCGGATCGGCGGTGAACAGGTTGCGGCCGGTGGGCAGCACATCGGTGCGGCCGCGCGCTGGGGCGCCGGACGGGCCGGCGGTGACGTGGCGGCCATCGAGCGCGGCGAGAAGACCGGATTTTTCGGCTTGAGCGCTTTGCAGGCGCAGCGAATTGGTTTCGTCAGCCGGAGCGCGGCCATAGATGTGCAAGCCGTCCTTGATGGCGAAATCCTTGAGGTCGCACAGCCAGGCATCGATGCGGCGCAGCGCCTCGTCGGGCGCATCGGTGGTTGTCACCCCGGCCTCGACGGCAAGCCCGGTCTCTGCGGCCGTTTCCACGATCAGCTTCGCCAGCCGGTCGCGACGGCGGCGGTCGAGGCCGTCGGCCTGCGCATATTCGTCCACCAGCCTCTCCAGCTTCTGCTGATGGTCGTCCAGTCCGGCGCTGGTGAGCGGCGGCGGCAGATGGCCGAGCGTGACGGCAGAAATGCGCCGCTTGGCCTGCGCCGCCTCGCCGGGATTGGAGACGATGAACGGATAGACGACCGGCAGCGGGCCGGTGACGATCTCGGGGAAACAGCTTTCGCTGAGCGCCACCGTCTTGCCCGGCAGCCATTCCAGCGTGCCGTGTGCGCCGACATGGACGATGGCGTGGGCGTCGAGCACCTTTTGCATCCACAGCCCGAAGGCGACCAGTTCGTGGCGCGGGGGCAGGGTGGGGTCGTGGTAATCGGACCGGCGGTCTTCCGAGCGGCCGCGATCCGGTGCGAGGGCGACGGTGACGTTACCGAAACTGACGGCGCGGAAGGTGAAGCCGGGTCCGGCGGGTTCGTTCCATGCGCCGGTTACGGCCTCGCGTGCCTCGGCGGGCAGGTTGGCAAAGCGCGTCCTGTAATCACCGGCCGCAATGCCGTGGCCGCCACGGTCGACCAGGTCAAGAAGCGTGCGCGGCGATTGGGGAATCCGGTCAACGACATAGCCGGCGTCCTTCAGGTCATGCAGCATGGCGAGCACGCTGTTCGGCACATCGAGACCCACCGCATAGCCGGTGCGGCCGGGCGCGCTTGGGTAGTCGGGGATCAGGATGACAATACGCCGTTCGGCCGGCGGCGTGGAGCGAAGGCGCAGGAAGACGGAAAGCCGCCGCGCCACCTGCGCGATGCGATCGGGTACCGGCTGGTTGACGTTGGCGCGCAGGCCGAGTGCGGCATCCGCCTCCGCCTCCGCCTTGAAGGAGATCGCGCCGGCCATGATGCGCCCGTCGAGTTCGGGCAGCACGGCGTGCATGGCGAGGTCGGCGGGTGCAAGGCCGCGCTGGCCGCTTTCCCATGCCTCGCGCTTCGTCGTGGCGACGACCACCTGAAACACCGGAATGCCGGTGCGGTCGAACAGCGTTTCCGCACCCGGTTCGGCTCCGGAGGCGAAGGCCGTGGCGGTGATGAGGGCGGAGGGTTTTAGCGCCGTGATTGCCTGCCCGACGAAGCCGAGAGAGGCGGCGTCTTTCAGGCTGGAGACGAAGACAGGCACCGCCGCGATGCCGGTGCGGCGCAGTTCCACCGTCAGCGCATCGATGGGGGCGATGTCGTTCGCCAGCAGCATGGAACGGTAGAAGAGAATCGGCACGACGGAAGCAGATTTGTCGTGCGCGAGTTGCGGCCTTTCGACAACGCCTGTTCCGGGCTCGTAGTAGCCGGCTCGCGGCACCGGCGTGGGAGCCGGGGCGTCGGCCTCATGGCCGGCCAGCCTTGCCAGACGGTGCACCAGCGCCTGCATGTTGGCCGGGCCGCCCTCGCGAAAATAGCCCAGCAGCAGGGAAAGTTCCTCGCGGGGCAGGGTGGAAGCCTGCGCCAGCCGCTCGTCGTCGTCGCGGCATTCGCCGGGCAGCAGCGCCAGCCTGATGCCTTTGGCGCGGGCGATGGCGGAAAGCTGGTCGCAGCCATAGCGCCACCAGTCATAGCCGCCCAGAAGCCGCACCAGAATGACCTTTGCGTGGCTGGCGACGCTGTCCACCCACAGATCGACTGACATGGGGTGGCGCAGATCGCGCAGGGCCGCCAGACGCATGGAGGGCAGGCGATCCGCGTCGGCTTTCCACGCGGAGGCCAAGGCGGCCAGATCGCTGTCGGTAAAGGACAGCGCCACCACCTCGCCCGGCGTCTGGCGCAGGTCGACCGGCTCGATGACGTCATCGAGCGAGGCGGAGGTGGTGGTCAGGATGTGCATCGTTCAATCCTGATGAGCGGCGCGCCTGCCGTATTCAGCCCGCCAGAATCTTCTCGATGGCCGGCTGGTCGAGACCTTTCAGGCCAATCACCACCAGCCGCGAACGGCGCTCGTCCTGCGCCGTCCAGGCGCGATCATAATAATGATTGACGCGCGGACCAACAGCCTGAACCAGCAGGCGCATCGGCTTGCCCACCACCTCCACGAAACCCTTGACGCGCAGTACGTCCTGCTGCTCCGCGGCGGCGGCGATGCGGCGGGCGAGGTCCTCGGGATCGGTGACGGAAGCGATGTCGACGATAAAGGTGTCGAAATCGTCGTGCTCGTGATCGCCGACGCCGTCATGATGCGATTTGCGGTTTTCGATGTCGTCCTCGACCGCGAGGCCGAGGCCGAGCAGGATCGACGGATCGACCTTGCCGTGCTCGGACGGAACCACCTTCACCGCCGGCCCGATATGGGCATCGACGATGCTGCGGGCGCGATCCGCGCCAGCTTCGTCGAGCAGGTCGTTCTTGGACAGGATGATGAGGTCGGCGCAGGCCACCTGATCCTCGAAGACCTCTTCGATCGGGTCGTCATGGTCGAGCGACTCGTCTTCCGCGCGCTGGGCGGCAAGCGCGTCCATGTCGGAGGCGACCTTGCCCTCGGCAAGGGCCGGGCCATCGACCACGGCAATGACGCCGTCCACGGTGACGCGGCTTTTCACCGTCGGCCACTGGAAGGCCTGCACCAGCGGCTTCGGCAAAGCGAGGCCGGAAGTCTCGATCAGGATGTGGTCGACCTTAGGCGTGCGCGACAGGATCTGGTCGAGCGCCGGCACGAAATCGTCGGCAACGGTGCAGCAGATACAGCCATTTGCCAGTTCGACGATGTTTTCCTCGGGGCAGGTGTCGATGCCGCAGCCTTTCAGGATTTCGCCATCGACGCCGACATCGCCGAATTCGTTGACGATGAGGGCGAGGCGCTTGCCTGCGGATTGTTCGAGCAGGTTGCGGATCAGCGTGGTCTTGCCGGCGCCGAGGAAGCCGGTGACGACGGTGCAGGGCACGCGGGTGGCGTTTGCGGTCATGATTGGTCCTTCAGAAGGGTGAGGGGAGGAATGCGCGCGACAAGGCCGCGCTTGAGCGAATCGGGGCGGCCGCGCCACGGAATTTTTCCGTCCCCGGCGCTGGCCAGCTGGCAGGCGCCGGTCACCAGATCGGCGCCGCTGTCTTCTGCGAGATCGCCGAAGACGTAGCTCCATGCGCCGTCATGCAGGATGGAGGCGCTGAGGCGGCGCTTGCAGTTGCCGAGGCATTCCACCGTGCGCACCGCGACCGGCTGGCCGGCGGCGGCGCGGCGCGTGTCCTCGGCGAGCTTCTCACCGGCGCGCGGATGCGCATCCGAGCCGCTGGCGTCGCGACAGGAAATGCAGACGATGATCGTGGTGTCGCTGGTCCGGTTGCCGGACTGGCCGGTTTCGCAGGCGGCGGGATTGCGGTCCAAAATACGCTCCTTGCCCGGGACACCCGCCAGGCTTGCGGCTTTTCTCGTTCAGACGGCAGGTCTCCTGGCTTGCGGGTCATCGCCCTGATGCCGCCTTCCCGGGGATAACCCAGTGGCTGCCGGCAAGGGCTCGTCGCTTACAGTTGCGGGCACAGCCGCGGAGTCGGGAAAAATCCCCCACCGCGTTCCCTCTTAGCTCCCCTTCTTTGAAAGAGGAGACCGTCGCGGGGATTTAGGCTTGGGCGGGTCGCACTGTCAACGCGCGGCGATGGCGGCCAGCGCAGGTCCGAGGCTGCCGGCCGGGGTGATTTCCATGCGATCGAGTTGCAGCCACTGGCGCATCTGGCCCAGCTCTTCGCAAAGTGCGGCTGCGGTTTCGGGCGGTGCGTCGGGTTCGGCATAGGCGGCATGGACGCGCAGAATGCCGGCGGGTCGGTCCGCTTTCAGATCGACACGTGCGACAATCCTGTCGCCCAGCAAAAAGGGCAGGACATAATAGCCATATTGCCGCTTTTCGGCCGGCGTGTAGATCTCGATCCGGTAGCGGAAGCCGAACAGGCTTTCGGTGCGGTCGCGTTCGAACACCAGCGGGTCGAAGGGGGCGAGCAGGGTGCGGGCCTCGATCCTGCGTGGCAGACGCGCGTCGCGGTGCAGATAGGCTTGCCTGCTCCATCCTTTGACGGTGACGGGAATCAATTCCCCTTCCTCGACAAGATCAGCGATGAGCGGTGCGGTCTCGGTCGCGGCAAGTCGAAAGTAATCGCGCAGGCAGGTGGCGGTGGCGATGCCATGGGCGCGCGCGGAAATGCGCAGCAATTCGCGCTGGGCATCCGCCGGAGAGGGAACCGGCAGGTCGAGGACTGCCCGGGGCAGAACGCGTTCTGGCAGATCGTAGACCCGCTCGAACCCGCGCCTGTGGGCGGTGGTGATTCTTCCCGCCCAGAACAGCCACTCAAAGGCCATCTTTGCTTCGCTCCAGCCCCACCAGCCGCCGGAGCCCTTGTCGCCGTCCATGTCGGAGGCGGCGAGTGGGCCGCGTGTTTCAACTTCGCGAAATATCTCCGCGATGAAATCCACGCGCTCGCGGCCGAACCTGGCCAGTCCGCGATACATCTCCTCGCCGCGCTCCGCCCTTTCCATGCGCCATCGCAGCAGCGGATAGGTCTCCAGCGGCAGCAGCGAGGCCTCATGCGCCCAGTATTCGAAAAGCTGGCGCTTCGCTCCCGGACGGGCCGCGTCGTCGAGCAGCGAAAGCGGGTAGGGGCCAAGCCGCGAATAGAGCGGCATGTAGTGCGCCCGCACCACGGCGCTGACCGAGTCGATCTGGAAAAGTGCGGTGCGGGAAACGACACGGGAGACGTGTCGGCGGTCGGGTGCACTTTTTGCGCGAGGCGCGCCGAAGCCCTGCGCGGCCAGCGCAATGCGTCGTGCAAGGGCAGGGGAAATGGTTTCCTTCATATGATCCAAGCCTATCTGGAGTCATGGTTTACGGCAGCCCGATTCCTGCACGCTACCAGCTAAACCCCGGGAATACTGTCAGGACTAAAAGTGGAGTAAAAAGTGAAGGAAATCAAAGATGATCAGTTTTGTCGCAGATAGTGTGCAGTGCAGCGTTTTGAACAAGGTTTGACTTGCTTCGGCCATCCGCCTGCGCTAACCCTCGCCGCGTTGCAGCATGGGGCCGAAGAGGTTCCAGGGCAAATCTGTCACGCTTCCGTAACAGGGCCGGCTGCGCTAGTCTCAGGCGGATCCGCCGCCAACGGAAAGTTGCAGCATGAACGAGTTGCTAAGTTCGTATCTGCCGATCGTCATCTTTATCGGCGTGGCACTGGTGATCGCACTGGCGCTGATCGTGGCTCCCTTCCTGGTGGCCTATCGCGACCCCGATCCTGAAAAGCTGTCGGCCTACGAGTGCGGTTTCAACTCGTTCGACGATGCCCGCATGAAGTTCGACATCCGCTTCTATCTGGTGTCGATCCTGTTCATCATCTTCGATCTGGAGGTGGCGTTCCTGTTCCCGTGGGCGGTTTCGTTCGGCGATATCGGCATGCTCGGTTTCTGGTCGATGATGGTGTTCCTTGGCGTTCTCACCATCGGCTTCATATATGAGTGGAAGAAAGGGGCGCTGGAATGGGATTGATCAGCAATTCCGGCACGCTCGTCGCGCCGCAGCCTAAGGGTATCCTCGATCCGCGTACCGGAAAGCCGGTCGGTTCGGATGATCCTTTCTTCATCGGCATCAACGACGAGCTGGCCGACAAGGGCTTTCTGGTCACTTCGACCGAGGCTCTCATCACATGGGCGCGCACCGGCTCGCTGATGTACATGACCTTCGGTCTGGCCTGCTGTGCGGTGGAGATGATCCACACCGCCATGCCGCATTACGACAGTGAACGCTTCGGCGTCGCGCCGCGCGCTTCGCCGCGCCAGTCCGACATCATGATCGTGGCCGGCACGCTCACCAACAAGATGGCCCCGGCGCTGCGCAAGGTCTACGACCAGATGCCGGAGCCGCGCTATGTGATCTCCATGGGCTCCTGCGCCAATGGCGGCGGCTACTATCACTATTCCTATTCGGTGGTTCGCGGCTGCGACCGCATCGTGCCGGTCGATATCTACATACCGGGCTGCCCGCCCACAGCCGAGGCGCTGCTCTACGGTATTCTTCTCCTGCAGAAGAAGATCCGGCGCACGGGTACGATCGAGCGGTGATGAAATATGAGTGAAGCACTCACAGAGCTTGCCGCCCACATCGCATCGAGGGCTGGTGTCGAGGTCCTGCACAGCGAGCTTGCCTATGGCGAGCTGACGATCACCGTCGCGCCGGCAGACATCGTGAAGATTTCGCGCTTCCTGCGCGATGACGAATCCTGCAGCTTCGTGTCGATCATCGACGTGTCGGGTGCGGATTACCCGGCGCGCGCCAACCGCTTCGATGTGAATTATCATCTGTTGTCGCCGCGTCGGAATCTGCGCATCCGCGTCAAGGTTCACGCGAACGAAGAGACCATCGTGCCTTCCGTCACCGAGGTGTGGCCGGGCGCAGACTGGTATGAGCGCGAAACCTACGATCTTTATGGCGTGCTGTTCTCCGGTCATCCGGATCTGCGCCGCATCCTCACCGATTACGGTTTCGAGGGACATCCGCTGCGCAAGGACTTCCCGCTGACCGGCTTTGTCGAGGTTCGCTATGACGACGAGGCCAAGCGCGTCGTTTACGAGCCGGTGGAGCTGAAGCAGGAGTTCCGCAATTTCGACTTCCTCTCGCCCTGGGAAGGCACCGACTATGTGCTGCCCGGCGATGAAAAGGTGAAGCAGTAAATGGCTGAAACCTCCGTCCGCAATTTCAACATCAACTTCGGCCCTCAGCATCCGGCGGCGCACGGCGTTCTGCGCCTCGTTCTGGAGCTGGATGGCGAGGTGGTCGATCGCGTCGATCCGCATATCGGGCTTTTGCATCGCGGCACCGAGAAGCTGATGGAGCACAAGACCTATCTGCAGGCCGTGCCCTATCTCGACCGCCTCGACTACTGCGCCCCGATGAATCAGGAGCACGCCTTCGCGCTGGCCGCGGAGCGTCTTTTGGGCATCGAAGTGCCGAGGCGTGGCCAACTGATCCGCGTGCTCTACTCCGAAATCGGCCGCATCATGTCGCACATCCTCAATGTGACGACGCAGGCCATGGACGTTGGCGCGCTCACCCCTCCGCTGTGGGGCTTCGCCGAGCGCGAGAAGCTGATGGTGTTCTACGAGCGGGCCTCCGGCTCGCGCATGCATGCGGCTTATTTTCGGCCGGGTGGTGTGCATCAGGACCTGCCGCAGAAGCTGATCGAGGATATCGGCAACTGGATCGATCCGTTCCTGAAAACCATCGACAATCTGGATGCGCTTTTGACGCCCAACCGGATCTTCAAGCAGCGTAACGTCGACATCGGCGTGGTGTCGCTTGAGGATGCATGGGCCTGGGGTTTCTCCGGCGTCATGGTTCGCGGTTCGGGTGCGGCATGGGATCTGCGCAAGTCGCAGCCTTACGAGTGCTATTCCGAGATGGAATTCGACATTCCGATCGGCAAGAACGGCGATAATTTCGACCGCTATCTCATCCGCATGGAAGAGATGCGCCAGTCGGCGCGGATCATGCGCCAGTGCGTCGACCTGCTGCTGGGCAAGGAGAGCACGGGTCCCGTCTCCAATCTGGATGGCAAGGTGGTTCCGCCCAAGCGCGGTGAGATGAAGCGCTCGATGGAAGCGCTCATCCATCACTTCAAGCTCTACACCGAAGGCTACAAGGTTCCGGCCGGCGAGGTTTACGCCGCCGTCGAGGCGCCCAAGGGTGAGTTCGGCGTCTATCTGGTGTCGAACGGCACGAACAAGCCGTATCGCTGCAAGCTGCGCGCGCCGGGCTTTGCCCATCTGCAAGCCATGGATTTCCTGTGCAAGGGCTACATGCTCGCCGACGTTGCAGCCATCCTCGGCTCCCTCGACATCGTGTTTGGTGAGGTCGACCGCTAATGAGTGTCCGCCGTCTCGCAGAAGCCAGCGTCCAGCCAGCGGCATTCTCCTTCAACGAGGAGTTTGCTGCGGCCGCGCAGAAATGGATCGCAAAGTACCCGGAAGGCCGGCAGCAGTCGGCCATCATCCCGCTGCTCATGCTCGCACAGGAGCAGGATGGCTGGGTGACGAAGGCCGCGATCGAAAATATCTGCGATATGCTGGGCATGCCCTATATTCGCGGGCTTGAGGTCGCCACTTTCTACACCCAGTTCCAGCTCAAGCCGATCGGAACGCGCGCCCATATTCAGGTGTGCGGCACCACGCCCTGCATGCTGCGCGGCGCGGGCGAGCTGATGGATGTGTGCCGCTCGAAGATTCATCACGAGCAGTTACATCCCAATGCCGACGGCACGCTGTCATGGGAAGAGGTTGAGTGCCAGGGCGCCTGCGTGAACGCGCCCATGGTCATGATCTTCAAGGATTCCTACGAGGATCTGACGCCGGAGCGTCTGGCCGAGATCATCGATGAGTTCGAGGCGGGCAGGGGCGATTCCGTGCCAACAGGGCCGCAGACCGACCGTTATTTCTCCGCGCCGGCTGGTGGTTTCACGGCCCTGACCGATGAGAAAGCGATTCTGAAATCGACCCGCGATCGCGAGGCGAAGGCTGCTGCCGGAGCTGCCGCGTCCGCAGAGGTTCCGCCCTCCAATGCCGCCCGGCCGAAGACCGATGCGCCCGAGACCAGCCCGGATCTGAAGACGCCGGCGGAAGTCAAGGCATCACCTGCGGGCGAAAAGGCTGCAAGCGTTGCCGCACCTGCTGGAAACGTATCTGCAAAGCCGGCAAAACCATCGCTGGACGACAAGAACCGGCCCGCCGGCATCGCCCGCCCTGCGGCGGTTGACGATCTGAAACTCATCTCCGGCGTCGGACCGAAGAACGAGCAGGTACTGCATGAGCTTGGCATTTTCACTTTCGCGCAGGTCGCGGCGTGGAAGAAGGCCGAGCGCGAATGGGTTGACGGCTATCTGAACTTCCATGGCCGTATTGAGCGCGAGGACTGGGTCAAGCAGGCCAAGGCGCTCGCCAAGGGTGGCGTGGACGAATATGTCCGCGTCTTCGGCAAGAAGCCGGTTTGAGGGAAGAACGATGCTTCAGGACAAGGATCGCATCTTTACCAATATCTACGGTCGCTTCGACAGATCGCTGGCGGGCGCGATGTCGCGCGGTTGCTGGGATGGCACCAAGGGCATCATCGAAAAGGGCCGCGACTGGATCATCAACGAGATGAAGGCGTCGGGACTGCGCGGCCGTGGCGGCGCGGGCTTCCCGACAGGCATGAAATGGTCGTTCATGCCCAAGGTCAGCGATGGCCGTCCGAGCTATCTCGTTGTCAATGCCGACGAATCCGAGCCCGGCACCTGCAAGGACCGCGACATTCTGCGTCACGATCCGCACACGCTGGTCGAGGGCTGCCTGCTGGCTGGTTTTGCCATGGGCGCGGTGGCCGCCTACATCTATGTGCGCGGCGAGTTCATGCGCGAGCGTGAAGCGCTGCAGCGCGCCATCGACGAGGCCTATGATGCTAAGCTCATCGGCAGGAACAACAAGAACGGCTACGATTTCGACATCTACGTTCACCATGGCGCAGGCGCCTATATCTGCGGCGAGGAAACAGCGTTGCTCGAAAGCCTTGAAGGCAAGAAGGGCCAGCCGCGCCTGAAGCCGCCGTTCCCGGCGAATATGGGCCTCTATGGCTGTCCGACGACGGTCAACAACGTGGAATCCATCGCCGTTGCACCGACCATTCTGCGCCGGGGTGCTGCGTGGTTCTCGTCCTTCGGGCGTCCGAACAATGTTGGCACCAAGCTGTTCATGCTGGTCGGCCACGTCAACACGCCCTGCACGGTCGAGGAAGAGATGGGCACCACCTTCCGCGAACTGGTGGAGAAACATGGCGGCGGCATTCGCGGCGGCTGGGACAATCTGCTGGCGGTCATTCCCGGCGGCGCATCGTGCCCGGTGGTCAAGGCCGAGGATATCATCGACTGCCCGATGGATTTCGATGGCCTGCGCGAGCGCAAGTCCTCCTTCGGCACGGCGGCCATGATCATCATGGATAAGTCGACCGATATCGTGAAGGCGATCGCGCGGCTTTCCTACTTCTTCAAGCACGAGAGCTGCGGCCAGTGCACGCCATGCCGCGAGGGCACGGGCTGGATGTGGCGGGTGATGGAGCGGCTGGTGCGCGGCGAGGCGCAGAAGAGCGAGATCGACATGCTGCTTGACGTCACCAAGCAGATCGAGGGTCATACCATCTGTGCGCTGGGCGATGCGGCGGCATGGCCGGTGCAGGGCCTGATCCGCAATTTCCGCCCGGAAATCGAGCGGCGTATCGACGAATTCACCCGCAACTCCCACCGGGTCGAGCCGGTTCTGGTCGCGGCGGAATAAGCGACTGCCGCGCTGAAAGACGACAAGGCAGGAACGGAAAGGAAACCGGAACGCAGCCAGACGGCAGGAGCAGGCACAGGCCTGAAACCCTGCCGGTGCAGACCGATTTGAAAAGCTTCGAGGCAATGCAGAACAACGCACCACAGATGATACCGAGCGATATGACCAGCGCCGTGAATCTGCTCGTCCATCCGGCGGCCGGAATGGCGGCTGCGTCGGCGCTTGGGCTGGGTCTGGCCAGTCAGGCTTTCGGGATCTGGCTTGGCGCGTTCAATGGTGCGAGCGAGGTTTCCCAGAAGCTGTTCCAGTCCTTCGAGGATGCTTCCGGGCACGACGATGGCAGGGCGGCTGCGGGCAAAGCTGCACCGCGTCCGGCGAAGGTCCCTGCTGAACCGGCAAAGACGCATCAGCCGCAGGTGCTGGACAAGCCGTCCACCCCTGATGATCTGAAAGCGATCGCAGGTGTCGGACCCAAGCTTGAGATGGTCCTCAATGGCTATGGCATCTGGACTTACCGTCAGATTGCGGAATGGACGGATGCCGAGATCGCGTGGATGGACGACACGCTCGGTTTTCGCGGCCGCATCCGGCGCGACGACTGGGTCGGGCAGGCAGCGGCGCTGCAAGACGGGCAACGGGTAAAGTAAATCAAGGCAGGGCGCGGCTTCGATAGCGCCGGCAATGAAGATCGCGGCACGGCTGCGGGGTTGAGGCGAAATGGCAAAGCTCAAGGTCGACGGGAAAGAGATCGAGGTACCCGACCACTACACGCTGCTGCAGGCAGCGGAAGCGGCGGGCGCGGAAGTGCCGCGCTTCTGCTTCCATGAACGGCTGTCGATCGCCGGCAACTGCCGCATGTGTCTGGTCGAGGTGAAGGGCGGTCCGCCCAAGCCGCAGGCTTCGTGCGCCATGGGCGTGCGCGATCTGCGCCCCGGCCCGGAAGGCCAGCTTCCCGAGGTGTTCACCAACACGCCGATGGTCAAGAAGGCCCGCGAAGGCGTGATGGAGTTCCTGCTCATCAACCACCCGCTGGATTGCCCGATCTGCGATCAGGGCGGCGAGTGCGACCTGCAGGACCAGGCGATGGCCTTCGGCGTCGATTCCTCGCGTTTCCACGAGAACAAGCGCGCCGTCGAGGACAAATATATCGGTCCGCTGGTCAAGACGATCATGACGCGCTGCATTCACTGCACGCGCTGCGTGCGCTTCACCACGGAAGTGGCCGGCATTTCCGAGCTTGGCCTGATCGGCCGCGGCGAGGATGCCGAGATCACCACCTATCTCGAACAGGCGATGACCTCCGAAATGCAGGGCAACGTCATCGACCTGTGCCCGGTCGGTGCGCTGACCGCACGTCCCTACGCTTTCCAGGCGCGTCCGTGGGAACTGACCAAGACGGAATCCATCGACGTGATGGATGCGGTCGGCTCCGCCATCCGCGTCGACACGCGCGGTCGCGAGGTCATGCGCATTCTGCCGCGCATCAACGAGCAGGTGAACGAGGAGTGGATCTCCGACAAGACCCGCTTTATCTGGGATGGCCTGCGCACGCAGCGTCTCGACCGGCCCTATGTGCGCCGTGACGGCAAGCTGAGGCCGGCAAGCTGGGCCGAGGCCTTCGCCGCGATCCGCGACGCTGTTTCCGCGACCTCGCCCGAGCGCATCGGCGCGATTGCCGGCGACCTTGCGGCGGTTGAGGAAATGTATGCGCTGAAGCGCCTGATGACCTCGCTGGGTTCCGCCAACATCGACTGCCGTCAGGACGGCACGGCGCTCAATCCTGCACTCGGCCGCGCCAGCTACATCTTCAATCCGACGATCGAGGGCATCGAAGATGCTGATGCAATCCTCATCATCGGCGCCAATCCGCGCTTCGAGGCGTCGGTTCTGAACGCGCGTATCCGCAAGCGCTTCCGCGCCGGCCCGCTGCCGATCGGCGTCATCGGCGAGTTCGGCGATCTGCGCTATGATTATGAAGCGCTCGGCGCCGGTCCCGAGACGCTCAAGGATATCGCCGACGGCAATGGCAGCTTCTTCGAGGCGCTGAAGAAGGCCGAGCGTCCGCTGATCATCGTGGGGCAGGGCGCTCTTGTGCGCGCCGATGGTGCTGCCGTGCTCGGTCTGGCTGCGAAACTGGCGACGGCGGTGGATGCCGTCGGGCCCGAATGGAACGGCTTTGCCGTGCTGCACCATGCTGCCGCACGTGTCGGCGGCCTCGACATCGGTTTCGTGCCGGGCGAGGGCGGCCGGGACACCGCTTCCATGCTGGACAGCACGGACGTGCTGTTCCTGCTCGGCGCCGACGAGATCGAGATGGACAAGGTGAAGGCCGGGTTCGTGGTGTATGTCGGCACGCATGGCGATGCCGGCGCCCACCGCGCCGACGTCATCCTGCCGGCTTCGGCCTATACCGAGAAGTCGGGCACCTATGTGAACACCGAAGGCCGCGTGCAGCAGACCAGCCGTGCCGGTTTCGCGCCGGGCGATGCCCGCGAGGACTGGGCGATCTTCCGTGCGCTTTCCGATGTTCTGGGCCACAGGCTGCCGTTCGATTCGCTGGCGCAGTTGCGCAGCCAGCTCTATGGCGAGTTTCCGCATCTCGCCCGCATCGACCAGATCGAGACGGGCGCGGCGGAAGACATTGCCGCTGTTGCGAAGCTCGGCGGCAAGACCGACAAGGCCGGTTTCGTGTCGCCGGTGCGCGACTTCTACCTGACCAACCCGATCACGCGCGCCTCTGCCGTCATGGCCGAGTGCTCCGCGCTGGCGCAGGGCGGCTTCCAGCAGGCGGCGGAATAAGACATGGACGACAGCTTCTTCTCCTTCTACATCCTGCCGGCGCTGATCGTTCTGGCCAAGTCGCTGGCGCTGCTGGTCATTCTGCTGATCTTCGTGGCCTATATCCTCTATGCCGACCGCAAAATCTGGGCGGCCGTGCAGATGCGCCGCGGGCCGAACGTGGTCGGACCATGGGGTCTGCTTCAGGCCTTCGCCGACCTTCTGAAGTTCGTCTTCAAGGAGCCGGTGATTCCGGCCGGCGCCAACAAAGCGGTGTTCCTTCTGGCCCCGCTGGTGACGTCGGTTCTGGCCATGGCGACATGGGCCGTCATTCCGGTGAACGAAGGCTGGGCGGTCGCCAACATCAATGTCGGCATCCTTTACATTCTGGCGATTTCGGGCCTTGAAGTGTACGGCGTCATCATGGGCGGCTGGGCTTCGAACTCGAAATATCCGTTCCTCGGCGCGCTCCGCTCCGCCGCGCAGATGGTGTCCTATGAAGTCTCGATCGGCTTCGTCATCGTCACCGTGCTGCTGCTGGTCGGCTCGCTGAACCTGACCGACATCGTGATGGCGCAGCAGAGCGGCATCGGCACCTGGCTCGGGCTTTCCAACAGCTTCCTCGACTGGCACTGGCTGGCGCTGTTCCCGATGTTCATCATCTTCATCATCTCGGCGCTGGCAGAGACCAACCGTCCACCCTTCGACCTCGTCGAAGCGGAATCGGAGCTGGTCGCCGGCCACATGGTGGAGTATTCGTCGACGGCCTTCCTGCTGTTCTTCCTCGGTGAGTATGTGGCGATCGTGCTGATGTGCGCACTGACCACCATCCTCTTCCTCGGCGGCTGGCTGCCACCGTTCGACTTTGCGCCGTTCACCTGGGTTCCAGGCGTCATCTGGTTCGTCCTCAAGGTGTGCTTCGTGTTCTTCATCATCTCGATGGCCAAGGGCGTTCTTCCGCGTTACCGCTACGATCAGCTCATGCGGCTGGGCTGGAAGGTCTTCCTTCCGATCTCGCTGTTCATGGTCGTGGCCACGGCCGCTTTCCTCAAGCTGACGGGGCTTGCCTGATGTCTGCATTCGCTCAAGCGGCTAAGTCGCTGATTCTGAAAGATATCGTGGGTGGCTACTGGCTGGGCATCAAGAAGATGTTCGAGCCCAAGGAAACCATCAACTATCCGCACGAAAAGGGGATGATCAGCCCTCGCTTCCGCGGCGAGCATGCTCTGCGCCGCTATCCGAACGGCGAGGAGCGTTGCATCGCGTGCAAGCTGTGCGAGGCGATCTGCCCGGCGCAGGCCATCACCATCGAGGCCGGTCCGCGCCGCAATGACGGCACCCGCCGCACGGTGCGCTACGACATCGACATGGTGAAGTGCATCTATTGCGGCTTCTGCCAGGAAGCATGCCCGGTCGATGCCATCGTAGAAGGGCCGAATTTCGAATTCGCGACGGAAACGCGCGAAGAACTCTACTACGACAAGGACAAGCTGCTGGCCAACGGCGACCGCTGGGAGCGGGAGATCGCCCGCAACATGGCGCTGGACGCACCTTATCGTTAAGGGCAGCTGCCGGACGCGGTGTCCGGGCAGCGGCATTTGAGACATGGACGGGCCGCGATGGCTCGTCTAAGGAACACGCGATTTCATGACCGGAGGCGGCATGGAATCAGGATTTGGAAACCCGGGGGATCCCCATGCTTGAAGGACTAGAGGCGGCTTTCTTCTACCTCTTCGCCCTCGTCGCGGTCGCATCGGCCCTGATGGTTATTTCGTCGCGCAATCCGGTGCATTCGGTGCTGTTCCTGATCCTCGCATTCTTCAATGCGGCAGGGCTGTTCCTGCTGGCCGGAGCCGAGTTCCTGGCGCTGATCCTGCTTATCGTCTATGTGGGCGCGGTCATGGTGCTGTTCCTGTTCGTGGTCATGATGCTCGACGTCGATTTCGCCGAGTTCAAGCAGGGCGCACTGCGCTACGCGCCGATCGGCGCGCTGGTCGGGCTGATCTTCGCAGCCGAGTTGATAATCGTAACCGGCGGCTATGTGCTCTCTCCCGAGCTTGGGGCTTCCGTCGCGCGGCCGATCCCGGATATGGCTGAGCGCACCAATACGGCGGTTCTCGGCGATGTCCTCTACACGGATTACATCCATTTCTTCCAGATGGCCGGTCTCGTGCTGCTGGTCGCCATGGTCGGCGCCATCGTTCTGACGCTGCGCCACAAGCAGGGCGTCAAGCGGCAGTCGATTTCCGAGCAGGTCGGCCGCACACCGGAAACCTCCATCGAAGTACGCAAGGTCGAGACGGGGAAGGGCATCTGACATGACCGTCGGCATCGGACATTATCTGACACTCTCGGCTATCCTGTTCACGATCGGCGTGTTCGGCATCTTCCTGAACCGCAAGAACGTCATCGTCATCATGATGTCGATCGAGCTGCTGCTGCTGGCGGCCAATATCAATCTGGTCGCCTTCTCCTCGGTGCTCAACGACCTGATGGGGCAGATTTTCGTGCTGTTCGTGCTGACCGTCGCAGCGGCCGAAGCGGCGATCGGCCTGTCCATTCTGGTGGTTTTCTTCCGCAACCGCGGCTCCATCGCGGTGGAAGACGTGAATATGATGAAGGGCTGAGGCGTAACCATGTATCAAGCCATCGTCTTTCTGCCCCTCATCGGGTTCCTGATCGTCGGCCTGTTCGGCAATGCGATCGGCGCCAGGGCTTCGGAATATCTGACATCAGGCCTGATGGTGATCGTGGCCGCGCTGTCGTGGGTCGCGTTCTTTACGGTCGGATTCTCCGAGACGGAAACCTTCACCGTGCCGCTTCTGCGCTGGCTCCAGTCGGGCGGGCTCGATGCCGCCTGGGCGCTGCGCATCGACACGCTGACCGTTGTCATGCTGGTGGTGGTCAACACCGTCTCGGCGCTGGTTCACATCTATTCGATCGGCTACATGCACCACGACCCGCATCGGCCGCGCTTCTTCGCCTATCTGTCGCTGTTCACCTTCGCCATGCTGATGCTGGTGACCTCCGACAATCTGGTGCAGATGTTCTTCGGCTGGGAAGGCGTCGGCCTTGCATCCTATCTGCTGATCGGCTTCTGGTACAAAAAGCCTTCCGCCAGTGCGGCGGCCATGAAGGCCTTCATCGTCAACCGCGTGGGTGACTTCGGCTTCCTGCTCGGCCTGTTCGGCGTATTCGTGCTGTTCGGCTCGGTCAACCTCTCGACGATCTTTGCCAGCACCGCGAATTACCTGCCGGCCGAGGGCGCGGCGGACGGCGCAACCGTGCTGACCTTCCTCGGATATTCGCTCGACAAGACGGCGGCGATGACCATCGTGTGCCTTCTGCTGTTCATGGGCGCCATGGGCAAGTCGGCTCAGGTGCCGCTGCACACCTGGCTGCCGGACGCCATGGAAGGCCCGACCCCGGTTTCGGCGCTTATTCACGCCGCCACCATGGTGACCGCCGGCGTGTTCATGCTGGCGCGCCTGTCGCCGCTGTTCGAGCTGTCCCACAGCGCGCTCACCGTCGTCACCTTCATCGGCGCGACGACCGCTTTCTTCGCGGCGACCGTCGGCCTCGTGCAGAACGACATCAAGCGCGTCATCGCCTATTCGACCTGTTCCCAGCTTGGCTACATGTTCGTGGCGCTGGGCGTGGGCGCTTACGGCGCGGCCGTGTTCCACCTGTTCACGCACGCGTTCTTCAAGGCGTTGCTGTTCCTCGGCTCGGGCTCGGTTATCCACGCCATGTCCGACGAGCAGGACATGCGCAAGATGGGCGGCATCCGCAAGCTGATTCCGACCACCTACTGGATGATGATCATCGGCACCATCGCGCTGACCGGCCTCGGCATTCCCGCCACGGTGATCGGCACCGCGGGCTTCTTCTCCAAGGATGCCATCATCGAGAGCGCCTTTGTCGGCCACAACGCTGTTGCCGGCTATGCCTTCGCGCTACTGGTGATCGCCGCCTGCTTCACCTCCTTCTATTCCTGGCGCCTGATCTTCATGACGTTCCACGGCAAGTCGCGCGCCAGCGAGGAGGTCCTGCATCACGTCCATGAATCGCCGCCGGTGATGCTGGTGCCGCTCTACATCCTCGCCGTTGGCGCTCTGTTTGCGGGCTTCGTGTTCCACGATCAGTTCATCGGCGAAGCCTATGAGGCGTTCTGGAAGACGGCGCTGTTCACCTCGGCCGACAACCATGTCCTGCATGAAATGCACAATGTGCCGATGTGGGTGAAGATGTCGCCGTTCGTGGCGATGGTCGTCGGCTTCCTGCTGTCGTACCAGTTCTACATCCGCTCGCCGGAGACGCCGAAGCGTCTGGCCGCGCAGCATCGGGGCCTCTACCAGTTCCTGCTGAACAAGTGGTACTTCGACGAGCTGTACGACTTCCTGTTCGTGCGCTCCGCCAAGGCAATCGGCCGCTTCCTGTGGAAGACCGGCGACGGGAAGATCATCGACGGGCTCGGGCCTGACGGTATTTCCGCGCGTGTCGTCGACGTCACGCAGCGCGTCGTGAAGCTGCAGTCCGGCTACCTCTATCACTACGCCTTCGCAATGCTGATCGGCGTTGCCGCACTTGCCACCTGGATGATGCTATGACCGACTGGCCCATTCTTTCTACGGTCACGTTCCTGCCGCTGGTCGGCGCACTTCTGGTGCTGCTGATCAGTGACGAAAGCGAGAACGGTCGCCGCAACATCCGCTCCATCACGCTGCTGACGACAGTGGTCACCTTCGTGGTGTCGCTGTTCATCTGGACCGGCTTCGACACTTCGCAGTCCGGCTTCCAGATGGTCGAGAAGGCGGAGTGGCTGGACAGCGGCATCTCCTATCATATGGGCGTCGATGGCATTTCGATGCTGTTCGTGATCCTCACCACCTTCCTGATGCCGCTGTGCATTCTGGCCTCGTGGGAATCGGTGCAGAAGCGCGTGAAGGCCTACATGATCGCCTTCCTGCTTCTGGAAACGCTGATGATCGGCGTGTTCTGCGCGCTCGACATCGTGCTGTTCTACGTCTTCTTCGAGGCAGGCCTGATCCCGATGTTCATCATCATCGGTGTCTGGGGCGGCAAGCGCCGCGTCTATGCTTCGTTCAAGTTCTTCCTCTATACTCTGCTCGGCTCGGTGCTGATGCTGCTGGCCATCATGGCGATGTTCTGGGAGGCCGGCACCACCGACATTCCCACGCTGCTGACGCACGGCTTCCCGGCCGGCATGCAGACATGGCTGTGGCTCGCCTTCTTCGCCTCTTTCGCGGTGAAGATGCCGATGTGGCCGGTGCACACCTGGCTGCCGGACGCGCACGTCGAGGCACCGACTGCGGGCTCGGTCATTCTGGCAGGCATTCTGCTGAAAATGGGCGGCTACGGCTTCCTGCGCTTCTCGCTGCCGATGTTTCCGCTCGCTTCGGACATGTTCCAGCCCTTCGTGTTCACGCTCTCCGTGATCGGCATCATCTACACCTCGCTGGTGGCGCTGATGCAGGAGGACATGAAGAAGCTGATCGCCTATTCGTCGGTCGCCCATATGGGTTATGTGACGATGGGCATCTTCGCCATGAACGTCGAGGGCATCGAGGGCGCCATCTTCCAGATGCTGTCGCACGGCCTCGTCTCGTCGGCGCTGTTCCTGTGCGTGGGCGTCATCTATGACCGCATGCACACCCGCGAGATCGACGCCTATGGCGGCCTCGTGAACAACATGCCGAAGTACGCCGTCGCCTTCCTGATCCTGACCATGGCCAATGTCGGCCTGCCGGGCACCAGTGGGTTCGTGGGCGAATTCCTGACGCTGCTCGGCGTGTTCCGGGTCAACACATGGGTCGCCTTCTTTGCCGCGACCGGCGTGATCCTGTCGGCCGGCTATGCCCTGTGGCTCTACCGCCGCGTGGTGTTTGGCGCGCTGACCAAGGAAGGCCTGATGAGCCTGCTCGACCTCTCCACCCGCGAGAAGGTCGTGCTCTATCCGCTTGTGGTGCTGACGATCTTCTACGGCGTCTATCCCGCTCCGGTCTTCGATGTGACCGCCGAGTCGGTGAGGGCGCTGGTGGAAAACGTCACCGCATCGATCAATGCCGCGCAGACCGCGGCCCTAAACTGACCGGAGACCTAGGTAACAATGACGCCGGAACTCTCCAACAGTCTCGCGCTTGTCACGCCCGAACTCATCATGGTGGCCGGTGCCATCGTGCTTTTGATGGTCGGCGTGTTTTCGAAGGGCCGTCCCAGCGCACTGGTCACGACGCTGGCCGTCGTGGTCATGGCGGTGGCCGGCCTGTGGCTGGCTTTCTACACGGGTGAAGGCAAGGCGTTCGGCAATTCCTTCGTCATCGATCCCTTCGCGCGCTTCATGAAGCTTCTGACGCTCGGCGGCTCGGCCGTCGCGCTGATCATGTCGGTTCGCTACACCCGCCAGCAGAATTTCGACACGTTCGAATATCCGGTTCTGGTCATGCTCTCGACCGTCGGCATGCTGCTGATGGCTTCCGCCAACGACATGATCGCGCTCTATCTCAGCTTCGAGCTGCAGTCGCTGGCGCTCTACATCGTTGCCGCCATCCATCGCGACAGCCTCCGCTCCAGCGAGGCGGGCCTCAAATATTTCGTGCTCGGCGCGCTCGGCACCGGCATGATGCTGTACGGCATTTCGCTGGTCTATGGTTACACCGGCTCGATCGACTTCGACGTCATCTCGTCGACGCTGACCGGCAAGGAGCGCCAGATCGGCGTCCTGTTCGGGGTGGTCTTCATCCTCTCCGGTCTGGTCTTCAAGATTTCCGCCGCGCCCTTCCATATGTGGACGCCGGATGTCTATGAAGGCTCGCCGACGCCGGTAACCGCGTTCTTCGCCGTCGCGCCCAAGGTGGCGACCATGGCGCTGATCCTGCGCATGGTCATGGAAACCTTCCAGCCCGCCGCCGCGGACTGGCAGCAGATCATCGTGTTCGTCTCCATCGCCTCGATGGCGCTCGGCTCGTTCGCCGCCATCGGCCAGCGCAACTTCAAGCGCCTGATGGCCTATTCCTCCATCGGCCATATGGGCTTCGCGCTGGTCGGCCTCGCCGCCAACAGCGAGGCCGGCGTGCGCGGCGTCATGATCTACATGCTGATCTATGTGGTGATGACGCTCGGCATGTTCGCCTTCATCCTCTCCATGCGCCGTGGCGACAGCAACGTCGAGGACATCAGCGATCTCTCCGGCCTGTCGCAGGCCAATCCGATCATGGCGACGATGATGACCATTCTGCTGTTCTCGCTGGCCGGTATTCCGTGGCTGGCCGGGTTCTGGGCGAAGTGGTACGTGTTCCTCGCAGCCATCGATGCCGGGCTTTATGCGCTCGCCGTCATCGGCGTCCTGACCTCGGTGGTCGCCGCGTTCTACTATCTGCGCATCATCAAGATCATGTGGTTCGATGAACCTGCCGGCGGTTTCCAGCCGATGGCTGCGGAACTGCGCATTATTCTCGGCCTGTCGGGCGCCTTTGTGCTGCTCTACGTGCTCATCGGCGGTTCGGTCAGTTCCATGGCGCAGGCAGCAGCGAAGACGTTCTTCTGATGGCCTTTACGCTGGCGCCCACGGCGGTAACCGACGGCTACCGCCTCGCCGAGCACGACACGATCGGTTCGACCAATGCCGAGGCGCTCGACCTTGCGCGCGCCGGTGACGCGGGCAGGCTGTGGGTGGTTTCGAAGAACCAGCAGGGCGGGCGCGGCCGTCGCGGCCGGGCCTGGCAGTCGCCGCCGGGCAATCTCGCCGCAACGCTCCTCGTCGTTGCCGATTATGAGCTGAAACTGGCCTCCACGCTTGGCTTCGTTGCCGGACTTGCACTGGCGGACGCCCTCGATGCCGTTGTTCCCAACGGCAATATCGCAGTGGGCATCGATGCGGGGCGCGGCGTCGGCAACAACAGCCGCAATCGTTTCGAGCTGAAATGGCCGAATGACGTTCTGGCTTCCGGAGCCAAGATGGCCGGCATCCTGCTGGAATCGACAATGCTGGGCGAGGGGCGGTTTGCCGTCGCCGTGGGCATTGGCGTCAATGTCATTGCCCATCCGGAAGACCTGCCTTATCCGGCCACATCGCTCAGGGCGCTGGGTGCTGCCTGTGATGCCGAAACGCTGTTTCTGGCGCTGTCCGATGCATGGGCCGACAATGCGCGGCTGTGGAGCGAGGGGCGGGGCCTTGCCGCCATCCGCAACCGCTGGCTGGAACGTGCTGCCGGGATTGGCAGCGAGGTTGCGGTGCGGATCGACAATAGGGTGGTGCGCGGTATTTTCGAGACCATAGATGAGGACTGCCGCTTCGTCATTCGCGACCACGATGGCGGCGTCGTGACGGTTGCGGCAGGCGATGTTCATTTCGGTGCGGTCGCCAGCGCCGGCGCTGCTTAAAGCGTATTTGCTTTTCTGCCGCTTCGCACTTTTGCCAGAATTGCTATAGGGCCACAGCTTTACAGAGTTTGGAGACGGGAATGGCTGCAACGGAAAACGCCGAACTGGTTTTCATACCCCTCGGCGGCGTCGGCGAGATCGGCATGAATTTCGCTCTCTATGGCTATGGCCCCGCCCATGCCCGTGAGTGGCTGATCGTCGATGTCGGCGTAACTTTTCCCGATCCCAATCATCCGGGTGTCGATCTGATCCTGCCCGATACGCGCTTCATCGAGGACAAGCTCGACCGGCTGCGTGGCATCGTCATCACCCATGCGCATGAGGACCACTATGGCGCGCTGCACGATATCTGGCCGCGCTTGCAGGCGCCGGTGTGGATGACGCCGTTCGGCGCAGGCCTGCTCGAAGCCAAGCGGCAATCGGAGCAGGGCGCGCCGAAGATCCCGGTGACGGTCTATCGCGCCGGGGAGAAGTTCACGGTCGGCCCGTTCGAGATCGAGGCCATTCCGGTGGCGCACTCGATTCCCGAGCCGATGTCGCTTGCCATCACCACGCCTGCCGGAACTGTGATCCACACCGGCGACTGGAAGATCGATCCCGCCCCGACGCTCGGGCCGAAGACCGACGAGGCCCGTTTCCGCGCTTATGGCGACAAGGGCGTTCTGGCACTGATCTGCGATTCCACCAATGCGCTGCGGGAGGGGGATTCGCCTTCCGAGGAAGAGGTTGGCGCCAGCCTCAAGACGCTGATCGAGCAGGAGAAGGGCCGCGTTGCCATCACCACCTTCTCGTCCAATGTGGGGCGCATCATTTCGATTGCGCGAGCCGCCCGCGATGCCGGCCGCAAATGCCTCGTGCTCGGCCGTTCGCTGAAGCGGGTCATCGAAGTGGCGGATGAGCTTGGGTATCTGGACGGTCTGCCGGAATTCGTTGCCGAGGAGGACTTCAACTATATCGACCGTCGCGATCTGGTCATCATCTGCACCGGCAGCCAGGGCGAGCCGCTGGCGGCGCTGGCCAAGCTGTCGCGCGACGAGATGAAGACGGTCGAGCTCAACGCCGGCGATACGGTGATCTTTTCCTCGCGCACCATTCCCGGCAACGAGAAGGCCATTCTTGAAATCAAGAACCGGCTGATCGATCTCGGCATCCGCATCATCGAGGATGGCGACGCGCTGGTGCATGTGTCGGGCCACCCGCGCCGCAGCGAACTGAGGCGCATGTATGAATGGGTGCGTCCGCAAATCGGCGTGCCAGTGCATGGCGAAGCGGCGCATCTGGTGGCGCAGGGATCGCTGATGGCCATGGAGGGCATCAGGCAGGTGGCGCAGGTGCGCGATGGCGACGTGCTGCGCCTGTGGCCGGGCGCTGCGACAATCATCGACAAGGCACCGTTCGGCAGGCTCTACAAGGATGGCAAGCTGGTCGGCACCGAGGAGGCGATGGGCATCCGCGACCGCCGCAAGCTCTCCTATGCGGGCCATGTGGTGGTCAACGTGGTTCTGGAAGATCGCTACGAGCTTGCCGGAGACCCGGACATCGTTGCCATTGGCGTGGCGCAGACCGATGCTTCCGGCGAGCCGCTGGAGGATCTGATGGTCGATGCGGCAATCGGCGCCGTGGACTCCATCCCGCGCCAGCGCCGAAAAGATCTCGATCTGGTGCAGGAATCCGTGCGCCGCGCGGTTCGTGCCGCGGCCAATCAGGCTTGGGGCAAGAAGCCGTTGGTGACGGTGTTCGTGACCCGGTAACGGCTGGTTTCATTGGGGAGTGAGGAAATGAAGCTCGGACGTCTCAACCATGTCGCCATCGCGGTGCCGGACCTTGAGAAGGCGACCGCCACCTATCGTGATACGCTGGGCGGCACCGTCACACAGCCGCAGGCCCTGCCGGAGCATGGGGTGACGGTGGTGTTCGTCGATCTCGGCAACACCAAGGTCGAGTTGCTCGAACCGCTGGGCGAGGGCTCGCCCATTGCCGCTTTTCTGGAGAAGAACCCGTCCGGCGGCATGCACCATGTCTGCTACGAGGTCGATGACATTCTCGTGGCGCGTGACCGGCTAAAGGCTGGCGGGGCACGGGTGCTCGGCGATGGCGAGCCGAAAATTGGCGCGCACGGCAAGCCGGTGCTTTTCCTGCACCCGAAGGATTTTTGCGGAACGCTTGTAGAACTGGAACAGTCGTGAGCTGGGTTTCTCTCGTCGCCATCTATTTCGTCACGTGGTGGCTGGTTTTGTTCGCCATCCTTCCCTTCGGCGTCAAAACGCAGGATGACGAAGACAACGTGACACTGGGAACCGTTTCCAGTGCTCCGCGCGGACCGCACATGCTGCGCGCCGTCATCTGGACGACGATCGTCACCTCTGTCCTCATGGGAATTTATGGCTGGCTGACGCTCGGGCTCGGCTACAGCTTTGATGACATACCAAGGATCGTTCCGGAACTGGTCTGAGGCGTTTTTCGCGAAGCCTCATCCCCCGGCTGATGTCCGGCTTCAGGTGTTGACGCCAAGCTCGGCCATGCGCTCGACGCAGGCTTCTTCGGCCTGATCGAGCTCGGCCAGCGTATCCTCGAGGTCGCGACGCTTCTGGCGCAGTTCCTCACGCTTTTCCTCGATGCGCTTGATCATCAGCTGCAGCTGTCCGACCTCGCCGGGCGGCTCCTTGTACATCTTGATGATCTCGCGGATCTCGTTGATGGAAAAGCCAAGCCGTTTGCCACGCAATATCTGGCGAATGATGTGGCGGTCTGCCGGACGGAACAGACGCGTCCGTCCGCGGCGCACCGGCAGCACCAGCCCTTCATCCTCATAAAACCGCAACGTGCGGGTGGACACGCCGAACTCGCGGGTCAATTCTGTAATGGTGTAATATTCCCGCATAGTCGTCCTGTACTCAAAGATAATGTCTGCGCCAGACGGCTGCTTTCGTACCGGAGATCAACCGGCCATTCAGACCCGGCCCGAAACACTGCCTGCCTGCGAAAGCTCCTCTCTTCGCATGGGCTACAGCTTTGTCGCCACGAAACCGAAGCCGCAGGAGAGCTTTTTATCCAGCGCCGGATGCAGTCGCAGAATCATCCGCACGCGAGAATGATTGGAAAATCTCGCACAGCACTTACGTAAAAGTCAATTAAATCCATTTAACCGAAGCCGAACCACAGGGATGCGAGTCCGAGAAAGGCAAAAAAGCCCACGACGTCGGTGACGGCAGTGACGAAAACGGCCGAGGCAACGGCCGGATCGACGCCATATCTGTCGAGTAGCAGGGGAATGAGGATACCTGCCACGGCCGCCACGAACATGTTTATGACCATCGCGCTGGCGATGATGCAACCGAGATAGGGATCCGAAAACCAGGTTGCCGCCACGATCCCGATCAGCACGGCGAAGATGATGCCATTGATGAAGCCGACACCCATTTCACGGCGGATGATGCGCCATGCATTGTAGATATCGAGATCCTTCGTGGCGAGCGCGCGCACGGTGACGGTCATGGTCTGCGAGGCCGCGTTTCCACCCATGCCGGCTACGATCGGCATCAACACGGCAAGGGCCACCACGCGTTCGATTGTCTGATCGAACAGGCCGATGACCGAAGCCGCGAGAAATGCCGTAAACAGGTTAACCAGCAGCCACGGCACGCGTGAGCGCGAGGCGGCCAGTATGGTGTCCGACAGTTCTTCGTCGCCAACGCCGCCGAGGCGCATGAGGTCTTCCTCGGCCTCTTCCTGGATGACGTCGACGACGTCGTCGATGGTGAGCACGCCGACCAGCCGCTCATTTTCGTCAACGACCGCAGCCGACAGAAGATCGTACTGCTCGAACTCACGCGCCGCTTCTTCCTGATCCATGGTGGCAGGAATGGCGTGGCGGGTTTCGTGCATGATGTCCTCGACCTTCACCGTGCGCCTGGTGCGCAGGATCTGGTCGAGATTGATTGCGCCAAGAAGCCTGAAGGTCGGGTCGATCACGAAGATCTGGCTGAAGCTGTCAGGCAGATCATTGTCTTCGCGCATGTAGTCGATGGTCTGCCCAACCGTCCAGAAGGGCGGAACGGCCACAAACTCGGTCTGCATGCGGCGTCCGGCGCTTTCTTCCGGATAATCCAGCGAACGGCGCAGCCTGATGCGCTCTGTGAACGGGAGCTGCGCGAGAATCTCGTCCTGATCTTCCTGATCGAGATCTTCAAGAATGTAGACCGCGTCGTCGGAATCGAGTTCCTGAACGGCCTGCGCGATCTGCGCGTTGGGCAAGCTTTCAACGATGTCGAGGCGGATGGCTTCGTCAACCTCGGTCAGGGCCGAGAAGTCGAAATCCGTACCCAGCAATTCCACCAGAGAGCGGCGCTGATCGGGCTGGAGAGCTTCCAGCAGGTGGCCAAGCTCGGATTCGTGGAGAGCTGCTACGTCCTGCTTGAGGGTCAGCGTGTCGCGGTCTGCGATGGCTGCGCCGATATGCGCGAGAAACGAGGCAAGAACGACGCCGTCCTCGTCGTAAATCTCATTATGGCCGCTCTTCGGGGCCTCTGACGCGGCAGCTTGATGTTCCTGAGCTTCCAAGAGACTGCCTCGACGGTTCTGCATCTGCGGATTTCGGTCTCCGTAGCGCAACTCAGATCAATATTCCAAGAGAAACAAGTGTCCTTCGCGCTGATTTCTATATGGCGCAGAAATCTCTGGCGACCACCACAGAGGCCTGTGGTTCGTCAGCCGCCGGAAGCAGATCGCTCCGGCTTTGCCCGCATCGAAGACCTTTGCAATTTCTGCACACGATGATCAGCAACCCCGCCCCAAAAGAACGGCCAGACTGGCAGATCAATGCTGCATATGTTTGACAGCCGGCAACTTTCCCGGCGATCAGTTTTCAGGTGCTTACAGAGCGAAAAAACAGCCGATACCGGCTTAACAAGCTTGCATTTCAAGCTATCCGGACATGTGATCCGGAGATGGTGCGGTCGAGAAGACTCGAACTTCCACGGGTTGCCCCACAGCGACCTCAACGCTGCGCGTCTACCAATTCCGCCACGACCGCCCGTGGTAGGAGCCGGATTGTGTCCGGCACGCGGCGTGTAGCAAATCGCTTATCGCGAAACAAGGGCATGTTTCCAATAATCGCGCTTTAAATGACAGGCTCATGAACTTAGCGCCGGCCCGGCCACCGCGACTGGACCTTTTGCGCCAATCTCGCCATATGAAAGGGCATAATCCGGAAGAAATCATGCCTGAACGCAGCCAGATCGCCACGTCTTTTTTTCCGTCGCCCGGTTCGCCGGCGGTAGAATGGCGTATCGAGCCCGGCCTTCTGCCCTATCCGCAGGCTCTGAGCTTCATGGAGAGCCATGCCGAGGCGATTCGTTCGGAGGGAGCCAGCGAGCTTGTGTGGCTGGTAGAGCATCCGCCCCTCTACACATCCGGCACCAGTGCCCGCGTCGAAGACCTGATCGATCCCGGGCGCTTCCCCGTTTTTGCCGCGGGGCGCGGCGGCGAATACACCTATCATGGTCCGGGACAACGGGTTGCCTATGTGATGCTCGACCTGAAGCGCAGGCGCACGGACGTGCGCGCCTTTGTGGCGGCATTGGAGGCATGGATCATCCGCACGCTCGATTCTTTCAATGTAAAGGGCGAACGGCGGGAGGATCGGGTGGGTGTGTGGGTGCCGCGTCCGGATCGTCCCCCCACGGCTGACGGCTCGGTCGCCGAGGACAAGATTGCGGCTATCGGCATCCGCATGCGCAAATGGGTCAGCTTCCACGGCATATCGATCAATGTGGAGCCGGATTTGACGCATTTCGGCGGCATCGTGCCCTGCGGCGTGCAGGACCATGGCGTTACCAGTCTGGTCGACCTCGGCCTGCCGGTGACGATGAACGATCTGGACGTGGCGCTGAAGGCGGCCTTCGAGGAGGTGTTCGGCCCCGCGAGCCTGACTGAGGCGCCGAAGCCGGCTGCTTTGCAAAGCATCGCAGGCTGATCCCCGCATATCCGTGAACAGACCGATCCGGACTTGCGAACCCGGTTCGGAAGGCTGCTGACGGCGCAGGCGGACTGACATTCACGCTCGCGGCGTTGCCGGCCTCGCGATGCCTCGCCTGTTCATGTGGCGCATTGGCGAGAGGCGTCACGCCGTTGACGGTCACCTACGGAATCAGAGAGCTCCGATCCACATCGCCATGGAAACAAGAAAGGTGCCCATGCACACCATTGAGACAACATCCTGAACGAGATCGGTCATGACTGGCTCCTGTTTTCAATATGTTCTTAATTTGTTCTAATTCTGTTCGCATGTCAATTGACAAAATACGAACACGCTCAGCGCTGAGTCGCGGCCATATTCAGGGTTAAAAACTGGTTTCAGCAGGAAGAGCGGAAGCGATGACCGGCGACGGACATGGCGGGTCAATGCGCGCGCAGGGCACTTTAAAAGTGGCGGAGCGAATCGAAGGCACGGTCCGCGAATAGCTGAAGACAAGCCTGCCGAGGATGGCGGGACTTTTGTCGGGTCAGGCGAGGGGACGCTGAGGTGGAAGGCCGGCACCCCAGACCGTGGAGTCGATCGGCGAGGATCGGATTTTGGGCATGGGGCAGACTGGTGAGGCAGGCCGGGCTTGCGGCTGCCGACCATGCTGGAATGACCGAGGGTGACCCGCGGACCACATGATCTGGGGACGCGCTACGTCAGGCAGCGCGCCAGATCGGAAGCACCGCCTCAGAGGGGAACGACGCGGCCTTCGGAGAGGGTGACGCGGCGATCCATGCGTGCGGCGAGTTCGTGATTGTGTGTGGCGATCAGGGCCGCAAGGCCCGACTGCTTCACGAGCGCGGACAGGGCCTGAAACACATAGGAGGCGGTGACGGGGTCGAGATTGCCCGTCGGCTCATCGGCCAGCAGCACCAGCGGCGCATTGGCGACGGCACGGGCGATCGCCACGCGCTGCTGCTCGCCGCCCGACAGTTCGGAGGGGCGGTGAGTAGCGCGCTTGCCGAGCTGCATGTAGTCGAGCAATTGCCCGGCACGCTCGGATGCCTCCTCGCGCGACAGTCCCTTTATGAGCTGCGGCATCATCACATTTTCCAGCGCGGAAAATTCCGGCAGCAAATGGTGAAACTGGTAGACAAAACCGATGTCGTTGCGGCGGATCGCGGTGCGCTGGTCGTCCGATAGCTTGCCGCACTGACGGCCGGCCAGAAAGACTTCGCCGGCATCCGGGCGTTCCAGCAGTCCGGCCGTGTGCAGCAGCGTCGACTTGCCGGTGCCGGAAGGGGCGACCAGCGCCACCATTTCGCCCGCATGCAGCACGAAATCGGTGCCGTTGAGAATGGTAAGCTTGCGCTCGCCCTGCTCATAATGACGTTCGACCGCCTTGAGCTCAAGAACCGCCCGCGCCATCACTCATACCTCAGCGCTTCGACCGGATCGAGACGTGCGGCTCGCCATGCGGGAAACAGCGTTGCCAGAAACGACAGCACCAGCGCCATCAGCACCACGGAAAGCGTCTCGCCCATGTCCATCTTCGCCGGAAGCTGGCTCAGGAAATAAAGCTCCGGATTGAACAGAACGGTGCCGGAAATCCACGAGAAGAACTGGCGGATACGCTCGACATTGAGGCAGATGAGGATGCCGAGGAAGACGCCGGCCAGCGTTCCCACCACGCCGATGGCCGCACCCGTCATCAGGAAGATGCGCAATATGGCGCCGCGCGTCGCGCCCATTGTGCGCAGGATGGCGATGTCGTGGCCCTTGTCCTTCACCAGCATGACGAGGCCGGAAATGATATTGAGCGCCGCCACCAGCACGATCAGCGTCAGGATCATGAACATGACGTTGCGCTCCACCTGAAGGGCGGAGAAGAAGGTCTGGTTGCGCTGGCGCCAGTCGCTGAGCAGCACCGGCCGCTGCGCCGCTTCCTCCACCTTCGGCCGGAGTGCATCGACGGCGTCGGGATTGTCGACATAGATCTCGATGCTTTGCGCGAGATCTTCCATGTTGAAATAGAGCTGCGCCTCGGCCAGAGGCATGTAGACGATGGAGCTGTCATATTCCGACATGCCCACCTCGAAGATCGCCGTGACCGGATAGCCCTTGAGCCGTGGCATGGTGCCAAGCGGCGTGACGTCGCCATCCGGCGATATCAGGGTGATCATGTCACCCAGTCTGAGGCCCAGATTGTCGGCCATACGCGAGCCGATCGCGACGCCCTCGGCCGTATCGAAGCCGACCAGAGACCCCTGGCGGATGTTGTTGGCGACGATGGACACCTTGCCGATGTCTTCGCCCCTTATGCCGCGCACAAGCGCGCCGGTACCGGAGCCGACATTGCCCTGCGCCAGCACCTGTCCGTCGATCAGCGGCAGGGCATAACGCACGCCGGCCACGCCATTGATGCGGTCGGCGACCTGCGCATAGTCCTCAAGAGGCAGGTCGATGGGCGTCACGATCAGATGGCCGTTGACGCCCAGAATGCGGGTAAGCAGCTCGGCGCGAAAACCGTTCATCACCGCCATGACCACGATCAGCGTCGCCACACCCAGCATGATGCCGAGGAACGAGATCGAGGCGATGACCGAAATCACCGTCTCCTTGCGGCGCGAGCGCAGGTAGCGCCAGGCGACCATGCGCTCGAAACCGGAAAATGGCCCGGCGGAAGAGGGTTTCGCTGCCGCCTTGCTCATGCAGCCCCACCCAGACGGGAAATGGCAGCGGCGATCGGCAGCGTTTCGCGCTCGCCGGTCTTGCGGTTCTTCAGTTCCACCTCGCCGGCGGCAACGCCGCGCGGGCCGACGATGAGCTGCCACGGCAAGCCGATAAGATCGGCGGTGGCGAACTTGGCACCGGGGCGCTGGTCGGTGTCGTCGTGCAGAACGTCCTTGCCGGCGGCGGTGAGCGTTGCCTCAAGCTCGGCGCAGACGCGGTCGCATTCGGCGTCGCCCGCCTTCATGTTGATGAGCGCGACGTCGAACGGGGCGATGGCTTCGGGCCAGATGATGCCGTTCTCGTCATGGCTGGCCTCGATGATGGCCGCGATCAGGCGCGACGGGCCGATGCCATAGGAGCCCATGGAGACGAAATGCTCCTTGCCATCCGGGCCGGTCACCCTGGCATTCATCGGCTTCGAGTATTTTTCGCCGAAGTGGAAGATGTGGCCGACCTCGATGCCGCGCGCCGAAACCTTGTCGTTCTCGGCAATGGCATCCCATGCGGCTTCGTCATGCATCTCGTCGGTTGCCGCGTAGGGCGTAGTCCATTTGGTGACGATGTCGGCGATCTCGCCGTCATTGCCGAAGTCGACGTCCTCGCCGGGCACCTCATAGCCGAGATAGTTGCGGTGGCAGTAGACCTGACTCTCGCCGGTTTCGGCCAGAATGATGAATTCATGGGAGAGGTCGCCGCCGATGGGGCCGGTGTCGGCGCGCATCGGAATGGCCTGCAGGCCCATGCGCGTGAAGGTGCGCAGATAGGCGACGAACATGCGGTAGTAGGCGGCCTTCGCGCCCTCGAAATCGAGATCGAAGGAGTAGGCGTCCTTCATCAGGAACTCGCGCGAGCGCATGACGCCGAAGCGGGGGCGCACCTCGTCGCGGAACTTCCACTGGATGTGATAGAGGTTAAGGGGCAGGTCCTTGTAGGACTTGACGTAGTTACGGAAAACATCCGTCACCATTTCCTCGTTGGTCGGCCCGTAGAGCATGTCGCGCTCATGGCGGTCCTTGATGCGCAGCATTTCCTTGCCATAGGCGTCATAGCGCCCGCTCTCGCGCCACAGATCGGCCGACTGGATGGTCGGCATCAGGATTTCGAGCGCGCCGGCGCGATCCTGCTCCTCGCGGATGATCTGGCACACCTTGTCGAGCACGCGCTTGCCCAGTGGCAGCCACGAGAAACTTCCCGCGCCCTGCTGGCGAAGCATGCCGGCACGCAGCATAAGGCGGTGCGAGACGATCTCGGCCTCGCGCGGGTTTTCCTTGAGGATGGGCAAAAAGTAGCGCGACAAACGCATAAGCAGATTCCGTGAGAGAAAAGGCAGCGCCGGAATCGGCGCGCCGGGGCCTGTTTGCTTCGGCTTCATAGCCATTTCATGGCAAGTTGGAAACCCGCCGCAAAAACCCGTATTTTCATGCGCCTTCTTACAGTGCCCGTGGCCGGCAAAACCATGACCATCCGAAAGGCAGTTCGTGCCGACTTATTGTGCAATGCAGCACATTTAAGTCCAGATGGAGGCAAAATTTCTAGTGACTTTGCCGGCTTTGTTGGTCTAGTGTGCTCAACATAATCGAGAGAGCAGCACAAAAACTGTTCTCCTACGCGGTCTAAAGTCTTGGGAGGATGCGATCTAGGCGCGGTTACTCGCAGCCGCCGGATACCGGAAGCAGATCGGACGCGTTCATTGTGCAAGGCTTCTGCCTTGCATTTTTTTTGTGCAGAATTCAGCGGCTCTTCACATGCATCGGGTTGAAATCACGCTTTAACGCGACATCTCAGGATGTTGTTCCCCGTTGCTTTTCTGATCTGACATTTTTTGTCGCACTGCTGTTGGCCTGGCAGACGTGACTGGAGGTTCTTTGGGGGCGGTTCGTGGCCGAAGCTACCTCACCTGTGCATTTGCCGGTGAACCAAGGCATTGTCACGACAGGGTGTCGTAACCTTTCAGAACCGCTCCTTACGCTTTAAGCGCCTGCTGTTGCGCATGTCGTTGTGATGGCGGAACAGCGGTGGCTTACAAAGGCGGCCACAGCATGTCTTCAGAACCAGCGCCGAACCTTCTTGGAATAGTCGCGATATCTGCGGCCGAACTTTTCGGCCAGTATCTTTTCCTCGAATTCGATGGCGATCTTCTGCGTCACGAATGCTGCGACGATGGAGATCGGCAGGAACCACCAATTGCCCGAAACGAGACCAACGCCAAACAGAAGGAGCGTGTTGGCGAGGTAAATCGGGTTGCGCGTGATGGAAAAGGGGCCGCTGGTGAGCAGATGGCTGGGTTCTCCCGAGGGATCGAGCGTCGTTCCCGCCTGTCGCATTGCGCGGAAGGAAGACACCCACAAAGCGATGACGGCAATGATGATCAGCCAGCCTATGGCATAGAGCACGTTGCCGAATGGGCCGGTCATGCGGGGAAGAGGGGCGAGCAGGCCGAGGACTATGCCGGCGGCGATTGCCGCAAGATAGATCAGCGGCGGCCATGGGATCCTGCGCCAGGCTGGTACTGCTTTCATTCTTCCTCCCCCATCAGCTTCATGTCCGTTTCCGCTGTACAGATCGATGCGAGTTCCTGAACGCGATGGGACAGTTCTTCATTTTGCGTTCCGCTCATCACCTTGTCGACAGTGCCGTCTTTTTGAACCGCGTCAAACATGCAGCCGCAATAGGCTGTGCAGAAACTCTGGTCGCGGGATCCACGGCAATAGGTCTCGCAGCCATGCATGAACCCGGTCCTCGGGTCCTGAGCGGGCGTCGGAAAGACCTGTGCGAACAGCCACAGGCAGGCGATCAGGACGGGCTGGTGGATGAGGTAGAAGGCAAGGCTGTGCTGCCCGATCTTGACGAGGGGCCGCAGGGCGGGTTGCGGCAATTCTCCGCCGAGCCGGGCCAGAAGGCCGAAATCGCGCGCGAAACGTGCGGCCGCCATTCCGGCCAGAACCGCGGCGAACCATGGAAACAACGGCACATAATCGTTGGAACGCGGGCTGATGGTGGACAGGCCGAGCCACCACAGGCCCGGATGATCGAAGATCGGCATGCGCAGGAATTGCGGCGCCATGGCCACAAGAACCGCCGCAACAGCCAGCGCCCATGCGGGAAAGCGCAGAAAGGCGAGGCCGAGCAGGCTTGCGAGTGCGATGTGGTGCAAGATGCCGAAGAAGATGAACGAGCCCGGCGTGGCGAACCATGTCGCTATGGTGATCGCCGCCGCTGCGGCCACGATCATGGCCAGCCGTTTGCCGAAGCCGTTCCAGCGAATGCCGTTGCCATGGGCGAGCATGAGGCTGAAGCCGACCAGAAACAGGAAGCTGGAGGCGATGCAGCGGGCGTAGATCTTCCAGCCGCCGAAAGCGGTGAGGCCGGGCGTCACATAGCCGAAGAACTCCAGATCCCATGTGAAATGGTAGCTGACCATGGCCAGCAGTGCTGCGCCACGGGCCGCGTCAATGGCCTCGATGCGGCGGGCTGGAATTTGCGAAGCGGGAGTAGGCGACGATGAGTGCATGGAGGCTCCGGCGGGTCGGTCTGCGAATCGTACCATGCCCGCCCGGATGCCTGCAGTGCAAATCCGACGGTTTTAAGTTGGTCCAGATCTGAAAAGCCTTTGGACTATTTCGCGTTTTCGGCCGGGAAAGTCGGTTTTCCGCTACCGTCCAGGGTCACAAAGGCTTCACAATGGCGGCGGGCGAATCCGACGGCAGGATTCGACGGGAGAATTTCATGGTTACGCATGTGCGGCACCCCATCTGGCTGCGGCAGGTCCGCCCGGCCGGAGCCCGCACCTTCGCTTCGCTTTATACAGTGGAATCCTTTGCGCGGGCCACCGTGTCCAGCGTGATCCCGATACAGGCCTATGAAATCCTGCAGAGCGAGCAATCGGTTTCCGTTCTTTATACGGTGGTGTCGCTGCTCGGGCTTTCGGTAACGCTGTTCATGCCGATGCTGATCAGGCGCTTCGCGCGGCGCTGGGTCTATACGGCAGGGGCATGCCTTCTGGCTGTCGGATCGCTGTTCTTCATTACCGACACTCTGATCGGCCAGGCGCTTGGCATGCTGTGCCGGGTGATGGGGGCCAGCGCGCTGTCGATCACGCTCAACCTCTACATCATGGACCACATCCGCAAGACCGAGTTCATCCGCTCCGAATCGCTGCGCATGGCATGGTCCACCTTTGCCTGGACCGGTGGGCCGACGCTCGGCATCCTGCTCTATACCCGCTACGGCATCTATGCTGCTCACAGCGTGGTGGCCATCGTCGCGCTCATTCTGCTTGCCCTGTTCTGGTACTATCGCCTGAGCGACAACCAGATGATCGCGGCCGGCAAGAGCCGCGCACTGAACCCGATAACCAATATCGGCCGCTTCATCGCGCAGCCCCGGCTGCGGCTGGCTTGGCTGATCGCCTTTGGCCGCAACTGCTACTGGACGACCTTCTTCGTCTACGGGCCGCTGTTCATGCTCATTGCGGGCGAAGGAGAGGTGGCGGGCGGCCTGCTGATTTCCGCCGGCAATGCGTTGCTGTTCACCGCCATTTTCTGGGGCAGGGCCGGCAAGCGCTTCGGCACGCGCGGCACCATCGCGCTCGCCTTTGCCGCCATGTCCGTTGCCCTGTTTGCAGCCGGCTGGGTCAGCACCACCGCACCGCTGATAACCGGGGCGCTGCTTCTGTGCGGCGCGCTGTTCACCATCGCGATCGATGCGCTCGGCTCCACCGTGTTCATGCGCTCGGTCCATCCCTATGAGCGCTCGCAGATGGCGGCGGTCTACCGCACCTATCTCGATTTCTCGGAACTGACCCCGCCGATGGTCTATTCGATCGTGCTGGCCTTTTTCGGCCTCGGCTCCGTTTTCGTCACGCTCGGCCTTCTGATGGTGGGGTGCGCGGCGGTAAGCTGGCGTTATGTGCCGAAGTCGATGTAAGAGTGGCGGCCATGAACGGCCTGACATTCATCATTGGTGGCGCGCGTTCCGGCAAGAGCCGGCATGCGGAAGAACTGGTTGCGGGGCTGCCGGCACCCTGGACCTATATCGCGACGGCGCAAGCCTATGACGAGGAGATGCGCGCCCGCATAGGTGAGCATCGCAGCCGGCGCAGCACCGGCTGGCACACCGTCGACGCACCGCTCGATCTCGCCGGCGCGCTGGCTGCGCAGCCGCAGGGACAGCCGGTGCTGGTCGATTGCCTGACGCTTTGGCTGACCAATCACATGCTGGCCGAACACGATCTCGATGCCGAATGCCGCCGGCTCGCCGAGGTTTTCGCCAGTCCGCGCGGGCCGTGGTTCGTGGTGTCCAATGAGGTGGGGCAGGGCATCGTGCCGGATAACGCGCTTGCCCGCCGTTTCCGCGATGAGGCGGGGCGGCTCAACCAGAAAATCGCAGCCATTGCCGACACCGTCCTCATGATGGTGGCCGGGCTGCCGCTGAAGGTGAAGTGATATGGCGGACGAACGCAGGATCGACGATGCGGAGGCGGAGCGCCATCGCGCCAAGATGGAAAAGCGCAAGGCGGTTCAGGATGCCGAAGTGGCCGCAAAGACGGTCGAGAAAGGTCTGCTGATCGTCAACACCGGGCCGGGCAAGGGCAAGAGCACGGCCGCCTTTGGGCTGGCGCTGCGCATGCTGGGATATGGAAGGCGGGTGGGCGTCGTCCAGTTCATCAAGGGGGCGTGGCATTCGGGCGAGCAGGATGCGCTGGCCCGTTTCGGCGATCTGGTTTCGTGGCACACCATGGGCGAAGGCTTTACGTGGGAAACGCAGGATCTGAAGCGCGATGTCGCCGCCGCGCAGGCGGCCTGGGCGAAGGCGCAGGAGTTGATGGCCGATCCGACGATCAGCCTTGTGGTGCTTGACGAACTCAACATCGCGCTGCGCTACGACTATCTCGACCTCGACGAGGTGGTGGCGGCGCTGAAGGCGCGCCGCGAGGGGTTGCATGTCGTGGTCACAGGCCGTAACGCCAGGCCGGCCTTGATCGAGGCCGCAGATATCGTCACCGAAATGGGCTCCACCAAGCATCATTTCGCGGCGGGCGTGAAGGCGCAGAAGGGAATAGAATTCTAGTGCAAAATCGTTATGCGACGCTGGCCGCCTGGGTCTATGAACTGGACAAGCCGGTCGGCCGGTCCTTTGGCGACGTCGAATTCTATCTGGAGCGTCTGCAAGGCGTGACGGGTCCGGTGCTTGAACCGGCTGTCGGCAATGGGCGCCTGTTCGTGCCGCTGCTGGAGGCGGGGCTGGACGTGAAAGGCTTCGATGCTTCCGAGGAGATGCTGGCCTATTGCCGCGCGGCCTGTGAGAGCCGGTCGCTGCCGGCGGCGCTGAGCCGGCAGACCTTCGAAGGCTTTTCCTATGACGAGCGCTTCGAGGCTATCCTCGTGCCGCTCGGCTCCATCCAGCTGATCACAGACTATGAAGCCGCACTTGGCGTGCTGAAACGCTTCCATGACCATCTCGCGCCCGGCGGGCGGCTGATCCTCGACCTCGATGCCATCGACGGTTTTCTCGATTCGCCGCATTCGGTGCGGACATGGAAGGCCGGCGAAGACCTGCTGACGCTGACCGCCGACCGGATCGAGACGGACTATGTGGCGCAGACAACCATGACCAGCCTGCGCTATGAGCATTGGCGCGCCGGCAAGCCGGTGGACAGCGAGATCGATCTGTTCGCCCTGCGTTGGTGGGGTGTGGCGGAACTTGAACTGGCCTTGCGAACTGTCGGCTTCAGCGAGGTGAGCGCCTGTGGCGACTACCAGCATGGCCGCAAGCCGCAGAAGGGCGACGGCATCATCACTTTCGAGGCGCGGCGCGCCTAGCGCGACTGACGCCCGGACAAATCCGGGTTGCCGCGCTGTCTGTCTGTTTAGTCGTAGTTATGCACCATCAGGTGGTTCCACCTGACTGAAAATCCTCTGATCAGACCAGCCAGAGCGCCGCCGCTGCCAGACCAAATAGCGCGATGAGCAGCATGTCGGCGATCCGGTAGAGTTTCAGTGCGCGGCGAATGTCGGCGGCCCCGGCATCGCGCCGGCCGCCTTCGCCCATGAAGGAATCTTCCACCGTGACGCCGCCATAGACGCGGGGTCCGGCGAGGGCGAGCCCCAGCGCGCCGGCCATCGCCGCTTCCGGCCAGCCGGCATTGGGTGAACGATGTTTTTTGGCATCGCGCCGGATTGCCTGCCAGCCCGCATGGGCGTCTGCGCCTTTCATCAACAATGCGGCGACCACGATCAGCAGGCCGGTTAGCCGCGAGGCAGGGAGGTTGACCAGATCGTCTAAGCGTGCCGAGGCCCAGCCAAAGGCCTCATGACGTGAGGTGCGGTGACCGATCATGGAATCGGCGGTGTTGACGGCCTTGTAGGCCGCGCCACCAGCCAGTCCGCCCACGCCCAGCCACAGGGCAGGGGCGACGATGCCATCGGAAAAATTCTCGGCAAGGCTTTCGATGGCGGCACGGGAGACGCCCGCTTCGTCCAGTTGCTCGGGATCGCGGCCGACGATCATCGACACCGCCTTGCGTCCCGTTTCAAGGCCACCGGTTTCCAGTGCGGTTGCAACTGCTTCGACATGTTCGCCGAGGCTGCATTGCGAGAGCAGCGAGGACGCCAATATCGCGGTGACAAGGAAGCCGAAGGCAACGCGGCCGAGCAACGTTTCGATGGCGAAGGCGATGGCGGCGGGCACCGATACGATCACCAGAAGCGCCAGCACGCCGCAAAGCCGTCTTGTCGCGCCGGAAGAGGAGGCGAGGTTGAGCGTTCGGTCGAGACAGGATATCAGCCTGCCGATCCAGGTGACGGGATGGCCGATGGCGCGGAAGAGCCAGTCCGGATATCCGGTGATGCGTTCGGCAACCAGCGAGATGAAGGCAATCAGGACCGACATGGATATTCCGGGCGAAGCATTGGCAGCGGTCGATCATGGCGGAAGCCTCGGCAGGGCCCGGGCGCTGTTTCCGCTGGCGCCGGAACCCTTCGTCGATCTTTCAACCGGGATCAATCCGCACTCCTATCCGCTTTTCGACCTGCCCGCCACCGCCCTGACCCGTCTGCCCGAGCAGGCGCGGGCGGAGGAACTTGCTGCCGTCGCGGCCGCAGCCTATGGCGCGCCGTCGCCGGTAAATGTGGTGAGTGCGCCCGGCACGCAGATCTTGCTGCCGCGCGTCTGTTCACAGGTGAGGCCGGGCCGGGCGCTGGTGCTCGGACCGACCTATGCCGAGCATGCGCGCGCCGCCCGCATCGCCGGTCACAGCGTGGAAGAAATGCCGGATTTCGACGCGCTTTCCGCAGCCGACCTTGCCATCGTCGTCAATCCGAACAATCCGGACGGGCGCGTGATTGCCCGCCGCGACCTCAGGGAACTGGCGTCCCGCATGGAGGCCAAAGGCGGGTTGCTGGTGGTGGACGAGGCTTTCATGGATGTCGGCCCGCACCGGGAAAGCGTTGCCGGCGATGTGGAGCAGGGCGGGCTGGTGGTGCTGCGCTCCTTTGGAAAATTCTTCGGCCTTGCCGGCGTGCGGCTTGGGTTTGCCCTTGCCGACAAGGAGACCGTGGCGCGGCTGGCCGGCGGTTTCGGGCCATGGGCCGTTTCCGGCCCGGCGCTGGAATATGGCATCAGGGCTCTTTCCGACGCGAACTGGCAGCGGCAGATGCGAGCGCGGCTGGAAGGCGAGGCGGAGCGGCTCGACAGGCTGTTCGCCGGCCAATGCGTCGAAGTGCGGGGCGGCACGCCGCTCTATCGCTACATGGAGTTCACTGAGGCCAGCACGCTTTTCCGGGCTCTTGGTGAGCACGGTATAGTGCTGCGCCATTTCAGCGATCGCCCGCATGCGCTGCGCGCAGGCTTGCCGGGGAATGACGCGGAATGGCGGCGGCTGGAGGCGGCGCTGGCCGGATGGAAGGGCGCGCGATGATCCATGTCTGCCCGCTTTCGAAACTGGAGCAGACCGTCTCGCGAACCGGTGCGGGAAGGCTGGTCACGCTGCTTTCCGCCGACATGGACATGGCGCGCCCGGCCTCGATCGCGCAGCAAGATCATCTTCATCTGCGCATGAACGACATTGCCGAATTGCGCGACGGGCTGACCCTGCCGGGCGAGGCGCATGTGCGCCGCCTGCTGGATTTTGCCTCTGAATGGGACCGCGCAAGGCCGATGGTCATTCATTGCTATGCCGGCGTCAGCCGCTCTCCAGCCGCCGCCTATATCGTCGCCGCTGCCCTCAATCCCCACCGTGACGAGGCGGAGCTTGCCGCCATGCTGCGCTGGCTCTCGCCTTCCGCGACGCCCAATAGCCGCCTGATCGCGGTGGCAGACGTGCTGCTCGGCCGCGAAGGGCGCATGATTGCCGCGATAAAGGGCATCGGGCGCGGGGCGGATGCGTTCGAGGGCGAAGTGTTCGAACTCGACCCGTTCGGTTAGGGCGTTTCCGCCTTATACCTAATCTCGGAAACATCCGTAGGGTTGGCGCAATTCCGAATGCAAAACCGCCTCGCACTTTTGCTGGAATTGCTTCAGCTAAGCCAGTCCGCAAGCCGTGCCTTGCGCACATCTTCCAGCAGGGTGATGAAACCCCGGGCCTGATGATCTGCCGTCAGCCGGCCTTTTTCGGCCGTGGCGGCGGCGGCGTTGCCGACCACGCCATGCGGGTTGAGGTCGCTGGCGATCCACGCAAAGGCATGCGGGCTCTGTGCGTTAAGCAGGGCGAATTCCCGTTCTGCCTTGTCGGCGCGTGAGGCGAAGTCTTCCGCTTGTGCAAGATCGACGAGATCGGGACGGAAATGCAGCATCAGCGAGGTTTCCACGTCGCCCCCGTGAATGCCGCGCCGCACCTCATGCGCGCTGAACAGTCCGTCCGGCCGCCCGAAGCGTTCCCAGCTCGTGCGCACCGCCATCATGCCGAAGCGAACGCGCAGATTGCGGGTGACGATGCCCATCACCTCTTCGTTGCCGCCATGCGAGGTAACGACGACCAGCTTGCGCACGCCCGCGCGCGCCACCGATGCGCCAAGCTCGTTCCAGCACTCGATGAGACTGGCTGCCGGGATGCTGAGCGTTCCCGGCGCGTAGACGTGCTCGTCCGATTTGCCGACCGCCTGAACCGGCAGGATGCGCAGATCGAGGTCTTGCGGAACAAGCGGGATTGCGGTTGCCAGCATGCCGTTCATGATGTCGGCATCGGTGGATAGCGGAAGATGCGGCCCGTGCTGCTCGATCGCCGCCACCGGCAGAACGACAATGGTCTCTTCGGGGTCGATCTCAGCGAAGTCGGGCGCCTTGAAGTCGCCCCACCAGATTTTCCGTCCCTGCGCTGCCATTCCGCTTTCCCGAGATCTGCCTTGCCGGATAATCCTCAACCAGTAACGTCTCCGGCCGGGCCTGTCGATGCAGAGGCGTGGCGGACGCTCAGGCGGCCTTCCTTGCGTAGTCCGACACGAAGCGGAGCAGCCGGGTTGCTGCCTCCTTCAAAACCGGTTCCGGCTTGCACAGGCTGATGCGGATGTGCCCGGCGGCGGCCTCGCCGAAGCTGGAACCCGGCATGACGCTGATCTTTTCGGCATCGAGCAGCGCCCAGGCGAAGGCCTCGTCGTCCGGTTCGATGGCCGAGATGTCGAGCATGATGTACATGCCGCCTTCGGAGCCGCGCACCTGAATATGGTTGGCGCCGCTTATGGCTTCGAGGAAGATGTCGCGCCGGCCGGCATAGCGGGCGGCGATTTCGGCTACGCCGTAGTCGTTCTCCATAGCTTCGGCGGCGGCATGGGAAATGAAATCGGGCAGGCCATAGGTGGATACCAGATTGAAGCCGGTCAGCAGCCCGACCAGTTGCTCCGGAGCCGTCAGCCAGCCTATGCGCCAGCCGGTCATGCCATGGCTCTTGGACATGGAGTTGATCACGATGGTGCGCTCGCCCATGCCGGGCAGGGCGCGGGGCGACAGGTGTTCGGAAGCGCCGAGCGTCCAGTAAACCTCGTCGGAGAGCAGCCACAGATCGTGACGCCGGCACAGATCGGCGATGCCTTCCAGCGCCGCGCGCGTGTAGACGGCGCCGGTTGGATTGTTGGGCGTGTTGATGAGGATGGCGCGGGTGTTGGGACGCAGCGCGGCCTCGATTGCGGCGGCATCGGGCTGGAAGCCATCGGCGGCACGCGCTTCCACGACCGTGAATTCGGCACCGGCCGCGCGGAACGTGCCGGGATAGGTGGCGTAATAGGGCGCGACGACGATGGCGTGGCTGCCGGGATCGAGCGTTGCCTGCACGGCGGCGTAAAGGGCTGCCTGTCCGCCGGGTGCCGCTATCACCTGTTCAACCGGGGTTTCCATGCCCGAGCAGCGGGTGGACAAATGCGCCATTGCGGCGCGCAGGCGCGGGATGCCGGCCAGATGCGTGTAGTGATGACGCCCTTCGCGGACTGCCGCCACACAGGCTTCGACTGTCTCGGCGGGCGTATGAAAATCATGGTCGCCAACCGAAAGAACGATGATGTCGTCATCCTTCTGACGACGCATCAGCGCTTCCGCGTGGACTTCCCAGCCGCTCTTGCCGGACGGCATGAGGTTTGTGATTCGTGATGAGGCTGAAGGCATTTTTGTTCGGTTTCTCTTGCGGTGGGGCATGCTGCTGGCAGCCGCCAAAACCCCTGAGATGGGCAATTGCACCGCTTCTAGCGCAAAGATTTCCTCTTTTGGAGCACCTTTGGCGTATAAACCATTCAGCCAGAGCTCATCGCTTGCCGGGTTCCTGTGACCTCTCTATCTATGACCATTCCCGCGCCCGTACGTCATGGCGGCTGCGGCAGGCGTCAACGGAATTCAGCTCGGATCATGCTTTCGCATATCGCCCGCCTTTGCCTCGTTTTGTTTCTTGTCTTCGGTGGCCTCGCCCGGCCTGTTTTCGCACAGGACATGGCAGCGGCTGAGGCTGCGCAACTGCTTGAGGAGCAGCAGCGGGCGCTGGATGCGCTGACCGTCACGCTGGACGGGCTTGAGAAGGACATTACCGAGCATGGTGATGACGATGCCTATCTGGTTCGCCTGCGCCTGAAGCTTGAAGCCGTGTCCACCGAGGCATTGCAGAGCGCGCTCGCGTTCAAGCCGCGCCTTGCCGAGATCAACGCACGTGTCGAGCAACTGGGCGCGGCACCCGCCGACGGTCAGCCGCCGGAGGCGGAAACGGTGCGGGAGGAGCGGCAGGCCCTCGCAGCGGAGAAGACGGAGATCAATGCTGTTATCGCGACGGCGCAGAACCTGTCGCTTCGCTCCAACAAGCTCATCGAGCAGATCGCCACGATCCGGCGAGACCTCTTCCGCAGCATGCTGACCCGCCGTTATGCATTGACGGAAACGTTCAGCGGCAAGATGATTTCCGACGCGGTCAACGAGTTTGGAAAGTTCAGCACGGCCATCACGTCCTGGGCTAATTTTGCCTATAAATACAAGTTCAACGCCATGATCGCCGCAACGTTCATGGCGCTGATCGCGGCCCTTGTCCTGATGTTTGGCGGCAGGCGGCTGGTGGGCGGTCTGTTCAGGGCCGACCCCGCCGTGGAAGAACCATCCTACCTGACCCGGCTTTCGGTTGCCTTCTGGTCGACCCTGCTGCCGACCGGAGCCCTCACCGTATTTTTTGCAGCGACCTTCTTCTTCTTCAGTTCAAACCAGGTGCTGCGCGGCGATATCGGGCTCTATCTGCGTTCGGCGATGCTGATGGTGCTCGGCGTTTTTCTGGTGAACCGGCTGGCCAATGCCGCGCTGGTGCCGAAACTCCCGCAATGGCGGCTCGTGCCGGTGGAATCGCGCCCGGCACGCTGGCTGGTGCGGCTGGCGACCGCGATGGCGATAGCGGTTGCGCTGAACAATTTCCTTTCGCAGGTGGCCGATCAGATGTCGTCGCCACTGTCGCTGACGGTGACGCGCAGCTTCGTAGCCTCGCTGATCGTCGGCGTCATTTTACTGCTGATCGGCAACGTCAAGCCATTCAGGGCGCCTGAAGGCAACTGGAAGCCGTGGCCGGTGTGGCTGCGCTACAGTCTGTTCCTGATCGGTGGGCTTACCATCGGGGCCGCCCTGTTCGGCTATATCGGCTTTGCTATCTTCCTGTCGTTGCAGGTGGTGATGACGGGCACCATTCTGGTGACGGCCTATATCGGCTTCCTTTGCGCCGCCGCCATCGGCGCGGAAGGCGGGCTGGGCGGATCATGGCTGGGCCGCTGGATGATGGCCAAAGGCTATGCCGAAGAAAGCTCCATGGATCAGATCGGGCTTGGCGTCAGCGTCCTGCTCAATTTCCTCATTCTGTTGATCTTCCTGCCGCTTACCCTGTTCATGTGGGGGTTCCAGCCCGGAGATATTCAGGCCTGGGCGCAGAAGCTGGCCACCGGGTTCAGCATCGGTTCGGTGACCATATCGCTGCTCGGCATATTGAGCGGCATACTGGTCTTTGCCATCGGTTATTTCCTGACGCGATGGTTTCAGGGCTGGCTCGACGGCTCGGTCATGGCGCGCGGCAAGGTCGACGCCGGCGTGCGCAATTCCATCAGCCTCGTGGTTGGTTATGCTGGTATAGCGATTGCTGCGCTGGTCGGCATATCGGCGGCCGGCATCGATCTTTCCAGCCTCGCGCTTGTTGCCGGTGCGCTCTCCCTCGGTATCGGTTTCGGTCTGCAGAATGTCGTCTCGAACTTCGTCTCGGGCCTGATCCTGCTCGCCGAGCGGCCGTTCAAGGTGGGCGACTGGATCGTGGCCGGTGATGTCAGCGGCACCGTGCGCAAAATCAGCGTGCGCGCCACCGAGATCGAGACGTTCCAGCGCCAGACGGTCATCCTGCCGAACTCCAATCTCATCAACGGCGCCGTCGGCAACTGGACGCATCGCAACAAGCTTGGGCGCGTCGATATCCGGGTCGGCGTTGCCTATGGCACCGATGTGAGACGCGTTCAGGAAATCCTGCTGGAGATCACGCGGGCGCAGCCCGCCATACTGAAGAATCCGGAGCCTTTCGTGCAGTTTTCCAATTTCGGACCCACTGCGCTCGAATTCGAGATACGCTTCTTCCTTGCCGATATCACCAACAGCGGCGGGGTTCAGAACGAGGTCCGGTTCGGGATCATGGACGCCTTCAACCGCGAGGGGATCGAAATTCCTTCTGCGACGCGCGCCGAATACAAGCGGCCGGTTCTGGAGCCATGGCCGCATGACGACGACAAGACCGAGGCCGAGTTCGCCGAGCGGGAGCGGCTGAAAGCAGAGGAAGAAGAAAGAGCACGCAAGGGCAGGCGCAGGCCGGGCAAGCCCGATCCGGCATAGATCGCCGGGCGTCCATTGGAATCACGGAAATCGGATTCCATTTTTGGTCCGCTGCCTGATGCCAAATCATCCGCTGCACCCGATTGCGACATGAATGAGGCATTCAGTTGCGGTTCAGCTTCGTTCTCCTATAAGCTGCCTGCATTGGCGGGAATGCCTTGCAATGGCAAACAGGGGCGGTGGCGACACCGGAAACGCAATGTTGAAATCACTGATCGCCGTATCGGTCCTGCTCTCGGCATCCGGGGCGGCTCTGGCGGCCAGCGCCGTGAACAAGGATTCGGATCAGCGCACGCTGATCGTTACCGAAGGCAGCAGCAAGCGGGAGCTGACGCTGGGCCCCGGCGAGACCGTCGAGTTTTGCCCGAATGGCTGTTTCGTGACCATGCCGAACGGCGACCTTGAGGCGCTGACCGGTGCCGAAACCATCGAGATTTCGGGTGGTGTCGCTCGCGTGAAGTAAGTTTCCTCTCGCAGGCAAAAGAAAATTCCGATGCGAAGGCCGGGCTGCAAGTCCGGCCTTCTGCTTTCAAAAGTGAGCAGAAACCATCGCGCGGCTTCCGTCGCGCTGTATGCGAAGCGTGTCGCAAACAGGCTGCGGTCGGCTCCTCGTCTCGCCCTATAGTCCTTTCCGGACAGCACTTTGGAGTTGCGGGCTATGGCAGGGTTTCCGGAAAAGGCGAAGGTCGTCATCGTCGGTCTCGGCGGTATCGTCGGCGCTTCGGTCGCGCATCATCTGATCGGGCGCGGATGGGACGATATTGTCGGCATCGACAAGTCCGGCATCCCGACCGACATCGGCTCCACCGCGCATGCTTCCGACTTCTGCTACGCGACCAGTCATGACTTCCTGTCCTGCTGGACGACGCTCTACTCCATCGAATTCTTCGAGCGGATGGGCCACTACGCCCGCGTTGGCGGGCTTGAGGTTGCGCGCGTGGGCGACGATGCCCGTATGGAGGAGATCCGGCGCAAGGTGACCTCCGGCCGCGCCTTCGGCACGCGGGCGCGGCTGATCGAACCGGCGGAAATCAAGGAGAAATTCCCGCTGATCGAGGAGGATATGGTTCAGGGTGGGCTGTGGGACCCCGATGCCGGCCTCGTCATCCCGCGCTCGCAGACGGTGGCGGGCAAGCTGGTCGATGAGGGCGTCGCCGCCGGCAAGCTGCAGGCCTTTGCCAACACTTCCGCGCGCTCGCTGGTCATCGAGGACGGGCGCATCAAAGGTGTGGTGACGGATCGCGGCACGATCATGGCCGATCATGTGGTGGTCTGCGCCGGCCTGTGGGGCAGGCTGATTGCCGAAATGGCCGGCGAGGATCTGCCGGTGATGCCGATCGACCACCCGCTGACATTCTTCGGCCCCTATAATGAGTTTGCAGGAACCGGCAAGGAGATCGGCTGGCCGCTGATGCGCGATCAGGGCAACTCGGCCTACATGCGCGACACGGGCGACCCGAAGACCGCCGAGGGTGGCCAGATCGAATGGGGCTACTACGAGGAGACCAGTCCGCGCCTCGTGCATCCGCGCGATCTGCTCGAAAAGGAGGAGGCGCGGCTGTCTCCATCACAGCGCGACCTCGATATGGATCAGATCATGGCACCGCTGGAACGGGCCATGGAGCTGACGCCGATCCTCGGCGAGCTCGGCTACAACGAAAGCCATTCCTTCAACGGCCTGCTTCAGGTCACCACCGATGGCGGGCCTTCCATGGGTGAGAGCCAGAAGGTGAGGGGGCTGTGGTATGCCGTCGGCATCTGGGTCAAGGACGGCCCCGGCATGGGCAAGCTGATTGCCGACTGGATGACGGACGGCCGCACGTCCATCGACCATAACCGTATCGATTACAGCCGCTTCCAGCCTTTCCAGCTTGAGGAGGACTTCATCACCGCACGTTGCACCGAAACGGCGATGAAGGTTTACAATCCGGCTGTTCATCCGCGCGAGCCGTTTTCGGGTGGCCGCAATGTCCGCCGCTCGCCTTTCTACGAGCGCGAAAAGGAGCTCGGAGGCTATTTCATGGAGCTGGGCGGCTGGGAGCGCGCGCATGGCTACGCCACTAACGAGCACTTGCTGGAGAAATATGGCGAGCGCGTACCGGTGCGTGAGAACGAGTGGGACAACCGCCATTTCTGGCGCGTTTCCAATGCCGAGCATCTGGTGCTGAGCGAAGATTGCGGCATCATCAACCTCTCGCACTTCGCCATGTACGATGTCGAAGGCCCGGACCATGTTGCGCTGATGGAATGGCTGTGCGCGGCGAAGATCGGCGGTGACGCCAATATCGGCAAGGGCATCTACACCCACTTCCTCGACGAGGAGGGCATGGTGCGCGCCGACCTGACGGTGTTCCGCATGGCCGACCGCTGCCGCATCGTCGACGGCGCCGATGCCGGCCCGCGCGATTTCAGTTACATGAAGCGGGTGGCGCAGGATAAGGGCTTTGACGTCACCATTACCGATGTGAGCGAGACATACATCACGCTGGGCGTGTGGGGTCCGAATGCCCGCGCGACGCTACAGAAGGTGGTGGAAGACCCGGACGGGCTCTCGCAGGAAAATTTTCCTTTCGCCGCCATCAGGCCGATCCGCATTGCCGGCAAGGACATTTCCGCGTTTCGCATTTCCTATGTCGGCGAGCAGGGCTGGGAACTGCACATGGCCTATGAGGACGGGTTGGCGGTGTGGGATGCGCTGCGCTCCACCGGCGTGATCGCCGTAGGCGTCGAGACCTATGCCAACACGCGGCGCATGGAAAAGAGCCTGCGCCTCCAGAACGCCGATCTGCTCACCGAATACAATCTGCTGGAGGCCGATCTTGCCCGCCCCAAGGTCAAGGAAGCCGATTTCTGCGGCAAGGCGAAGCATCTGGAATACAGGGCGCGCGACCATCAGCCGGCGATGCTGTGCACGTTAGTGATGACCGACAATATCGACGCAAACGGCGTTGCCCGTTATCCGGTCGGCAATATGCCGGTGGTCGATCCGGATAGCGGTGAAGTTCTGGTCGATGAACTCGGCCGTCGCTCCTACACGACGTCCATTGCATATGGTCCGACGATCGGCAGGAATATTGCGCTGGCTTATTTGCCGTGGAGCTATTGTCAGCAAGGTAGCAGGCTGGCGGTGGAGTATTTCGGCGAAACCTATCCGGTCGAGGTCGCGGCGGTGGGGTACAGGCCGCTTTACGATCCGGAAAACCTGAAGCCGAGAAGCTGATGGCAAAAGCCCCGCGCCGTCGACGCGGGGCTTTTCTTCTGCGTCAGAAGCTGCTGGTCAGGCCGAGCCAGAAGCGGCGCCCGTCCTCGTAGTCATTGGTGTCGAAGCGCTTGTCGCCGATGTTATAGACGGCGGCGGTGCCTTTGAAATGATCGTTGATGCGGTACTCCATTCCCACATCGAAGATGGCGTGCGAGCCGATGCGGGCGTTGCCGGAATCATGGGTCTGGCTGCGATATTGCGCCTTGCCCCACAGTGTGAGGTCCTCGGTCGCATGCCAGTCCAGCCCCAGATTGGCGACATGCTCGGGCAGATTGTTGAACCGTTCGCCAACCTTCGCGCCCTTGGTGATCTTGCTGCGCGAATAGGTGTAGTTCATCGACACATCCACGTCGCCGACAGGGAAATCGACCGTTGCTTCGACGCCATTCAGTTCTGCCGCATCGCGATTGATGTACTGGTTTATCCATTTGATTGGATTGCCGGGAGCATTCATTCCGCAGTCGGTGGGCAGTCCGGGCTCCGGCGTATCATGCGCACAGATCCGTTCCGTTGTGATCTTGTTCTTGAACCGGGTGTGATAGGCCGTGAGGCCGAATTGCAGGCCAAAGTCGTTTTCCCACACCATGCCGATCTCGTAATTGGTGCTTTCTTCCGGCTTGAGATTGGTATTACCCTTGTCGCGCGCGCGGCCGTCACCGCCTGAAGGCTCCATGATGTTGTCGTCGGCCTGCTTGAGCTGCGGAACCTTGTAGCCGCCGCTCACGCCGCCCTTGAATGTAAGAGCAGGATTCAGGTGATAGACGCCGTAGAGACGTGGCGTGAAGTGTGAACCATAGCGCTCGTTCTTGTCGTAGCGAAGCCCGAATGTGGTGGTGAAGTCTTCGGTGATATGGAAATTGTCCTCACCGAACAAAGCCCAGTGCCAGCGCTCCATGTTGGGGTCGATGTTCGATGGAACGCGGTTGGGCGAGTGGCGGGTTTCTTCCGCCTTGTAGTCGAAGCCGGCGATCAGGTCGTGACTGCCAAGGCTCGCGCTGGTCTTGGTGTTGAAGTTGAGCTGGTTGTAGCCTGAAATATTGGTGCCGTTTTCAAAATCGACATCCTCATAGGTCAGGAACGATGTCGTTTCATATTCCTGCCCCCAGCGCAGCTTGTGAACGGCGCTGTAGTTCATGTGATCGACGTCGACGCCGCTGGTCGAGGCGGCTCTGGTCTTCGTGTCGCTCCGGTTCTGGGCGATCTCAAGCGCCAGGTCCTGATTCTCGGTGATCGTCATGCTCAGCTTGCCGCCGAGGCTCTTGCGCGACATGTCCTGCGATGCGCCGGTCGTTAGGCCACGGTCTTCGCGGTTGTGCAGCGAGCCCCACAGCGAGAGACCGATCCTGTCGGACACGATCGGTCCGTTCAGGTAGAAACGGCCCTCATAGGAATTGCCGGCCTCGTCATGGCTGTAGGCGGTGAAGCCGGTCGTCACCGTGCCGGTCCACACATCCGAAACCGGCTTGGTGATGATGTTGATCACGCCGCCCAGCGCGGATGAGCCGTAAAGGGAAGACATCGGGCCGCGAATGACCTCGATGCGCTCGATGGCGGATGGCGGCGGCAGGTAGCCGGTGGCAAGGCCGGAGCCGAAACCATTATAGGTGGCCTCGGACGAGTTTCCGAGCGGTTTGCCGTCAACCAGCATGGACACATAGCCTTCGCTCATGCCGCGAATGGAAATCGAGGCGGCGCCGGAACGGGCCGATGGCGTGTTGACGATGACGCCGGGCACGTCGCGCAGCACGTCGGCCACGCTGGCATACGGCTTGGAAGCGATCTTCTCGCCGCTGATGACGGTGATGGTTGCGGGTGCATCCGGTATTGTCTGTGCATGACCGCTTGCCGTCACGACGATCTGCTTGAGAACGGTCGTCTGTTCTTCTTCCTCTGCATTCTGGCTGGTTTGCGCCAAAACTGCATTGATCGATGCCGACAGCAAAAGAAGACTGGCAAGACCCCCGACTGTGCCGCGTCCGATTTTGTGCATTTCTTTCCACTCCTGTCCCCACCACGGGTCGCTTCGGAACCGTGATTTTTGCAATTGCCGGCTGCATTTGCAGGTGCAGGTGCGCGCGCAGCCGAAAAGAAGACACCGGCCGTATCCGGTGCATTTTTTGGCTGGTCAGGGTTTGACTGGCTGCGGCTGGGGAAGGTGGAAGCTTGTCATTCTGCGACAAGGTGCCGTTCGTGCCGTAACCGGCAACGGACGGAGGACATATGCCACCTTCCATGTGCCATTTTCGCAAAACAATCCCCTTCATTCGCGAAAATGGCATCGGATCGAAAAAATCGATCCGAAAAACATGAGATTTTTAGTCAATAAATATCATATATAATCTATCCCAGAAAATGAAAGGGGGTTGCCGCAACGGAAGATGAATTCCACAGAAGTGTGGGATGAGTGTTCTGCTCCCAAAAATGTGAAAGCGCGTTGCGCGCGATGGCCGGTGTGCGGCTTTCACATCAGGGGAATTCGGCGTAGCTTCATTGCCATGTCAGCCTTGTTGAGCAATGCAGGACATGTTCTCGCCGCCGGCGCAGCGCTGGTCACGGCGGGGATTTTCTCCGGCGCGGCAGCAAAAGCCGAGCCGGTCGACATCGAACTCGTGCTGGCTGTGGACGTGTCCCTGTCGATGTCACCCGCAGAACTGGAAATACAGCGGCACGGCTATGCGGCGGCACTTACCCACGACAGCGTTTTGCGGGCCATTGCGGACGGCGCGCATGGGCGCATTGCCGTGTCCTATGTCGAATGGGCCGGCACCGCCACACAGCATGTCGTGGTGCCGTGGACATTGATCGCGGGCAGGGAAGATGCCGAGCGGGTTGCCGCGCAGCTTTCTCGCAATCCGCCAAACAGTGCGCGGCGAACCTCGATATCCGCTGCCCTGGAGTTCGGCGGCGATCTGTTCGCCGAAAGCGGCTTTGAGGGCATGAAGCGGGTCATCGACATTTCCGGGGATGGCCCTAACAATCAGGGCGCTCCGGTAACGGAAGTGCGCGATCGCCTGGTCAGGCAGGGAATTACCATCAACGGCCTGCCGCTGATGACCAATGGCGGCTTTGATTCAGGCTATGATGTTGCCAATCTGGACCGCTACTATGCGGATTGCGTGATTGGCGGGCCGGGCGCCTTTATGATCCCGGTCAATGACTGGACACAGTTTCCGGAAGCCGTGCGGCGAAAGCTGGTTCTTGAACTCGCGGCTGCTCCGCCTCCCACCGATCAGATGCATCCTCCCGTTATTCTGGCGCAGGCGATGTCGGCCAGCGATTGCCTTGCGGGCGAGAAGATGTGGCGCAACCGCTACTGGATGATGGACGCTCAGTAGCGGGTTCAGGGACTGCGGATGCCGTTCACGCCGCCAGCAGTTGCTTGCGGTCCATGCGCTCCTGCTGAGGCGAGCGCGCGTAGAGTTCGCGGTAGCATTTGGAAAAATGCGATGCCGAAACGAAGCCGCAGGCAATCGCCACTTCCACCACAGGCATGGTCGACTGGATCAGCAGATGCCTTGCCCGATCGAGACGGATTTCCAGATAATAGCGCGCGGGCGAGCGGCCCATTTCCGAGCGGAACAGGCGCTCGATCTGACGGCGCGACAGATCGACATTGTCGGCGATCTCGATCAGTGACAGCGGCTCGGAAAGATTGGCCTCCATCAGTTCGATGATGGTCAGCACCTTGGAATTCTGTACCCCGAGGCGCGCCCGCAATGGCAGCCTCTGCCTGTCGGTGGGGCTGCGCACACGGTCGGTCAGCACCTGCTCACAGACGCGATTGACCAGATGCTCGTCAAAATCTTCGCCGATCAGCTTCAGGATCATATCCAGAGCCGCGGTGCCTCCGGCGCAGGTGTAGATATTCTGGTCGACCTCGAAGAGATCGGCGAACACATTCACCTTCGGGAACGTTTCGGAAAAGCCCGGCAGGTTTTCCCAATGGATGGCGCAGCGCTTGTTCGAGAGCAGGCCTGCTGCGGCCAGAATATGCGCGCCGGTGCACAGCCCGCCGATAGCGACGCCGCGATTGTATTCCTCGCGAAGCCAGGCGAAGACCGACTTGTTGGTGTATTTTTCCACCTCAAGCCCACTGCAGACGACGACCATGGAGGGCCGCTCCGGACCCGACATCTTGCGGCGCTCCTCCTCCAGCGAGGTGGTGACGGCGCACTCGACGCCGTTTGATGCACGCACGGGTCTGCCGTCGACGCTGGCGAGGCGCCAGCTATAGGCCTCGTAGCCGAGCATGCGATTGGCCGAGCGCAGGGGATCCAGCGCCGTCGCAAAGGCGATCATGGTGAAGTCGGGTACCAGGAAAAAGACGAATGACCGTTTGATCGGCTGCTGTACGGCGTTCAAGGTACCCTCCCGGTGCCAAGGCGCGTGCGGAACGTCGCTTATGGCATAGCGTCATCAGGAAAATCATTTCCTGTCAATCGGGTAGGGTGTCGGTAAAAAGATATTTTGCCGGCTCGGCGGTCAGGGCGAGCCGGGTTTGTGCGCAACAACGCAGCAAAGCCTGTATCCGGTGCCGGAAAATGGGTTCAGCACTGGCCGGCCCGCAGGCCGAGGCTGTTGCGGGCAGCGATCTGAACTGGCGTGCAGGGTGGCTCGCTGGTGTTGGGCCAGCCGATGTCTTTCTGTATCTCCAGCGGCAGGGAGCGCATGATGCGTTCCGTCTGATGGCGTGCGCGCGCCTTGCTGATGGCGTCGATCGCGTTGAAGATAAGCGGCAGCAGGGTCATATCTGTCTCCTTTCATTCCAGCCGGGCGGATGTTCTTAAAGCGCGTCGCGATCTTTCAGCTTCGCTCCTTACGCTTTGAGTCCCTGTTGCAGGCGTGTCGCTGTCCCGAAACCGGTTCCCACTTTCGGGCGACATGCTTTAGGCGGGGGTATCCGTGCCTTGCTTCGATGAGGTTGACTATCGCGCGACGTTGATGTTCAATCAAACGAAATGAAATGAAGGTTTTGTTCAAAATTACTGAATGAGAAGCCGATGAATGCCCCGCTCAATCACCCCCTGCCGCTGCTCGATCTCGATGTGTTGCGCACCTTTGTCGCCATCGCCGAAACGGGAAGTTTTACGACTGCTGCCAGTTCCGTCTACCGAACGCCGTCCGCCGTTTCGATGCAGATCAAGAAGCTTGAGGACATTCTCGGCCGCTCAGTGTTCTCGCGCGATGCGCGCTCGGTGAAGCTGACCACGGATGGCGAGATGCTGCTCGGCTATGCGCGGCGGATGCTGGCCATCAACCGCGAGGCGGTATCGAAGTTCATCGTGCCGGATATCGTCGGGGTTGTGCGCCTCGGCTCGCCCGACGACTATGGCGAGCGCGTGCTGCCGCATGTGCTCAAGCGTTTCGCGCAGTCGCACCCTTCCATTGCCGTGGACGTCACCATCGATCACAGCATGAACCTGCGGCGGCGCATGGATGACCGGGCGCTCGACATCACGCTGCTCACCAACTCCTATGGCAAGCCTTCGCACGGAGCCGAAACCTTGCTGAGCGAGCCGATCGTGTGGGCAGGAGCAAAAGGCGGCTGCGCCTATATGCGCGAACCGTTGCCGGTATCGATCTGGGAGGAGGGCTGCGCCTGGCGTGCCGGAGCGCTTGAGGCGCTCGGGCGGGAAGGCCGCGATTATCGCGTCGCCTATATGAGCGCGCACACGGCTGGCCAGCGCGCCGCCATCATGGCGGATCTGGCAGTGGCGCCGCTGCCGAAGTCGTTTCTCGGCGATGACATGGTGGAACTCGGCCCTGCGGACGGCATGCCGGAGATCGGCAACTACATTCTCGCCATGGTGGTGGCGCCCGAGGCAAGTGCGCCCGTAAAGGCGGTGGCGGATCATATCAGGGCCACTTTCGATGTGCTGCATCGCACAGGGAAATTCTGAAGACGACACGTTTTTGACAGTTGCGATGGAACAACTGCCACAGCTTCCCGTTGCTCACAGGCGAAACTACCGAAGAGGGAGACACTGTTCATGTCACGTCTTGCGCCTGTAACCGTCATCATCTGCGCCCTGGCACTTGCCGCCTGCGCCAACACAGTCAGGGGTGTTGGCAAGGATGTGAAGTCGACTGCCAATGCCGTCGAAGACACGGTCAATAACTGACCGGTATCGGATATTCCTGACCAGAAGGGCCGCGCCGCAAGGAGCGGCCTTTTTGCTGGGCCGTGCCTGATGTGTGGTGCGCACGACATTCAGGCGGGCAGGCCGGGGCCCGTTGGGCGAGGTTATCATTGCCCTAAGGGACATGTTCGACGTGTTGCCGATTTGATTCAGGATGGATGATTAACTCATTGAAATTCAAGAAGATCCGTTTTGGGTAAGGTTTCGGCTCGCTCGCCGGGGCATGGAGTTCATAAAATCCGGCTTGTTCTGGTGGTTGACAGCAGGTGGCGGTGTGCCTATTAAAAGTCATCAGATGATTTGATGATTGACATGAAACAGGTAGCCAGAACCAATCTTACAGACAGTGCGGCAGAGAGTTTGCGCAGCCAGATCAGCGGCGGCCACTGGGCCGTGGGCGAGCGGATTCCGAACGAGGCGATGCTGATGGAGATGCTGGGCGTCAGCCGCGGTACCGTGCGTGAGGCTGTACGTGTGCTTGTATCGCAGGGGTTGCTTGAAACGCGGCAGGGTTCCGGCACGTATGTGCTCGCCACCTCCGATCCTGCCGCCACGCTGGACCGGGTGCGCCAGACCTGCCTGCGCGACCAGTGGGAGGCGCGCGCTCTTCTGGATGTGGAAGCCGCCCGGCTGGCGGCGTTGCGCCATACGCCTGATGATATTGCACGGCTGCGCAGGCTGCTTGCAGAGCGCAGCAATGTTGCCGCCGTGGGGCGGGAGGCCTTCGTGAAGCGCGATCTGGCTTTCCATCGGGCCGTTGTCGAGGCATCGGGCAACCAGGCAATGGTCGAGATCTACGATTTCTTCACCGCTGCCATAACCGACGTGATCCAGTCCACTCTGAGTGGTCACCTGCCCGAGCCCGACGATCGCGCTCATGCCGAGATCGTCGAAGCCATTGCCTCCGGCGACCCTGACCGGGCCGCTGCTTCCGTACGCGTTTTCATGGCGCCTGTTCTCCTCCAGATCGATCGGCTTCTCTCTCAATGACTGCGCAGACACCTTATTTCGACGCGTCCTCCTCGCAGGACGCCACCGGAGCCCTCGATCAGCAACTGATAGACGCCGAAGTCGACAGCCTCCCGCCGCCTGCGCCTCCGAAGTTCGGGAGCACGGCCGCGCGCCTTCTTTTTGCGATGAGCCTGGTGCTGATCGCGTTCAACCTGCGCCCGATCTTCCCCTCGCTTTCGGTTGTGCTGCCGGAGGTCATCCGCGATACGGGGCTTTCGACCGTCGGCGCCAGCCTGCTGACGACACTGCCGGTTCTGTGCCTTGGCGTGTTCGCGCCTTTCGCGCCTGGCCTTGCTCAGCGCTATGGCGCGGAGAAGACGCTGGCCGGCGCGCTGTTGCTGCTTGCCCTTGGCACAGCCCTGCGCGGCGTGGATACGGTCTGGCTTCTGTTCTTCGGCACGTTTGCCGCCGGTGCTGCGATCGCGGTTTCAAACGTGTTGCTGCCCGGCGTGGTCAAGCGTGACTTTCCTGAACATGCGGCCATCATGACCGGCCTGTATACGATGGCGCTTTGCGGTGGTTCGGCCGCCGCGGCAGGGCTCACGCTCCCTCTGGAACATGTTCTTGGCTCGTGGCAGGCAGCGCTTGCCGCATGGGCGGTTCCTGCATTCGTTGTCCTGCTTATCTTTGTTCCACAGGCGCTGCAGTTGAAATCTCAGTCCGCGCACAAGGGGTTCCGTGTCGAGGGCCTCTGGCGTGATCGTCTGGCGTGGCAGGTCACGCTGTTTACCGGCCTCCAGTCCGCGCTTGCCTATTGCGTGTTCGGCTGGCTGGCGCCGATGCTGCGCGAGCGTGGCTTCGAGCCGACCGTCGCAGGCGGCATCGTCTCGCTGTCGGTGATGGTGCAGGTCGTGACCTGCCTTGGCATTCCCTCCCTTGCCGTGCGCTGCAGGGATCAGCGCGGCGTGAACGTGGCACTGGTTTTCTGCGCCACCGTGGGCCTGCTCGGCATGATGTTCGCCCCCACTTGGTCGGTTCTGTTCTGGGCCGCCATGCAGGGCATAGGGCAGGGCGGACTGATAGCGGCGGCGATGATGGTCATCGTGCTGCGCGCCTCGGATTCGCATGTCGCGGCGCATCTGTCGGGCATGGCGCAGGGTGTCGGCTATGTTCTGGCCGCGGTCGGACCCCTGCTTTTCGGACTGATTCGGGGCTGGACCGGCAGCTTCGATGCGGCGGCGCTGCTCGTTGTCGCCATTGGGCTGGGTGCCGGGCTGGCCGGAGCCGGTGCAGGCAGGAAGCTGCATGTGGATGTGCGCACCGTTGAGCCGGGAAGCTCAAAATCCTGACTTCGGAAGTTTTTTTGATTTCCACCCAAGGAATGGCCGAATCGCATCGTCCAAGGCACGATGATGGCTATGATGCTCGATGACGGCGACGCCTCCGATGCCGAACTGATCGGCAGGGCGAGGGATGGGGACAGGTCGGCTTTCGGCGCTTTGGTCGAAAGGCACTATGATTTCGTCCATCGTGTCGCCTGGCGCTGGAGCGGCAACCGCACCGATGCCGAGGATATCGCGCAGGAAGTATGCGTACGCATGGGGCGCGCGATCCGCGGCTGGCGCGGTGAAGGCGCTTTCAGCACATGGCTCTACGCCATGACGCTCAACGCAGCGCGCGACATGGCGCGCAAGAGCGCCCGCGAGACGGTGAAGACGCAGGCTTATGGCAGCGAGGTCCTGACGCTGGTTCAGGCTGCCGACGATGCGGGCGAACTGGCCGAGGATCTGTGGCAGTGTGTGCGGCGCCTGCCCGACAAGCAGCGCGAGGCTGTTCTGCTGGTCTATGGCGAGGGGCTGACCCATGCCGCCGCCGCCGATGCGATGGCGATTTCGGAAGCAACCGTGTCGTGGCACATCCATGAAGCGAAGAAGCGGCTTAAGGTGCTGATGCGCCAGGCCGGGGAAGTGTGACCATGGTGGATGACAACGAACTTGGAAAGCTTGGCGCTGCAGCCGTCCCACGGGCAAGCCCGGAGGCGCGGGTGCGCGCACTGCATGCGGCCATGCAGGCATTCGACACGGAAGAAGAAATTTCTGCAGCCCCCCAAGGATCGGCCGGGAAGCAACGTCTCATGGACCGAGCACGCAAGCTCTGGAGAGACGTGATGCAGAAAAAACTGATTGCCGTGCCGGCCCTTGCCGGCCTCGTTGCCCTGCCCATCGCCGGCTTTACGGCGCTTCACCTGTTGCAGGAACAGCCATTCGCCACAGGCAGGCAGCAGCCGCAGCCCGTTGCGGATGCGAGTGATGAGGTCGCCAGCGCGCCCCATGCTGAGACAACGGCGGTGCTGGAGCGCGCCGCAGAACAGACCGAGGCGGCGGACGCTGAACCGCAGCCTCAGCCGGCGCCTTCCGCAACGACGTCCGAGCGGCTGCTGGCCGCGCCGTCGGGCGCACCCGCCAAGGCTCTGGCCGAGCATAGCGCGGTGGCGCAGCTCAATCACCGCACCACCATGCAGCGTGCGCCGGTGGTGCCTCCCATGCCGGAACCTCTGGTATCGCCTCAGCCGAATCGCGACCGGATCGGCAATTTCGACAGCAATCCGGTGCGCTCTGTCGCAGAGCAGCCCGTTTCCACCTTCTCCGTCGATGTCGATACGGCTTCCTATGCCTATGTGCGCCGTTCGCTGAAGGAAGGTGTGCTGCCGCAGGCCGATACTGTGCGGGTCGAGGAGATGGTCAACTACTTCCCCTATGACTGGAAAGGGCCGGATTCTGCCGAAACACCGTTCAATGCAGATGTTTCGGTCATGCCGGCGCCGTGGAACAGCGCGCACCGGCTGATGCATGTCGCCATCAAGGGGTATGACGTGCAGCCGGCCGAAAAGCCGAAGGCGAACCTCGTGTTCCTGATCGACGTGTCCGGTTCCATGAACGAGCCCGACAAGCTGCCGCTGCTGCAATCGGCCTTCCGCATGCTGGTCAACCGGCTGGAGGCGGACGATACCGTGTCCATCGTCACCTATGCGGGCGATGCCGGAACGGTGCTCGAACCCACCAAAGCATCGGACAAAGCGAAAATCCTTGCGGCCATCGATACCTTGCAAGCCGGCGGCTCGACGGCTGGAGAGGCGGGCATCCGCGAGGCCTACCGGCTGGCGAAGCAATCCTTCGTGGAGGGCGGCGTGAACCGGGTCATGCTGGCCACCGACGGTGATTTCAACGTCGGCCAGAGCGACGACAGCGAGTTGAAACGTCTCGTCGAAGGCAAGCGCAAGGCGGGAATATTCCTGTCGGTTCTGGGGTTTGGGCGCGGCAACCTCAACGACAGCATGATGCAGACGATCGCCCAGAACGGCAACGGCACAGCCGCCTATATCGATACGCTGGCGGAGGCAGAGAAGGTGCTGGTTCAGGAATCCGCCTCGACGCTGTTCCCGATCGCCAAGGATGTGAAGATCCAGGTCGAGTTCAATCCGCAGAAAGTCTCCGAATACCGGCTTATCGGATACGAGACACGCGCGCTCGCCCGCGAGGACTTCAACAATGATCGCGTCGATGCAGGCGACATCGGTTCTGGCCATTCGGTCACCGCGATCTACGAGATCACGCCCAAGGGCGCAGAGCAGAGGATCGATGACCTGCGTTATGGCGAAGCTTCGACGGACAATGGCGGTGTCGCCAATGCGGACGAATATGCCTTCGTGAAAATCCGCTACAAGCTGCCCGAAGAGGACCTCTCGAAACTGATCACCCGACCGGTGACGGCGGCGGACGAAGTTTCATCCTTCGATGCGGCAAGCGAGGATCAGCGATTTTCGGTCGCCGTTGCGGCATTCGGCCAGAAAATGCGTGACGAAGGTGAACTCGAGGGCTTCGGCTATGACCGGATTTCACAGCTGGCGGCAGCGGCGCGTGGCGATGACCCGTTCAGTTACCGCTCGGAGTTTCTTTCTCTGATACGGCTGGCTGAGGCGCTTTCGGCCGGCAACTGATCGTTAGCCGTTCCCCGAGGAAGCCGGCTTGCTATCAGCCGGCTTCGTCGGGATCGTTAAAATGCAATCTTTTCGGAACATGCCATCGAAATTCCTTCCGGTGTATGCCTTTGTTTCAGAGGCAGGGGCTTTCTTATGCGCATCGATGGAAACACAGGACCGGGAACTTACGCGGGTCGCGAAGCCGTCGCGAATGTGCGCAGCAGCTCCGAACAGATGGGCAGCGCCGTGCAGGCCGCACGCCAGACGGCGTTGTCCGCGCTCACCAATGTGCGCTTCGGCGAGATGCTGGAACGCCTCTCCGATCCGCGCAGCAGTGAGGCCCTGATGCTCATGTCCCGCAATGCAGGCCAGGCCAGCGATGCGTCCGTGTTCTCCAGCTATGCGGAGTTTGGCGACTAAAGCAGGCTGCCATGCCTGATCTGGTCTGGGACCGGAATTGTGCTATGTTCAGTGCATGAATTTGGCTGTGTCCCAGTCTGCGAGATGGTTTGTCGCGGTGACGCCGTCACCGCGCACCCGTCATGCCGAGCTTCTGCGCCTGTGCGCGCGCATTGGCTATTCGCCACCCAACGCTTCCTGAAGCCGTCTCCCGGAACAGTTGCCGGACAGATTCAGGAAACAAGGGTAACATCATGACCTATCAGAATTATTCGCTGAAGCAGCTTCAGCAGATCGACGCCGCGCACCACCTTCACCCCTTCACCGACCACAAGGAATTGCGCGAGGCCGGTTCCCGCATCATCACGCGGGCAGAAGGGCCGTATATCTTCGATTCCGAAGGCAATGAAATTCTCGACGCCATGGCCGGGCTCTGGTGCGTCAACGTCGGCTATGGCCGCGAGGAACTGGCGCGCGCGGCGTACGACCAGATGAAGGAATTACCCTACTACAATTCCTTCTTCAAATGCTCGACGCCGACGCCGGTTCTGCTGGCAAAGCGGCTGGCCGAGCTGGCGCCGCCAAGCGTCAATCAGGTTTTCTTCGGCTCTTCGGGTTCGGAAGCCAACGATACGGCGCTGCGGCTCGTGCGTCATTTCTGGGCGCTGGAAGGCAAGCCGGAGAAGAACCGCATCATTTCGCGCAAGAATGCCTATCACGGCTCCACCGTTGCCGGCACCTCTCTCGGCGGCATGGAGCCGATGCACCAGCAGCTAGGCGGCGCGGTGCCGAATATCGTCCATGTGATGATGCCCTATGCCTATGAACTGGCCCTGCCGGGCGAGAGCGACCACGAATTCGGCCTGCGCGCCGCAAAGGCGGTCGAGGACGCCATCCTCGAAGCAGGGCCGGAAAATGTCGCGGCCTTCATCGGCGAGCCGATCATGGGGGCGGGCGGGGTCAAGATTCCGCCGATGAGCTACTGGCCGGAAATCGAGCGCATCTGCCGCAAATACGATGTGCTTTTGATGCTGGACGAGGTCATCACCGGTTACGGGCGCACCGGCGAATGGTTCGCCGCGCAATCCTTCGGCATCACCCCGGATACGATTACCACGGCCAAGGCGCTGACATCGGGCTACCAGCCGCTTTCGGCGCTGCTGGTGGGTGACCGTATCGCCGCGACGCTGACGGAGAAGGGCGGCGAGTTCTATCATGGCTATACCTATTCCGGTCATCCGGTGGCCTGCGCCGTGGCGCTCGCCAATCTCGACATCATCGAGAAGGAAGGGCTGGTAGAGCGCGTGAAGAACGACACCGGGCCCCATTTCGCGCAGGCTTTGCGCGAGCGTATCGCCGATCATCCGCTGGTGGGCGAGGTGCGTTCGTTCGGGCTGATGGGGGCGATCGAGATCGTCAGGGACAAGGCGACGAAGGAGAGGTTCGAGGGCGAGGGCCGCGCCGCGGTCGTGGTTCGTGACCACGCCATCGCCAACGGGCTGATGCTGCGCGCCACCGGCGACACCATGATCCTGTCGCCGCCGCTGATCTGGACCCGCGAGACCATCGACCTTGCCTGCGAGCGGATCGGCAAGGCGCTCGATCTGGCGTACAGGGATCTGTTCGCCTGATTTTCCAGCCTTGAGAAACCGCCGCTGTTTTGCGGCGGTTTTCCTGCCGCGTGATCCGTAAGAAGCAAAAAACCGCGCTCTGTGGGGAGCGCGGCTTTGCCGGATACGCTGGATGTTTCGCTACTCACACGCTGCGAAACCTGAAACGCTTCTCTGAACTTTCCGCTTCGGTACGCATAACCTGATCCGAAGCGTGGGGCGGTCGCCCGCCTTCGGATATGGTTTTACCGCGACATCGTTACCGTGAGGTTAGCAAGAGCTTAATCAAACCTAAATTTGCAATATTTTTCATGGCTTAGGCTTGAACGCAGAGCGTGCATTCCGATTGCGATCATGCAACTGAGGGACGAAAAAGCGACGTCCCCCAAGGTTTGGTTTCAGCCGGTTTTGCCGCGCAGGAACTCGACAATGCCGGAAAAATCCGTTCCTCCGCCGCCCTGTGCATTGAACAGGCCATAGAGCTGTGCGGCTTCGGCGCCGAGCGGAGTTGCGGCGCCGGCGCCCGGTGCGGCTTCCTGCGCCAGCTTCAGATCCTTCAGCATCAGTGCTGCTGCGAAGCCCGGCTTGTAACTGTTGTTGGCGGGCGAAGTCGGCACCGGACCCGGTACCGGGCAATAGGTGGTGAGCGACCAGCACTGGCCGGACGAGGTCGAGGCCACATCGAACAGCGCCTGATGTGACAGGCCAAGCTTCTCGCCCAGCACGAAGGCTTCCGCCACGCCGATCATGGAGATGCCGAGGATCATGTTGTTGCAGATCTTGGCGGCCTGACCAGCGCCATCGCCGCCGCAATGCACGATGCGCCCCGCCATGGGCTGCAGGATCGGCTTGGCGCGGGTGAAGGCTTCATCCGCGCCACCGCACATGAACGTCAGCGTGCCGGCGGCAGCACCGCCCGTGCCGCCCGACACCGGAGCATCGACGGAGACGTGGCCATGTTCTGCTGCGATGGCGTGAGCCTTGCGTGCCGACTCCACATCGATGGTGGAGGAATCGATGAACAGCGTGCCGGGCTTCGCAGCCGGGGCGATCTCTCCATAAACGGCGACCACATGCTTGCCGGCCGGCAGCATGGTGACGACGACATCGGCATCGCTGACGGCCGAAACCGCATCCTGCGCGACAGTCATGCCGTTTTCGCGAGCCGTGGCAAGGTTTTCGGCCATCAGGTCGAAGCCCACCACCGTGTGGCCTGCCTTGACGAGGTTGGAGGCCATGGGGTTGCCCATATTGCCAAGGCCGATAAAGGCGATCGTGGTCATCTGTTTTCCTCCGAAACGGGTAAAAAAGCGCTGCATGGGGCAGGGCCGTGGAAAGGCCCGGTCCGCAACTTTGTTTGTGTTATCTGCCGATCATGTGGCGGGCGATGATCAGGCGCATGATCTCATTGGTGCCTTCAAGGATCTGGTGCACGCGCAGATCACGCACCAGTTTCTCGATGCCATAGTCGTGCAGATAGCCGTAGCCTCCCAGAAGCTGAAGCGCATCGTTCGCCACCCTGAAGCCGGTGTCGGTTACGAAGCGCTTGGCCATAGCCGACCATTTGGACGTGTCATGGGCTTTCGCATCCATCTTGGCGGCGGCCGTGTAGAGGAAGATGCGCGCTGCCTGAAGTTCCGTTTCCATGTCGGCGAGGCGGAATTGCAGGGCCTGGAACTGATCGATGCTCTTGCCGAAGGCCTTGCGCTCGCCTGCATAGGCCAGAGCCTTGTCGAGCGCGGATTGCGCGCCGCCCAGCGAGCAGGCGCCGATGTTGAGGCGACCGCCATCAAGACCGGACATGGCGATGGAAAAGCCCTTGCCTTCCTGCGCCAGCATGTTGGCGGCCGGCACCCGGCAATCCTCGAACACGACCTGCCGGGTGGACTGCATGTGCCAGCCCATCTTGTGCTCATTGGCGCCGAAGGAGAGGCCGGGCGTGTCCTTTTCGACCACGAATGTCGAGATGCCTTTCGGGCCGTCTTCGCCGGTGCGCGCCATCACGACATAGATCTCGCTATCGCCGGCACCGGAAATGAACTGCTTGACGCCGTTCAGCACATAATGGTCGCCGTCGCGCACCGCTTTGGTGCGCAGGGCCGCCGCATCGGAACCCGAGCCAGGCTCGGTCAGGCAATAGCTTGCCAGCCATTCCATCGAGGTCAGCTTCGGCACGAAGCGCTGGCGCTGTTCCTCGCTGCCATAGCGGTCGATCATCGACGCAGCCATGTTGTGAATGGAGATGAAGGAGGAAAAGGCCGGGCATGCCTGCGAAAGCGCTTCGAAGACGAGCACCGCATCCAGGCGCGAAAGGGCGGAACCGCCCACGTCGTCGCGCACATAGATGCCGCCGAGCCCGAGCGGGCCGGTTTCGCGAATGACGTCCGTGGGGAAGTGCTTTTCCCTGTCCCATTCCAGCGCGTGAGGGGCGACACGATCCTCGGCGAAAGCGCGCGCCATCTCCTGAATGGCCCGCTGATCCTCGGTCAGCTCGAACTGGTTTTCATGGCTCGAAACAGCGCCGTCCATCGCGTCCTCCGGTCTATCGGCGGGCCGTCATTTTGCTCGCCGGCAATGCTTGGCTAAGAATGCGTGACACTCTAGACCAATGAAGAGGTCGCGCAACCCAACCTCAAGCGGAGCGGCTGTGCAAAAATTAAAGATCAGGATAGTGCATGCTGGCACAAATGCATGAGCCACTTCGCTGGAAAGCCGTGCTTTGACGGCGCGGGCGATCATGTTGCAGGGCACCGGCTCTGATGTCGGCAAGACCGTGCTGGTTGCCGGCCTGTGCCGGGCAGCGCTTCGGCGCGGGCTGAAAGTGCGGCCGTTCAAGCCGCAGAACATGTCGAACAACGCAGCCGTTGCCGACATTCCGGGTGAATCCGGCTCCGGCGAGATCGGGCGCGGGCAATGGCTGCAGGCGCTGGCCTGCGGCGTTGCACCAACCGTGCATATGAATCCGGTTCTGCTCAAGCCACAGACGGATATCGGCTCGCAGGTGGTGGTGCAGGGCAAAGTGCTGGGCGAAGCACGCGCCCGTGACTACCAGACCCTCAAGGGCCAGCTCATGGATGCCGTGATGCAATCGTGGGCGAAGGTCGGCGAGGGGGCCGATCTCGTGATCGTGGAAGGAGCCGGTTCGCCGGCGGAGATCAACCTGCGGCCGCGCGACATCGCCAATATGGGCTTCGCCACCCGCGCCAACGTGCCGGTGGTGATGGTGGGCGATATCGATCGCGGGGGCGTCATCGCTTCGCTGGCCGGCACCCATCTCATTCTGCCCGAAGAGGACCGGCGCATGGTGGCCGGTTACATCATCAACAAGTTTCGTGGTGATGTCAGCCTGTTTTCGGACGGCATTGAAGCGATTGCAAAATTCACCGGGTGGTCTTGTTTCGGGGTGGTGCCATGGCTGAAAGCCGCCTCGCGCCTTCCTTCCGAGGATTCGGTCGCTCTGGAACGTCTGGCTGCAGGCGAGGCGCGGGCATTGAAGGTGGCGGTGCCGATGCTGTCGCGGATCGCCAATTTTGACGATCTCGATCCCCTGCGCGCCGAGCCGCAGGTCGAAGTGGCGTTCGTGCCGCCGGGGCAGGCATTGCCCGAAGATGCCGGGCTGGTCGTCATTCCGGGCTCGAAGTCGACCATCGCAGATTTGATGCAGTTCCGGGAAAATGGCTGGGATCGCGATCTGGAGGCGCATCGCAGGCGTGGCGGACAGGTCGTCGGCATCTGCGGCGGATACCAGATGCTTGGCCGCAAGGTGCGTGATCCCGACGGGATCGAGGGTGGCGTGCGCGAGACGGAGGGGCTCGGCCTGCTCGATGTCGAGACGGTGATGGAGCCTGAGAAGACCGTGCGCAACGTCAGCGCCCGCTCCGTTGCCTTCGGCCTGCCGCTGGAAGGCTATGAGATCCATCTCGGACGCACTGGGGGGCCGGATTGCAGCCGGCCGGTCGCAGAGATCGAAGGGGTGGCAGATGGCGCGACTTCGGCAGACGGCAAGGTATTCGGCACCTATCTGCACGGGCTGTTTGCAGCCGATCGTTTTCGCTCGCTTTTCCTTGAAAGCCTTGGTGTGAAAGGCTTCGTGTCCGACTATCGCGGCGAGGTCGAGCGGGCGCTCGATGATATTGCAGAAGAGCTGGAGGCTTGTCTGGACTGCGACGCCATCTTTGCGCTGGCGCGGTAGTTTCTACATCCCCAAAACCACACGCAGCGGATTGGCCGGGTCGGCCAGCAGCTTTATGGCAAGCACTACACAGGAGATGACCAGCAGAGGCTTGATCAGGCCGGCACCCACGCGCATCGCCAGCGTCGCACCCAGCCTTGCGCCGAGAAACTGCGCCACGCCCATGATCAGGCCGATCTTCCAGTAGATCACCCCGGCAATGGCAAAGATGCCGAAGGCGCCGACATTGGTGGCGAAATTGAGCAGCTTGGTGTGGGCTGTGGCCTTCAGCACCCCGTATCCGGCCAATGCCACGAAAGCCAGCATGTAGAAGGAGCCGGTTCCGGGGCCGAACAGCCCGTCATAGAAGCCGATGGCCGGCACTACCGTGAGCCCGAACAGAAAGGGCGACATGCGCTCGGTGCGGTCGAGATCACCCATGTTGGGCTTCAGGGCGAAATAGAGCGCGATGGCGATGAGCAGGACGGGAAGGGCAGCCTGCATGATTTCAGCCGGCACGATGGTGGCCGCAACCGCACCCAGCGCGCTGCCGATCAGGGCACAGGCGGCGGCGGGCAGTTGCTTGCGCAGGTCCACATGCCCCTTGCTCGCATAGGCCAGCGTTGCAGAGCCCGATCCGAACAATCCCTGCAACTTGTTGGTGCCAAGCGTTTCCACCGGCGGCATTCCGGCAAGCAGCAGGGCCGGAATGGTGATCAGTCCGCCGCCGCCCGCGATGGAATCGATGATGCCGGCAAGAAAGGCGGCCAGCGCCAGCAGGGCCACGGTATCGGCGGCGAGTTCGAACATGATTGCACCGTGGGAAAGAAGCGGCGGGGTTTTCAGCTTTCCATCATATGGAGCATGATTGCGCAATGGCCACACCCTTCGTTCATGTCGATCCATGAGAGGTGAAAGCGGATTCCCCTTTGCGCCGCGATGCTCTAACTATGTCGGCATTGCCGCATGAGGGGGCCTGCCAATGGCGTTCGCGTTTCTGGACCATATCCGCAACATGTTCGAGGGGGACCCCGGCGTTCGCAAGGTGGCCGACGATCCGGTTCTCTCCGCCGAGCTGCTGATGTTGTTTCGCATGATCCTGGCCGACGGTTCGGTCAGCGACAGCGAGATGGAAACTTTCCGCCGCATCTGCCGCGATGCTTTCGGCATTCCTGAAAGCAGCGTCGATGCCGTCATCGAGTATCTCAACGAGGCGGGATACGAGACGACGGGCGCGCAGGCGATCGCGCTGTTTCGCGATCTGCCGGTCGAGCGCCGGCGCGTTCTTGCCGGCCATATGGTCGAGATCGCGAAAGCCGACGCCAGCCTTGCCGCGAACGAGATCAGGCTGCTGAAGCGCACGCTGGAAGTGCTTGATGTCGATCCGGCAGACGTGGTGAAGGCCAGAAGCTGAGCTGGAGCGTTTCCGCGTTTCGTCTAAACGCAGAAACGCTTCGCACTTTTGCCGGAATTGCTTAAAGCGTGTTGCGATCTTTCAGATTCGCTCCTTACGCTTTAAGTTGCTGTTTTTACGCATGTCGTTATCCCGAAACCGGTTCCCACTTTCGGGCGACATGCTTTAGCCCTGCTCACGCAGCCGGCGCGCCAGCACGCGGCTGAGGTCCGGAGCGGCGGCAACCAGCTCTCGTGCCGCGCCCGATTGCGGGTTGTCCAGCACATCGTGCGTGGGGCCGCGCTCGACGATGCGGCCTTCCTCCATCACCATCACCTCATCCGTTATGGCCCGCGCGACGGTGAGATCATGGGTGATGAACAGGTAAGCGATGCCAAGGCGCGCATTCAGATCGGCGAACAGGTCAAGGATCTGGGCGCGGATCGACACGTCGAGCGCCGACACCGGCTCGTCGGCGACCACCAGCTTCGGCCGCGTGATGATGGCGCGGGCAATCGAAATGCGCTGGCGCTGGCCGCCGGAGAATTCGTGCGGATATTTGTCGAGCGCGTCCGATCCGAGGCCGACTTCGGCAAGTGCCGAGGCGACCATCTCGCGGCGTTCCACCTTTGATGGCTTCTTTTCAAGAAGATGCAGCGGCTCCGCCACCAGCTTCTCGACCCTCTGGCGGGGATCGAAGGAGCCGTAGGGGTCCTGAAACACCACCTGCATGTTGCGCCGCGCCGGCTTCAGGTCGGCCTCGCTCATTCCGGTGAGGCTTTCGCCCGCAAAGCGGATTTCGCCGGCGGTTGGCTTGTCCAGCGCCAGCACCATGCGCGCCAGCGTGGACTTGCCACAGCCGGAGCGGCCAACCAGCGCCACCGAGCGGCCGGGCGCGATGGAAAACGACACATCGTCTACGGCGCGGGTGGGTGCGCCGCGCCGGAACAGGGAAAGCCGCCGGCCGGGATAATCGCGGGTGAGCTTTTGGACGACAAGTAGCGGGGCTTGCGTGTTGTCGGGCTTGTTGCGCGTGGTTGTGGCGCGGATTTCCGGCACATGGGTCGAGGCCTGCGCCAGCTGCCGCGTGTAGGGGTGCGTCTGGGCTGAGAGCACCTGTGCGGTCTCGCCGTCCTCCATCACCTGTCCGTTGCGCAAAATGCTGATGCTGTCGGCCATGTCGGCGACGACGGCGAGGTCGTGCGAGATCAGCAGCAGGCCCATGCGGTTTTCCGCCACCAGATCGCGCAAAAGGTCGAGCACCTGCGCCTGCAGCACAACGTCGAGCGCCGTGGTCGGCTCGTCGGCGATCAGCAGCCGGGGTTTCAGCGCGCAGGCGATGGCAATGACCACGCGCTGACGCTGGCCGCCGGACAGTTCATGCGGAAAGCGCGACAGCGGGAATTTCGTCTCCGGCAGACCGACGCGGTCGAGTATCTGGCGTGCGCGCTCCTCGGCGTCCGCCCGGCTGGAGCGCGTGTGCCAGCGTATGCCCTCAGTCACCTGTTCGCCAATGGTCTTGAGAGGGTTGAGCGCGGTCATCGGTTCCTGGAACACCATGCCGATGTCGTCGCCGCGCAGCGTACACATGTGCTCTTCGCCGGCTTCCAGCAGATTGGATCCGTCCAGCAGCACACGTCCGGACGTGCGGGCGGCGTGGGGCAGAAGCTGCATGACGGTCAGCGCCGTCATCGACTTGCCGGAACCGGATTCACCCACCAGCGCCACGATCTCGCCTTGCCCAACGGAAAGGTCGACGTCCTTCAGGACCGGCACGGCCCCGATGGAAAGCGACAGCTTCTCGATCTCGAGCAGGCTCATCGGCGCCGCCTCGACTTCGGATCGAGCAGGTCGGCGATGCCGTCGCCCAGAAGGTTCAGCCCCAGAACGGTGATGACGATGGCCATGCCGGGAAACAGCGCCATCCATGGGGCGATGGTCATGCGCGTCTGGGCGTCGAACAGCATGCGTCCCCAGCTCGGCATGGGCGGTTGCGCGCCGAGGCCGAGATAGGAGAGGCCGGCTTCCGCCAATATGCCGAGCGCGAACTGGATGGTTCCCTGCACCAGCAACTGATTGGCGATGTTCGGCAAGATGTGCTCGACGGTGATCAGCGCCTGGCCCTTGCCGGCGGCGCGGGCGGCCAGAATGAACTCGCGCGGCCACACCGACAGCGCGCCGGCCCGCGCCACGCGGGCGAAGACCGGCACGTTGAAGATGCCGATGGCGATGATGGCATTGACGGCGCCGGGGCCGAAAATGGCGGTGATCATGATCGCCGACAAAAGCGCGGGAAAGGCGAAGACGAGGTCGTTCAGCCGCATCAGGGCTTCATCCAGCAGGCCGCCACGTGCCGCCGCGAACAGGCCGAGCGGCACGCCGATCCCCATGCCGATGCCGACCGCCACCAGCGCCACGGCAATGGAATTGCGCGCACCCACCATGATCATCGAGGCAATGTCGCGGCCGAAATGGTCGGTACCGAACCAGTGGACGAGCGAGGGCGCCTGCGTCCGGTCGGCCACCATGAGTTTCGTCACGTCATAGGGCGTCCACAGGAAGGAGACGAGCGCCATCAGGGCAATCAGACCGGTGATCACGCAGCCGGCCAGCAGGGAGCGGTTGGTGAGCGCCTTCATGCCCGGTTCCCCATCATGCCCGGTTTCTGAGTCGGGGATCGACCAGCGCATAGGACAGGTCGACGATCAGGTTGACGGCGATGACAGTGGCGACAAGCAGCATGACCACGCTTTCCACCACGATCAGGTCGCGCTGGGTGATGGCCTGAAAGATGAGGCGGCCAAGACCCGGCAGGTAGAACACGTTCTCGATGATGATGGTGCCAGCGAGCAGAAAGGCGAATTGCAGGCCCATGATGGTGACGACCGGGATCAGCGCGTTGCGCAGCGCATGGCCCCAAAGCACCTTGCGCCACGGCATGCCCTTGGCGCGGGCGGTGCGGATGTAATCTTCCGACAGCACATCGACCAGCGCCGAGCGGGTGACGCGGGCGAGGATGGCGGCCTGCGGCAGGGCAAGCGCAAGCGCCGGCAGGATCAGGGCTTTAAGAGCCGGCCAGACGCCGGCGCTCCATCCCGGAAAACCGCCGGCCGGCAGCCAGCGCAGCCAGACCGCGAACAGATAGACCAGTAGCAGCGCGAACCAGAAATTGGGCACGGCCACGCCAAGCTGTGCCGCGCCCATGGATATCGCGTCACCGGCCCTGCCACGCCGCGACGCGGCATAGAGCCCGACCGGAATGGCGATTACCGTGGAGAGCGCCAGCGCGATCAACGCCAGCGGCAGGGAGACGGCGAGCCGCTCCGTAATCAGATCGATGACGGGCACGGAGTAGGTGTAGGAACGGCCAAGATCGAGCGACAGGAGATTGCCGGACCAGTGCAGGTAGCGCTGCACCGGGCCGCCATCAAGCCCCATCTGCTGGCGCAACTGATCGACCTGCGCTTCGCTGGCATTCATGCCCAGCATGACGCGCGCCGGATCGCCCGGCACGATCTCCAGCACCGCGAACACCACCACGGAAGCCAGCGCCAGCGTGATCGCGGCGATGGCGAGGCGTTTCGCGAGATAGGCCGTCATCGGATGGAGTGTCCGATGCGGGGATTGGCGCTCAGTCCGTCCACCGCACCTTCGTCACATCATTGGCCTGAATGGGAGCGTCCTTCCAGAAGCCTTCGAGTTTGGCGTCCCATACACCCACTTTCGGCAGTTCGTAGAGGAAGCCGACCACGGCATCGTCGGCGAGGATTTTCTGCGCCTGCCCGAGCAGCTCGTTGCGCTTCGCCTCGTCGGAGATGAGGTTCAGTTCGCTGATCACCTTGTCGAAGGCCGGATTGTCGTAATTGAAGTAATAGTCCTTGCGCGCATAGATATCGATGTCGTTCGGCTCGGTGTGCGAGACAATGGTGAGGTCGAAATCCTTGCGGGTGAAGACCTGATCCAGCCATTGCGCCCATTCGACGGGAATGATTTCGGCTTCGATGCCGACCTCGCGCAATTGCGAGGCGATGATCTCGCCGCCGAGACGCGCATAGGAGGGCGGCGGCAGCTTGATGGTGGTCCTGAAGCCATTCTCCAGCCCGGCTTCCTTCAGCAGCTCCTTCGCCCTGGCGACATCATGCGGATAGGTGCCGGTGAGGTCCACATAGGCTTTCGATGCAGGCGACTGGTGCGAGCCGATGGGCGTGCCGAGACCTGCCGAAGCGCCGTCGATGATCGCCTGCCGGTCGAGCGCGTAGGAAATCGCCTGCCGCACCTGCAACTTGTCGAAGGGCGCTTTCTTGTTGTTCATCGTCAGCAGCGTTTCGCCCTCGGTCGCGCCCACTTCCACCTTGAAGCGCGGATCGCCCTCGATCTGGGCGACGCCATCTGGCTGGAAGAAGGGGAAGGCCTGAACGTCGCCGGAAAGCAGGGCGGGCACGGCGGCTGCGGCATCGGGAACGATGCGGAACTCGACCTTGTCGAGATAAGCGGGCTCACCCCAGTAGCTGTCCGCCTTCGCCAGCCTGATGGATGCACCCTTGGCCCAGCTTTCGAAGCGGAACGGGCCGGTGCCGATCGGCTTTTCCTTGTTGGTGCCGGCCGATTCCGGCGCCACGATCACCGCGTCGCCCCAGCCCATATTGTAGAGAAAAGCGCCCTGCGGATGCCTGAGCGTGATTTTTACCGTGACCGGATCGACGGCTTCGACGCTGTCAATGGCCTCGAACAGGATCTTCTGGGCGTTGACCGAATCCGCGGCGCGGGCGCGGTCGAGCGAGAATTTCACGTCTTCGGCGTCGAAATCGCTGCCGTCATGGAATTTCACGCCGCTGCGCAGCCTGAAAGTGTAGACCGCGCCGTCGTCGGAAATCTCCCAGCTTTCGGCCAGCGCCGGCAACACCTCGCCGGAAGGTCCGATGCGGGTCAGCCCCTCGAACACGTTGGCATACAGCACTTCATCGATGGCTGCGGCGGCACCGGCGGTCGGGTCGAGATGAGGCGGCTCCAGCGGAATGCCGATGACGAGATCCGTACGCGCGGCGAAAGCCGGCAGGCTCAGTGCTGTCGCGATCGCTGCCGCAGCAAGGAAAGATGTCCAGGATTTCATCGGTCTTCTCCCTGTCTCCCGATGTGGCGGATCAAAGCGCGGAATCGCCCCTGAGTAAATCGCCTTTGTCACGCTTTTTGTGCATTGCGGTATGGCGCGTCAATGTGCGCCGCCGCGCAGCAGCACGTTGAGGCCGATGGCCATGACCTTGGCTGCGTCCACCATGTCGTCGATGCCGACCCATTCATCGGGGCGGTGGGCCAGATCCAGAATGCCGGGGCCATAGGCGATGCAGTCATAGAGGTGGCCTAGCCGCGCGACGTGCTTCTGGTCATAGGTGCCGGGCGAAATCACATAGTCCGGCTCGCGCTCGAACAGCGCCATGATTCCTTTCGCCACCGCCCTGACCACCGGCGCATCGCGCTCGGTCATGGTTGGCTGCACTTCCATCAGGTCGCGGATTTCGTAGTCGAATTTCGGGCGATCGCGCTTCAGCCGATCGAGAATCGAGACGACTTCGTGCTTCACGTCGCCGATCTTTTCTTCCAGCAGAAAACGCCGGTCGATGGTGAGGCGGCAGCGGTCGGGCACGTTGGGCGAGGGCAGGCCGGGCCGGAAATCGTCGGTCTGGCCGCCATGGATGGAATTGATGTTCATGGTCGAGCGCCGCGCGCCCTCCGGCACCACGGGCATGACCGTGCGCTTGGCGTCCAGCGCCGGAAACAGCTCATCCTCGAAGGCTTGCAGCACCGCGCCCATGTGGCGCACGGCGCAGTCGCCAAGGAAGGGCATGGAGCCATGCGCGATCTCGCCCTTCGTCTCGATCTCCGCCCACCACACGCCGCGATGGCCAAGGCAGATTCGTTCCTTGTTAAGCGGTTCGGGGATGATGACGTGATCGACTTTCGGTGGCGAAAAATAGCCGAGCCTCGCCAGATGGGCGACGCCGCCGAAGCCGCCGGATTCCTCATCCACAGTGCCTGAAATCTCGATGGCACCCGGAAAATCCGGATAAACCTGCATGAAGGCAAGGGCGGCGATGATGGAGGAAGCGAGCCCGCCCTTCATGTCGCAGGCGCCCCGGCCATAGACGCGGCCATCCTTCACCACGCCGTCGAAGGGATCGACCGTCCAGCCGTCGCCGGCTTCAACCACGTCGATATGCGAATTGAAATGCACGGTCGGGCCGCGCACGCGCCCGTCGAAGCGGGCGATCACATTGGTGCGCGGATAGCGATCGGTGTCGCCGGGTGCGCCTTCGCCACGGATATACTCGACCCCGAAGCCGTGCCGTTTCAGGTAGTCTCCGATGAATTCCGCGCAAGGCGTGTAGGCTTCTCCCGGCGGATTGACGGTTGGGAACCTGATCAGTTCCCTTGTCAGCGCCGTCACCTCCTCGCGGCGCGCTTCCACGGCTTCAAGCAGCTTTTCAGGCAGGGGAACTCGATCTTGCATGGCAGCAGTTGAGCAAGGATCGGGGGGATTTGGCAAGCCGTATGTTCAGCAAGGCAAAAGGCATCAATGTCGCGCATTGTGTCAGTAAATTCTCAATAAATAGGGAAGATCATCGCAAGGTGATGTCCGGGAAACAAGAAAATGTAGAGACTTTAGCGAACAAGGGCTGAAAGAGGGGAGTGTCCGATGCAGAAAATCATGATTGCCGCAGCCGCGTTGGTTGCGATGATGCTGGGATCTCCGGTTCAGGCAATTGCCGGAATGCTTGAGGCGAAGGTGAGCATTTCCTCCCAGACCATGACGGTCAGGAAACACGGCCGCGTGCTCTACACATGGAAGGTCTCCACGGCGCGCAAGGGCTATGTCACGCCGCGCGGAACATGGCGGCCCAAGCGCATGCACAGGATGTGGCATTCGCGCAAATACGACATGTCTCCGATGCCCTATTCGGTCTTTTACCATGGCGGCTATGCCATCCACGGCACCGGTGCTGTCAAACAGCTGGGCCGGCCTGCCTCGCATGGCTGCGTGCGGCTGCAGACCGGCAATGCGGCGACTTTCTATGCGCTGGTGCGAGAGGCGGGCATGAAGAACACCCGCATCGTCGTCACCAACTGAGCTGGCAACCAGAAACGCTCCTGTTCATTTTGTATCCTGTGGCGGGCGTCCGGCATTTCCTTTCCGGCCGCGTCCGGCTACCACTTGGGGCGAGGAGCATTGCCGATGAAACCCAGAGAGCGTGTCGCGCTTTCAAGGCCGGTCGCGCATGAGGTGCGCAAGACCACCTGCTACATGTGCGCATGCCGCTGCGGCATCAACGTCCATATCAAGGACGGCAAGATCCGTTACATCGAAGGCAATCGCGACCATCCGGTGAACAGGGGCGTGCTGTGCGCCAAGGGTTCGGCCGGCATCATGCAGCATTACGCGCCGGCAAGGCTGCGGGCGCCGCTGAAGCGGGTGGGCCCGCGCGGTTCCGGGCAATTTCAGGAAATTTCATGGGATGAAGCGTTGGCCATCGCCGCCGAATGGCTGGGCGCGGTTCGTGCGGACGACCCGAAGAAACTGGCCTTCTTTACCGGGCGCGACCAGTCGCAATCGCTGACCGGTTTCTGGGCGCAGCAGTTCGGAACGCCCAATTATGCGGCCCATGGCGGCTTCTGCTCGGTCAACATGGCGGCGGCAGGTATCATGACCATCGGCGGGGCGTTCTGGGAGTTCGGCGCGCCGGACTGGGAGCGGACAAAGCTGTTCGTCATGTTCGGCGTGGCCGAGGACCATGATTCCAATCCGATCAAGATGGGCATTGCGAAGCTGAAGAAGCGCGGCGCGCGCTTTGTTTCTGTCAACCCGATCCGTACCGGCTATTCGGCGGTGGCCGACAACTGGATCGGCATTCGGCCGGGCACGGATGGCCTGCTGATCCTGTCGGTGGTGCATGAATTGCTGAAGGCGCGCAGGATCGATGTCGATTATCTGGTGCGCTACACCAATGCCACATGGCTGGTGATCGACGCGCCCGGCACGGCAGAGCACGGCCTGTTCGCGCGTGATGGCGAGGGCAGGCCGCTCGTCCACGAAACGGTGACGGAACAGATCGTGCCGGCCGGCACCAAAGGCGCGCGGGCGGGGCTTTCGGGCCGGGTGCAACTTGACGACGGGCGCTTCGCGGTGCCGTCGTTCCAGCTTCTGGCTGAAAAATATCTGGACGACAAATATGCGCCCGAAGCCGTCTGTGCCGAAACAGGGGTCGCGGCGGACACAATCCGGGGGCTGGCGGCGGAAATCGCACGCGTCGCCTTCGAGGAGGAAATCTTCATCGGGCAGCCATGGACCGACATGAACGGCGAACGCCATCAGGGCTATGTCGGTCGACCGGTCTCGTTCCACGCCATGCGCGGGCTTTCGGCTCATTCGAACGGTTTCCAGACCACGCGCGCGCTGCACGTGCTTCAGGTGCTGATCGGCGCGGTGGATTGCCCCGGCGGCTTCCGCTTCGAGCCGCCTTATCCGAAGCCGCTGTCGGCGCATCCGACTCCGCACGGCAAGGCCGAGCATTTCGGCTCCAACACGCCGCTGGCCGGGCCGCATCTCGGTTTTCCGCGCGGGCCGGAGGATTTGCTGGTCGATGAAGCCGGCAACCCCGCCCGCATCGATAAGGCGTTTTCATGGGATGCGCCCATCGCGGCCCATGGCATGATGCATATGGTGATCGCCAACGCCCATGCCGGCGATCCTTATCCGGTCGACGTGCTGTTCATGTACATGGCCAACATGGCATGGAATTCGTCCATGAACACGGCCGGCACCATCAGGATGCTGGAGGAGAGGGACGAGGCGACAGGCGAATATCGCATCCCGAAAATCATCTATTCCGATGCCTATGCCTCGGAAATGGTGGCCTATGCCGACCTCGTGCTGCCCGACACCACCTATCTGGAGCGCCACGACTGCATTTCGCTGCTCGACCGGCCGATCTCGGAACCGGATGCCGTGCAGGACGCCATTCGCTGGCCGGTTCTGGAACCCGACCGCGACGTGCGGCCGTTCCAGACGGTGCTGCTCGACCTTGGTGCGCGGCTTAACCTTCCGGGTTTTTCCGACGGTCTTGGCCGCCCGCTCTACAAGGACTACGCCGACTACATCGTGCGCCATGAGCGGCGGCCGGGCATCGGGCCGCTTGCCGGATTCCGGGGGTTGCATGGCGACAAGGCCGGCAGGGGAGCGGCCAACCGGCAGCAATTGCAGCGCTATATCGAAAACGGCTCGTTCTTTTCAGCGCATATCCCCATGGAAGCGCAGTTCTTCAAGCATGCGAACCAGGCTTATCAGGACTTTGCCGTGCGCATGGGGTTCTTCGATACGCCGCAGCCGGTGACATTCCAACTCTATCAGGAGAATTTGCAGAAATTCCGGCTGTCGGCCGAGGGACTGCGCGCGCCGTTCGCACCCCAAACGCATCGGGAGCGCATATTGCAGGCGTTCGACCCGCTGCCGGACTGGTATCGGCCATTTGGCGAGGCGCTGGTGGACCGCAGTGAATATCCCTATCACGCCGTCACCCAACGCCCGGCCGCCATGTATCATTCATGGGGCTCGATGAATGCCTGGCTCAGGCAAATCCATACGCGCAACCCGCTCTACGTGCCGGGCCCAATCTGTGACGAGCTTGGCCTGAAGGACGGTGACTGGGCGTGGGTGATCTCGCATCACGGCCGCATCCGGGTTGAGGTGGCGCGGATGGAGGCGGTCAACGCCTCGACCCTGTGGACGTGGAACGCCATCGGCAAGCGGGCCGGCACATGGGCGCTGGACGCGAATGCGCCGGAAGCCCGAAAGGGGTTTCTTTTGAATCACCTGATCGCGGACCTTCTGCCGCCGCGTGAGGATGGATTGCGGCTGTCCAATTCCGATCCGGTGACTGGGCAGGCGGCATGGTATGATCTGCGTGTGCGGATCGAAAAGGCTGATGCCGGTGGTATCAGCGAACCGCAATGGCCGCCGGTGGCGCAGCCGGAGCCCGAACCGCATCCGGCCGAATTGCGCTACGGGCAGGAGTGGGCGCAATGACGTCTCTCCCCGGCCTGCCCACACCGAAAAAGCTCGGTCTCGTCATCGACCTCGATACCTGCGTCGGCTGCCATGCCTGCGTGGTCAACTGCAAGGAATGGAACACCGGCGGCTATGGCGCGGCCCTTTCCGATCAGGACCCTTACGGGGCGGAGGTTTCCGGCGCCTGGCTGAACCGGGTGCATTCCTTCGAGGTCGTTCCCGAAGGCGAGGTCGTGGGCGAGGCGGGAGAGGCGCGTATCGTGCACTTCCCGAAATCCTGCCTGCATTGCGAGGCGGCACCCTGCGTGACCGTGTGCCCGACCGGCGCTTCCTACAAGCGCGCCGATGACGGCATCGTTCTGGTCGAGGAAGACAAGTGCATCGGCTGCGGCCTGTGCGCATGGGCCTGTCCGTACGGCGCGCGGGAAATGGACCTTGCCGCCGGCGTGATGAAGAAATGCACGCTCTGCATCGATCGCATCTACAACGAGACTCTGGAGGAAGCGGACAGGACGCCTGCCTGCGTGCGCACCTGCCCGGCCAATGCCCGCCATTTCGGCGACCTTGGCGATCCCGGCTCGGAAGTGTCGAAGCTGGTTGCCGAACGTGGCGGCATCGACCTGATGCCGGAGCAGGGCACGCGCCCGGTGAACAAATATCTGCCGCCGCGCAAGCGCACGCCGCTTGATGCGAGTGCAGGGCTTCTTTCGGAAGACACGACCGATGCCACCGGCTTCTTCGGCTGGCTGGACAAGATGCTGGACAGGATCTGAAATTTGCATCCGGCACCGTCCATCATCCTGTTCACGACCCTTTCCGGCCTTGGCTATGGTCTCGCGGCTATGCTCGGCCTTGGCCTGCTCGATCCGGTCCATATCGCCACCAAGCTGGGCCATGCTTTGGCGCTGATGCTGATCGCGGCGGGGCTTCTGTCGTCCACCGCGCATCTCGGCAATCCGCAGCGGGCGTGGCGGGCGCTCAGCCAGTGGCGCTCAAGCTGGCTGTCGCGCGAGGGGGTAATGGCGATCGCTACTTTTATCCCGCTCACATGGTCGGCATGGCTGGCGATCATCGAAAGCCGCTATGTCTGGCTGCCGGGGCTGCTGGGCACGGTGATGAGCGTCGTCACGGTGATTTGCACCGCCATGATCTATGCTTCGCTTCGTTCCGTGCAGGCATGGAACACGCGGCTGACACCTGCCAGCTTCCTGCTGTTTTCGGCGGCAGGCGGGCTGGTTTTTACGGCGTTTCTGGCAGCCTGTTCCGGCATGCTCACACCGCTGAAGACGGTGGCAGCGCTGGTGATGCTGGCCGTTGCATGGGTGGTGAAGGTGAAATGGCGCGCACGCATGAAAGAGCTTTCGCCCCTGTCCACGCCCGAATCAGCGACGGGACTGGGCTCAATGGGACAGGTGCGGCTGTTCGAGCGTCCGCATATGACCGAAAATTATCTGACGCGCGAAATGGGGTTTCGCGTGGGCCGCAAGCATGCGGCAAAGCTCCGGAACGTGGCGCTCATCGCCGGAGCAATCATGCCGGCAGTGCTGCTTGTCGCCGCTGCCGCGATGGGGCCGGGCGGCGCTTTCGCTATCCTTTTCTCGGCTCTCGCGGCATTGAGCTTCGTCCTCGGCATACTCGCCGAACGTTGGCTGTTTTTCGCCGAGGCCCGCCATGCGGTGATGAACTACTACTGAAAACAGGAAACGGCGGGAATTTCCCGCCGTTTCAGCCTACGAAATCTGCTTTTCGGATTTTACGCTGCGTTTTCCTGAGGTCTCGCGCTTCAGCGCGCAGCCTTCAGGCGAAGCTTTTTGCTCATACAGTTCGCTGCGTATCCGGTTGCCTGAGGTTCCGTTTTTCAGGTCGAAACCCGCTTGTCCTGCGCCAGCTTCAAATGCTGGGCTTTTCGCAGTTTCAGCGCGAGCCGTCTCAATGCGGCAAACCTTTCGCCGGGCTGCGTGATCTTCTGTTCTCCCCAGGGCGTCCAGAGCATTGGGGGGCGATTGCTATCTCTGGTTGTTCTCAATGGAGCCTCCCTGACCAACATTGCACACGCAGTGTAACACATCGCCTGCAAAGGTGAAGTGACGTGACGGGAGGCTATCGAACTAATTTTTCGGCTAAATATGTATCAGGATTGTCCACGCACGGCGCGACGTCTGCCGCTCAGCTGCCAGCGCTTGTGGAACCACATCCACTGGCCGGGATCGTCGCGCACCCAGCGTTCCACCACATCGGTAACCAGCTGGGTCGTGGCCTGTACGTCCACATTTCCCTTCGGGCCGCGCGGCAGGTCGAGCTTTTCCTCGATCTCCAGCCGGAAGCGGTTTCCCGGCAGGCGCACGCAACGGGCGGGATAGACGTCGCACTCGTAATGACGGGCGAGCATGCCGAGCAACGGATTGCTCTGGCAGGTGCGGCCGAAGAAGGTTGTTTCAAGACCGTTGATGAATTTCTGGTCGACCAGAACGCCGACATTGCCACCCTGATCGAGAATCGACGCCAGTGCGAAGGAAGCGCCGCTGAGCGACGGCATGAGTTCGCCCATGCTGGAGGAGCGCATCGACTGGATATAGTCCGCGATATAGGGATTGTTCGGCGGCCGGAACAGGGCGGTCACCTTCATGCCGAAGGTCGCCGCGGCCACCGGCAGCAGCTCGAAATTGCCGAGATGTCCGGTGAAGATGATGTGCGGGCGCTCGTCGGCCGCGATACGCTCGAACAGCGCGATGCTTTCCTTCGACACCTCGATGCGGCCGGGCGTATCGGACCACGGATCGAGATCGAACAGCTTGTCGAGGAAGATGTATTCCGCGCCGAGCCTTGCCATGTTGCCCCACATGTCGAGGGCGATCGCTTCGATTTCGGCTTCGCTCTTTTCAGGGTAGGCCTGCCGCAGATTGTCCAGCGTCAGCCTGTGGCGACCGGTCAGCGGGCCGATGCGGCGGGCAACGCGGCCGGCAAAGTTGAGCGCGCTGTCCGGCGGCAGCAGGCGCAGAGCCGACATGACGCCGATGGCAAGCTTCGCCACCAGCCAGTGCCGGAATTTGCGAAAGCGCAGGGCGGTGCGGAACTTCAGTTCGCGGCGCCAGTTGCCGGTTGAACCGGAGGCCAAGACGGAACGCCCTCAGCCGACGTTGAGGATGATCTTGCCGAACACGTCGCGGCCTTCCATGCGCTTCAGCGCCGCGTCGATACCGTCGAAATCGACGGCGGTATCGATCACCGGATGAACAAGGCCGGCGGCCATCTTCTGCATGGCGTTCGCCATGTTCTCCATGCGGCAGCCGAAGGAGCCGAGCAGCTTGAGCTGCTGCTGGAACAGCATCATCAGGTTCATGTCGGTCGAAACACCGGAGGTGGAGCCGCAGGTGACGAGCCGGCCGCCGCGCTTCAGGCTGAGCATCGAGCCGGCCCATGTGTCCCTGCCGACATGCTCGAACACGACGTCGACGCCCTTCTTCTTCGTCAGCTTGCGCACGACGCCTTCGAAGCGGTCCTCGCGGTAGTTGATGACGTGATCGGCGCCGAGCGCCTTCGCCTTCTCGATCTTGTCGTTGGAGCCGACCGTGGTGATGACGGTGCAGCCCATTTTTTTGGCAAGCTGGATGGCGGCAGAGCCGATGCCGGACCCGCCGGCATGAATCAGGATCGTCTCGCCGGGCTCCAGCTTCGCGTTGTCAAACAGCATGTGCTCGACGGTGCCGAAGGTGACGGGCGCGACGGCGGCGCCAATGGCGTCGACACCGGGCGGAGCAGGCACCAGAAGGCGGGCCGGCAGATTGATCTTTTCCTGCGCGAAGCCATCGAGATGGAAGCCATGCACGCCGGAGACATGCTCGCACAGATTGTCGCGCTTCTCGCGGCAGGCGCGGCACAGGCCGCAGGTGCGCGCTCCATAGATGGAAACGAGCTGGCCGGGCAACAGGTTCGACACGCCGGGGCCGACTGCCTCGACCTCGCCGGAGGCTTCCGCGCCGACGGTTAGCGGCAGCTTGCGCTTGGCGAAGGCCATGCCGCGCCAGCCCCAGACGTCGATGTGGTTGAGGGCGACGGCCCTGATGCGCAGCGTCACCTCACCCTGTCCGGGAGCGGGGGGCGGGGCGATGTCTACCGTTTCCAGACGGCGATCCTCGATGAGTTGCAGTGCGCGCATCGAACGACGCTCCCTATCCATAACAGAACGGGCGGCCAGGCCGCCCCATTCCCAAGAACGAATTCAGAAAAGAGGAATTAGACAGGTTCCCGCGCCATGACAAGGCAGGTGTTCTGGCCGCCAAACCCGAAGGAGTTCGACAGCACCGTGCGGACCTCGGCTTCCCGCTTCACATTCGGCACGACGTCGAATGTGATCGCAGGGTCGGGATTGTCATAGTTGATGGTCGGCGGAATGACGCCCTCGCGCATGGTCATGATCGAGAATGCGGCCTCGATCGCACCTGCGGCGGAGAGCGTGTGGCCGATCATCGACTTGTTTGATGAGACCAGCATGCGGTTGATGTGGTCGCCGAATACGGTCGAAAGCGACAGATGTTCCATCTTGTCGTTTTCAGGCGTCGAGGTGCCGTGGGCGTTGACGTAGTCGATGCCGTCCTCGCCAAGTCCCGCATCGTCAAGGGCTGCACGCACGGCGGCGATGGCCGGCGAAGCATCCGGCTTGGAGCGGGTGCGGTGGAAGTCGTCGGCCTTTTCACCGCAACCGCGGATGATGCCCAGCACGGTGGCTCCACGCACCGTCGCGGCTTCCAGCGATTCCAGCACCAGCGCAGCGGAGCCTTCAGCCAGAACGAAGCCGTCGCGGTCCTTCGAGAAGGGCTTTGACGCTTTTTCCGGCGCATCGTTGCTGGTGGACAGCGCCGACAGCAGCGAGAAACGGATCAGCGCCTCGGCGGTTGCCGAGCCATCAGCGCCGATAGACAGGGCGCGGTTGGCTTCGCCGCGCCGGATCGCCTCGACGCCAAGCTGGATGGCGGTCGCGCCGGAGGCGCAGGCGGTCGACAGCGTGATCGGCAGGCCGGTCGCGCCGAAACGGTCCGCCAGCCTGTCGGCAATCGTCGCGAACTGCGAGGTATCGAACATTTCCAGCGAATTGAGGTTGCGCGCCACTTCCAGCAGCCGATCCGGCGCGGGCTTGTCGTCGCCGTTCCTGTAGAGCGCCAGCCGGTCGTGCCAGTCCAGTTCGACCGGCGGGGAGGCGAGGAACAGGGGGCCGCCGAAATCATCGATGGCGAGGCCCGCCTCGGCCACGGCTTCCTCAGCCGCCGTTTCGGCCAGCTCATAGGTCAGCGCGCTCGCGCCCTTTGAGGACGAGGCGAGAAAATCGACGGTGCCGGCGATGCGGGTGTTGAGATGATCGACCGGGAAGCGGGTGATGGGATGAATGCCGGACCTGCCGGCGGTCAGCGCTTCCCAGTTGTCCTTCTTGCCGACGCCAAGCGAGGTTACGACGCCGATGCCGGTGACGGCGACGACGGGACGTCCAAGATGATCCGTGAATTTCGTCATGCCAGGCTCCGGGCTTCAGTCGAGTGCGCTGACCAGCGCCATGCCCTCGAAATGGTGATAGCCGATGGTCGTTGCCAGAACGGATTTCAGTTGTCCCTCGAAAGGCTTCTCATCCGCTTCGAAAGCCGGATAGGAGGCCCTGTTGCTGACGGCAAGGGCCGCAAGCGCCACAGCGAACGGGAACTGCGCTTCCTTGAGGTGACCGGTCAGCGTCGAGAAGGCGCGCAGCGCAATATCGCCCTTCGCGTCGAAGGCGGCCTTTTCCGTCGCCGTCGCCTTGTGAGCGCCGGATGCACCGGAAATGGTCAGGAAACCCTCAGCCGGCAGATCGGTGGCGTCCAGCAGCTTGGCGATGGCGGGGGCCAGTTCGTCCTTGTCGCGGCGGGCGCGGCCGCTGGCCACGGGGCCGAGCGTTGCATAGATGCGCTGGCCGCGTTTTTCGGCATGCTCACGGCTTTCCAGCACAAGGAAGGCACCGCCGGAGCCGGAGACGATGCCGCCGCCCTCTGCGTCCTGCCTTTGCCAGACCGGTTTCCAGTCGCCGCGATGCAGATAGCCGGCGAGCTCGTAGCCCAGTAGCATGTCGGGATGCTCGGTCTGGAAGGCGCCGCCAACCAGCATGTGCGTCGACTGTCCGGAGCGGATGCGGGCGGCTGCCGTCTCGATGGCCGAGACGCCGGCACCTTCCTCGCCCATGAAGGTGCGCGAGGAGCCGGTAACCTTGTGAACGATGGAGATGTTGCCAGCGAGAAGATTGGAAAGCTGTGCGAGGAAGAGGGTAGGGCGCAGTTCGGTGGTCAGCTTCTCGTTGAGCAGGACATCGAAATCGTCGCGCTGTTCGGAAGCGGCCAGAATGTCGGAATCGACAGCCACGTCGCGTTCGCCGCCGCCTGCCGCCACCACCATATCCATGGTTGCGCACAGGTCTTCGTTGTCCCGGATGCCGGCATCCGCGAGCGCAAGGCCGGCAACGTAGGTGCCGAGGCGCTGCCAAGTTTCCATCTGGCGCTGGTCGCCACGCTTGGCGATCTGCAGGCTCCAGTCGATCTCGGGCAGGGGATGGATCGTGTACGGCGCGAAGCGCTCGCTATCCACCACCGGCTTCGTGCCGGAGGCGGACAGTTTCAGCCAATGCGCATCAGCACCTTCTCCCAGAGAGGAGACGAGGCCGATGCCGGTGATGACGACGTCGCGAGCGCTCATGAGGCTTTGCCGATCCTGTGTGCCGATTTCAGGCTCAGGCGCCCTTGGCGGCGATCAGCCCGTCAATCTTGGCGCAGAGATTCTTCATGACGAAATACTCGTCGGTCGAGGCCTTGCCGTCGTTGACCTCCTGGGTCCACTTCTCGAGCGGAACCTTGATGCCGAATTCCTTGTCGATGGCGAACACGATGTCGAGGAAGTCGAGGCTGTCGATGCCGAGATCGTCGATGGTGTGGCTTTCGGGGGTGATGGTGTCGAGATCGATTTCGCTGGTCTCGGCAATGATCTTGGCGACTTTATCGAACGTGGTTGACAAGAGGCTTTTCCTTACGATTTTCGGCCAAAGCTGAATTCAGGTGTTTGGGCGCTGTCTAGTCGGTTTTTGCCGACAGGAAAAGGCCGAATGTGCCCTGCCCACGGCAGGCGCACGGTTGCAGGTCGGTTGCGAATGCCTTTTCATGCAGGCCTATGTCGGTTCGCATGAAGGAGATTGCAATGACCAGCCTTGATATTCGGGAGGCCGATGGCGCCTGCCATTGCGGCGCCGTCCGGTTCCATGTGCGCTTGCGGGACGGGCTGCACTCCGCGCGCCGCTGCACCTGCTCCTACTGCCGCATGCGCGGCGCGGTCGCCGTCACTGCCGAACTTGGTGACCTCGATATTCTCAGCGGTCAGGACAAGCTCACCCTCTACCAGTTCAACACGGGCACTGCGAAACACTATTTCTGCTCGGTCTGCGGCATCTACACCCATCACCAGAGGCGTTCCAACCCGAACGAGTTCGGCGTGAATGCCGCCTGCCTTCAGGGTGTGAGCCCGTTCGACTTCGCCGAAGTTGTCGTGACTGATGGTATCAATCACCCGTCGGACGGAGCCCGAAAAGGATCAGGGATAGCCGGTGTGCTGAAGTTCGTTGCCGCGACGGCATGACGACCTCAGAACACCACGCGGCCCAGAACCCGTACCCCGTCCCCCTGCGGAGCAACGATGACGACTTCTCCCTCGCGGGGCGAAACGCCGGTGATTTCCTGGATGTTTTCCAGGTGGGTCACGAGGACGAGAAGGTCCGAGCCTGAATAGGTGCGGATCTGTTCGAGGATCATCTCTTTTTGCCGGGCGCGAGCCTCCGCGTCGTCGCTCAGCGGGTCGAGGGCTTCCAGTGCTTCCGGCTGGATGCCGAAGGCAAGGCGTGCGGTTTCCAGCGCCCGGCAATAGCGGCTCGATTCCACCCGTTCCACACGCGCGGCGCGCGCGCCGAACAGTGCGCCGATCTTGCGCGCCTGCTGTCTGCCCCGATCCGACAGGTTGCGTTGGGTGTTGCATTTGTCGATGTCGAAATTGGCCGGTTCCGTGGTTCCGCTGATCATGGCGTGGCGCAGCAGAACGACGTGCCCGCCCTCGCGCAACGCCGCCCAGCCCGCATCGGTGGCGAGGGCCGGGAGAGGAGACAGCAGCGCGAGCAGAAGGATTACATACCGGAGCATAGGCATTCCCGTTTCGATTCCGGACATATAGGGACGGCAAACCCCTTAGAAAAACAAGAAGGCGGGCTTTGCGCGCGAATCGACTATCTCTTTCTATCCGCAACTGAGGCGCTGTGGGGAACAATGACGTGGATGTGACCGGAACGACATGTCGCAACTGATAGAGACCATTCTTTATGTCTTCGGTCTCGTCGCGATTGGATATGTCGCTGCCTGGAGCAATTATCTCAAGGTGGGTGCCGGCGAAATGCTTGGCCAGTTCGCGGTGGGCGTCGCCATGCCCGTTCTGCTGTTCCGCACGCTGTCGAGAGTGGATTTTCATGGCGCCGCGCCATGGCTGCTGTGGGTCGTCTATTTCAGCGCCATTGCCCTTACCTGGACCAGTGGCCATCTGATCATGACGCGCTGGATGGGCAGGGATGCGCGCGTCGGTGTTATCGGTGGTGTCTCCTCTTCATTTTCCAATCTCGTTCTGCTGGGAATTCCGCTGATTTCCGGCATATTCGGTCAGCCGGGAACCGATGTGATCTCGCTTCTGATTGCCGTGCATCTGCCGGTGATGATGATGGCCTCGATCATCCTGTTCGAGCTGTTCGGGGAGGGCGATGGTGAACTGCATCCGGCGCGCGTCCTGCGCAGCTTTCTCGGCCGGCTGTTTGCAAACCCGCTGATCGTGGGAATACTTTCAGGTCTGGTATGGCGCTTTACCGGCTGGGAGTTGCCGTCCGTCGCCGGGCGGCTGGTCGATGCCTTCGCCGATATAGCGGGTCCGATAGCGCTGTTTTCCATGGGCGCAGGGCTGAAAGCATTCGGCATTTCCGGCAATTTGCGTCCCGCACTGGCTTTGTCGGCCGTCAAGCTGGTGCTGATGCCGGGACTGGCGCTCATATTCGCACTTCTCTTCGGCCTGCCGCCCCTTGCGGCGAAAGTGGCCGTGGTGGCTGCTTCGTTGCCTGCAGGCGTGAACTCCTATCTGATCGCAACGCAGTTCGGCACGGGACAGGGGCTGGCCTCGAACCAGATGACGCTGTCGACGCTCATGGCGGTGATGACGACGTCTGCGTGGCTGCTGGTGGCGGGCTGCATATTCGGATGAAGCCGATATCGCTGGACCAGAGCAAAGAAGAGCGCGACGGTTGATCGCGGCGCTTACCTTGGGATAATACCACCTGTGACGCCTGTTCCCGAAGCGCGTCATTCCATGAATTTTTTGACATTTGCGCTCAGGAGAGCGCCAAGCGGAGGCCAGACCATGCTCCAGAAGACCAGCTATTTCATGAAGCAGGCCAATCTCATCAACGGAGAATGGGTGCAGGCGGATTCCGGCCAGACCATCGATGTGATCAACCCGGCCACCGGCCTCAAGATCGGAACCGTGCCGAAATCGGGCGCTGCCGAAACCCGCCGCGCTATTGCCGCCGCGCAGGAAGCGTTCCTGTCGTTCCGCAAGACCTCGGCGCTGGAGCGCTCCAAGCTGCTGCGCAAGCTGCACGACGCCATCATGGACAATCAGGACGCGCTGGCCGAACTGCTCACCATGGAGCAGGGCAAGTCGCTGACCGAGGCGAAGGGCGAGGTGGGCTCTTCCGCCGCCTATGTGCTGTGGTTCGCCGAAGAGGCTCGCCGCGCCTATGGCGATGTGGTGCCTTCTCCGTGGGCGGATCGCCGCGTACTGGTGACGAAGGAGCCGGTCGGCGTCATCGCCGCCATCACGCCGTGGAACTTCCCGTCCTCCATGCTGTCGCGCAAGCTTGGCCCCGCGCTTGCCGCCGGCTGCACCGCGGTCGTCAAGCCGGCTTCCCAGACGCCTTACTCCGGCCTCGCTTGGGGCGCGCTGTGCGAGGAAGTGGGCTTCCCCAAAGGCGTGGTCAACATCGTGACCGGCTCGGCCGGCGCCATCGGTGATGAGATCTGCGCCAACCCGCTGGTCAAGAAGCTGACCTTCACGGGCTCGACCGAGGTCGGCAAGATGCTGATCGAAAAATGCGCATCGACGGTGAAGAAGGTGTCGATGGAACTCGGTGGCAACGCGCCGTTCCTGGTGTTCGACGATGCCGATCTGGACCGTGCGGTGCAGGGCGCGATCGCGGCCAAGTTCCGCAACTCGGGCCAGACCTGCGTGTGCACCAACCGATTCTTCGTGCAGGCCGGCATCTACGACGCTTTCGTGGAAAAGCTCGCCGAGGCTTCGGCCGCGCTCAAGGTCGGTTCGGGGCTCGACGAGGGCGTGCAGCAGGGGCCGCTGATCGACGTCAATGCGGTCGAAAAGGTCGAGGAATTCATCGAGGACGCGGTTGCCAAGGGCGGCAAGGTCGTCACCGGCGGCAAGCGCCATGAACTGGGCGGCTCGTTCTTCCAGCCGACGGTGGTGTCTGGCGCTACACCGCAGATGAAGTTCATGAAGGAAGAAATCTTTGGGCCGTTGGCGCCGGTGTTCAAATTCGGGAGCGAGGAAGAAGCTATCGCGCTCGCCAACGACACCGAGTTCGGCCTTGCCTGCTACTTCTACACCGGTGATCTGGGCCGTGCCTTCCGCGTGATGGAAGGCCTGAAATACGGCATGGTCGGCGTCAATGAAGGCATCATCACCACGCCGGAAGCGCCGTTTGGCGGTGTCAAGGAATCCGGCCTTGGCCGCGAGGGCGGCCATCAGGGCATGGACGACTATCTCGACACGAAATATGTCTGCATCGGCGGACTGGGGCTTTAAAACAGCCCTTCATCCGGATCAGGGCGCACTTCGGTGCGCCCTTTTTCGTTGCGATGGAGCGGATGTCCGCTTGTCGTGGAAACCATGAATTCCATATTATCCATGCGACATCCGGCTTGCCGGGCAAGCGGGTTTCATTTTTTGGCCGGGACGACGTTTTTGGCATCCCTGGGACGCTATCTTCTCATTTCAGCCGCCATCACGGCTGTGTTCATCGCTGTTATCGCTGCCGCCTATCTGTCCGGATATGCGGGAGGAGCAGGCGGCAATGAGCTGGCGCGTGCAAAATCCAGCGAAAGAGGATTGTTCAGCGTTTCCATGAAGCCGGAAGCGGGTGCGGTGCGCATTGGCGAAACGCAGGCCTGGCTGGTGACGATCAGGATGAAATCCGGCCAGCCGGTCGAAAACGCGGCGATTCACGTTTCCGGCGGCATGGCGGAGCAGAATCAGGGCCTTCCGACCAGCCCGCAGGCGACCGACTATCTGGGCGGCGGCAGCTACCGTATTCAGGGCGTGAAGTTTCCGACGCCCGGCTGGTGGCAATTGCGCCTGTGGATATTTGCGGCGGCCGGAACCGACAGCGTCATTTTCAACGTTGTCCTGTAAGCACTTGGAAAGACGACTTTCTACCTGTCCTTGACCGTTTCCATGGCGACGAAGGTCGAGGTCTGCGCCACATGCGGCAGGGCCGATATGCGCTCGCCCAGCACGCGGCGATAGCTGGCGATGTCGCGGGTGCGGACCTTTAGCAGATAATCGAAGCTCGCAGCCATCATGTGGCACTGCTCGATCTCGCGAACGGCCTGGACTGCGCGGTTGAATTCGTCGAGGGCGGCGGAGCGCGTGTCCGATAGTTTCACCTGCACGAAGGCGACATGGCCTTCACCCATGCGCTCACGGTCGATGATGGCGCTGTAGCCGCGGATGAAGCCCTCATTCTCAAGCTTTTTGACGCGCGCCTGCACCGGCGTTTTGGAAAGGCCGACTTTTGCCGCCAGTTCGGCCATGGAAAGTCGTGCCTCGTGCGCGAGAGCAAAGAGAATGTTGCGATCGATGCGGTCCAGTTGGTCTTCCATATCGAATTTGATAGTCCAATATGATTAAATACTGGCATTCTGATAGTTCATAATGACCATTTCGTCGAGATAATTGGACCGGCTAATTCCATGAGCTCGTGCTAGGTTCTCATATCGGTCGTGGCGGCCGCCAGACCGTTGAGATTTGCCTCTGTTTCGACAGGAACGCCATGCCGACCCTTGCACCAATTCGCCAGCAGATCCGTGCCAATTATCTCCCCGATGAGGACGCCGCCGTAAAAAGGCTGGTTGAAGCCGTCGCTCTGTCAACCGAAGAGCGCGCGGCGATCACCCGGCGTGCGGTAGACCTCGTCAAGGCCGCACGCGGCTCGTCCGATCCTCGGCTGATGGAGGTCTTTCTCTCTGCCTACGGCCTTTCCACCAAGGAAGGCGTGGCGCTGATGTGTCTGGCCGAAGCGCTGCTGCGCGTGCCGGATGCCGAGACCATGGACGATCTGATCGCCGACAAGATCGCTCCGCATGACTGGTCCGCGCATTCGGGCTCGTCGTCCTCGATCTTCGTCAACGCTTCCACGTGGGCGTTGATGCTGACCGGGCGGGTTCTGGAAGAGGGTGAGAGCGGCATCGAAAAGACGCTGCGATCCATGGTTCGCCGTCTGGGAGAGCCTGTCATCCGCAAGGCAGTGGCGGCAGCCATGCGCGAGATGGGCGAGCAGTTCGTGCTCGGCCGCACCATCGCCGAGGCGATGAAGCGCGGCAAGTCGATGACCGACAAGGGTTATCTCTATTCCTTCGACATGCTGGGCGAGGCGGCCCGCACCGAGGCGGACGCCCTGCGCTATCTCAAGGCCTATGCGGATGCGATCGCCGCGCTCGATAAGCCGGCCAACGGCGCCGACATCCGCAAAAACCACGGCATTTCGGTGAAGCTTTCGGCCATTCATCCGCGCTATGAGGTGGCGCAGCGGGAAACCATGCTGCCGGTGATGGCAGAGCGGCTGCTGTCGTTGGCGTTGGCGGCGAAGAAGGCCAATATGGGCCTCAACATCGATGCCGAGGAGGCCGACCGCCTCGACCTGTCGCTCGATGTCATCGAACTGGTGCTGGCCGACGAGCGCCTTGCCGGCTGGAACGGATTCGGCGTCGTCGTGCAGGCCTACGGGCCGCGCTGCGCCTTCGCCATCGACTGGCTGTATGCGCTGGCAAACAAGCTCGACCGCAACATCATGGTGCGGCTGGTGAAGGGCGCTTACTGGGACACCGAGATCAAGCGCGCGCAGGTCATGGGCTTGGCCGGCTATCCGGTCTTCACGCGCAAGGCCAATACGGACGTTTCCTACATGGCCTGCGCGAAGAAGCTCCTGTCGATGACCGACCGCATCTATCCGCAATTCGCCACCCACAACGCCCATACGGTTGCGGCAATCCTGTCAATGGCTCCGAACCGGGAGTGCTTCGAGTTCCAGCGCCTGCACGGCATGGGCGAGCAGTTGCATGAGGCCGTGCGCAAGGCCGAGGGCACGCGCTGCCGCATCTATGCGCCCGTCGGCGCGCATTCCGACCTGCTGGCCTATCTGGTGCGCCGCTTGCTGGAAAACGGCGCCAATTCCTCCTTCGTCCACCAGTTGACCGACGAGGCGGTGCCGCCGGAGGCCATCGCTCGCGATCCGCTGGAGATCGTGGAGACGCAAGGATCTGCCGCCAATCCGAACATTGCGAAGCCGTTGGCAATCTTCGGCGCGGATCGCCGCAACGCAAAAGGCTGGGACATCACAGATGTCGTGACGCTGGAGGCGCTCGAAAAGGCGAGGGTGCCTTTCGCTGCCCCGCATACATGGCAGGCGAAGCCGCTGACCCGCGCCAAGGGCAAGGGCAGCACGCGCGATGTCATCAACCCTGCCAATGTCAGGGAAGTGGTTGGCACGGTGGCCGATGCCGGCGAAGCGCAGGTGAAGAGTGCCGTGGGCTTCGCGGTGAAAGCGCAGCCCGAATGGGCGGCGCGCGCCGTCGCGGAGCGTTCCGCCATACTGCGCCGCGCTGCCGATCTTTACGAGGCAAACGCGGCCGAGTTCTTCGCGCTTGCCACCCGCGAGGCCGGCAAGACGCTGGCCGACGGGGTGGCGGAGCTTCGCGAAGCGGTGGATTTCCTGCGCTACTATGCTTGCGAGGCCGCCAATGTCGAAACCGCGACAGAGGCGCGCGGCGTGATCGCCTGTATCTCGCCATGGAATTTCCCGCTGGCCATCTTCACCGGCCAGATCGCGGCGGCGCTCGTTACCGGCAATGCGGTCATCGCAAAGCCTGCCGAACAGACGCCGCTGATCGCATATCGCGCCGTGGAACTTCTGCACGAGGCGGGCGTGCCGGAAGACGTGATCCAGCTCCTTCCGGGTGATGGTCCTTCGGTTGGCGGTCCGCTGACGGCCGATCCGCGAATCGCCGGCGTCTGCTTCACCGGCTCGACCGAGGTCGCGAAGCTGATCGAAAAGCAGCTTTCCGAGACGGCGGCGCCCGATGCCATGCTGATTGCCGAGACCGGCGGGCTCAACGCCATGGTGGTCGATTCGACCGCTCTGCCCGAGCAGGCGGTGCGCGACATTCTCGCCTCTTCCTTCCAGAGTGCCGGCCAGCGCTGCTCGGCGCTGCGCATCCTCTATGTGCAGAAGGATGTCGAGAAGAAGGTGCAGGAAATGCTCATCGGCGCCATGAACGAACTGCGCCTCGGCAATCCGTGGGCGCTCTCCAGCGATGTCGGGCCGTTGATCGATGCAGAGGCGCAGGGCGCGATCGGCGATTACTGCCGGGATATGGAGGCACGCGGCAAGGTGGTCGCAAAGCTTGATGCGCCGGAGGGCGGCCGTTTCGTCGCGCCGCATATCATCTCGGTGCGCGGTATCGAGGAGATCGAACGCGAAGTGTTCGGTCCGGTGCTGCATGTGGCGACATTCGACGCCGACAAGCTCGATTCGGTCATCGGGGCGATCAATGCGCGCGGCTACGGCCTCACCTTCGGCCTGCATACCCGCATCGAAGGCCGCGCCCAGCATTTCGTCGACGGCATCCATGCCGGCAACATCTATGTGAACCGCAACCAGATCGGCGCAGTGGTGGGCTCGCAGCCATTCGGCGGCGAGGGGCTTTCCGGCACCGGCCCCAAGGCTGGCGGTCCGCACTATCTGCGGCGGTTCCGCAAAGCGCCGAAGGCCGGCACTGAGCTTGCCGAGGCGCGCATAGCGGTGGCGACCGAGCTGAAGGACAATCTGCCCGATCCCGCACTTGGCGGCTGGTCTGCCCGGCCGGACCGCATCGCCATCCTGCGCAAGCATCTGCGCGGCAAGGGGGCTGCGGCGGTGGCCGCGTCGGCGGGGCTGGAATTCGGTCAGATCGATCTGCCTGGCCCCACCGGAGAGGCCAACACTCTGGCTCTGGTGCCGCGCGGACGGGTTCTGTGCCTTGGTCCCGATGCCGATACGCTGCTGGCGCAGGCCATTCAGGCGCTGGCTGCCGGCAATGCCGTGCTGGCCGTGTCGCCCGATGCCGCTGCCACCCTGTCGCCGCTGACTGGCAAGGGATTGCCGATCGCGACGCTCGATGCGCGCGTGGATGCGAATGAGCTTTCGTCCCTGCCGGTCGATGTCGTGGCTTTCTCCGGCGGCTGGGACGAGGCGAGGGCCATTCGCCGCGCGCTGGCAAAGCGGGCGGGACCGATCGTGCCGCTGGTCACGGAGGTTATTTATCCGGCAGCCTATGCGCATGAGCGCGCGGTGTGCGTGGACACGACCGCCGCGGGCGGCAATGCCAGCCTGCTGGCGAGCGTCTGACCAGCAGTCCGGAAAAGAAAAGGCTCTGGGACATGATCCCGGAGCCTTATTCCGAACATAAGCAGGGTAGGTGCTCAGGCGCCTTCGATGGCCGAAAAGCCTTCGAACTGGGGATGACCCATAGTGGTCGCCTTGCCGGTGCCGGCATTGCGATGCGAATCGCGGAAATTCTGCGACTTCGTCCAGGCGAGGAAATCGTCCTCGCTCTCCCAGACCGTATGCGATGCGTACAGCGTGTAGTTCTCGGCCTCGTTCACCGGTCCGCGCAGCAGGTGGAAGGTCCTGAAACCCTTCATCTCATGCAGCGTCGATTCGCGATTCTTCCAGATGTTCTCGAAATCCGTTTCCGAGCCCTTGAGGACCTTGAAACGGTTCATGGCAATGTACATGGCTGTCCTTTCCGAACGACGGAGGCTGCGGTTATACGCCGAAATTGATGTCGGTCTTCGAGCTGGGCTGAAGAGCCTTCATGCAGGCTGTCGGCTCGATACCATCGCCGGCGCAGTCATTGGAACCGTTCACAAGCGCCCGCGAGATCTTTGCACAGTCGATTCCGGCGAGGTCGAAGCGGCTGACCTTGGTCTTGCCCTGCGGCAGTTCCTTGAAGTCGAGGACCGTCATGCGGTCCACCACGCCCGAATCGTTGAAGAGCGCGATCTCGAACGAGGCCTTGGTCAGATCCGTGCCCAGCCCGTTGTTCACGACGAAGGTGAGGCGGCAGCCCTTGTCCGACGGCTGGGCGGCATTGAGTTCAAGGGAAAGCGCTGCCGGCGCAGATTTCGGTGCGGCATCCTGGGCAAAGGCAGTGCCTGCCGCCACGGTGCCGCTGGTAAGAAGCGCGATTGATAAAAGAGTGGAGAATCTCACGGTCGTCATCACCTTTCTTGCCGTTCATCATCGATTTTGACCGGCGGGGCCGGCGGCATGATTGCTCGATCAGAGTTCAGAGTCTAAAACTTGAACTATCCGGACAGGATATGGCAAGCCCTGCCTTCCCGGAAGCCGATTGTCGAGAGCGCATTCCACTGATGCCATCAGATAATTCGGGAATGACACGCGCGTGACAGATCTTTCGCCTGCGATGGCCCTTGAGCAACGGGCTGCCTGAGCAGCGGGAATGGCTCGCGGCCGGAGGAGACCGCACGAGGGGCGGGGAAAGGGTTTGCAGTGCATTTTTTGCACTGGTGTTTGCCTTTAATGTTGACTAATTTAGTCCGGTATTGCAGTTGTGATAAAACATGATTATTAGAGTCAAGAAATCGAAAATCATGTTCGAGCAGCCCTAGCCACCCCCAACGAGAGGGATCGAGATCGATGACTGCGCACACTCCCAACGACTTCCGCTATCGCGTTCGCCGCGTAGACCAGGCCGTTCCGGTACGGGTCGAGCGCACGCCCTTTTCCGTGAGGACGCTGTCGTCCAACAGCCTGTTCCAGGGTGAGCATGAGATCGGCATCGAGCATCATGGCGCACTGTACCGCCTGAAGATCACCCGTCAGGGTAAGCTGATCCTCAACAAGTGATTGGCCCCATCGAGGGTTAGAGCCAATGGACCAGCGCGTGAAGCCGAGCCCGCATGAGATCAGGCGGGCACGGATCGAGAACCCCCGGATGCGCGAGCGCGATCTGTCGGCGCAGCTTGGCATAAGCGAGGCTGAGTTGCTGTCGGCGCATTGCGGTCATGAAGCCGTTCGCATCCGGCCTGACGTGAAGTCGGTTCTCAGCGGCTTGCAGGGCATTGGCGAAGCAATGGCCCTGACCCGAAATGAAAGCGCCGTTCACGAGAAGATCGGCGTCTACGACAAGGTTTCGGTTGGCGAGCACAATGCGCTGGTGCTTGGCCGGGACATTGATCTGCGCATCTTCCCGAAAGTTTGGGCGCACGGCTTTGCCGTCGAGAAGCGCAGCGGCGACGAGGTTCGCCACAGCCTGCAATTCTTCGACCGTGCCGGACATGCCGTCCACAAGGTCCATCTGCGCAATGCCTCCAACCTGTATGCATTCCACAAGCTGGTGGGAGAGCTTCAGGTGGACGACCAGCTTCCCCGCATGGAAGTGGAGCCCGTGTTCGGGGAGGTGTCCTCGTCACCGGCCGAGGCTTTCGTTCGTGTCGAGGAACTGCGCGAGCGCTGGGGTGCCCTGACCGATGTGCACCAGTTCTTCGGGATGCTGCGGTCGCTTCGGATCAGCCGTTTGCAGGCCATGCGCCTTGTCGGGCCGGAATATGCGTGGCGGGTCGATGAGGATGCTGTCGCGGCGCTCATGCATCATGCCGCCGCCGAGGCACTGCCGATCATGTGCTTTGTCGGCAACCATGGCTGCATCCAGATCCACACCGGGCCGATCAGGTCGGTGAAGCCGATGGGGCCGTGGCTGAATGTCATGGACGAGATGTTCCATCTGCATCTGCGACTCGACCACATTGCCGAGGTGTGGGGTGTACGCAAGCCGACGCGCGACGGTTTCGTGACGTCAATTGAAGCCTATGATTCCCAGGGCAGGATAATTATCCAGTTCTTTGGCGAGCGCCATGAAGGCGAAATGGAGCGTGATGACTGGCGCTTCCTTGCCGAGAATCTTCCCAAGGTGCCGGTGTCTGTCCCGGCTTGAAGGTGTTGAAATGAAAATCTTTTCCCGTTTCGCTGCGCGTGCGGCCATGCTGTTGTGCATGGCCGCTTTTACGCCTTTGGCTGCTACTTCCGCCGAGATCGACGGGAAATTCGAGGATCCAACGCGCATTGCCGCCATAGGCGGATCCATCACGGAGATCGTTTTCGCGCTGGGCGAGCAGGACCGCCTGATCGCGCGCGACACGACCAGCGTGTTCCCGCCTGAAGCTCTTGAATTGCCGGATGTTGGCTACATGCGCCAGCTTTCCCCCGAAGGCGTTCTTTCCGTCAACCCTGGTGGCATACTGGCACTTGAGGGCAGTGGCCCCAAAGAGACGATCGATGTGCTGAAGAAGGCCAGCGTGCCTTACATCGAGGTGCCCGAGACGTTCGACCGGGAAGGCATCATCCGCAAGATCGAGGTTGTCGGCAAGGCCCTTGGCGTCGGGCAGAAGGCCGATGCACTTGCCGCCGAGGTGGGTGCGAAGATCGATGAAGCCAAAGCGCTCACGGGGAATGTTAAAGACCGCAAGCGCGTGTTGTTCATTCTGTCGGCGCAGGGCGGCAAGATCATGGCCTCCGGGGCTGATACGGCTGCCAACGGCATCATAGAGCTTGCCGGTGCCATGAACGCCATCGAGGGTTATTCCGGCTACAAGCAACTGACAGAAGAAGCGATTGTCGACGCGCGTCCGGATGTCATCCTGATGATGGGGCAGATCGGTGGCCACCAGAGCGGCGATGACGAGGTTCTCGGCAATCCCATCATTGCCACCACGCCTGCCGGCAAGGCCCGCAGAGTGGTGCGCATGGACGGCGCCTATATGCTGGGCTTTGGCCCTCGCACTGCGGATGCTGTTCGCGACGTCGCAGTCGCGCTATACGGCAAAGAAGTCGCCGACTGAAGCGCGCGGAATCCACATGACCAATCCAGTTGCTGCCGGGGAAGCCGGCGTAAAACGTTATCCCGTCGCCGGTGACAGATCCGCGCTTGCGCGTCTGGTTATTCTGCTGCTGTGCGTTCTTCTTGCTCTGACCATGCTGTTCAGCCTCGCTTCAGGCGCTTCGGATGCCTCTTCAATGGCAGTCGTGCGCGGATGGCTGTTTGGGGTGGCAGATGATGCGCTCAGTGTTCGTGACCGCATCATTATCAACGATGTCCGTCTGCCACGCGTGGTTCTGGGAGCTCTTGTGGGCGCTTCTCTGGCCGTGTCCGGTGCGGTGATGCAGGGGCTTTTCCGCAATCCTCTGGCCGATCCCGGGCTCATCGGCGTTTCGGCCGGCGCAGGTCTTGCTGCCGTGCTGATCATCGTTCTCGGTGGAACCGTGCTGGCTCCGGTGACGCTGGCAATGGGAACTTTTTCCCTGCCGGTAGCCGCCTTCTTCGGTGGTCTGGCAGCAACGCTGGTTCTCTACAAAGTCGCGACGCGGCAGGGCCGGACATCGGTCGCCACCATGCTTCTGGCTGGGATCGCGCTTGCGGCACTTGCCGGTGCGGTGACGGGCATTCTGGTGTTCGTTGCCGATGACCGCCAGTTGCGGGACCTGACCTTCTGGCAACTGGGATCGCTTGCAGGGGCCACCTGGCTGAAGATCGGCGCCGTCGCTCCGATCATGGTGCTGGCCATGGCCGCCACGCCGTTTCTGGCGCGCGGGCTGAACGCGCTGGCGCTGGGCGAGGCGACCGCTACCCATCTCGGCATCCCTGTGCAGCAACTCAAATATATCGCGATCGTCAGCGTTGCCGCCTCCGTCGGTTCTTCGGTGGCGGTCAGCGGGGGCATCGGCTTCGTCGGCATCGTCGTGCCGCATCTGTTGCGTCTCGCCATGGGGCCGGACAATCGATACCTGCTGCCGGCATCGGCTCTGCTCGGGGCCTCGCTGCTGCTGCTGGCGGATGCGGTGGCACGTACGATCGTCGCGCCGGCGGAGCTGCCGATCGGCATCGTCACCGCCGTTGCAGGCGCTCCGTTCTTCCTGTGGATATTGCTGCGCAATCGCGGCGTCATCGATCTGTGAGGCCGGCATGATCGAAGCACAGGACATATCCATCCAGATCGGCTCGACGCGCATCGTGCATGGTGTCGGCTTTTCCGCGAAGCCCGGCGAACTCGTCGCCATCGTGGGGCCGAACGGCTCCGGCAAGACGACCCTGCTCAAGGCCTTGTGCGGCGAACTAGCCTATGAAGGGCGGGTTGCCTTTAACGGGCGCGATCTTCGGTCGATGAAACCGCTGGATGCGGCCGGCATACGCGCGGTGCTGCCACAGGCGACATCCCTGTCCTTTCCCTTCACCGTGCGGGAAATCGTCAGGATGGGGCTGACCGGCGGGCGTTCGGGTATGATCGGCACGGAGGCTGAGCAGCTTCCCGAAATCGCGCTGGCGCGCGTTGATCTGGAAGGTTTTGCAGGGCGTTTCTATCAGGAGCTGTCAGGCGGCGAGCAGCAGCGGGTGCAGTTGGCCCGTGTGCTGTGCCAGGTGTGGGTGCCGGTTCTGGATGGCCAGCCGCGCTATCTGTTTCTGGATGAGCCCGTATCCAGCCTCGATATCAAGCACCAGCTCATCATCATGGACATCGCGCGCGATTTCGTGAAGGCCGGGGGCGGGGTGGTCGCCATATTGCACGACCTCAACCTTGCTGCGATGTATGCCGACCGCATCCATGTCATGCATCGCGGCCGGCTCGACACGGTTGGCGCGCCGCAGGATGTTCTCAGTGATTCGATGATCGAGCGCGTGTTCGGCTGCCGGTTGCGCGTGGGGGCTGTTCCCGCTCCCGGCACTCCGTTCGTCCTTCCTCAGTCTGCCGCTTAAAAATGAAACGACCGGCACAAGGCCGGTCGTTTCATTTTCTATATATGCCGTGAACGATCAGGCCGCAGGCACATTGTGCTGGGCCGCGACCTTGCGCGGGGAAACGTTGCGCGGCGCCAGATCATCGATACCGAGCGCCTCGCGCATGTTCGGGCGGGCAGCGACGAGATCGGCGATCGTGTGACGTTCCAGCACGGCGAAGAAGGCGCCGAGCGCTTCGCGCAGGGCAGCGTTGAGGCCGCAACTGTCGATCAGCGGGCAGTCCGCCGTATCGTTGTCGAAGCATTCGGCCATCGAGAAGTTGTCTTCGGTGACGCGCACCACGTCGAACAGCGTGATTTTTTCTGCCGGCCTGCCAAGGCGCACGCCGCCATTGCGGCCGCGCACGGTCTCCACCAGCCCGTTCTCGACGAGCGGCTGAAGGATCTTGAACAGGAAGAGTTCCGAAACGGTGTAGGCCGCGGCGATCTCGGGTATGCGGCTCAACTTGCCGTCATTGGTCGCGCAATACATCAGGATGCGTATGGCGTAATTGGTCTGGCGCGTAAGTCGCATGATCCATCCTCGCAGGAAAGCTGTGCGTTATATATGGCCTATACCTTGGAATAATTCTAGACAAGCCCATTAAAAATTATGATTTTTTCTGTCATCTTTATGGGGCCGTTTTACGACAGCTGCTCCGCGAATGCACGACTTATCTTGCACAGGGCGGGTGAGGCGAAAAACCAGCGTATCGGGAGCCCTTCCATTTTGGAATGGCAGCTTCCCGTTCATGTACGTCTATAAGCAACATCAATGACTTGATATTTATGTTGCGTTGCACAATATCAGGAATGTCGGGACGATCTCAGGGAGGAACCCAGAGGAGTGCGACATGGAGCAGACTGTTCACAGCCCCGTTCGCCTGACGGGGACCATACGCCAGCTTAGACCCTCGGATATGCCGAGGTTTCGCGAGCATCTTCTCAGGCTCGATTCGGAAAGCCGGCGTGATCGCTTCAATGGACTGGCCGACGACAGTTTCATTTCATCTTATGTGTACCGTTCCTCCGCTGCCGGAACCACGGTGATCGGCTATGTGGAAGGCGACAAGGTTCTGGGCGCGGCGGAACTGCATGAAAGCCCCGATCAAAGCCAGCCTACGGCTGAAATCGCCTTCAGCGTCGAGCGTCATCTTCAGCATCAGGGTCTTGGCGGAAAATTGTTCGAACGGCTGATCGAGCAGGCGAGGGGGTTTGGCTACACCAGACTTCTTGTCACCACCCACCCGCACAATGCGGCGATGCGTGCCCTTGCCCGACGTTACAATGCGGAGCTGGTGTTCGAGGACGGCGAGACGGTGGGCACCATTCATCTCGAACCTTTGATGCCGGTCGGCGTCATCTCGGCGGCATCACAGGCGCGTAACCGTACGCTTCATCCGGCCTGAACCTGATCCGGATCTCATGAAAAAGCCGCACCGTTTCCGGTGCGGCTTTTTTTTGTTTGCGAAGAGAATGCAGGTCAGTTCTGGTTGGCCTTTACCGACACTGCGAGCGTTTTGGTCAGGTTCGTCGGATTTGCCATGGCGTCCGCCATGATCAGGGCGAACGGAACCGGGCTGGTCGGCGCGGCCGAGATTTCGAGGCTGCCCGGATTGTCCAGGAACTGGTTAACGGCGGCGGAGGCCTGCGCGGTCAGTTCAGGATTCTGCAACTGGGCCAGCCCGAAAGGAACGATCGCCTTGGCCTGATTGGCGACATCCTTACCGGAGACACCCTGCTGCTTGCCGAAATAGTCGAGAAGCTTGTTGGTCAGCGAATCGTCCGTGAAGCGGATCGAGGTGGAATTGAAGCTCAGCTGCTGCATCAGGCCCAGCATGGCCATGCCCTGTGCCGAGGAATCGGCTTCCTCGGACGCTTCAGCCATCTGCTTCTGCAGTTCCTGCATGGATTTGATGAACTCGGTCGTGTAGCCGCCGAGGCGCATGCTGACACCCAATGTGCCGGCATTGTCGATTTTCGTATCGTACTTCACGATGTTCATGTCGCCGTCTGCGGCGTTCCAGCTTCCTTCCATACGGATCGATCCGTTGATGGTCTGGTATCCGAGAGCCTCAATCGCATCCTTGTATTTCGGGTCGTCGACCAGTGTCAGGTCGGCGGTGAAATTCGGGACGGTCGCTTCCATGGTCACCGGCTTGTCGGTCGCAAACTCGGACATGGTCGCCGAGATGTCCTTGGCGGCGAATGCAGTCTTGCCCGAATTCTTCATGCTGATGTCGTCCAGCTTGATCGAACGGTAATACATCATGCCGCCGAACGGATTGGAGCTGGCCTCGCCGAACAGGATCACGTCCTTCATGACCATCGGGCTTATCTCGAAGGAAGTCGGGCCGTCGTTGCGCGAGTAGGCATCGCTGCTGATCGAGCCGACATTGATGTTGCCATCGGCTTCGCTGATGTTTTCAAGAGTGAGGTCGCCGATCTCGAAGGCGCCATCGGTGCCGGCCGCCTTGAAGGACACGCCCTGCATGACCATCGACGAAAGGTCGCCGGACAGGCCCTTCCATTCGATCTCAACGCCCTGTTCGGTGAAATTGGACTTCACGCGGGCGGCTACATCGTCAATGCTCTGTGCCGAAGCCGGAGCGATGGCCATTCCCAAAAGAATGGTCGAGGCGGTCAGCATTGACCATTTTGCAGATTGCAGGCTCATCAGGGAGGACTCCGAATTTATTCTTTGAGAGGGAGAATGGCGAGCATTTGACTGCAGCATGTGGCACGAGCAAGTGCAATTTTGACCTATTAGTAGAAAATCATCTCAAAATAGCAAACATGAATGCGTTTTTCAGTGATCAGAACCCCACTTGACGCCAGCCTTGCCCTTGCCGCGAATCATCGCCTCGGTTAGTCAAACCCCATGGGAAAAAGCCTTATGCCGCCCGGAGATGGTGGCGATCATATCGAACCGGTCGACCTGAAGCGGGCGCTCGAGGAGCGCTATCTTGCTTATGCGCTGTCGACCATCATGCATCGTGCATTGCCGGATGTGCGTGACGGGCTGAAGCCTGTTCACAGGCGCATCATGCACGCGATGCGCCTTTTGCGCCTCAATCCGGATCAGGGTTTCGCCAAATGCGCGCGCATCGTCGGTGAGGTGATGGGCAAGTTCCATCCGCATGGCGATCAGTCGATCTATGATGCGCTGGTGCGTCTGGCGCAGAGTTTTTCGATGCGCTACCCGCTGGTGGACGGGCAGGGCAATTTCGGCAATATCGATGGCGATAATGCCGCAGCCATGCGCTACACCGAAGCGCGCATGACCGATGTGGCGACCGAGCTGCTCGCCGGCATCACCGAGGACGCGGTCGATTTTCGTCCCACCTACAATGAGGAAGACGAAGAGCCGGTCGTTCTGCCGGGCGCCTTTCCGAACCTGCTCGCCAACGGCTCTTCCGGCATCGCGGTGGGCATGGCGACCTCCATTCCGCCTCACAACGCCGCCGAATTGTGCGACGCAGCGCTGTGCCTGATCGACGGCGTCAAATCCGGACAGGACATCTCCGACGAGCGGCTCATGGAGTTCGTTCAGGGCCCGGATTTCCCGACCGGAGGCATCATCATCGACAGTCGTGCCTCCATCGCCGAAGCCTATCGCACCGGCCGCGGCTCGTTTCGCGTGCGTTCGCGCTGGCATCAGGAAGATCATGGCCGCGGGACGTGGACGATCGCCGTCACCGAGATCCCTTACGGTGTGCAGAAGTCGCGCCTGATCGAGAAGATCGCGGAACTGCTCATCGCCCGGAAGCTGCCGCTTCTGGAAGACATCCGCGATGAAAGCGCGGAAGATATCCGCATCGTTCTGGTGCCGAAGAGCCGCACCGTCGATCCCGGCATATTGATGGAATCGCTGTTCAAGCTCACTGAGCTGGAAAGCCGGTTCTCGCTCAACATGAACGTGCTGTCGCGCGGCAAGGTGCCGAACGTGCTGTCGCTGAAGAGCGTGCTGCGCGAATGGCTGGATCATCGCCGCGAGGTGCTCCAGCGCCGTTCGCGCCATCGACTGGCGGAAATCGAGCGGCGGCTGGAGATCCTTGCCGGCTATCTCATTGCCTATCTGAACATCGATGAGGTGATCCGCATCATCCGCGAGGAGGATGAGCCCAAAGCCGTAATGATGGCCCGCTGGGACCTCACCGACACGCAGGCCGAAGCGATCCTGAACATGCGGTTGCGCTCGCTGCGCAAGCTGGAAGAGTTCGAGATCCGCAAGGAATTCGATGCGCTGACGGAGGAAAAGCAGCAGATCGAGGCGCTGCTGGGCGATGTGCTGAAGCAATGGAACACCATTGCCTGGGAAATCCAGACCATCCGCCGCGATTTCGGGCCGGAAGAAAACAAGGAACTGGGGCCGCGCCGCACCAGCTTCGCGGAAGCGCCGGAGCACGACCTGACCGACATTGCGCAGGCGATGATCGAAAAGGAACCTGTCACCGTCGTCATCTCCGAAAAGGGCTGGCTGCGCGCCATGAAGGGGCATCTGAGCGATTATTCGCAGCTCTCCTTCAAAGAAGGCGACAGTCTCAAGCTGGCCTTCCATGCCCAGACCACCGACAAGATCCTCGTCTTCACCACCGGCGGCAAGTTCTACACCATCGGTGCCGACCGCCTGCCCGGCGGGCGCGGACATGGCGAGCCGATCCGCATCATGGTCGACATGGAGACGGATCAGGACATCGTCACCGCCTTCGTGCATGAGCCGAAGCGCAGGCTGCTTCTGTCGTCCCAGCAGGGCAACGGTTTCATCGTGTCCGAGGAAGAGACGGTCGCCAATACGCGCAAGGGCCGCCAGGTGATGAATGTGAAGGCTCCCGACGAGGCGCTGTTCTGCATTCCGGTTGCCGGCGATCACGTTGCCATTGTCGGTGAGAACCGCAAGATGCTGGTGTTCGCAGTGTCGGAAATCCCGGAAATGACGCGCGGCAAGGGGGTTCGGCTGCAAAAATTCAAGTCCGGCGGCGTGCTCGACATGAAGACCTTCACCATGGAAAGCGGCCTGACCTGGCTGGATTCGGCCGAGCGCACCTTTACGCGGTCACAGGCCGAGCTTGCCGAGTGGATCGGTGCGCGCGCATCTGCCGGGCGAATGGTGCCGAAGGGTTTTCCGCGCACGGGCAAGTTCGGCTAGTCCGTGATCCTGATAGTCATTCGTGATTTCAGTAGGTTAGCGGAAGTTGATGTGATTTTGAGTCAGGGGCCTCATCCGGATTCTGGTTCGGCAGGAAGCAGTTTCGATCACGCTTACGACACTATTTTTCTCTAGTTCCATCGAAAATGGTTTGTCGTAATGTTTGCTCCACTATCGTCATGCACTGTGGAGCACAGACGAACAGAATCGGCTGGAGGCGCGGCGTTTGAAAGAGCAGGACAGTCAGAAGGGCGGTCGCGAACTTCGCCTGATGGGGCGTGCAGCTCCCATCAGATCAGCTGTGATCCAGCCGCTTTCGGCGGCGCGCTGGCTGCTTATCCTCATCGTCGCCGCCGGTGTCTATTTCTTCCATGGCTTCCTCGTGCCGGTTCTGGCGGCACTGATCATCGCCTTTGCGAGCTGGCCGCTTTACCGCCGGCTTCTAGCTGCCGTGAACGGCAACAGGACAGCAGCGGCCACCTGTGCGCTTCTGATGATCCTTGCCTTTCTGATCATCCCGATCGTGCTGGCCTGCATGTATGCCTTCAATGAAATCCACGAGTGGGTTGTGTGGGCGGTGGAAGCCAACAGGCATGGCGCGCCGGTGCCGGAATGGATCGCGGCGCTGCCCGTCATCGGTGAGTGGCTTGCTCAGCAGTGGTCGACCACGCTCGATCATCCGGGCGGCATCGGTGAATTGATCCAGCTCGTCAGCGGCGCCAATATCGGCAGCATTTATCGCGGCGTCGTGGCGGCCGGCGGCAGCGCCTTCAGCCTGTTTCTGGCGCTCCTGTTCATGCTGATCGCGCTGTTCTTCACCTATCGCGACGGCGAGGCCTTCGCCGCGCAGGTCGACAATCTCGGCGAACGCATCCTGCCGTCACGCTGGGAGCGTTTTTCCCGCGTGGTGCCGGCAACCATCAGCTCGACCGTGACCGGCATGACGCTGATTGCGATCGGCGAGGGGCTGGTGCTCGGCATTGCCTACTGGCTGGCCGGCGTGCCGTCGCCGGTGACGCTGGGCGCACTGACCGGCCTCATGGCGCTGATACCCGGCGGCGCGCCGCTCTCCTTCACGCTGGTGTCACTCTATCTGGTTGCCAGCGGCTCGCCATTTGCGGGCGCAGCCCTGTTTATGTGGGGCTCGATCGAGCTTTTCATCGTCGACAAGACGCTGCGGCCCAGGCTGGTGGGCGGGCCGATCAAGCTGCCTTTCCTGCCGACCTTCTTCGGATTGGTGGGCGGCGTGAAGACAATGGGCTTCGTTGGCCTGTTTGTCGGCCCGGTGCTGATGGCTCTGCTGGTCGCCATCTGGCGCGAGTGGCAGCATGAGGTGGAGACCACCTCCACGACTGTGGTTCCCGTCGTGACCACGGAAACGATTGTCCAGCAGGTTCCACTTTCCGGCAGGAATGACCGTTCCGATCAGACAGCCTCCGCCGAAAGCTGAGCAGCTTGCGCGACGAGGCTCTTGTTCCGCGCATGTATGGAATGCGGCAGGGCGGGCGACGGCGCTGAAATTCAGGCTGGATGCCGCGGTGCCAGCGTAGCGCGGCGGCGGCGGCCATCGCGCAGTTGCCAGATGGAATGGCATATCAGCGTCACTATCAGAATGCCGCCGCCGATCAGGCTGTTTCTGCTGGGCGCCTCGGAGAAGATCATCCAGACCCAGACAGGGGCCAGCACCGTTTCAAGAAGATAGAACATCGCCACCTCAGGGCCGGAAATGTATTTCGGGCCATTGGCGAGGCAGAAGAACGAAACCGGTATCACGATCGCGCCGTTGAAGATGATCCAGCCGGGTTCGGAGATATGCAGCCCATTCTTCCACACCATCACGGCCGCGACTATGCAGGGCAGGATCACGCCAACCAGTGCGGTGAAGCCCATATCCTTGCCGCTCGCCCTTGAAATGGTGATTGCAGTGGCAAGGCAGAAAGCGGCCACGGTTGCCATCACGTTGCCGAACAGATTGCCGGTGCCGAGCGATGAGCCGACGATGACGGATATGCCGACGATCATCAACGCCATGGCGACAAGGGTTTGCGGCCGGGGTTTTTCGCGCAGGAACAGCCATGACAGCAATGCTGCAAACATGGTGTTGAAGGCGAGAATGAAGACGAGATCGGCCGTTGTGGTGTTGAATACCGCGGTAATGAACAGGATCGAGCTGATGCCGTAGAGACCGGCAACGATCAGGCCGGAGCGACCGGGAATGAGTTTTGGCACATCTGGCGAGAACCAGCGCCAGACGGCCCACATGACGAGCCCGGCAACAAAGGTGGTTGCACTGCGAACGAACAGGATCGACCAGGAATCGCCGCCGGCAAGCTTGATCAGCGGGATATCTACCGTCAGGGCCATGCCGCCGAGCGCGGTGAGAAGAAGACCTTTGCTGTGCTGATCTTTGTTCGCGGGCAATGCAAAAACTCCGGCAAAAGACGGGAAAAATGCCTTAACGATATGACGAAGCGCTCTGCGCCTTCATTCCGGCGCATCCGGAAGGCCAGAGAAATGCCTGTCCTATTTGGGCTGGTAGCGCTCCCAGCCCTTGGGGCCGAGATGCTCCTGCGGCTGATAGCGCATCTTATAGCCCATCTTGCGCGAGCCGTTGACCCAATAGCCAAGATAGACATGGGGCAGGCCCATGGCGCGGGCACGCTCGATGTGATCGAGAATCATGAAGGTGCCGAGCGAGCGATCTTCCATGTCGGGATTGAAATAGGAGTAGACCATGGACAGGCCGTCGGCCATGCGGTCGGTCAGGGCAGCTGCGATCAACTCGCCTTCGCCCTTGCCGGTGATGAAACTGTCCGGCCCCCGGCGGCGATACTCGATGATCTTGGTGTCGACGTGGGTATCTTCCACCATCATTGCGTAATCGAGCACGGTCATGTCTGACATGCCGCCGAGGCGATGGCGCGAATCAAGATAGGTGCGAAACAGCGAATATTGCTCGGTCGACGGCTGTGCGTCGTGCATGTGCCCCACAAGGTCGCTATTGTGCTGCAGCACGCGGCGCATGCTGCGGCCCGGAACGAATTCGTTTGCGAGTATGCGCACGGATACGCAGGCGCGGCAGGTTTCGCAGGCTGGCCGGTAGGCGATGTTCTGCGAGCGCCGGAAACCACCCTGCGTGAGCAGATCGTTCATCTCGTTGGCCTTGTTGCCGACGAGATGGGTGAAGACCTTGCGCTCGAACTGCCCATCGAGATAGGGGCAGGGTGAAGGTGCAGTCAGAAAGAACTGCGGTGATTGGGTCAGGTGCTGCGTCATCTGCAAGCCAACTCCATAATAATAATAGCTTGGCCCGTTCTTGGAAAAATTCAAGATGTTTGCGTGGGTCCGCTTTCTTCTTCTATGTCGAGTTGCACGATGCGCTGGTCCGCATTGAAGTAGGTGGCGGTGAAGTGACCAAGCGCAACCGCCCCGACACAGAGCACGACCGAGGCGACGATGTTCACTGCGGCACGGCCCATGGCGCCGCTTCTCATAAGATCCAGCGTCTGGAGGCTGAATGAGGAAAAGGTGGTGAAGCCGCCGCAAATGCCGACCATGACCAGAAGGCGGACATTCTCCGACACCGGGAATCGACCCTGCGCCAGCGTCAGGGTGCCGAACAACCCGATGATGAATGACCCGGCGATATTGATGATGATGGTGCCCCAGGGCAGCGAGCCGCTGATCGGCTGCGCGACGACGGAAACCAGATAGCGGGCGAGACTGCCGAAAGCGCCGCCGAATGCGACCGCGAGGCATGAGGTAAAGGACATCGGTTTCAATTCCTCTTTATCGAGCGGGCACAAAAAAACCCGCCATGCGGCGGGGCTTCTTCAGGACGCACCCCTGCCGCGGTATTCATCGCGACAGGAGCCATCAGCCGTTTCCGGCGGTTTCGGGGAGCTCCATCCCCATCTCATGCAGCGTAAGCCGGGCGAGCGGCTTGCGCAAGCCCGTCAGCGGTCGGTGCGCACCACGGCAGTGCCGAGCAGCAGATCGTGCAGGGTCCGCTTGCGATCCGAGAACAGGGTAATCAGCAACACCAGCGGCGTCAGGATCACGTTGCCGGCCCAGAACATGATGGAATGCACAATGGCGAACATGCCGTCCACCGGGCGCCCGTCGAGCCGTTCGAGGCGGATGTTCATCATCTTCATGCCGGTCGTGGCCTGATCCGCGCTGCCCAGCGTGAACCAGACATAGGTGAGGGCGACCACTGGCACCAGAAAGCCGAACAGCGCCCAGCCGAGGCCGAAAGTGATCAGGCCGAGCAGCAGCACGACAATGGCGAAGGGGATCGAAATCAGGCCAACGATCAGATAGTCGATCAGAAAAGCGAAGATACGGCGGGTACGCACGCCATCGTAAGCCCTGATGTCGTCAAGTCTGCCAGTGATGATCTCGCCATCGAGAACACGAGCGTTCATGCGGGTTCGAAGCCTTTCGGTTGCGGTTCCTTCAGGCTTCAGATGGTGAATTTCAGCGAAATTTCAAGATTCGCGCTTCAATCGCCCGTTTTCGCGGACCGAAGCGCTGCAAGCGCGATCGCCAGCCAGCCGGCAATGAGCAGCGTTCCGCCCGTGGGTGCCGCAAACGGAAACAGGCGGTTGCCGACAAAGTCGCGCATCAAAAGGTCGCCGCAGAACAGGACGAGGCCGACGATCAGGATGAGGCCGGCGGCATGCAGGATGCGGTTGGCGGTGAGCAGGCCGATGGCCAGCAGCACCGGCGCATGCATCAGGAGGAAGGATGCGGCCGTGCCTGTGAAAGTGCCGCCGCCATGCGAGGCCGAGGCTGAAAGCACGACGCCTGCGGTGCCGCACAGGCCGGCAATGAAGACGAGAATGCGATTGTTCATCAATGTGCTCCGGAGCGAATCGATCTCTGCAGGCGTCGATAGTGCGCAGCTATGAGCGCGGCCGGCACAAATCAATCCGCCAATTTGTCTCTTGCCGCGAACCAGTTCCATACGGCCCCGACGCCCAGAAGCACGGCCGTTCCCAGAAACACCGCGCGCATGCCGATATGGCCGCCGACGAAGCCGCCGAGAAGGGGCCCCGCGACCTGTCCGGCATATTGGGCGGAGATCGAGTAGCCCAGCACATTGCCGCCGACACCGTCCGGCACATTGTGGCGGATGACGCTGGTGATCGACGGCAGCAGCCCGCCGAGCGCCAGTCCCATCAGGAAGCGCAGCGCCACCAGTTGCCAGCCCGAGGTGACGAAAGCCTGCGGAACGAGGAGAAGGGCCGCGACCCCGAGCGCGCCGATGACCACGTTCCAGTGGCCGATGCGATCGGCCAGCCTGCCGAGCCAGGCAGCGGAGACGATGCTGCCGAGTGCTGCGGCCGACATGACCACTCCGGCCATCAGCGTCACATGCGCCTGATTTTCAACCAGTTGCGCGACATAGACGGTGATGATCGGCTCGATCGACATGTTGGCGAACATCAGAAGCATGCCGGTTGCCAGCATGGCTACGACCGGGCGCTTGTCGGGAATCGAAGCCCACGCGTTGCCGGACTTCTTTTGCCGGTCCTTTCCCGGCTTGTGTTCTTCTCTGATCAGCAGGGAGGTGACCAGAAAGGCAAGGAAAATCGCGCCGCCTGAAAGCAGAAATGTGGAGCGGATGCCGATCAGGGGCGGCAGCAGGCCGCCGATCAGCGGGCCGACCAGATTGCCGGCCATGATGCCGGCCGACAGCGTGCCGAGCGCCCAGCCCGAGCGCGCTTTTGGCGTCTGCATCGCCACGAGAATGGTTGAGCCCGAAGCGTAGCCGCCGGCCAGCCCCACCAGCAGACGCAACAGGACGAGTTGCTCCACGCTTTGTACCATCCCCATCAGGGACATGCACACGGCCATGCCGAGGCTGGCGCGCACCAGCATCAGCTTGCGGCCATAGCGATCGCCGAGACGCCCCCAGAGCGGCGCCACCAGCGCGGCGGAAAGAAAGGTGATGCCGTAGGCGATGCCAGACCATTGCACGATGCTGGCATGGCCCTGCGCGCCAAGCTGTTCGACATAGAGCGGCAGGAACGGCAGCAGCAGGGTCATCGCCACGATGGTGGCGAAAGAGCCGGCAAAGCATACTGCCAGATTACGTCGCCAGTGGCGGTCGTACCCTGTTTCCTGCGGCTGGTCGGATGGCTGTGTGGCTGTCGCGGATGAGGGGCCCTGGCCGCTCACCCTTTCAGCTTCTCGGCCACGGCCGGCGCGAAGTAGGTGAGGATGCCGTCAGCGCCGGCACGCTTGAAGGCCAGCAGCGATTCCATCATCGCGCGTTCGCCGTCGATCCAGCCATTGGCGGCTGCCGCCTGGATCATCGAATATTCGCCCGACACCTGATAGGCGAAGGTGGGCAGGGCGAAGGCATCTTTCAGCAGGCGCACGATGTCCAGATAGGGCAGGCCGGGCTTGACCATCACCATATCGGTGCCTTCCAGAATGTCCTGCTCGGTTTCGCGCAGCGCTTCGGCGGAATTCGCGGCATTGATATAATAGGTTTTCTTGTCGCCCTTCAGCAGGCCGGCGGTTCCGATGGCGTCCCGGTAGGGGCCGTAGAAGGCCGAATCGAACTTGGTCGCGTAGGACATGATCGCAACGTCCTGAAAGCCGTTGTCGTCCAGCGCGGAGCGGATGACGCCGATGCGCCCGTCCATCATGTCGGAAGGGGCGATGATGTCGGCGCCGGCGGCGGCCTGAAGCACGGCGCCGGCCGCAACCTGCTCGACCGTCTCGTCATTGACGATGATGCCGTCGCGCAGCACGCCATCGTGCCCGTGGCTGGTGAACGGATCGAGCGCGGCGTCGGTGATGATGCCGATTTCCGGCACCGCAGCCTTGATGGCGCGGGTGGCGCGATTGGTGAGATTGTCCGGGTCGAGGATCAGCGATCCGGTAACGTCGCGCAGCGACAGGTCGACATTCGGGAAGGTGGCGATTGCCGGGATGCCGAGCTTCGCCGCGCGTTCCACTTCACGGATGGCAACATCGATGGACATGCGGAAGACACCGGGCATCGCCGCGATCGGCTCGCGCACATTCTCGCCATCGACAAGAAAGATCGGCCAGATCAGATCGTCTACCGTAAGGTGGTTTTCCTGAACCAGTCGCCGTGACCACGCGGCCTTGCGCATGCGCCGCAGGCGCCGGGAGCCGGTCACTTCATCAACGGTGCGTGTACCTGCCGCTTTGGTGGGTGCAAACCTGTTCATGTCCAACTCCGCCGGAATGGCCGTCTCGCCGGTTCCGGTCCTCATTCTTGCGCACTCGTTCCGGCCCATGACAAGCCATATTCCGGACGCTTTCTAACATGGCTGACGCTCCGGACCAATGCGACATCATTGTTCCGGCTGGCTGAAGGAAGGAGACTGGCGTGTCTCCCGGCATTGACGTGCCTCCCTGCCGCCCTTAGCACTTTGATCAACAGGGACAGCGAGGGAATCTGTAACGATGGATTTTGGCGGCGGCGAGGAGATCCGTTTTGAGGTCATCGGCAAGGCCGGCGTGATCACGCTGACGCGCACCAAGGCACTCAATGCCCTGACCGGGCAGATGGTTCACGCGCTGGCCGCCGCGCTGAAGGCATGGGAAAAGGACGACGCGATCCGCTGTGTTCTCGTCAAGGCCGAGGGCAGGGCCTTCTGCGCCGGCGGCGACATCATGAATGTGTATCGGGCGGGCAAGGAAGGAAACGTGCTCGTCGGCTTCTTCGCTGACGAATACAGGATGAACGCGCAGCTTGCGCGTTTCCCCAAACCTTATGTCGCGTTGATAGACGGGATCGTCATGGGCGGAGGGGTCGGCATCTCCGTTCACGGCTCGCACCGGGTGATGACCGGCAATGCCATCGTGGCGATGCCGGAAGTGGGCATCGGCTTCTTTCCCGACGTCGGCGGCAGCCATGCTCTGTCGCGGCTTCCCGGCAGCTTCGGCATGTATATGGCGCTGACCGGCAACCGGGTGCGTCAGGGCGATGCATTGGCCGTCGGCCTTGCAACCCATGCGATCGACGCCGAAAGCCAGCAGGCGCTGACCGAGGCGCTCACGGCCTCAGGCGACGTGGATGAGGTTCTGCGGAAGTTCAACGTCGTTGCCGCGCCGGAGACCGATGCCGCGACATTCGATGCCATCGCGCGTCATTTCTCCAAAGACACGCTGGACGAGGTTTTCGAGAGCCTGAAAAAGGACGCCGAACGGGGCGATGACTTTGCCGCAGCGACTCTTTCGACGATGCTGTCGCGCTCCCCCACCAGCCTCAGGGTGACATGGCGTCAGATCCGCGAGGGGGCAGCCCTTTCCATGGACGAATGCATGCGCATGGAGTTTCGCGTGCTCAACCGCATGCTGGCCGGCAAGGATTTCTATGAAGGCATCCGGGCCGCGCTCATCGACAAGGGATCGACGCCGGTCTGGGATCCGGCTTCGCTGGACGAGGTCAGCGAGGCGGACGTCGAGGCCTATTTCGCGCCTCTGGGTGCGCAGGAACTCAATCTGTGAACGAGGCCCTGCAACGCCGTGCGTCGCTGGAACCGGGGGCGCCTGAAATCGCCTTCGCCGTATTTCTGCGTCTGGTGGCCTGCCTGTGTCTGGTCTTCGGCGTGCTCTACTGGATAAGGCTTATCGGCTATTATCCGGGAGATCTCTTTCGCTTCGACCTGATGCCGGTACACTGGCAGATCGCGGCATCGACACTCGCGGTTTTGTTTCCCTTTGCCGCCGCAGGCCTGTGGATGCTTGCTTCGTGGGGGCCAGTGATCTGGTTCCTGTGCGCGGCCGGCGAGATTTCCATGTATGCTGGCTTCCCGCAGTATTTCGGTTACCGCCCCACGGTGGTCGCGGTGCATGCCGCGGTTGCCGTCATCTATTGCGCGTTCCGGGTTTTCATCCACCTCAGCAAGCGCAAAGCCGTCGCTCCCTGATCGCAGCTTGCCTGCTCCCTGGATGGTCTGAGCCGTTAGCTCATTTTTTAGGTTAATTGTCCTCCCCCACGTGACCATTCGTTAAGCGTCTTCGACGTCTTGCGAAGGTAAGCTCTTGTTAGCCTTGGTGTTTAAGTCGAATTTTATGAGTATTCGATAGTGTCCCAATCAAGGTGAGAAAAACAAAAAATCACCAGGCGACAAACAAGAGGCAAAGACAATGAACAACCCGCGTTCGGCGGCGAAGCCCGCTAGTGTATCGAATGAGACCCATGAGCCGATCCGCTCACTTTACATGGAGTCGCTCCAGCTTGTTGAACGGTTGCATCGTCGTCTTCTTGATGTGATCAAGGACGAATTCGAGCGCAACGGGCGTTCCGACATCAATGCCATTCAGGCGCTGCTTCTTTTCAATATCGGCAACTCCGAGCTGACCGCCGGCGAACTTCGCTCGCGTGGCTACTATCTCGGCTCCAACGTTTCCTACAATGTGAAGAAGCTGGTCGATCTCGGCTTCATCAACCACCAGCGCTCCAAGCTGGACCGCCGTTCGGTGCGCATCAGCCTGACGGACAAGGGCATGGATGTGGCGGAAGTGGTGGCGCGCCTCTATGAGCGGCACATCGGCTCGATCGAGCAGGTCGGCGGGATCAATACCGACGAATTCAAGCAGATGAACCGTGCTCTGCAGCGTCTCGATCGTTTCTGGAACGACACCATCGCCTATCGCATGTGATCGCCGGCCCACAAACGGGCCGAACAAAGGGCCGGGCGATGCCGGAATGGCACATGTCCGGCCCTTGTCGTGCGTGGCGCAGGTCAAAGGCGGGCCACGGCCACGTTGCTGCCATATTCGGATGGGAGCGAGATTGGGACGATCAGGCGCAGGTTTGTTCGGTGCCGATCCGGTGACATGGTTGGCGAATTGTTAAGATGGGAACCTTAAAGTTCCCGCCTGCATTGCCTGAACACTTGCTGGAAGAATGTCTGGAACGCCCATGAAGACGAACCGTCGTTTGTTTTTGTCCGGAGCCACCGCACTCGCGGCCTCGATGATGGCCGGTGGCGCGCGGGCGCAGGATGCTGTCAACGATATCCTGCGCGCGGCAGGGCGGGGTGGGTGGAACGATACGTTCGACGCCCGCGCCAGCGGCAGTGCCAAAGTTCAGTCGACGCGACCGATCTTCAGCCAGCAGACCATTTCCTATACCGAACAGGCCATCGGCCAGTATCACAATCTGGTCGCGCAGGGCGGCTGGGAGCGGGTGCCCGACACCAAGAAGCTCAGGATCGGCGTCATCGATCCGGACGTGGTGCCGCTGCGCAAGCGCCTCATGGTATCCGGTGACCTGCCGCAGAATGCCGGCCTGTCGCAGTCTTTTGATTCTTACGTCGATGCAGCGGTCAAGCGTTTTCAGATGCGCCACGGTCTGCCCGCCGACGGCGTGCTCGGCAAATACAGCTATCTGGCCATGAATGTTTCGGCGCAGACGCGCCTTGGCCAGCTTGAGACAAATCTCGGCCGGCTGCGCGAAAAGGTCGGCACGCTTGGCGATCGCTATGTGCTGGTGAACATTCCCGCTGCACAGATCGAGGCCGTGGAGGGTGACCGTGTCGCCCTGCGTCACACCGCCATCGTCGGCAAGATCGACCGCCAGACGCCAATCGTGAATTCGAGGATCAACGAGATCATCGTCAATCCGTACTGGACGGCGCCTACCTCGATCGTGCGCAAGGACATCATTCCGCTGATGCGCAAGAATCCGAACTATCTGCGCGACAGCAAAATCCGCCTGTTTGCGCCTGATGGCAGCGAAGTCGATCCGATGACCGTCGACTGGTCCACCGATGAGGCGGCGCGTTACCGTTTCCGTCAGGAACCGGGCACAAACAACGCCATGGCTTCGGTGAAGATCAATTTCCCGAGCCCGGACGGCGTTTACATGCACGACACGCCGCAGCAGAGTCTTTTCGGCCAGATGATGCGCTTCGACTCGTCGGGTTGCGTGCGCGTCCAGAACGTGCGCGATCTGGTGACGTGGATATTGCGCGACACGCCCGGCTGGAGCCGCCAGAAATTCGAGGCGACGATCAAGACCGGCGAAAGCGTGCCGGTTGCGGTCACCAACCCGGTGCCGGTTCACTTCCTTTATGTTTCCGCCTGGTCGACCGGAGATGGTGTCGCCCAGTTCCGTGACGATATCTATGGCTGGGACGGTGTCGAGGAACTCAAGATTTCCTCGGCCTTCTGATCCGGAACCGGATTCTTCCTTTATCGGGCCGCCCTTCGGGGCGGCCTTTGTGTTTTCGGAGCTTCAATGTCTGGGCCATTGAGTGTTGGCGCTATAGGGCCAGCTAATTTCGTTGTTGAAATTGGCTCGGCAAGGCAACTGTGCTAAGGCGCCTGCGGGCTAACTCCACTTAGGGAACCTTCAGGTAATGGCGATACAGTCGGCTGCATCCAGCTCGTTGAAATCTTTCTTTGAAACCACGCTCGCGGATGCCGATCCCGAGATTTTTGGCGCTGTTCGCAATGAACTCGGTCGTCAGCGTCATGAGATCGAGCTGATCGCGTCTGAAAACATCGTTTCGCGCGCCGTGATGGAAGCTCAGGGCACAGTCCTGACCAACAAATATGCCGAAGGTTATCCGGGCAAGCGCTATTATGGCGGCTGCCAGTTCGTGGACGTCGTCGAAGAGCTTGCCATCGAGCGCGCCAAGAAGCTGTTCGACTGCAAGTTCGCCAACGTGCAGCCGAATTCCGGCAGCCAGATGAACCAGGCGGTCTTTCTGGCCCTGCTGCAGCCGGGCGACACCTTCATGGGTCTCGACCTGAATTCGGGCGGACACCTGACCCACGGTTCGCCGGTCAACATGAGCGGCAAGTGGTTCAACGTCGTTTCCTATGGCGTGCGTGAGGACGATCATCTGATCGACATGGACGAGGTCGAGCGCAAGGCGCACGAGACCAAGCCGAAGCTGATCCTCGCAGGCGGCACCGCCTATTCGCGCATCTGGGACTGGAAGCGTTTCCGCGAGATCGCCGATGCCGTCGGGGCTTATCTGATGGTCGACATGGCACACATTGCCGGTCTGGTTGCCGGTGGTGTACACCCGTCGCCGGTTCCGCATGCGCATGTGACGACGACGACCACGCACAAGTCGCTGCGCGGCCCGCGCGGCGGCATGATCCTCACCAATGACGAGGACATCGCCAAGAAGATCAATTCGGCCGTGTTCCCCGGCCTTCAGGGTGGTCCGCTGATGCACGTCATCGCCGGTAAGGCCGTTGCCTTTGCGGAGGCACTGCGGCCCGAGTTCAAGCTTTACGCGCAGAATGTCGCCGCCAATGCGAAGGCGCTGGCCTCCTCGTTGCAGGAAACCGGTCTCGATATCGTGTCCGGCGGCACCGACAACCACCTGATGCTGGTGGACCTGCGGCCCAAGAATGCCACGGGCAAGCGCGCCGAGGCTGCACTCGGCCGCGCCAACATCACCTGCAACAAGAACGGCATTCCCTTCGACCCGGAAAAGCCTTTCGTCACCTCCGGCGTGCGTCTCGGAACGCCTGCCGGCACCACGCGCGGCTTCGGCGAAGCCGAATTCCGTGAGGTCGGCAAGCTGATCGCCGAAGTTCTGGATGGCCTGAAGGCCGCCAACTCGGACGAAGGCAATGCCGCTGTTGAAGCGGCTGTGAAGCAGAAGGTCGTCAACATCACCGATCGCTTCCCGATGTATTCCTACCTCGGATAAGCATTGCTTCGTTCTTCATTGAAGGCGGCCGCCGCGACAGCATCGCGGCGGCCGTTTTTCTTCACACTCCGTGCAGCGTTTGGCGGGGATGCGATATTGCAATTTCCCCCTCGTGCTTCCTACCTTGGCATGAAATCTGCTGATCGCCGTGCATCGGTCCGGACGCGCAAAGGGCGATCTAAATTATTGATAGAGCATCGGAACAGCCGAAAACCAGTTTCCACTTTCCGGCCCTATGCTCTAGCCTTGTGGCCGGTACAGAATCGGGTGGGGTTTCATGCGTTGTCCTTATTGCCAGTCCGAAGATACGCAGGTGAAGGATTCACGGCCTGCGGAAGATGGCTCGGCCATCCGCCGTCGGCGGGTCTGCCCTGATTGCGGCGGCCGCTTCACCACCTTTGAGCGGGTTCAGCTGCGCGATCTCGTGGTCGTCAAGAAGACCGGCCGCAAAGTGCCGTTCGATCGCGACAAGCTGCTCCGTTCCGTCGAGATCGCAGTGCGCAAGCGCAATGTCGATCCCGAGCGCATCGACCGTGCGGTCACCGGCATCGTGCGGCAGCTCGAAAGCTCCGGTGAGACGGAAATCCCCTCTGCCGAGGTCGGCCGGCTGGTCATGGACGCACTGAAATCGCTCGACGATGTCGCCTATGTGCGCTTTGCTTCCGTCTATCGCAATTTTCGCGAGGCGAAGGATTTTCACGACGTTCTTGGCGAGCTCAAGGGCGACGAGGAGATGGACTGACCGATGGGCAGCACCGGCAATCCTGAGCAGGACGAACTCGACCGCCGCTTTATGGCCGCGGCACTGCGCCTGTCGCGCCGCAACAGCGGGCGCACCTCGACGAACCCGTCGGTCGGCACGATCATCGTTCGCGATGACGGGTCAGGGCCGATGATCGTGGGCACCGGCGTGACGGCGATCGGCGGACGGCCGCATGCCGAGACGGAGGCGCTGGCCGAAGCCGGTGAGCTTGCGCGGGGCGCCACTGCCTATGTGACGCTGGAACCATGCGCGCATCATGGCCGCACGCCGCCATGCGCCGAGGCGCTGGTCAGGGCTGGTATCGCGCGCGTTGTGGGGGCGGCTAGCGATCCCGATCCGCGCGTGTCCGGCAAGGGCTATGCCATATTGCGCGAGGCCGGCGTGGAGGTGACGGAGCGCGTGCTGGCCGCCGCGGCATCGGATCAGCTCTCAGGCTATCTGATGAGATCGTTGAAGCGGCGCCCCGAGGTGATTCTCAAGATGGCGCTTTCCAGCGATGGCAAGATCGGCGCAAAAGGGCAGGGGCAGGTGGCGATCACCGGCGAGGTGGCGCGCCGTGAGGTTCACCTGATGCGCACGGAGGCGGACGCCATTCTGATTGGCATTGGCACCGCGCTTGAAGACGATCCAGAACTGACGGTTCGCCTGCCGGGGCTTGAGAACCGCTCGCCGTCGCGCATCATTCTGGACAGCGAGATCAGGCTGCCTCCGACCGCGCGGCTGATCTCCGGCGTCGACCGCGTGCCGCTTTACATTGCCTCCAGCCTTGAAGCCGATCCGCTGCGCAGGGCTGCCCTTGAGCGGCAGGGCGTGCGCTTCATCGGCACCGAGGTTCACGACGGCAGGATCGCCCTGCCGGAACTGCTTGAGGATCTGGCGGCGCTTGGCATGTCGAGCGTGATCGTCGAAGGTGGAGCGGCGATTGCCCGGTCGTTTCTCGACGAGGGCCTCGTCGACCGCATCGTTTTGTTCCGGGGTGCGGTGGAGGTGGGACCTGAGGGTATCCCCGCGCCGGTTGATCCCGACCGGATACCGGAAGGTTTTCGCAAATTGCGCGAAATGCAGTTCGATCAGGACGGTTTCGCAGAATGGGTAAGGATCGTCTGATGTTCACGGGTATCGTCACCGATGTCGGCAATGTTGCGGTCGCAGAACCGCTGGATGAGGGCGTGCGGCTTCGCATCGAAACGGCCTATGATCCTGAAACCATTGCCATTGGCGCGTCGATCGCCTGTGCGGGCGTATGCCTCACTGTCACCAGATTGCCGGAGGCGGGCTCCAATGCGCGCTGGTTCGAGGTCGAGGCCTGGGAGGAGGCACTGCGCCTGACCACCGCTTCGCAGTGGAAAAGCGGAACGCGGCTCAATCTGGAGCGGGCGCTGAAGATCGGCGACGAGCTGGGCGGTCACATCGTCTCGGGGCATGTCGATGGCATGGCCGAGATCGTGGAACGGCGCGACGAGGGCGAGGCGGTGCGCTTCACGCTTGAAGCACCGGTGGAATTCGCGCGCTTCATCGCGCCTAAGGGATCGGTTGGCCTGGATGGCACTTCGCTCACCGTGAACAAGGTGGATGGAAGGCGATTCGACGTTCTTCTCATCCATCACTCGCTTCAGGTGACGACATGGGGTGAGCGTCAGGTGGGGGATCGCGTCAATCTGGAAATCGACACGATGGCGCGCTATGCCGCACGTCTTTCGGAGGCTGCCGCACAAGGATACACGGGGGATACTGACGCGGCACCACGCTGACCTAACCATTGTCCGGCGCGTGAGGCTTGCGGTCGCCCGCGCTTAGGCCTAATTGACCGGCACTGCCGGAGACGAATTGGACAATGACCCAGAACCAGAAGAAGAAACTGCTCATCATCGAGGCCCGTTTTTACGAGGACCTCGCCGACGCTCTGCTTGAGGGCGCCAAGGCCGCGCTCGATGAAGCCGGCGCGGATTATGATGTCGTCACTGTTCCCGGTGCGCTGGAAATTCCGGCGGTAATCTCCTTCGCGCTCGATGCAGAAGCCGAAGATGGCGAGAGCTATGACGGCTTTGTCGCGCTCGGCACCGTCATTCGCGGCGAGACCTATCATTTCGACATCGTCGCTAACGAATCCGCCCGTGCGCTGATGGAGCTTTCGGTGGATGAATCGATCTGCATCGGCAATGGCATTCTCACGACAGAGAACGAAGAGCAGGCGTGGGCACGTGCCCGCCGCAGCGAAGGCGACAAGGGTGGCTTTGCCGCGCGCGCCGCGCTGACCATGATTGCGGTTCAGGACAGGCTTGGAGCCGTACGCTCGTGACCGAACCTGCAAACACCAATCCTCCTCCGCGGCAGGCCAACAAGCGTGGTGCGGCGCGCCTTGCCGCCGTGCAGGCGCTTTACCAGATGGATGTTGCCGGCAGCGGATTGCTGGAAATCACGGCGGAATACGAATCCTTCCGGCTCGGCAAGGAAGTGGACGGCGCGCTCTACCGCGAAGCGGATGCGCAATGGTTCCGTGCCATTCTTGCCGGCGTCGTGGAGAAACAGAAGTCGCTTGATCCGATCATCCGGCAGGCTCTGACGGAAGACTGGCCGCTGTCGCGCCTCGATTCGACGCTGCGCGCCATTTTGCGTGCCGGCACCTACGAGCTGATGATGCGCGCCGATGTGCCGGTGGCCGTGATCGTCTCGGAATATGTCGACATCGCCAAGGCATTCTATGAAGAAGACGAGCCGAAGCTCGTGAATGCAGTGCTTGACCGGATTTCGCGTCGTGTTCGCGGCGAGGGCCGGGGTAAGGGCCAGGAGGGATTATGAGCGCATCAGGGCAGGCTGCTTCCGGCGCGCCGGCATCCACGGTTGAGCGGGAGGCGCGCAGGACGGCGCTGATCCTTGCAACCGCTCAGGCAATCGTCGGATCGGCCGCGCCGATCTGCTTTGCCCTTGGTGCCCTTGCCGGTCATTTCCTGCTCGGTGTCGACAAATCTCTGGCCACGGCGCCTCTGACCGGCTTCAACGTCGGCGTTGCCGTGGGCGCGCTGCCTGCGGCTGCAATCGTGCGCCGCATGGGTCAGCGCGACGGTTTTCTCACCGGAACTGGCCTGACGGCGCTTGGCGGTATCATCGCCACCATCGCACTTTACCAGTCGAGTTTCTGGCTGTTTGCCTTTGGCCTTCTGGTGGTGGGGTTCGGCGGTGCTTTCGTGCAGCAGTTCCGCTTCGCGGCTGCCGACAATGCGCCTCCGGCTTTCAAGGCGCGCGCCATTTCGTTCGTGCTGGCGGGTGGCGTGTTCACCGCCATGCTGGGACCGCAGGTCGTCATCTTCACCAAGGATCTTCTGGCCCCGGTGATGTTTGCCGGCGCTTTCGCCTCGCTGGTCGTGCTGGCCGGTATTGGCGCCATCGTGCTTGCGCAATTGCGCCCGCGCCCGATGGTGGAAAAGGTGGTGGAGGTTACGTCCACGGGCCGTCCGCTGATCGAGATCGTCACCCGTCCGCGTTTCATCACCGCACTGGTCTGCGCTGTCGGCTCCTACGCTCTGATGACCTTCGTGATGACCGGCGCGCCGCTCGCCATGGTCGGCTGCGGCTTCACCTCGGACGAGGCGACGCTGGGCATTTCCTGGCACGTCATGGCGATGTTCGCGCCGAGCTTCTTCACGGGCCGCCTCATCAGCCGTTTCGGCGCGCCCACGATCGTCGCCATCGGCTTCGTGCTGCTGATCGCCTGCGGGCTGGTGGCGCTGTCGGGCATCCAGCTGTGGCAGTTCTGGACGGCGCTCATCCTGCTCGGCCTCGGCTGGAACTTCGGCTTCATCGGCTCCACGGCGATCGTTGCCGAATGCTATACGCCGGAAGAAAAGGGCAAGGTGCAGGGTTTCCACGACTTCGTGCTGTTCTCCAGCGTCGCCTTCGGTTCTCTGATGTCGGGCGCGGTCTACAATGCCTGGGGCTGGGACATGCTGGCGTGGATCCTGTTCCCGTTCTCCGGCCTTTGCCTTGCCATGCTGGCGCTTCAGGGCATGCTCGATCGCCGGCAGCGCGCTGCCTGAATTCAGCGGAGAGCTTGCCGGGGCGGATGATCGAGCGTTATTTCGAGCCTCGTACCGCTGGCTGAGACGATCCACCGCCTGCGGATGATCGCGAAATCGTGGGTTTCGCCATGGCTCACAAGCGAAACGACATCGCCTGTCTGGCTGGCTTCGGACAGGCTCATGCCTTCCAGATCAGGCAGGACGCCTGCGCGCACGGCGTAATGGCGAGCCGATTCCGTGAGTGTGACCCCGGCTGTTTGCTCCCTTGCATGCTGTGGTGGACTCAGCGTTTGATGGCGCTTCGCTAAGTCATCAGAAGGAAATTTTGCCATGACCTCGCGCCTTTCCAAGATTGTGATGTGCCTGTGCCTGTCGGCTTTTGCTTTCCTCGTGGCCTTCGGAAACATCACCGACTATGGATCGAACTACGCTTTTGTACAGCATGTGTTGTCGATGGATACGACCTTTCCCGGCAACAAGCTGATGTACCGTGCCATCACCAATCCCTCGCTCTGGACGGCCGGCTACTGGCTGATCATCGTCGGCGAGGCGCTGACCTGCGTGCTGTTCCTGATCGCCGCATGGCAGCTTTGGCAGGCGCGCAACGCCAGCGGCGAAACCTTCAACGAAGCCAAGAAATTCGTCATCATCGGCACGACCATGGGGTTTCTGGTCTGGTATCTAGGCTTCATGGTCGTTGGTGGCGAATGGTTCGCCATGTGGCAGTCCAGCACATGGAACGGGCAGGAAGCTGCCTTCAAATTCTACATGACCATGCTTGCGGTGCTGATCTACGTGGTCCAGCCGGACCGGGATCTGAAGAAGGGCTGATGATTCGCTCTTTTGCAGCGCGGAATGCGACTTTCAGGCGAAATCCGGGCAAAAATGTAACAATATCTTGACGTTGCGCACAGGTTTCGCCTAAGCCGCTACAATAGGTCGCACTGCACAATAATACGCGGCCTTGTTGCAACGGCCCGGGGAGAGGGTTCTTGCGGGCCACAATGTGAGGAACATCCGGCAATGACCATGCTTTATGTCGTCATCGCCTGCGGCCTGCTTTCTGTCCTGTACGCCATCTGGGCGACCAAATCGGTGCTTGCCGCCGATCAGGGCAACGCACGCATGCAGGAAATCTCCGCAGCCATCCGTGAAGGCGCACAGGCATATCTGGCGCGCCAGTACACCACCATCGCCATCGTCGGCGTCGTCGTCTTCGTGCTTGCGTGGTGGCTGTTGTCCGCGACCGCCGCATTCGGTTTCCTGATCGGCGCGGTGCTCTCGGGCGTTGCGGGGTTCATCGGCATGCATGTGTCCGTCCGGGCCAATGTGCGAACCGCACAGGCTGCCTCCAACAGCCTCGCTGCCGGCCTCGATATTGCTTTCAAGTCTGGCGCGATCACCGGACTGCTCGTGGCCGGCCTCGCTCTGCTCGGCGTCTCCGTCTACTACTGGGTGCTGACCGGCCCGCTCGGCCATGCGCCGGCGAGCCGTGAAGTGGTCGATGCGCTGGTGTCACTCGGTTTCGGCGCTTCGCTGATCTCCATCTTCGCCCGTCTTGGCGGCGGCATCTTCACCAAGGGTGCGGATGTCGGCGGCGATCTGGTGGGGAAGGTGGAAGCCGGCATCCCGGAGGATGATCCGCGCAACCCCGCCACCATCGCCGACAATGTGGGCGACAACGTCGGCGACTGTGCCGGCATGGCCGCCGACCTGTTCGAGACCTATGCGGTCACGGTGGTCGCCACCATGGTGCTGGCTGCGATCTTCTTCGCCAATGCGCCGAACCTTGGCGACATGATGCTCTATCCGCTCGCCATCTGCGGGGCATGCATCATCACCTCGATTGCCGGCACCTTCTTCGTCAAGCTCGGCTCCAACGGCTCGATCATGGGTGCGCTCTACAAGGGCCTGATCGTCACCGGCGTCCTGTCGGTCGCGGGGCTTGCCATCGCCAACCAGTTCACCATCGGCTGGGGCGAGGTGGGCGCTGCCAACGGCATGACCATCACCGGCGGCAGCCTGTTCGCGTGCGGCCTGATCGGCCTCGTGGTGACGGCGCTGATCGTCGTCATTACCGAGTATTACACCGGCACCAACAAGCGCCCGGTGAACTCCATCGCCCAGGCATCGGTGACCGGCCACGGCACCAACGTCATTCAGGGTCTTGCGGTTTCGCTGGAATCGACGGCGCTTCCGGCAATCGTCATCGTCGGCGGCATCATCGCCACCTTCCAGCTTGCCGGCCTGTTCGGCACGGCGATCGCGGTCACCACAATGCTCGGTCTCGCCGGCATGATCGTGGCGCTCGACGCATTCGGCCCGGTGACCGACAATGCCGGCGGCATTGCCGAAATGTCGGGTCTGCCCAAGGAAGTGCGCCAGTCGACCGACGCGCTCGATGCGGTCGGCAACACCACCAAGGCCGTGACCAAGGGCTACGCCATCGGTTCGGCCGGCCTCGGTGCGCTGGTGCTGTTCGCAGCCTACTCGAACGACCTGCAATATTTCGCTGCCAACTCCGACAAATATCCGTATTTCGCGGATCTTGGCGCGGTGTCGTTCGACCTCTCCAACCCTTATGTGGTGGCTGGCCTGATCTTCGGCGGTCTCATTCCTTACCTGTTCGGCGGTATCGCCATGACGGCCGTCGGCCGCGCGGCGGGCTCGATCGTGGAAGAGGTGCGCAGGCAGTTCCGCGAGGATCCGGGCATCATGCAGGGGACCTCCAAGCCGAATTATGCTCGGGCGGTCGATATCCTGACCAAGGCGGCGATCAAGGAGATGATCATTCCTTCGCTGCTGCCGGTGCTGGCGCCGCTCGTCGTCTATTTCGGCGTGCTGCTGATCTCCGGTTCCAAGGCCTCCGCGTTCGCGGCGCTTGGTGCCTCCTTGCTTGGCGTCATCGTCAATGGTCTGTTCGTGGCCATTTCGATGACCTCGGGCGGCGGCGCCTGGGACAACGCCAAGAAATCCTTCGAGGACGGTTTCACCGACAAGGACGGCGTGAAGCACCTGAAGGGTTCCGAAGCGCACAAGGCCTCCGTGACCGGCGACACGGTCGGCGATCCCTACAAGGATACGGCCGGTCCGGCGGTCAATCCCGCCATCAAGATCACCAACATCGTGGCCTTGCTGCTGCTGGCCGTGCTGGCGCACGGCTGATTCGGCTTTTTTGGAAAAGAAAACCCGCGAGGAGCGATCCTCGCGGGTTTTCTTTTTGGGGAAAACGCTTCTTGCGAACCGTATCAGTTGCCGCCGATGATGTTGCCGACCTGACCGGGGCTCATCTTTCCGGCGCCGCTGATGACCTGTGCAAGGAAGTTCTGGTCCTTGCCTGCCGTCGGCGTGGTGCGGCTGATGAAGTCGAACACCTTGCCGTCCTTCAGGCCGTAATTGGCGATGTTGGTGACGCGGCCATCATTGCCGAAATAGACGGCGAGCACGCTCTGCTCGACGACCTTCGGATTGGCGAAGGCGACGGAGCGTTTGCGGGTCTGGGAAATGTAATAGAAAACTTCGTTGTCGAAGGTGGCCGTGGTCGAGGGCGTACCGAGCGCCAGCAGCACCTGCTCGCGGCTGGAGCCAACCGGCACCATATCCAGCGATTGCTGGTCGACGACATAGCCCTGATGCAGCGTCTCGCCTGGGTTGAGATCGCCTATCATCTTGGAGCTGTTGCATGCCGAAAGGGCGGCCGCGACAACCAGCAACGAGGCAAACCCGGCGGGGCGCGACGAAAATGTCGACTTGAATCTCTTCGCGTGCAACGACAACTCCATCCAATCAGCCTTGCAAGCCCGCTTGCACGGGGCCGCAAAAGCGGTAAACCAGCTTAGCCGCCGATGCAACAAGGCCGCCCAAACAATCAAAGGTCCCGGGAGACCACCTTTTTCATGTTCAAGCGTCTGTTCGGCCGCGAACGCCATTCAAATCGCATAATTGCTGATGCGCTCTACGAGGAAATCGTGGCAGCCGCGCGGCAGCCTCACTTCTATTCGCAGTGGAATGTGCCGGACACCCCGCTTGGCCGATTCGAGATGCTGTCGCTGCACATGTTCCTGTTCCAGCATCGCCTGCATGCCGAAAGCGCTGAAGCCCGCAATATCGCCCAGGTGCTGATCGACGAGTTCTTTCTCGATGTCGACCATTCGCTGCGCGAGCTTGGCATCAGCGACGTTGGTGTGCCGAAGCGCATGAAACGTCTGGCAAAGATGTATTATGGGCGCACCGCCGCCTATGCCGACGCCATCGAAAGACAGGACGATGCGGCTCTGGAAGCAGCCCTGTGCAGGAATATTCGCCCCGACTCGGAGGAATGGGCCGAATCGCCACAACTCGCCGCCTATGTGAAAGCGGCTGTCGAAAGCCTGGCCTCCCAGTCCGTTGAGGCGATCTGCGCGGGCAAGGTCCACTATCCTCAGGTAGACGATCAGGGGAAATGAAATGAACGAAGCCGACGAAAAAAGCCCTGTTTCCTTTGAAGTCCATGTCGCCCGTCTGCCGCAGACGGGATTGCCGGTGACTGTTGAAGCCAGCGAAGATCAGCGCAAGGCCCTTGCCGAGGTGCATGAGCTTGTTTCGGTCGAAGCCTACCGGGCGGAACTGCTGGTGACGGCGTGGAAACGCAACGGCGTGAAGATCGCGGGCAGGGTGGTTGCCGATATTACGCAGAATTGCGTGGTAACGCTGGAGCCTATCAAAACCCATATAGATGAAGCGGTTGAGGGGCTGTTCCTGTCGCAGGGCTCGAAACTTGCACGCTTCGAGCAGCAAGGCGAAATGGTTCTCGATGCCGACGGACCGGACAGCCCCGAGCTTTTCAGCGGCGACGTAATCGATGCCGGTGCGCTCGCCGAAGAATTCTTCGGACTGGCGATCGATCCCTATCCGCGCAAGCCGGGAGCGGTGCTCGACACCTCCGGAATGGAGGCTCGGGAGGAAACCGAATTCCAGAAAAAACTGCGTGGTCTTCTCGGAAAAGGCTGAAACGCGGCCCATATCGCAAAAGTCAGTTGTGTGGCCGAGCAAAAACGCTATTTTCGCCGGAAATTTCGGGCGGCCGAAAAACCAGAAGTGAGACAGTGACGGCGTGATCAGAATTTCGATCGATGCAATGGGCGGCGACCATGGCGCTGGCGTGGTTATTCCCGCTCTTGCGACTGTTGCGTCACGGCGTCCGGACATAAGGTTCGTTATCTTTGGCCGCGAAGATGCGGTGCGCCCTGAACTGGCGAAATTCCCGGGCCTCGCGGACGTCAGCGAGTTCGTGCACTGCGACGTGGCCATCCAGATGGATGATAAGCCGAGCCAGGCACTTCGCCACGGACGCGGCACATCCTCGATGTGGAATGCCATTGATGCCGTGAAGAACGGTCAGGCGGATGCCTGCATTTCAGCCGGCAACACCGGCGCACTGATGGCCATGGCCAAGTTCTGCCTGCGCACCATGGCCAATGTGGACCGGCCGGCCATTGCAGCCATCTGGCCGAATGTGCGTTCCGAGAGCGTGGTGCTGGATGTCGGCGCAACGATCGGTGGTGACGCCCAGCAGCTTGTTGATTTCGCCATATTGGGCACAGGGATGGCCCGCGTCCTGTTCGGCGTGGAACGCCCGACGGTCGGGCTTCTCAATGTTGGTGTCGAAGAGGTGAAGGGGCAGGAAGAGGTCAAGGAAGCGGGGCGGATGCTTCGTGAAGCCGACCTTGCCTCGCTCGACTATCGCGGTTTCGTCGAGGGCGACGACATCGGAAAAGGCACGGTCGACGTTGTGGTCACCGAAGGGTTTTCCGGCAACATAGCGCTGAAGACTGCCGAGGGCACGGCCCGGCAGATCGCAGGATACCTCAAGGCGGCTATGAACCGCACTCTGATGGCCCGTATCGGCTATATGTTTGCCCGCGGTGCGTTCAATCAGCTGCGTGAGAAAATGGATGTCAGCCGCTCGAATGGCGGCGTCTTCCTCGGCCTTAACGGCATCGTCGTGAAAAGCCATGGCGGGGCGGATTCCGGCGGGTTTGCAGCCGCCGTCGAGCTTGGATATGACATGGTCAGAAACAAATTGCTGGAGCGCGTTCAGGCAGATATCGATCTGTTTCATTCGCGAAACCCGCAAGGCCAGACCAGCGAAGAGCCCGTCGTCGGGACCGGCGAAGAAGGATAAGTAGACCTTGATCAGATCAATCGTCCGCGGCGCCGGTTCGGCCTTGCCCCGCCGCATCATGAAGAACTCCGAGTTCGAGGGAATGCTGGAGACCTCGGACGAATGGATTGCGCAACGCACCGGTATTCGCCAGCGCCATATCGCAGCCGCTGACGAGACAACGGCTTCTTTGGGGGCGGCTGCCGCACGCGCTGCGCTCGACAATGCCGGTCTGACGCCTGATGATATCGATCTGATTGTTCTGGCCACATCGACGCCCAACAACACCTTTCCGGCAACTGCCGTCGAAATCCAGAACCTGCTCAGGATGCATCACGGCTTTGCATTCGACATGCAGGCGGTCTGCTCGGGATTCGTCTATGCCGTCACCACGGCGGATGCCTATATTCGCGGGGGGCTTTCCAGACGCGCGCTGGTCATCGGCGCTGAGACTTTTTCGCGGCTGCTGGACTGGGAGGATCGCACGACATGTGTCCTCTTCGGTGACGGCGCCGGTGCAATCGTGCTGGAAGCAGGCGAGGGCGAGGGGACCATCGCCGATCGCGGCGTGCTGGCCGCTGCCCTGCGTTCGGACGGGCAGCACAAGGGAAAGCTTTATGTCGACGGCGGTGTTTCGACCACCGGCACTATCGGTCACCTGAGAATGGAAGGCCGCGAGGTTTTCAAACACGCCGTTGGCATGATCACCGACGTTATCGAAGCGACATTCTCGCAGGCGGGCATAACCGCAGATGATATAGACTGGTTCGTGCCGCATCAGGCCAACAAGCGCATCATCGATGCCTCCGCCAAAAAACTCGGTATTGCCGAGGAAAAAGTGGTGATCACGGTCGACCTCCACGGCAACACCTCGGCCGCTTCGGTGCCGCTGGCGCTTTCGGCGGCCGTCGCCGACGGACGCATCAAGCCTGGTGACCTCGTGCTGCTGGAGGCGATGGGTGGCGGTTTCACCTGGGGCGCGGTTCTGCTGCGGTGGTAAAGCTTTGCCCGGCGGCGCCTGAACGGACTTGACCTTTATGGATCAATTACTTAGGCTCCGCCCTCGTTTCTTGTGGTTATTATTTTAACGGATTGGACGGACGCATGGGGGGAAAGACACTTACGCGCGCCGATCTCGCTGAGGCTGTTTACCGCAAGGTGGGACTGTCGAGGACGGAATCGGCCGATCTGGTCGAGGAGGTTCTCAACGAGATCTGCGAAGCGATCGTGCGTGGTGAAACGGTCAAGCTGTCCTCATTCGCCACTTTTCAGGTTCGTTCGAAGAATGAGCGCATCGGCCGAAACCCCAAGACCGGCGAGGAAGTGCCGATTCTGCCGCGCCGTGTGATGACCTTCAAAGCCTCCAACGTGCTGAAGAACCGCATTCTGCGTTCGCATCAGAACCGCAGCAAGGGCGGGAAATAGCCTTCTGTTCAGGCATGGGTTTGTGGCCGTGCCTGTCACAGGGCTTGAATGTTGATCCATAAACGGTTGAAATAAACGTCACTTCAGGTGCGTTTCTGATTATCGATTCGGAACGTTATCTGACAGGCAGGATCTGGCCTTGCCGGCGCTCCTGTCTTTGACGCGTTTCGTGAGGATCGGCCATGGAAAAGAGCCCCGACGCCTTTCGCACCATCAGCGAAGTCGCGGAAGATCTTGATCTTCCGCAGCATGTGCTGCGTTTCTGGGAAACCCGGTTTACGCAGATCAAGCCCATGAAGCGTGGCGGTGGCCGCCGCTATTATCGGCCGCAGGATGTCGAGCTCATCAAAGGCATCCGTCATATGCTTTATGATCAGGGCTACACGATCAAGGGTGTTCAGAAGCTGCTGCGCGAGAATGGCAACCAGTTTCTGGTTGCTATCGGCAATGGCGACCTGGCGGCGGTTGAAGCCATCGCTCAGCGCAAGCACGCCGACGTCGTGGAGCTTACCCCTGCAGCACAGCCTCGACCGTTGGATGAAGAGCAGATGGTTGGCCAGCCAAAAGCAAAGCCCAGCCGCCGCTTTTTCGGACTGGGCAAATCCGACGAGGAGGGGCCGGTTCAGCCGGACGGTGGCAGGCTCTCGCGTGATAACCGCGCTCTTCTTCAGGAGGCGCTGTTCGACCTTCTGGAATGCAAGCGCCTGCTCGATCAGGTTCGCTGAGGCACTTCCTCCGCAAGATCACTAAGGATCTGCGCAGGGCGCCTGATCTCCCACCGAGCCGCCGTCGATTTACGGCTCGGCACTGATGGGAATTGTTGGAGCGGCACGGATAGCAACGTGGCGTTCAAACGGGCACGGGCGATATGCCTTGATCGCTTTTCAGGAGCCCGGATTTCTTCGGTTGCGAACCGGAACAGAGCCATTTCACCGTTCACCCACGGCTGGAACCAAATTGGCGATCAGGCGTTTTGCTTCTTTACGGTTTTCAGAAAGAAGGAAACAGCATGGCGCCTTTCTCGTCTCTATCCGATGTCGATCTCGAAAAGCAGGTCGCCCAGCTCTCGAAAGAGCTGAGGTCGATGAAGAAGCAGCTTTCCAGGCGTGGCAACCATTATTATGAGGAAGGCCGTGAGGCTCTTTCGGATTATCGGGATACGCTCTCTGATTATTACGATGAGTTTTCCAGCCGTGTCGGCGATCATCTTCCTGATCTTCGTAAAAAGGCGCGTGCGATTGAAAGCACCGCCCGCGAACACCCCGCTGCCGCCGTGGCCGTCGGTCTGGTGGTGATCGGTCTTGCCGCATCGTTTCTGTTCGGCCGGCGATAAACTCGGGAAGCTGTAAATGCAGGATGCCGGCCGTTTCTAGCGGCCGGTATTCTTTTATCTCATGTTGAGAAAAAATGGTCGGAGTGGCGGGATTCGAACCCACGACCCCTTGACCCCCAGTCAAGTGCGCTACCGGGCTGCGCTACACTCCGAACCGAGGGAAGCCTTATATTCTGGGCACTTGCAGCGCAAGGGCTAAAACGTCCGAAAAGAACAGAAGCGGATAATTTGCGGGGAAACATCGTGCTTTGCGATGGAAATCCGGAGGAAGCCCTCTGGGCTTGTCCGCCGCTGTGTCTCGCGGGCTCTGGTTCCTCTTAATCGATTGCAGATTTATCCCGCGCAAGGGGTCGTAGCTTGCATCAGTCCGGCAGGGCTTTTGATGCGCTGCCCGGTCATCGATACAGGTGGAAAGGCGAATCTGAAAAAGCCAGAAGCCGGAGCAATGAACGCCAGCGGGCCAACAGAACGGGGCAGGTCACTTGCCCGAATTCATGTTCAACCGGGGTGCAAAGCGGACGTTGCGAATCTCGGTGGTCATGCCTGCGGTTTCGGCCTTCTCATCACCTGACACATAATTTAGAAGCGCTACAATCCGCACATATCTGGTGCCCGGGCGGAACTGCGTGTGCGCTTCATCTCCTTCGCCGGTAATGGAACCGGATAAGACCCTCCAGCCCGCATCGCTATACAGTCTGAAGTTGCTTGCGCCGGCGTATCTGTATGTGCCGGGACCGCCACGGGTCTCCTTCTTATCCTTGTCGAAGGTTGCGACGCCGAGATAGGTCAGCGCCACACCGTTCTTCACATTGGCTGGGGCAATGCTCCTAACCTCGGCGGAAATGTCATAAGTCAGGCTGGAATCCACAGGTATCATCTGTGACATGATGACTTTTTTTCCGTTCGCAGCCACTGTAGATTCCCTTACATTGAGGGGCAGGGCATCGCTCTGGAGTGCTCTGCCGTCGGCTTCCGAAAAAAGGGTAAGCCAGCCTGTCTGCAAAGCAATGATGCTGACGATGCCGATTGCTGCGAGAACACCGGTCAGAACACGTGCATAGAAACTGAGTGCAGTGAAAAATGCAGATCTTTTCATGGAATGGTTTTTAAAACCTTCGCTCATCATGGTCCAGATCACCTTGCGAGGGTTGGTTCTGATATCTGGTTTCCAGCGCTATGATTGACCAGATGATACCTACAAGCAGATAAAAGTGGCGCCAGTGGTCTGTGTCGATGAATGTTCCAAGGCCGACATGGCCAACGTAGACCACATAGGCGCATAGCAGATAGGGCTGCCATGGCCGATTCCGAAAAAGCAGCCTGAACCCGGCCGCGAGCGTCCACACCGTCAGAGTCAGATAGGCGCTGAAGCCCAGCCAGCCATAGTCCAGCAACGCTTTCAGCCAGATGTTGTGCGTGTCCTCTCCATAAATCTTCCCGAATACCAGAGGGCCGATACCGAGAGGATGCTCAAGCGCCACCATGAAGCCGATGCCATAACGAGCAAACCGACCAAGGCGTGCCGAGTCGTAATCCTGTGCGAGGCGTGCGCGTTCGGACAGCATGTCCGCGACACCGGGAATCTGAAGGGTGATGAGCGCAAGGGCGATGAGCAGCGTTACCGCCGCCACAGTCATGACCACGATCTTGAGGCGGAAACGGCCACTTTTGCTTTGCAAGAACAGGAGCCCAACCATCAGCACGACACTGACGGCAAATAGTCCCCATGCCCCGCGCGAAAAAGACAGGAAGATACCGCAGGTGATGATCGACAGGGGCAGGGCTGTCAGCATCATGCGGGCAGGGGAGCCTGTCATCAGCCCGTGAAGCAGCCAGATCGCCGGAAGAACCAGAAACGGCCCAAACACGTTCGGGTCCTGAAAGACGCCGGAGGCGCGACCGTAACGCGTGAACATTTCCGAGCCGGGAAACAGGTTGAAATAGCCGGCTATTCCCATCAGTGACGTCGCCGCCGCCGCGACCACATAGGCATTGAAGATGACGCGCAAAAGGCTGGGGCGGGTTTCGGCGACGGAGGCGTAAAAGATCGCCGTGAATGCCAGAAACACAGAAACAGCTAGATAGAGCGGCGTATCTGCCAGTTCCGCCATCTGTGTCATGGCGATCAGTCCGCCAATATTGAACAGCACGAGCAGAGCGGTCATGGGGGCTGCTGCTCTCGACAGTTTCAGGCCGAAGAGCGCCCATATGCCGACCAGAGCGACCATATAGATGTCGTATGGAGCCGGCTCATGAAGAACGAAACCGGAGAGCAGGATGGCCAGTGCAACGGATCCGGAAGCGATCAGGCCGGTCAGTTTCACATTGACCACTGCCTGATGAGCCACAGGGTCGGCGACGGCGCTCAATAGGCGTTTTCCGTGTTTAGCAGACGGAAGGGCGTCAGAATGAGAATCCTGAGATCGAACAGCAGCGACCAGTTCTCTATGTAATAGAGGTCGTATTCGGTGCGCATCCGTATTTTTTCGTTGGTGTCCATTTCGCCGCGCCAGCCGTTGATCTGCGCCCAGCCGGTGACGCCGGGCTTGACCTTATGCCGGGCGAAATAGCCGTCGACCACTTCGGCGTAGAGCAGATTGTGGGATTGCGCGGCCACCGCATGCGGGCGCGGCCCCACGAGCGAAAGCGAGCCGAACAGCGCATTGAAAAACTGCGGCAGTTCATCGATCGAGGTCTTGCGGATGAAGCGTCCCACGCGGGTTACGCGCGGGTCGTTTCTGGTGACGGTCTTCTTGGCGGTCGGGTCGGACTGGTCCGCATACATGGACCGGAATTTGTAGACTTCGATCACTTCATTGTTGAAGCCATGGCGCTTCTGCTTGAAGAGCACGGGGCCTTTCGAATCGAGCTTGATGGCGATCGCGGTGGCGATCATTATCGGCGAAAACAGAACGATGCCGATCAGGCTGAAGACGATGTCGAAGGCGCGCTTGGCAACCGAATCCCAGTCATTGATGGGTTTGTCGAATATATCGAGCAGCGGTATCGAGCCGATATAGGAATAGGCGCGCGGCCGGAACTGCAGGGCGTTGGAATGTGCGGAAAGGCGGATATCCACCGGCAGCACCCACAGCTTCTTCAGCAATTGCAGCACCCGCTGTTCGGCGGTGATCGGCAGGGAAACGATGAGCAGATCGATGCGCGCGATCCGCGCGAATTCGATCAGCTCCGAGATGGTGCCGAGCTTCGGGTATCCGGCAACGACGGGCGGCGAGCGCTTGTCGTCACGGTCATCGAATATGCCGCATATGCGGATATCGTTATGAGGCTGCTGCTCAACGGCCCGGATCAGGTCCTCGGCGGCCTTTCCGCCACCGACGATCACTGCGCGGCGCTCCATCCGGCCGTTGCGTGCCCAGCGCCTGATCATCTTCGCCATGACAAGGCGAAGGAAGAAGATGGCGACGAAGCCGACAACGAACCAGGCGCCGAACATGATGCGCGAGAAATCGCCGCTGACCTTCAGAGCGAAGCCGGTCAGCGCCATCAGCGCGAAAGTGGCAGCCCAGATCAGGAAAATCCGCGAGAACGTGGCGAAGGGGCGCATCAACGCGGCGATCTGATAGCATTCGCCGAATTCCATGAAGGTGACGGCGATGAGAGACCCGCCGGCGATGACGAGGCAGTAATGCCAGAACATGACATCGAGCGGGCCTACATAGAACAGGTAGAGCCCAAGGCCCGAAAGCAGAAGCACCGCAAATTCCATGATTCGCAGCATGCCGCTGACCATGACTGGTCTCAGGGTATCACGTTCCAGTTGAGTGGCGACCTGACGTGCCATTTCATTGAGCACGGCAGGCCTCTCCTCGGTGGAAGAGGCATGCAGCTTGCGCACGGCGTCGGCCGAAAAGCGGCGGGAGGGGTCTATATCGTTCATCGGTAACCTGTTGGTTCCCGGACTGCATAACAGTTGAGAACTAAGAAAGCCTTGAACGCGGTTGCGGCTTTTTCGCTATCCGGCAGTGCAATCCTGCTGATCACCAGCGCGCCCGATTTCGTCTTTTCCGTTCAGGGTCGCAGTATAGGCAGCTTCGATCCTGCCCGCCATGACGTTTGCATTGAAGACTTTGCGGAGGGCTGCAACATCGGGCATAGCGCGCCTGCAGGCTTCGGGATCGGATAGCGCCGACACTATCGACGTGGCCAGAATATCGGGTTTGGGTGCGATCAGCGCTTTCGAGCCTGTTCCGAGCACTTCAGGAATACCGCCGACAGCCGAAGCGATGATGGGCCGTCCTGCTGCGAGCGTTTCCAGCACGATGTAGGGCAGGGCCTCCGCTCGCGATGGCACGATGACCAGATTTGCCAGTTCAAAGGCCTGCCGGGCGGGCATCGGCTGATGAAATGTGATTCTCTCTTCAAGTCCCAGCCGGGCGACCTGATCCCTGTATTTTGGAAGGTCTTCGCCGTCTCCCACCATCACGGCAGTCAGGGGGCGGCCCATCAGTTTTTCCGCGGCGGCGAAGGCATCGATGAAGATGTCCGGCCCCTTCAGGTCGCGCATCATGCCGATATAGAGGAAGTCGGCGGCATCTTCGCGCACCATGACGGGCGCGAACTCAGCCGCACGCAAGCCATTGTAGACGAGGCTGCTTGGTCCGTGCGGCGCGCCCACTTTGTGACGATATGTCCGGCGTTCATGGTCGGAGACGAACAGCAGATGATCGGTGAGTTTTCCCATGGCCCGCTCCAGCGCAAACAGCGTTTTGCCAGCCAGCGTTTCCTCGTCATAGTGGAGGCTGCCGCCATGGGGAGAATAGATGCGGGCCACGCGAGACCCTGAAACCCGCAACAGTGAGCCGAAAAGGCGCGCGTAAGCGCCGCCCTTTGCACCGTGCCCGTGAAGCACGTCCGGCTGCAATTCCTTGATGATCCTGAATGTTTTCCATGCGGCGAGGGCATCGCCGATGCCGATGTGGCGCTGCATGGGCGTGCGATGGATGCCCAGCACCAGATTCCCGGAGATCTGCTCGAACAACGCATCTTCAAAGGCGCCTCCCGTTGTGGAGTCGCATACGATGCCGACGCTGTGTCCAGCCGCCGCCTGGGCCTCCGTCAGATCGCGCACATGCCGGAATATGCCGCCGAGAGGGGAACGGAAGCAGTGAACGATACGCAATTTGTCCTTCATCCCTCAGAACAGGCGTTCGCGTACATAGACGGTGTCGCCGGGTAACAGAGGATCGGATGTGCGGACGCGCCCGGTGATGACCTCGCCGTTGATGTCCCGCGTTATGTCCACGCTCTCCTGATTGGCGCGCGCCGAGAAGCCGCCGGCGATTGCAACGGCTTTCTGAACGGTGAGGCCCGGTACATAGGAGTACTGGCCGGCTGCACCCACTTCGCCCATCACGAAGATCGGCCGGTAGCGATCTATTTCCACCGACACGTCGGGATCCCTCAGATAGCCCTGACGCAGCTTGGCCGCGATCTGCTTCTCAAGCTGCTGGGCGGTGTGGCCGCGAGCCGGAATGTTCCCGACAAGCGGGAACGATATGTAGCCAGACTGGTCGACACTATATGTATTTGTCAGCCCTTCCTGCTCGAAAACGGTCACGCGAATGCGGTCACCGGCTCCCAGCTGATAAGGCTGGTTGAGAACTTCATGGAAAGCCGCCGGTGTTGGCCTGTAGCTGGAGCAGCCGGACAGGCTCGCGGAGACTGCGATCATGGCGCTCAACAGGATGGCGGGACTTTTCATAACCGGTCGACACCTTCGGCTGGCCGCCACTGTGGCGGACCTTGAGGATCGTCTCGTTATCAACCTATTAGGGTTAATGGCCGGTAAAATTTGAACGAGTCATCGAGAGTGCGGCTCTCCAAAGCCTAACGAATTATTACATCCATCTTAAGGGCTGGGTTACCATAACTCCTTACAGTGGCTTCACCCGTTTCCGGAGTGAGGGCGCATGTCAGGACCCCAGTTGGCCCAGGCCGATCTCGATGTGGACATCAGGCAGCTTTTTGGCAGCCTGTTCCGCAACTGGCTGCGCATACTCATTGTTGCCTTGTGCGCAGTCGGTGCAGCGCTGGCCTTCGCCTCCACCACGACGCCACGCTATCGGGCCGAAACGCGGCTGCTGATAGAAACGCGGGAATCCGTGTTCACCCGGCCGGAGAGCGGGCAGAGCGAGCAGCCTGTTCTCGATGATCAGGGCGTCACCAGCCAGGTTCAGGTGGTGTCCTCGACGGAGATACTGGCAAAGGTCGCCGAACAACTTGGGCTGGCCAAGCTGCCCGAATTCGATGAAGGCGCGAACGGTTCGGGGTTGCAGCGGCTTCTCGTGATTGCCGGACTGAAGTCCGATCCCGGTATCATGGCTGTCGAAGAGCGCGTCATTCGCCGCATGCGCGAGAAGCTGAACGTATACCGCGTCGAAGGATCGCGGGTGATCGTGATCGAGTTTTCTTCGGAAGATCCAAAGCTCGCGGCGGAAATTCCCAATCTGATCGCGGACACCTACATCGCGTCTCAGGGAAACGCGAAGCTTGAGTCGAACGCGGCTGCAACCGAATGGCTGGCGCCGGAGATCGAGGATCTTTCAAAAAGGGTGAAAGAGGCGGAAGCCAAAGTTGCGGCTTATCGCGGACAATCGGACATTCTGGTTGGTCAGAACAATTCCGTGCTGGCAACGCAGCAGCTTGCCGAGCTTTCGAGCGAACTTTCCCGCCTGCGCGCCAGCCGCGCTGCGGCTGAAGCCACTGCGGACAGCGTGCGGCAGGCGCTTCAGAACGGTGGCTCGCTCGATGCGCTGCCTGAGGTGATGTCTTCCGGGCTGATCCAGAGGCTGCGCGAACGTCAGATCCAGTTGCAGTCGGAAATCACCGATCTTTCCACGACGCTGCTCGACAATCACCCGCGCATCCGTGCCCTGCGCTCGCAGCTTACCGGCCTCGATGCCCAAATCCAGTCCGAAGCGCGCAAGGTGTTGTCGGGGCTGATGACCGAAGCGGAAACCGCGAAGGCACGGGAAAACCAGCTTCTGGCAGAGGTCAACCAGCTCAAGGCTGCATCCGCGCGCGCCGGAGAGCAGGAGGTGGAGCTGAACGCGCTTGAGCGGGAGGCCGCAGCCCAGCGTCAGCTTCTGGAAACCTATCTGACCCGGTATCGCGAGGCGTCCGCCCGGCAGGACCGCAACTACCTGCCGGTCGATGCCCGGGTTTTCTCACGCGCCGTTGCCCCGGCCGAGCCCTATTTCCCGAAAGTGCTGCCGATCGTCGGCGCGGCTTTCTTCGGCGCCATCCTGATCATGGCGATCATCACCCTGCTTCGGGAGCTTTTTTCGGGTCGCGCAATGCGTCCGGCCCCTGTTCCTTATCCTGTTCAGGAGCAGGAGCCCCTACCAGAGCCTGCCGCCACCGCTTTGCCGGCGAGCATTCCCTTCGCTGCAACCGGGCAGGCGGAAGACACCGCGAAGCCATTGCAGGAGGCGCAAGCGCAACCGGCTCAGCCGGTTGAGGAGCCGGCCGAACCGGAGCCGCTGCCTGACCCGGAGCCAGTGATGACGCCGGAGATTGCTGAGCCAACGGCCCAGACGACGCAGCAGGATCCGGTCGTTGCTGAAGACGTTTCCCCGACGGTGTTGGAGGGTTCGCCGGATGTCGAACCTGCCTTGCCGCAACAAATCCTGACGGAGATGGAGCCCGCGCTGATGGAGGAAGAGCCTGCACCGGTGTCCGCCACACCGGCAACGCGTCTCGATCTTGGTGAAGTCGGCATCGACACCGCCGTTCGCAATCTTATCGAAAGCGGGGCATCGCGGGCCGTTTTCGTCTCGCCGGAAGGCGATGAAGCGGCTGCCAGCGCGATCATGGTTGCGCGCGACATTGCCGACGCTGGTCTGAGGGTCGTCCTGGTCGACCTGACAGCTTCGGGCGCCGTGTCGGGAGCCATGCTTGAAAGCCTGACCCTGCCGGGAATAACCGATCTTCTGGCGGGCGATGCGGATTTCACCGACGTGCTTCACCCCGATCACTTCTCGGATTGTCACATCATGCCGGTCGGTGTCGCTGATCCCATCCGTGCCATGCGTGCGGCCAGCCGCCTGCCGGTCATCCTGCAATCGCTTGCGGCCGCCTATGATCTGGTCGTCGTCGAATGCGGGCCGACCGACGCGCAGGGCGTCAGGCGTTTGGCATCCAGCGAGGCGGAAGTGTTCATAAGCCTGCTGGACCCGGACGACGTGGCATTGTCCGCTGCGGCGAACATCATTCGCGATGGGTTCCCTGATGCAATTCTGGTGACACCCGTTGACAGCCACACACCGCGGGGACCGATGCCTGGCACAAGGGCAGCCTGAGCCGATTGGTCCGTCACGCGTGGCTTCAGTCGCCGAGGCTGACAGCCAGATTGACTGCCGCCGCGACGATGACCGTGTTGAAGAAGAACGAAACGATAGAATGCGCCAGCACGATACGGCGCATATGTGCGGTCGTCACAGAGGTGTCGGAGGTTTGCGCCGTCATACCGATCACCGTGGAAAAATAAAGAAAATCCCAGCCTTGGGGATGTTTGGTGCCCGGAAACTCGAAACCTCCGGCGGGCTTTTTCTCTGTCGTTTCGCCGGCGTCATCGCTCCAGTAGACATGGGCGTAGTGCAGGGCAGTCATGGCATGGATGGTGAACCAGCCAAGCGGAATGGAAGCCAGTGCGAAGACAAGGCCCGCGGGGCCGACACCCTGACCGTTTATGATCTGGAACAGCGCTCCCACCGCTACGCCGACCACCATGAAGGTGATGATGAAGATGACCGCCAGAGGCTGGTCGGTGGCGCGCGCATTGCGGCTGAGATAGTCGGCGCTGAGCAGCGGCATTTCCGCCAACACCAGCGCACTGTAGGCCGCGAAGAAGGCATTGGCACCGATCGAATAGGCAAGTTCGGCCTGCAGGAAAAGCGCCGTTACGAGCGCAGCGAGACCGATCAGGGCCGACACACCGAAAAGCGCATGCCGGTGGATGGGCAGCCAGCCAGATCGTGGCTGCCCCGCGCTCATGCGGACGGGCCCGATTTCAGGGCTATGCGCACGATGCGGTCGAGTTCACCGAGAAAGCGGGACCGGTCACGCGGCGCGAAGGAGGCATTGTAACCCTTGCTTTCACCCGTTTCGCGCAGATGCTGCTTCAGGTCGCGCATGGCGACGGCCATGCCAATGGTCTCCGGCGTGAAGGGCCGGCCGGTGGGGCCAAGCACATGCGCGCCAAGCGCCACGGTACGCGCAGCAAGCGGAATGTCGGCGGTGATGACGACATCGTTCGCCTGCGCATGCTCGACGATCCAGTCGTCGGCAGCGTCAGCGCCCGACGACACCACCACGTTGCGGATCTTCGGATCGCGCGAAGGGCGCAATCCGCCATTGGCGACGAAGACCGTTTCGAGGTCGAAGCGTTCCGCAACGCGCACGACCTCTGCCTTGACGGGGCAGGCATCGGCATCGACGTAGATCACCGGGGCGACAATCATTTGTTGGCCGGTGCGTCCAGAAAGTCCGGAGTTGCCACATCTGCCAGAAGCAGCATCAGATCCACCTCCTCATCAGACGGCTGCTCGCCTTCGAGCGCTCGTTCAAGAGCAGCGTAATTTTCCTCGGTCATATTCCGCTCAAATTCGAGCAGAGCTGCAAAACTGAGAGGATTTTTGATTTCTCCAAGTCTGATTGCCTCTGCGGCTCTCATAGTCGTCGTATCATCCGGTGTGGGCAGTGTGTCCCATTCCCTGAGAAGTTCCATGAAATCACCGCTTTTAGTGGCGCCATCAAAGGTAGAGAGCTGGGCAAGGGTTTTCCAGCTGTCCTTGTGCTTGCCGCAGGCGCGGGTGAGTTTGGTATAGGCGGACACTGCCAGATATTTTGACTGGCTTTCGCGTTTCGACAGCCCGTCTGCTCGCATGGCGTCGCGAAACATCATGTTGACCTCGGAGGCGACTTCACTTTTGAGATCACAATAATGATCATGGATAACTGACGCTCGCCGATAGTTTCCTACGAAAGGAGAGCCGGCAAAAGTCCATAAAACGGCCGGTATCGATGCGCCGTCGATCCTGGTTCCCTTTGGTACGGTCCAGCGACGTCCCGCACTGTCAGTGAAAGATATGTCGGAAAGGGATTGCATGATGCGATGACGCTGCTGTGGCTCCGAGAGCCAACGGAATGCAAAATCCCCCTCGAAAGTCTGGGCCTGAGAAAGGGAGGGAGCGGCCAGCACCCCTGCGACTGCGATCGTGACGGAAAGCCGCCCCACGTACTGGCCCCTCCTTTTCGTCAGGCTATCTGTCAGTAAACCACCACCCCACGGACGGACTTGCCTGCGTTCATGAGCTCGAAGCCCTTGTTGATGTCTTCGAGCGGCATGGTGTGGGTGATCATCGGGTCGATCTGGATCTTGCCTTCCATGTACCAGTCCACGATCTTCGGCACGTCGGTGCGGCCGCGCGCGCCGCCGAAGGCGGTGCCCTTCCAGGTGCGGCCGGTGACGAGCTGGAACGGGCGCGTCGAGATTTCCTGACCGGCACCGGCGACCCCGATGACGATCGATTCGCCCCAGCCGCGATGCGAGCATTCCAGCGCCTGCCGCATGACCCTGACGTTGCCGGTGCAGTCGAAGGTGTAGTCTGCGCCGCCGATCTGGTCTGCGCCGCGCTTGGTCATGTTGACGATATGGGCCACCACGTCATCAACCTCCGTCGGGTTGACGAAATGGGTCATGCCGAACTTCTCGCCCCATGCCTTCTTGTCGTTGTTGATGTCGACGCCGATGATCATATCGGCACCGGCAAGCCTGAGACCCTGAATGACATTGAGGCCGATGCCGCCCAGGCCGAACACGGCCGCCGTCGCGCCGATCTCTACCTTCGCGGTGTTGATCACCGCACCGATGCCGGTGGTGACGCCGCAGCCGATGTAGCAGATCTTGTCGAAGGGCGCGTCGGGGTTGACCTTCGCCAGCGCGATTTCAGGAAGCACGGTGAAGTTGGAGAAGGTCGAGCAGCCCATATAGTGGAAGATCTTTTCGCCGCCGACCGAGAAGCGGCTGGTGCCGTCCGGCATCAGGCCCTGACCCTGCGTGGCGCGGATGGAGGTGCACAGATTGGTCTTGCGCGACAGGCAGGACGGGCAGGAGCGGCATTCGGGGGTGTAGAGCGGGATGACGTGATCGCCCTTCTTCAGGGTGGTGACACCCTTGCCCACATCAACGACGATGCCGGCGCCTTCGTGACCCAGAATGGCGGGGAAGATGCCTTCCGGATCAGCGCCCGAGAGGGTGAATTCGTCCGTGTGGCAGATGCCGGTGGCCTTGATCTCGACCAGAACTTCGCCCTCGCGCGGCCCTTCGAGGTCGACTTCCATGATCTCAAGGGGTTTGCCTGCTCCAACAGCAACGGCGGCGCGGGTTTTCATGAAGTTTCCTCCCAGCAATACAATTTCAATTGTCGCCAAACTAGCAGCAAGGGGCGGGGGCGCAAGGTGGCACACCATGATTGGACATTTCGTCGCCGCGCAGACGCAGTTGTGAACAGCCGGGGTCTGGACTCGCAGCCGGCCTGTTCCGACTATAAGGATCAATGAACGAATCCCCGGTTTGCGACCTATGAGCGACGATCAATCAGCCAGCGAGAAGATGAAGGCACTCCCGGCGGGTGCATCGGGGCGCGTCTTCGTGCATCTGCGCGTCCATTCCGCCTATTCCTTGCTGGAAGGCGCACTTCAACTTGGTGCGATCGTCGGACATGCGGTTAAGGACAGTGCGCCCGCCGTTGCCGTCACCGACACCAACAATCTGTTCGGTGCGCTGGAGTTCGCGCAGAAGGCTACCAAAGACGGCGTGCAGCCGCTCATGGGCTGTCAGGTCGATCTGTCTTTTGCCGGTGAGCCCGCGGACGGACCGCGTGAACGGCGACGCGCGGGGCCGGACATGGCGCCTGTCGTGCTCATCGCGGCTAACGAGGAAGGCTATGCCAATCTCGTGCGTCTGGTCAGCCACGCCTATCTCGATACGCCGTCGGGCGAGCCGGTGCATGCCACCAGCGATATGCTGGGCCAGTATTGCGAGGGCGTGATCTGCCTGACCGGCGGGCCGCGCGGGCCGGTCGGAGCGGCGCTGAAGGCGGATCGGCAGGAACTGGCGGAATCGCGCCTGCTGTTCCTCAAGGAAACGTTCGGCGACCGGCTCTATGTCGAGTTGGAGCGCGTATCCGGCTACGACCGCGGCATCGAGCAGCGCACCATCGATCTGGCGTACCGGCACGAATTGCCGCTGGTTGCCACCAACGAAGCCTTCTTCCTCAAGCGCGAGGACTATGAGGCGCATGATGCGTTGATTGCCATCGCCGAAGGCTCGGTGATCGCGGTCGACGACCGCCGCCGGCTGTCTCCGGACAATTACCTGAAATCGCAGGCGGAAATGGCGAAACTGTTCGCCGACCTGCCGGAGGCGCTCGACAATACGGTCGAGATCGCCATGCGCTGCTCCTACTATCCGAAGAACCGCAAGCCGATCCTGCCGCGCTTTGCCGGCGCCGATGTCGAGGACCCGGAAGCGGCTGAAAAGGCGGAGGCGGAGGAACTCAAGCGGCAGGCGCGCGAGGGACTGGCGCGCCGGCTGGAGGCACACGGGCCGACCAAAGGCCATACGGTCGAGGACTACCGGGAGCGGCTGGAATTCGAGCTTGGCGTCATCGAGCGCATGAAGTTCCCCGGCTACTTCCTTATCGTTGCCGACTTCATCAAATGGGCCAAGGCGCAGGATATTCCGGTTGGGCCGGGGCGTGGCTCGGGCGCGGGCTCGCTGGTCGCCTATGCGCTGACCATCACCGACATCGATCCGTTGCGTTTCTCGCTGCTGTTCGAGCGCTTCCTCAACCCCGACCGCGTGTCGATGCCGGACTTCGATATCGACTTCTGTCAGGACCGGCGCGAAGAGGTGATCCGCTACGTGCAGGGCAAATATGGCCGCGAGCAGGTGGGCCAGATCATCACCTTCGGAACGCTTCAGGCACGTGCAGTCCTCCGCGACGTCGGTCGCGTGCTGCAAATGCCCTACGGTCTCGTCGACCGGCTGTGCAAGATGGTGCCGGCCAATCCCGCCAATCCGGTCAAGCTCAAGGACGCCATCGAGGCCGAGCCGCGCTTTGCCGAAGAGGTGGAGAAGGAGCCGATCGTCCAGACGCTGCTCGACATGGCGCTGAAGCTGGAAGGGCTCTACCGGCACGCCTCTACCCACGCGGCCGGCATCGTCATTGGCGACCGGCCCTTGTGGGAACTGGTGCCGATGTACCGCGATCCGCGTTCGGACATGCCGGTCACGCAGTTCAACATGAAGAAGGTCGAAGACGCGGGGCTGGTGAAGTTCGACTTCCTCGGCCTCAAGACGCTGACCGTTCTGGAAACGGCGGTGAAACTGATCCGACGGCGGGGCGTCGACATCGACCTTTCCAGCCTGCCTCTGGACGACCAGCCCACTTATTCCATGCTTTCGCGCGGCGAGACGGTCGGCGTGTTCCAGGTGGAATCGGCGGGCATGCGCAAGGCGCTGATCGGCATGCGCCCGGACTGCATCGAGGACATCATCGCGCTGGTGGCGCTCTACCGGCCCGGCCCGATGGAAAATATCCCCACCTACAACGCCCGCAAGCATGGCGAGGAGGAAACCGCTTCCATCCACCCCAAGATCGATCATCTGGTGCGCGAGACGCAAGGCGTCATCGTCTATCAGGAACAGGTCATGCAGATCGCGCAGGAACTGGCCGGCTATTCGCTCGGCGAAGCAGACCTGCTGCGCCGCGCCATGGGCAAGAAGATCCGCGCGGAAATGGACAAGCAGCGCGAGCGCTTCGTCTCCGGCGCGGTCGAGCGGGGGGTGAGCAAGCAGCAGTCCAACTTCATCTTCGATCTGCTGGCAAAGTTCGCGGACTACGGCTTCAACAAGTCGCACGCCGCCGCCTATGCGGTGGTTTCCTATCAGACCGCCTATCTGAAGGCGCACTATCCGGTGGAGTTCCTGGCGGCGTCGATGACGCTCGACATGAACAACACCGACAAACTCGCCGACTTCCGGCAGGATGCCATGCGCCTCGGCATCGAGGTGGTGCCGCCATCGGTGCTGACCAGCTATCGCGAGTTCGAGGTCGGCGAGAACAAGATTTTCTATTCGCTGGCAGCCCTCAAGGGCGTGGGCGAGGCGGCGGTCGATCACATCGTCGAAAAGCGCGAGGAAGGCCAGTTCCGCAGCCTTGCCGATTTCTGCGAGCGCATCGACCCCAAGATCGTCGGCAAGCGCGTGTTCGAAAGCCTGATCATGGCGGGCGCCTTCGATTGCTTCGGCCACGAGCGCGCCGCCATGATGGCGGGTGTCGAGCGGATGATGGGGCTGGCTGCCCTTGCCCAGCAGAACGCAACCTCGGGGCAGGGCGATATTTTCGGTGTTTCGCTGGGCGCGCAGTCGAATGCGCTCAACTTGCCCGCCGTCGAGCCATGGCTGCCGGCGGAGCGTCTGCACCGCGAATTTCAGGTGGTGGGCTTCTATCTCTCGGCGCATCCGCTGGATGAATACAAGCAGGTTCTGGAGAAGATGCGGGTGCAGAACTGGGCTGATTTCGCCGCTGCCGTGAAACGCGGTGCATCGGCGGGTCGTCTGGCCGGAACCGTCACCTCCAAGCAGGAGCGGAAAACCCGTACCGGCAACAAGATGGGTGTGGTGAATTTCTCCGACACCAGCGGCCAGTTCGAGGCGGTGATGTTCTCCGAAACGCTGGCGCAGTACCGCGATCATCTGGAGGCGGGCAAATCCGTGGTCATCGAGGTTGGCGCCGAGGACAGGCCGGAAGGCGTCAACCTGCGCATACAGGCGGTGAGGTCGCTGGACGACGCGGCCAGCCAAGTGCAGAAGCTGCTGCGCATTTTTGTGCGTGGGGCCGAGCCTGTCGATTCCGTTGCGGCGCGACTGTCGCAAAGCGGCGAAGGGCAGGTCAGCATCGTGGTGCTGAAAGAGGAGGGGCAGGGCGAGATCGAGGTGGCGCTGCCCAACCGCTATCGCATCGATCCGCGCATCGCCTCGGCAATAGGCGCGGTTCCGGGCGTGATCGAGGTGGAGCTGGTGTAAGCCGGCTTCACTGGACGCTCCCGCGGCGAAGCGCTATCGCTTGGCAATGAGCAACAACGCCGAAGACGTGCAACTGACCGGTCTTGCAGCCATCCGGGATGGGCTGCGAAAGCTTTACCATGGCAATTCGCCGGCTGCATTCCGCTTTCAGGTCGCCACGATCGTGGTCGATCTGGCCATCATCATTTTTTTCATCCTGACGCCGGTGTTGCAGGAAACGCCGAGCTTCCTGTGGATCGACTATCTGGTTGCCGCCCTTGTCGCTGCGGACATGGCCGGCAGGCTGCTCGCCTCCACGGACATGCTGCGGCTGATCCGCCAGCCCACCTCCTGGATCGACATCTTCATCCTGCTGACGCTGCTGTTTCCGCAGGCGCTCGCCAATCTGGCATTCCTGCGCATATTGCGCCTGTGGTCGCTGTCACGCAGCGGCACATTGTGGCGTCATTTCGAGATGAAACGGCTGCGACCATGGCGTGAGGCCAGCCATGCGGTCGTCAATCTGCTGACCTTCCTGTTCGTCGTTACGGGCTTCGTCTACACGTTCTTCTTCCGTAATGGCTCCGGTTTTGAAGGCTATGTGGATGCCATGTATGTGACGGTTGCGACCGTCACGACGACGGGCTTTGGCGACATCGTGTTGCCCGGTGTCGCCGGCAAGCTGACGGCTATCGTCACCATGATCATCGGCATCACCTTGTTTGTGCGGCTGGCGCGGGCGCTTTTTCGGCCCAACAAGGTGTTTTTCCCCTGTCCGCGCTGCGGCCTGCAAAGGCATGAGCCCGATGCCATCCATTGCAAGGCCTGCGGCAAGGTTCTCAACATTCCTGACGACAACGACTGATCCGGTGAAGTCACCCCGGTTCAGATGCGCTCCCATGGATGGCGCACTTCCGGCTCGTCCTCCTCGCCGGCACGGGTGGGCTTGCCGCGATGGCCACGGCCGAAAGTGTAGCCTGTCTCGACGGCACCATTGCCGAATTTGTTTCGCAGCACATCGATAGCGCCTTCGGCAAGGGCGCGCTTGTGCGAGCGTGTGTCGACGAGATCCGGAGGATCAGCCTTTTCGGCATCGCACAGATCCGACACGCCGATGCCCAGAAGCCGGTATTTTGTGCCGTCGATTTCCCTGCGCAGAAGTTCAAGGCCGGTGGCGAAGATGCGGTCGGCAAGACGGGTGGGGTCACCCAGTTGCCGGTTGCGGGTGCGTGTCCGGAAATCCTTCGATTTCAGCTTCAGCACCACCGTCCTGCCGGCCAGATTGGCTTTCTTCAGGCGCGCCGACACTTTTTCGGAAAGAGCACGCAGCACCGGAACGAGATCGTCCAGTTCTCCAAAATCCGTGTCGAAAGTGGTTTCGGCCGATACGCTCTTGGAGTCGCGGTCGGCGTGGACGACGCGTTCGTCCTGACCACGTGACAGCCTGAACAGCCGGTTGCCCATGCTGCCGTAACGGCGCATCAGTTCGCTCTGCTCCATCTTCTGCAACTGGCCTATGGAGCGGATGCCATCGCGCTCCAGCGTGGCGGCAAAAGCCTTGCCGACGCCCCAGATCAGCGTGACAGGTTGTTCGGCAAGAAAACTGACCGCTTCCGCTTCCCCGATGACGGAAAAGCCGCGGGGTTTACGGAAATCGGACGCGACCTTGGCGAGAAACTTGCAGTAGGACAGGCCAACCGAGGCGGTGATGCCGATTTCCTTTTCCAGCCTTTGGGCAAAGCGCGCCAGCACCAGTGCCGGCGGCATGGCGTGCATGCGTTCCGTTCCGCTCAGATCGAGAAAGGCCTCGTCGATCGAGATCGGTTCGACCAGCGGTGTCAGGTCCTGCATCATGGTGCGCACCTCGCGCCCGACGCGGGCATATTTCTCCATGTTGGGCTTGATGACAGTCGCCTCCGGGCAGGCTTCCAGCGCCTTGAACATGGGCATGGCCGAGCGCACGCCGTTGATGCGCGCAATGTAGCAGGCGGTCGAGACCACACCGCGCTTGCCGCCACCGATGATCACGGGCTTGTCCTTCAACGCCGGATTGTCGCGCTTTTCCACCGCCGCATAGAAGGCATCGCAATCGATGTGGGCCAGATGCAGGCTGTAAAGCTCGTGATGGCGCACGAGCCGCGGGCTGCCGCATTGCGTGCAGCGACGCACCGCAGACTGTTGCGGCGTCAGGCAGTCACGGCAGAAACCGTGTTCGGGATCATTGACGGCGGTGCGCATCGGTCGAACATATGAGGAACGTGCGCCATCCTACGCCAGCGTCGCGGCGGCTTCAACCGCTGCCGGCAGGGGTGAAGCTGGCCGTGCCGACAAGGGCCTCGGCCAGAAGCTGCTCATATTGCGCGCGCGGCACGTCTATGGCGCCGAAGCGCTTGAGATGCTCTGTGGTGAACTGGGTGTCGAGCAGGCTGTAGCCCTGTTGCCGCAGATGCCGTACCAGCGCCACGAGGCAGGCCTTGGAGGCGTCGGTTGCCTTCGAGAACATGCTTTCTCCGAAGAAGACGCGCCCGAGCGAAACACCATAGAGCCCGCCCACAAGGCGGCCTTCGCGCCAGGCCTCGACCGAATGGCAATGGCCCATATAGTGAAGCTGCACATAGGCTTCCCGGATGGGGCCGTTGATCCATGTGGAGGGGCGCTCGTCGCGCTTTTCCGCGCAGGCGTCGATCACGCCCTCGAAATCCGTGTCGAACCTGATGTCGAAAGGATTGTGCCGCAGGGTCTTGGCAAGGCTTCTGGGAATGTGGAAGGCATCCAGCGGAATGATGCCGCGAATTTCCGGCCGCACCCAGAACACTTCCGGATCCGTTTCGCTCTCCGCCATCGGAAAGACGCCGGAGGCATAGGCCTTCAGCAGGAGATCTGTGGGGATGCGGAAGCCGGGTGCGAAGGGGCGGATCATGGCCGCAGCGTCCGGTCTGTGTTCAGGCAGTCTTCATGCCGTCGTTCACCCCCCTTTTCGAGGGGGATGAGAATAGAGGCCATGACAGGCTCCATCGGCAGGTTACTCGCCTTTGGCGAGATACTTTTCCAGCCAGTGGATGTCATAGTTGCCGTCAGCGATGTCATGGTTGCCGACGAGATCGCGGAACAGCGGCAGCGTGGTGTTGATGCCGTCGACCACGAATTCGTCCAGCGCGCGGCGCAGGCGCATCATGCATTCTACGCGGTTGCGGCCATGCACGATCAGCTTGCCGATCAGGCTGTCGTAATATGGCGGGATGCGGTAGCCGGAATAGACGCCGGAATCGACGCGGATGCCGAGCCCGCCCGGCGTATGGAAGTGCGTGATCGTGCCGGGCGACGGCATGAAGGTGCGCGGATCTTCCGCATTGATGCGGCATTCGATGGCGTGACCCTGAAAGCGGATATCTTTCTGCGTCACCGAAAGCCCGCCGCCGGAGGCGACGCGGATCTGCTCGTGCACCAGATCGACGCCGGTGATGGCTTCGGTGATCGGATGCTCCACCTGCAAACGGGTGTTCATTTCAATGAAATAGAACTCCCCGTTCTCATAGAGGAACTCGATCGTGCCGGCGCCCGAATAGCCAAGCTCGGCCACGGCATTGGCGCAGATCGTACCGATGCGCTCACGCTCGGCCTCGTTGAGGGCAGGGGAAAGAGCTTCTTCCCACACCTTCTGGTGGCGGCGCTGCAACGAACAGTCGCGCTCGCCGAAATGCACGCCCTTGCCGGCGCCGTCGCCGAACACCTGAAGCTCGATGTGCCGGGGTTTTTCGAGATATTTCTCGATATAGACCGCGTCGTCGCCGAAAGCAGCACCCGCTTCAGAGCGTGCCGTGGCAAGCGCGACTTCCAGCTCGCCTTCCGAGCGCGCCACCTTCATGCCGCGGCCGCCACCACCGGCCGAAGCCTTGATGATGACCGGATAGCCGATCTCGCCGGCTATGCGCCGTGCTTCGCTTTCTTCCGTGACCGCGCCGTCAGAGCCCGGAACCACCGGAATGCCGAGGCGCTTTGCGGTGCGCTTGGCCTCGATCTTGTCGCCCATCATGCGAATGTGGTCGCCGGAGGGGCCGATGAAGGTGATGTTGTGTGCGGCCAGAATGTCGGCGAACTTGGCATTCTCCGACAGGAAGCCGTAGCCCGGATGCACGGCATCGGCGCCGGTGATTTCACAGGCGGCGACGATCTGGTGAATGTTGAGGTAGCTGTCGCGGGATGGCGGCGGGCCGATGCAGACGGCTTCGTCGGCAAGGCGCACATGCATGGCGTCGGTGTCGGCGGTGGAGTGAACCACGACGGTCTGGATGCCGAGTTCCTTGCACGCCCGCAGAACGCGCAACGCGATCTCGCCGCGGTTGGCTATGAGAACCTTCTGAAACATGCCCACCGGCCTACTCGACCACAACCAGCGGCTGGCCGAACTCGACCGGCTGCGCGTCCTCGATCAGGATGGCGGTGACGGTGCCGGCGCGGGGGGCCGGGATCTGGTTCATCGTCTTCATCGCCTCGATGATAAGCAGGGTCTGTCCTTCGCTCACCTTCTGGCCGACCTCGACGAACGCCTTCGCGCCGGGGGCCGGGGCCAGATAGGCGGTGCCGACCATGGGCGAGGGCACGGCGTTCTTGGAAAGATCGGGAGCCGCGGGCGCAGCTGCTGCAGCAGGCGCTGCCGGTGCAGCGACCGCGGCAGGTGCCGGCGCATAGGCAGGCGCAACCGCGTGAACCGTCGGCGCCTGGCGCGAGATACGCACCTTGAAATCTTCGTTCTCGACCTCGATTTCGGTCAGGTTGGTGTCGTTCAGAATACCTGCCAGATCACGGATCAGTTGCTGGTCAACACCGGTTTTCTTGTTTGTCATGGTCGAGCCTTCTTGTTGAGTGCTGGTCACAGGCGCGCAACGAGCGCCTGCAGCGCCAGCGTGTAGCCGAGCGGGCCGAAGCCGCAGATCATTCCCACCGCATTCGGCGCGATCATCGAGACGTGCCTGAACGCTTCACGGGCGTGTATGTTGGAAAGGTGAACCTCTACGACCGGCAGCGGCTGAACAGCCTTGACCGCATCGAGGAGTGCAATCGACGTGTGGGTATAGGCAGCGGCGTTGATGACGATGCCCGCCGCCTTGTCGGCGGCTTCGTGAATCCAGTCGACCAGAACACCCTCATGATTGGTCTGGCGGAAATCCACTTCAAGGCCGAGCGCGCGGCCCGCCTCACGGCACTGGTCGGCAATGCCCTCAAGCGTCTGCGTCCCATAGATGGACGGCTCCCGCTTTCCGAGCATGTTGAGATTGGGACCGTTCAGAACGAAAACAGTTTTCAATATGCCGACCTTGTTCCGCGACGGAAGCCGATCACCCCCGCCGGACCCTCTATAAAGCGCTTAACCCGGTGCGAAAAGAGCGCAAGCGGGTTCTTTGCCTGTCCACAACAGGCTCCACCCACCAATTAAGCCGATTCTGTGTCAGAGAGCTTTTTTCGCGTCGGCAATTTTCTCGGCAAGCACATCCTTGCCGAGCGCGCCGAACACCACTTCGTCGCCTATCACGTAGGAAGGGGTGCCCGTGATCGAAAGCTTGTTTGCCAGCTCATAGGTGGCAGAGAGCGCCTGCGGGATGGACGGATCCTTCATCTTCTCGCGCAGTTCCGCTTCGGTGGCTCCGAGCGAAACGGCGATCCTGATCGCAGCCTCCTCACTGGCCCCGCCTTCTACCGCCATCAAGGCGCGATGGAATTCGCCATATTTCTCGGGCTGCAGCAGATGGAAGGCCATGGAGACGATGCTGGCTTTTTGCGAATTGGCGCTCAGGATCGGGAATTCCTTGAGCACGAAGCGCAGCTCCGGATCATCTTTGGTGAGGGCGTCCATGTCGTCCATGGCGCGTTTGCAGTAGCCGCAATTGTAGTCGTAGAATTCGACGATGGTGATCTTGCCGTCAGGATTGCCGACCACGCCGTCAAAGCTGGAATTGAAGATTGCGTCCTTGTTCTGCTTGATGGTTTCGAGGCTGGCGACGCGCTGCTGCTCCTGCTGCTTCGTCTCCAGAGAATCCTGCATTTCCAGAAGAATTTCCGGGTTCGCCAGAAGATATTCGCGCACGATGGTTTCGATTGCGGCGCGGTCGGGCTCTTGTGCCTGTGCCGGTGTCACCATCTGAAGATTGCCGCTGCCGGCGATGTAGCCGGTTGCCACCAGTGCGAGACCCAATGCCGTGGCGCTGGCCAGAAATGTCTTCTTCATCGTTGCTAACCTTTTCCCGAGCACGGCGTTGCGCGATCTGGCTCTTACTTGCGGGCGGATTTGCCCTGATTGATGATGTCCTGCGCCCGCGTCCAGGCAGGAGAATTGGGCTTCAGGCGGGTTTGGGCTCTGGCTGCGAAGATAGCTGCATCCCGGTAGCCGCCCGAGTAATAGTAGCCTTCGGCGGTGGCAAGTTCGGCCTCGCCGACATTTCCAAGCAGGCCCTGCGCCTGCGCAAGGTAACGATAGGCCGAGATGTTTTCGCGGTCGCGTTCAAGCCCCTTGTTGATGAGGCCAACCGCCTGTTTGATCGCTTCCGGCGTGCCGATGGCGAGAAGGGCCTGCCCCTGCATCACGGGCAGCAGACCGGATTTCGCTTTGTCGAGCTGGATCGCCTTTCCATAGGCGGCCGCGGCTTCCTTCGGCTTGCCCGCCTTCATCAGAATGTCGCCACGCAGCTCCTGAAAATAGGGGTTGGAGGGCTGGGCCTTGGCCAGCGCATCCGCCTTGCTCTGGGCCGAACGCAGATTGCCGTAAAGATAGGTGATCTGGGCGTCGCCATATTTCGCGGCGAGCGTGCCGGGGCTCTTGGCGATCATGCGCGAGGCGGCTGCCTGACCGTCCGTATAGGCGGCGATCTTGAAGCGCGCCATGTCGTGGCGCTGCTGCAGTGCTTCCGAATCGGCCTTTCCGTAATGCGGGCTTTTTTCGATCAGCGTCTGAAGGTTGGATATGCGGTCCTGCGGCATGGGGTGGCTGACCCGATAGGGGTCGACCTTGGCGCCGGAAAGAGACAGCGCGCTCTGGAACCGCTGGAAGGTTCTGAGCATGCCTTTTCCGGACTGGCCGGTCTTGTCGAGATAGGTGATGGCGGAGCGATCGGCCGCCATTTCCTCGCCACGCTGGTAGGAAAGCAGGCTTCGGCGCGCGACCTCGCCACCGCCGGTGGCAAGGCCGATTCCCGCTCCGGCAAGGCCGCGATTGTCGGAAGCTCCACCGGCCACGATCGCACCGGCCCCAAGCAGGCTGGCGATGATGGCCATGGTCTTGGCCCGCTCCAACTGATCGCGCAGCCTCTGCTGATGGCCGCCGGCCAGATGCCCGGCCTCATGGGCGATCACGCCGATGATTTCGTTGGGTGTTTCGGACTGCATCAGCGCGCCGGTGTTGATGAACATGCGGCGGCCGGCAACGAAGGCGTTGAAACTCTTGTCGTTGACAAGAACGATCTGGATACCGGCCTTCGACAGACCGGCGGCATTGAAGATCGGACGGGAGTAATCGCGGACCAGAGCCTCGATCTCCGCGTCGCGAACGACGGGAACGCCCTGCGCGAAACTTTGCGCACAGGTGGAGGCCAGCAAAGCAAGACCGAGCGACAGTTTGGCCAGCGTCTTGCCAGCCTGGATCGCAGGCCGGACATTTATGGGCAGGTTCATCATTTCCGCTCCACTGGTAGCTGAGCCTTCGTGCGATGAAAAGGCGCTGGCGTAAAGTTCATGAACTTGTGATCCCCACAGCAATAGGGCAATTGTGCGGCGCCTGCACTGTTTGAAGTGCGGGATTGGAACGAGGATTGGTGCAAATGGGTGTGTCGTCGTCACGTCGCGGAGATGTCGAGCCTTTCCATGCAATGGATGTGCTGGCCGGCGCAAACCGGCTGATCGCACAGGGAATCGATGTCATATCGATGGCGGTCGGCCAGCCCAGCGATCCCGCACCGCTCACAGTCCGGCGCGCCGCTTCCGAGGCGCTGGAGCGCGGGCGGATCGGCTACACAGATGCGCTGGGGCTGATGAGCCTGCGCGAAGCCATCGCGCGCCATTATGCGGAGAACTACAAAGTCGAGGTTTCGCCCGACCGTATCGCGGTGACGACCGGCTCTTCGGCCGCCTTCAATCTGGCTTTTCTTGCCATGTTCGACACAGGCGATCGCGTTGCCATCGCGGCGCCCGGCTATCCGGCCTATCGCAACATCATGGCCGCGCTCGGCATCAAGGTGGTCGAGATCGAGCTGGACGGCGCGCCCTATCTTGATGCTGCGCATCTGCGTGCCGCCCACGCAGACAAGCCGCTGAAGGGTGTTCTCTTTGCAAGTCCGGCCAACCCGACGGGTTCGGTCATTTCGGAACCGGACCTTGCCGAACTGACAGCTGTCGCACGCGAACTCGGAATCACCGTCATTTCCGACGAGATCTACCACCGGCTGACCTATGGCGCGCCGGACACCACGGCGCTTGCCTATGGCGACGACGTGACCGTCATCAACTCCTTCTCCAAATATTATTGCATGACCGGGTGGCGAATCGGCTGGATGGTGTTGCCGCAGGAGCTTGTGCGCCCGGTGGAGCGCATCGCGCAAAGCCTTTACATCTCCGCGCCGGAACTGTCGCAGGTCGCGGCCATCGAGGCCTTCTCGGCGACCGGGGAACTGGAGGCCGTGAAGGCGCGCTATGCACAGAACCGCGATTTGCTGATGCAGCGGCTACCTGAGCTCGGCTTTCCGCTGGCCGCCCCGATGGACGGCGCCTTCTATGCCTATTGCGATGTCAGGCGGCACACGAACGACAGCATGGAATTTGCCCGCCGGATGCTGGCAGAAGCCCATGTCGCGGCTACACCGGGGCGGGACTTCGACACGAGGCAGGGCCATCGCTACATGCGTTTTTCCTATGCCGGGAGCAACCGCGATATGGTGGAGGCTCTGGCCCGTCTTGAGCGCTGGCTGAAATAAGGGGAGGTGAGCGTGCCGGATCTGCAGGCTGTTCTCGATGAAATTACCGTTGAGATGCTGGCAAGGACGGATCGCGGTGCTGTTGCCGGCTATATTCCCCAACTGGCGAGGGTAGACCCCCGCAAATTCGGGATTGCCGTGGCACTTGTCGACGGCCGGGTGCTGACGGCGGGAGACGCGGATGAAAGCTTTTCCATCCAGAGCGTCTCCAAGGTTTTCACGCTGACGCTGGCGCTCGGAAAGGTGGGCGACGCGATATGGCGCCGCGTCGGGCGCGAGCCTTCCGGCAATCCGTTCAATTCGATTGTCCAGCTCGAGCATGAGGCGGGCGTTCCGCGAAATCCCTTCATCAATGCCGGCGCCATCGTGGTTGCGGATATGCTTCTGGCGGGCCACCAGCCGCGCGAGGCGATCGGCGAAATCCTGCGCTTCGTTCAGTTCCTTGCCGACGATGACGGGATTGTCATCGATCATCAGGTGGCAGCCTCCGAGCGTGCCACGGGATTTCGCAATTTCGCTCTGGCGAACTACATGAAATCTTTCGACAATCTCCTTCATGAACCAGAGCTGGCTCTCGGCGTCTATTTTCACCATTGCGCGATTGCCATGAATTGCCGCCAGCTTGCGCTGGCCGGGCGCTTTCTGGCCGACAAGGGCAGGGCGGCCGGCGGGCATTCCGTCGTCTCGGCCGAAAGGGCGCGGCGCATCAGCGCCCTGATGCTGACCTGTGGCCATTATGACGGTTCAGGCGATTTTGCTTTCCGGGTTGGCATTCCGGCCAAAAGCGGTGTCGGCGGCGGCATTCTGGGCGCGGTGCCGGGCGTCGGCTCCGTGGCTGTGTGGTCTCCGGGGCTCAATGCGCACGGCAACTCGCAACTGGGCACGCTGGCGCTGGAGAAACTGGCGCGGGCGATGAACTGGTCCGTGTTCGGAGCCTGATCTCCTCCTGCCTTGAGCCGCTACGAAAAAGCCCGGCTGCTTTTGCAGCCGGGCTTTTTACAAATTTGTTTCAGGCGGAATTCGTTTTCCGCAAGCTTGCCCGAAGCCGCGATCGGCACCGGGCAGATTGGTTTAGAAGAAGCTCTTGCGCTGCCACCAGCCGGCACGCTTGGGCTTCTCCTCGGCCGGGGAAGCGGCCTGATCGGTTTCGGGCACCACCGAAGACACAACCGGAGCGGCAGGTGCTTCCGCCGTTGCGGCAGGCTTGCGGCGGGTGCGCGTCGGTTTGGCGGGCGCCTTTGCCTCGGCAGAAGCTTCCTGATCAGCCGCGCCATTGGATTGAGTGTCCTGAGGCGCAGGTGCCGTTTCTTCCGCAGCGACGGAGGGAGCGGTCTCGGCTGAAGGCTCGGCTTTTGCCTCCTCAACGGGCTCAGAGGCTTGAGCGGGAGATTCCGCCGCAACTTCATCAGCCTTGGGCTTTTTGGCACGCGGCGCGCGGCGCGCACGCTTCGGCTTCTCAGCAGGCTCTGTGGCAACGGCTTCGGGTTCTGCCGCCGCAGCCTCAGGCTGCCCGGCAACCACAGCTTCATCCGCATCCGCCACGGCCTCGACGGTCCCCGTGACAACCGACACTTCTGCAGCAGCCGGAACCTCGGCCTCGGTGGCAGGCTGTTCAGCCGCTTCGGCTTCGTCGGCGGATGCCGTTGCGTCGCTGTCTTCTGCCGTTTCGTCCCCGGAAGCGACGATCTCGGCGCCATCTTCCTCGCCATTGCGGCTGCGACGGCCACCGCGCTTGCCGCGACGACGCTTTCTCGGCTGGCTGTCCTCGGCCTTCACCGGCTCTGCATCATCGTCAGCGGCTGCATCGCCGTCTTCGGCCTCGCCGTCGAGGGCATCGCCTTCTGCGGCCTCGGTTACAGCGTCGGAACCGGTTGCATGGGCCTGCTCATCACCGTCACGATCCTTGCCGCCCCGCCTGCGGCGGCGCTTGCGGCGCTTGCGGTCACGATGGTTGTCGGACTGGGTTTCCTCACCCTGAGCTGAGACTGCCTCTTCGATATCCGCTTCGTCCTCATCGACAATGATGTCGTCTTCAGGATCTTCTTCGGCGGCAAATCCGGTCTGGGTATGGATCTCGACGAAGCCTTCCGGCTTCTCGGCGACGGCACCACGGGTGATGACATAGTGCTGCGAAGCGGTGCTTTCGTCCGCCTCGATGGTGATCGTCACGCCAAAACGCTTTTCCAGATCGATCAGCGTGCTGCGCTTGTGATTGAGCACATAGAGTGCCGTTGCGGCAGGCGTGCGCACGGTGATGTGATTGCGTGCATCCTTCAGCAGGAATTCCTCGATGGCCCTCACGACCATCAGCGCAACTGAAGAATCAGAGCGCACATGGCCACTGCCGCCGCAATGCGGGCACGGCTTCATGGTTGATTCCAGAACGCTGGCGCGGATGCGCTGGCGCGACATTTCCAGCAGGCCAAAATGCGAGATACGGCCGACCTGGATGCGGGCGCGATCGTTCTTGAGGCATTCCTTGAGCCGCTTTTCAACCGTCCGGTTGTTGCGGCTCTCCTCCATGTCGATGAAATCGATCACGATCAGACCGGCAAGGTCGCGCAGACGCAACTGGCGTGCCACTTCCTCGGCCGCTTCCAGATTGGTGTGCAGCGCCGTTTCCTCGATGGAGTGCTCCTTGGTGGAGCGGCCCGAGTTCACGTCGATAGCAACCAGTGCTTCGGTCTGGTTGATGATGAGATAGCCACCGCTCTTGAGCGTCACCTGCGGCTGCACCATGCGGTCGAGCTGCCCCTCGATGCCGGAGCGCACGAAGATCGGCGTGGTGTCGCGATAGGGCTGGACCACCTTGGCGTGGCTCGGCATCAGCATGCGCATGAAGTCCTTCGCCTCGCGATAGCCTTCCTCGCCGGCGACCAGAACTTCGTTGATATCCTTGTTGTAAAGATCACGCACCGAACGCTTGATGAGCGAGCCTTCCTCGTAAACGAGGGCAGGGGCCGTCGACTGAAGCGTCAGATTGCGGACGTTTTCCCACATCCGCATCAGATATTCGTAATCGCGCTTGATCTCCGCCTTGGTGCGGCTTTCGCCGGCCGTGCGCAGAATGACGCCCATGCCTTCCGGAACCTCCAGATCGGTCATGATCTCCTTGAGGCGCTTGCGGTCCTGGGCATTGGTGATCTTGCGCGAAATGCCGCCGCCACGGGCGGTGTTCGGCATCAGCACCGAATAACGGCCGGCCAGCGACAGATAGGTGGTGAGGGCCGCGCCCTTGTTGCCACGCTCTTCCTTGACCACCTGCACCAGCAGGATCTGGCGGCGCTTGATGACTTCCTGAATCTTGTAGTGGCGGCGCAACGGCTTGCGGCGGGTACGCGCTTCTTCAAGCGCATCTTCCGCACCGACCGACTCGACTTCGTTCTCATCGCCATTCGAGGAAGACACTTCCTCGATTATGCCGCGTCCGGCTTCTTCCTGCTCACCTTCGGAAGAGGCGTCGCTGTCGCCTTCGGCAGACGCGCTCTGTTCATCTTCCGACGAAACGCTCTGCTCGGGCGCGGGTTCGGAAATGACGTCTCCTTCGGAAGCGGCCGCCATGGAGCCGGGCTTGGTGCCGTCCGTCTCCGTCGTATCTTCCGACTCGTCGTCGGAGGCTTCGACGGTCTCCGAAGCTTCAGGCGTTTCGCTCTGATCCTGAGCGTCAGCTACCTTTTCGGCCTGCGGAGCATCTTCACTTTCGGGCTGATTTTCGTCAGCCGCGCTTTCCACAGGTTCAAAAGCATTCTCGGCGACGGCTACCGCGTCGTCCGATTCATCGTCATCGCTGGCGGTTGCGACATCTTGCGTCGCACCTTCAGCATGAACCGCCTCATCGCCATGGTCGCGGGCCTTGCTGCCGCGACGGCGATTGCGGCGTGAGCGGTCGCGTTCCCGGTGCTCGCCACCCGAAGTGTTTTCACTGCCTGAATGCTCGTCGTCATGCTCGGCCTGAGCGTCTTCGGCCTCTGCGGCCAGAAGCGCCTGCCGGTCGGCAACCGGAATCTGATAGTAGTCCGGATGAATTTCAGAGAAAGCAAGGAAACCATGCCGGTTTCCGCCATATTCGACGAAAGCGGCCTGAAGCGAAGGTTCTACCCGCGTGACCCTGGCGAGATAGATATTTCCTTTGAGCTGCTTTTTATCCTGTGATTCGAAATCAAATTCTTCAATACGGTTACCGCGAACGACAACGACGCGGGTCTCCTCCGGATGGGAGGCATCTATAAGCATTTTGTTGTTGGGCATTACTGCGTTTCCTCCCGGCAGCCACCCGTGCCGGCCAGCCGGGCCATGCCCGCCGCTGCCGTCTGAAAAGGTTGAGGGTGCCGGATAATTGTATGTCCGCGGCCTGTCGCCGAAGCGCGATGGCAAAGCCGCCCGCTGCCATGGTGGCGCGGTGTGATGCGGAACTTTCCATTTTGGCGCTTGAGGGCATTGTGAGCCACTGGACCTTTTGAACCAAAGCCCGGGAAACCGGACCAGCTTGTTTGCTCTTGATCAGAGCCGGCCGGGCAGACCCGAGCCGTTTTCATGAACGCAGACCACTCCCCGCCACGGGTTCATGCCTGCGAAAACCTTTTTTGTGACCAGCCGCGAACCGTATCTATCCCGCGAGGACGATGCCGGCCACTTTCCATGGCGGGCAGAATCGCAGGGGGACGGTTCCGAGATTGCGGTAGTCCACCGCTGCTTTTAAGATTTGGCGAGGTGGAACGCAACCCTGTTTTCGGATGCCGGCAAACACGCACTGCATCGCGTAATGTCGTGTTCGCAAAGGCTTGGTTAACCTTCTTTGGCTACGAACCGTTAATCGAATTGCGTCGTATCGGCGTTACGATCAACAACGGGCAAGCCGCCGCAATGGAAGCCACGCGACATTATATCGGGACGCATACCGAAAATCGCAAGTCGGCCGGCGCCGTGAGGCATCTGCTTGCCGTTCTTGCTCTTATGGCTCTGCTTTGCGGATTGCAGGCGCTGATGCCTTCATCCGTGCTGGCCGAGGAGACCGTTACCGCCAGCGAATACAAGATGGCCGGCGACGCCACCAGGATGCGCATCGTGATGAATTTCGACGGCGAACCGGAGCCGCGCTGGTTCCTTTTGCGTGCGCCGCACAGGCTCGTCATCGATCTGCCGTCGACGAACATGAGAATCGCGACCTCCGATCTCAAGGCCAAGGGTTTGGTGGCAGGCGTGCGCTACGGCAGCACCGGGGATGGCAATTCCCGCCTGCTCATCTCCGGCAAAGGGCCGTTCATGGTGGACCGGCTCGATGTTCTGAAAAACGAGGACGGTAAGGGCTACCGCATCGCCATCGAGATTTCGGCGGCTTCAGATCGTGAGTTTGAGGCGGCACTGGCCGAGCAGGCGATGACTACGGCCTCGACAGTTGCCGGTGACAAGGGCGACCGCAGGTCGAACCATCCGCTCAAGCGCTTCACCGTGGTTCTGGATCCGGGGCATGGCGGCATCGACGGGGGAGCAGAGGGCGTCAGCGGTACGCAGGAAAAGGAAATCACGCTGGCGTTTGCCCGCGAACTGCAGGCGAAGCTTGCCAGTACGCGCAAATACGATGTCATCCTGACGCGCGACAGCGATGTGTTCCTGCGCCTGGATGACCGGGTGCGGATCGCGCGGCAGAATGAGGCCGACCTGTTCATTTCAATTCATGCCGATACGATCCGGCTCAAGGGCATTCGCGGCGCTACTGTCTATACCGTGTCCGACAAGGCTTCGGATGCCGAGGCGCAGGCGCTGGCGGAGCGCGAAAACCTGTCGGACCAGCTTGGCGGTGTCGAGGTGAAGGTGGACAGCCCGGAAGTGGCCGACATTCTGTTCGACCTGATCCGTCGCGAGACGCATTCCTTCTCGATGAGCTTTGCCAATACGCTTGTGGGAGAACTGTCCACAACGGTTGGACTGATCAACAATCCGCACCGTTTTGCCGGGTTCAGGGTTTTGCGCGCGCCCGATGTGCCATCGGTGCTGGTCGAGCTTGGTTATCTGTCCAATCCGGAAGACGAGGCGCAGCTGATCAACCCCGAATGGCGGGACAAGGCCGCAAACAGCATCATCAATGCCATATCCGCCTTCGCTTCGGCCAAGGCCGCAGCCGGCGGGTGAGGGCCTCCGGACGGCAAAGGCAGCGTTGCAAGCGCACAACACAGTACGATATTGTGAGGGCCTTCGAGAATCGGGTTTGCCCGCTGCCGTAATTTACCCACATGAGGGCGACAATGGTTCCCGATCCTGGCACTTTTCGGGTTTTTGTGCACGCTGATGCGCCGTACCGGAGGGCCATGAAGTCTCGAACGGAGCGGGCATGATTCGTCTATTGGGCTATTTTTTCGGCATCGGTACAGCGGTTGCCCTGCTTGTGGCAGCGGGCGTGGCTGTCTATGTCGGCAATCTTTCCAAGGATCTGCCCGACTATGAAGTTCTGGCCAGATATGAGCCGCCCGTAACGACGCGCATTCATGCTTCCGATGGTTCGCTGATGGCTGAATATGCGCATGAGCGCCGGCTGTATCTGCCGATTCAGGCCATACCGGATCGTGTGAAGGCTGCCTTCCTTTCGGCTGAAGACAAGAATTTCTACAATCATCCGGGTATCGACATTCAGGGCATCGGCCGCGCAGCGGTTCGTTATGTCTCCGGCGGCCCCATGCAGGGCGGCTCTACCATTACCCAGCAGGTCGCCAAGAACTTCCTGCTGACCAATGAGCAGACCCTTGACCGCAAGATTAAGGAAGCCGTGCTGTCGTTCCGTATCGAGGAAGCCTATTCCAAGGATCGCATCCTCGAACTCTACCTCAACGAAATCTTCTTCGGTCTCGGCGCCTATGGCATAGCGGGCGCGGCGCTCACCTATTTCGACAAGTCGGTGAACGAACTGACCACCGCAGATGCCGCCTATCTGGCGGCATTGCCCAAGGGCCCGGCCAACTACCATCCGTTCCGCCACACCGAGCGCGCCATCGAGCGCCGCAACTGGGTGATCGACCAGATGGTGGAGAACAATTACATCTCGCGGGAAGAGGCGGAAAAGGCCAAGGCTGAAGGGCTGGGCGTCAAGCCACGGCGTGGCGGCACCTATCTGTTCGCCGGCGAATATTTCACCGAGGAAGTGCGCCGCGAGATCATTTCCCGCTATGGCCAGACGGCTCTCTATGAGGGCGGCCTGTCGGTGCGCACCACGCTCAACCCGGAAATGCAGCGCATCGCGCGCAAGGCCATGCAGACCGGCCTGATCAAATACGACACGCTGCGCGGTTATCGCGGCCCGGTGACGACCATCGACGTTTCCGGCGACTGGGGCGTGCCGCTGGGCGAGGTCAAGGGGCTGGACGATGTGCCGGAATGGACGCTCGCCGTCGTTCTGGAAAGCGGAGCTTCCGGGCTCCGCATCGGTCTGAAGCCGGCAAGGCAGGTTTCGGGTGAACTGGTCAAGGAACGCGTGGAAGGCACCGTTTCCAAGGAAGATATGTCGTTTGCCATGCGCCATGTCGTTGATGGCAAGACGCTGAAGGCGAACTCTCCCGCCGATGTGCTGAAGCCCGGCGATGTCGTGTTCGTGGAAAAGCAGGAAGGCAGCGAAAACGCCTATCGCCTGCGTCAGATGCCCGAGGTGAGCGGCGGCATGATCGCCATGGATCCGCATACCGGGCGCGTTCTGGCCATGGTCGGCGGCTTCTCCTACGCCCAGTCGGAATTCAACCGCGCCACCCAGGCGATGCGTCAGCCCGGATCATCGTTCAAGCCGATCGTCTACGCGGCGGCGCTGGACAATGGCTACACGCCGGCTTCGGTGATCATGGACGGTCCCATCACCATCCAGAGCGGCAACACCGTATGGACGCCGAAGAACTATGATGGCCGCGCTGCCGGCCCCTCGACGCTGCGGTCCGGCATCGAGCGTTCGCGCAACCTGATGACGGTTCGCCTTGCCAACGACATGGGCATGAAGCTGGTGGCCGAATATGCGGAGCGCTTCGGTGTCTACGACAAGCTGGCGCCTTATCTGCCGATGTCTCTGGGTTCGGGCGAAACGACCGTGATGCGCATGGTTTCGGCCTATGCGATCATGGCCAATGGCGGCCGCTCCATCAAACCCTCGCTCATCGACCGCATCCAGGACCGCTATGGCAAGACCGTTTTCCGGCACGATGATCGCGGTTGCGAGGGCTGCAATGCCAGCGACTGGCAGAACCAGCCGGAGCCTGAACTGATCGACAATGCGGAGCAGGTTCTCGATCCGATGACCGCTTACCAGATCACCTCGATGATGGTGGGTGTGGTGCAGCGGGGCACCGCCACCTCCGTGGCCGAGCTTGGCCGTCATATCGCCGGTAAGACCGGCACGACCAATGACGAAAAGGACGCCTGGTTCATCGGCTATACGCCCAATCTCGTGGTCGGCCTCTATCTGGGCTACGACAAGCCGAGGAGCCTCGGTCGCGGCACAACCGGTGGCGGTCTGTCCGCGCCGGTGTTCAAGGACTTCATGCGCGCCGCGCTCGAAGGCACGCCGAATGTCGATTTCAAGGTGCCGGATGGCATGAACCTCGTCTCCATCGACCGCAAGACCGGCATGCAGGCAACACCCGGCCAGCCGGGTACCATCATGGAGGCCTTCAAGCCCGGCACCGGCCCGGCCGACTCCTACTGGGTCATCGGTATGGGCGAGGATGGCTCCAACGGCTACGGCGAGGCACTTTCGCCACAAGCCAATCAGGCCATCCAGTCTGGCGGCGGCGGCCTTTACTGAGCCGGCTTTCGCGCTCTGACAATACAATGGGCAGGCCGTGCGCCTGCCCATTTCGCTTTACAGGGGCGGCCCCTCTGCCTATGTATCGCGCCCAGCAATCCGATCTGCATCAATAAGGGACCAGCGCCGAACCATGCGCGCCGAAACACAGAATATTGTCGACGAAATCAAGCAGGCCATAACCCTGCTGAGGAGGCATCTTTGACTGGGATCAGGCTCTTAAACGACTGGAGTATCTGAACGTTCTGGCGGAAGATTCCACGCTCTGGAACGATCCGCAGGAAGCCCAGAAGCTGATGCGCGAGCGCCAGACGCTTGATGACGGAATCAGCGCCGTCAAAAGCCTGACGCAGTCGCTGGCCGACAATCTCGAACTCATCGAGATGGGCGAGGAGGAGGGCGACGACAGCATCGTCACCGAGGCCGAGGACGCCCTGCGCGCGATGCGCGGCGAGGTGAAGGCGCGTCAGGTCGAGACCCTGCTGTCCGGCGAAGCCGATTCCAACGACACCTATCTGGAAATCCATGCAGGTGCCGGCGGCACCGAAAGCCAGGACTGGGCCTCCATGCTCCTGCGCATGTACACGCGCTGGGCGGAGCGCCGCAGGTTCAAGGTCGAGGTGCTCGAAGTTCATGACGGCGAAGAGGCGGGGATAAAGTCCGCCACGGTGCACATCAAGGGCCAGAACGCCTATGGTTGGCTGAAAACGGAATCGGGCGTGCACCGGCTTGTGCGCATTTCGCCCTATGACAGCAATGCACGCCGTCATACCTCGTTCGCCAGTGTCTGGGTCTATCCGGTCATCGACGATTCGATCGTCATCGAGATCCCGGAATCAGAGGTGCGCATCGACACATATCGCTCGTCCGGTTCGGGTGGGCAGCACGTCAACACCACGGACTCGGCCGTGCGCATCACCCATATCCCCACCGGCATCGCCGTTGCCTGTCAGGCGGAGCGTTCGCAGCACAAGAACCGCGCCAAGGCGTGGGAAATGCTGCGCTCGCGCCTCTATGAGGAAGAGCTGAAGAAGCGCGAGGCGGCAGCCAACGCAACCGAATCGTCCAAAAGCGATATCGGCTGGGGTCATCAGATCCGCTCCTATGTGTTGCAGCCCTATCAGCTCGTGAAGGACCTGCGCACCGGCGTGGAATCGACCAGCCCGTCGAATGTTCTTGACGGCGATCTGGACGAGTTCATGGAAGCTTCCCTGTCCCAGCGTATCGAAGGCGGATCGGGCGAAGTGGTTGCAGATCTGGAGTGATGGCCAAATGGCCGGGGAAAGCCCCGGCCTGAGCCCAAAAGGGCTACCAAGTTCCGCTTTTCGCCGTATTTTATGCTAGAACGGGCGGCAAGGGACCAAGGGCGCTTACTGCGTCGCAGCTTATGAGGGATAATCCTGATGAAGACCAGAACAGTGATCGCCATGATGGTTGCCGGCGCTCTGACGGCGGCATGCTCGACCGACCCGTATACCGGCCAGCAGAAGATTTCCAATACGGCCGGCGGCGCGGGCATCGGTGCTCTGGCCGGCGCGGCGCTCGGCACGCTTGCAGGTGGCGATGACCGTCGCAATGCCCTGATCGGTGCTGGTGTGGGTGCGCTCGCTGGCGGTCTGGTCGGCGCCAAGATGGATCAGAACGAAGCTGAGCTGCGCGCGCAGTTGCAGGGCACCGGCGTGAGCGTCACCCGTGTCGGCAACCAGATCATGCTCAACATGCCCTCCGACATCACCTTCGGTGTCGATCAGGACGCGGTGCGGGCCGACTTCTATCCCGTCCTGAATTCAGTGGCGCTGGTTCTGCGCAAGTACAACCAGACGCTGGTCGACGTGTATGGCCACACCGACTCCACCGGCAGCGATCAGCACAATTACGACCTGTCGCAGCGCCGTGCGCTCTCCGTCGCCAACTACCTCTCGGGGCAGGGCGTGGATCAGCGCAGGTTCGCCGTCAGTGGTTTCGGCAAGACCCGCCCGATCGCCAGCAACGGCACCGCCGACGGACGCGCGAAGAACCGCCGCGTCGAGATCCAGCTTTCGCCGCTCACCTGATCGCGGCCACTGCAGACGAACAAAAAGGGCGGGATTTCCCGCCTTTTTTATTGTTTCGGCGCCGGGCATCCGGCCTGTCGAAAAAGCTGGGCTTCCACTCTGGAATGGCGGGCCGGAGTAGCGGGCGTTCTGATGAACGCAGCCCCGTTGCTCAGCTTGTTTTCCTTGCCCTCATGTGTGCGGTGCCAGACGATTCCGTCTGACTGCAAAATGCCTTCCCCACCTCTGCCTCTATTTCCTCTGCATGGCATTTATCTGCTGCCCGGAGGCGAGAGCCAGCTTCGCACAGATCTCCGATGTCCGGTCGGACGGAGGTGGGCCGAAACGATCTTCATCGGGCTCGGTTCGGGAGCATGGGTGATGTGGCAAGCCATCGGCGGTTTGCCGGGCACAAAAAGAAAGGGCGGGAAAATCCCGCCCTTTCTTTTGTCTGAAATATAGTCTTACCGCAGCCGGCCCGAGGCATGGGCCAGCATGGTGTAGACCTTGCCGGTATCGGAGGTGAGATAGGTCTGCGTCATGATGTTGTCGCGGTCGGTGCGGGCAACGTCCTTCAACAGCTTCTCGAAATCCTCGCAATAGCGATCGACGGCGGCGCGGAACTCGGCTTCCGCCTGATACTTGCGGCGAATGTCGTCGAAGGTCTGCTGGCCCTTGAGCGTGTAGAGGCGGCGCGTGAACACGTCGCGTTCGCCACGGCGATAGCGGTTCCACAGCTCGATCGATGCCTCGTGGTCGATGGCGCGCGCGATGTCGACCGACAGCGAGTTGAGCGACTCGACGACATGAAGCGGCGAACGCTCGGCCGGCTTTGCCGTGCGCGGCGCATCTGATGCCGCCGGCTTGGCGCCATCCTCACGCGAGGCGCCGCTCAGCAGATCGCGGACCCAGCCGCCCTGCTGTTGCGAGCGGTTTTCAGGTTCGCGCTGGCGCGCGGTCGGTTCCGCCCGCGGCCGGGTATCCAGCCCGCCGCGCAACGCGGTATCGCCCAGAGGATTGGCGGCCGCCGGCGCCGGTGCTGCCGGCTGAACCGCGGCTTGCGCCAGGCGCGGCTGTTCGGCCGGGCGAGGGGCGGGCGCCGGTGCGGCAGGGCGCAGACTGGCTTCGGAAGCATCCGGGCCACGGCCGGACTTGGCGACGATCGCGGACAATTCCTTCAGCGCGTTGATCTGCTCGGAAACGGCGCGGCGGATGGCCGTTGTCGATTCCTTGGCCTCGGCCGGCATTTCCACGACGCCGCGCTTGAGTTCGGCACGGGTCAGGTCCAGCTCGCCCTTGATGGCGGCAGCCGTGCGGCGCATGTCCTCGGTGGCGTCGGCGAAGCGCTTGGTGGCGGTCTCGACCACGTCGCCGATGGACGAACGGATCTTGTCCGCCGATTCCAGCGTCCGGCTTTCTGCCGTCTGCAGGGTGCGGCCAACCAGCGACTCGAAGGACTTCATCACCTTTTCGAGGTCTTCCGACTTCTTCACCAGCCCGACGGCGAGGTCGTCCAGCGAGGACTGGCGCTCCAGCGTGTGCTCCAGATTGCTCTGGGCGGAGCTCAGGAGCTCCGACGCACTGGAGAGGAGACGGCTGTGCTCGTCGAATTTGGTGGCGATGGAAGCCACCTCGCGCAGCGTGTTGGACGACAGCTCGGTGAGGCGCGATGCGTTGGAATCCACCAGCCGGGCCGAGCTTGCAAAGGTCTGCGCGGCTTTTTCCGTGGTCGCGGCGAAGCTTTGCGTACTGCCGGCCAGCCGCTCGTCGATCTCGCCAAGATTGGCTGCGGCGTTCTCGATGAGCTGGCCGAGCCCCTGGCTCGACGCGCCGAGGCGGCCGATCAGGTCGTTGATGCTCTCGGCGAGGGTAGCCCGGGCGTTTTCCACGGCCGAGAGGGTTTCCGCCGTGCGGTTGGCGAGCGCGCCGGCGAGGCGGGCATTTTCATGCCGCAGCTTTTCGGTGGCACGCTCGGTGGCTTCTTCCATGCTCTTCTGGAGCTCGGAACCGCCTTCGGCGAAACGCTCGACCAGAGGACGCGCGGTCTCGTCGAGGATGCGGGTCATTTCGGCCGAACGGGCGGCCAGCATCTCGTTGAGTTCGCGGGTGTTGGTGCCGATCGTCTTCGCAGCTTCGTTGGTGCTCTGGCCGATATGCTGGCCGACGGCAGTGAAGGTCTCTGCGATGGCATCGGCACGGGCAACCAGCTGGCTTTCGGCGCGGGCAACCTGCTCGCCAAGTTTCTCGCCCATGGTTTCGGCCGAGCGGGCGAGGCGGTTCTCGACGCTGGCGACTTCCTCGCCAATGCGGCTGGCGACCGTGGCGGCACCGGCGGCAAGGCGCTCGTCGGCTCCGGCAAGCGCCGCCTCGATGGAACGCGCCTGATCGGACAGCGCCCTGCTGGTCTCGGCAGCGCGGGCGGCCACCTGACGTTCCGTCTCGGCAAAGGCGCCAACAATGCTGTCCGCATGCTGGCCGATCGTCGAGGCGGTGTCGGCGATGCGCGACACCATGCGGTTGTCGGCTTCGTCGAACACGCGGGCAATCTCGCCTGCACGTTCGCCGAGAACTTCGGACCCTTCGGCAATACGCTGGGTGAGCTTCTGGTCGACGGCCTCGAAGACGCGACCCACTTCCGCGGCACGACCGACGAGGGCTTGCGAGCCTTCGGCAATGCGCTGCGTGAGTTTCTGGTCGGCCGCGTCGAACACGCCACCGATCTCGGCGGCACGACCGGCGAGGGTCTCAGAACCTTCGGCGATGCGCTGGGTAATCTTCTGGTCGACGTCCTCAAAGACGCGACCCACTTCCGCAGCGCGGCCGACGAGGGCTTGCGAGCCTTCGGCAATGCGCTGCGACAGCCTTTGGTCGGCCGCGTCGAACACGCCTCCAATCTCGGCGGCGCGGCCGGCAAGGGCCTGCGAGCCTTCGGCGATACGCCGGGTCAGCGTATCATCGGCAGCGTCGAAGATGCGGCCCATTTCGGCGGCGCGGCCGCCAAGGGCTTCCGAGCCCTCCGCGATGCGAGCCATGAGCTGCTGGTCGGCGGCATCGAAGATGCGGCCAAGGTCGGCCGCACGAGCAGCCAGCGCTTCGGCGGATTCGCCGATCCGCGCGCCAAGGCGGTTATCCGCATCCTCAAAGTTGCGCAGGATGTCGCCTGCGCGAGCCGCCAGCGACTGCGCCGTTTCCATGGCGCGCTGGGCAAGGCGCTGATCTGCGACCTCGAAGCTCTCGACGATGTTGCCTGCGCGGGCCGCCAGCGACTGCGCCGTTTCCATGGCGCGCTGGGCAAGGCGCTGATCCGCGACCTCGAAGCTCTCAACGATGTTGCCTGCCCGGGCCGCCAGCGTGTCGGCGGTTTCCTCGGCGCGCGCGACGAGCATGGAAGAGGTGTCTTCCGCCCTGGCGGCAAGCCTGTTTTCCGCTTCCTCGAAGGTGCGGGAAATGTCGTGAGCACGGGCAAGAAGCGCCGCGGAGGTCTGCTCGGCGCGCTCCACGATCTTGCGGTCGGCATCGCTGAGCGCAAGTCCGGCCTGCTCGTTGAGCGCTGCCGTGACTTCCAGAACCTTGTCACGCAGGGCACTTGCGACAGACACTGCGCTCTGTTCAAGCGTGCCGCGGATATTGTCGACACCGATCGACAGGGCGCGCTCCATGGTGCTGGTGCGCTCCTCGATCACACCGGTCTGACGCTCGAACGCATTTTCGATGCGGGCGATGTCGCCGGTGATCGAATCGGAAATCCGCGTGCTGGTCGAGGCGATGCGTTCGATGTGATCGGTGACGGCAACGTCGATCTCCTGACGGGCTTCCGCCAGCTTGCCGACCTGTCCGGCAACAGCTTCCTCGATCTGGCCGCGGCTGTTGAAGATCTTCTCCAGATCGGCTTCGAGGGCACGCTGCAGGATGGTCCGGCCTTCGGCCAGCTTCTCGACCTGACCGGCAACAAGCCCGTCGATGCCGGCGCGGCTTTCAGCGAGCTTCGCCAGATCGTCTTCAAGCACGCGGGAGAGGGCGCCACGATCCTGTGCGAGGCGCTCGGCGTGCTGGTCGATGAGCGCGTTGACGCGGGCGAGGTCCTCGTCCAGCGCCTGAGACAGCCTGGCGCGGTCGTCTGCGAGCTTTTCGGCCTGTGCGGCGATGGCCTGCTGTACAGTGCCAAGATCGCTTTGAAGGGCGCGCGTCAGGATATCGCGGCCTTCCGCCAGCTTCTCGACCTGGCCGGTGACCAACCCGTCGATGCCGGCGCGGCTATCGGCCAGTTTTGCGAGATCCGCTTCAAGGGCGCGCTTGAGGATGTCGCGGCCTTCCGCCAGCTTCTCCACCTGCGCGGCAACGAGACCGTCGATGCTGGAGCGGCTTTCGGCGAGCTTTGCGAGGTCATCTTCGAGCGCCTTTGCAAGTGCGGCGCGCTCCTGAACCAGACGGTCGGCATGGGCGCCGACGAGGCTGTTGACGTTGCGAAGATCATCTTCCAGCGACTGCGAGAAGCGCTCGCGCTCGCCGGTGATCTGCTGGGACTGTTCGGCAATCACGCCGCGGATGGTGTCGAGGTCGCGTTCCAGTGCCGAGGTGAGAACGTCCCGGCCTTCAGTGAGCTTCGCGACCTGACCGCTGACGAGCCCGTCAATATCCGCACGGCTCTCCGCCAGTCTGGCAAGATCGGCCTCAAGAGCCTGCGACAGCACGCTGCGGTCGCTGGCGATCTTGTCGGCATGTTCGGAAATGAGACCGTTGATGTTGGCGAGATCCGCTTCGAGGGCGCGGCGCAGAATGTCACGGCCTTCCGCCAGCTTCTCGACCTGACCGGCTACGAGGCCATCGAGCCCGGAGCGGCTTTCTTCCAGCTTGGCAAGGTCGGATTCCAGAACCTGCGAAAGGAGGTTGCGGTCGCCTGCAAGCTTCTCAGAATGGTCCGCGATCATGCGGTTGAGGTTGGCGAGATCGGCCTCCATGGCGCGGCGAAGGACGTCGCGGCCTTCCGCCAGCTTCTCCACCTGACCGGCAACCAGCCCGTCGATGCTGGAGCGGCTGTCCGCCAGCTTGGTGAGGTCGGCTTCCAGAGCGCGGGTGAGAATGTTGCGCCCCTCGGCCAGCTTGCTGACATGGCTGGAGACCATTTCATCAATGTCTGCACGCACCTGCACCAGCTTCTGGGAGTCTTCGTGCAGCGAATCCGCCAGCCGCTTGCGGCCAACATCGAGGGCTTCCAGATGGGAGCCCAGCGAGGCATCGATGGCAGAGCGGGATTCGTTGACCTTGCGCAGGTCTTCTTCCAGCGCGCGCGAGATGAGGTTGCGGCCTTCGGCCAGCTTTTCGATCTGGCCGGAGACGACGCTGTCGATTTCGGCGCGACCCTCGGCGAATTTCGCCAGATCCTCATGCAGGGCGGCAGCCATGCGTTCGCGGCTTTCCGCCATTTCCACGCTGTGCTGGCGCACGGCGTCGTCGATGCCGGCACGCGCTTCGGCCAGACGCTCGATATCGGCGTCGAAGGCGCTGGAAACGGTATCGCGCGCGGATTCGAGGCGTCCCGCGAAATCGCCGGCGCGGGCTTCGAGCATGGTGGAGGTGGAGGAGATGAGATCCGCCATATCGGCACCGATGCGGTCGCGGCCTTCCTCGATGAGGGTCGACAGCGAATCCCTGCCGGAGGTGAAGGCCTGTGCGATGTCGCGGGTGCGGTCGGCAAGCGTCTCGTTGATCTGGCGCGCGCGGGCTTCGAGCGCCGCGTTCAGCTTCTGTGTGCCGGTGTCCAGCGCCTCGGCACGTGTTTCGAACTCGCTGATCAGCGCCTGACCGCGCTCGGCCAGCGTACGCTCGATGCCCGAAAGGCTGGCCTCGAACTCGGAGGTGAGGTTGCGCGCGGCGCCGCCCAGCAGGGAAACCATGCCGGAGGTGCGATCGTCGAGCAGCTCGGTGAGGGAGCGGGTCAGACCGTCGGCGCTGTCAGTGAGCTTGGCGATCCGCGTATCGAGAAGGCTCGCGAAAGCCTCGCCGGAGGTGGAGAGGCGGTCGGTGATGGAATCGAGACGGCTCTCGACGGATTCGAAGATCGACGAAGAGCTTTCGTTGATGCGGTCGATAAGGGCGTCGCCCGAATTGGTGATGGTCATCGACAGCTGCGTCGATGCGCCCATGATGCTTTCGCGAATGGCGTCACCGGCCGTGTTGATCTCTTCGCGCAGCGTTTCATGCGCGCCGGCTATGGAGGCACGGACGCGCTCGGCGTGACCGACCACGGCCTCGCGTTCGCTGCCAAGCCCATCCACCAGCGAGCGGATGCGCGCCTCGTTCTCGGAATAGGAGCGTTCGATCTGGTTGACTTCGCTGTGAACCAGCGTTTCCAGCTCGACGGCGCGGGCCAGTGTGCGCTCGATGCCTTCGCCCATGGCCGCGACTTCGCGGCGTACGGCCTGGCCAAGCGTCATGACACGGTCCTGAGCCATGGTTTCCGGCTCGGCCAGACGGAACGCCATCTCGGTCATGGACTGTGCGGCAAGGCGCATTTCCTGAGCGCGGCGCACCATCGCGGCGAAAGCCCAGAACATGATGATCGGCAAAATGGTGGCAACCACCAGACCCATCAGTTGCGGACGGGCAATGAATTGCTCGAAGGTGCGGACCTGCCACACGTCGGGGCCAAGCGTAAGATTGGCGATCGCGGCAGCGCCTGCAATCCATGCCAGAGACAGGAAGGCAACCACCCAGTAGATGGTGTTGGGCGTGCGGCGGTTCAGGCTGTGCAGGAGAGACTTGTAGTCTTTCTGGCGATCATCATTGGCGGGAGCAAAGCCTGCCGGCTGTACAGGCTGCGGCTCCACAGGGCGAAGATCAGCCGTTTCAGGCTGTGGCTGGATGGCCGGCGATGGCTGCGAAACAGGAGCCTGCGCCTTCGGCGGCGCCTGCACCTGCTGCGTCTGCGCCGACTGGCTGGCGCGCGCCAGCTCGTCCGCAGCTTCCGCAATCTGCGCTTCGAGGTCTTCCATCGAGGCTGCAATGTCGAGGTCGCCGAGATCGCCCACATCAAGATTCAGATCCAGATCGAGGGCTTTTTCGAGCTCCTGGGCAACTTCCTTGTCGATGGACTTTGCCGTCGTGGTTTTCTTCGCCATGCCTTCGCTACCCTGTACTAGCTGCGTGGAGCGTCTTGTTCTGGTCTTTTACGCCCTGCCGAGAGGCCACATATGGAAGCCTCGTATCGTAATGACACAGGGGGGTAAATAAAACATGCATTCGCGCCAATACGTAAAACTTTAAATATAAGGTTAACGGCGCTGTGATGGGAAAACCCCGTAAATCCGCTATTTTCGCGTGTGCCGGAGCTCCATTCCTTAACCCGCTATCCACCGGTTTCTGTGATCTTCGGCTGCGGCGCGATCATGCTGTTCGGTGCAGGGGGGATATGGGCCGATGAATGAAGGCGGACATGTGACCACTTCGGGACAGGCTTTGGAAAACTGTGGGAAACCCGCTGAGCCGCCCATCGATCTTGCCCATTTGGATCGCCAGACAATGGGAAATGCCGCACTTCAGGCCGAGGTTCTGGGGCTGCTCGACGACCAGCTCAGGACGGTTCTGTCCACCATTGGCGACGCGTCCCCTGAAGAGCGGGCGGCGCTGGCTCATGGCCTGAAAGGAGCGGCTCGCGGGGTTGGAGCATTCGCGCTGGCCGAAGGAGCGGATGCGGTCGAGAAGGCCCCTGATCTCGATGACAATCTGCGGCGTCTGGATGAACTGGCACAGGCCGTTCTGACGTTCATCGCCCGGCGGCGCAATGGCACGCACAACGGCTGAACCCTGTGGCGGGGCGCTGCTGCGCCGCAGTTGACTTGGACCACGGAGTGATTATCTCCGCGGAGACTTCCCCCTCAGGTGACCAGATGACCAAGCTGACATTCATCGCCCATGACGGCACCCGCTTCGATGTCGAGGCCGAGAACGGTGCGACCGTAATGGAAAGCGCCATCCGCAATTCCATCCCCGGTATCGAAGCGGAGTGCGGCGGAGCCTGTGCCTGCGCGACCTGCCACGTTTATGTGGACGAGGCGTGGACCGATGTCGTGGGCGAACCGGAAGCCATGGAAGAGGACATGCTCGACTTCGCCTATGATGTGCGCCCGAACTCGCGTCTCTCCTGCCAGATCAGAATTCGGGAAGAGCTTGACGGCCTGATCGTGTCGATTCCCGAACGGCAGGGATGACAGATCTCGCCGGAATCCGAATCCGGCTCACTCCGGCATGATGGGCGTTTCCGTCGGTACGGACCCGCGCAGTGCTTTCTGCGGCATGAAGGCGTAGACGATCAGAGCCGCGAGCAGCATGGCGGCCGCCGCCAGGAAGATGATCGAGAATGATCCGTGCGGACCGCTTGCTGTCGTAGCGGCCACGCCTTCGCCCGCCAGCGGCAGGTTGTTGCCGAGCGCGATCGCGCCAATTGCCGCAACGCCGATGGCTCCGCCCAGAGAGCGCAGGAAAGTGAGCAGGCCTGTCGCCACGCCAAGATCCTTCCTTTCAACCGCGTTCTGTACCGAAATCGTCGAGACCGGGAAAATCGTGCCGATGCCGGCACCGATAATCGCGGTCGCAATTTCGATCTCCAGAAGATGTGCAGTGTCTGCGATGTAAGCGAGAACGCCGAGGCCCAAGATCGAGGCGCTTATGCCGAAAAACGCAATTCTCTTGTAGTTCACGACGCGGGGAACCAGCCGTCCGCTGGTTCCGGCACCGACAACGGTTCCAAGAAGCAGCCCCAGCATGGCAAGCCCGGTGTCGCCGGGCGACATGCCAAGCGTGGCCTGCATGTAGACGGGCAGATAGACGGCAAGCCCAATGCTGCCTCCCTGAAGCAGAAACATGGTGAATGTGCCGGTCAGCACGATCCGGTTGCTCAGAACCTCCAGTGAGACCAGAGGCTCTTCCGCCATGCGCAGTCTCAGGCAGAACAGCAGCCAGAAGACCGCTGATCCCGCCAGCAGCCCGATGATCTGCGGATCACCCCACGCATAGCGGTTACCGCCCCAGTTGACGGCGAGAAGCAGCATGAAGGTTGCGATCACCATCAAAATGGCGCCCCAGCCATCCACTTTATGGCTTGTGCCGGCGATAGCGAGTTTTCTCAGCGGTTTGTTGATGACTGCAACGGCGAGCAGGCCGAGCGGCAGATTGATCCAGAAGATGAGCGACCAGTGCAGATGTTCGGCAAAAGCGCCTCCGAGCAGGGGACCGGCGATGCTGGCGACCGCCCATGTTCCGGAAATCCACGCCGCATAGCGCGCCCTTTCCAGCGGCGGAACGAGGTCGCCGATCACGGTCTGTGTCAGGGCAAACAAGCCGCCACCGCCAAGCCCCTGCACGGCACGCCCCGCAATCAGCACCAGCATATTGGGAGCCAGGGCGCACATGACCGAGCCTGCAAGGAAAATGAATATAGCGGCGAACATGATCGCGCGGCGTCCGTAGATGTCGGACAATTTGCCGTAAAGCGGTGAGACCGCCGTCGCCGTGAGCAGATATGCGGTCACGATCCATGACAGATATTCTGCGTGGCCCAGCGAGCTTGCGATCGTCGGCAAAGCCGGAGCAACGATCGTCTGATCGAGTGCCGCCAGCAGCATGGAAAGCAGCGAGCCGGCGATAATGACGTTCTTTTCACGGTCGCTGAGCGAAAAATCCGGGACGGCCCGTTTTGGCTGGGCGCTGATCGGTTGATCCATTCTTGTTCTTCTTTGAAAATGCGGCCCGTATTGCCGATAAATGTCAGATCATATCCAAATGCATAAGGTATGTCGCAGCAGATTGCGAACCAGTACCGGGTGTCAGCGCTTCTTCGCGGCTTTCTCCGCTCTCTCGATGCGGTAACTCAGAAGACGCAGCAAACGGCTTTCAAAATTGATGGTCTCGACACGGTCGAATTCGAGCTGGGCCCGGTCGTGTCGCGCGAGGGTTTTGGAGGTTATTTCCCTGGCTTTTGCCGCGGCTGCCTCGCAATCTTTGAAACGGGCCGGCTTTTTCAGAGCCTGTTCCAGTTCTCGTGCACGGGCTTTCGCGATCTCGACATGGCGGTCCTCGTGCCGCTTGATGTCGGCGAAAAGCGTATCCCAGAAGACTCGGTCCTCGGCATCTACGCGGCCGCGCGGTTTCCATCTGGGCAGGATGACACGCGCCTTCACCACCGTATCGGCCGAAACGATGCGGCAATAACGCCCGTCATTGGCATATCCGATTTTCGTGGTGAAATTCATTCGGGTCGCGCCGGGATGCCGCAGGCCGGTGGATTTGACATGCGGGCCCCGGTTCGACAGGTCTTTTTCGATCTGCTCGAAAGTCGTGCCGCGGATGTTGAAATAGCTGTAGCTCTTCGCAACCGTTTCGGCGGCGGCGGGGACCGCTGCGCTGGCTGCAATGATCAGGGAAAGGAAAATTTTCTTCATCATGTTGTCTCGCGCTGCACCTTGCGTTACGGCGGCATTCGGCGCAACGGAAAAACAGTCAATCGCCACGGGCTGAACTGAAACTATGATGAGACGATGGCAACTGGCGCATGGACGCCATATCGATCTCGGTCCGCGTGCCGTGGTCATGGGCATCCTGAACGTGACGCCCAACAGCTTTTCCGATGGTGGCAGCTATCGTTCGCTTGACGATGCGCTGGCGCGCGCCCGGCTCATGATGGAGCAGGGGGCGGCGATCATCGATGTCGGTGGCGAATCGACGGGCCCGGCATCCGCACCCGTCACCGCGAAGGAAGAACAGGCCCGCGCCCTGCCGGTGATCGAGGCACTGGCGTCGCTCGACGGGGCGATCATCTCCGTAGACACCTACAGGGAAGAAACGGCACGGCTGGCGGTGGCGGCCGGCGCTCATATCGTCAACGATGTCTGGGGCCTGCAGCGCGAGCTCGGCATCGCCAATGTGGCGGCGCAAACCGGGGCAGGACTTGTCATCATGCATACGGGTCGCGAACGGGAAAAGCTTGCCGACCCGGTTGCAGACCAGTTCCTGTTCCTGCGCAGATCTCTGGAGATCGCGCGGGCGGCTGGCATCGGCGAAGAGCATATCGTGCTCGATCCCGGTTTCGGCTTCGCCAAGGAAACGCCGGAAGACAACATCGACCTGATGGCCCGGTTCGGGGAACTGCTTGAGCTGGGCTTCCCGCTGATGGCCGGAACCTCGCGCAAGCGTTTTCTCGGAGCCGTGACCGGACGCGAAGCGCCGGGCCGCGATGCGGCGACCGCCGCCACCAGCGTCATTCTGCGCTTGCGGGGCGCCGATCTTTTTCGCGTCCACGATGTCGCAATCAATGCGGATGCGCTGGCGGTCACGGATGCTATGCTGGCCCGTGAAGCTTACCTTTCCTCATAGTCCGGACACCAGCCCATGTATGTCATCCGTATGAAGAATTGCGCCTTCTTCGCCACGCACGGGCTGCTGGATGAGGAGGAAAAACTCGGCCAGCGCTTCTATGTCGATGCGGTGCTGCATGTGGAGCCGACGAAGCCGCTCGAAGCCGACGCGATGGACGCCACGGTCGACTACGGCGTGGCCTTCAGCGTGATCGAGGAGATCATCACCGGCCGCCGCCATTTCCTCATCGAAACCTTGGCCCATGAAGTCGCCAAATCGCTGTCGGCCCGTTTTCCGCAGATCCAGCGCGCGGAGATAACGGTCAGGAAGCCCAATGCGCCGGTGCGCGGCGTTCTGGATTACGTGGAGGTGACCGTTGCCTGGCCGCGATAGCCGCGTTTTCATCAGCCTGGGCGGAAATCTTGGCGATCCCGCCCAGTCGATGGGTGCGGCGCTGCGGGTGCTGGACGCGCATCCACAGGTGCGGGTGACCGCCGTGTCGTCGCTGCACAGGACGCCGCCGTGGGGAAAGACCGATCAGCCGGATTTTCTCAATTCGGCAGCTGAACTTTACACCATGCTGCGCCCCCGCGAACTGCTGGAACTGTGCCTTCAGACGGAGCACAGCCTCAAGCGGGTTCGCGAGGAACGGTGGGGGCCACGTCTCATCGACATCGATATTCTTCTGTACGACGACCGCGTCATCAACGAAACGGGGCTGGAAGTGCCGCACCCGCGCATGCTGCAACGCGCCTTCGTGCTGGCGCCGCTTTCGGAGCTTGCTCCGACCCTTGAGATTGGCGGGAAGCGCGTCGGAGAGCTTCTGGCTGGCGTTGACGCCGCCGGAATCGAGCGTCTCGACTCCGGCAGGCAATGGTGGCGCGGTTGAGCCGGGCCTTATCAAGCTTGCCGGTCAGCCTGCGAAGCCGCCACCGTCCAGAAAGGCCTGTTCTTCGGCCGTTGTCACCCGGCCCAGAGGTCCGTTCCTGTGCGGGAAACGCCCGAAGCGCTTTATGATGTCGTAGTGATCGACGGCATAGCTCAGATAGCTGGTCGCATTGGCTTTGTGCAGCTCGACCGAGCGCTTCTGATCGTCCAGATCTTCGGAATGTTCCAGCGGCAGATAGAAGAAGACGCGGATCTGCTCGTCCACGGCCATGTCGTGACCGGCTTCAATCGCTCTGGCCGCATAATATCTGGCCAGCGGATCGGTTGCGAACATGTGTCCCGTTCCCCGGAAGCAATTGCGCGGGAACTGGTCGAGCAGGATCATAAGCGCCAGCGCGCCTTCGCGATCCCCGATCCAGCCCTCCAGTTCGCGGCGGGCGGCCGCATAGTGCAGGTCAAGGAAACGCTTCCGGAAATCGGTGTCGAAAGCCTCATCCTTTTTGAACCAGGCTTCCGGTCCGGCCTCGCGCCAGAAGGCGGTGACGGTTTGCGGATTTGCAGTTGAAGTGGTCATGTCTGCTCCTGTTTTTCAGTCGCGAAGGATCATGCGGTCGCCGCGCACGTCAAAGCCCGACAGCGAGCCGATAAAATTCATGCCAAGCAGGCTTTGCCTCAGGGCGCCCGGTGCTGCCACCAGCACGGGCTGGTTGCGGCGCACGATGTTGCCGACGGCGATCTCCTCCGCGCGTACTGCCGCTGCGCTCGCGGTGCCGTTGGCGGTCGAAACGCGGACGGTATAGTTCAGCGAGGCCGGATCAAAACCCACGACTCGCGCGTCCTCGGCGCTCAGAACCGTTGTGGTTGCGCCGGTATCGACCAGCGCCGGTATCGACTTGCCGTTAATCACCATGCGCACCTCGAAATGACCGCTGCGCCCCTTATCCAGTGCAACAGTGGCACGGCCGTCCTCGGTGTCGAGCATCAGGGGACTTCCGGGAATCAGGCCGGCGGTAATGCGGCTGCCGAAATCCTGAAGCTCATAGCGGTACTGGTAGCCGGCAATGAGGGCGATGACGATCAGGGCCCACAGGCCAAGGCTGCGCGCCATGTCACCGAAACGCCGGCCGGAGCGCAGCAGGCCGGCGCCGATCACCGCCGCGAGAAGGCTGAGCCAGATGAGGTTGGCGAAATCCTCGTTAAGAAAACCCAGCGTCGAGCCGGATTCGTGATTGAGCATCAGGAGGACGGCGCCGAGCCCGATGAGGCCAAGTATGATCCACAGGCCGCGGCTCATCGGGGAGCCCTGATGCGCTGGCGCGTCTTGGGGATGGCCGGGGATTTTGCCTTCATGCTGCCTTCCATCTTTTCCAGCCTTGCGCCCAGCGTATCCATGATGCGGCGACGCTCCGGGGGGCTCATGGCGATCCATCCTGCGATCTCGCTGCCGGTGCGCCCGCAGCCGATGCAGTAGCCACTCTTCATATCGATCGAGCAAACAAGGATGCAGGGCGATTCGATTGCCGTCATGGATGTTTTCCGAACTCTCAACCCACATGGGACAGGCAAACCGCCGATGCAAGCCTTCTGCGGCACTTGCTGCCGGTGGTTTTCGGCCGATGCGGTTGTCAGGCGGTCCACAGAGGGCTATGCGGGCGGCACGTTTTGCATGGAGCCGGGGCCTATGGTCAGCGCATTGCCGTTTGAAGATTTCCGCGTCCTTCTGGACAAGCTGCCTGAACAGGATGACCGCGTTGCAACGGATATCCGCAAAGTCTTTGCGAAGGCCGCGATGGCGCAGGGGCCCCTCGGGCGCATGGAAGATGTCGCGGCATGGTTCGCCGGCTGGACCGGACGGGCAAGCCCGCAGGTGACGCGGCCGCTGGTTGCCATTTTCGCCGGAACGCACGGCGTGGCCGCGCATGGCGTGTCGCCGCGCCCGGTCACCGCGACTGTCGATGCGGTCGAATTGTGTGCGGCGGGCGGCGCGGCAATCAATCAGGTGTGCCTGACCTATGATCTCGGCCTGAAGGTTTTCGATCTCGCGCTCGATCTGCCGACGGGTGACATCACGCGCGAGCCGGCGCTGGACGAGCGCGGCTGTGCTGCCACCATGGCCTTCGGCATGGAGGCGATCGCCGGCGGATCTGACCTTTTGTGCCTTGGCGATCTCGGCGTCGGCAATTCCACCGTGGCGGCTGCGCTGATGGCGGCATTGTTCGGCGGGCGGGGTGCTGACTGGGTGGGGCAGGGCAGCGGCGCCGACGAGATCGGAGTGGCCCGCAAGGCGGCCATCGTCGATCAGGCGCTGGCTTTCCATGGGCCGCATCTTGCGGATCCGCTCGAAGCGCTGGCACGTGTCGGCGGGCGCGAGTTCGCCGCCATCGCCGGTGCGATACTTGCCGCCCGCATGGAGCGCATTCCGGTGCTGATCGACGGCTTCGCTGCCACGGCAGCCGCTGCCGCGTTGCACAAGGCCCATCCCGGCGCCCTCGATCATTGCCTGCTGGCCAGCCTTTCGGCAGAGCCGGGACATCGGCGCGCGGCGGAAATCCTCGGTCTTCAGCCTTTGCTGGACCTGGGCATCGCCCACGGCGAAGGCGTGGGGGCCGCACTTGGCGCGGGGCTGGTGAAGGCGGCGGTGCAGATGGCATCCGGCATGGCGCTGGCGCAAAGGGCCTGATAGCCCGTTTCGGGCTCTTTCCTGCCAGCCGGCCCTACCAGCCGGCATTGGCTGCCACCTTCGTGGGCATCGCCGGAAGCTCTTCCATGACGCGGGAAGGCGGGAAGATGACGATGGCTTCCGTGCCTTCGCGCAGTTTCGAGTGCAGCTCGAACTCGCCGCCATGCATGGCAACGAGGCCCTGCACGATGGGCAGCCCGAGGCCAGTGCCCTGTTCGGCGCTCTTGATCGCTATCGTGCCTTGGCCGAACGCGGACAGCACGACGGGAATCTCGTCCTGCGGGATGCCCGGGCCATTGTCCTTCACCGAAATGTACTGGCCGCCGCCAGCGGTCCAGCCGACGCGCACGCGGACTTCCCCACCGCTCGAGGTGAACTTGATGGCGTTGGAGAGAAGATTGAGCAGGATCTGGCGGATCGCGCGCTCGTCCGCGTAGAGGCGCGGCAGCGTCGGCTCGAACTGCTGCACGATGCGAATGCCCTTGTTGCGGGCTCTGAGTTCCATCATGTGGCAGGTGTCTTCGGCCAGCATCGTCAGGGTGACGGCTTCTTCCTGCAGCTGATAACGGCCGGCCTCGATGCGGGACAGATCGAGGATTTCGTTGATCAGGTTCAGCAGATGCTGTCCTGAATCGTGAATGTCGCCGGCATATTCGCGGTAGTTCTTGTTGCCGACTGGTCCCAGCACCTCATTGGCCATGACTTCGGAGAAACCCAGAATGGCATTCAGCGGCGTGCGAAGCTCGTGGCTCATCGAAGCCAGGAACCGTGACTTGGCGAGGTTTGCTTCTTCGGCGCGGTGACGGGCTTCGTCCGACATGGCCTTGGCCGTTTCCAGTTCGGCGATCAGCTCATCCTTCTGCGATCGGAACGACAGCATCATCACCGATGAATGTTTCAGATGACTGGCCACATAGGACAGGAACGGAAGGGCGATGATCAGCAGCGCCAGCATCATCACCTCCACCGGCGAGGCCGGCCATGTCGCGCCCCAGGCGTAGGCCAGAACGGGCAGGGCGAATGTGGCGATGAGCGCGCCGCTGATGGACGACGTGAGGATGGCCGTGGCAGCCATGGCAAGAAGCAGCGTCACCGCCTTGACGACATGGAACTGGTCGAGCGTGCAGGCGGCGCAACCCATCAGACCGAAAACCGCCCAGCCGATGCCGGAGATCACATGCGCGATCAGATAATTGCGCGTGGCGGCTCCGGGGTCGATAAGGGCGGCATCGGTTACATTGTAGCGTCGGGACAGGATCAGCAGGGGGCTGAGGCACGCCAGCGCCAGCGCACCCCAGAGCAGCATTGCCAGACCCATGCCCGCTGCCAGACCAGCGACGGAGACAAGCAGAATGAGTGCCGGTATGAAAAATGCGCCGCTGAGCATGGAGTGCGCATGCAGCTTCAGCATTTCGCGGTCGAAATCGGGGTTGCCGGCCTGTTGCGCCAGACGGTCGCGGGTTTTGCGGACAGCGCGGGCCACATCGCTGTTGCGATGCGGTTGGCGGCGGTCCACAATATTCTTGTCCGCTGTTGTTGAGCGTTGCAACGGCATTCTAAGGGTTCAATCTATGCGGCCAGCATGGTCTGCCAACACGCTACGATCGAATGCTTAAGACTTTGTTTGCCATATGAGCAGATCGCGTTCCCGCAACGGAAGCCGATATCGAAATCCGCGCTCGCGCAGTCCGGCGAGGCGTATGCTCGACTATGGGCTGACCATTCTGCTGTTCGGAATTCTAGCATTCGTGGCGTCGCGGCTGGATCAGGCCAATACGCGCACCGAGCAGGGTGCGGCCCGCATCGTCGACGGCGATTCCATCGAACTGGACGGATTGCGCGTGCGCCTGCGCGGCATCGATGCTCCCGAATACAAGCAGATGTGCAAACGGGGCGGCCATGACTATGCCTGCGGGCGGCAATCGCGCGAGGCGCTGCTGCGGATGACCGATCGCAGGACCGTCGCATGCACGGGGTGGCGAAACGATCAGTATGGGCGTCTTCTTGGTGATTGTTCGGCCGATGGGGTGGATCTCAACCGCGAGATGGTCGCGCAGGGATGGGCCGTCGCCTATGGCGATTTCGAGCGTGAGGAGGCGAAGGCCCGTTCGGCAAAGCTGGGCCTCTGGGCAGGCGAGTTCGAAAAGCCACGGCAATGGCGCGACCGTCAGGGCGGACGGGTCGAGCCGGCTCATGACAATCTCGCCGCGGTCGGCGACTGGCTGCGGGAAATATTTCGTTTCTGGTGAGCGCAACCCTATATAGCGGCGGTGTCCGCTGTGCATTTCGGGAACAGGGAGAGAAGGATGAAGCTGTTCGATGGCGGGCGGGCGCCAAATCCGCGCAGGGTACGGGTTTTTCTGGCCGAAAAGGGCATCGAGGTGCCCATCGTGCCTGTCGACATGGGCGCAATGGAGCATCGCAGCGAGCAGGTGCGCTCGCGCAATCCGCTGCAGGGCTTGCCGGTTCTGGAACTGGATGACGGAACGATCCTCACCGAAACCGTCGCCATCTGCCGCTATTTCGAGGAGATCCAACCCGCGCCGCCGCTGTTCGGGGAGGGCGCGGTTGGCAAGGCTCTGGTGGAGATGTGGCAAAGGCGTGTGGAACTGGAGCTGTTCATGCGGGTGGCGCATTCCTTCCGCCATATCCATCCGGCCATGAAGGAGTGGGAGGTTCCCCAGATTCCGGAATGGGGCGAAGCGAACAAGCCCAAAGTGACGAAATTCCTGCATTTCCTTGACGGTGAGCTCGCCAATCGCGAATTCATTGCCGGCGATGCCTATACAATTGCCGACATCACCGGCCTGATCGCGATCGATTTCATGAAACCGGCCCGCATCGCCCTGCCGGATGACTGCGTCCATGTGCGGCGCTGGTATGAAGCCGTTTCGGCACGTCCGAGTGCTGCCGCCTGATCATGGGCGCAAGCGTGGCACGCCGCGAAACCGGCGACGAGCTTGCCACGCTGACGGCACAGGTGCGCGCCTGCCGCATATGCGTGGAGGCGCCGCTGGGGCGGCCCCTGCCGCATGAGCCGCGCCCGGTTCTGGTGCCTTCCCCGACGGCGCGCATCCTCATCGCCAGCCAGGCGCCGGGCACCAGGGTTCACCTGAGCGGCGTGCCGTTCACGGATGCCTCGGGCGACCGGCTGCGCTCGTGGCTGGGCGTCAGCAGCGCCGAGTTCTACGATCCGTCCAGGTTCGCAATCGTACCCATGGGCTTCTGCTTTCCGGGGCAGGATGCCAAAGGCGGAGACCTGCCGCCCCGGCGCGAATGCGCACCTGCGTGGCGCGGGCAGCTCATGGAGCTGATGCCCCAGCTCGACCTGATCCTCACAATCGGCCTCTATGCGCAGAAGTGGCATATGGGCTCCCTGCGACAGGGTTCGCTGACCGATACGGTGAAGGACTGGCGCGGAATCTGGGAGGCGCAAAGCCCGGTCAAAGTGCTGCCCTTGCCGCATCCTTCATGGCGTAACACCGGCTGGCTGAAGCGCAATGCATGGTTTGAAACCGAATTGCTGCCTTTCCTGCAGGCGGAAATCAGACGCCGGCTCGAATAAGTTTTTGAGAATTTATCACTCGCAATTTGCCAGTATGACGGAATTTCTTTCTTGTGCGGCGGGTCATAATCACTAAAAATTGGGCAACTTTTCTACAAGGAGCGCCCATGGACCGCCTCGACCGAAAAATTTTGCGCCTCTTGCAGGAGGATGCCACCCTGGCCGTCGCCGACGTCGCCAAGAAGGTTGGCCTTTCCACGACGCCGTGCTGGCGCCGTATCCAGAAGCTGGAGGAAGAAGGGGTCATCAAGCGCCGCGTGGCCATTCTGGACCCGGTGCGGGTTAATGTGCGAGTGAACGTTTTCGTCTCCATCCGCACCAATTCACACAGCCACGAATGGCTGCGCCGGTTTTCCGAGGTGATTCAGGAGTTTCCGGAAGTGGTCGAGTTCTACCGCATGAGCGGCGATGTCGACTATCTGCTTCGCGTGGTGGTGCCGGATATCGCGGCTTACGATGCGTTCTACAAGCGCCTCATCGCCAAGATCGAAATCCGGGACGTTTCATCGGCCTTCGCCATGGAGCAGATCAAGAACACGACCGAGCTGCCGCTCGACTACATGGTTCTGGACAAGGAATCGGGATCCAGCGGGGGCTGATGCGCCCAACATCGTTGAATCCGGGGCAGGCTCGTCAGTTCTTGGCGAGCTTGCCGACCGGAGCGCCTTCGATACGCTTCAGATTGACGCCGATAACCGGCACCACCTGCTTGTCGACTTTCACCGATACGGTGACGATCATCGACTGATCGTCGGGGATGCGGGCCTGCATCACGCCGTTGAGTTCCTTGCGGTTGATGGCGAAGACGACCTTGCGCGGGTCGACGACATTGCCGGCGATGATGTCGAGCCCTTCGCCGGCGGCGCCACCCATGAAGGTGCCCTTGTAGCCGGTGCGGCCCTTGTGTTCGACCGTGGCTTTCATCTGCTGCGTGAAGACGCCGACGCGGCAGGAGCCGTCCAGGGTCATGCCGACCTTCACCTCGGGCGACGAGCCGGTGAATGTGCAGGTGAACTTGGTGCCCTTGTATTTGCCCGCGACGATTTCGCCGGGGCCGACCCATTTGCCTTCGACCGACTGAAAGAACTGCTTGTCGCGTTCGCCGGCGGAGCCGGTTGCCGGGAGAATTGCGGTTGCCGAAATGGCGAGAGCCAGCGGCAGCATTGAAGACACGATTACGCTTTTCATCGAGGATACCCGGCAACGAAATACTGAGAGGAACCTTGTCCGAACCATGAACAAGAATGGTTAATGGTTTCTCACCATATGCCCGAGAATTCGAATTTTCGCCAGAGCTGTCATCTGTAAAGCGTCCCGATGCCTGAAGCGTCTCAGGCGGATGGCGACTTTTCCGTGCTGTTGCCCTTGCCGGCGAATGAGGTGAGGGCGGAGAGAAAATCGCCCATTCCCGGCCGCCGCAACGCGTGGAACGGCAGGGGCCGGGTGGTGTCCATGGCGGCCAGGCCGATGCGCGCCGTCAGCATGCCGTTGACGACACCTTCGCCAAGCTTCGCAGACAGCCGTGCGGCCACGCCGTGGCCGAGTATCTGCTGCACGAAGCCGTCGCCCAGCGCGATCGAGCCGGTGATGGCCAGATGCGCGAGCACGCCGCGCGCAAGGCGGAAGAAGCCCAGCGTACCGGGTCGTCCGCCATAGAGTTCCGAAAGCCTGCGGATCAGCCGCGCCGCCTCGAAGGCAACATAGGCGATGTCGACAACGGCGCGCGGGCTTATGGCCGTGACCAGCGAGACGCGCTTGGCGGCGTCGAGGATCATGATTTTCGCACGGGCATCCAGCGGTGCGAGGATTTCGGTTTCCGCAATTCGTATGAGGTCGGCGCTGTCGATGATCTCGCCATCCAGTTCGTCCAGCGCACGGCGGCCGGCAGCCGTTTCCGGTCTTGCAGCGACAAAGGAGGACAGTTCGGCCACCACGGCGCGGGCCGCTTTGGGATCGTTGCGGTCAATGGCGTCCTGCGCGCGCTTCTGTATCTTTTCCACCTCCGCGAGGCGGGAGATGGCGATGAATTCGCGCGCGAGAACGATGATGAGCGCGATGGCGCCGATCGCGGCTGCAAGCGCCGCCAGCCAGCCGAGCCACGGTGCACGCTCGAACAGCGAGCGGATCAGCCCGTCGATCCACAGGCCAATGGCAAGCGATACGAGCAACCCGGCAGCGCCTGCCAGAATTCGCGCCGCCACGGAGCGTTTGCGTGGCGCTGTGGCGGGCGGCGGCACAATCGCGGCTTCATCCGGTGCCTCGAAGATGTCGTGCCCGTCCGGAACGGCGACGGCGACTTCGACCGGTGCGGCGCGCGGCCTGCGTGGCGGCTGGGCGGGATGCTGGATCTCTTCTGCGGCTTTCCTTGTCGGTTCCGGCGCCACGGGGAAAGCGGATGGTTTGCGGGGTTCGTTGCTCATGCCAGCCGGTCTCCGATCAGGAACTGCAGGGCGCGATCGAGCCTGATATGGGGCAGGGAGAGGGTGACGCCCTCGGCGGTGCGTTCAAGCCTTGGCGGGCGAAAGCGGACAAAGCGGATGGCGGGATCGGTTTCGTCCTGACGATGACCGTTTGCGGTTTCAAAAACGGAATCAACTTTCTCCGGCAAGTCACCGGGAAATATGGCTGTTTCCGTTTCGCCGTCGAAGATCTGGCCGCCGATCGTTTCTCCGGCCAGCGGTGTGCCGAGAATGACGGGCAGCGTGTCGCGACCCTGCTTGACCGTGCCTTCGCGCGTGGCGCGGATGGCAGCCATGGCGACAACGTCGACATTGGCGCCGGTGAAATTGGCGCGGGCGATGGCGCGATCCGCCAGACGCCGCACGATCGCCTGCAGCCGGTCGTGGCTTTCGTGGTGCAGATGGTCGGCCTTGGTGGCGGCAATCAGGATGCGGTCGATGCGCCGCGACACCAGATCGGTCAGGATATTGCCGCGGCCGGGCCGGAAGCAGGCCAGGATTTCCGTCACCGCGCGCTCCAGATCCGCCATTGCGCCAGGCCCGGCATTGAGCGCCTGCAAGGCATCGATGAGAACGATCTGCCGGTCGAGCCGGGTGATGTGCTCGCGGAAGAAGGGTCGCACTACGTGAGTTTTATAAGCCTCGTAGCGGCGCTCCATCATGGCGCGCAGAGACCCCGGTTTTGCGCGGCGCTCTTCGTTTGGCGTCAGAGGGGCAAAGGTGAGCGCGGGCGAGCCCTCGAGGTCGCCCGGCATCAGGAAGCGGCCGGGTGGCAGCGTGGACAGGGCGCGGTCGTCGAGCTTGCAGGCCTTCAGATAGGCCGCGAAGCTTTCCGACAGGCGGCGGGCAGTAACTTCATCGGACGCCGCATCCGGATCGACGGATGCGGAAAGATCGCGCCACTCCCGCGAAAGATCAGCACGGACCGGAAGCTCTGCCATTTCAAACGCTTCGCGTGAAAAGTCAGCGTAAGACTTGCCGAGCAGCGGCAGGTCGAGCAGCCACTCGCCGGGGTAGTCCACAATGTCGAGCGACAGCTTTCCGGCCGAGAACATGCGGCTCCAGCCGGAAGCGGATTCATATTCGATCGTCAGCCTGAGTTCCGAAATGGCGCGTGTCGACTCCGGCCACAGCAGGTCGTTGACCAGCGTAGCGATGTGATCTTCATACTGGAAGCGCGGCACGGCATCGTCGGGCTGCTCCTCCAGAAAGGCGCGAGCGATGCGGCCGGATTTCTGCGCCTCGAACAGCGGCAGGCGTCCGCCATGCAGCAGGTTGTGGACGAGGGAGGAGATGAAGACGGTCTTGCCGGCGCGCGACAGGCCGGTGACGCCAAGGCGCAGGGTGGGGGTGAAAAGCCCGGTCGCGCGGCCGGAGAGCGTGTCGAGCGCGATGCGCGCTTCATCCGTGAATGTCGTCAGCGAAGATGCCAATTCGGTTCCTAAAACTCGTCCATCTGGCTGAAATCATGAATTATTCAGGATTGCGAACGCGTATGAAAGCCTGATTTCAGGGTCGATATAGGGTGCCGGTCGGGGCTTTGTAATAGGCTCAGACGCTGACGGGTGTCAGAAATGCCTGAAGATAGCCTTTGCCGGGACCAGCCTCCTCCAGATTGCCGTCAAACTTCAGGACGGCAAGACCAGCCGTTGGAAAGCCGTGGTTCAGCGTATCGAGTGCTCCCGGTTCTCCATCGCCGGATATGGCCAGGGTCAGGTCTTCCATCATGGGATTATGGCCGATGACCAGAATCGAGCCGAAGTGGCCGTAGGCGCGCACGGTTTCAAGGTAGAAAGCAGCATCTTCCGTATAGAGCGCTTCCAGAAGAATGACCCGGCCGGTATCGAGGCTGCCGGCGATGCCCTCCAGAGTTTCCTGGGCCCTGCGTGCTTTCGAGCACAGGGTGAGGTCCGGTTGGTAGCCGCATTTGCGCATCACGTCGCCGGTCATGGCGGCTTCCTCGCGGCCAGTGGCATCGAGCGGACGATCGAAATCGCACATCCCGGGCTGAGCCCAGCCCGCCTTTGCGTGCCTGAGGAGATAGAGTTTGGCCACCAGCCCTCCCGCCTGTACCTGCCTTAGAAGGATTATCGTTTGACGGCCGCGAGCGCAACGCCTCTGGCCGATGTCGCACAGCAACAGGATTATACGTTCGTGTGATGAGGTGAGTACAGGCTTGTGCGGGGCAGTTTAGGTGAATATATAGGCGCCAATTCTTGGGGCTGTCGGGTGAGTCGAATGAATCAAAACCTTACTGCCGATTACGTACCCTCCGAAGACGAGCCGTTCATGAATGACCGGCAGAAGTCTTATTTCCGCGGCAAGCTGATCGCATGGAAAAACGATATCCTGCGAGAGGCACGGGAGACCCTTGAGATTCTCCAGCAGGAAAACGCAAATCTTCCTGATCTGGCGGACAGGGCCTCCTCGGAAACCGATCGTGCCATCGAGCTCAGGGCACGCGACCGCCAGCGCAAGCTGATATCGAAGATCGATTCGGCACTGCAGCGGATCGAAGAGGGCACTTACGGCTATTGTGAAGAAACAGGTGAGCCGATTTCGCTGAAGCGGCTGGATGCGCGTCCTATCGCGACCTTGTCCATCGAGGCGCAGGAACGTCATGAGCGTCGCGAGAAGGTTTATCGGGACGATTGATGATACCTCTTCTCTGATAGCAAAAAGGCCGCCCGGGAGGCGGCCTTTTTGATTCTGTGATTATGTGCCCGATCTCAACGCGTTGTCGCGATCCTTCTGATGGGCTCCTTCCGAAGCTAAGCTCCCGTTTCTGCGCATATCGTTTATCCCGAAACCGGTTCTCAGTTTCGGGCGATATGCGTCAGCGCCTGGTCGTCGACAATTCACCGAGAAGCCGCGACATTTCATCATCGGGAGTCTGGAGCCTTTGCGGGGGCTCGACGGCTGGTTCACCGAGAGAAAGTGTGAGTTCATCCACAAGCGAAGCGTCGAGCGCGTCTTCTACTGAATGCCGATGCTGCTGTGGCTGCTGAGCCGCCGGAGCGGGCCGGGGCGATGCGACGGCAGCCACCTGCGGTGCGACGTAGCTGTTTTCCGATGGCCGTGGCTGTGGCGAGGGTGCCGCCGGACGTGCAGGCGCTGGAACCTGCGGCTGGGGAGCAACTGGCTGGCGTTGCTGCACGGGCTGGGGTGGAGGAGCAGCTTTGGGCGACTGGGACTGAAGCTGGGGCTGGGGCGTAAAAGCCGGCTCCGCGACTGGCGTTGTGCGTTTGGCGCTGGCCAGCCTGATGTCGCGCTCGACCACCACATCGGTCGGCCCGCCGATGAGAATCAGGTGCTCGACATCGTCGCGGCGAACCAGAACCAGCCGCCTGTGGCTGTCCACGGCGGTGGCGTCCATGACGGCGAGACGCGTCTTGCGGTTGCGCCCGCCTGCAACGAAGGTTCCGAAGTTCATGCTGCGGATCATCTTCACGATGAACAGCACAGCCACAAACGCGGCCAGCGCAACCAGAACCCAGAAAATGGCGGCGCCATATCCGTTTCCGCCAGCGCTATCGAGAAAATCAGGCATCGGCACCCCCGGAAGTGTGGCCAAGACGCAAGGATGGCCAAATAAATCAAACATGACAGTAGAACGCAGTGATGCGCCACCGCAAGTTGCCAGCCCGGTTTATCAACGTGGGGACCGGCATTTGCGAAGGAGTTTTCACGTTCCGGGGGCATTTTACGCAGAGAGTTGCCCCTTTGGCCTTTTCCGGGCAAGGAGAATATGATTCAACCGCCCGGATCGGAACAGGGCAGGAATCGTAAGCAGGGGGCAAATGGCCAAGGACGCGCGCGGCGATTTCTATCCGATGCCGATGGTAGATCAGGATACACGGCCCGGAACGGTAACGCGGCTTATCATCTTCATCCTTATCCTGATTGCCTCGGCCATTGTTTTCGGGCTGTTTCGGGAACGCTTTGGCGATCCGTTTCTGCTCGGCATGCTCGGCGTGCTGGCGATGATCGGCGTCGGTTTCCTGTTCGCGACGGCGATCGGCTTCATCCAGATCGCGCCGCGCTCGACCGGCGACGAGCTCTCCAAGGCCTTCGTCGATTCGATGGCGCAGGGCCTCGTTGTCACCGATGCGAAGAACCGCATCATCTACGCCAACCGTGCCTATGCCGAGATGACCGGCGCGGCCTCGGCTGCCGATATCAGAACCGTTGAAAGTCTGCTGTCGGATGCGCCCGAAGCTTCTTCCGTCATCTATCGGCTGGCCGGCGGTTTGCGGGATGGCCAGCATGGCGATGGCGAGTTTCGCCTCAGCCAGGCTATTCGTCCCGGCGCCGAAGTCGGCGCGCGGTGGTATCGGATCGAAGCGCGCGCGTTTCGCATTCCCGGCCAGCGTCAGCCGTTCAATGCGTGGAAACTGGCCGACATTTCCCGTGAGCGCGAAGAGCAGGAGCGTTTCTTCCTCGACCTGCAAAAGGCCATCGACCATCTCGACAATGCGCCGGCCGGTTTCTTCTCCACCGATCAGGATGGCCGCGTCACCTATGTGAACGCCACTCTGGCGGAATGGCTGGGCATCGATCTGGCGAGCTTCACGCCGGGCGTGGTCACGCTCTCCGACATCGTGGCCGGTGACGGCATGGCGCTGGTGCGCTCGGTACGTCCCGATCCCGGCACCGTCCGCAACGCGGTGATCGACCTCGATCTGACGACGATGAAGGGCGAGGCGCTGCCTGTGCGCTTCCTGCATCGCGCCACCGTCAATCGCGACGGACATGCCGGACCGGCGCGCACCATTGTGCTCAACCGCACGGAAGGCGAGGATTCGTCCGCCGATCTGCGGGCTTCGGAGGTGCGTTTCACGCGCTTCTTCAACTCCACACCCATGGCAATTGCCGGCGTCGATCAGGCGGGACGTATTCTGCGCACCAATGCGCCGTTCCTGTCGCTGTTCGCCTCGGCGGTTGATCGCGATGCGCTGGACCGACGCGTGCGCCTCGATGCGGTTATCCATGAGCGCGACCGGCCGGCGTTCGAGACAGCGCTTGAGAAGGCCCGCCAGCGGCAGGCCGACATTGCGCCGATCGACACGGTTCTGCCCGACAATGAAGAGCGGCACATCCGCTTCTATGTGAATGCCGTTGCCGATGGTGACGGCGCCGAGGAAGCGGCGATCGTCTATGCGGTGGAAACCACCGAGCAGAAGGCGCTTGAAGCGCAGATGGCCCAGAGCCAGAAGATGCAGGCGGTCGGCCAGCTTGCCGGCGGCATCGCGCATGACTTCAACAACGTGCTCACCGCCATCATCATGGCTTCGGACCTGCTGCTGACCAATCACCGTCCGTCCGATCCGTCCTTCCCGGACATCATGAACATCAAGCAGAACGCCAACCGCGCGGCCTCGCTGGTGCGGCAGCTGCTGGCCTTCTCGCGCAAGCAGACGCTGCGGCCGGAGGTGCTGACGCTGACAGACGTTCTGGCCGATCTGCGCATGCTGCTTGCCCGTCTGGTCGGCAACGACATCAAGCTGCGTATCGATCATGGTCGCGATCTGTGGCCGGTGAAGGTGGATATCGGCCAGTTCGAGCAGGTGGTTGTTAATCTCGCGGTGAATGCGCGCGACGCCATGCCCGAAGGTGGCGAGCTCACGGTTCGCACCCGCAATGTGACGACCGATGAGGCGAAGACCTTCCCGTATCGCGAACTGGAAGCCGGCGATTATGTGCTGGTCGAGGTCGAGGATAACGGCAGCGGCATTCCCGCAGAGGTGCTGAAGAAGATTTTTGAACCCTTCTTCACCACCAAGGAGGTCGGCAAGGGCACGGGCCTCGGCCTTTCCATGGTCTACGGCATCATCAAGCAGACCGGCGGCTTCATCTTCTGCGATTCGGAAGTGGGCAAGGGCACCACTTTCCGCATCTTCCTCCCGCGTCACGTTCCGGTCATTGCTGCGCAGCCCGCGGCCGGCGCGGACCAGAAAGCGATCGCTGGCGGAGCGGAAGCTCCTGCTGCTGCGGTTCAGGCGAAGACAGATGCCGCGAGAGACCTTTCCGGTTCGGCGACGGTTCTGCTCGTCGAGGACGAGGACGCGGTGCGCATGGGTGGGGTGAGGGCGCTGACCTCACGTGGTTACACCGTGCATGAAGCTTCCTCGGGCGTCGAGGCGCTGGAACTGTTCGAAGAGTTGGACGGCAAGGTGGATATCGTCGTTTCCGACGTCGTCATGCCGGAAATGGACGGCCCGACCCTTCTGGGCGAACTGCGCAAGCGCCAGCCCGATATCAGGTTCGTGTTCGTATCGGGCTATGCCGAGGACGCGTTCGCCAAAAACCTGCCCGAGGATGCACAATTCGGCTTCCTGCCGAAGCCGTTCTCCCTCAAGCAACTGGCCACGGTGGTCAAGGAAGTGCTGGAAGGCTGAATTTCTCAGCGTTCCTGAAGAGGCGGCAGACTATGCCGCCTCGCGCTTCAGGGCGGCCACTTCCTCGGCCATCGGTCTGGAACCGCGCAGGTAGAGCGCGCAGGTGGTGCGCAGCATCGAGGCGAAATTCGGCACTTCTCCACGAAGCTCAAGCGCCTCGTCATACAGCTTCGAGATGAATTTCGGCGTCGTCAGCCCCTGGCTTTCGGCAATTTCATCCAGCAATGCCCAGAACGTCGCTTCGATCTGGATGCTGGTCGAATGTCCGCCGATGCGGATCGACCTGTTGATGGGGCGATAGCCCTCCGGGTCCTGTTCTGCAAACACTCTGCACATGATCGGCCTCCCTGTCATTCTGCTCACGCCGCTTTCAGCAAGCAGCAAGCGACGTGAGCCTGAAATTCCTGTTCCTGAAGGAACAGTTCTGGACTTGTGCGCGCCATTCTGGGTCCAAAATTCTCAAACAGCAATCGCACTTCTACATTCGTGAACGGTGGTAACCCACTGCCACCCTATTTGTCCGCCCGGTTGCATAATCAGCGAAAGGTCGGATGCGAACGAAAGGCGCGGCACAGTTTGGCAAAGGCAATCCACAGCATGATCCGGGTTCTCGACGAGACCCGGTCCGTCAGCTTTTACAACAAGGCATTCGGGCTCGATGTAGCGCAAAGGCTCGATTTCGAGACTTTCACGCTCATCTATCTCTCCAATGCGGAGACGGAGTTCGAGCTGGAGCTCACCGTCAACAAGGGGCGCACGGAGCCTTATCAGCTGGGCGACGGCTATGGCCATCTGGCGGTGTCCGTTGCCGATCTCGACAGCGAGCATGGCCGGATGGGCGCTCTCGGCCTCAGCCCGAAGAACATCGTCGAATTCAGCCATGCGGGTGCGCCCGTGGCGCGGTTCTTCTTCATCGAGGATCCGGACGGATACAAGATCGAGGTGCTGCAGCGCGGAGGCCGCTTCAGGTAACCGACGGCACAGGAGGTCAGGCCGCACGGGAGGTGCGGAGCCAGCCACAGCGTCTTTCAGGCGCTCCAGCAAGCAAGGGAGGAAGAAATGGTAACGGTATACACGGGCAAGCAGGGCCTTTCACGGCGCGAATTGCTCAAACGCGGCGGCGTCGGGGCGCTGCTTGTCGTCACCGGCAGCGCGGTGATCAGCCCGCGGCATGCGTGGGGTCTGGAGACCTCGGCGCTCAAGCCGGAGACGATGGCAACGCTGATCCAGATGGCGCGGGACATCTATCCGCACGATCAGGTGCCCGACAGGTTCTACGCCATCGCCGTGAAGACCCATGACGAGCAGGCCGCCAAGGATGCCGTGCACAGGGATCTCATCGAAAACGGCATTGCAGATCTCGACAAGCGCGCCGGCGAAGACGGCTACCGCGGGCTCGGCTGGGAAGAAGAGCGCGTCGACGTGCTCAGGCAGATCGAGGATACGCCCTTCTTCCAGGCGATCCGCGGTGGTCTGGTGGTGGGTCTCTACAATCAGAAAGAGCTGTGGCCGATCTTCGGCTACGAGGGCGAGTCCTACTCGAAGGGCGGTTACATCAACCGCGGCTTCGACGACATCGAGTGGCTCTGACCCCTCCGAAATCTCCACAGCCAGACTACGGATACATGGGAGGAAACCATGGCAGCACCTTATGATCTGAACGACGACAGCGTCGTCGTCATCATCGGCTCCGGCGCGGGCGGCGGAACGCTCGGCAACGAGCTTGCCCAAAAGGGCATCGACGTCGTCATTCTCGAAGCCGGCAACCGCATCGAATATGAGGACTTCATCAACGACGAATGGGACAGCTTCGCCCAGCTCTCATGGGGCGATCCGCGCACCGCATCGGGAGGATGGCGCGTGGCCAAGGATTTTCCGGGCCTGCCTGCCTGGATCGTCAAGGCCGTGGGTGGCACCACCACGCATTGGGCCGGTGCGTCGCTGCGTTTTCAGGAGCATGAGTTCAGGACGCTGACCCATTACGGCAAGGTCGAGGGCGCCAATCTTCTCGATTGGCCGCTGACGCTCGCCGAACTCGAGCCCTACTATGCAAAGGCCGAGGACAAGATGGGCGTGACCCGCACCAACGGCATCGAGGGGCTGCCCGGCAACAACAATTTCAAGATCATGAAGGCCGGGGCGGACAAACTTGGCTACAAGGAATGCCACACCGGCAACATGGCCATCAATTCGGACTTCCGCGACGATCGCATGGCATGCCAGCAGACCGGGTTCTGTTTCCAGGGCTGCAAATGGGGCGCGAAATGGTCGACGCTCTACACCGAAATCCCCAAGGGCGAAGAGACCGGAAAGCTGGAGGTGCGGCCGAACAGCCATGTCGTCAGGATCGAGCATGACGACAGCGGCAAGGTCACCGGCGTCGTCTATGCCGACAAGGACGGCAAGCTGCAGGAGCAGAAGGCGCGCATCGTCTGCGTGGCCGGCAACTCCATCGAAAGCCCGCGGCTTCTGCTGAACTCCGCTTCGGCGAAATTCCCGGACGGTCTGGCGAACTCCTCGGGGCAGGTCGGCAAGAACTACATGCGTCACACCACCGGCACCGTCTATGCCATTTTCGACAAGCCGGTGCACTTCTATCGCGGCACGACCATGGCCGGCATTGTGCGTGACGAGGCGCGGCATGATCCGTCACGTGGCTTTGTCGGTGGGTACGAGCTGGAGACGCTGGCTCTCGGCATTCCCTTCATGGCCGCCTTCCTCAATCCGGGCGGCTGGGGCAGGGGCTTCACCACGGCCCTCGACCACTACGACCATCTGGCCGGCATGTGGATCGTGGGCGAGGACATGCCGCAGGAGCAGAACGCCATCAGGCTCCATCCCACCCTCAAGGACCAGTACGGCATGCCGGTGGCGGATGTCTGGTTCACCGACCATCCCAACGACATCGCCATGCGCAATCATGCCTACAGGCAGGGCGCTGCGATCTACGATGCCGTGGGCGCGACGCGCACCATGCCGACGCCGCCCTATCCCTCGACCCACAATCTCGGCACCAACCGCATGAGCGAAAAGGCATCCGATGGCGTGGTCAACAAGCACGGCCAGACGCACGACATCCAGAACCTGTTCGTGTCGGACGGCAGCCAGTTCACCACCGGCGGCGCGGAGAACCCGACGCTGACCATCGTGACGCTTGCGATCCGGCAGGCCGACTACATCGCCGGGGAAATGGCGGCAAAGAACATCTGAGGCGTTCCTTCTTGTGACCGGCCCCCGAACAGTTGCCTGTTCGGGGGCCATTCATCATTTTGTGATGGTGCAGGTCGAAGCGGTGAAGGATCCATGCGGCTGGCGCATGATGATGTCGAACGAGGCCGAGGCCGGATCGAGGGATGTCACCTGTGTCAGCGATACGCTGTTGCCGCCGGCGGTGAAGCCGCCAAGCGGGCCCAGCCAGGAAATCTCGCCATTCTGCTCGATCTGGTAGTTGTAGCCCTGCTGCGGGATCGGGAAATATGCCGGGCCGCTATAGACATTGCCCCTGATCGTGATGTCGCCGAGGCTGAGGAACTGCCCCAGCAGATAGACCTCGCAATGATAGATGCCGTCGGGCAGTTGCTGCGCTGCGGCGGCAGGCATGACCGCCGCGAAAATCGCCGCAAAGCTCGCTGCAAGGGCTCGAAAGCTCTTCATCTCGTTCGCCAGTTTGTTCTGTGCAGAGCAGTATATCCGCTTCTCAGTGCCGGATGACTATAATTATCTGCAAAATCGCGTAACGGCCAGAAGCCGGCACAAGAATGGCGCAGGGCAAATTGCATGTTATTCTTTCGGCTGGTCATAGTGAGTCGGCCGTGTTTCCGCGTCAGCCGGAAATGAAATTGGGAAGGCGCGAAGGCGCCTGCAAGCTCTGCGCAAGCCATTCTGCCTAAATTTCTTTCCGTGTCTGGGAGTTGTTCCAAGGGGTTGGGCAAACGGGCAAGGGGAAATGAATGGAGCGATTTCTCGAAGACCACCAGAAACGGCGGCTGACTGACCGTTTCGATATACTCACGGCCATCAACATATTGAAATCGCAGGGTTATGAGGACGATGAACTGATCCGGGAAATCATTCGCGTCTTTTACGTCGATCTCGATACCTATGAGGAAGTCCTGAAACAGGCCCGCGCGGCGTGAAGAATTCTGCGGTTTCATCGATGCTGTTCCGCCTGCCTGCTTGAACGCGCCAGCGGAATGAGGCAAACCGCAGCGATGGTGCGCCTCCTCGATCATCTTGTGCTGCCGATCGCCGATCTTGATGCGGCGCGAACCCGGCTGGACCGGCTGGGCTTTACGGTGGCGCCTCGCGGCATTCACCCCTTCGGAACCGGCAATTGCTGCGTCTATTTCGCAGACGGAACTTTTATCGAGCCGCTGGTCGTTGTCGATGAGCACGCGGCTGAAGCGGCGGTGAAGAGCGGAAACGTGTTTGTCGCACGCGACCGTTCCTATCGACAGGTGTTCGGCCCTGAGGGTTTTTCGGCGGTCGTCTTTGCAGGCGATAACGCCGATGACGAACATCGGGCTTATGTTGAAGCGGGGATTTCAGCCGGCGACCGTCTGGACTTCTCAAGACCCTTTATCGATGCCGCCGGAGCCAGCGATACTGCTTCCTTCCGTCTTGCCTTCGCCGCCTTGCCTGAAACGCATGGAGCCTACGTTTTCACTTGCCAGCGGGTGAATTCACCGAAGGTCGACCGATCGGCTCTTGAGCAGCATGAGAATGGCGTGACGCGCATCTGCGAAATTATCGCCGTAAGCGATGATCCGGCGCGGGCCGCGGGCTTTCTGCGGCTGAGTGCGGGTTATGATCGTTCAGGCACATCGGATAGCGCGGTGCCTGATCTGCCGAATGCGGGTCTACGCGTCCTCACCGCCGGCCAATATGCTGAAAAGACCGGCCTTGCGCCGCGCGGGCATGGCCTGCTTTCCTTTGAAGCCGTTGTTTTTTGCGTGCGTGACATCGAGGCGCTGTGGAAGGGGCTTGTGTCGCGTGGCATCGATCACGACATTCGCGAGGGTCAGGTGGTTGTCGCACCCGCACCGGGGCAGGGCGCCACTTTCATATTTCAGGAGTCTGCATGACCACGCTCGATAAAGCGGTGCCCAACAGCGCCGTGAAAGCCGGAACCGTAATCTTCGACAACAGCGCCCCGCTGGCGCTGATTGCCGGCCCCTGCCAGCTTGAGACACGGCAGCACGCCTTCGACATGGCTGGTGCGCTGAAGGAACTGACCGGCAAGCTTGGCATCGGCCTCGTCTATAAGACCAGCTACGACAAGGCCAACCGCACATCGCTCTCCGGCAAGCGTGGCGCCGGTCTCGAAGCCGCGCTGCCGATCTTTGACGACATCCGCAAAGAGTTCGGCCTGCCGGTTCTGACCGATGTCCACACCGAAGAGCAGTGCGCCATCGTCGCCCCGCATGTCGATATTCTCCAGATACCAGCTTTCCTCAGCCGCCAGACCGACTTGCTGATCGCGGCGGCGAACACCGGCAAGGTCGTGAACGTCAAGAAAGGGCAGTTTCTCGCGCCCTGGGACATGAAGAATGTCGTCGCCAAGATCGTCGCTTCCGGCAATTCCAATGTGCTGGTTACGGAGCGCGGCGCCTCCTTCGGCTACAACACGCTGGTTTCGGACATGCGCGCCCTGCCGATCATGGCCGAGCTTGGCGCGCCGGTGATCTTCGACGCCACTCACTCCGTGCAGCAGCCGGGCGGACAGGGCGGCTCGTCGGGCGGCGAGCGGCGGTTCGTGGAAACGCTGGCGCGGGCGGCGGTGGCTGTCGGCGTCGCGGGTGTGTTCATCGAAACGCATGAAGACCCCGACAATGCGCCCTCCGACGGTCCGAACATGGTGCCGCTGAAGGATCTGCCGCGTCTGCTGGAAAAGCTGATGGCGTTCGACCGCATAGCCAAGGGGTGAGGCCCTTTCCGAGGAAAGCGGCCGCTGACGCAAAGGAAGCGATTGCCTTTTGGCCCCCTGATTGGCTATGACGTGGCCCATCTTTTCAACTGACGGAACGGGGATTTCGAATGACCGCTATTGTCGATGTCGTAGGCCGCGAGATTCTCGATAGCCGGGGCAACCCGACCGTCGAAGTCGATGTCGTGCTCGAAGATGGCTCCGTGGGCCGCGCAGCTGTGCCTTCCGGCGCTTCCACCGGCGCGCATGAGGCTGTCGAGCTTCGTGACGGCGGGCCGCGCTATCTAGGCAAGGGCGTGGAAAAGGCGGTCGAGGCCGTCAATGGCGAGTTGTTCGAGGCGATCGGGGGGCTCGAAGCCGAAGAGCAGATCCACATCGACCGCACCATGATCGAGCTGGACGGCACGCCGAACAAGAGCCGCCTCGGCGCCAACGCCATTCTCGGCGTCTCGCTGGCAGTTGCCAAGGCCGCGGCGGAGTCCGCCGGCCTGCCGCTCTATCGCTATGTCGGCGGTGTGAATGCCCATGTGCTTCCCGTTCCGATGATGAACATCATCAACGGCGGCGCCCATGCCGACAATCCGATCGACTTCCAGGAATTCATGATCATGCCGGTCGGCGCGTCCTCGGTGCGCGAGGCCGTGCGCTGGGGCTCTGAAGTTTTCCATACGCTCAAGAAGGGCCTGAAGGACGCCGGTCACAACACCAATGTCGGTGACGAAGGCGGCTTCGCGCCAAACCTGAAGAGCGCGCAGGCCGCACTCGATTTCGTCATGGCTTCCATCGAGAAGGCCGGCTTCAAGCCCGGCGAGGAAATCGCGCTGGCCCTCGACTGCGCTTCGACCGAATTCTTCAAGGACGGCAACTACGTCTACGAAGGCGAGAAGAAGACCCGCGATCCCAGGGCGCAGGCCAAGTATCTGGCCAAGCTTGCGGCCGACTATCCGATCATCTCGATCGAGGACGGCATGGCCGAGGACGACTGGGAAGGCTGGAAGTACCTCACGGAACTGACGGGCAAGAAGGTTCAGCTCGTTGGTGACGACCTGTTCGTGACCAATTCCGCCCGCCTGCGCGATGGCATCCGCATGGGTGTCGGCAATTCGATCCTCGTGAAGGTCAACCAGATCGGCACGCTGTCGGAAACGCTGGACGCGGTCGAAACCGCGCACAAGGCAGCCTACACCGCCGTCATGTCGCACCGTTCGGGCGAGACCGAGGATTCCACCATTTCCGATCTCGCCGTCGCCACCAATTGCGGGCAGATCAAGACCGGCTCGCTGGCGCGCTCGGACCGCACGGCCAAGTACAACCAGCTCATCCGCATCGAGGAGCAGCTCGGCCGTCAGGCACGTTACGCAGGCACGTCGATCCTCAAGGGCTGATCGGCCCCTCAGTATCCATTGCCGAATTGAAAGGGCGGGGGGAGACCCCGCCCTTTTTGCATCTGATGGCCTGTCGACCCGACTGGCTGTAACTGTCCATTAAGCACAATCGGCGACAAGGGAGGGAAAGGAATTCCGGGCCGAACCATGTGGACGCGTCAGTACAAGCAGAGAAAGACCGGACGGCTGATCATTCCCGTCCTGTGCGCGGCGTGCGTGGCCTATTTCGGTTTCCACACCTATCATGGTCAGTATGGCATCAACTCGCGCGAGCGCATCGAGGTGCAGACTGCGCGCCTGCAGGAGCAGCTCGACAAATTGCGGGCCGAACGCAGCGAGCTTGAGAAGCGTGTGCGCCTGTTGCATGATGGCACGCTTGAAAAAGACATGCTGGACGAGCTGGCCAGAAAGACACTCAATATGTCCGGTCCGGACGAAGTGATTATCATGCTGCGCTGAAAAGCCGGTTAACCGAATTTGGGTTAATCACTATAAATTTCAATGAAAATAACCGCTTAGCTGCATGTCAGTCATGCGTTTTCTGCATGGCGCAATGCAAATATGCATGATAGCTTCCTGAAGATCAGTGGGGAGGCAAGTCTCCCACATGTCCGACAAGAGACGCCTACAGGGAGAGATGCATGGCCACCGCAGCCAGAAAAGCGCCTGCCAGATCGAAAGGCGACAGCAAGTCGCCGACCATAGCCGCGCCCAAGCCCGCGGAATTCAGCAAGGAAGATGAACTCGCCGCCTACCGCGAAATGCTGCTTATCCGGCGCTTCGAAGAGAAGGCCGGCCAGCTCTACGGTATGGGTTTCATCGGCGGTTTCTGCCACCTCTATATCGGTCAGGAAGCTGTCGTCACCGGTATGAAGATGGCCCTAATCGAGGGCGACCAGATGATCACCGCCTATCGTGACCATGGCCATATGCTGGCCATGGAGATGTCCCCGCGCGGGGTGATGGCCGAGCTGACCGGTCGTCAGGGCGGCTATTCCAAGGGCAAGGGTGGCTCCATGCACATGTTCTCCAAGGAGAAGCAGTTCTATGGCGGCCACGGCATCGTCGGTGCGCAGGTGCCGCTCGGCACCGGGCTTGCCTTCGCCAACCGTTATCGCGGCAACAAGAATGTGTCGCTGACCTTCTTCGGTGATGGCGCCTCCAACCAGGGGCAGGTCTATGAGAGCTTCAACATGGCCTCTCTCTGGAAGCTGCCGGTCGTCTACATCATCGAGAACAACCGCTACGCCATGGGCACCTCGGTAACGCGCTCTTCGGCCGAGACGGATTTCTCGCATCGTGGCGCATCGTTCAAGATCCCCGGCGTGAAGGTGGACGGCATGGACGTGCGCGCCGTAAAGTCGGCTTCCGACATGGCGGTCGAGTGGTGCCGCAGCGGCAACGGTCCGATCATCCTCGAAATGAACACCTACCGCTATCGCGGTCACTCCATGTCCGATCCGGCCAAGTACCGCTCGAAGGAAGAAGTGCAGAAGATGCGCTCCGAGCATGATCCGATCGAGCAGGTCAAGGCGCGTCTGCTTGAGAAGAAGTGGGCGAGCGAGGAAGAGCTGAAGGCGATCGACAAGGACGTGCGCGACATTGTCGCCGACGCTGCCGAGTTTGCGCAAAACGATCCCGAGCCGGATGCATCCGAGCTCTGGACAGATATCGTACTTTAAGGGAGGGGGCACATGCCGATCGAAATTCTCATGCCGGCGCTCTCGCCGACGATGGAAGAGGGCAACCTCTCCAAATGGCTGAAGAACGAAGGCGACAAGATCGTCGCCGGTGACGTGATTGCCGAAATCGAGACCGACAAGGCTACGATGGAAGTCGAAGCCGTCGATGAAGGCACGCTGGGCAAGATCCTGGTTCCCGCCGGCACCGAAGGCGTCAAGGTGAACGCGCCGATCGCGGTTCTGCTGCAGGATGGCGAAAGCGCCGACGACATCGGCAAGGCTGCCGCTCCTGCTGCCGTGGCCAGTGCAGAGGCGCCGAAAGCTGAAGCGAAGCCCGCGCCGGAGGCTGCAAAGCCTGCACCAGTCGCCGCCGCGCCGAAGATGGAAGTCGCTGCCGACCCCGACATTCCCGCCGGCACCGAAATGGTGTCGATGACCGTGCGCGAAGCCCTGCGCGACGCCATGGCCGAAGAGATGCGCCGCGACGAGAATGTCTTCGTCATGGGCGAGGAAGTCGCCGAATATCAGGGCGCCTACAAGATCACGCAGGGGTTGTTGCAGGAATTCGGCGACCGCCGCGTGGTCGATACCCCGATCACCGAGCATGGTTTTGCCGGCGTCGGCGTGGGCGCTGCCTTTGCGGGCCTCAAGCCGATCGTCGAGTTCATGACCTTCAACTTCGCCATGCAGGCGATCGACCAGATCGTCAATTCGGCGGCCAAGACGCTTTACATGTCGGGCGGCCAGATGGGCGCGCCGATCGTGTTCCGCGGGCCCAACGGAGCGGCGGCGCGCGTGGCGGCCCAGCACTCGCAGTGCTATGCGGCCTGGTACAGCCATATTCCCGGCCTCAAGGTGGTGATGCCCTATACGGCGGCTGACGCCAAGGGCCTGCTCAAGGCGGCCATCCGCGATCCCAATCCGGTGATCTTCCTTGAAAATGAAATCCTCTACGGCCACCATTTCGATGTGCCGAAACTGGATGATTTCGTGCTGCCCATCGGTAAAGCCCGCATCCACAAGAAGGGCAGGGATGTCACGCTGGTGTCCTTCGGCATCGGCATGACCTATGCGATCAAGGCGGAAGAAGAACTGGCGGCGATGGGCATCGATGCCGAGATCATCGATCTGCGTACCATCCGTCCGCTCGATCTCGATACGATCATCGAGTCGGTCAGGAAGACCAACCGGCTGGTCGTGGTCGAGGAAGGTTTCCCGCAGAGTTCGGTCGGCGATCATATCGCCAATCAGGTTTCGCAGCGCGCCTTCGATTACCTTGATGCTCCGGTGATCACCATCGCCGGCAAGGATGTGCCAATGCCTTATGCTGCCAATCTGGAAAAGCTGGCCTTGCCGAATGTCGGCGAAGTCGTCGAGGCGGTGAAAGCCGTCACCTATCGCTAGGCTCCGGGGGAGGACGATATGCCGATCAATATCACCATGCCGGCGCTCTCTCCGACCATGGAAGAGGGCAATCTGAGCAAGTGGCTCGTCAAGGAAGGCGACAAGGTTTCGCCCGGTGACGTGATCGCCGAGATCGAGACCGACAAGGCCACCATGGAAGTCGAGGCTGTCGATGAGGGCACGGTCGCGAAGATCGTCGTGCCGGCAGGCACCGAGGGCGTCAAGGTCAATGCGCTGATCGCTGTTCTTGCCGAAGATGGCGAGGATGTCGCGGCGGCAGCCAAGGCGTCCGGGGATGCACCGGCCAAGGCCGAGGCGCCGAAGGCGGAAGCAAAAATGCAAAGCGCTGCGGCACCCGCCGAAGCGCCGAAGGCTGCGGCTCCTGTCGCGCCGGAAGTGAAGGGTGCTGCTCCAGCCACAGCTGTCACAGCAAAGGACACGGATCGTGTCTTCGCATCGCCGCTCGCACGGCGCATCGCCAAGGATGCCGGTCTCGACCTGTCAGGCGTGTCGGGTTCCGGTCCGCAGGGGCGGGTGGTGAAGGCCGACGTGGAAGCCGCGATTGCCGGGGGCGGAGCGAAGGCTGCTGCCGCACCTGCAACCGCAGCACCTGCCGCTGCTGCTCCCGCGGTCAAGCCGATGTCGGACGACGCCGTGCTGAAACTGTTCGAGGAAGGCTCCTACGAGCTGATCCCGCACGACAATATGCGCAAGACCATCGCAAGGCGTCTGGTCGAGGCGAAGTCGACCGTGCCGCATTTCTACCTGACGGTGGATTGCGAGCTGGATGCGCTGCTTGGCCTGCGCAAGCAGCTCAACGACGCGGCTCCGGTCAGAAAGACTGATAAGGGCGAAGAACCGGCCTACAAGCTCTCCGTCAACGACCTCATCATCAAGGCGCTGGCGCTGGCACTGAAGGAAGTGCCCGACGCCAACGTGTCGTGGACCGAGGGCGCGATGGTCAAGCATCGTCACGCCGATGTCGGCGTTGCCGTCTCCATTCCCGGCGGGCTGATCACGCCGATCGTGCGCAAGGCCGAGGAAAAGAGCCTGTCGTCGATCTCCAACGAGATGAAGGATCTGGCGGCGCGTGCCCGGACCCGCAAGCTGAAGCCGGAAGAGTATCAGGGCGGCACCACGGCAGTGTCGAACCTCGGCATGTTCGGGATCAAAGACTTCGCCGCCGTCATCAACCCGCCGCATGCGACGATCCTTGCCATCGGCGCGGGCGAGCAGCGGGCGGTGGTGAAGGATGGCGAGGTGAAGGTCGCGACGGTGATGTCGGTGACGCTGTCGACCGACCACCGGGCGGTGGACGGGGCGCTGGGTGCCGAACTGATCGGCGCCTTCAAACGTCTTGTCGAAAACCCGATGGGTCTGGTGGTCTGACGACGCATGCGGACGGTGCTCTGCTACGGTGACTCGCTGACCTGGGGCTATGATGCCTCGGGTCCGCGTCGCCATGCGCTGGAGGACCGCTGGCCGGTCGCTCTTCAACGTGAACTCGGTGACGGCGTTCATGTCGTTGCCGAGGGCCTGAACGGGCGCACCACCGCCTTCGATGACAATCTCGTGGGTGCGGATCGCAATGGTGCGCGCTTTCTGCCCACGCTTTTGTCCTCGCATGCGCCGCTTGATCTGGTGATCCTCATGCTGGGCTCCAATGACATGAAGTCGTGGATTCATGGCGATCCCTTCGTCGCCCGGCAGGGCATGCGGCGCCTTATCGCCATCGTGCGCGGTCATGACGATCCGCTCGGCCATCCCGAGCCGAAAGTGCTGATCGTCGCCCCACCGGTGGCTTCTCCCGGCAAGAAGGGAGCGGGTGAGCTTGCCGGCTATTACGAGCAGCTCGCGGATGAGGTGGGTTGCGGGTTTTTCGACGCTTCCGGTGTCTGCGAGGTTTGCCAGATCGACGGCATTCATATGGATGCGGAAAATTCGCGCAGGCTGGGTGAGGCGCTCGCACCGGTGGTGCGCGTGATGTTGGAGCTTTGACCGTGCCGGATGCCATCGCCATCAGGCCCGCACAGAAGAGTGATGCTGCGGAACTCGCCATTCTGGTCGATATTTCGTCTCACGGTTTTGCGTCGTGGTTCTGGTATGGCGCGGTGCTGAACGGCTCGAAGGAAATCGCCTTCGAGGAAGGCCGTTCCTTCATGCGCTCCGATACGCAACCAGCTGCGTGGCGGGATGCCAGCATCGCTGTGGTTGGCGAAGAGATCGCCGGCGTCATCATCGGCCATCCGATCCTGCCTTCAATCCGGGAAGAAACGTCGCCGCACCCCGTTGTCAAGCCGATCCTCGAACTGCAGAAGACGATCGTGGACCACTGGTTCATCGACAGCCTCGGCGTTTACCGCCATCATCGCGGCAAGGGGCTGGGCAAACGGCTGCTTGCGCATGAGATCGTTCGCGCCGGCAACCGGCCGGTGAGCCTGATCACCGAAAGTGACAACGACACCGCGCTTGGACTTTACAAATCGCATGGATTCGCCGAGGTGACGCGACGGCAGGCTGTCCCGCTCACCGCAGATGGCAAGCAACATGACTGGGTGCTGCTGACGCGCAGCGCCGCTTGAGGAAAGGCAAGGATTTATGGCCGAGGCTTACGACGTCATCATCATCGGTTCCGGTCCGGGCGGCTATGTGACGGCCGTTCGCTCCGCGCAGCTTGGTTTCAGGACCGCGATCGTGGAGCGCGAGCATCTGGGGGGCATCTGCCTCAACTGGGGCTGCATTCCCACAAAGGCGTTGCTGCGCTCGGCGGAAATCAAGCATTATGCCGAGAATCCCGGCGCCTATGGCCTGAAGATCGACGGCAAGGTCAGCGCCGACATCGACGCTGTGGTGGAGCGCTCGCGCGGTGTTTCGCGCCGGCTGAACGGCGGCGTCGCCTTTCTGATGAAGAAGAACAAGGTCGACGTTATCTGGGGCGAGGCCAAGCTTTCCAAACCCGGTGAGATCGTCGTTTCCAAAAGCTCCAAAAAGCCGATGGAGCCGCAGAACCCGGTGCCGAAGGGCGTGAAGGGCGAAGGCACCTACACGGCCAAACACATCATCGTCGCCACCGGCGCGCGGCCGCGCGCGCTGCCCGGCATCGAGCCGGACGGCAAGCTGATCTGGAGCTATTTCGAGGCCATGGTGCCGAAGGAAATGCCGAAGTCGCTGCTGGTCATGGGCTCGGGCGCCATCGGCATCGAATTCGCCTCATTCTACCGCACTATGGGCGCCGAGGTGACCGTGGTCGAGGTGATGCCGCAGGTCATGCCGGTCGAGGATACGGAAATCTCCAAGTTTGCCCAAAAGCAGTTCGAGAAGCAGGGCATGAAGATCCTGCTCGAAGCCAAGGTGACGAAGGTCGAGAAGGGCGCGAACTCGATCACCGCCCATGTCGAGACAAAGGACGGCAAGGTCGAGAAGATCACCGCCGATCGCATGATTTCGGCAGTCGGCGTGGTCGGCAACATCGAAAATCTCGGGCTGGAAGCGCTTGGCGTGAAGACCGATCGCGGCTGCGTGGTGGTGGACGGCTACGGCAACACCAATGTGCCGGGCATCTACGCCATCGGCGACGTCGCCGGCCCGCCCATGCTGGCGCACAAGGCCGAGCATGAAGGCGTGATCTGCGTGGAGAAGATTGCCGGCGTACCGGGCGTGCATGGTCTCGACAAGTCGAAGATTCCCGGCTGCACCTATTGCAGCCCGCAGGTGGCATCCGTCGGCCTCACTGAAGCGAAGGCCAGGGCGGAAGGCCGCGACATCCGTGTCGGCCGCTTCCAGTTCGCGGCCAATGGCAAGGCTATCGCGCTCGGCGAGGATCAGGGTCTGATCAAGACCATCTTCGACAAGAAGACCGGCGAGTTGCTGGGCGCGCATATGGTCGGCGCGGAAGTGACCGAGCTGATCCAGGGTTTTGTCGTGGCGATGAACCTCGAAACCACCGAGGAGGAGCTGATGCACACGGTGTTCCCGCATCCGACCCTTTCGGAGATGATGAAGGAAAGCGTGCTTGATGCCTATGGGCGCGCGCTGAACGCCTGAGCCAGCCTTTTCAGGGGCGGGGGAAAGCGATCAGGCGCTTTGCTCCCGCACCGGGCCAGCCGTGGAACCAGATGTGAGGTTCGGACGTTGCATGTGAATTCTAATCCTTTCTGGAGGGACCATTCATATGGACGTCAATGGTGTGGGCTGGATCGCGGCTATCTTGGTTGGCGGCGTTGCCGGCTGGCTTGCCGAAATGGTGATGAAGAGCAACATGGGCATCCTCATGAACGTGGTTCTGGGGATCGTCGGCGCAGTGGTGCTGAACGCCATTCTGCAGGCTCTCAATATCGGTTCCTTCGGCGTGGGCTGGCTTGCCTATCTGATCACGGGCTTCGTCGGCGCCTGCATTCTGATCTTCGTCGGGCGAATGGTGCGCCAGTAGCGCCTGGCTCCGACCTGTACTTCGCGAAGGCCGCGGGGGCTTGTGCCTCCGCGGCCTTTCTTATTCCGGAAAAACGTCCTAGATGACAGTGAGTGCGCGGGCCTGTCCTGCGCCAGTGAAGCATTGGATCGGATATGGTCACCGTTCTCGACAATATCGCAAACCCGCCGCGGGTGAGGCACCCTGAAAAGGCGCATCGCCCCGACCAGGAGGTGTTGCGCAAGCCCGAGTGGATCCGCGTCAAGGCGCCGGTGTCGAAGGGCTATGCCGAGACCCGCGAGATCGTGAAGACGAACAAGCTGGTGACCGTTTGTGAGGAGGCCGGCTGCCCCAATATCGGCGAGTGCTGGGAAAAGAAGCACGCCACCTTCATGATCATGGGCGAGATCTGCACGCGCGCCTGCGCCTTCTGCAATGTCGCGACCGGCATTCCGACACCGCTCGACACCAACGAGCCGGATCGCGTGGCACATGCGGTGCGCCAGATGGGTCTCACCCATGTCGTGATCACCTCGGTGGACCGTGACGACCTTGCCGATGGCGGCGCGCAGCATTTTGCCGATGTCATCTACGCCATCCGTGCGGCAGCGCCTTCCACGACCATCGAAATCCTCACGCCGGATTTCCTGCGCAAGGACGGGGCGAAAGCGCTCGAGATCGTGGTCGAGGCAAGGCCGGACGTCTTCAATCACAATCTTGAGACGGTGCCGTCGAATTATCTGACGGTGCGCCCCGGCGCCCGCTATTTCCACTCGATCCGCCTGCTGCAGCGGGTGAAGGAACTCGATCCCTCGATTTTCACCAAGTCCGGCATCATGGTGGGGCTGGGCGAGGAGCGCAACGAGGTGCTTCAGCTCATGGACGATTTGCGCACCGCCAATGTCGACTTCATGACCATCGGCCAGTATCTCCAGCCGACCCGCAAGCACCATCCGGTCAAGCGTTTCGTGACACCGGAGGAATTCCAGTCCTACGCCACCATCGGCAAGACCAAGGGTTTTCTGCTGGTGGCCTCCAGCCCGCTGACGCGGTCGTCCCACCATGCCGGCGAGGATTTCGCCCGGCTGAAGGCGGCGCGCGAATCCTCCCTGCGGAAATCGGCGTAGTTTTTTCGTTTCATGCCAAAGTTCGAGGCCACCCGCCAAGTCTCCCACTCGCCGGATCAAATGTTCGCGCTGGTGGCCGACGTCGAGCGCTATCCGGAGTTCCTGCCGCTATGCGAAGCGCTGACCGTGCAGTCACGCCGCGAGCGCGACGGCAAGACGCTGCTCGTTGCCTCCATGAGCGTGGGCTACAAGGCCATTCGCGAGACCTTCATCACGCAGGTGCTTCTGAAGCCGCAGGAGCGGGCGATCGATGTCAAATACATCGACGGGCCGTTCAAATATCTCAGCAATGTCTGGGAGTTCGAGGAGCACGGATCGGGATGCCTCGTGCGCTTCTTCATTGATTATGAGTTCAAGAGCCGCCTGCTCAGCGCGGTGATGGGAACCATGTTCGATCGCGCCTTCCGAATGTTTGCAGAAGCTTTTGAAAAACGCGCCGATGCGATCTACGGACGTTCGGCTGAAACGGCCTGATCGTCGCCAAGGGCTTTGATGCCCATGCGCAGCGCATGCTTCACCGTCTCGCGCCGGATGAAATCGCGGCCGCGATTGTCGAAGATGCGGTTTTCGACGTGCACGGGCTTGCCCGTTACCGCCAGACCGAACCAGACAAGACCGACGGGCTTTTCAGCGCTGCCGCCGTCGGGCCCGGCGATGCCGGTGACGGCCAGCGCGATGCCTGCGTGGGCGTTTCTCAGCGCGCCTTCGGCCATCTCTGCGGCTGTCTGGGATGATACGGCGCCATGAGCGTCCAGTGTCTGTGCGGAGACGCCCAGCATCTCCATCTTGGCTTCGTTGGAATAGGTGACGAAGCCCCGGTCGACCATGGAGGAAGAGCCCGGAATGTCGGTCATGGCGGCGATGATGAGGCCGCCGGTGCAGCTTTCGGCAGTGGTTGCCAATATGCCGCTGCGCTTGCAGGCCTTCAGGAAGCGATCCGCCAGGTCTCCGACATCCTGATCCCTGATCTCTCCGACGCCTGCTTCCGTCATGCGGGAACCTCTCCGGGGTAGATGACGCTGGCCGTTACGATGGCCGCAATGCCTTCCTCGCGTCCGACGAAGCCAAGCCTTTCATTGGTGGTGGCCTTGATCGAAATACGCTCTGCCGAAATGCCGAGCATCGAAGATAGTTCCGCCACCATCGCTTCACGGTGTGGGCCAATTTTGGGGGCTTCACAGATCAAGGTCACGTCGGCATTGGCGATGCGCCCGCCGCGCTCGCGCACGATCGCCACCGCATGTTCCACGAACAGGCGCGATGCAGCACCCTTCCACTGCGGATCGGAAGGCGGGAAATGAGTACCGATATCGCCGGCGCCGCACGTCGCGAGCAGGGCGTCGGAGAGGGCGTGAAGGCCGACATCGGCATCGGAATGGCCGGACAGCTTGCGCGTGTGCGGAATGCTGACGCCGCACAGCACCACATGGTCGCCGGCCTCAAAGGAATGGACGTCATAGCCATTGCCGGTACGTACATCGGGAAAGCTTGATGCTGTCCCTTTAAGCCTTTGGTCTGCCATGGAAATATCCCTTGCCCATGTGAGCTTTACATTGTCCGGCGAGCCGGGCACCAACATGACGGGGATGCCGGCCCATTCGGCGATCGCCGCATCGTCGGTGAAATCGTGGCGGCCGAGCGCATGCGCCCGGTCATGCGCCTGAAGAATTGGCCTGAACGGAAAACCCTGCGGCGTCTGCGCGCCGTGCAGGCCGGCGCGTGGCACCGTCTCGCCGACCATGCCGCCAAAGGCTTCCCGCTTGAGCGTATCGGCGACCGGCAGGGCAGGCAGCGCGCCTTGCGCTTCGGTGATGGTGTCGATGGTGCGACTGATTAGTTCGGTGTCGCAAAAGGGGCGAACTGCGTCATGAATCAGTACCTTGTCAGGTGCTTTCTCATGCAGGGCGAGAAGACCCAGCCGCACCGATTCCTGCCGTGTCGGACCGCCGATGACGATGGTGACGCGATCATGATGGTCTTCCGCTGCCTTGCGCAGCAATTCGCGGTCGTCGGTATGGATGGCGACGACGACTGTATCCACCTGCGGATGCGACAGGAAGGTTTCCAGCGTATGCGCAATGACGGCGCGGCCGCCAATGTGGCGGTACTGCTTGGGGCCGTCAGCCTGGCCCGCGCGCTCGCCGCGCCCGGCGGCCACGATCACGGCCGCGATCCGGCACGTTCCTTCGCTAACAGAAATGTCGGTTCGCTCAGCCATGGCGGAGGCTTAGTCGTGCGGAACCGGGAAGGCCAGCATTTTCAGCAGGAGAGCGTGAATGTGACATGATTGTGCATTGCATCATTTCCGGGGATTGTTTAAACAATGTGCAGCAATAATATCTGCATGGTTTTTGTGCATGTCTGATCAGGCCATCCTGTCCAAGCCTTTGGATATAGGCGGCGTCGAAATTCGCAATCGCGTTTTTCTGGCGCCGATGTCGGGCGTCACCGATGAGCCTTTTCGCCAGCGCGCTTATGCCCATGGCGCGGGCCTCGTCATTTCGGAAATGGTGGCAAGTGGCGAGCTGGCGAAGGGACGCGCGGGCTTCAACCTGCGCATCCGTCATTCGGGCCTGCCCGTGCACATGGTTCAGCTTGCGGGGCGCGAGGCCTCGCACATGGCCGAAGCCGCGCGCATCGCTGTGGGCGAGGGCGCCGATATCATCGACATCAATATGGGCTGTCCGGCCAAGAAGGTGACGGGTGGTTATGCCGGGTCGGCACTGATGCTGGATCTCGACCATGCGCTGACGCTGATCGAGGCCGTGGTCGGCGCGGTGGACGTTCCCGTCACCGTGAAGATGCGGCTCGGCTGGGATGAAAACGTGCTGAACGCGCCGGTTCTGGCGCGGCGCGCGGAACAGGCTGGCGTGAAGATGGTGACGGTGCATGGGCGCACGCGGTGCCAGTTCTACAAGGGCAGGGCTGACTGGAAGGCGATTGCCGGGGTCAAGGCTGCCGTTACGGTTCCGGTGGTCGCCAATGGCGATGTCGGTTCTCTGGAGGATGCGGGAACGATCCTGCGGGAGTCTGGGGCCGACGCCGTCATGGTCGGTCGCGCGCATTATGGCGCGCCCTGGATGGCCGGCGAGATCGCCTCTGCCGCCGGCGGTGTTCCTGCGCCGGCAATTCCTTCCGCAGGGGGCGAACTGGGCTCCTATGTCACCGCGCACTACGAGGACATGCTGTCGCTTTACGGCAGGGAAAGCGGTCTGCGGCAGGCGCGAAAGCATCTGGGCTGGTATCTCGACCGCCATGCGCCATCCGTTGGCGCGGGCCAGCGCAAGGCGTTGCTGACCTGCGGCGATCCTCGAGAGGTGATTTCGCTTGTGAACGAGATTTTCAGCCAACCCGTCAATGCGAGGGATGCGGCATGAGTTCGATACCGATCAGGACCGCGGATGCAAGCGATGCCGCGCAGATCCTTCTCAACACGATCAGGCGGCCCGTCATCATGGTCGATCCCGAAGGCTACATCTCCTTCGCCAATGCCGATGCCGAGGATTTCTTCCGCTCCAGCGCCCCGGTTCTGAGGCGCAGCACCTTGTCGAAGCTCATTCCCTTCGGCAGTCCGCTGCTGGCCCTTGTCGATCAGGTGCGCGAACGCCGCGCGCCGGTGAACGAATATCGCGTCGACATTTCCTCGCCGCGCCTTGGCATCGAGAAGATGGTCGATCTCTATGCAGCACCCGTTCCCGAATTTCCGGGCTCCGTCGTGGTCATGTTTCAGGAAAGGTCGATGGCGGACAAGATCGACCGTCAGATGACCCATCGCGGCGCGGCCCGCTCGGTGACGGGCCTTGCCGCCATGCTGGCGCACGAGATCAAGAACCCGCTTTCGGGCATAAGGGGTGCCGCACAACTCCTCGAACAGTCGGCATCGGACGAAGACCGCGCCCTGACACGCCTGATCACCGAAGAGACCGACCGCATCGTGGCACTGGTGGATCGCATGGAGGTGTTCTCGGACGAGCGGCCGATTGACCGTTATCCGGTTAATATTCACGTGGTGCTCGATCGCGTGAAGGCGATCGCGAAAAACGGGTTTGCGCGCGGCATCACCATCATCGAGGATTACGATCCCTCCCTGCCGCCGGTTTACGGAAATCGCGACCAGCTTATTCAGGTGTTCCTCAACCTGATCAAGAACGCCGCCGAGGCGGTGGGCAGCGATCCGCTGGGGGAAATCATGCTGACCACCGCCTTTCGCCCCGGCATCCGCATGTCGGTGCCGGGCACACAGGAGCGCGTGTCGCTGCCGCTGGAATTCTGTGTGCGCGACAACGGGCCCGGCGTGGCCGAGGATCTGTTGCCGATCCTGTTCGACCCCTTCATCACGACTAAGACCAATGGGTCGGGGCTGGGGCTGCCGCTGGTCGCGAAGATCGTGGGCGAGCATGGCGGCATTGTCGAATGCGATTCCAATTCGCGTGGAACCACCTTCCGCGTGCTGATGCCGGCATGGAAGGAGACAGTGCCGGATGAACCGATTCCAGATCAGGGAAATGCCCGATGAGCGTGCATGGACAGATACTTGTTGCGGATGACGACGCGGCTATCCGCACCGTTCTAACTCAGGCGCTGTCGCGGGCCGGCCATGAGGTGCGCGTGACCTCAAATGCCGGCACGCTGTGGCGCTGGGTGGCGGCGGGCGAGGGCGATCTGGTGATCACCGACGTGGTGATGCCCGACGAGAACGCCTTCGACATGCTGCCGCGCATCCGCAAGGCGCGGCCCGAATTGCCTGTGGTGGTGATGAGCGCGCAGAACACTTTCATCACCGCTATCCGCGCCTCGGAGGCCGGTGCCTATGAATATCTGCCAAAGCCGTTCGACCTGACGGAGTTGCTTGGCATCGTGCAGCGGGCGCTTGCCGAGCCGCGCAAGGCGAAGGCCGATCACAGGCCGGAGGATCAGTCCGATTCCCTGCCACTGGTGGGGCGCTCCGCCGCCATGCAGGACATCTACCGCATGCTGGCGCGGATGATGCAGACTGACCTCACAGTGATGATCACCGGCGAATCCGGCACCGGCAAGGAACTGGTGGCGCGGGCGCTGCATGAATATGGCCGCCGCCGCAACGGTCCGTTCGTGGCCATCAACATGGCCGCCATACCGCGTGACCTGATCGAATCCGAGCTTTTCGGCCACGAAAAGGGCGCGTTCACCGGGGCGCAAAACCGCTCCACCGGCCGTTTCGAGCAGGCTGAGGGCGGCACGCTCTTCCTTGATGAGATCGGCGACATGCCGATGGAGGCGCAGACCCGGCTGCTACGAGTCCTTCAGCAGGGCGAGTACACGACCGTCGGCGGGCGTACGCCGATCCGCACCGACGTGCGCATCGTCGCCGCCACCAACAAGGACCTGCGCGGACTCATCCATCAGGGCCTGTTCCGCGAAGATCTGTTCTATCGCCTGAACGTTGTGCCATTGAGGCTGCCGGCGCTGCGCGAGCGTTCGGAAGATATTCCCGATCTGGTGCGCCACTTCTTCAAGCAGGGCGAAAAGGAGGGTCTGCAGGCCAAGCGCATTGCCGCCGCCGGCGTCGACCTGATGAAACGCTACCCATGGCCGGGCAATGTGCGGGAGCTTGAGAATCTTGTGCGCCGGCTGGCCGCACTTTATCCACAGGACGAAATCTCGGCCGATATCATCGACGCCGAACTGAACTCGGGCGAAAGGCCGGATCCGGTTGCCGTCGGCACGCTGATTCCGGAGAACCTTTCGATAGGGCAGGCGATGGAGCATTATCTCCAGCGTCATTTCGCGTCCTATGGGCCGGGACTGCCGCCGCCGGGGCTCTATCAGCGCATCCTTGCCGAAGTCGAGCATCCGCTGGTGCTTGCGGCCATGACGGCGACGCGCGGCAACCAGATCAAGGCCGCGGAAATGCTGGGTCTCAATCGCAACACTTTGCGCAAGAAGATCCGCGAACTGGGCATCAACATCTACAAGTCTGCGGGCTGATGCCTCGGTCCTGAGCCGGCTTCGTCAGGGGAGGCCATATTCTCGCCCGTTTTGTTGCATAATCGCCACAATGTTGCATACATGTAACGCAATTCATGGTGTCACAGGGCGGAATGGCGACTCAAATTCTCAGCACCGGTCAGGTGCGACTGCCCAGAAGCCGCGCGCAGGAAGGCAGGCGTCTGCTCGCCCTGCCGGGCATTCTGGCGATACTGGGCGCCCTTTTTACGGCAGGCGCATCATTCGCGATTCTCGTTGGCGCTACGCCCATTGCGCCGGACGGCACCATCACGCTCGTTCTCATCGCGGCGAACGCCCTTTTCATTCTGATGCTGATGGCGCTCATCGGCCGCGAGATTCATCGTATTCTGTTGGCGCGACGCATCGGCAAGGCGGCTTCCCGTTTGCATGTGCGCATCGTGACCATGTTCGCGTTGGTGGCGGCCATACCGGCGATCATGGTGGCGATCGTCGCCTCCATCACGCTGAATGTCGGGCTCGACAGATGGTTCGAGATCAGAACCAAGACGATCATCAACTCGTCTCTTTCGATTGCCGACGCCTATGTGCAGGAGAATGCCCGCAACCTTCAGGGCACGACCCTGTCGATGGCTTATGATCTGGACAGCGCGCGTACGCTCTACGGGCTCGACCGTACCGGTTTTCTAGATCTCCTGAACAAGGAGGCGGTGGGACGAGGGCTTGCCCATGCCGCGCTGGTGAGGTCGGACGGCTCATTCGTGATGAGCGCGCAAACCTCGGCTGATTTCGCCATGCCGGAGCCACCGGAAGGTGCCATCCAGGAGGCTGAGAGCGGGCCGCCGCTGCTGATCGAGCCGCGCACGCGCAACATCATGGGCGCGATCGTCAAGCTGCGCGAGCTTGAGGGGCTGTTTCTCTACACGATCCGGGTGATCGACCCGGAAGTGATCAAGGCCCGCGAGATCGTGCGCGCCAATGTCGACGAATATCGCGGGCTGGAATCGAACCGGCGCCCGTCGCAGATCGCTTTTGCGCTTCCCTATCTGTCGATGACGCTGATCATCATTCTTTCCGCCGTCTGGACCGGCATTGCCGTTGCCGACCGTCTTGTGCGGCCAATCCGCCAGCTGATCGGCGCGGCTGACGAGGTGGCGACGGGCAATCTTGATGTGTCGGTGCCGGTGCGTCCATCCGACGGCGACGTCGCCTCGCTCGGCGCGACCTTCAACAACATGCTGCTGGAGCTGAAATCGCAGCGCAACGAGTTGCTGACGGCAAAGGACCAGATAGACGAGCGCCGCCGCTTCTCCGAAGCGGTTCTGGAAGGCGTGACGGCGGGGGTTATCGGCGTCGACGCGGAAGGCATCGTCACCATCGTCAACCGCTCGGCGGAGATCATGCTGGCAATCGATGCGGAGACAGCCACCGGACAGAATCTCTCCGTGCTGCTGCCGCTGGTCGGCCGGGCTTTCGAGATCGGGCGCAAGTCGGAAAAGCCGGTCTATCGCGAGCAGGTGACATTCTATCGCTCGGGTGCGGAGCGCACCTTCAACATCCAGGTCACCATGGAGGAAGAGGACAACGAGGATGCCTCGAAGTCCTATGTGGTGACGGTGGACGACATCACCGATCTCGTCACCGCCCAGCGCTCGTCCGCATGGGCCGATGTTGCCCGGCGCATTGCCCATGAGATCAAGAACCCGCTGACCCCTATCCAGCTTTCGGCGGAGCGCATCAAGCGGCGCTACGGCAAGGTGATCACCGAGGATCGTGAAGTGTTCGACCAGTGTACGGACACCATCATCCGGCAGGTGGGTGATATCGGCCGCATGGTGGACGAATTCTCCTCCTTCGCCCGCATGCCGAAGCCCGACATGAAGCAGCTGGATCTGCGCGAACCTTTGCGCGAGGCTTCGTTCCTCGTCGAGGTCAGCCGCCCCGATATCCGTTTCGAGCGCCAGTTCGGCAATGAGCCGCTGCCCGGCACATTCGATACGAGGCTTTTGTCGCAGGCTTTCGGCAACGTCATCAAGAATGCGTCGGAAGCGATGGAGGGCGTGGAGCGCGAGGATGGCTCGTCGAGCGTCATCATGATCCGCGCCGGCCGCGAGGGAGACAGCATCCGTGTCGACGTCATCGATAACGGCAAGGGCCTGCCGCGCGAGCATCGTCAGCGGCTTCTGGAGCCCTATATGACGACGCGTGACAAAGGCACGGGCCTCGGCCTCGCTATCGTCAAGAAGATCGTGGAAGACCATGGCGGTCGCCTGGAGCTTCATGATGCACCGCAAGAATTCCATGGCGGAAGAGGCGCCATGGTCACGATCATCCTTCCTGCTGCCGGAGGCTCTGCCCCCACCTCCGCCGGCTCATCGTCTGAAAAAGAAACTGTAAAGGTCGAAAATGGCGTCTGATATTCTTATCGTCGATGACGAAGAAGACATTCGCGAACTCGTCGCGGGGATTTTGAGCGATGAAGGTCATGAAACGCGCACGGCCCATGATGCCGACAGCGCGCTGGCGGCGATCGCGGAGCGCGCGCCGCGCCTGATCTTTCTCGACATCTGGCTGCAGGGGTCGCGGCTGGATGGTCTGGCATTGCTGGACGAGATCAAGACCATGCATCCGAACCTTCCGGTGGTGATGATCTCGGGCCACGGCAATATCGAGACGGCCGTGTCGGCAATACGCCGCGGTGCTTATGATTTCATCGAGAAGCCGTTCAAGGCGGACCGGCTCATCCTCGTCGCGGAAAGGGCGCTGGAAACCTCCAAGCTGAAACGCGAGGTTTCCGATCTCAGGCAGCGCAGCGGAGAGACCTTCGACCTCATCGGCATGTCTTCCGCCATGAGCCAGTTGCGCCAGACGATCGAGCGCGTGGCACCCACCAACAGCCGCGTCATGATCATCGGTCCCTCTGGTTCCGGCAAGGAACTGACGGCGCGCGCCATCCATGCCATGTCGTCGCGCAAGAGCGGGCCGTTCGTGACGCTGAGTGCTGCCACGATCACGCCGGAGCGCATGGAAATCGAGCTGTTTGGCACGGAATCCAACGGCACCGAGCGCAAGGTCGGCGCGCTGGAAGAGGCGCATCGCGGCATTCTCTACATCGATGAAGTGGCCGACATGCCGCGCGAGACGCAGAACAAGATTTTGCGCGTTCTGGTTGACCAGCAATTCGAGCGCGTCGGCGGCACCAAGCGGGTAAAGGTCGACGTCCGCATCATTTCCTCCACTGCGCAGAACCTTGAGGCGATGATCGCGGACGGACGTTTTCGCGAGGACCTGTATCACCGTCTGGCGGTGGTGCCGGTCATGGTGCCGGGTCTTGCCGAACGCCGCGAGGACATTCCCTATCTGGTCGACCACTTCATGAAGCAGGTGGCCCGGCAGGTGGGCATGAAGCCACGCCGTGTGGGCGATGATGCGATGGCCGTGCTGCAGGCTCACAACTGGCCGGGGAACATCCGCCAGTTGCGCAACAACATCGAACGCCTGATGATCCTCGTTCGCGGCGATGACGTGGAAGCGCCGATCACGGCGGATCTGCTGCCGGGGGAAATCGGCGATGTGATGCCCCGCACACCCGGTCAGTCGGATCAGCACATCATGGCGCTGCCGCTGCGCGAAGCGCGCGAGCAGTTCGAGAAGGATTACCTCATCGCGCAGATCAACCGCTTTGGCGGCAATATTTCACGCACAGCCGAATTCATCGGCATGGAGCGTTCCGCTCTGCACAGAAAGCTTAAGTCTCTGGGAGTGTGAGGTAATCCATGATTGAATCCCAGCTGTCCAAAGTAACGCCGGGATGCTTTCAGATTGCGTTTCCTAATTATTTATGAATCCGGCGCGGCGTTCGTATCCGAATATGGGCGACCCGACCTGACAAACTGTTTCCACAGTTTTTCAAACGTGTTCCATGGCGGCGAATCAGGTGGTTGATCACCTCATTTGCCGCCTCATTTCTTGTCTAGTGGCTCCGCACGACCAACGGAGCAGATTTGATGACGAAAAGGAACGGGCGGGCCGTGATCATGGCCGCCGTTGCAGCAGGCGTGATGACGGGTGCCTTTACGACCGACGCTTCTGCAACCATTCAGTGTGGACGTGCATCCTGGTATGCGCTGCATTCCAGGACAGCATCCGGCGAGAAGATGAATCCCTCCGCCATGACTGCTGCACATCGCACACTGCCTTTCGGCACACGCGTGAAAGTCACCAACAAGAAAAACGGCAAGAGCATCGTTGTGCGTATCAACGACCGCGGACCCTTCGTGAAGGGAAGGGTTCTCGACCTTTCCAAGGCCGCGGCCAATCAGCTCGGCTTCATTAGCTCGGGCCATACATCGGTCTGCATGGCGAAGGCCTGACCGCAAGGACAGATTGAGGCCGCCCCTTGTGAACAACAGGGGGCGGCTTTTTTCTTACCAGCTTCCTGTATTCGGCATGGAAGCCCAGGGCTCGGCTTTTTCCCTGGCGTTCCCCTTTTGCAGCAGCTCGATGGAGATGCCGTCAGGGGATTTGATGAACGCCATATAGCCATCGCGGGGCGGGCGGTTGATGGTGACGCCCTTGTCCATCAGTTTCCGGCAGGTTTCATAGATGTCATCGACCTCATAGGCGAGATGGCCGAAATTCCTGCCGCCGGAATAGGTTTCGGGATCCCAGTTGTAGGTGAGTTCGAGCAGGGGCGCGCTCGCCTCGCGTCCGCTTTTCTCGTCCTGATCTGCAGCAAGGAATATCAGGGTGAAGCGACCCTGCTCGTTTTCCTGCCTGCGCACTTCGCTCATGCCTAGCTTGTTGCAATAGAAGTCGAGCGCGGCGTCGACATCGCCGACCCGAACCATGGTGTGTAGATAACGCATGAAAACCTCCTGAGCGGAGCCTGCAACATAGGGTCGGCGTTCGCCGGCGGCAACCGAGGGTGCCGTCAATACAACTGAATGATACGTGCAAAATGTATCTCTGCTCTTGCGCAACTGCGAACCCGGAATGCTATCCTGCAGTTGAAGAATCAGTTGTGTGTTGATGCCAGATGGGGGCGTTCTGATGGGGGAAAAAGCCTCTTTTACGGGGCGGGAAGCGGACCGGACCGACACAGTCGCTCGTCAGGAACATGCTGACAGCGCCGATCTCACCGAAGTTTCCGGTGCGATCAAGTGGTTCGACGTCGCCAAGGGGTATGGGTTCATCCTGCCGGATGAGCCGCATCTCGGCGATATTCTCCTGCATGTCACCTGCCTGCGCCGTGACGGTTTTCAGACCGCTCAGGAAGGCGCGCGCATCGTTTGCCTGGTCAAGCAGGGGGAACGCGGCCTGCAGGCATTCCGCGTCCTGTCCATCGACATGTCGACGGCAACGCATCCCACGGAACTTCCCGAGCAGCGCACCCATGTGGTTGTCACGCCGGAAAGCGGGCTGGAGCGGGCTCTGGTGAAGTGGTTCAATCGCACCAAGGGCTTTGGTTTCCTGACCCGCGGCGAGGGCACCGAGGACATTTTCGTTCACATGGAAACGCTGCGCCGCTTCGGCGTCACCGAATTGCGGCCCGGACAGGTCGTTCTGGTCCGCTTCGGACGGGGCGAGAAGGGCCTGATGGCTGCGGAAATTCACCCCGACGTTGGAACTCTGCCGGTTTCGCACTGACCGCGGATGCCACATTTCTGTGGCTGCCCGTCTATTTCTGTGGCTGATCGCCTCGCGCCATGACGGGCAGGCAGTGCGTTTCTTTTTCAATCATCTTCGATCTTGCCCGGAAAAGCTCCTTGCCAATAAGGTGCCGGCAGAAACTGGCTGAAAGAGTGGCGCAATGATCGTGAAACGCTGGAGTTGGATGGCGGGAGTGCTTGCCTGCCTCGCGCTGGTGATAGCTGTTTCTGTAACGTCTCTCTCGCAGGGAACGGAGGCAGCGGCCGGCCAGCCGATGCTTCTGCCGGTCGACGCGGATCCGCTGGAAATCACCACAACCGCCGGCCCGCGTTTTTTTGCCATCGAGGTGGCTGATAACGGCGCCAATCGTTCGGCGGGCCTGATGTATCGCCAGACAATGCCGGACGATCGCGGCATGCTGTTCATTTTCGAGGAAACCCGGCTGGTGAGCTTCTGGATGAAGAACACGCCCATGGCGCTCGACCTCGTGTTCATTGCGGAGCAAGGCCGCATTGAGGCTATTCTGCCGGGCGCGCCTTATTCCATCGCTCCCATCTCGCCGGAAAAACCTGTTCGCTATGTGCTTGAACTGAAGGCTGGAACGACCGGCAGGGAAGGCATATCTGTAGGCGATATGGTACGGCATCCGAGGCTGAACGAAACCGGGGCCACGCAGATGACGCCCGGGAACGGCGGCTAAGGTTCGGCTTTTACGGGCGGGCAGCGGTTTGAAACAGGCGTGCCTTCAGTTTTGCCCGGTGGTCCCCGGTGGTCCATGCGATCGCGATGCAATTCAGGACAGTGAGTTCACATGCAATTCTTTACCCATGACGGTTTCGATCTCGCTTTTCTCGACCGTGAGCCGGCAAGGGGGAAGGGCGACCCGGTACTGCTCATCCATGGTTTCGCTTCCAGCCATTATGTGAACTGGGTATCGCCCGGCTGGTTCAAGACGCTCAACGATGCGGGTTACCGGGCCATCGCGCTGGACAATCGCGGTCATGGCAACTCCACCAAGAGTTATGACGAAGCCGATTATACGCCGACCAAGATGGCGTCGGATGCAGTGGCTCTGCTGGATCATCTCGGCATCGAGAAAGCGCATGTCATGGGCTATTCGATGGGCGCGCGGGTTTCCGCGTTCCTCGCGCTGGAATCCCCACAAAGAGTGGCGACGCTTGTGTTCGGCGGACTGGGGATCGGCATGGTGGACGGCGTGGGAGACTGGGACCCGATCGCCGATGCCTTGCTTGCGGAAGATCCGGCGAAGACCACGCATCCGCGTGGGCGGGCGTTTCGCGCCTTCGCGGATCAGACGCGCAGCGACCGCAGGGCGCTTGCGGCCTGTATCTCGACCTCACGCGAAGTGCTGACCGAGGACGACATGTCCCGCATCACCCAGCCGACGCTCGTCGCCGTGGGCACCAAAGACGACATCGGCGGTTCGCCGGAAGAACTGGCTGCGCTGATGTCCAACGCCGTGCCATTCGCCATCGAGGGGCGCGACCACATGCTCGCGGTGGGCGACAAGAGCTTCAAGCAGCGGGTGATCGAGTTCTACGGCGAGTATCCGCTGTAGAATTTTGCATCATCGCCCGCCGCGCTTGCGGGCGAAGACGTTTTCTCAGAAACCCAGAGCCGCGGCTATCTTGGGCCTTGCGTCGTGCCAGTCATGTACGATCGTGATGTCCTGTGGCAGTGGCGGCAGGAATTCGCGCAGGCTGTTATCGGCCATCAGGTGGAAAAGATTGGCGTCTGAGACGGATTCGCGAGCCGAAATCAGGTTCGGCGGCTGGTCGTCGACGAAAGCGACGGGCCGGTTGCCGGGACCGCGCAGGCGCGCCACTGCAGGCCCCTTGGCCATTTCCGTGGTGAGCAGAGGATAGGGAAGGCCGAGCGCGTCGAGATGCGCGCGGCGCGTTTCGCGGTGCCGGTGCGGCATTGCCGTCAGCAGAACGATTTCCGCGCGGCCCTCGAAGCTTGCAAGCGCTTCGGGAGCGCCATCGGTGATGCTTTGCCAGTCGGCCTGCCCGGCGAAGAAATCGTCCAGCAGGGCCGTGACTTCGGGCTGCTCGACCAGCCTGCCGGTTCCCGTTTCGGCGATGTTGCCGGTCAGGCGAAACGAGGCCATCGTCAACTGAAGTCCGCGCTGTTCCAGAAAACGGGGAAACGGGCGGATGAACTCAAGCAGGACGTCGTCTACGTCGAGGATCAGGAGCGGCCTGTCGTCCGAGGAGAGTTCTTCAATCTGTCGCAGGGTTTCGGGATCGGCACTCATATCGAACTTTCATAGCTTGTATCGCCTGACGGCAGATGGCGCAGGGCCTGACCGATAGCAGCCGGCGGTGTTCCCGTTGCCTCGCAAAAGCGCAGAAGGGTGGGCTCATGCGCCAGAATGAACTGGAGAACACCCGCCAGAAAGCCGGGTTCGCGCGCTGCCTGCCGGATCGAACCGGCATCGATGCCGGTGATTGCAAGGAAACGTGGCAAAAGTTCGGGGTCCGATGCTACGAAACCGAGGGCGCTGATGGACAAAGCCTCGGCGTGCTCGCGCATTGACGCTGCATCTGTCATTGTTACCCTTCAGTCCTGAGCGAGAATTATTCGAATCGTTCTGGCAAGGTATGTGAATTGCCACACAGGGCAAGTTCTGGAAGCCGTCTGTGGATACCCGACGCAAGATGCGCTTTGTTGACGGTTGATTTCCATTTCATCAATCATCTTGCGCTAGCGTGCATTCGGGTTGGTGCGGCCTGACTGAGTGTAGGGGGACGATGTCATTCTGGAGAATGGCCATCGGGACGGAAAGTCTATGCCGAAGAAAGTAATGATCGTCGAAGATAACGAGCTCAACATGAAGCTCTTTCGCGACCTCATCGAGGCCAGCGGTTACGAAACCGTGCGCACCCGCAACGGTCTGGAAGCGCTCGAACTGGCGCGCACCCACAGGCCCGATCTGATCCTGATGGATATTCAGCTGCCTGAAGTCTCGGGGCTTGAGGTGACAAAATGGCTCAAGGCGGATGATGAACTCCACGTCATCCCTGTCATAGCCGTCACTGCCTTTGCCATGAAAGGCGACGAGGAGCGCATCCGCAAGGGAGGATGCGAGGCCTATATTTCCAAGCCGATTTCCGTTCCGCGCTTTATCGAAACGATCAAATCCTATCTGGGGGATGCATGACCGCGCGCATCCTCGTCGTTGACGACATTCCGGCCAATGTGCGCCTTCTTGAGGTGCGTCTGCTGGCCGAGTACTTTGAGGTCATCACCGCCAGCTCCGGAGCTGAGGCGCTCGATATCTGCGAGACGACCAAGGTCGACGTCGTTCTTCTCGACGTGATGATGCCGGAGATGGACGGGTTCGAGGTTTGCCGCAGGCTCAAGAGCGATCCGGCAACCGCGCATCTGCCGGTCATCATGGTCACGGCTCTCGGACAGGTCTCGGACCGTATCCGCGGACTTGAAGCCGGGGCAGACGATTTTCTGACCAAACCCGTGAATGATCTGCAGCTCATGACGCGGGTGAAGAGCCTCGTTCGGCTCAAGATGCTCACTGACGAGTTGCGGCTGCGTACCGCCACGGCGACCAGCATAGGGCTCGCGAACATTCTCAGCCGTGGCGATAATGGCTCGGACCTGCCTGCCAAGGTGCTGCTGATAGACAGCCGCGCCGAAGTCTTCGAGCGTATTCGCTCGAAGATAAGGGGTGAGATGGAGCTGGAATTCGTCTCCGACCCCAATGCCGGTTTCTTCCAGGCTGCGGAAGGCAATTACGAGTGCGTGATCCTGTCGACGGTTTTGCCGAATGTCGATCCGCTGCGGCTATGCTCGCAGTTGCGGTCTCTGGATCGCACGCGATTCCTGCCGATCATCTTGCTGGCCGAACAGGACGATGACCCCCGCATCATCCGGGGGCTGGAGCTTGGCGTCAACGACTATCTGGTGCGGCCGGTCGATCCCCACGAGCTGACAGCGCGGCTTTATACGCAGATCAGGCGCAAACGTTATAATGATCAGCTGCGCGCCAGCGTCACCCAGTCGATAGAGATGGCGGTGACCGATTCCCTTACCGGTCTTCATAACAGACGCTATCTCGATAGCCACCTTCAGACCTTGTTCGACAGGGCCGTGGCGCGCAGGCGCCCACTGTCGATCATGATCGTGGACTTAGACCGGTTCAAATCGATCAACGACACTTATGGTCATGACGGGGGCGACGATGTGCTGCGCGAGTTTGCACGTCGCCTGAGGCAAAACATGCGCGGAATCGATCTGATCTGCCGGTTTGGCGGTGAGGAGTTCGTTATTGTCATGCCCGATACGGAAGGCGCCGTAGCTGCCAAGGTGGCCGAACGCATACGTGCGGAAATCGCAAGAACGCCCTTCTCGGTCGGCAGGCAGGGCAACCCGGTCGAGATCACCATCAGCGTCGGCGTTTCGTCGGTCAAAAGGCAGGACGACAGCGTTGCGGCGCTTCTGAAGCGGGCTGATCTTGCTCTCTATGAAGCAAAGAAGAACGGCCGCAACCGTGTCGTCGCCAAGGCGGCGTGAGCGTCTCTGCGGAGGGATTCGTCAAGGCGGCGACAGCTGAGAGTTTACCTTAATCCAGCGCTTTCGATTCTCTGGGTTAAGAAATGGTTGATTTTCGCGGTTTCGTGCGCGACGTTGCGGAAATGGTGTAGCAGGCAGTTTCCGGTTACGCCTCAGAGATACCCCATGTTTCTCAGGTCCGCCGCATCTCCTGGGTTCCGTGGGGTTGGCCGGTCGGCCTTGGTAATAGTGGCCTCCTCGTACCGCTGCCATAGTCGACCGGCCCCCGGTTTCCAGGTCCAGTCCCTTTCGGCAAGGCAGCTTGTTCGTCTACAGTGAAAATGCCAGCGTAACGATGTCCACCATCGGACGGCGCACCATGCCCCACGCCTTAAAGTGAGGCTGGTCTATCTCGCTCACGTCGAGCTCGACGATGCCGGAATGGCGCGGGTCGCGCCGGATGGATTCAAACAGGCTTTGAACCTCATGACGCGGGCCTTCCAGTATCTGGCAAACCCGCTCGCCTTCCACCGCCAGAATGCCGCTGATACCGTGTTGCTTGTTGAACTCTGCCGCCTTCCCGGTCAGTTCGTCTATGTCTGCCTCGGTGATGTTGGGATTGAAGGTCGATATATAGGTGAGGCGGATCAGCATTGCGGCAATACCCCCGGCAAAAGAATAAAAAGATCAGTCAGAATCTGATGCTTTTTATCTGCTCGCAAGGATGAAATACAAGGCCACGCAACGAAAGGGCAGCCAACAAAAAAGCCGCCCATCGGGCGGCTTTTTTCTGTTCGCAGGAATCAGAAGATTACTTGATCTTCGTTTCCTTGAATTCAACGTGCTTCTTGACGACCGGATCGTACTTGCGGAACGAGAGCTTGTCCGTCTTGGTACGGCTGTTCTTGCTGGTCACATAGAAGAAGCCGGTATCGGCGGTCGAAAGAAGCTTGATCTTGATGTTCGCGGCTTTTGCCATGTTGCTCGTCCGTTTATGTTCCTGGGGTTAAGCCGCAACAATACGGGGCGGCGCCCGGAAGCGGAAACTTGGCGCGACACATACCGGATGTGCCCGGAATGTCAAGTCTCCGCTCGTTTTCGATCATGCAGCCGTCAACTGGCCCGCAACGATCAGCTCGCATGCGCCACGACATCTCCGATCGTTTCGGGGAAGAAGTCCGGCGCCGCGCGGTGCTTTCCGAACATCATGTCATACTGAAGGTAACGGAAATCGCGGATCGAGGGATCGATCTGCTTCTGCCTTGCCCAGTCGGGCGTCGGCTCTCCATCTGCACTGAGCAGCAGCGAGCGCTCCACCACGCTGTAGCGCTGATGCAGATCGCCCAGAAAGCCCGTGTAGTAAGGATGGCTTATCCCGGCTGTCCTGAATACGTGCAGCGGCAGAAAGGCGGGACTGACGCCACCGACATCTTCAACGCTGCCGCTGCGATTCGACCAGATGACCAAGGGAGTCGAGCGGTGGAGGCGCATGTTTTCGGGCGCATCCCGGCGCGGCGCAACATTGGTCTTCAGGAACCCGGTTTCCACGTAAACGGGCCCCAGAGGCGGCAGATGGTCGCCAAAGAAGGCGATCACCGTCGGACGGTCGCGCTTGCTGGCCCAGTCGATCAGGCGCTGCAACTCGCGGTCGGAATCGGCCGCGCCTTCCGCAAAGCTCGCCAGTGACGCGCGCGCCCAGTCGCTTGTTTCAGCCTGAACGCTGTGGGTGGCATTGCCGTAGCGATTCGGCTCGTAGGGGCCGTGATTCTGGAGGCTCACGGAAAACAGGAAGAGAGGCCTTTCGGCGGCATCTGCCGCGGCGATGATCTCGTCCGTCATCGATTCGTCGGAAACAAGCGGGCCGCGCTTCGCTATGGTCGCCATCGTCTTTTCGGAGCGGAATTCGTCGAAGCCGAACGCCTTGTAGACATTGGAGCGGTTCCAGAACCAGTCCGTGCCGGGATGGATGGCCAGTGTCTGATAGCCTTCCGAGCGCAGGAAGGTTGCCATGGAAGGCAGCGGCTTGCGCACATATTGCTGGTAGGGAATGCTGCCTGCCGGCAGGAAGGCGTTGGAAAATCCTGTCAGCGCCTCGAATTCCACATTGGCGGTCATGCCGCCGAATTCCGGCGAAAACATTTCGCCCGATTGCAGCGCGCGGGTGGAAGCGATCGGATCGGGCGTGATGGTGACGCCGGGCAATTTGCCGGCATCCCAGAACGATTCGCTCATCACCATGATGATGTCTGGCTGTTCCACCGGCAGTGCGGTGTCGACCGCAGGCTTTGGCAGCGAATCGATCGCCTTGTCGGAAAAGCCGGCCGGAGCTGTGACGTGGGCCATCGGCACATTGAGCGCGAAGGCGAGGGTAAAGCCGTTGTTGGCGTAATTTTCCTTCTGGTCCCACATCATCGGGATGATCCTGAGACGGTCGCGGGTCCAGGAGAACGTCGCGTAGTCCATCAGCGAGACGAAGAAGGCGAGCGCCGGCAGAGCCAGTAAGAGGCGCGCGGCGCGGCCCCTGTAGCTCATGCGCGGTATGCGGCGTTGCACATAACGCCACGCATAGAGCAGGGCGGTTATCGTCAGAACAAGCCCCAGCACCAGCGCCACGCCGGTCCATGGCCGTTCACCGACCAGAAGGGGCAGCAGCTCGAAGATCTGGCGGGCAAAGAGAATATCCGTCGGAAACAGCGGATCGCCAAGATAGAGCGACTTCTGGTAGCCGATGAAGGCAAGGGTGAGCGTTATCGGCGCAACGGTCAGCAATCCGAGCCAGGCGCGGCCAAGAATGGCGTCCAGTCCGAGCAGAAGGAGCGCAAACACAAGAACCGTGGTCCAGCCGGGCTTGTATGGTTGCGTAAAGAAGGCAACCGCACCTGCGAAATCGCCACGGAAAATCCATTCGATGGCAAAAACAAGCAGGGCTGAAGCAAGGACCATCAGCACCGCATGACGGGCACTTGCGTTCAGCGCCGAACGGTTGCTGCCGGACGCCGTGGCATCCATGCGTGCTGCCTGTTCAGCAAATTCTGGTTTGCGTTTCACCAACTCACAACTTTCCCATTGAATGCCAGCGTCATAGAACTGTCATGCATATGTCACGAAAAGCTATTGCGTGTGGCAAAAATGGGAATAGCCGACGAAAGAATCGTGTTCGTTTTTAACGATATGTGATCCCTTTCCCGCTCCGTCGGATAAAGAGCCATTCCTGCTTCAAAAGCCCGGCAGAAGGGGTGCGGGCTTGACTTGCCTTGCTTCAATGCGTCACACGCGGGATTAAGAGCACAAACCGAGGCTGATCATGGCAATAGCATTCACGTTCCCGGGGCAGGGCAGTCAGACCGTGGGCATGGGCAAGGAACTTGCCGACGCTTACCCCGAAGCGCGCAGGGTGTTCGAGGAAGTGGACGAGGCGCTGGGCGAGAAGCTTTCGGCGCTGATCTTCGAGGGACCCGAAGAAACGCTGACCCTGACAGCCAATGCCCAGCCGGCCCTGATGGCAGTGTCGCTTGCCGCCATGCGGGCTCTGGAATCAAAAGGTTTTTCCCTGCAGGAAAAGGTCGCCTATGTGGCCGGCCATTCGCTTGGGGAGTATTCGGCGCTTGCCGCCGCCGGCTTCGTTTCCATCGCCGATGCGGCACGCCTGCTGCGTATTCGCGGCAATGCCATGCAGGCAGCCGTGCCGGCGGGCGAGGGCGCCATGGCCGCCATCATCGGACTGGAGCAGGCGGATGTGGAAGCTGCCTGCACGGAAGCCGCGCAAGGTGAGGTCTGCCAGATCGCCAATGACAATGGCGGTGGCCAGCTCGTTATTTCGGGCAGCAAGGCGGCCGTGGAGCGCGGAGCGGCACTGTGCACGGCCAAGGGCGCCAAGCGCGCGCTGATGCTGCAGGTTTCCGCGCCGTTCCACAGCGCATTGATGGGCCCGGCTGCGGATGCGATGCGCGAAGCGCTGGCGGCTGTGGCACGACATGCTCCGGTGGTTCCGGTGGTGTCGAACGTCTCCGTGCAGCCCGCCACCGACACTGATCTCATCACTGCGCGCCTCGTCGAGCAGGTGACGGGCAGGGTGCGCTGGCGCGAAACGGTAGAGTGGTTTGGCGCGAATGGCGTCACCACGCTTTATGAAATTGGCGCTGGAAAGGTGCTTTCCGGGCTTGCGCGCCGTATAAATCGCGATATCGCTGTCAGTTCCGTCGGGACGCCGGCCGATATCGAGGCGGCGCTTGCCGCTCTCGGCTGATCACGGACTGATCGCTGCTGGCGACGTTTATGGAGGCAGGAATGTTTGATCTGACAGGCCGCAAGGCGCTGGTAACGGGTGCGACGGGCGGAATCGGCGAGGCGATCGCCCGCGTGCTTCACGCGCAGGGCGCCGTTGTCGGCCTGCACGGCACGCGCGTCGAAAAACTTGAAACGCTGGCCGGTGAGCTTGGCGAGCGCGTAAAGCTCTTTCCGGCTAACCTGTCCGATGCCAGCGAGGTCAAGGAGCTCGGCCAGAAAGCTGAAGCAGAACTCGAAGGCGTGGATATCCTCGTCAACAATGCCGGCATCACCCGCGACGGCCTGTTCGTGCGCATGAGCGATGCCGACTGGGATGACGTTATCAACGTCAATCTCTCCGCCGTTTTCCGCCTCACCCGAGAGCTGACCCATCCGATGATGCGCCGCCGCCATGGCCGCATCATCAACATCAGCTCCGTCGTCGGCATTACCGGAAATCCGGGCCAGGCCAACTATTGCGCCTCGAAGGCGGGCATCATCGGCTTCTCCAAGTCGCTGGCGCAGGAGATCGCAACCCGCAACATCACGGTCAACTGCGTTGCGCCGGGCTTCATCGAATCGGCGATGACCGACAAGCTCAACGACAAGCAGAAAGAGACCATCATGTCGGCCATCCCGGCCCGGCGTATGGGAACGGGCGACGAAGTCGCCTCCGCAGTTGCTTATCTCGCCTCGAATGAGGCCGCCTACGTCACCGGCCAGACGATTCATGTGAATGGCGGCATGGCGATGATCTAGGGACAGCTGGCTTTTCGCCTTGGATATGCGGGGAATTTCGTGTAATGCGGCCCGCAATTCCAAGGCTCTTGCCGGAATTGGCCTGCTTCACTGTGTTTCTTGCAGGACCATCTTTCAACTTGATTAGCGTCATGACGACCGCTAACGAAGACAGACCAACCTGAAGACGAGGATGCCCAAATGAGTGACACCGCAGAGCGCGTCAAGAAGATCGTTATCGAGCATCTCGGCGTTGACGCCGACAAGGTGACGGAGCAGGCCAGCTTCATCGACGATCTGGGCGCAGACAGCCTCGACACGGTCGAGCTCGTCATGGCATTCGAGGAAGAGTTCGGGGTCGAAATCCCGGATGACGCCGCCGAGACGATCCTGACCGTCGGCGATGCCGTCAAGTTTATCGACAAGGCCTCTGCCTGATCCTTTCAGGCGGATATTGATTTCAGACATGCGGCGCGTTGTCGTTACGGGTCTTGGCCTGCTTTCGCCTTTCGGAATGGGTTACGAGCACGGATGGAAGGAACTTCTCTCCGCCCGCAGTGCAGCCCGCCGTGTGACCGAATTTGAAGTGGACGATCTTGCCTGCAAGATCGCCCACATCATTCCCCGTGGTGACGGGACGAACGGTACCTTCAATCCCGAATCCGTTCTCGAAGCCAAGGAACTGCGCAAGATCGGTGAGTTCATCCTGTACGGGATCGCGGCTGCCGACGAAGCGCTGAAGGATTCCGGCTGGGAGCCGAAGACCGAGGAGGAGCGTTGCGCCTCAGGCGTCATGATCGGCTCCGGCATCGGCGGCATCGAAGGCATTGCCGAGAATTCCATCATATTGAAGGAGCGCGGTCCGCGCCGTATCAGCCCCTTCTTCATTCCCGGCCAGATCATCAATCTGGTGTCCGGGCAGGTTTCCATCCGGCACGGCTTCAAGGGCCCCAACCACGCAGTGGTGACGGCATGCTCGACCGGCGCGCACGCCATTGGCGACGCCGCACGGCTGATCATGTTCGGCGATGCGGATGTGATGCTGGCAGGTGGCGCCGAAGCGCCGGTTAACCGCCTTTCTCTGGCGGGTTTCGCAGCTTGCCGTGCCCTTTCAACCGAACGCAATGACACGCCTGAACAGGCATCGCGCCCCTATGATCGCGACCGTGACGGTTTCGTCATGGGCGAGGGCGCTGGCGTCGTGGTTCTGGAAGAACTGGAGCACGCCAGGGCGCGCGGCGCGCGGATCTACGCCGAAGTGGTCGGCTACGGTCTCACCGGCGATGCCTATCACATCACGGCTCCTGCCGAGGATGGCGACGGCGCGTTCCGCTGCATGACGGCTGCACTGAAGCGTGCGAACCTCAAACCTTCCGACATCGATTACATCAACGCCCATGGCACATCGACCATGGCGGATACGATCGAGCTTGGCGCTGTCGAGCGGCTGGTCGGCGATGCCGCCCCGAAGATTTCCATGTCCTCGACGAAATCGTCGATCGGCCATCTGCTCGGTGCGGCGGGTGCAGCCGAGGCGATCTTATCGATTCTGGCAATTCGCGACAATATCGCCCCGGCGACCATCAATCTGGACAACCCGGAACGCGAGACGGCGATCGATCTTGTGCCGAACAAGCCGCGCCAGCGGCAGATCGACGTTGCCCTGTCCAACTCCTTCGGGTTCGGCGGCACCAATGCTTCGCTGGTCTTCCAGCGCTATAATGGCTGAACAGCCCGCGTAAACGGCATCCGACAGGATCGGATGCCGTGAATTTTGCCATATTCGCTCCTATTTTTCAGGAGGGGTATCGATTCCACAAAAGACCGGGGTGCCATGAACACCAATTCTGGAGGCAATGAATTCGGGCAGAGCCCGACGCCGCAGAACTCAGCGCCTGCGGGCACGCCGATCGTGCCGAAGACGGCGAATGAAGCTCTGCGGCCGGAAAAGGGAACTCCCCCGCCGGCGAAGCGCTCGCGCCGTTCCCGCAGCCAGACCGTGGTTTTTCTCAACTTCGTGCTTTCCCTGATCCTTCTGGTGATGGTGGGTGGTGGCCTTGCCGTCTATTTCGGCAAGAAGGCGTTCATCGAGCCGGGGCCTTCCGCCATCGGCGACACTTTCCTGGTCAAGCCGAATACGGGTGTCTCGCAGATTGCAGAGCAGCTGGAGCGTCGCGGACTGATCAGCGATGCCCGCGTTTTCCGCGTTGGTGTGCGCGTCCATAACAATGATCAGGCGCTGAAGGCGGGCGAGTACGAGATCAAGCCGCATGCGTCTATGCGCGAGATCATGGAGCTTCTGAAGAGCGGCAAGTCGGTCACCTACGCGCTGACCATTCCGGAAGGTCTGACGGTTCATCAGGCATTCGAGCGCATTGCGGCTCACGAGGCTCTTACCGGCGATATGCCGTCGCAGCTTCCTCCTGAAGGCAGCATCGCGACCGATACGCTGCGGTTTACGCGTGGCGCCACGCGCCAGCAGATGATCGACAAGCTTCTTTCCGATCAGAAAGCTTTGGTTTCTTCCATATGGGCTAGGCGTGATTCCGATCTGCCACTTGCCGACGAGAACGAATTTTTGACGCTGGCGTCGATCGTCGAAAAGGAAACCTCGCGTGGCGATGAGCGCTCGCGCATTGCCGGGGTGTTCCTCAACCGCCTGCGCAAGGGCATGCGGCTGCAGTCGGATCCGACGATTATCTATGGTCTGTTCGGAGGTCAGGGCAAGCCGGCGGATCGTCCGATCTATCGATCGGATATCGACAAGCCGACACCATACAACACCTACACGATCAATGGCCTGCCGCCGACACCGATCGCCAATCCGGGCAGGGCTTCGCTGGAAGCGGTGGCCAATCCGTCCAAGACGGAAGATCTGTACTTTGTCGCTGATGGCACGGGTGGCCATGTGTTCGCGCCGACGCTCAAGGAGCACAACGAGAATGTTGCGCGCTACCGCGCCTGGCAACGCAAGCAGGCTGCGGAAGCTGCCGGGAGCGGGCAGGCTGGCGAGAATGCCGACGATCCCGCAGAAACCAACCCCACCCAGTAGAGGCGGAAAGCCGATCCGGCATTCCGGTCAGACCATGGCTTTGCTGTTTGAGACTTCAATCAGCCGGCCGGAGAGGATCGCATGACCTTGCAGAGCATGACCGGTTTCGCCCGTGCAAACGCCGAGCATGATGGCGTTGCCATTGCCTGGGAGGTGAAGTCCGTCAATGGCAAGAGCGCCGAGGTGCGGATGCGTTTGCCTCCCGGCTTCGACCGGCTGGAACTGCCGGCTCGTCAGGCGATCCAGAAACGATTTGCACGCGGGAACTTTCAGGCCAACCTGACTATAACACGGCCAGCGGGGGCTGGCGTACAGCCCTCGATCAATGAAGCTTTTCTCCGCGATCTCGCTGTCCTCGCCAAACGGCTGCAGGACGATTTCGGAGCGGCGCCGCCGAGTGTTGACGGCCTTCTCGCCCTGCGTGGCGTTCTGGAGCTTCCTGAAACTGTAGAAACGCCCGAGGCGCGCGCAGCTCTGGACGCGACCATTCAGCAGACGCTTGAAACAGCGCTTTCGCAGCTTCAGCAGGCCCGATGCGAAGAAGGCGAGGCATTGCGCAAGGTTCTGGGCGGTCATCTTGACCGGATTGAGGAACTGACCCTGCAAGCCGAAGCAGACCCCTCAAGGGAGATGGATGTGATCCGCGCGCGGCTTGCCGATCAGGTGAGCTTGCTGCTCAATTCTGCCGCAGGCTTCGATGAGGCTCGCCTTCATCAGGAAGCGGCCCTGCTTGCCACCAAAGCTGATATCCGCGAAGAGATCGACAGACTGAAGACGCATGTGGCCTCCGGGCGCTCCCTTCTCGTCTCAGGCGGCGCCATTGGCCGGAAGCTCGATTTCCTGGCGCAGGAATTCAATCGCGAATCGAATACCTTGTGCTCTAAATCGAATGCCGCTTCGATCACCGCCATAGGGCTCGAACTCAAGGCCGTCATCGATCAGTTTCGCGAACAGGTTCAAAATCTGGAGTAACAGATGCCGTCAAATAATGTCGGATCCCTCATCCGTCGGCGGGGGCTGATGCTCGTGCTGTCTTCGCCGTCTGGTGCTGGCAAGTCGACCATTGCGCGGAACCTGCTGGAAAGCGACAATCAGTTTGAGCTTTCGGTCAGCGTCACCACGCGTCCGCGGCGCGGCAGTGAGATCGATGGCCGCCACTATCATTTCCGCAGCCGGCGGGAATTCGAGATCCTGCGCGACAATGACGAATTGCTGGAATGGGCTGAAGTACACGGCAATTTTTACGCCACCCCGCGTGGGCCAGCCGAGAAGGCGATGGCCGAGGGGCGCGACATGCTGTTCGACATCGACTGGCAGGGCGCCCAGCAGCTGCGGGAGAAGATGCGGGGCGACATCGTTTCCATCTTCATTCTGCCGCCGTCCATGCGCGAACTGAAGGACCGCCTGAAACGGCGGGCCGAGGATCAGGAAGCGGTGATCGAGACGCGTCTCAAGAACGCGCGTGACGAGATCGAACACTGGACCGAGTATGATTTTGTCGTCGTCAACGACGATCTCGACCGGGCTTTCACGGAAGTCGTGTCCATCGTCACCGCCGAGCGGCTGCGCCGCGACCGCCGGCCCGGACTGTTCGATTTCGTTTCCGGGCTGATGGACGAGGATCTGGGCTGAGAAAGCCGGATTGCAGGGCGGGGCAATATGATCCCGCCCATCCTTCTTTCATACCGTTCCGAGCCTAGGGCCGTCATAACTTTTGATAGGGAGGCTCCAGCGGCGTTCCCGTGCAGGCTGCTTGCTGCCGTGCGCTCAGATGGCGTTGGCGAGGCGCACGAACTCTTCGACGCTCAGCGTCTCTGCCCGGCGCGTGGGATCGATGCCCACGCTCTCCAGCAGGCGCTCGCCGCCCAGTGATTTGAGGCTCTGACGCAGCATCTTGCGGCGCTGGCCGAAGGCAGCTTCTGTGAGGCGGCCAAGCGTGCGGACATCTGCTGGAAGCGGTTGTGCCCGAGGTTCCAGATGGACGACCGATGAGGTTACCTTCGGTGGTGGCGTAAAGGCCTGCGGCGGCAGATCGAAGGCGATACGCGCCCGGGTGCGCCATCCGGCCAGAACGCCCAGCCGGCCGTAAGCCTCGCTGTCCGGCTCCGCCACGATGCGCATGGCCACCTCGCGCTGGAACATCAGCGTCATCGACTGATAAAAAGGCGGCCATTGCGGCACTGTCAGCCAGCGAACCAGCAACTCGGTGCCGACATTGTAGGGCAGGTTGGCCACGATCCTGACAGGTGGGCCCGGTTCAGCAAGCGTAGCGAAATCCGTCTTCAGGGCATCGCCCGGAACCACATGCAGGCGGCCCGGGTAATGCTTTGAGATTTCGTCCAGCGCAGCTAGGCAGCGCTCGTCCTTTTCGATGGCGACGACGCGCTTCGCGCCGTGAGCGAGGAGCGCACGGGTCAGCCCGCCCGGCCCGGGACCGACCTCGATGACGGTCATATCACTCAGATCACCGGCGACGCGCGCAATCTTGCCGGTAATATTCAGGTCGAGAAGAAAATTCTGCCCAAGCGCTTTCTTCGCCCGCAACTCGTAGCGGTCGATCACGTCTCGCAAGGGAGGGAGGCCATCGAAGCTCAAGCGGGTTCCGCCATCTTTCCGCTGCCCGCCATCTGGCCGGCCAGCCTGAGTGCCGCAATGAAACTGTCGGGCCGGGCAACGCCTTTTCCCGCGATGCCGAACGCGGTGCCATGGTCCGGCGAAGTGCGGATGAAGGGCAGCCCAAGCGTGACGTTCACGGCCTCATCGAAGGCAAGGGCCTTGGCGGGTATCAGGGCCTGATCGTGATACATGCAGATCGCCACATCATAACCTGCGCGGGCGCTGGCGTGGAACATGGTGTCGGCAGGCAGGGGGCCGAAAGCATTTATGCCTTTGGCCTTCAAGGCTGTGATGGCAGGCGCTACGATGTCACGATCTTCCGTTCCCATCGCGCCATCCTCACCCGCATGCGGGTTGACACCTGAAATCGCAAGGCGCGGGTTGCTCAGTCCAAAGCGGTTCTGCAAATCACGGGCGGTGATGAGCGCCGTTTCCACAATGAGGTCCGTAGTCAGGGCTTTGGGCACATCCGACAGCGCGATGTGGATGGTGACCGGCACCGTTCGCAGTTCCGGCCCCGCCAGCATCATCACCGGTGTGACGGGCGTTCCGGTCCGCTGGGAAGCCAGATGCGCCAGATACTCGGTGTGGCCGGGAAAGGCAAAGCCGGCGTCATAGAGCGGCTTTTTGGCTATCGGGCAGGTTACGACAGCGGCCGCCTTGCCGGAGAAGCAATCTTCAACTGCACGGTCTATCGCCTCGATGATGCCGGATGCATTGGCGGCATCCGGTTGTCCCGGGCGGTCGACCAATCGACTCTCAAGCCCAACGATGGGCAGGCTGTGCGCGAAAGCTTCTGTCGATTGTTCGGGAGATGTTTCGGCCAACTGAACATCGCTGCCCATCCGCTTGCTGCGCGCGGCAACCAGAGCCGGGTCGGCCAGCAGGTAGAAAGGGGGAAGACGAAGTTCGTCGCGCTGTTGCCATGCTTGAATGGCGATCTCCGGACCTATGCCGGAGGGATCGCCAATACTGACGGCAAGGGGAAGAGGCAGGCGCTGCACGATCAGCGCCGGACGATCTTGGCCGTCTTCTTCAGCTCTTCCATATATTTCTGGCCGAGCTTATCTGCGTCGGCATCGGAATTCTCATTCTGAAGCACCAGTTCGGCAACCCGGTCGTCAGAAACCTCGCGCGCGCTGCACACACCGATGAACTCGACACCACGTTCCGTTTCGCGAACGCCGGTGGCGCCCCCAGCCTTGGTCTTCTTGATCTGATCGGACCATTCCGGCGGCAATTGAGGTGCAAGAACGCGACCGAGATCGCGCACAGTCACATCGATCAGGCCTTTGGCAAATTGCTGTGTGTTGGCGCAGCCGTTGAAGCGCGCTCTCAGCGCCTCTGCTTCACGCTTACGCTTGCCCAAGGTCGATTTCCGCTCCGCTGCCGGAATGACGAAAATCACCTGCTGCAACATGTATTCAGTGGCTGAAGGCTTGTTTCCGCCCTTTTTCAGCATGTTGCGCACGGCTTCCTGCTGACTGGTCAGTCCGCTTCCCGACTGCTCGGCCCGGTAGCGCGCGCCGATTGCCTGGTTCCAGGCCATCTGGGAGCGGATGAAATCCTTGAAATGCTGCTTGGTGACCCCCGATTGCGCCATGACCGAATCGAGCTGTGCCAGCGGCATGTTGTTGCTGGAAGCAAAGCGGGCGTAAGCGTCGTTGACCTGCTTGTCGCTGATGCGGATGCCGATGCGCTGCGCTTCGGCGAGGCGCAGGGTCTGCTCGATCATCTCATTCGCCGCATCGCCCTTGCGCCTTTGCAGACGGAAAAAGGCGTTACGGTGCTGAATGTCGGTGGTCGTGATCGGCATATTGTTGACGATATACTTGATCTCGCTTGCCACCGCGGGCGTGGTCACGCCAGTCGCCGCAACAGCCGTCACACCGACGAAAAGGGCAAGGCTTGCAGAGAGAAGATATTTCCGCATTCCGGCATCCAGCTTTCAGTTCACGTCAAAGCACAAATTGAATCGGGCTTTTGCCCGCTTTATACGGCAAAACCGTGTCAGCCACCATTTACTGAACGAAGTTGCTGGTGGCCGAACCGAAATCACCCAGCGTACGGAAGGTGATGTTGAAGCCGATGCTTTGCGAGACTTCCTTGTTGATGCGGTCACGCGTCTGAGAATAGGTCATCAGATAGGTGAAGCACTCATCGGCATAGCCAAAGCCTATACCGTTGTTCACCATCACGTTCTTCTCAAGATCGTAGGTGCCGGAGCCGAACACGCGCCAGTTCTCGGCGAACTGAGCGGAGCCTCCGAATGCCACCTCGTGGCGATCTTCAGTGAAACCGTAGTCAGGCTGAGCCTGAATGAAGGCATAACGTGCCGAGAGCGCCAGAGGGCCGCCATTGTATCCAAGCTTTACTTCGGATCGACGGACTTCCCACGTCTGTTCATCAAAACGCCCGCTCAGAGAGGCGGAAATGCCACTCGGGCCGCTCAAACCGACAAGGCCGACATAGTCTGAGCGATCGCTCTCAAGGCCCGAATCGGCGCCGACATTGACCAGATCAGGCACCGCGAACGAGTTCTCCCCATTCAGATGGTAAGACTGGCCGAACATGGCATTGGTGGTCCAGCCGCTGTCGAAGGTTCCGACATAACGGAAACCGAGATTAGCGCGCGTACCGCCTTCAATGCGATCGTAGCCAGAGAACTTGTCCCGCTCGAACAGCGTGGAAGCATCGAACACGAAGCTCTGCGCGTCTTCATTAGGCACGGAAAGACCACCGACATAGTCTTCGTTGGGTCGAACGAAGAGCTGCGCCGTCGGCTCCAGCACATGCGAGGAAGCGGTGGCGGAAAAGAGGATCGGCCAGCGCCATTCGAGGCCAAGCGTCGCCATCGAACGGAAGAAGGAAGAACGCATGTCAGCGGTGGTGCTGGTGCCCGCCATTTTGTCAATTTCAGTCAACGACGTCGAAGAAGCATTCAGATAGTTCCCATCAGCCTGAAATGCGAGCAACGGCGTGAACACCATTCCTCCATCGGTGATAAAGGAGCGCTTCCACTCAGCTTCGGCGGTGAGGCGGCCGCTTTCGCCCTCTATTCCCCGGACACGCTGAACACCCGAGGCGGGAACATAAGGTGTTTTGAATGCCTCATCTATTCGGCTGCGACTGAGAGCGCGCGCATTCACATTGAACGATAGCTGCCCACCGGCTAGCGATGTGTCGGGGATGTAAGCGTAATCGAAAGAAGGCAGGACCCAAGCCTGCTTATCGTTACGCGCATTTGTTACATCACTATCAAGAATATCTTCCTGAATCTGGAACTTCATCCCACGCAGGTCGAAGTAGTTCCGGTCGTTGAGACCAGTCAGATAAACCTCGGAACGATGAGCATATTGCTCATAATTGTCGATTCCATAGGTTCTGGAAAAATTCTTGTCCGTCTGGAGCAGGACATTCCAGCCGAAATCCCAGCGCGAATTGATGGCGAACTGGCCTTGCGTGCCCATCATGCCGCGGAACTTGTTCAGGTCGCCTTGAGCACCGCTATTTTCCGTATATCTGGTGCCGGATACGAAGGCCTCCGGATCCTGCTGGCGGATGCCGGCAATCTTCACGCTGTACTGGCCATTGTTGAAGCGCTGGCGCCACTCGGCTTCGCCAAGGAATCCTTGTTTGGAGTAGTAATTGCCTTTGACCGTCAGATCGTAAGTAGGCGACAGGGCAAAATAATAGGGGATCCCAACTCCGACACCGAGTTCGGACTTGTAGGAAATCGACGGGAACAGGAAGCCGCTCTTGCGCTTCACCGTCGGGTCGGCAATCTCGAAAACCGGCAGGTAAGCGATCGGCATTCCGAAGAACTCGAAGTTGGAGTTCTGGAAGCGGATCGTCTTTTTCTGGCTGTTCCAGATGATCTTCTGCGATTTCACACGCCAGATGGCGGGCTTGTCGGGCTTATCTTCGCAAGGCTCGCATGCCGTGTAGACACCGTTGTGGAAGGTGGTCAGCACGCCACCCATGCGCTCGGCGCTTTCTGCAGCGAAATAGGTCTTGTCAACGGTCTCGACCCTCAGCGCATTGGTAAAACCGTCCGCGAAGTCGTCGGTGATGTCGATATGTTCGGAATGAACCTTGGTGCCGTCGCTGTGAACGATTTCGACGCTGCCGCTGGCGATCAGTCGCTGGGTCTTGCGATCATATTCGACGCGCTGGGCGACGAGGCGGTTGCCGGCATAATCGATCTGCACGCCGCCAACTGCAGTCACGGTCTGCGAATCATTGTCATAGACGAGCGTGTCGGACTCCAGCAGCATCTGGGCATCCGAAGGGATATTGGAGGTCAGGGAGTCTGGCACCTGCGCAGCGGCAGGAGTCGGCGCAAAGCCGTACGCCATAAGGCAGGCAAGGCCACTGACTCCACACAGGAGCGACAATCGGCTGAACCGACCGTTTTTCACAACCGCCCCCCTCACTAGCCATCTTCCTTGTACAAAAGGAATGTTACCCCGAAAAACATAGCCACGACAACCGGGAACCACGCGGCCACAACAGTGGGCACGAACCCGGCCACGCCGAAAGCCTTGACCAGAACCGAGACGACATAAAGCAGAAAGCCGGCGACAATGCCACCCAGAATCATCGTCACCGATTGCCCCATCCGGGCAAATCGCATCGACACGGTTGCCGCGATCAGCGTCATCGCCACCAGAAGGAAGGGAAGGGCGATCAGCGAGTCGAACTGCATGGCGAAAGCGTTGGCCCCGAGACCGAAGGACCGCGCAACTTCGATCTTCTGCGGCAGCTCAAAAAATGGAATCGTTTCCGGCTGAGCCAGTCTCTCCTGCACGAATTCCGGCTTCAGATCGGTTGGTACGCGATCAACGTCCTTCTTCTCGCCCGGACCGTCGGATGGCCGTACCACGACATTGTGCAATTCCCAGAAACCGTCGCGCAGGTACACTCTGCGCGCGTCGCGGCGCTCGAAGATATTGCCGTCGCGATCGAGCATGAAGAAGGTTGCATCAGCCATCTCCAGACCCTGTGAAAGGACGGCGCGCGCGCCGATTATGGTATCCCCGGAGGATGTCTTCTGGCGCAGCCACGGCACCGTGTTGCTGTCGACCGTATTCGAGTTACCCGAGCGCAGCAGGCTTTCGACCTGTTGCGAGCGCACCAGCCCATGGGCAGCAAGCGGGTTGAGAATTGTGACGGCCAGCACGCCGAACAGAAAAGCGCCAAGGCATACCGGCAGCAGGAACTGCCATGCTGAGATGCCGGCCGCGCGGGCAACGACCAGCTCATATTTGCGGTTCAGCGATACCAGCGTCGCCATTGCTGCGAACAGGCCGACGAACGGCACTGTCTGAAGCACGAGCATGGGCACACGCAGCCCTGAGATGGCTGCGCCGGTCCAGTAGGTAAAGCCTGCTATGCGGCTGGTACGGCTCGTCAGCTCGGTAAAGTCGATCAGGAAAACGAGAGCGAAGATGCCAAGGAAAAACCAGATGGCGATCACCGTGTAGCGCAGGAAAAAATAGCGCCCGAGGGTCCAGCCCATCACGCAGACCCCTTGTGTGCACCGGCCCCGGTGAGCTTCATTCTCAAAGCCAATGCCTTGTCGGATATGCGCTTATAGATGCCGTTCAGGGCATCTATCCAGCCGATCGGCAGCTCCATGGTTCTCTGGGTGGCGATGCACCACACTGAAATCGCCGAAAATGCGACAGGCACGGCATACAGCGCGTAGTTGAACAGGGGCTGGGTCTTGGTCTGGCCCTCTGCAAAATAGCCCATCCAGCGAACGAACAGCGCAATACAGATGGTGGTCACCAGCGGGTGTATGCGCGCCTCGCGGTGGGACTTCGCATCTCCGGCAACCGCCAGCGCGATAAGCGCGAAGGTTATGGGGAACAGCCATTCGGAAAACCGCTTGTGCAGTTCATTGCGATAGAGCTGCGGCGTCTTCTTATAGACGTCATCATTGCGGTTCGGGTTCAGAAGATAGGCTGTCGTCTGGTCCTTCGGCATCCGAGTGCCGGTTCCGGTGTCTGAATCAAAAGCGGAAAGATCGAATGCATAGGAGGTAAAGTGCACGAGCGAGATGTCGCCGCCGACCGCCTTGCGGTGAATGACGCCATCGTTCATGAGCAGGGCCTTGGTGTCTTCATGATCGATCACCGCCCCGGTCTTGGCATAGTAAACCAGATCGACACCCTCTTCGCGGCTGTCGGCGACAAAAATGCCGGCCAGCCGGTTGCCCGGAAGGCGCTCGCCTATCTGCACGAACAGGCCATCCTCGATCTTGCGGAATGTGCCTTCCTGAATGACGAGCGAGAGAAAGTCGGCCCGAGCGCCAGCTACGAGGTCGCGATTGCGCTGGCGCGCATAGGGTTCCACGAAATTCTGGATGAGCAGGCAGAACACGCTGGCTGCAATTGCCAGAATCAGCACCGGCCGCGCGACGGTCATCCGGGATGCGCCGGCAGCGTTCACCACCACCAGCTCCGAGTCGGCATTCATGGCTGAAAGGGTCTGCGCTACCGCGCCAGCCAGCGCGAACGGCACGACAATAGGAATGACGGTCGGAATAATAAGTGCGGCCACCTCGAAGAAGGTGAGGGCGGACTGACCGCCATCGGTCACCAGATCGATGCGCGCCAGAACCTGCGTGGTCCAAACGATCGCCAGCGTCCATGCCAGCGCTCCAAGGAAGAGCAGCAGCATGCGGCGCATTATGTAGCGTTCGATGACCTTCATGCGTACGGTTTCTCTGCCGGTTCAGGCCATATCAGGGCCTTGCAAAGCGTCTTTGTCCCGGTGCCGCCCGCACAACAGGTGCTCTCCGGAGCCGATATCCGGATCTCATTTTCCATCGATGCAATCTGTGTCCGAATGGATAAAAAAGCGCGAAAAAGCATGGTTAACAACCGGTTCCGGACGGAGAGTGCTTAAATTTCTGACTGAAGCAGGCTGGCGAATCGAACAATCTGCTATTCCCTGTGGCACCATAGCTTGCCAAGACACGTAAAACGACCAACTCTCGACACCTTCCGCGGAACCGAAAGTACAGGCTGATGACATCGACACCTTCTGTGAGCTTTGCCAAATTTTCCGTACCGGCGAAGGGCAGCGTTTGCCTGCTCTACGCCGAAAAAGCCGGCTTTGGCGAAACCGCAGCCAACGTTGATCCGGCCGGTGTTCTCGCACGAGCCGTGAAAATCTCCGGATTTTCAGGCAAATTCGGGGCGAAGATCGATCTCATCGCGCCTGAAGGCACGCAACTGGACAAGATCGTCGTCCTGGGTGCCGGCGACGCGGCCACTCTCAAGGAGCATGCGTGGCTTCGGCTCGGCGGCTCCATCCTTGCCGCGGCGGGAAAAGAGAAGGAGTTGACCATTCTTCTCGATCTGCCCGGTGATGTTGAAGCCGGTGCCGATGAGGCCGCAAGTGTGGCGGCGGGATTGCTGCTTCGCGCCTACGCTTTTGATAAATACAAGACACGCAGGAACGAAGGCGAAGATGATAAGACGGGGCGGGCAAAGCCTTCCAGGATCACCATCATGTGCGCGGACCCTGTGGGTGCGCGCAAGGCTTTCGCCGGGCTGAATGCCGTTGTCGATGGCGTGAATCTTGCCCGCGATCTGGTCAACGAACCCGCCAATGTCCTTGGCCCTGTCGAATTCGCGGCCCGAGCCAAGGAGCTTGAAGGACTTGGCGTGCAGGTTGAAATTCTCACCGAGAAAGAAATGAAGAAGGCCGGCATGGGCGCTCTGCTGGGAGTGGCGCAGGGCTCGCCGCGCGGGGCGCGGATGGCCGTGATGCGCTGGGAAGGCGGGCGCAAGGGCCGGAAGCCGCTTGCCGTCGTCGGCAAGGGCGTGACCTTCGATACCGGCGGTAACTCGATGAAGTCGCCCGCGGGCATGGAAGACATGAAGGGTGATATGGGTGGGGCCGCCGCCGTCACCGGTCTCATGCATGCGCTTGCCGCCCGCAAGGCGAAAGCTAATGTGGTCGGCATTATCGGTCTTGTCGAGAATTCGGTCGATGGCTACGCGCAGCGGCCTGGCGACATCGTGACCTCCATGTCCGGGCAGACGATCGAGGTTCTCAATACGGATGCGGAAGGCCGTCTCGTTCTGGCGGATGCACTTTGGTATTGCTGCGAGCGGTTCCAGCCTGAGGCCATCATCGACCTTGCAACGCTGACCGGCGCAATTATGGTGGCGCTTGGCCTCCATCATGCGGGACTGTTCTCCAATGATGATGAACTGGCGGGGCGACTTACGCAGGCCGGGCTTTCCACGCAGGAACTGCTGTGGCGCATGCCGCTCGGACCCGAATACGATAAGCTCATCGATTCGAAGAACGCTGACATGAAGAACACCGGCGGACGTTATGGCGGTTCGATTGCCGCTGCCCAGTTCCTGCAGCGTTTCATCAAGGACGATACGCCATGGGCGCACCTCGATATCGCCGGAACGGCGATGGGCGCGCCTTCGAACGAGGTGAACCAGTCGTGGGGATCGGGTTTCGGCGTGAGGCTGCTCGACCGTCTGGTGCGCGATCATTATGAGAAGTAACGGAAGCTCGCGGTTCGCGCGGCCGGAAACTTCAGGGTCATGACCGAAATACTGTTCTACCATCTGACCGAATCGACGCTGGAGGACGCTCTGCCGGGCTTGCTGGAGCGCAGCCTTCAGCGTGGCTGGCGGGTGGTGGTGCAGACCGGCTCCGAAGACAGGCGCGACGCTCTCGACCAGCATCTGTGGATTTTTCGCGATGATTCGTTTCTCGCGCACGGAACCGACCGCGAGGCCTTTCCGGCCGAGCAGCCGGTTCTGCTGACGACGGGAACGGACAATGCGAACAGTGCCCGGATCAGGTTTCTCGTCGATGGCGCCGAACCGCCAGATCTGGCCGTCTACGAGCGGGCGGTGTTTCTGTTCGACGGGCACGATGCCACGCAGCTTGAGGCCGCACGCCGGCACTGGAAAGCGATGAAGGCGCAGGGACACGAGGTCACGTACTGGCAGCAGACGTCCGACCGGCGCTGGGAGCGCAAGGCATGATCCGCCACGCCAGCCGTGCAGCCACCGGACAGGATTGACAATGCGGGTTCTGTTTCTGCTCGTTCTTCTTGCGGGCGCCGCGCTGGGGCTGTGGCCATGGGCCGTGCAGAATTTTTCCGGCTCCGAGATCGGGACGTGGAGCGTCTACAGGGACGGGCGCTTCGTTCCCGCCGAAATTGGCTTGTCGGCATCCGACGCGCCGGTGCGGGTGCTGGTGGACCTTACCATGTGGAGACCGCACGCTACCCAGAGCGGCATGGCGCTGCTTGCGATAACCGGCACCTATAATGGACGCGTGATTCTGGATGAGGGCCTGGCCTTTCGTGCGAATCCGACACCCCGGCAGAAAAGCCCGCAGATCACCGAACGCATTTTCCGCGACGATGCAGGTGTCATCGATCCGGTCCAGCCCGGAAATTACCGGTTCGTTCTGCGGCCGGGCGAAAAGGTGGACGCCGACATCAAGGCGGTCGATCTGGTTTTGCGGCGTGAGAGCGGCAGTGCGGACCCGCGTATGTTGCCGGCAGGGCTCTCGCTGATGGGGGTTGGCTTCATCGGTTTGGTAGTCGCTTTCCGGCGCTCCGGAAAACGCGATGAGAAAAAGAACTCCGCTCCGCCGCCGCGCTGGGGCAGGGATGGGGGATCATGAATTACCGGCACGCCTATCATGCGGGCAACTTTGCGGATGTGGTCAAGCATGCGGTGCTGGCGCGCATCGTGGAATATCTGAAGCGCAAGGAAAAGCCGTTTCGGGTGATCGATACCCATGCAGGCATCGGTCTGTACGATCTGGCTTCCGATGAAGCGGGCAAGACCGGGGAGTGGCTGGGCGGTATCGGCCGCGTCATGCAGGCGAAGATGAGCGCCGAAGCCGAAGCGCTGCTCGTGCCATATCTCGATGCGGTCCGCGCCGTGAATGAAACGCAGGAGCTTGCGCATTATCCGGGCTCGCCGAAAATCGTTCGTCACCTGCTGCGCCGGCAGGACAGGCTGACGGCCATCGAATTGCATCCGCAGGATGCGGCGCAGCTGAAGGCACGGTTCGAGGGCGATATACAGACGCGCGTGATCGAACTGGACGGCTGGCTGGCGCTCGGAGCGCATCTGCCTCCGAAGGAAAAGCGTGGTCTGGTTCTGGTCGATCCTCCTTTCGAGGAAGGAGGCGAATTTGGCCGCCTTGTGGACGGACTTGCGAAAGCCCACCGCCGCTGGCCGGGCGGCATCTATGCGCTGTGGTATCCGATCAAGGATCGCGGGGCGGTGGAAGTCTTTCATTCTCAGCTGGCGCAGGCCGGAATTCCCCGCGTGCTCGATATCGGTTTCGACATCAGGCCTTCCGGCAAGGTGCCCCGGCTGGATGGCAGCGGAATGGTGGTGGTCAATCCTCCATTCATGCTCGAAGCCGAACTGAAAGTGATGCTGCCGGAACTGCACCGGCTGCTTTCGCTGGAATCCGGTGCAAAATGGTCCGTCAACTGGCTGGCCGGGGAGCAGGCAGGTGCTTGACCGCGTGCCGGGAAATCCTCAAAGTGCCGCCAAATCACCTTATGAGGCTGAAATGATCCGCGCCGCCAAGTCCGCTCTTCTCGCTCTTGCAGGCATCTGCGCTTCGGTGCTGATGCAGCCTGCCGCCCATGCTGCCGATCTGTCTTCCTATGTGGAGGAGAGCGCGGCGAGCGTTTGCAATGTTCCTTCGGTGCTTAACCGTATCAGCAGCAAGTTCGCTCATCAGGTGCGGAACGTTCCCAACCTTCCGCAGGTGGCGATTTCCGATTTCCACCGTATCCATCTGCGCCGCAGCGAGCCGGCAAGCGAAAGATGGCCGATCGCCCGCCACTATTGCGGAGCGAAGGTGACGCTGTCCGACGGTCTTGACCGCGACATCTGGTATCTGATCGAGGAAGGCCAAGGGTATGCCTCGGTCGGCGACAATGTCGAGTTCTGCGTTTCAGGCTTCGACCGCTGGCTCGTCTACAACGCGCATTGCCGCGTGCTGCAGTAACATTTTTGGCTTTAACCGGCCCTCTGCCGAAAAACGCAGGGGGCGGAAGCCGTTCGCCTGAAAACATGAAGGAATTCGACATTGCCCAAGCTGCTCTACGCACCAGCGTCACCCTACAGCGCCAAGGTGCGCATGTCGGCTGCATATGCGGGCATTGATCTGGAGGCAGTCGTTACCAATACGGGGCAGCAGCCTGAGGAACTGGTTTCGGCAAATCCGCTGGGCAAGATACCGACGCTGGTGCTCGATGACGGCCGTGTCGTTTTCGACAGCCGGGCCATTACGCAATATCTGAATCGCGAATCGAAGAATGCATTGTTTCCACGCAATGCGGACAAGCGCACGGAAGCGGAAGTGCTGGAGGCGCTGGCGGATGGAATATGCGATTGCGCGCTTGCGATCGTGTATGAACGCCGCATGCGTCCGGAAGAAAAGGTGCATCAGGACTGGATCGACGGGCAGTGGCGCAAGATTGCGCGCGCTCTCGACCATCTCAACGCCAATCCGCCGAAGCTGCCGAAGAAGATCACCACAGGCCACATCGCCGTGCGCGCCATGCTCGGTTATCTGTCCCTGCGCTTCGCCGGCGAATGGGAGCGCGGTCGCACCCGCCTCACGCGCTGGGCCGCGCGCTTCGACGAAAAATTCCCGGAGCTGAAGGCAAACATTCCTTCCTGATCTATTGGGGCCGAAGCGATTTCATGCTTTTCAAATAAAAAAGCCGGAGCAATGCTCCGGCTTTTTTGTCCAATCCGGTTTCGGATCAGAACTTCATACCAACACCGAAGTTGACGCGATGGTCACGCGAGTCGATGCTGTGCGTGCCATTGTTCAGGTTGAAGTTCTCCTTGCCGTAATCGGTGTAGCGGTATTCGACGCGCCCGAACACGGAATCGGTGAACTTGATGTCGGTGCCGGCACCGGCGGTCCAGCCGAGCATGGTGTTGCGGTCACTGCCGCCGGCGACGTTATCCGTAACCTTCAGGCTCTGTGCGGCGCCACCAGCCGTACCATAAAGCAGGATGTCGGGGCTGATCGCGTAGCCGAGACGGGCGCGGATCGAGCCTTCAACACCAGACTTGGCTTCGTAGCCCGAGTTGGAGCCCTTCACGCCGCTGTAGCCGATGTCGCCTTCAGCGCCGATCACGAAGTCGTCGATCTGATGGTTGTAGCCGACGAAGGCGCCGCCGAGGAAGCCGTCAGTGCTGATCGAGTTGTCGATGGTCTTGTCCTTGGCGCGGCCGCTGAAGCCGTAGCCGAGGTTCACACCGGCATAAGGACCAGCCCACGAAGCCACCGGAAGCTCTGCAATCGGAGCCGGTGCAGGGGGCTCTTCCATCACCACGTCTGCGGCGAATGCCGGAGCAGAGACGGCGAAGGCGATAAGTGCTGCCGCTGCCGGCGTTGCGAATTTGAGTTTGGTCGTCATGGTCATTACTCCTTCAGCCACACACACTGGCTTTCCTGACGTGAGGGCGTGGTCTGTCTTGGGAGGAAATGATCCCGCCGCTCATCGGTTCCGAAATTTCCTTCCCAAATGCGGCGGAAGAGAACCTGAAATTAGGTGATTCCCCGGCGCAAATGAGGCCGAAAGGGGGCGTTGCAATCGTGCAACAGAATTTGTCAGGAGAAGGCTGCTTATCCGGTGAAACGCACTTGGTTCAAGGCGTTGGCGGACCTATATTGGGCTGCGGAAAGGTTTGCCGGCCCGCAATTCGACAGCACTGCGAGCGTTTCTGCCACAATCCCGCCCAAGGCGCAAACAGAGTCTGAACGCCGACCGGAGATTACGGTGGGCGGCTGACGGTGGCGACCGCACTGAAGAGAACGGGAATCGATACACATGGCCAAGCCAGCCATAACAGCTCTGGTAACGGGCGGCGCAAAACGAATCGGCCGGGCTATCGTGGAAGACCTGGCCGCCCACGGCTTTGCCGTTGCCATCCATGGACACAGTTCCTCCGGGGAAGCCAGCGAACTGGCCGCGCAGATCAGTGCGCGCGGTGGCAAGGCCGCCGTTTTCGATACGGATCTCACGGATCCGGCGCAGGCGGGCGAGCTGTTCGACAAGGTTCAGCAGACGCTCGGTCCTGTGCGGCTTCTCGTCAACAATGCCTCGCTGTTCGAAAATGATTCCGTTCTCGATTTTGACTGGCAGCTCTGGGACGATCATTTTTCAATTCACCTCAAGACCCCAGTTCTGCTGTCCCGGAAGATGGCCGAAAGCCTTCCGGAAAACGACGATGGGCTGGTGGTGAACATCATCGATCAGCGGGTCTGGCGGCTGTCGCCGCGCTATTTCTCCTACACGCTTTCCAAGTCGGGCCTGTGGACCGCGACGCGCACCATGGCGCAGGCGCTTGCGCCGCGTGTTCGCGTCAATGCGATCGGTCCCGGCCCGACGCTGCGCAATGCCCGGCAGGAGGAAGCCGATTTTCGCCAGCAGGTCGATGCCCTTCTTCTGGGGCGGGGACCGGAGCTTGCCGAATTTGGCGCAACGATCCGCTATCTGTGGGAGGCCCGTTCGGTGACCGGCCAGATGATCGCGCTCGATGGTGGCCAGCATCTGGCCTGGCAGACGCCGGATATCGCGGACGTCGTGGAATGAGTGCAGCGCGCAAGGGTGGCGCGGCGCTGGACATGCCGGACGCCGAACTGGATGACGATGTCGTCGAGCAGCCGGCGGGGCCCGTTCCGGACGTTTCGTTCACCGGGATCGATCTCGAAACCGACGACAACGAGGGTAGGACCGGCGCCGAAGTCATACAGGAACTGGTCAAGCGTCTGCCCAATGCGCCCGGCGTCTATCGCATGATGAATGCGGCCGGCGACGTTCTATACGTTGGCAAGGCCCGCAGCCTGAAGAAGCGCGTGACGCAATATGCGCAAGGCCGCTTCCACACCAACCGCATCGGCCGCATGGTGCGCGAAACGGCGCGCATGGAATTCGTCGTCACCCGCACGGAGACGGAAGCTCTTCTTCTTGAAGCAAATCTTATCAAAAGGTTGCGACCAAGATTTAACGTTTTGATGCGGGACGACAAATCGTTTCCGTACATTCTTTTGACGTCCGATCATCCAGCTCCGGGAATTTACAAGCACCGTGGCGCGCGCTCCCGCAAGGGCGATTACTACGGCCCCTTCGCATCGGCGCAGGCCGTTGGACGTACCATCAACTCGCTGCAGCGCGCTTTTCTGCTCAGGAGCTGTACCGATTCCTTCTACGAGAACCGTACCCGCCCATGCCTGCTGTTCCAGATCAAGCGGTGCGCTGCGCCCTGCACCGGTGAGATTTCGGCGGAAGATTATGCGGTGCTGGTATCGGAAACCCAAAATTTCCTTTCCGGCCGCAGCCAGAAGGTGAAGGCCGAGATTGCGGATGCCATGCAGCGCGCCTCGGACAATCTCGATTTCGAGCATGCCGCCATCTACCGGGATCGCCTCGCGGCATTGTCGCATGTCCAGAGCCATCAGGGCATCAATCCGCAATCGGTGGAGGAGGCGGACGTCTTCGCCATCCATCAGGAGGGCGGGCAGAACTGCATTCAGGTGTTTTTCTTCCGCACCGGCCAGAACTGGGGCAACCGCGCCTATTTCCCAAAGGCGGACCCCGCGCTTGAGGCGGGAGAGGTGCTTGGCTCGTTCCTCGCGCAGTTCTACGACGACAAGCCGACGCCCCGCGCCATTCTTCTCTCGCACGCGATCGAGGAAGCTGAGCTTCTGGCGGAGGCGCTTACCGCACGGGCAGGACGGAAGGTGTCGGTTTCGGTGCCCGTGCGTGGCGAGAAGAAGGATCTGACCGACCATGCCCTGCAGAATGCGCGCGAGGCGCTGGGGCGGCGTCTGGCCGAGACCTCCACGCAGGCGCGCCTGCTGGAGGGGTTCGCGGCGACCTTCGGTCTGGAAAAGGCTCCGACTCGCATCGAGGTCTATGACAACTCGCACATCATGGGCACCAATGCAGTTGGCGCGATGATCGTCGCGGGACCGGAAGGTTTCGTGAAGAACCAGTACCGCAAGTTCAACATCCGCTCGACGACCATCACGCCGGGCGACGATTTCGGCATGATGCGCGAGGTGATGGAGCGGCGCTTTTCGAGGTTGCTCAAGGATCATGCCGACGAGGATTCCGATGCGGTCGAGGATGCGCAAGGGTTCCCGGCGTGGCCGGACGTCATCCTGATCGATGGCGGGCAGGGGCAGATGACGGCGGTGCGCCAGATTCTGGCCGATCTCGGCGTCGAGGATCGCGTCGTCGCCATCGGTGTTGCCAAGGGGCAGGACCGTGAGGCCGGGCGTGAACGCTTCTTCACTCTGGGCAAAGCGCCGTTCACGCTGCCGGTGCGCGATCCGGTTCTCTATTTCGTGCAGCGGCTGCGCGACGAGGCGCACCGTTTCGCCATCGGTTCGCACCGCGCACGCCGCAAGAAGGAAATGGTGGCGAGCCCGCTGGATGAAATCGCGGGAATCGGGCCGACCCGCAAACGCGCCCTGCTGCATCACTTTGGCACCGCAAAAGCGGTCGGCCGCGCGGCGATGGAAGATCTCATGGAGGTGGAGGGCATTTCGGAGCGTGTCGCGCAACTGGTCTATGACCACTTCCATGACAATGGCTAGGCCAGATCAGGGAAAGGTCATGGTTTTGCCGTGCTGAGGGCTTTCGATGGTTGCCCATATGACTGCGTTCTGATTTGACTATGCGTCAATCCATCCGATTTGCTTGTGACGAGTGCGCTTAACATGGCCAGCCCAGCCTTCAATCTGCCGAATATGCTGACCTACGCCCGCATCCTGGCGGTGCCGCTGATCGCATTGTGTTTTTATCTGGAGGGGCATCTCAAATCGAGCGACTTTGCCCGATGGTCGGCTCTGGCGATTTTCGTGGCGGCCAGCATAACGGATTATTTCGACGGCTATTTCGCCCGCGCATGGAAGCAGACCTCCAATATCGGCCGCATGCTTGATCCGATCGCCGACAAGCTGCTGGTGGCCACCTGCCTGCTGCTTCTGGCCGCCGATACCGATCATCGTGGCGGCATTGCCGGCTGGTCGCTGTGGGCCGCGATCATCATCCTGTGCCGCGAAATCCTCGTCTCCGGCCTCAGGGAATATCTCGCGGCGCTCAAGGTCAGCGTGCCGGTGACGCAGCTGGCGAAATGGAAGACCACAATCCAGATGGTGTCGATCGCGTTCCTGCTGGCGGGTCCAGCCGGAGACAAAATCTTCCCCTACACGACGCAGACGGGTCTGGCGCTGCTGTGGATCGCGGCCATCGTCACCCTTTACACCGGCTATGACTATTTCAGGGCTGGCCTGAAGCACATCGTGGACGAGTAGGCGATGAAGCTCATCTATTTCGCATGGGTTCGCGAGCGCATCGGCAAGGCGGAGGAGGTCGTCGATCTTCCGGCCGGGCTGGAAACCGTGTCGGACCTGCTGGGCTGGCTGAGAGAGCGCGGCGAGGAGTATGAGAACGCCCTCCAGCATCCTGAAGTGATCCGTGTGGCGATCAATCAGGAGCATGTCGCCCATGGCGAGAAGATCGCAGGGGCAAGTGAAATCGCCCTGTTCCCGCCGATGACCGGCGGTTGATGTCGATGCCTGCCGTTACACCCCGTATCCTTATCCAGACCGCGGATTTCGATGTGGGCGAAGAGATTGCCGGCTTGTCCAGCGGCCGCAAGGACATCGGCGCGGTCGTGACCTTTACCGGTTTGTGCCGCGATGAGGCGGGCAAGCTGTCGGCGCTGGAACTCGAACACTACCCCGGTATGGCGGAGGCCGAGATGCAGCGCATCGCCGGCGAGGCCTGCGCGCGCTGGCCGCTTCAGGGTGTCACGGTCATCCACCGTTACGGCAGGATGGAGCCCGGCGACAACATCGTGCTGGTAGCCACCGCTTCCACGCATCGGCAGGCGGCCTTCGAGGCTGCGGCATTCATCATGGATTTCCTGAAATCACGGGCGCCGTTCTGGAAGAAGGAGCATCGCGCGGATGGTTCGCAGGGCGACTGGGTGGAGGCCAGAGAAACCGACGAAGCAGCACTTTCCGCGTGGAACAAATGACCTTTGGTCAACCACAGGTTTTACGAGGCGCCATGCTTTTTCCTCATTCCTGCGGCCCCTTGGGATCCCGAAACGAGGATATGAAATGCTGAAGAAACTGATTTTGCTGGGGCTGGTGCCTGTGGCCGGGCTCGTTGCTGTTTCAAATCCCGCATTCGCTGCCGAAAAGGTGTTGTCGGGCGAGGTTCTTTACCGTGAGCGCATTGCCCTGCCGGAGAATGCGGTCGTGTCGGTTCAGCTGGCGGATGTGTCGCGGATGGATGCAGCGGCGGACGTGATCGGTGAGCAGGAGATTTCGCCTGCCGGGCAGGTGCCGGTGAAGTTCGAAATCAGGTTCGACGATTCGAAGATCACAAAGGCCATGACCTATGCGCTTCAGGCGCGCATCACGGTTGATGGCGAACTGTGGTTCATCAACGATACGCACCACGGGGTGGATCCGCTGACCAGCGAAGCGCAGACCATACTCGTGAAGAGGGTCGCACAGGACAGCACGGACGCGCTTCGCGGCGTGGAATGGACGCTGGTGTCGATCGAAGGGTTCGGGGAATTGCCAGACAACCCTGTGACATTTTCCGTCGATAATGAGGGACGCGCGGGCGGGCGCGGGCCTTGCAACGGCTATTTTGGCAGCGCGAAAATCGATGGGGAAGCAGTTTCACTCAGTCAGATAGGCGCCACCCAGATGGCTTGCGAGCCGGCACGGATGAAGGCCGAGCGGGCGTACTTCGATGCACTGGGCGAAGTGAAGGCTTACGCCATCGACGACGGGCAACTGGTCCTGAAGGATTCCGGCGGCAAGGAAGTGCTGCGTTTCAAAAAGGGTGCGTAACCTCTGTCCGAAACTAAAAAAGCCGGGGCATGCCCCGGCTTTTTTGCGGCTGGCTGCAATCAGCCAACAATCTCGGTGTCGGAGAACCAGTACCTGATTTCCTGCGCAGCGGTCTCGGGCGCATCCGAGCCGTGCACGGAGTTTTCGCCGATCGAAAGGGCGAAGGTCTTGCGGATGGTGCCCTCGGCAGCGTCGGCCGGATTGGTGGCGCCCATCACTTCGCGGTTGCGGGCAATGGCGTTCTCGCCTTCCAGAACCTGAACGATGGTCGGGCCGGCGGTCATGGAGTCGACCAGCTCGCCGAAGAAGGGGCGTTCCTTGTGCACGGCATAGAAGCCCTCGGCTTCGCGGCGGCTCATCCACACGCGGCGGGACGCGACGACGCGCAGGCCGGCCTCTTCGAGCGCCTTGGTGATGGCGCCGGTAAGGTTGCGGCGGGTGGCATCCGGCTTGATCATGGAGAAAGTGCGTTCGAGCGCCATGGGTCTTCCTTGTAAATTGGGATTGAAGTGTGGCGCGCTCTATACAGGTCAGCCTGCCTATTGCCAAGTGTGTGAGATGCGAGAGCTTGGCGGCAAGCCGCGCCGGCGTTAGTGGTCTAAGAGCAAATTGGCGGGAGAAGTTCCATGAAGCAGCATTTCATGATGTTTGCGGCCTACAACCGGTGGGCCAACGCCCGCATCTACGATGCCGCCAGCGAGCTGGGCGAAGATGAATTCCAGCGCGATGTCGGTGCTGCATTCGGCTCGCTCATGGGCACGCTCAACCATATTCTGGTCGCCGACCGGATCTGGATGAAACGCTTTACAGGCGAGGGCGACGCACCGGCAAAGCTGGACACCATTCTGCACAGAGAGCTTTCGTTACTGCGGGAAGCCCGGCAGGCCGAGGATGCACGGATTGTCGACTGGATCGGCGCCATGACGCCTGAAGGGCTGGCCGGCCGCTTTACCTACATCACCGTCACCGATGTGCGCACCATCTCGCAGCGACTGTCGCCGGCGCTCGGCCATGTGTTCAACCACCAGACCCATCATCGCGGGCAGGCGCATGCCATCCTGACGATGCTCGGCCAGCCTTCCGTCGTTCTGGATCTCGTCTATTTCCAGCGCACCGAAGAGGGCAGGGCCTACGCCTGAGCGGTCGGATCGCGTTTTCGGCCTTGCCATTAATGCAAAGGCGGGCCAAAACGCGCCACCATGTTGATCATAAATGACCTTTCGCTGCGTATTGCCGGCCGCCTGCTGCTCGACCACGCCTCGCTGACCCTTCCGGCAGGAAGCAAGGCCGGTCTGGTGGGACGCAACGGCACCGGCAAGACAACGCTGTTTCGCGCCATCACCGGCGATCTCGCTTCCGAAACCGGCAATGTTTCGATGCCGAAGAACACGCGCATCGGCCAGGTCGCGCAGGAGGCTCCGGGCACCGAGGAGCCGCTGATCGAGATCGTGCTGAAGGCCGACAAGGAGCGCGCAGCGCTTCTTGAGGAAGAAAAGACGGCGACCGATCCGAACCGGATCGCCGAGATCCACATCCGTCTCGCAGATATCGACGCGCATACGGCCGAAGCGCGCGCGGCGACCATTCTGTCGGGCCTCGGCTTTGACGAGGACGCGCAGAAGCGCCCGGCGTCGTCGTTTTCGGGTGGCTGGCGCATGCGTGTGGCGCTGGCTGCGGTTCTGTTTTCGGAACCGGATCTGCTGCTTCTCGACGAGCCGACCAACTATCTCGATCTGGAAGGCACGCTGTGGCTGGAAAGCTATGTGGCGAAGTACCCACATACCGTGCTGCTCATCAGCCACGACCGCGACCTTCTGAACCGGGCGGTGAACTCCATCGTTCATCTCGACCAGAAAAAGCTGACCTTCTGGCGCGGCGGCTATGATCAGTTCGAGCGCCAGCTTGCCGAACAGCGGGAGCTTCAGGAAAAGGGCCGGGTCAAGCAGGAGGCGCACCGCAAGCATCTGCAATCCTTCATCGACCGCTTCCGCGCCAAGGCCAGCAAGGCCAGGCAGGCGCAGTCGCGTATCAAGGCGCTGGAGCGCATGAAGCCGATCGGTGCGGTTCTCGATGAATCGGTGCGACCATTCTCCTTTCCCGAGCCGCAGAAGACCGTGGCCTCGCCCATCGTGGCCTTCTCCGGCGTCGATGTCGGCTATACGCCGGGCAAGCCGGTTCTGAAGCGCATGACGCTGCGCATCGACAATGACGACCGCATCGCGCTTCTGGGCGCCAACGGCAACGGCAAGTCCACCTTCGCCAAGCTGCTGGCCGGAAGGCTGCCGCCGGAAGCGGGCACGATCACCATTGCGCCGGGCCTGAAAGTCTCGATCTTCGCCCAGCACCAGATGGACGATTTGCGGCCGGAGGAAAACGCCTACGAGCATGTGCGGCGGCTGATGCCGGACGCGCCGGAGGCGAAGGTGAGGGCGCGCGTCGCCCAGTTCGGTCTCGCAACCGAGAAGATGAACACCGCCGCCAGGGATCTCTCCGGCGGTGAGAAGGCACGGCTTCTGATGGGGCTTGCCGCCTTTGAGGGCCCCAACCTGTTCATCCTCGACGAGCCGACCAACCATCTCGACATCGACAGCCGCGAGGCGCTGATTCATGCGCTGAACGATTTTCCCGGTGCCGTCATTCTCGTCAGCCACGACCGCCATCTGCTTGAGGCGACGGTGGATCGGCTGTGGCTGGTCAAGGATGGCCGTGTCGAGCCTTTCGACGGCGACCTCGACGATTACAAGACCATCGTCACCGGCCAGCCCGCCGACCGCCGCGAAAAGCGCGAGGCTGAAAAGGCCAACAAGGCCGATCGCCGCCGCGAGGCCGCGCAGCGCCGGGCGGCACTTGAGCCGCTGGCCAAGCAGATCAGGGCTACCGAAGGGCTGATGGATCGGCTGCGCAAGCGCATCGACGGGATCGAGGACGAGCTGGCCGATCCGGCTCTCTACGAGAAGGACGCCGCCCGCGCCACAAAGCTGGCCAAGGAGCGGTCCGAACTCGCTTCGCAGCTCAGCGGTCATGAAGAGCGCTGGCTGGAAATGTCTGCCGAATATGAAGCGGGCATCGCCGAGTAGAGCATTTGGCAGTCAGACGGGATCGTCTGACGTAGCACACATGCGGCTAAGGAAAACATGCTGGAGCAGGAGGCGTTCGTCAGAGCGCGCCCTGCTCTAAGCGTCAGGCGATGTCCTTCGGTGTGATGAAGTCGGTCAGACGGGATGTTTCGGCGGATAGGTCCTGCCAGTTTGAGCCTATTTCGAGGCGCACGATCCCGGCTGTCGGAAACTTGCGTTCAAGCTTTTCGAGGGCGGGGACAGGTGAGCCCGGCCCGGCGAGCATTCCGGCCAGAAGCTCCAGCCCCGGATTGTGCCCGATGACGAGCAGTCTGCGTGCCTCGTCGGGGATTTTCCGTATTTCTGCCAGAATGTCGGCCGGATCGGCTTCGTAAATCTTTTCGGTGAAGATGCTGGCGCAGGGATTTTTCCACTGCGCGGCAACCAGTTCCCATGTCTGGCGCGTGCGCACCGAAGACGAGATCAGCGCCAGATCGGGGAGCCATCCCCGTCGCGCCATTTCCCTGCCCATGAGTGGAGTGGCCCGCCTGCCGCGATTGGCGAGCGGGCGCTGGAAATCGCTGAGCGACGGGTCGTCCCAGCTCGATTTCGCATGCCGCAGGAGAAAGAGCTGGCGCACCTGCTTCAGGGCGTGAAACGCGCCAGCGCTTCCAGATCGACCTCGTCGCGCAGGTCTGCCGGGGAAAACAGGATGGTGTCCGCATTCTCGACCAGACCTGTGCCAGCGGCAAAGCGGACCTTTCCGTCTTCCATGGCGACCTTGCCCTCTGCCAGCATCTTGAGCGCCAGCACATAGAGCGGATGCTCGGCCTTCAAAACGCGCGCGACAAGCGAAGCTTCGTCATCGCCGGCCAGAACCGGCACGGCCGCCTGCGCGATGATAGGGCCGTCATCCATCTCCGGCGTGACGAAATGGACCGTGCAGCCATGGACCTTCACGCCGGCCTCCAGCGCGCGCCTGTGGGGTTCGAGCCCCTTGAAGGAGGGCAGCAGGGAAGGGTGGATGTTGATCATCCGGCCTGCCCATTTCTCGGCGAACCCGGCGGTCAGCAGGCGCATGTAGCCGGCAAGAGCGACGATATCGGCACTGAACCCGTTGAGCGCTGCATCGATGGCAGCGTCGTGATGCGCCTTGCTGGCATAGTCGCCACGCACGATAGTGCGGGTGGGAATGCCACGCGCGGCCGCCACGCGCAGGCCGTGTGCGTCCGGCTGGTCGCTGATGACGCCGACGATTTCAGCCGGATAGCTGGTGTCCGATGCCGCCTCGATCAGGGCAGCCATGTTCGAGCCGCGTCCGGAAATCAGGACGACCGTGCGCTTGCGTGCGGTTTTCATAGGCCGATTTCCCCCCGATAGATCACGCCTGCGTCGCCGCGTGGCACGATGCGGCCGACCGGCTTCACGGTCTCGCCGGCTTCCTGCAGAACGGCAGCCACCTGCGCTGCCTGACCGGAGGCCACCACGATCACCATGCCGATGCCGCAGTTGAAGGTGCGCATCATCTCATTGGCTTCCACGCCACCCGTCTTAGCCAGCCAGGAGAAGACAGGCGGAACGTCGATGGTGTCGAGATCGAGTTCGGCGGAGAATTCCTTCGACAGCACGCGCGGAATATTTTCCGGGAAACCGCCGCCGGTGATATGCGCCAGCGCCTTGATGCCATGCGTGCTGCGTATCGCCTTGAGAATCGGCTTCACATAGATGCGGGTGGGCTCCAGCAGGGCTTCGGCAAGCGTCAGATCCTTGTCGAAGGGAGCGGGGTCCGACCAGTTCAGACCGGATGCGGCGACGATGCGGCGCACCAGTGAATAGCCATTGGAATGCACGCCGGAAGATGAAAGGCCGAGAATGACATCGCCTTCGGCGATATCGTCGGTCGGCAGAAGCTGGCCGCGTTCGGCAGCACCGACGGCAAAGCCGGCGAGATCGTAGTCGTCGCCGTGATACATGCCGGGCATCTCAGCCGTTTCGCCGCCAATCAGCGCACAGCCGGCATCGCGGCAGCCACGGGCGATTCCGCCCACAATGGCCGCGCCCTGTTCGGGATCGAGCTTGCCGGTGGCCAGATAGTCGAGGAAGAACAGCGGCTCCGCGCCCTGCACAACGAGGTCGTTGACGCACATGGCAACGAGGTCGATGCCGATCGTGTCGTGCTTGCCCGCATCGATGGCGATCTTGAGCTTGGTTCCGACGCCGTCATTGGCCGCGACCAGAACCGGATCGGTGAAGCCGGCTGCCCTGAGGTCGAACAGACCGCCGAAGCCGCCGATCTCGCCATCGGCCCCCGGCCGGCGCGTTGCCCGCACCAGCGGCTTGATTTTCTCGACCATGAGATTGCCGGCATCGATGTCGACGCCCGCTTCCGCATAAGTCAGCCCGGTCTTGCGCTCAGCCATCGCTTTCCCCTTGCTAAAGCGGGCTCTTCGCATGAACCGCCCTGTCCCGCAAGGTAGCGCATCGGCACATGATGACGGAACTGGGGAAAGCCACATTTTGCACCACATGGCGCCGGCAATTCGTCGGTTTGCGGCACTATTGCCGGACAGTCGGCAACTCTCGTTCCACAGGCAGTGCTCCGGATTGTCGGGCCAGCCTCTTGACCATCACTTCGACAGCGGCCTATCTCGATTATTGGCTGAAGCACATGAGCGGCAATGGCAAAGGCAACACGACCGGCAAGCGATAAAGATGCCTCCAGAGCCGACATGTCTGTCGCTCTGAGACGGCAGGCGCTGTTCTGGGGAACAGCGATGGTTCTGCTGATCCTCTTTCTCTACGTGTTCTCGGGAATCCTGCTGCCCTTCGTAGCCGGCATGGCGCTCGCCTATTTCCTCGATCCGGTGGCTGACCGCCTGCAGCGACTGGGGCTCTCGCGTCTGATGGCGACGATCGTCATTCTGTTCGCCTTCGTCATCGTGCTGGTGCTTGGCTTTGTCGTGCTGGTGCCCATCCTCGCATCCCAGATGGCGGATTTTGCCGCACGGCTGCCAGATTACATGACGCGGCTTCAGGCGCTGGTCACCAATTTCGACCCGGCATGGCTGGAACGCCGCTTCGGCGTTGATGCAGCGGGACTGAAGGAGGGGCTCAACTCCTTGCTGACCTCCGGATTCGGCCTGCTGACATCTCTCTTCCAGTCGATCTGGAATTCGGGAATGGCGCTGGTCTCGGTGGTCAGCCTGCTGGTGGTGACGCCGGTGGTTGCCTTCTACATGCTGCTCGACTGGGACCGCATGATCGCCGTCGTCGACAGCTGGGTGCCGCGCGACCATGTGCAGACGGTGCGGACGATCTTTTCCGACATCAACACGGCAACGGCCGGATTCGTGCGCGGGCAGGGCACTTTGTGCCTGGTTCTGGGGGGCATGTATGCGTTCGGCCTGACGCTGACGGGGCTCAACTTCAGCATCCTGATAGGTCTGTTTGCCGGGCTGATCAGCTTCATTCCCTATGTCGGATCGCTGACCGGGCTGGTGCTGGCCGTGGGCGTTGCCTTTGTGCAGTTCTGGCCGGACTGGATCATGGTCGCGGCTGTCGCCTGTGTGTTCTTTGTCGGGCAGTTCATCGAAGGCAATATCCTGCAGCCGAAGCTGGTGGGAAAAAGCGTAGGCCTGCATCCGGTCTGGCTGATGTTCGCGCTGTTCGCCTTCGGCGCGCTGTTCGGCTTTGTGGGCCTTTTGATTGCCGTGCCGGCAGCCGCCGCAATTGCCGTTCTGGTGCGTTTCGCGCTCTCCCGTTATCTGGAATCGCCCCTCTACAAGGGAACCGGCAACGAGGACGCTCCGGCTGTGGCGCGCCCCGGAAAAGACTGATCCCGGCATGGTACAGCAGCCTGAAAAACCACGGCAGTTGCCGCTCGATTTCGGCCATGCGCCGGGCTATTCGCGCGATGATCTCGTCGTTTCGCCGGCCAATGAAGAGGCCGTGGCGCTCATCGACCGCTGGCCGGAATGGCCGGCGCCCGTCATGGTGCTTTCCGGCCCTACAGGTGCTGGAAAAACCCATCTGGCGGAGATCTGGCGCGCTCAGGCAGATGCTGTTGCGCTGAGGCCAGCCAACATCTCGTCTTCACTGGAAATGCTCGAAACCCGGCCGGTGCTGCTCGACGATATCGACCGCGGACCGATCGATGAAACCGGGTTGTTCCACCTGATCAATCATATACGCGCCAATGACAGCCATCTGCTGATCACCGCGCGCCGTTTTCCGGCTGCGTGGGGTGTGACGCTGGCGGATCTGGTGTCGCGCCTGAAAGCCGCGCCGGTGGTGGAAATACGCGAGCCGGATGACCTGCTGCTCGCCGGCGTCATAACCAAGCTCTTCGCAGACCGGCAGATCGAGGTTGATCTTCCGGTGGTCCAGTATCTCGTGCGCCGCATCGAGCGCTCGCTGGCAACCGCGATACGGGTCGTGGAGCGGCTGGATCGCATGGCCCTTGAAGAGCACAGCCGCATAACGCGCGCCCTTGCCGCCGAAGCCGTCAATGCCATGGACGAGGGGCAGGCGGAGTTCGATCTCTGATCGCGGACGGAAGGTATGTTTTCCCGCAATCGTGATGACCAGATTGTCCTGAATTTTGCGGCGGTTACGAAATGAAGATTATCTGACGCAGGAAATATGATCTTGCCGTGTGTGGCGAGCCACGTGCATCTTTGCGATGATTAAGGCGGGTGATTTTGTGAAGAAAGAAATTTGGCTGGGGAACCTGGATTCGAACCAGGACTAACGGAGTCAGAGTCCGTGGGTCTACCGTTAACCTATTCCCCAGCAGGGCATCGCCTGCGATGCTTACCTGCCTTTTCCAACCGGTCTCTTATGATCCGGTCCGGGGCGCTTCGGTAAAGTGCGCCCGGCAAGTGGCTGCGTTTTAATCGTCGCTTTGAATTAGTCAACCCCGCCTGTGATTTCAATTGTGGGATTGTGCATTCAATTGTCGTTTCGACGCAGTTGAGCGCGTTCGAACAGCAGGACGACGCCGAGGCTGATGATCAGCGGCACGATCAGATAGAACAGCCGGAACACCAGCAGGGCGGCCAGAACGTCCACCGCCTCCATATCCGGCAATCCCATAAGAAATACGACCTCCAGCACGCCGAGTCCGCCCGGAGCATGGGAAATCTGCGCCACCGAGAACGACACCAGAAACACGCCGAGAACGACGAGGTAGCCGGGATTGCCTGCTTCCGGCAGCGCGAAATAGATGATCGCGCCGGCGGCAAAAAGCTCCAATGGCCCGATGATGAGCTGGCGAGCGACGATCGGCAGGCGCGGATAGTGAATTTGCAGAGAGCCGATTCGCAATGGGCGTAGATTGAGCCACGAACAGAAGACGTACGCGATAACCGGCACAAGCAGGAGCATGCCTGTCAGGCCGGAAAATTCCCGCAAGCCGAGGTCGGAAAAGCGATCGAGCAGGCCGGGAACCAGAATCAGCACGATTGCGCCGACCGTGATGGTGGAAAGCACGAAGGTGAACCAGCAGACCGCCACCAGAACGCCGACTTCCTGACCGCTCAGCCCTTTGGTGACATAGGCGCGATAGCGAATCACGGCACCCGAAAACACTGATCCGCCGATATTGTGGGACAGCGCATAGGTGGTGAAGGAGCACAAGGTCACGAACAGCCAGGATACACGCTTGCCGATATGCAGGAGGGCGATGTGATCGTATCCGGCAAGGGCCGCATAGGCGACCACCGCACTGAGCGCAGACAGCGCCCAGTGGGTGGATGAGATGGCCATCAGGCTGTCCCAGACATCATCAAGCGAGATGCCGCGCAATTCATGAAGCAGAATCCAGATGGAGAATGCGACGGCTGCCAGCCCGACGGCCGGCCAGAAATAGCGTTTCCAGTTCATGCACGGCCTGTCATGCGCGGCAGGTGCCTCCATGAGAAAGGTTCAAGGGACATGCATGGCTGCCGGCCCCCCGGCGAATCCGAATTTCAGGAATGCATGATGAATGTGGCCGCTTCAACCTTTGACGGGCCATAAAGTTCACTCTGATGATTCTTTCTGCGCTTTGCTCTTGGTGAAACCCGACACCGCTGCTAATCTTTCCTCAACTTGAAAATATGAGCGCCTGCAGCGTCCGGCTCTATCGGTTCGCGCGGCGTCGGAAGGAACGACTGTGAGATACCGCGACGCCGGCGCCAGGACGCCGGGAAGTGGCGGGTCCGGGGAATCGGTGGAGCCTTCGGGCGTGTCCGCTCCCGTTGCTGGTGGCCGCCTTGAGGGCGCCCCGGCAAATCTGTCCGCTGCCGGGCAGGATGGCCCCACCACCCAGAACGGAAAGCCCAGAAAGCGACGCAAGCGTCGACGTGGCCGTAAGGTTTACGCTCGCGACGGGCAGGGCGCACCCCAGGGCCAGCCAACGGAAAAAGCGCGGTCGGGTCAGGCCGCCAAAACCGCTTCCAGCTCGTCGGACCGATCTTCGGCAGGCGTGAAAGAGCGCAGAAGCGAAGCCACTAACGGGCAGGCCTTCACCGGTGCGGCCGCCCGCAAGCCCTTTGAAGATCTTCCTGTATTCGCCGCGCTGGATCTTGGAACCAATAATTGCCGGTTGCTGGTCGCCATCCCCACACGTTACGGCCAGTTCCGTGTCATCGATGCATTTTCGCGCATTGTGAGGTTGGGCGAAGGGCTTTCGGCGAGCGGACGCTTGTCGGACGCCGCGATGGACAGGGCCGTCGAGGCCTTGAAGATTTGCGGCGACAAGCTGCGCAGCAGAAATGTGCGTCGTGCGCGCCTCATCGCCACGGAGGCCTGTCGCTCGGCTGAAAACGGCTCGGAATTCATCGACAGGGTTGAGAAAGAGGCCGGACTCAAGCTGGAGATCATAGATCGCCAGACAGAGGCCCGGCTGGCTGTTTCCGGCTGTGGGTCGCTCGTCGAGCGCGACACGCAAGGCGTGGTGTTGTTCGACATTGGCGGAGGCTCCTCCGAAATCGCGCTGATCGATCTGAGCAAGGGGCGGCGCTCCCAGCACCTCGCCAATCACATCGTGTCCTGGACATCGCTGCCTGTGGGCGTTGTTTCGCTGGCTGAGCGTTTTGGGGGACGCACGGTCACGCGCGATTCGTTCGCTGCCATGGTGGATGACGTAGCCACGCGGCTTTCCGCCTTTGAGGGACGCAACCGGCTCAATCACGTGCTGCAAAGCCCTCGGTTTCACCTGCTTGGCACATCCGGTACGGTGACCACGCTTGCGGGCGTGCATCTTGATCTGCCGCGCTATGACCGCCGCCGCGTCGACGGCTTGTGGATGGACCGCACCAATGTCGACCTCATGGTGGAAAAGCTGCTCGGCTGGGATTTCCAGAGCCGCGTTGCAAATCCCTGCATCGGGCCGGACCGGGCCGATCTGGTTCTGGCGGGATGCGCCATTCTGGAAGCGATCCGCGCCGTGTGGCCTTCCCAGCGCCTGCGGGTGGCGGACAGGGGCCTGCGCGAAGGCATATTGAGTGAACTGATGGCGGATGAGGGCGTGTGGCGCGACGCCCGCAGAGGCGGGGCAAGGCGATGACGAAGAAACCGGAAAAGCCGGGCGCGGGCGTCTCCCGCGTGCTGCGCACCAAGATCAAGAAGAAGAGTGGGCTCAAGGAATCGTCGCGCCGGTGGCTGGAGCGCCACATGAACGACCCTTATGTGCAGCGCTCGAAGGCAGATGGCTATCGCTCGCGGGCCGCCTACAAGCTGATCGAGATCGACGACAAATATAAGCTCCTGAAGCCCGGCATGCGCATCATCGATCTTGGTGCGGCGCCCGGAGGCTGGTGCCAGGTGGCGGCAGCGCGCGTGAAATCGAGCGCGGAAGCGCCGACCGTCGTCGGCATCGACTATCTGGAGATGGATCCGGTTCCGGGTGCAGCCATCCTTCAGATGGATTTTCTCGACGACGGTGCGCCTGAAAAGCTGATCGAGGCGCTGGGTGGGGAACCGGACGTGGTGCTGTCGGACATGGCCGCGCCCACCACCGGGCACCGCCGCACGGATCACCTGCGCACCATGCATCTTTGCGAGGTCGCGGCCGACTTTGCCATGACCGTGCTGCGGCCCGGCGGGCATTTCCTCGCCAAGACCTTTCAGGGCGGCACCGAGACCGGATTGCTGGACGATTTGAAGAAAAGCTTTCGCACCGTTCATCACGTCAAGCCGCAGGCTTCGCGCGCCGAATCCGTCGAGCTTTATCTGCTGGCGCGTGATTTCAGGGGCAGGGCGGAGCAGCAGGAAAATGACGAATAAAGGCTGATCTTTTCCGGCCGCCGCTTTTCAGCGGCCGGGAACCGTGTTACGAGCCACCGCCAATCCTGAAAGGGACAGACGAGTCGGCGCGGGCCATGCGGGTTCCGTGCCCTTCACGCATTCCGGGAAGTTGGCCATGGCAAAAATCATCGAAACGTCCACCGGCGCGCTGGCGCTCACCTTTGACGACGTGCTGCTGCAGCCGGGTCATTCGGAGGTCATGCCGGGCGAAGTTGACATCTCAACGCGAATTGCCGGCGATATCGATTTGAATTTGCCGATTATTTCGGCAGCCATGGACACAGTGACGGAATCTCGTCTGGCCATCGCCATGGCGCAGGCTGGCGGCATCGGCGTCATCCATCGCAATCTTACCCCTGTCGAGCAGGCCGAGCAGGTCCGCCAGGTAAAGAAGTTCGAATCCGGCATGGTGATCAACCCTGTAACCATCGGTCCGGATGCGACGCTGGCCGATGCGCTGGCGCTGATGAGCGCGCACGGCATTTCGGGCATTCCTGTGGTGGAAAATGGCGGCACTGGCGGCCACAAAGCGGGCCGTCTCGTCGGCATTCTGACGAACCGCGACGTGCGCTTCGCCTCCGACCCGGCTCAGCGCGTCTACGAGCTGATGACCCGCGAGAACCTCATCACCGTCAAGGAAAACGTCGACCACGACGAGGCCAAGCGCCTGCTGCACCAGCATCGCATCGAAAAGCTGGTCGTCACCGACGGCAAGGGCGTGTGCGTCGGTCTGATCACGGTCAAGGACATCGAGAAGTCGCAGCTCAACCCCAACGCCTCCAAGGATGCGCAGGGACGCCTGCGCGTGGCTGCCGCGACCAGCGTCGGCGCGGATGGTTTCGAGCGCGCCGAGCGCCTGATCGACGCCGGCGTCGATCTTTTGGTGATCGACACGGCGCACGGCCATTCGCAGCGCGTTCTGGATGCCGTCACCCGCGCCAAGAAACTGTCGAATGAAGTGCGCATCATGGCTGGCAATGTGGCCACCGCGGAGGGCACGCAGGCGCTGATCGATGCGGGTGCCGATGCCGTCAAGGTCGGTATCGGTCCGGGTTCGATCTGCACCACCCGCATCGTTGCGGGCGTTGGTGTGCCGCAGCTGTCGGCTATTCTGTCGGCAGTCGAGGTTGGCCAGAAGGCCGGCATTTCGATCATCGCCGATGGTGGCATCAAGTTCTCCGGCGATCTTGCCAAGGCGCTGGCGGCAGGCGCATCGGCCGTCATGGTCGGCTCGCTTCTGGCCGGCACCGAGGAAAGCCCCGGCGAGGTCTACCTGCATCAGGGACGCTCGTTCAAGGCCTATCGCGGCATGGGATCGGTCGGCGCCATGGCGCGTGGATCGGCTGACCGCTATTTTCAGGCGGAAGTGCGCGACACGCTGAAGCTGGTGCCGGAAGGCATCGAGGGGCAGGTGCCGTACAAGGGCCCCGTCGCAGGTGTCCTGCATCAGCTTGCCGGTGGCCTGAAGGCTTCGATGGGCTATGTCGGCGGCGCCGATCTGGCCGAGTTCCGCAATCGCGCTACGTTCGTGCGCATCTCGAACGCCGGCCTGCGCGAAAGCCATGCCCACAACGTGACCATCACCCGCGAAAGCCCGAACTATCCGGGCAGCGTGTGATCCGGGAGTTTTGAGGTTTCGGGCATATTGAAGCGATATGCCGGTGATTTCGTGCCCCCATGTCTTATGCGGGCAACGTTTGCGATCTCCATGATCGGCTTCACTGATGGTGGCGGACCGGAAGCGGGTCCGTCGCCTCTGTGGTTCACGCGTCAGACGCTTTTTATTCTATTGAGAAGCCAGCAGCGAGACATGCCCGCCTGAATGGCGTTCAAGTCTTCCCACAAGGTCCAGTTCGAGCAGAACCATCTGCACCTGTGCGGGTTCAAGACCGGTGTGGCGGATGATTTCGTCAATCCCGACCGGGGTTGGCCCCAGCGCATCGATGACGAGACGTCGTTCGTCTTCCTGCGGGGGAGGTGCATCCGACAGGTCGGTCGATTCCTCAAGCGGGAACTCCGCTGGCTGCGCCGTGCCGTAGAGTGGTCTGACCGCCTCCAGAACGTCATTGGGTTCCGTCGTAAGGATGGCGCCATCCTTGAGCAGACCGTTGGTGCCGCCGGCGCGGGGATCGAGCGGGGAGCCCGGAACGGCGAAGACCAGTCTGCCCATTTCTCCGGCAAGCCGCGCTGTGATGAGGGAGCCGGAACGTTTCGCCGCCTCCACCACCAGCAGCCCTATGCCCATGCCGGCCACGATCCTGTTGCGGCGGGGGAAATCCTGCGCGCGAGGCTGCCAGCCGAACGGCATCTCGGAGACGATGGCGCCGCCGCGTTCTACGATTTCACGGCAAAGCCCGACATTTTCCGGCGGATAGGGCATGTCGAGCCCGCCGGCCAGAACGCCGATCGTGCCTTTATCGATGCTGCCGCGATGTGCCGCCGTGTCGATGCCGCGTGCGAGGCCGGAGACGATGGTATAGCCGGCCTGACCGATTTTCGCGGACAATGCAGCAGCCAGCCTCGTTCCTGCGACGGAGGCATTGCGTGCGCCCACAACGGAGATCGCAGGCCGGCTCAGCACCGCTCCCTCGCCGATCACGGCCAGAACGGGCGGCGGATGGTCCACCTGCTTCAGCAACAGCGGATAGTCGGGATCGCCGATGCAGACGAAACGCGCGCCGAAACCGGCGGCATGATCCATCTCCCGGAGGATTTGCGCTTCATCGGGTATCCGCACGATCCGGCGCGCCCCGGCGGACTGCATGAGCTCCGGCAGCATGTCGAGCGCGGTCTGTGCAGAACCGAATCGGTTGATGAGATCGCGGAATGATGCAGGGCCTACATTGGGCGTTCGTATCAGCCGCAGCCATGCGAGCCTTTGTCTGTCGCTCAGACCGGGCCGGGCGGGGTTGACCCCCCCTATCACCCCCGGGCCCCGATCCGGCCTTCGGTGCCGGAGGCAAGGCGCTGGATGTTGGCGCGATGCTTGATGAAAAGGATCACGCTCATCAAAGCAAACAGCCCGGTAAGCTGCGGCGTGGCGAGGAACCACAGAGCGACCGGCACGGCGATGGCTGCGCAAAGCGCGGCCAGCGAAGAGTATCGGAACACTATGGCGACCAGCAGCCAGACCGCGGCGAAGATCAGCGCCACCTGCCATGCGAGAGCGATCAGCACGCCGAGATAGGTTGCGACGCCCTTGCCACCCTTGAAGCCCAGCCAGATAGGGAAGAGGTGGCCCAGAAAGGCACCAAAGCCGGCCCATAAACCGAGATCGGGAGCATAGAGGTTTGCCAGAAGAACGGCTGCGGTGCCTTTCAGCGCATCCAGAAGCAACGTGGCCGCGGCAAGCTTCTTGTTGCCGGTGCGCAGAACATTGGTCGCGCCTATGTTGCCCGAGCCGATGGAGCGCACGTCACCGAGCCCGGCCGCGCGCGTCAGCAGCAGGCCGAACGGAATCGATCCCAGCAGATAGCCGAAGATCAGCGCCGCGATGGTGATGAAGGTCATGCTTCCCCCTGGCTGACCGATTGGTTCCATACTAGCGCAGTTCCAGCAAAAGTGCGACGCGGTTTTGCGTCCGGAACTGCCTGGAAACAAAGAAACAGAGCATTGGAAGTGATCCGTTTTTCACCAAAACGCTCTAGACGGCGAACACTGTGCGGCCCGCAACCAGTGTTTGCAAGACCCTGCCTTGCAGTCGCGCGCCCTCGAAGCAGGTGTTCTTGGAGCGGGAGCGGATGCCGGTTTCGCTGACCACCCATGGTTCGTTCAGGTCTACGACCGCCAGATCAGCCGGCGCGCCGGGCTTCAGGCCGCCGCCGGGCAGGCCGAAGAGGCGGGCAGGCGCCGTCGAAAGCGCCTCGATGATCCTGAGGAGCGGCACCTCGCCATTGTGATGAAGGCGCAGGGCAACGGCCAGCAGCGTTTCCAGCCCGATTGCGCCAGCCGCTGCATCCGAGAACGGCAGGCGCTTGGTGTCGACGTCCTGCGGATCGTGAGAGGATACGATCAGATCGAGCGTGCCGTCCTTCAGCGCGTCGATCATGGCGATGCGGTCATCCTCGGTGCGCAGCGGCGGCGTCAGCCGGAAGAAGGTGCGGTATTCGCCGACATCGTGCTCGTTCAGCGCCAGATTGTAGATCGCCACGCCGGCGCTGACATTGGCGCCATCGCTTTTGGCGCGGCGGATGGCATCGGCTGCCATGCCCGTCGAAATCTTGGCGGCGTGGTAGTTGCCGCGCGTGAGGCGGGCGAGCGAAAGATCACGCTCCAGCGGGATGGTTTCCGCTTCTCGCGGAATGCCGGAAAGGCCGAGCCAGCTCGCATAAAGCCCTTCATTCATGACGCCGGAGGAGGCGAGGTCCGCATCCAGCGTCTCGTGAACGATGGTCGCGCCGAAATCGCGCGCATAGGTGAGCGCACGGCGCATCACCAGCGAATTGGCTATGGTGTGGCGCCCGTCAGTGAAGGCGACCGCACCCGCCTCGCGCAGCAGGCCGAACTCGGTCATCTCGCGGCCTTCAAGGCCCTTGGTGATGGCCGCCGCAGGGAAGATGTTGACGCAGGCGGTATCGCGCGCGGTGCGCAGCACGAACTCGACCAGTGCGACATTGTCGATGACCGGATCGGTGTCCGGCATCATCACCACCGAGGTGACGCCGCCGGCAGCTGCGGCCTGACTGGCGGAAGCGATGGTTTCGCGATGCTCGCCACCCGGTTCGCCGATGAAGACACGGCTGTCGATCAGTCCGGGTATGATGGTCTTGGCCCTGCAGTCAATGACGGTGGCGCCTTCCGGGGCACCCTGATTGAGCGCGTCCTTGCCGGCGGCGGCGATCTTTCCGTCCTGCACGACGACGCTGCCGGTCTCGTCCAGTCCGCGCGAGGGATCGACGATGCGGGCGTGGCTGAAGATGGTGGTGCTCATGCGCTCAGCCCCCCGGTGTTATGGGCAGGATTGCGGCGCGGGTCGAGCAGCGCCTCCATCACCGCCATGCGGACGGCGACGCCCATCTCCACCTGTTCCTGGATCACGCTCTGCGGTCCGTCAGCGATTTCCGAAGCGATCTCGACGCCGCGGTTCATCGGGCCGGGATGCATGACCAGCGCGTCATCTTTGGCGGCTTTCAGCTTTTCGGCATCGAGGCCGAAATAGCGGAAATATTCGCGTACGGAGGGCACGAAGCTGCCGGCCATGCGCTCGCGTTGCAGGCGCAGCATCATCACCACGTCCGCGCCTTTCAGGCCTTCTTCCATGTTGCGGAAGACGTTGACGCTCATCTGCTCGATGCCGGAGGGCATCAGCGTCGAGGGCGCGACCACGCGCACCTGCGCGCCCAGCGCGTTGAGCAGGATGATGTTTGAGCGGGCGACGCGCGAATGAAGAATGTCGCCGCAGATCGCGACTGTCAGCCCGCCGATGCGCCCCTTGGCGCGACGGATGGTGAGGGCGTCGAGCAGCGCCTGTGTCGGATGCTCATGCGTGCCGTCGCCGGCATTGACCACCGAGCAGCCCACCTTCTGTGCCAGCAGGGCGGCCGCACCCGCCGACTGGTGGCGGATGATGAGGATATCCGGCCGCATGGCGTTGAGCGTCATCGCCGTGTCGATCAGCGTTTCGCCCTTCTTCACCGAAGAACTGGCGACCGACATGTTCATGACATCGGCGCCGAGGCGCTTGCCGGCCAGCTCGAACGAAGACTGGGTGCGGGTCGAGGATTCGAAGAACAGGTTGATCTGCGTACGCCCGCGCAGGGTCGACGTCTTTTTCTCCGATTGCCGGGAAATCGAGACGGCGCGATCGGCGCGGTCCAGCAATATCTCTATATCGGGTGGGGAAAGATCCCTTATGCCAAGCAGGTGGCGGTGGGGGAAGAGCGGCAGGGGCGCGTCTGTTTGGGTCATCTCAGGGGCGTGCTATACGGCCAGCAGAAGTGACCTGCAAGGACCCGCTTTGCATTGGATGGGCATCTTCCCCTATTTTCATGGCCCGCTCATGCGGCCATGAGATATAAAGCCGCCAATGAAGCGGATTCGACAAGCCGCCACGGGCCCCGGGCCGGAGGCCGCCACGACACACAGGGACATTGCGTGACAGACGACGTGACCAACCAGCCGCCGCCCCTCACAGGCACGAACGCCTGGAGAGGCGATCCGCTGCTGATCCAGCTCGCCGAGCAGTTCTCCGACCCTGTGCGCAAGGACCTCGACGGCCTTGGCCGCTTCGTGCTGACGCAGGAGGCGCAGGATCTGGCGCGCCTGGCCAACACCGAAACCCCGCGCCTTCGCACGCATGACCGGCAGGGCCGGCGGATCGATCTGGTCGAGTTCCACCCGGCCTATCACGCGCTGATGCGCCGCTCCGTGGCCAACGGCCTGCACTCCTCGATCTGGGAGAATGGCGATACGGAAATCGGGCGGCGGCATCAGGTGCGTGCCGCGCGATTCTATCTGACCGCCCAGCTTGAAGTCGGCCATCTGTGCCCGATCACCATGACCAGCGCTTCGCTGGCGGCTCTGATGGGCAGCCCGAAAACATTCCGCGAATGGGCGCCGCGCGTTACAACACGCAAATATGATCAGGCGCAGAAGCCGCCTGTGGAGAAAACCGGTCTCACGCTCGGCATGGGCATGACCGAGAAGCAGGGCGGCACCGATGTGCGCGCCAATGTCACCCGCGCCGAACGCGCGGGCTCGACCGGGTTTTTCCGGCTCACCGGCCATAAATGGTTCATGTCGGCCCCGATGTCGGACGCGTTTCTGGTGCTGGCGCAGGCGACCGAAGGCCTGTCATGCTTCCTCGTGCCGCGCATTCTGGGGGATGGCACCGGCAATGGCTTCCGCTTCCAGCGCCTGAAGGACAAGCTCGGCAACCGCTCCAACGCCTCCGCCGAAGTGGAATTCGAGAATGCTATCGGCGAGATGGTGGGCGAGCCGGGTGCTGGCGTGCGCACCATCATGGATATGGTCACGCTGACGCGGCTCGACTGCGCCGTCGCTTCCTCGGCGCTGATGCGGGCCGGTCTTGCGGAGGCGGTCCATCACTGCCGCCATCGCCAGACATTCGGCAAGCGGCTGATCGACCAGCCGCTGATGCAGCGCGTGCTGGCCGACATGGCGCTCGACGTTGCCGCCGCCACTGCGCTCTCGTTCCGTCTGGCGCGTTCCTTCGATGAGGCCGCCGGCGACCGGGGCGAGGCGGCTTTCGCCCGAGCCATGACGCCGGTGGTTAAATACTGGGTCTGCAAGATCGCGCCGGCACTTCTCTATGAAGCGATGGAATGCCTCGGCGGCAATGGCTATGTCGAGGAAGCGCCGCTTGCCCGCTATTATCGCGAGGCCCCCGTCAATGCGATCTGGGAAGGCTCCGGCAATGTCATGGCGCTGGATGTGCTGCGCGTGCTTGGCCGCGCGCCGGGCCTGTTCGACGATGTCATGGCCGGTATAGACCGGGATCTGGGCGCCAGCGGCCACGGCACGGTCGGTGTGCTGAAGGCAGCCATGCAGGTCGCGTCCAGCGACGAGGGTTCGGCGCGCATCCTGACCGAGCAGCTTGCGCTGGCGGCAGCTGCCGCCGAGTTGCGGCGGCTTGGGGCAGGGCGCATCGCTGACGCCTTCGTCGAGACCCGGCTGGCCGGGCAGTGGCGTACCACCTATGGCCTGCTCGACTCACGGCATGATGCGCGCCTGATCATCGATACGCTCTATCCGCCGGCCAGTTGATCCTAACGGCTCCGAAAGCAAAACCGCGCAGTTCTGCGGACGTTAACCATAGTTAACGAAATCCGTTGCGGTGCGCCGTTGTGGCCGTCACTCTTATGGTTAGCAAAGCGTTAACGAGCGGGGTTGATAAGCCGTGCCGACAGGATATCCGGAACAAGACGGCATTGCCCGCAAATTCGCGGGCGTTTGCTGATGCGCTACGTTTTCGCACTGTGGGCCGCACCGCTGCTTCTGTTCTGGGGCTGGTATTTTCTGTCCTTGAATGACATGAATTTCGGCTATGTGATGCTGAGCCGCCCACTGCACGACTTCGTGTTCCAGCTTTACGGCGACATTCTCGGCATCGACCCTGAGATCATTCCGGGCCTCGTGGCGCGGGCCTGCGTCATGGACACCGGCCTCATTCTGGCGTTCTGGGCTTTTCGCCGTCGCCGCCACATCGCTGCGTGGATCAGAAGGAAGCGGGGGCTGGAAACGGAGTCAGCCGTCGCTGCGCAGCCGGCGCAACCTGTCGAGAACGCCCTGCAGGATGAAGGACGCGGCGGCCGAATCGATCTTCCCGCTGCGCTTGGTCCGCGAAAAGTCCATTTCGATCAGGGTGCGCTCGGCAGCCACGGTTGACAGGCGCTCGTCCCAGAACAGGAAGGGCAGGTCTGTCAGCTGCGCCATATTGCGCACGAAGGCGCGGGATTTCTGCGCGCGCGGTCCATGGCTGCCGTCCATGTTGACCGGCAGGCCGATGGCGATGGCCCCCACATTGTCCCTTTTCAGAAGATCGAGGAGTGCTGTGGCATCCTGCGTGAACTTCTTTCGCATGATCACGGGACGTGGATGCGCGAAGGAAAGGCCGGCATCCGAGACGGCAACGCCGATCGTCTTGTCCCCCAGATCAAGGCCGGCCACGGTCTGGCCCGGTTGAAGACGCTGGATCAGTTGTTCCGCTTCAATGATATTCAAGGTGGCCCCGGCTTTCCTTTGACATGGCTGGTCAGGCTTCTATCCTCGCACCGAATTAAAATCCCGAAATAAATATAATCGAGGACGCTCACCATGAAACTGACCTGGTATGGCCATTCCGCTTTCCGTATCGAAACCGGCGATGCCACGATCCTGATCGACCCCTATCTGGTTGGCAATCCCGTCTGGCAGGGGGGCTGGGAAGAGCCCGCGCAGGGCGTCACCCATGTGCTTCTGACCCACGGCCATGACGATCACATCAGTGGGGCGGCGGAAATCCTCAAGCAGTCCGGCGCCATGCTGGTCGCGAATTTCGAGATCTGCATGCATTTGGTCGGCAAGGGCGTCAGCGATCAGAAAATCAATCCCGGCAATATCGGCGGAACGGTCGATTGCGGCGGTTTCACCACGACTTTCGTGCAGGCGCTGCATTCGTCTTCGGCTTCGGCGGAAAACGGCAATGTCTATCTCGGCAATCCGGGCGGTCTGGTGCTGCATTTCCCCGACGCGCCGACCCTTTACCACATGGGCGATACCGACATCTTTTCCGACATGGCGCTGATCAACGAGCTGCATGAACCGAAGATCGGCATCGTGCCGGTCGGGGATCGCTTTACCATGGGTGGAGCTGTGGCCGCATTGGCCTGCCGGCGCTTCTTCCGTTTCGATACGGTCGTGCCCTGCCATTTCGGCACTTTCCCCCTGCTCGACCAGACCGCCGACAAATTCGTCGAGGGGCTGGAAGGGTCCGGCGTGAAGGTTGCGCTGCCCGGCATCGGCAAGCAGATCACGATCTGACCGGCTCTGGATGTTGCACCCGCCAGCCTGCACCGCTATAGCGCAGGCTGGTTCCAAAACAGTTTTGAAGCGGACTTTCTACATGTCGGTCGATCTGGATACGGTCAAACGCGTCGCACGTCTTTCACGCATCGCGGTCAGCGAGCAGGAGGCGGCCGTCATGGCGGACAAGATCAATTCCATCCTTGGTTTCGTCGAGCAACTGAACGAAGTGGATGTAACCGGCGTCGAGCCGATGACGTCGGTGCTTCCGATGGAGATGCGCAAGCGCGCGGATGAGGTGAGCGACGGCAACAAGGCTGACGATGTGGTCGCCAATGCGCCGGCTACGGAAGAGAATTTCTTCCTCGTTCCGAAGGTGGTCGAATAGAAGCCATGTCGATCTCCATTACCACGGAACTGCCGTTGCAAGACGATGTGCGCACGCTCGTGGCCGAGCTCAACGCCTATCTGATGCCGCTTTCGCCGCGCGAATTCCAGTTCCAGATGACGGTCGAGGAAATGTCCGAGGCTGCTCTCACCCTGTTCATCGCGCGCGACGGCACCGGCCGGGCCGTCGGCATGGGCGCGCTCAAGGAGCATGGCGACGGGCTTGGCGAGATCAAGCGGATGTACACCTTGCCGCAGGTGCGAGGCCAGCGTGTCGGCGCCCGCATTCTTGAGCGCATAGAGGAACTGGCGCGCAAGAAGGGGATCAGGCGTCTCGTACTCGAAACCGGCGAGGGCGCGGGCTTCGAGCCCGCCTGGCGTGTTTATGAGCGTGGCGGTTTCCAGGTATGCGGCGCTGTCCTTGACTATCCCGATTCCGGCTATTCGCGATTTTACGAAAAGAAGTTTGCCTGATGACCGACCTGACCAGACTCACGATTTCACAGGCGCGCGAGAAGCTGCGCGCTCGGGAGATTTCCGCCGTCGAGCTGACGGATGCCTATCTGGGCGCCATCGACGCAGCCAATGACGAGCTCAACGCCTACGTTGCGGTCACGCATGACAAGGCCCGTGACATGGCGAAGGCCTCTGATGCGCGGCTGGCTGCGGGGCAGGGTGGCGCGCTCGAAGGCATTCCGCTTGGCGTGAAGGACCTGTTCGCGACGGAAGGCGTCCACACACAGGCGTGCAGCCATGTGCTCGACGGTTTCAGGCCGCGCTATGAATCGACCGTCACGGCCAATCTGTGGGCCGATGGCGCGGTGATGCTGGGCAAGCTCAACATGGATGAGTTCGCTATGGGCTCTTCCAACGAAACCTCTTATTACGGCCCGGTGAAAAACCCGTGGCGGGCGAAAGGCTCGGACGCCGATCTGGTTCCCGGCGGCTCGTCTGGCGGTTCGGCCGCCGCGGTTTCGGCATTTTTGTGCGCCGGTGCGACCGCAACCGATACGGGTGGTTCCATCCGCCAGCCGGCCGCCTTTACCGGCACCGTTGGCATCAAGCCGACCTATGGCCGCTGCTCGCGCTGGGGGATCGTTGCCTATGCCTCGTCGCTGGATCAGGCTGGACCCATTGCCCGCGACGTGCGCGATGCGGCCATCCTCCTGAAGTCGATGGCCTCCGTCGATGTGAAGGACACCACCTCCGTCGATCTGCCGGTGCCGGATTATGAGGCGGCGCTCGGTCAGTCGGTGAAAGGCATGAAGGTCGGCATTCCGAGGGAATACCGTGTCGAGGGCATGCCGCAGGAAGTGGAAGCGCTCTGGCAGCAGGGTATCGCCTGGCTGAAGGAGGCCGGCGCCGAAATCGTCGATATTTCTCTTCCGCATACGAAATATGCGCTGCCGACCTACTACATCATCTCGCCGGCCGAGGCTTCCTCGAACCTCGCCCGTTATGATGGCGTGCGTTATGGTTTGCGGGTTCCCGGCAAGGACATCGTGGAGATGTATGAGAACACCCGCGCCGCCGGCTTTGGCGACGAGGTGAAGCGCCGCGTCATGGTCGGCACCTATGTCCTGTCCGCCGGCTATTACGATGCCTATTATCTGCAGGCCCAGAAGGTCCGCACGCTGATCAAGAAGGACTTTGACGATGCCTTCGCGGCAGGCGTGGACGTGATCCTGACGCCAGCCACGCCATCGGCCGCCTTCGGCATCGCCGACAAGGAAATGTCGAGCGATCCGGTGAAGATGTATCTCAACGACATCTTCACTGTGACGGTGAACATGGCAGGTCTTCCCGGCATTTCCGTGCCGGCCGGCCTCAATGATCAGGGGCTGCCGCTGGGACTGCAGCTTATCGGCCGGCCTTTCGACGAAGAGACCCTGTTCCGCACGGCGCACGTCGTGGAGCAGGCAGCCGGAACCTTCCAGCCGCAGAAGTGGTGGTAACACCTGCCCCGCGGGAGGGATAAGGCATGTTCTTTTATCTCTCCAAGCTGTTCTGGTTCGTGATGCAGCCGATCAACCTGATCGGCCTGACGGCGCTGGCGGGGATCATGCTCGCCATCGTCGGGTGGCGCCGTCTGTCCATCTTCTTCTCGTCCATCGCGTTTCTTGTGCTGGCCATCGGTGCATGGACTTCGACCGGTGCGATGATGCTGCACCCGCTGGAGGATCGGTTTTCCCGCCCTGATCCTGCCCCAGCCGGAATCGCCGGCATCATCGTGCTGGGTGGTGGCTTCGAGGGCGGCGTGAACCTTGTGCGCGGCGGCTACGAGTTGAACGCAAGCGGCGATCGCTTTGTCGAGGCGGCAGTTCTCGCCAGACGCTATCCCGAGGCCCGGGTGGTGGTGACCGGCGGTACCGGCAGCATGATGCTGGAAGGTGAGGGCGATGGCGACACCGCCCCCCGGCTGCTGACTGCGCTGGGCGTGGAGCCCGGGCGGCTGGTTCTCGAAAACAAGTCCCGCAATACATACGAAAACGCCGTTTTCACACGCGAAATCGTCAAGCCGCAGGCGGGCGAGACATGGCTTCTGGTCACGTCCGCCTTCCACATGCCCCGATCGGTCGGCTTATTTCGCAAGGCTGGATTCGACGTGGTGCCGTGGCCGGCCGATTACCGCACCGCCGGAAACGAGTATTTCGGCCCGGCGCAGGACAATGTGTCCGACTCCCTCCAGAATCTGACGGTCGGCCTGCGCGAATGGATCGGCTTGCTCGCCTACTGGCTGTCGGGCCGTATCGATTCGCCGCTTCCCGGTCCCGCAGACTGATCGTTCATTTCCGCCAGAACGGCTTCGCGCGCATTGGAAAAGAACTGGCGGCGCATCAGAACGACCGCCAGCAATGCGCTCGACATGATGAAGGCGACCGGTCCGACGAACCAGCCAAGATAGCCGATCGAGAAGAAAATCGCGCGCAGGCCCGAATTGAAATGTTTGCCGGCAAGCTGGTTCATCTTCGCCGCGCGCATCACGGCGTTGCGGGTTTGCGGATTGCGCGCCATCTCCCCATGGACGACAGGCACGGCGCCGATCAGGATCGAGCAGTAGTTGAACAGCCGGTATGACCAGCCGAACTTGAAGAAGGCGAAGGCCAGGATAATCACCAGCCCGACAACCTTGAGCTGGAAAGCCGTGCGCGTGGCCGCACCCTGAAGGTGGAGATCGGAAAGCACGCCGATCACCTGATCGGATGCGCCAATGAGCGCAAAACACCCGCCGATTGCAATCAGGGAGCTTGAGGCGAAGAAAGCGGTTCCCTGCTGCAATCCGCTCATGATGGCGGTGTCGACGATGCGGATCTCCCGCTCGGCCATGCGCTGCATCCATATTTCGCGCTGCCGGTTCATCGCCATGGTGAGAGACGGACGATGGAATAGCCAGCCGTCAGAGGCCAGCGTGTGCAGCCCCCAGGCCAGAAGGAAGAAAGCCAGCGCGCCGAAATCGGCCGCCGACAGATGGTAGGAATCGAGCATGGTCATCCTTTACCACAGGAGAGCCTGCAGCCGCAGCAGGCCGTGCTTGTCACTGGCTCATCGAAAAGTGCAGCAAATGATGACAGGAAACATTATATAAGCATGATATGCCAATCTGCATTGGCTGTTTCTGTGAGGTGACGGTTCTTGTTTCTTTCGGTTTTCGACCTTTTCAAGATCGGTATCGGCCCTTCCAGTTCCCACACCATGGGGCCGATGACGGCGGCTGCACGTTTCCTTGCGGAAATCCTGTCCGACGACTGGCCGCGCCCTGCCGGGGCAAAAGTGAGCCGTGTCGGCGCAAGCCTGCATGGCTCGCTGGCCTACACCGGTGTCGGCCATGGCAGCGACCGGGCTATCGTGCTGGGCTTTACCGGCCTTGTGCCGGTGAACGTCGATCCCGATGAAGCTGATTCCATTGTCGCGAAGGTGACCGCTGAAAAGCGCGTGACGCCGCCCGGCCATCCCACCTACCATTTCGATCCGGCAACCGATCTGGTTCTCGACAAGAAGACGCCGCTCAAGGGCCACGCCAACGGCATGAGCTTCTATGCCTACGATGCGGGCAACAGGGTGCTTCTCAGGCGCATCTACTATTCCATCGGTGGCGGTTTCGTTGTTTCCGAAGAGGAGCTGCAGCGCATAAAGCAGCGCGGCTCTGTCACCACCGAAGGCAAGAAGGTGCCGTATCCCTTCAAGAACGCGGTGGAAATGCTGGCGATGGCGAAACGGAGCGGGCTTTCCATCGCCGAGATGAAGCGCATCAACGAAGAAACCTATATGGAGCGCGAGAAGCTCGACGGCGGGCTCGATGACATCTGGGCTGCCATGAAGGGCTGCATCGACCGGGGCCTGTCACAGGAAGGCATCATGCCGGGCGGCCTCAAGGTGCGGCGGCGCGCGCGCCAGCTCCACGACAAGCTGCAGGAGGAATGGAGCCGCAATCGGCCGAACCCGCTTCTCGCCAACGACTGGCTGTCGATCTATGCCATGGCGGTGAACGAGGAGAACGCCGCCGGCGGGCGTGTCGTCACCGCGCCGACCAATGGTGCCGCCGGCACCTTGCCGGCCGTGCTGCGCTACTGGCTGCATTTTCATCCCGAGGCCGATCAGGATTCCATCCGCGATTTTCTGCTCACTGCTGCTGCCATCGGCGGCATCATCAAGACCAATGCGTCGATTTCGGGCGCTGAGGTCGGCTGTCAGGGGGAGGTGGGCTCCGCGTCCGCCATGGCTGCCGCGGGTCTGTGCGCCGTGATGGGCGGCACGCCCGAGCAGGTGGAAAACGCTGCGGAAATCGCGCTGGAACATCATCTGGGCATGACCTGCGATCCCGTTGGCGGACTGGTGCAGGTGCCCTGCATCGAGCGCAACGCGCTGGGCGCGGTGAAGGCCGTGACGGCCGCATCGCTTGCCATCAAGGGCGACGGCCAGCATTTCGTGCCGCTGGATGCCGCCATCGAGACGATGCGGCAGACCGGCGCCGACATGAATGAGCGCTACAAGGAAACCAGCCTTGGCGGTCTTGCCGTCAATGTGGTGGAGTGCTGAGCGCTCATTTCGCTGTCAGGTAACGCAATTGTGCAAAACCTCGCGCCGCGTTGAATGACGCGTCGCCAGACGTTAGTTTCCCCTCATGGCTCTGAACATTCTCAAACTGTGCGTCGGCTGTGAAAGCGTCGAGGATCTCGAAGCGTGGGTCGCTCACCGGCTCGAAGAGCGTCGGCGCAATGGTGAGCCGGCCGAGCACTGGCATGTCACGCGCATGGTGCCGACGCGCGGTGCCGAGATTACCGATGGCGGGTCGATGTACTGGGTGATCAAGGGCAGCGTCCAGTGCCGCCAGCTGATCACCGAGATAAGGCCATTTACCGATAATGAGGGCATCGGCCGCTGCAAGATCGTTCTGGCGCCGGAGATTATCCGGACCGAATGGCAGCCGAGACGACCGTTTCAGGGATGGCGCTATCTGAAGGCCGAAGATGCGCCGGCCGATCTCGGAAAGGGAGGGGCGGGTCTGGTCGAACTGCCGCCCAAGCTTCGTCAGGAACTGGCGGAACTGGGGCTGCTGTAATCCGCCTGCCAGCGCTGGACTGCGAAAACTAAGCCCTGAACCTGAGTTTCAGGCCCGGCATTCCGCCGGGTGCGCATACCTTCAGGCGGATGCGAACCACAGGCTGCGTATTGCGCCATGTGCGGGCGCCATGGCTCAGAAGAAGGCCGACGAGATCCCGCGTCTTGAACCGCGAATTGCCCGGCCGGATATTCTTCAGCCGCGTGGCGGCCTGATAAAGGGCCTGCGTTCCGATGTCGCTGACCGGTTCCCTGTCCTGGAGAACAGGGTTGGCTGAACCGGTTACCTGCTTTTCTCCGATCACCACTGACACTCCTTCGATACCGAACATTTCCGGGAGTTTGTTGCCGGGCAGCTTATTGCTGCACGGCAAAGCATTCGATGCGCTGCTTCTTCAGGGCGGTGCAGGCCCGCAGCGCCGCGGTTTGCGTCTCGAAGCCGCCGAAACGGGCGCGGAAATAAGTCACGCCGCCCTTCCTGAAGGGAACGGTGTAGCCGGAGGCGCTGGCAAGAACGGCGCGGGCCTGCGCGGCTGTCTTGTCGAGCGCGGCTTCCGCCTCGGACTTGCTGGGCGAGGAAGCCACCTGCACGACCCAGCCTGACGGCAGGGAAGCGGTGTTGACCGGATCGATCTGCTGCGGCTCAGGGCCGGAATAAGCCTGTGCAAACGGGATGTCTGCGGGTTCAGGCGCAGCCATCGCCACCGGAAGCTTAGGCTTCGGCGCGCGGGCGGGAACCGGAGCCGCACTTGCAATGACAGCTTCGACGTCCGTTCCGGGTTTGAAGTCCGGGGTGGGAGCGTCGTGCTTGGGCAGCGAGACCCTGGCGATTGCCTTGGAAGCGGTGTCGTTGTCCGTGCGGGCGATCAGCGCCCCGCCGCCCCGCTGCGACGCCTTGGGCAGATAGGCATTGATCAGGCGCGCCATTTCATTGTCGCGGCTGGCGCCGGACTTGCCGCCCATGACCACGGCAACCAGCTTGCGGCCGTCGATCGAGACGGAGGAAACGAGATTGAAACCCGAGGCGCGGGTGTAGCCGGTCTTGATGCCGTCCACGCCCTTGATCCGGCCAAGGAGGCGGTTGTGGCCATTGATGCGCTGGCGTCCATACATGAAGGAGCGTTCAGCGAAATAGCCATAATATTGGGGGTGATGTTCGCGCAGCGCCATGCCGAGCGTCGCCATGTCCCGCGCTGTGGTGAACTGGCCCGGATTGGGCAGTCCGTGCGCGTTGCGGAACACAGTGTTGGTCATGCCGAGCGAGCGGGCCTTGGCCGTCATCATCTTGGCGAAATTAGCCTCGCTGCCGCCGAGCAGTTCCGCAAGGGCGGTCGAGGAGTCATTGGCGGACTTCGTGACCATGGACAGGATCGCCGTTTCCACGGTGATTGAACCACCCGAACGAACGCCCAGCTTGGTCGGCGGCTCTCCTGCTGCATTGGCAGAGAAGGGAACCTGCGTGGTTTTGCTGATCTTGCCCTTCGAGAGCGCCTCGAAGGTCAGATACAGCGTCATCATCTTGGTCAGCGAGGCCGGATAGCGCCGCGCATTGGCATTGGATGAATAAAGCGTCTTGCCGGTGTTGGCATCGATCACGATGGCAGCGTCATTGGCCGCCGCCTGTGATGTCACGGTGGCGCCAGCCAGAAAAACTGCGGCTGCCGTGGCCGTCGCCACGACCCGGAAAGAACGCACGGAAAGGGAAACGATACCCGAGAACGCCTTACGCACTGTTACTTCCTTTGGGTTTCATTGCGGAGGGGATGGCAAAGGTCCTATCCCAGCCTGATTTTGACAGACCCTATCCACCCACCGTTACCAATCCGTTTATGGTAACCGGCGCGTTCACCATTTTCGGCGCAGTCGAGGTTAATTTTATGGGAATTTTAGCAATTGCCGGCCGACAACCGCGCAGTTGACATTTTGTGCAATGCACAATATTTTATCGGCATCGCACAAATGCCGGTCATTCATTTTGCGTCCGGCCAATCCGATCCCACGAAGGAGGGCATCCGATGTCCCAGACCGCTTACGAAGACTTCAGCAAATACGGCAAGGAATTCGCCGACTCGGGCCTCAAGAGCCTTGCTTCTCTGTCCAAGGGCGCTCAGGCGATTGCCGTAGAGGCCAGCGAATACACCAAGAAGAGCCTGGAGACCGGCAGCGCCGCTTTCGAGAAGCTTCTGTCGGCCAAGTCCTTCGAGGACGCGCTGGCGATCCAGACCGACTATGCCAAGCAGGCTTATGAGTCCTTCGTCGCCGAAGCGACCAAATTCGGCGATCTCTATTCGGATCTCGCCAAGGAAGCCTACAAGCCGTTCGAAGGCATCGTGGCCAAGGCTAGCTAAGTTTCGACAGACTCATTTGCCGGCACGCGCCGGTAAGAACCCGGTTGCGCATCGCGCAGCCGGGTTTTTGCGTTTCCAGCCTGTGTGCAAAGCCCGGATTTCATCGTTGACGCATTATTGGTGTTGTCTGCGTATTGTCAGTGGCGAAGAAGGGCTTAAAATTCCACAATAACGACCTACATGTCGGTTTGCCCTTGGGGCTGGATCGAGAGGCAGGGATAAAAGTGACTGGCAGTCTGGTGGCCACGCAAAATACAGTGCGAATGCAGAAAGACCAACGTGGCAACGGTGGCGGTCGTGGAACGGCGGTCATCACGCGCACGCAGACCAAGACCAAGCGGCCAAGCCTCTATCGTGTGCTGATCCTGAACGACGACTACACGCCAATGGAATTCGTCGTGCACGTTCTGGAGCGTTTTTTCCAGAAGGACAGGGAGGCCGCCACGCGTATCATGCTTCATGTGCACAACCACGGTGTGGGAGAATGTGGCGTTTACACATTCGAGGTGGCCGAGACGAAAGTGTCTCAGGTCATGGATTTCGCCCGACAAAATCAGCATCCGCTGCAATGCGTGATGGAGAAGAAGTGAGGTAACATGCCGGCTTTCTCCCAAGGCTTGGAAAAGGCACTTCATCAGGCGCTGACAATCGCCAATGAGCGCCACCATGAATATGCGACGCTGGAACATCTGCTCCTGGCGCTGATCGACGATACCGAAGCGGCCGCCGTGATGCGCGCCTGCAACGTCGATCTCGACGAATTGCGGCAGACGGTCCTGAACTACATCGATACCGAACTCGACAACCTCATCACGGGCTATGATGAGGACTCGAAGCCGACCGCCGGTTTCCAGCGCGTGATTCAGCGCGCCGTCATCCACGTGCAGTCCTCAGGCCGCGAGGAAGTCTCCGGTGCCAACGTGCTGGTTGCGATCTTCGCCGAGCGCGAGAGCCACGCAGCCTACTTCCTGCAGGAACAGCAGATGACCCGCTACGACGCGGTCAACTACATTTCCCACGGCATCGCCAAGCGGCCCGGCGCCTCCGAGACGCGCATTCCGCGCGGTGCAGAGGACGATCAGCCCGGCGGAGCCGCCGGCGAACAGCATGAGGACGGAAAGAAGAAGGCGCAGGATGCGCTGACCGCTTATTGCGTCAATCTCAATGAGAGGGCGCGCGCCGGCAAGATCGATCCGCTGATCGGTCGTGGACCGGAGATCAGCCGCACGATCCAGGTGTTGTGCCGCCGCTCGAAGAACAACCCGCTCTATGTGGGCGATCCCGGCGTCGGCAAGACCGCCATCGCCGAAGGTCTGGCCAAGCGCATCGTCGAGGGCGATGTGCCGGAAGTGCTGGCGGACGCGACCATCTTTGCCCTCGACATGGGCACGCTGCTCGCCGGAACGCGCTATCGCGGTGACTTCGAGGAGCGCCTGAAGCAGGTCGTGAAGGAACTGGAAGACTATCCGGGCGCCGTCCTGTTCATCGATGAAATCCACACCGTCATCGGTGCGGGTGCGACCTCGGGCGGCGCGATGGATGCGTCCAACCTGCTCAAGCCCGCCTTGTCTTCCGGTGCAATTCGTTGCATCGGATCAACGACTTACAAGGAGTTCCGTCAGTTCTTCGAGAAGGACAGGGCGCTTGTTCGCCGTTTCCAGAAGATCGATGTCAACGAGCCGACCGTCGAGGACGCCATCGAGATCATGAAGGGGCTGAAGCCCTATTTCGAGGAGTTCCACAAGGTCAAATACACCAACGACGCCATCAAGGGCGCGGTTGAGCTTTCGGCCCGCTACATCAGCGATCGCAAGCTGCCGGACAAGGCCATCGACGTGATCGACGAGACCGGCGCTTCACAGATGCTGGTGCCGGAAAACAAGCGCAAGAAGACGATCGGCATCAAGGAGATCGAGGCCACCATCGCCACCATGGCCCGCATTCCGCCCAAGACGGTTTCGGCCGATGACGAGAAGGTGCTGGCCGGTCTGGAGAACGAACTGAAGCGCGTCGTCTATGGTCAGGATACCGCGATCACGGCGCTGAGCTCCGCGATCAAGCTGGCGCGTGCCGGCTTGCGCGAGCCCGACAAGCCGATCGGTTCCTATCTGTTCTCCGGCCCGACCGGCGTCGGCAAGACCGAGGTTGCCAAGCAGCTTGCCGCATCGCTCGGGGTCGAGCTGCTGCGCTTCGACATGTCGGAATATATGGAGCGCCATACCGTCTCGCGGCTGATCGGCGCGCCTCCCGGCTATGTCGGCTTCGATCAGGGCGGCCTGCTTACCGACGGCATCGACCAGCATCCGCACTCGGTGCTGCTGCTGGACGAGATCGAGAAGGCCCATCCGGACCTGTTCAACATCCTGTTGCAGGTGATGGACCACGGCAAGCTGACCGACCACAACGGCAAGCAGATCGACTTCCGCAACGTGATCCTGATCATGACCACCAATGCGGGTGCTGCCGACATGGCCAAAGCTGCCATCGGATTCGGGTCCTCGAAGCGCGAAGGCGACGACACGGAGGCGATCAACCGGCTGTTCACGCCGGAGTTCCGCAACCGTCTCGATGCGATCATCCCGTTCGGTTCGCTGCCGGTGCCGGTGATCCATCAGGTGGTGCAGAAGTTCGTCATGCAGCTTGAAGCCCAGCTTTCAGAGCGCGGCGTGACCTTCGACCTATCCGACGAGGCCGTCGCATGGCTGGCCGACAAGGGCTATGACGAGCGCATGGGTGCACGTCCGCTCGGTCGCGTGATCCAGGAGCACATCAAGAAGCCGCTGGCCGAGGAAGTGCTGTTCGGCAAGCTGCGCAAGGGCGGCACGGTCCGCGTCACCGTCGAGACGAAGGACACGGGCGAAACCGGCCTGAAGCTGGAGACTTTGCCCGAGGAGGCGAAAGTCCAGCCGAAGAAGGAGCCGGAGGAGCAACCGAAGGCCCGCAAGCCGGCGGCTAAGAAGGCTCCCGTGAAGAAGGCTGCGTCGGCCAAGGCTACGCCTAAGCCAAAGGACGCCGGCAAGCGCAGTCTGGTGCCGCAACTTCCGCGAAAGTAAACAACAAAAAGGCCCCGGAAACGGGGCCTTTTTTCCTGATCCCTGCAATTGGCTGAAGTTGGTTACTGCGCCAGCGCGGCCCGGATTTTCTCCGCGTTCGCAGCCAGAATTTCAGGCTTTTCCATTTCCATGGCGTGCTTGCCTAGCTCAACGCCCTCGAAACGCGGCAGAATGTGGACATGCAGATGAAATACCGTCTGGCCGGCTGCCGTCTCGTTGAACTGGGAAACGACGACGCCATCGGCATCGAAGGCTTTTTTCACCGCATTTGCCACCTTCTGGACCGTCCTGAAAAGCGCGCCCAGTGTTTCGGGATCGGCGTCCAGCAGATTGCGCGACGGGGTCTTGGGCAAAACCAGCGTATGGCCGACGCCCTGCGGCATCACATCCATGATCGCAATCGTATGCTCGTCCTCGTAGACGCGATGTGACGGGATTTCGCCGCGCAGGAGTCTGGCGAAGATGTTGGTTGTGTCGTAGGCCATGCTGGTCTCTCGTTCTCTTCTGGAGCATTTTTGCAGCCAAGTGGGCTCACCTGACGTCGCGTAAATGCGGCAAGCACATATATGGAGCGGCAGCCTGGATTTATCCGGGTGCCTGCCGCTCTGGGGCATGATCATATCGGATCGATATGCGAATCAAGGGTGAGCACGATGCTCCTGACTTATCTTTACCTGTTTGTGGCAATCATATTCGAGGTGATCGCCACAACCGCGCTGAAGCAGACCGATGGTTTTACCCGGCTTCTGCCTTCGCTGATGACGATCTTGGGATATGCGCTTGCCTTTTATTTCCTCGCCCTGACCCTGCGCACCATGCCGGTGGGCATCGTCTATGCCATCTGGAGCGGGGCGGGCATCATCCTCATCACAGCCATCGGATGGCTGCTGTTCCGGCAATCACTGGATCTGCCGGCGCTGGTCGGCATGGGGCTGATCATGACGGGCGTGCTGGTGATCAACCTGTTCTCGAAGTCGGTGGTTCACTGATCGTCTTTGCGGAACGGGGTGTGCTCCGCCAGATAATCACCCATCAGTTTGACCTCCTGCCTTTCGCGCCGGAGGTAGTCTGCCACCGCCCGGCGGAATGATGGATTGGCGATGTAGTGCATCGAATGCGTAGTGACAGGCTGGTAGCCGCGCGCCAGCTTGTGTTCACCCTGAGCACCTGCCTCTACGACCCTGATTTTGTTGGCAATGGCGAAGTCGATCGCCTGATGGTAGCAGACCTCGAAATGCAGGAAAGGGTGGTCCTCGACACATCCCCAGTTGCGGCCGAAGAGCGTGTCGGAGCCGATGAAATTGATGGCGCCGGCAACATAGCGGTCGTTGCGTTTCGCCATCACCAGCAGAATGTCGTCCGCCATCCTCTCGCCGATAAGGGAGAAAAACTGCCGGTTGAGGTAAGGACGGCCCCATTTGCGCGAGCCGGTGTCGATGTAGAAGGTGAAGAAGTCGTCCCAGACGCGTTCGGTAAGATCGCGGCCCGTCAGCCAGTCTATGCTGATGCCGTCAGCCAGCGCTTCGCGCCGTTCTTTTTTCAGCGCCTTGCGCTTGCGCGACGCCAGCGTGGCCAGAAAATCATCGTAGCCGGAAAAGCCGTCGTTGAAAAAATGGAATTGCTGGTCGGTGCGGTGCAGGAAACCGGCTGCCTCCATCAGGGCCACATCGTCCTGCGGCAGGAACGAGACATGCGCGGAGGAGACGCCAAGCCTGTCGGTAACCATGCGGAGCGCTTCAGCCAGCCCGGCTTTGACGGTGAGCGGATCGCATCCACCGGCCACGAGCAGACGCGGGCCCGTGGCCGGCGTGAAGGGAACAGCACTTTGCAGCTTGGGATAATAGCGGCCGCCGGCGCGCTCGAATGCATCCGCCCAGCCCTGGTCGAAAACATATTCGCCCTGGCTGTGCGACTTGGCATAGCAAGGTATCGCGCCGACAAGGACACCTTCCGCGCTTTCGAGCTTCAGGTGGTGAGGTTGCCAGCCGCTGCGCCCGCCAACGCATCCGGATTCTTCCAATGTGGTTAAGAAATCATATGAAATAAATGGGTTATAGTTGTTTCCTGATGTTTTATGTGAGTCTGAGAGGCTGTTCCATTCACCACGCGTGAAGCCATCCATGCCGCCGGCAACGCGAACGACATGCCCGGTGGTTTTGCTGTTTGCCTGATCGTTGCCCTGATCCATCCGGTTTACTTAAGCTGCCGGCAGGGAGGTGCAAGCCCGCGCCAGCTCAGGCGCTGGCCACTGGTGGCTCGAATCCCTCAAAAGTCATCTGGTCGGCATATCTGAAGGTGAGGTCCACGGCGGGCTGGTCGCGGATGGTCCATGTGATGACCGGCATGCCAAGCTTCTCGCGAACGAACGACACGAAGCTGTTTGGCAGGTCGCCCGCCGCATAGGACACGAACGAAATGCCGTGCGCCAGCATGGTGAAATGGGCTTCTATCTCGTGCTGGCGACGCCCGCAGGCGGTCAGCCCGGCCGGAATGCCGGGGGCGTGGCGGCCGAAATCGCGGATGAGCCAGTGATCGAAGGACATGATCGCCGCTTCGCCCTGATAGGATTTGAGGCGCTGGCCGACTGCCTCGACGAGGCCGTCGTCATGGCCCGGCGTTCCCTTCAGCTCGATCACCAGCGGCACGCGGCCGCCGACCAGTTCCAGCATTTCATCGAGGGTCGGCGGATGGTCTGTGGTGCCGCCGATCCTGAGCGCGGCCATTTCAGCCGCGGTTCTCTGCCATACGAAGCCATCCTCTCCCGTCAGCCGCTTCAGGTCCCCGTCGTGAAAGACTATCGGAACCCCGTCGCTGGTCAGTTGCACGTCGCATTCGATGGCGTAGCCACGCTTCACGGCGGCGGAGAACGCCGACAGGGTGTTTTCCCAACATTTGTTGTTGAGATCGTGCAGGCCCCGATGTGCGATCGGGCGCGCCGTCAGCCAGGAGAGACTGGTCATCTGAGCTTATTCGACCTCAAGAATCGCCTCGACCTCGACCGAGGCATTGAGCGGAAGGGCGGCCATGCCGATGGCGACGCGCGCATGCTTGCCGCGTTCGCCAAGTGCGGCCACGAAGAAATCGGAAGCGCCGTTGCCGACCAGATGCTGCTCGGTGAAAGTCTGGGCCGAAGCCACATAGACGGTGATCTTCACCAGCCGCCTGATCTTCTCCAGATCGCCAAGGGCCGCCTTGGCCTGGGAAAGCACGTTGATGGCGCACAGCTTCGCGGCCTCCTGACCGGCAGCCAGATCGACATCCTTGCCCAGCAGGCCGGTTACGGCGAGCTTGCCATCCTTGATGGGCAGCTGGCCGGAAGGGAACAGCAAATTGCTGCTTTTCACGAACGGAACGTAGTTGGCGGCAGGTGCCGCAGCCACAGGCAGCGTCACACCCAGATCGTTCAGCCGCTTTTCGATTGTTTCGCTCATAGTAATTCCCTATTGCTTGATGCCCCTGTGGCGGTGCAGCTGAAAGTGCAATTTTTGCCTCGCTTCCGCCACGACTATTTTTATGCTTGGCCATTCCCGCCGCCGGAACGGCCGGCTGCCATGACCGGAGCTTGTACATGCGCGCAACGCGCCTTGCCTATACCGCCATCCTGCTTCCGACCATTTTTTCCACCGTTCCAGCCTTTGCAGCACCGGTTCTGCAACCCCACCGCGCCGTTTATGACATCTCCCTGAACAAGGCTAACGAGCGCTCCGGCATCACCGGCATATCGGGACGCATGGTGTATGAGTTCGACGGCTCGCAATGCGACGGCTACACGGTCAAGTTCCGTCTGGTCACGCGCATCAGCACCACCGACGCGATGCGCATGACCGACCAGCAGACGACGACCTTCGAGGATGGCGACGGCAAGACATTTTCCTTCGTCACCAAATCCTTCGTCGACCAGAATCTGGAAAAGGAAGTGAAGGGCACCGCCCATCGCGAACAGGATTCGGTGCGCGTCGACATCGACAAGCCTGAGCCGAACACGGTGACGCTCGATCTCACCCAGTTTCCGACCCAGCATATGTTCGAACTCATCGACAAGGCGGAGAAGGGCGAGAGCTTCTACGAGACCAGCCTGTATGACGGTTCGGAAGATGCCGACCGCACCATGCTGACCACTGTCGTCATCGGAAAACCTGTCGAAGCCGACGGCAAGGATCCTGAGCTTCCGGTGCTGGCAACGCTGAAAAAGGACAAGTTCTGGCCGGTCGATATCGCTTATTTCAATCCCGCTGAAACCGACGGCGGCGAGGAAATGCCGGAATACCGCATCAGCTTCAAGATGCATGCAAACGGGCTGACACGTGATCTGCAGATGGATTACGGCGACTTCTCGATGACCGGGAAGCTTGTCGATCTGTCGCTGTTCGATGGAGCCCGCGCCGGCTCCTGCAAGAAGTAAGGCGCTTGCGATGGCGGTCTATGTGGATGCTCCCATATGGCACTTCGCGGGCCGGCGCTGGTGTCATCTGATGGCCGACGATACTGCCGAACTGCATGGTTTCGCAGCGCGGCTCGGGTTGAAGCTGTCTTCCTATCAGGGACCGCCGAAAACATCCGCACCGCATTACGACATCACCGGCCTCGAGCGCGACCGTGCGCTGCGACTGGGCGCTGTCGAATGCAGCCGTGAGGAGATCGTGGCGATCTTCCGCCGCGTGCGCGTGTCGAGCCGGGGTAGGGCGTTTCGCAAGGCAGCGTGAACCTTTTCGCCACCCGGGTTGCGTTTTGCTGCCCGAGCCGATATATGCGCGACCATTCCACACACGGACTTTGGGATCGTGCCGGGAGAAATCCGGCCGGTACCTCCGGTGGCATCGGGGCAGAACCCCGGATGCCGATGTCCGTGGAGGCTAACCGGAAAGGAACTACAGAATGGCAGTGCCAGATTTCACCATGCGCGAGCTTCTTGAAGCAGGCGCGCACTTCGGCCACCAGACCCACCGCTGGAACCCGAAGATGGCCCCATACATCTATGGCGCCCGTAACAACGTCCACATCATCGATCTGTCGCAGACGGTTCCGCTGCTGCATCAGGCCCTGAAGCAGGTTTCGGATGTCGTTTCCCGCGGCGGCCGCGTCCTGTTCGTCGGCACCAAGCGTCAGGCTTCGGACATCGTTGCCGACGCTGCCCAGCGGTCGGCTCAGTACTACGTCAACTCGCGCTGGCTCGGCGGCATGCTGACCAACTGGAAGACGATCTCCAACTCGATCCAGCGTCTGCGCAAGCTCGACGAGCTTCTGGCCAGCGATGCACAGGGCTTCACCAAGAAGGAGCGCCTGAACCTTGAGCGCGAGCGCGAGAAGCTCGACAAGGCCCTCGGCGGCATCAAGGACATGGGCTCGACGCCGGACCTGATGTTCGTCATCGACACCAACAAGGAAGCGATCGCCATTCTGGAAGCCAAGCGTCTTGGCATTCCTGTGGTTGCCATCATCGATTCGAACTGCGACCCGGACAAGGTCGACTTCCCGATCCCCGGCAACGACGACGCTGCCCGCGCAATCCAGCTTTATTGCGATCTGATCGCCAAGGCTGCGATCGACGGCATCGCCCGTCAGCAGGGCGCGCTCGGCATCGATATCGGCGCTTCGGCAGAGGTTCCCGTCGAGCCGGCATTGACCGAAACGCCCGCCGGCGAAGCATCGCCGGAAGCCTGAGGCGTGGGGCCGTCAGGCCCCGTGTTTTCCGCTATATGACGCATTGAGCGTCCGGGCATGGCGCATCGCTGAAAATCCGGCGGTGCGCATTCCCGTTTCTGAACGAAGAGGCATAGAATGAGCATTTCAGCAGCACAGGTCAAAGAGCTCCGCGAGCTTACCGGCGCGGGTATGATGGACTGTAAGGCCGCCCTTGCCGAGACCAATGGCGACATGGAAGCTGCAGTCGACTGGCTGCGCAAGAAGGGTATCGCCAAGGCAGACAAGAAGGCCGGCCGCACGGCAGCCGAAGGTCTGATCGGCGTCGATCAGGGGCTGCGCGAGGCAGCGCTGGTCGAGGTCAATTCCGAGACCGACTTCGTCGCCCGTAACGAAGCTTTCCAGCAGATCGTCGGCAACATCGCCAAGGTCGCCCTTGCATTCGGCGACACCGAGGCTGTGGCTGCTGCCAACTATCCGGGTTCCGACAAGACCGTCATCGACACCATCAAGGATGCGGTCGGCACCATCGGTGAGAATCTGAGCTTCCGCCGCTCTGCCAAGCTCGTCGTGTCCGAAGGCGCTGTTGCCACCTACGTGCACAACGCGGTTGCCGACAATCTGGGCAAGCTCGGCGTGCTGGTCGCCATCGAAACCGCAGGCGACGCGCAGAAGGCTGCTGCCTTCGGCCGTCAGGTTGCCATGCACATCGCCGCGATCAATCCTATGGCGCTCGACATCGACGCCCTGGATCCGGCCGCCGTCGAGCGTGAGAAGGCCATCTTCTCCGAGCAGGCTCGCCAGTCGGGCAAGCCCGAGAACATCATCGAGAAGATGGTCGAGGGTCGTCTGCGCAAGTTCTACGAGGAAGTCGTTCTCCTCAAGCAGTCTTTCGTTCTGAATCCCGACGTCACCGTCGCGGACGCGCTGAAGGAAGCAGAGAAGGAAATCGGTGCTCCGGCTAAGATCACCGCTTATCTCCGCTTTGCTCTCGGCGAGGGTATCGAGAAGGAAGAAACCGACTTTGCAGCCGAGGTTGCAGCGACGGTCAAGAAGTAAGCTTCGACATCCGCCTGTTATATTGCGAGGGGCGCCGCGTGACATCGCGGCGCCCTTCGTGTATCGGGTCGGCCCATTACATGCAGGCTGGGGCATATTGGCCCGGCATTGCCATTCAACGCTTTTACCGGGGATCAGTATGACGGGCAGGCTTCCTTACCGACGGGTATTGTTGAAAGCGTCGGGCGAGGCCCTGATGGGAGACCAGCATTTCGGCATCGACGTTTCCGTCGTCGACCGTATCGCCTCCGACATCGCAGAAGCCCGCAGCCTCGGCATTGAGGTCGGCGTCGTTATCGGCGGCGGCAATATTTTTCGCGGCGTAGCTGTAGCCTCCAAGGGCGGGGACCGCGTGACCGGCGACCACATGGGTATGCTCGCCACGGTGATCAATTCGCTTGCGCTGCGGACCTCGCTGATCAAGATCGGTGTCGATGCGGTCGTTCTCTCGGCAATCGCCATGCCTGAGCTGTGCGAGAGTTTTTCGCAGCGGCAGGCAACCGCCTATATGGATCAGGGCAAGGTGGTGATCTTCGCGGGCGGCACGGGCAATCCCTTCTTTACGACAGATTCGGCCGCAGCCCTTCGCGCTGCCGAAATCGGCGCCGATGCGCTGTTCAAGGGCACGCAGGTCGACGGCGTCTATTCGGCGGATCCGAAGAAGGACCCTTCTGCAACCCGCTTCGAGCGCATTACCCATGCCGAGGTGATCAATCGTGGCCTATCCATCATGGATACGGCTGCAATTGCCCTTGCGCGGGAAAACAACATTCCGATAATCGTCTACTCAATCCATGCACAGGGTGGATTTGGAGAGATTCTGCGAGGCGGTGGCCGCTGCACGGTCGTTGCCGACGATTGAACGGTTCGCGGGGAGGAAATGCCTGCCCGCTTGTGCACATAGTGAATGACGAGCCTGGAACGGCAGGCTGAGGAGAAGATCATGAGCGGCAATTTTGAAGACCTGAAGCGGCGCATGGACGGCGCAATCAACGCATTCAAGCAGGATCTGGCTTCCCTGCGCACAGGGCGCGCTTCCTCGAACCTGCTCGATGCGATTCAGGTTCAGGCCTATGGCTCGGCCATGCCTATCAATCAGGTGGCTACCGTGGCCGTTCCCGAGCCGCGTATGATTTCAGTCTCCGTGTGGGATAAGTCGATGGTTGGCGCGGTGGATCGCGCGATTCGTGAAGCCAATCTCGGTTTCAATCCGATCGTTGATGGCAATAATCTGCGTATTCCGCTGCCGGAGCTCAACGAGCAGCGCCGCAAGGAGCTGGTCAAGATCTCTCACACCTATGCCGAGAACGCGCGCGTTGCCGTGCGCCATGTTCGCCGGGACGGCATGGATGCCCTGAAAAAGGCCGAAAAGGACGGGGATATCAGCGAGGATGATCAGCGCAAGCAGTCGGATCAGGTTCAGAAGCTGACCGACGAAACGATTTCCTCCATCGACAGCCTTCTGGCCGAGAAGGAAACGGAGATCATGCAGGTTTAATCCTGGCTTGCGATCTGTTGCATCAGCCGGCCTGAAGGCGGACGAATGACAAGCCCAACGCATGTTGCGATCATTATGGACGGAAATGGGCGCTGGGCGAAATCCCGGGGCCTGCCGCGCGTTGCCGGTCACCGGGCCGGTGTCGAGGCCCTGCGCAACCTTGTCCGCGCCATGCCGGATTTCGGCATCTCCGTCCTGACAGTCTACGCATTTTCCTCCGAAAACTGGTCGAGGCCCAAGTCCGAAGTTACGGATCTCATGGGCCTGCTGAAGCTGTTCATCCGTCGCGATCTCGCTGAACTTCACAGAAATGGCGTTCGGGTGCGGATCATCGGAGATCGTGCAACCCTCCAGTCCGACATAGGCAGCCTGCTGGAAGAGGCTGAAAACCTTACGCGCGGGAACACCAATCTCACGCTGGTCATCGCCTTCAACTATGGCAGCCGCGACGAGATCGTGCGCGCGGCGCGCAAGCTGGCGGAAGCTGCCGTTCGTGGAGAAATTCTGCCTCAGCAGATCGAAATGGACGACATCACCCGGTCGCTCGACACGGCCGACATTCCTGATCCGGACCTCGTGATCCGCACCAGCGGCGAGTTGCGCCTGTCCAATTTTCTCCTTTGGCAGGCGGCCTACAGCGAGCTTGTATTCGTTCCGTGTTACTGGCCGGATTTCGGCAGCGATCATCTGGCGGAAGCATTGCGTGATTATGCGGGACGCGAGCGCCGGTTCGGCGGGCTTTCGCCTGAGGAGGCCGTAGCGCCGGCAATCGTGCGATGAGCAACCTTCAGCTGAGAATCATATCGGGCGTCATTCTTGCCGCCATTGTCCTCGCGCTCACCTGGCTGGGTAGTGTGCCGTTCCGTTTTCTGTCTGCCCTCATTGCAGGGGCGGTTTTCTATGAGTGGACGCGGATGACGCGTCAGACTCCCGCCCGGGGGCTGGAACTGCTTCCCGAAGCACTGATGGCTGTGCTGCTGGTGGCGCTGGCGCTCGGAGTACCCGCGCTGACCTTTCTGGCGCTGACGCTTGCCGGTGTCGTCATTCTTATCGCTTTCGGGGCAGCCCGCGGCACAGGTCAGTGGGACGCGGCGGGTCTGGCCTATGCGTCGCTGTCCGGTTTTGCGCTGGCTTATATTCGTGGTGCCGACCACGCTGGCTTTCTGGCAATCCTGTTTTTGTTCGCCGTCGTCTGGACCACCGACACGCTGGCCTATTTTGTTGGCCGCGCGGTTGGCGGGCCAAAGCTTGCCCCCGCCATTTCGCCCGGCAAGACATGGAGCGGGGCCATTGGCGGCACTGTCGCCGGCGTGGTGGCGGGCGTTCTGGTCGCTACTTTGGCCGGAACGGGCAATCAGGGGCTCGCAGGACTCGCCGCCTTGCTGCTTTCGATCGTGTCGCAGATTGGCGACCTGTTCGAATCGTGGGTAAAACGGCGGCATGGCGCGAAGGACTCCAGCCAGCTCATTCCGGGGCATGGCGGCGTGATGGACCGGGTTGACGGACTTGTCGTGGCGGCACTTGCGCTTTACGTCATCGGCAGTCTGGCCGCTTCCCCCGACAGTCCGGCACAGGGTCTGTTTGGAGGGTAGGCGGCCTGATGATGGCGATCCTTGAGGGATCAGCCGGCTTTAGCGTATCAGCCGCAGCAGCGGTTCATTTCTTCCCGAGATGAACCGGCGAATCGAGGACTTGATTTGAACGACATCTGGCAGGCGCTGTTCAGCACCGAAGGTATATTGCTCGGCACTCTGGTGCCGTTTCTTTTCGTGCTGACCGTGGTCGTGTTCGTTCACGAGATGGGACACTACCTCGTCGGCCGCGCCTGCGGCATCGGCGTGCAGGCCTTTTCCATCGGCTTCGGGCCGGAGCTCGTGGGTTTCAATGATCGGCGCGGCACCCGCTGGAAGCTGTGCGCCATACCGCTTGGTGGTTATGTGAAATTCGCGGGTGACATGAATGTCACCTCCAGCCCTGTGGGCGATGATGCGGGCCCGGCGCTGAGCGAAGCTGAACGTCGCGTCGCGTTTCATACGCAGCCGGTCTGGAAGCGGGCGGCCACCGTCTTTGCCGGTCCGTTTTTCAATTTCCTGCTCACCATCGCGGTTTTTGCGGTGATGTTTTCGATCCATGGCCGTTATGTCGCCGAGCCGATGGTCGCCACCGTCAACGCAGGCAGCCCTGCAGAGGAAGCCGGCATCATGCCGGGCGACCGTTTCGTCAGCGTAAACGGCGAGAAGGTGGAAACCTTCGCGGATGTGCAGCGGCTGGTTTCGGGCCGGGCAGGCGATGCGCTTACCTTTGTCATGCTGCGGGACGGGCGCGAGGTCAGTCTGACCGCGACGCCGCAGCCGATGGAGCAGGAAGATGCACTGGGCAACAAGATCAAGGTTGCCGTCATCGGCGTGGTCAACAATCAGGAGCTCGGCCAGCCGCGGCTGATCACCTACACGCCTGTCGAGGCTCTTTCAGCAGCCGTGACGGAAACCGGCCACATCATCGAGCGTACCGGCCAGTTCATGAAGCGATTCGCGTTCGGTCGGGAGGATAAGTGCCAGCTCGGTGGGCCGGTAAAGATTGCCGGCATGTCGGCGCAGGCCGCCAAACTGGGCTTCGACTGGCTTGTGCAGCTCGTGGCGCTGCTTTCCGTGGGAATAGGCATCCTGAATCTTTTGCCGATTCCGCCACTCGATGGTGGACATCTGCTTTTCTATGCTATGGAGGTCGTTCTGCGGCGGCCCGTGACAGAACGCACGATGGAAGCCGTATATAAGGTTGGCATGCTCGTGGTTCTCGGCTTCATGGGATTCGTGTTCTGGAACGACCTGTTTGGCTGTTGAAATCATGAACGAATCCTGATCAGGGAGCGAGGTCGTTGATAAGGCGTTTACCATGGCCCGGAATATGCGTGACGCGAAAGCAACGCCGGCCGGCCAAGTAAACACTAATTAACCAGAAGCCTTGCGTGTAGGGAAAATCCGGTTAATACGGTATGGGAATTTTGGCCGAGTGTCTGGTTTCTCGCCGTGGAATACGAGAAGGTTATATAGCCCGATGAAGGCAGCATCCAAGTTTCTGAGCGCCGCTTCCGCGGCGGCATTGTCCGCCGCACTGGTCGTTCCGGGCGCGTTCACAGTACAGTTGATGTCAGTGTCTGCCGCTGAGGCTGCTGTGGTCAGCCGCATCGAGGTTCGCGGAAATTCACGCATCGATGCCGATACGGTTCGCAACCAGATCGGGATCAAGCCGGGCCGCGCTTTCTCCAGCGCCGATGTGGACAACGCGGTGAAGACCCTGTTCGCCACGGGCATGTTCTCGGACGTGCGCATCAATCAGGTTGGCTCTTCTCTGGTCGTGACGGTGTCTGAGTACCAGATCGTCAATCAGGTGATGTTCCAGGGCAACAAGAAGGTTAAGGACGCCCAGCTTTCGGGCGCCGTGCAGCTGAAGCCGCGCAGCCCCTATTCCCAGGCGGCCGCCGATGCGGATATCGAAGCCATCAAGGATGCCTATCGTCGCGTTGGCCGTGAGGATGCGGCTGTCACCTCACAGGTGGTCGATCTGGGCAATAATCGCGTCAATGTCATCTTCAATGTGGTTGAAGGCGGGCGCACCAAGATTGCTGCGGTGAATTTTGTCGGCAATCAGGCATTCAGCAGCCGCCGTCTGGCCGATGTCGTCAACACCAAGCGCTCCAACTTCATGTCTTTCCTGCTGCGGGACGACGTCTACAGCGACGACAAGCTGCGCGCTGACGAAGAACTGCTGCGCCGCTTCTACTACAATCGCGGCTATGCCGATTTTCAGGTCGTGTCGTCCTTCGGCGAGCTTGATGAAGCCACCAATCAGTACACGGTCACCATCACCGTCGACGAAGGCCCTCGCTACACCTTTGGTGATGTGAGTGTCGACAGCTCGATCGGTGAGATCGACCCGAATTCGCTCCAGTCTCTGGTTCAGACCCGCTCGGGCGCCGTTTATAGCGCCAAGGCAGTTGAGGACACGCTGATTGCACTGACCGAGCGTGTTGCCGAGCGCGGCTATGCCTTCGCGCAGGTCACGCCGCGTGGCGACCGCAATTTCGAAAACCGCACCATTTCGGTGGTTTATACTGTCGATCAGGGCGCCAAGGCCTATATCGAGCGGATCGAGATTCGTGGAAACAGCCGTACGCGTGACTATGTGATCCGTCGCGAGTTCGATCTGAGCGAAGGTGATGCCTTCAACCAGGTGCTCGTGCAGCGCGCGAAGAAGCGCATCGAGGCTCTTGATTACTTCGAGCGCGTCGAGATTTCGACGGCGCCGGGTTCCGAGCCGGATCAGGTCGTTCTGGTTCTCGATGTGGTCGAGAAGTCCACAGGTGAATTCTCCATCGGTGCCGGTTATTCGACCGGTGGCGACACGCCCGGTGCATCCGTGCAGGGCTCCGTCACCGAGCGCAATTTCCTCGGCCGCGGCCAGTATATCCGCCTGTCGGCGGGCGGCGGCAAGGACTCGCGCGACTTCATGGTCTCGTTCACCGAGCCATACTTCCTCGGTCGCCGCATTGCCGCTGGTTTCGATGTCTTCAAGTCGACGCGCGAGTACAAGCGCTATGACAGCGAAGTGACCGGCGCAACCGTTCGCTTCGGTCTGCCGATTACGGAAAGCATCACGACGCAGCTTGCTTATAACTACTCGCAGGAGAAGTATAAGTATAATAAGAATTGTGTCGATGGAACAGGAGCGTACGTAGACGCTACTTGCGGGACTCTTCCAAAGCCTATTCATGATGCCATCAAGGACGGTACTTGGGAAAAGTCATCCCTGAGTGCCAATCTAGTGTATAACACTATCGATGACATGAAGAATCCGCATTATGGCATTTTCGCTAATGTTGGCGCCGAAGTTGCTGGCCTTGGTGGTGACGCGAAGTTTGTCAAGTTTACTGCGCGCGGGTCTGTGTATCATACGCTTTCTGAGGAAATGGACATTGTCGGCTTGCTCACTGCCGGTGCCGGCCATGTGGAAAGCTATGGCAGCAAGGAATTGCGCGTATTCGATCACTTCAAGAGCAATGATCGGATCATTCGTGGCTTTGACTACAATGGCATTGGTCCATACGAAAAGGGTGTGGATTATGACGGCCATCTTGGCGGCACCACATACTTCCATGCATCTGCCGAGGCGCAGTTCCCGCTGCCAGCTATTCCGGAAAGCTTTGGTCTGCGCGGCGCAGTGTTTGCGGACGCTGCCACGCTCTATGGTAACAAGACGAGTGCAAACCTTGTTTCCACAGACATGAAGTGGCGTGCCTCTGTCGGTGTAGGCCTGATGTGGGCTTCGCCTTTCGGTCCGCTGCGCATCGATTACGCGGTTCCTGTAGCCAAGGAATCGACCGACAAGGTGCAGGAGTTCAACTTCGGCATGTCGACACGCTTCTAAAACAGCGGATAACGGCGGCTCCGGGCGATCGCGCCCGGGCCGAACTGTCCGGGCAAACAGGATAATTGCTCTCGAATGACCGATCCGGTGTTTTTCGTGCCCGCGCGCCGCTATACGGCGGGTGAGGTGGCCACTCTTACCGGATCGACGCTGGCGAATCCGGCCTATTCCGACACGATTATCGAAACCATCGCCTCAGCCCTCGAAGGCGGAGACCATGCGCTGGTGTTCGTCGACGGCAAGCGCAACGAAGCGCTGATGTCGAACCTGCACGCCGCTGCCGTTCTCTGCCCCGTCGAACTGGCCGACAAGGCGCCGACAGGCGTGGCTGTTCTCGTCAACCCGCGTGCGCAGCAGGCTTTTGCCCATATCGGGCGCCTGATGTTTCCCGCTGCCGCAACACCCGTTCCGTCTACGTCCGAGCAGGGGGTGTCGCCGCAGGCGCATGTGGACCCCACAGCCGCCATCGAGCCCGGTGCAATCGTTGAGGCGGGCGCGGTCATCGGGCCTGGCGTTGCAATCGGATCGGGTACTGTCATTGCCCCTAACGCGGTGATCGGCGCTTCCTGCCGGATCGGCCGCAACAGCTATATCGGCCCGAATGTGGCCGTTCAGTATGCCCTGATCGGCGACCGCGTCATCATCCATGGCGGCGCGCGCATCGGGCAGGACGGCTTTGGTTTCGTTCCCGGCGCGAAGGGCCCGGAACGCATGCCGCAGATCGGGCGGGTTGTTATTCAGGACGATGTCGAGGTCGGCTCCAACACGACGGTGGATCGTGGCGCCATGGCCGATACGATTATCGGTGAGGGCACGAAAATCGACAACCTCGTCCAGATCGCCCACAATGTACGCATCGGGCGAGGCTGTGTGATTGCCGGCCAGTGCGGCATTTCGGGATCGGTCACTTTGGGCGATTTCGTCATGCTGGGTGGCCGCGTTGGTATTGCGGACCACATCAGCGTAGGCGACAGGGTGCAGGTCGCCGCCTCCTCGGGTCTGATGTATGATATTCCCGCAGGAGAGCGCTGGGCAGGTATGCCGGCACAGCCGATGCGGGATTTCTTCCGTGAATTGTCGGCCATCCGTGCATTCACCAAGTCATCTAAAGGGGAAAAGAATGGCTGACGTTGCCGGCTCCGTGCTTGAGGCCGTTGATATTCAGGAACTGCTCAAGCTCCTGCCGCATCGCTATCCGTTCCTGATGATCGATCGGATCGTTGAGATCGATGGCGACGATTCTGCCGTCGGCATCAAGAACGTCACCGTCAACGAGCCGCATTTCCTCGGCCATTTTCCCGGCCAGCCGGTTATGCCGGGTGTGCTCATTATCGAGGCCATGGCGCAGACCGCCGGTGCGATCTGCATTCGCCTTGCCAATGCGGACCAGCCGTCGCTCGTCTACTTCATGACCATCGACAACGCCAAGTTTCGCAAGCCTGTGGTTCCGGGTGACCAACTGCGCATTCATGTGCGCAAGATGAAGAAACGTGGCAACATCCTGAAATTCGCTTGCGAAGGCATGGTGGACGGCGCAAAGGTCGCCGAAGCCGAAGTCTCGGCGATGATGGTCGAGAACAGCTGACGAGGCACAATGGAAAACCAGACGATCATACATCCGTCCGCCGTCATCGAGAGCGGTGCCCGGATTGGCAGCGGTGTGCGTATCGGCCCGTTCTGCCATGTCAGCGCGGATGCAACGATCGAAGACAACGTCGAACTTGTCGGACATGTCTCCGTGCTTGGGGCTACCACTCTGGGTTCCGGGACCAAAGTCTTTCCCATGGCAACTCTCGGAGCGCCTCCCCAGAATGCCAAGCATACAGGCGGTCGCACCACGCTGATCGTCGGTGCGAACTGCACGATCCGCGAAGGCGTGACGATGCACACCGGCACCGACACCAGCCGCGGCGAGACGATCGTTGGCGAGAATGGCAATTTCCTTGCCTACGCCCACATCGCCCATGATTGCGTGGTCGGCAAGAACGCAACCTTTGCCAACGGCGCCACGCTCGGCGGTCACTGCGAGATCGGCGACAATGTCAATATCGGTGGTCTGACCGCCGTTCACCAGTTTGTCCGCATCGGCAACAACGCCTTCATCGGCGGCTGCTCGGCCGTGGTGGGGGATGTCATCCCGTTCGCGATTGCTGTCGGCAACCGCGCCAAGCTGCGCGGGCTCAACATCATCGGGCTGAGGCGCTCAGGGTTGCCGCGCGCTGAAATCCATCTGCTGCGTCGCTGCTACCACACCCTGTTCGATCACAGCCGCCCGGTCGCGGAGAATATCGAGATTGCAAAGTCCGAGTTTTCCGGCTCGCCGACTGCCATGAAGATCATCGACTTCATAGGAAGTCGCGGAAAGCGGCAATATACGGTCCCCCCGCTGAAGGGTGGGGCCGCCGACGATGGCGATGACGAGGACTGAGAGCAATCCTCGCGGCCGTGCCGGCGATCCTCACAGCAGGGTCTGCATCATTGCCGGCGGCGGAAACCTTCCCGGTGCGATAGCTGAAGGTCTGGCAAACACAGGCCTGAAGCCGTTTGTCCTGATGGTTGAGGGCGAGCCGGATGCCGAAGCGGGGCTTGAGCGCTACGATCACGAGACCATCGCGCTGGAAGACGCGCCATCGCTTGTTGCGCGCCTTCGCCGGCGTGGCATCACCCATGTGGTGATGGCAGGAGAAATCAAGCGCCGCCCGCGTGTCGCCGCAATGCGTCCCGGAATAGGACTTCTGCGCTTTGTTCCGTCACTCATCCGGGCTCTGGCCAAAGGGGACGATGGCCTTCTGCGCTTCGTGGTCGAATGGCTTGAGAAAAGCGGCTTCAAGGTCGTCGGGGCGCATGAAATCGTTCCGGATCTGATTGCCGTTGAAGGGGCTTTCGGCAACCATTCTCCATCGGAAGCAGACTGGCGCGACATCAAGGCGGCGCGCATCGCTGCGGAAGCCATAGGTGCGCTCGACATAGGGCAGGGTGCAGTCGCCATAGGCGGCCGTGCGATCGCGCTGGAAGGCATTGAGGGAACCGATGCCATGCTGGAGCGCGTCCGCGATCTGCGGGATCATGGCCGCCTCGCGGGCAAGAAGCGCGGCGTGCTGGTCAAATGCGCCAAGCCGGGGCAGGAGGCCCGCACGGACCTGCCTTCCATCGGCCCGCGCACGGTGACGGGAGCGCATGCGGCAGGACTGGCGGGCATCGCGGTGGAGGCCGGTCATTCGCTCGTGCTGGATGGACCGGATATGATCGCCGAGGCCAATGCGCTTGGCCTGTTCGTCATCGGCCTGCCGCCCAAGGATACGCCATGAAGGAGCAGCGACCCCTGCGCATCGCCATCGTGGCAGGTGAAGAATCCGGGGATCTTCTGGGCGCGGACCTTATCCGTGAACTGGAAAAACAGGCCGGACGCAAGGTCGAACTTGTTGGTGTCGGCGGACGTCATCTGGAGGGGCTTGGACTGAAGTCTCTGTTCAGTTCGGGCGAGATCGCCCTTATGGGCGTCAGCGCCATCCTGCGCGATCTGCCTCGCCTTATCCGTCGCATTGGTCAGACGGCGGCAGCGATTGTTGCCGCAAAGCCGGACTGCCTGATCACCATCGACAGCCCCGATTTCTCCCTGCGCGTCGCGAAGAAGGTGCGTTCTGGCGATGCCTCGATCCCGATCGTTCACTACGTGTGCCCAAGCGTGTGGGCCTGGCGGCAAGGCCGGGCAGCGGCGATGCGACCTTATGTGGACCGCATTCTGTGCATCCTGCCCTTCGAGGTTGGGGAACTGGAGCGCCTTGGTGGCCCCTCCGGCACCTATGTGGGGCATCGGCTGACTCAGGATGCGGGTGTCAGGCTTGCCGCAGCGGGGCAGGACCAGCCGCGGGATATGTCGGCCGGGAACACCAGAACGCTGCTTCTGTTGCCAGGCTCACGACGCGGAGAAGTGAGCCGTTTGCTGGAACCATTCGGTGAAACGGTGAATGAGTTGCGCGCACGCGGCCACAAGCTGCGGCTGGTTTTGCCAACTGTTCCGCATGTTGCTCCGACGATCGCGAAGTCGACACAGAACTGGGACCAGAAACCGGAAATCGTGACCGAGCCGGATGCCAAGTGGCAGGCCTTTGCAGAGGCTGATGCGGCGCTGATTGCATCGGGAACGGTTTCTCTGGAGCTGGCTTTGTCGGGGGTGCCAATGATCTCCTGTTACAAGCTCGATCCCGTCATCCGGCCTGTTGCGCCGCTCCTGCTGAAAATCTGGTCCGCATCGCTTCCCAATCTGATCGCCGACCGGGCCATCGTGCCTGAATTCTACGACCGCTTTGTGCGGCCCGAACTATTGGCCCGGCAGGTCGAGGCGCTGCTTATCGATGGGGGGATGCGCGATTGGCAGAAAGCCGGCTTTGCCGAAGTGCGCCGCCGCATGGCAACCGATCGTCCGGCCGGCGCGATTGGAGCCGAGGCGGTCCTGAACATGATCCAGTAAGAGAAATCGGGAAGAAAAGCTCTTATTTCAAAAGAAAAAGGCCGCGAATTTCGCGGCCTTTTTCGTATCCGGTCAGCGCTTGGCGATCGGAATGTAATCGCGCTCGGGCGAGCCGGTGTAGAGCTGGCGCGGACGGCCGATTTTCTGGCGCGGATCCTCGATCATTTCCTTCCACTGCGCAATCCAGCCCACGGTACGGGCGACGGCGAACAGAACGGTAAACATGGTGGTGGGGAAGCCCAGCGCCTTCAGGGTAATGCCCGAGTAGAAGTCGACGTTCGGGTAGAGCTTCTTCTCGATGAAGTACTCGTCGGTAAGAGCGATCTTTTCCAGCTCCATGGCGATGTCGAGCAGCGGATCGTCCTTGATGCCGAGCTCGCCCAGAACCTCATGCGCGGTCTGCTGCATGATCTTGGCGCGCGGATCGTAGTTCTTGTAGACGCGGTGACCGAAGCCCATGAGGCGGAACGGATCGTTCTTGTCCTTGGCGCGGTTCACGAATTCGGGAATGTTGTCGACATGGCCGATCTCGGCCAGCATGTTGAGGGCAGCTTCGTTGGCGCCGCCATGAGCCGGTCCCCACAGGCAGGCAATGCCGGCGGCGATACAGGCGAACGGGTTGGCGCCCGACGAACCGGCCAGACGCACGGTCGAGGTCGAAGCGTTCTGCTCATGATCGGCATGGAGGATGAAGATGCGCTCCATGGCGCGCGCCAGAACCGGATTGACCTTGTATTCCTCGCAAGGCACCGCAAAGCACATGTGCAGGAAGTTGGCGGCAAAGTTCAGGTCGTTCTTGGGATAAATGAACGGCTGGCCGATGTGATATTTGTACGCCATGGCCGCAATGGTCGGCATCTTGGCGATCAGACGCATCGAGGCGACCATGCGCTGATGCGGATCGGAGATGTCGGTGGAGTCGTGATAGAAGGCCGAAAGCGCACCGACGACACCGCACATGACCGCCATCGGGTGCGCATCGCGGCGGAAGCCTGAGAAGAATTTCGACATCTGCTCGTGCACCATGGTGTGGCGCGTGATGCGGTGATCGAAATCTTCTTTCTGGCTCTTGGTCGGCAGTTCACCATAGAGCAGGAGGTAGCAGACTTCGAGGAAATCGCCGTGCTCGGCGAGCTGGTCGATGGGATATCCGCGGTGCAGCAGAACGCCTGCGTCACCATCGATGTAAGTGATCTGCGATTCACAGCTTGCCGTCGAGGTGAAGCCGGGATCGTAAGTGAAGGCGCCGGTGGTCGAGTAGAGCGAGGCGATGTCCACGACGTCCGGTCCGATCGTGCCACTTCGGACTTGGAGTTCGTGAGTTTTGCCGCCAAGCTCCAGTTTCGCAGTTGATCCGGTCATCGCAAACTCCTTGTCAAGTCTCATGCCCAAGCGGCAAAAATCGTTGGTCGATGTTAAATCCGAAATACGGGAATGTTCAAAAGTGCAGCCTGTATAAGGTGCCGAACCGTTTCGGTTCGCGCGCTAATGTTGCACCGCAACACAGGCCTTTCAACGTCAATTTTCGTAGCCGTGTCCCTTAATCGATTTGATCCCCAATGCGTGCGAGGCTTTCTTCACGCCCAAGCACATCCAGCACATCGAACACGCCGGGGGACGTCGCCCGGCCGGTCAGCGCGGCGCGCAGCGGTTGTGCGATCTTGCCCAGTTTCAGCCCGGAACTCTCAGCGTAGTCACGGATCGCCGCTTCGGTCGTCTGAGCATTCCACTCGCTGATATCCTGAAAACTTGTCAGCACATCCTTCAGCACGGACCTTGCGGCGTCATCGAGTATGGTCGTCGCTTTTTCATCCAACTGGAGAGGCCGCCGGGCGGTCAGGTAATAGGTGTTGTCCGCAAGCTCGATCAGTGTCTTGGCGCGATCCTTGAGCCCCGGCATGGCGCGCAGCAGCCGTTCTCTGGCCGCATTATCAAAGCCCTCGGCAAGGGCTTCGCCATCCGGCAGATATGGGAGTGCGGACAGGAGAGCTTGGGTGAGTGCCGCGTCATCCATCGAACGCATGTGTATGCCGTTGAGCGCCTCCAGCTTGGCGAAGTCGAAGCGCGCTGCCCCCTTGTTGACATCGGTGATGTCGAACCATTCGATCATCTGGGCAATCGACATCACCTCGTCGTCGCCGTGGCTCCAGCCGAGGCGTGCAAGGTAGTTGAGCAGGGCCTCGGGCAGGTACCCCATTGCCCTGTAGGCTTCCACGCCGAGCGCACCGTGGCGCTTGGAAAGCTTCGCGCCATCGGCACCGTGAATGAGTGGGATATGCGCCATCTTCGGCACCTGCCAGCCCATGGCATCATAGATGATGGTCTGCCGTGCCGCGTTGGTGAGATGGTCATCGCCGCGGATGATGTGGGTGACGCCCATGTCGTGGTCGTCCACCACCACTGCATGCATGTAGGTTGGATTTCCATCCGAGCGCAGGATGATGAAGTCGTCGAGATCCTTGTTCTGGAAGCGCACATCGCCCTGAACGAGATCGCGCACGAGGGTTTCTCCCTCGGTGGGTGCCTTGATGCGGATTGCGCCGGGAACGCCAGCAGGCGCTTCGGAAGGATCACGATCGCGCCAGCGGCCATCATAGCGTGGCGGGCGCCCTTCGGCGCGTGCCTTTTCGCGCATTTCTTCCAGTTCCGCCGGCGTGGCGTAACAGTAGTAGGCCTTGCCCAGACGAACGAGCTCTTCCGCCACCTCGCGGTGCCGGCCGGCGCGCTCATACTGCGATACGGGATCGCCTTCCCATTTCAATCCAAGCCAGCTCAGGCCTTCGAGAATCGCAGCGGTAGCTGCATCTGTGGAGCGTTCCCGATCCGTATCCTCGATGCGCAGCAACATGGTGCCGCTGGTGTGGCGGGCATAAAGCCAGTTGAACAGCGCAGTGCGCGCACCGCCTATATGCAGGAAGCCCGTGGGCGAGGGGGCGAAGCGGGTGACGACCTTGTCAGACATTCAGTTCTCGCGAGGTGACGAAAGCCAGCTGCCGGACTTTCGCTGTTTGCGCGTTCATGTAGCATAGGAGGTGAGGGGTGCAAGGGGGAGGCTTGGTGACTTTGTCGTCGGCCGGCAGTCACGGCGCAAAGAATGCGCCTTTTGATGTCAGTGAGCGAAATCTTTTTGCTCTGCCGGAGGCAACGGCGTCGCCGGCACCGCAGGCGCCCGCCCTTCCGCAGGATACTTCTCCCGCACTTTCTTCAGAGCCTGCTCCACTGCCTTCACGGCGATCGCGATTCCTGCAGGCAGCACATGTCACGCTGCCGCTACGCAGATTCGGACGATCTGCTTCAATGGCGTTTGCGCTGGAAATGGAGCGTGGAGCCGGCTTTCTTCTCGTGCCGGTGTTCCTGTCCATTGGCGTCGTATTCTACTTTTCGATGTCTCATGAACCTCGATGGACTATGCTGCTTGGTCTGACCGGGGCTGTTGCGGTTTTGACATGGGCCGTGCGCAGACATCACAAAATTCATCTGTGTTGCCTGGCTCTTCTGTTTTGCGTTTCCGGCGTCAGCCTCTCCAAATTTCAGACATGGCGTCTGGATACGCGGGTGATTGGCTCCGACATCACCGTACGACTCACCGGAAGGGTCGTTGAAATTGAGGACATGGCGAGCGGGCGCAAGCGTCTGACGATCGATGTCGTCTCCACGGAGAGGCCGAAACTACGCTACCAGCCGGAACGGGTACGAATTTCCGCCCGCAACCTGCCGCCGGAGATAGCAGCGGGCTCGGATGTGACCGGTCTCGTCCGCCTGCTGCCGCCGAGCGGGCCGATTCGGCCGGACAGCTACGACACATCCTTTTCCAACTATTTTGGTGGCATTGGCGCGAGCGGCTTCTTTCTCTCCGGACCAAAGCTGTCCGAGCAGACTGTCGCGCCGCTGGCTACCCGCGTCAGTGCAGCGATCGAGCGGGGGCGGCAGGCGGTTGCCGGGCGCATCAGACACACCATCGGCGGGCCGGAAGGCGAAATCGCGGCAGCGCTGATCGTCGGGGTGCGGGCGGGCATTCCCGAAGAGATAAACGAGGCAATGCGCAAGACCGGCATCTATCACATCATCTCCATATCCGGCCTGCATATGGCGCTGGTGGCGGGTACGGTGATGGGATTGATGCGCGGATTGTTCGCCGCATTCCCGGATTTTTCCTCCCGTCATCCGGTCAGGAAATATGCAGCCCTTACCGCGCTTTTTGCGATTTTCTCCTACCTGCTGATATCCGGCATGGTGGTTGCTGCCGTGCGCTCGTTCATCATGCTAGCCGTGATGCTGGTGGCCGTGCTGTTCGACCGAAGCGCGCTGACCATGCGCAATCTCGCCATTTCGGCGATCATCGTCATCCTGGTCACGCCCCATGAGGTGGTGGGGCCGAGTTTCCAGATGTCGTTCGCGGCAACGGCGGCGCTGGTCGGCGCCTATGCGGCGTGGTCGGATTACAAGGCGCGCCGATCTGCTGCACGTGTTTACAGAAAGTCCGGCGTCGTTCGGTCACTGACCCGCGCTCTGGTCACCATGATGGTTGGCCTTGCCGCAACGTCCGTGGTTGCCGGTGTTGCCACGACCCTCTACGCGGCATGGCATTTTCAGCGCATTGCACCGCTCAGCCTGCTGGCCAATCTGGCGGTGATGCCCGTCGTCTCGATCATCGTCATGCCATTTGCCGTTTTTGCATCGCTCGCCATGCCTTTCGGGCTGGATGGCCCTCTCTTGCAGATCATGGGCAAGGGGCTGACAGCAGTGATTTTCCTTTCCGAAAGAATAGCGGATATGTCGCCAGTCGATGCGATCGGGCTGATTCCACCCGAGGCAGTGCTTCTGGCGACGATTGCGCTGGTGATTGCAACGATGACGACAACATGGCTGCGCCTTGTTGCACTGCCATTCGCCATTGGCAGTCTGCTGACGCTTGGCTCTGCCCGAACGCCTGACATTCTCATTTCAGAAGATGCCCGGCTGATTGCCGTCGCCATGGAAGGCGGGCAGGTTGCGGTCAACCGACCCCGCCCGAATGCCTTCACCATGGATAACTGGAGCCGGGCGATGGATGCAGAAACGGTATTGCCGCCAACCCGCGCAAAGCAGCCGGACGATGGTATTTTCCTGCATGATTTTATCGCTCCTGCGAGGCAGGAAAGCAAAGCCGCAGGGTTTGTATGCTCAGGGAAAACATGCGCGTTGCGCAGTCCCTCCGGTCTGCTTGTCGTGCAGGTTCAGGATGCGGGTATTGCCGCCAAAGCATGTGCCCATGCAACAGTCATCGTGATCGAGGACGCGATGATGCGTAACCCGTGCCGAAAATCTCAGGCAATTGTGGTGACCCGTCGGGAGCTGGCGAAAAAAGGAAGTGCCGAAGTCCATCTGGAAAAGATCGACACTGCTTCTGGTGTTCCAGCCGGAAATTCATCACCAATCATCGGAGAGCCGCAGGTGCGCTTCGCCATCGAAGGGGATTATCGGCCATGGCACACCCAGCGCCGATATTCGCGGGAAGCACGTGGCTTGCCGCCTTATGAGAGAAAAGTCGCCGCAGTACCTGCGGAAACGCCTGTTCTCTCCGCCCCGGACAAGATCGAATAAGCGATAAAGACAGGGCGTATCCGGAACGGTTTCCGCATCGTAAGGCAGGTCTGCTTCTGCGGGTTGATCAAATGCAGATCCAGTTACGCAGGAAAATCGACCATCGTGACAGATAGTTCGATAGGCCGCTCGCCTACGCAGCCAAAATCTGCTCACCGATCGTACAGGCCGTAAAGTGCCCTTCAGCTATCTTCGATCAACGTTTTGAGAGCGCTCAAACAGCGACCTCAATATTTCGATCATTTCCTCAGGATGTTGTTTTAAGATGCTGATAAACAATGTCCCTCAGAACGGATGGAAGGCAAAAAATCCGGTTCGCTCCGTTTCATTTCCGGATCAGTAACGGCGGATCAATCCGACCAGCCTGCCTTGTACCTTGACGCGGTCGGGTCCGAAAATCCGGGTTTCGTAAGCCGGATTGGCGGCTTCAAGCGCGATGGAGGCGCCTTTGCGACGGAACCGCTTCAGGGTTGCTTCTTCCTCGTCGACGAGTGCCACGACTATATCGCCCGGGGTGGCTGTATCGCCGTTGCGGATGATGACGGTATCGCCATCGAAAATGCCGGCTTCGATCATGGAGTCGCCCCGAACTTCGAGGGCATAATGCTCGCCGCCCGACAGCATTTCCGGCGGCACCGAAATGGAATGTGTCTTGTGCTGGATCGCATCGATCGGAACACCCGCAGCGATCCGCCCCATCACGGGGATGGAAACCGCCGAGGCGCTGTCATCCTCGTTGCTGGCGACCTGCGGCTTGCGAACATCCTTTGCCGGCTGCCCGAGGCTTCCCTGAATGACGCTGGGTGAAAATTTTCGCGCACTGTTCAGACCGGGGGCAATGGAATCTGGCAGGCGCAGCACTTCCAGCGCACGCGCACGATTGGGCAGGCGACGGATAAACCCACGTTCTTCCAGTGCGGTGATCAGGCGATGGATGCCCGACTTCGAGGCAAGGTCCAGCGCTTCCTTCATTTCGTCGAAAGAGGGCGGAATGCCACTCTCCTTCAACCGCTCATGGATAAAGAGAAGCAATTCATGTTGCTTGCGCGTCAGCATAGGTTCCCCCGGCAGCGGCGAATCCAGAATCGGAAAACAAACCCGGAACAAACACTATATGTTCCAGTTGTGTTCCGCAACCGCTTAAAATCAGAACGACCGGGGACAGCTTCAGCCGATCATCATCAACTGGCAGGGATCGCCGATTTCCGATGCCGGCTGGAATGGGGCGCGTATGACCAGTCCCCCTGATGCGGCCATGGTGCGCAGCATGGATGAATCCTGCACACCGAAGGGCGTGGCAATCAGCTGGCCGTCGCGTTCCTCAATGGCTGCACGGACAAAGTCCTGCCGATGGTCGTTGGCTGAAACCGGTGCCCCGAGCATCGCTGTCCTGATGTCCTGACGGAAAGGCCGGCCGCCAAGGCGTGCGAGCAGAGGTTTCAGGAAAAGCTGCGAGCAGACGAGGCTCGCCACGGGATTTCCGGGCAGGCCCAGACATCTGATGTTGTCCATTCTGCCGAACATCAGCGGCTTGCCGGGCCGCATGGCGATCCGCCAGAAGTCGAGCGTCATGCCCTCGCGCGTCAGAACCTTGTGAACGAGATCGTGATCGCCGACGGAGGCTCCGCCAGATGTGACGATGACGTTCGCACCGGCCGCAACAGCCTGTTTCACGAGCGCCGAGATTGCATCCTCGCGATCTGGCGCGATGCCGAGATCGATAACATCGGCGCCCACGGCGCGGGCCGCGGCTGCGATGCCATAGCTGTTGGATGAAATGATCTGACCCGGTCCCAGTTCGCTTCCCGGCAGGCGCAGTTCGTCGCCGGTGGCGATGATGGCGACCAGTGGCCGTCTGACGACCGTGAGGCGCGCGTGATTGGCCGAAGCGGCGAGCGAAAGCGCGCTGGCGCGCATCAGATGGCCTTTTTCGACGAGAAGGTCGCCAATCGTGAAATCCAGACCGGCGCGCCGCACATTGCGACCGGCAGCGGTCGGCTCGCGCAGGCGAATCACGTCATCTGCTGCCGGCCTGTCGACATTTTCCTGAATTACGACCGTATCGGTTCCGGCGGGCAGGGGCGCGCCGGTGAAGATGCGCACGCACTGACCTGCTTCGACAGAGCCTGAAAACATGCTGCCGGCGGCCACTTCGCCGATGACAGCCAGCTCACTGCCCGTGATGTGCGCGTCGGCGCCCCGCATGGCATAGCCATCCATTGCCGAGGCGTTGAAGGGAGGCTGCGTGCGCAGCGCCACAATCGACTCGGAAAGCACGCGATCATACGCATCGTTCAGGGGCACGCTTTCGCCACCGAGGGGCCCGACATCCTCCAGAAGGCGTTGCAGCGCCGTTTCCATCGGGACCAGCGCCATGTCAGGCCTCTGCCTTGTAGTCGCCTGATTTTCCTCCGGTCTTGGAGGTAAGCCTGATGTCGGAAATGATCATCGCGCGATCCACGGCCTTGGCCATGTCGTAGATGGTAAGGCAGGCGACAGACGCGGCCGTCAGCGCCTCCATTTCAACGCCGGTCTTGCCGGTGACACACGCCAGCGCCTGAACCCTGAGGCCCGGCAGATCGTGATCCGGCTCAATATCGACGCTCACCTTGGTGAGCAGCAGCGGGTGGCAAAGCGGGATTAACTCGTGCGCCTTCTTGGCGGCCATGATGCCGGCTATGCGCGCTGTCGACAGGACGTCGCCCTTCCTGGCGTTGCCTGCGAGGATCATGGCCAGCGTCTCGGCCTGCATGCGAACGCTGCCCTCGGCGATAGCCTCCCGTACGGTCTCGGCCTTGCCGCCAACGTCGACCATATGCGCTTCTCCGGAAGCGCCGATATGCGTCAGGCCGGTTCCGGCCGGGGAGGGGCGTTCGCTCACGGCAGCTATGCCTCGCCTGATTCGAGCCCAAGAAGAATGCGCGTGGCACTGGTAACGTCATCCTGACGCATCAGGCTTTCGCCAACGAGGAAAGTGCCGATGCCGCTCCGGGCCAGCCGCTTGCAGTCCTCATTGGTGAAGATGCCGCTCTCGCCGACGAGCAGCCTGTCGGCCGGAATCATCGGGGCAAGACGTTCGCTCGTCTCCAGCGAGGTTTCGAAGGTGCGCAGATTGCGGTTGTTGATGCCGATGAGGCGCGAGGAAAGGCGAAGCGCACGCACCGTTTCTTCCTCATCATGCACCTCGATCAGTGCGTCCATGCCGAGCGAAAAGGCGGTGTCTTCGAGCGCCTGAGCGGTGGCATCATCGACGCTTGCCATGATGATGAGGATCGCATCCGCCCCCCATGCGCGCGCCTCATGCACCTGATAGGTGTCGAACAGAAAATCCTTTCGCAGCGCGGGAAGGCTGACAGCCTCACGCGCGCGGGTCAGATATTCCGGGGCGCCCTGAAATGACGGTCCATCCGTCAGCACCGAAAGGCAGGCGGCGCCGCCGGCCTCATAGTCCCGGGCAAGGGCAGGCGGATCGAAATCGGCCCGGATAAGGCCTTTTGACGGGCTGGCTTTCTTGATCTCGGCAATGAGCGCGAAGCGGCCGTCGCGATTGCGTGTTTCAAGTGCTGACAGAAAGTCGCGCGGCTTTTCCTGATCTGCTGCCCGGGCTTTCAGCTCGGAAAGGGACGTGCGCGCCTTTGCTGCGGCGATCTCGTCACGCTTGTAGGCTTCAATCTTACGCAGAATGTCTGACATGGCTAAGCGTTGGAAACCTCGATCAACTTGTTCAGAACTCTGGTCGCATTCCCATTGTCGATCGCTTCGCGAGCTTTGACGATGCCGTCTTCAAGTGTCCTGACCTGGTCGGCAACGACCAGTCCGGCACCAGCATTCATCAGCACCGTATCACGATATGCGCCGGGAGTTCCCGAAAGAACGCCGCGCAATGCGGCCGCGTTGAATTCCGAATCTCCCCCGCGCAACGCTTCCTTGGAATGGCGTTGCAGCGCAAAGGCTTCAGGGGTGAGAGTGAAACTGCGGATTTCACCGTTCACGAGTTCGGTAACATGGGTTTCGCCGGTTACGGTGATCTCGTCATAGCCATCGCCATGAACGACCCACACATGTCTGGAACCGAGCGCCTTGAGGGCTTCGGCCACCGGCAGCACCCATTCGGGCGCGAACACGCCCACGAGCTGCCGCCCGACCCCTGCAGGATTGGTGAGAGGCCCGAGCAGATTGAAGATTGTACGTGTGCCAAGCTCCACCCGGATCGGCCCGACATGCTTCATCGCCGGGTGATGCGATGGCGCGAACATGAAGCCAATACCGGCTTCCTCGATACACCGCGCTATGGCTTCCGGTGCGAGCTCGATGTTGACACCCAGCCGCGTCAGCACGTCGGCGGTGCCCGTCAGCGAGGACAGGCCGCGATTGCCGTGCTTGGCCACCGGCACGCCGCAGGCGGCAATGACGAAGGCGGAGGCGGTCGAGATGTTTACGCTGTGCGAGCCGTCGCCGCCTGTGCCGACGATGTCGATCGCTTCCACCGGGGCCGAGACGGGCAGCATCTTGCTGCGCATCGTCGCGACGGCACCGGAAATCTCGCTGACGGTCTCACCGCGAACACGCAGCGCCATCAGGAAGCCGCCGATCTGGCCCGGAGTGGCGTCACCCGACATGATGATATCGAAGGCATCGCACGCTTCATCGAAGCTCAGTGCGTCGCCGGTTGCCACCTTGCCGATGAAGGGTTTCAGCGCGCTCATCTGGCCAGTGCCTGCGAGATGGCCACCTGATCGATCTCCACCGAATACTGGCTCTGCAATTGGGCAACCAGCTGATCGAGGAGATCGCCGGAGAGGCCCGCGGCGAAGGAGTTCTTCACGTCATCCGGAACGGTCTGCGCGTCGGCGGCGGCCGGTTCCACCACCTGAGTGACCTTGAACAGGATTTGTGCACCGCCGGTCGGTGCCGGAATGACGCCGGACTGGCCCTCGCCGACATCGAACATGTCGGCTGCTCCCTCGCGGCCGAAGTCGGCATCGTCAGCGGAGCGTTTCAGGCCGCGCTTGGTCTGCTTTTCGAGCGAAAGCTCGGAAGCCACCACATCCAGCTCGGCCCCTTCCGCAACACGCTTCTTCAGCTCCTCGGCTTTGGCCAGAAGTCTCTTTTCGGTTTCAAGCGCCGTCCAGTCGGCAACAACGCGGTCCTTCACCTCATCCAGTTCGCGATCACGGGCGGGGGTGACGGAGTTGAGTTCATAGAACAGATAGCCGCCATTCGCCGTTTGCAGGGCCTCGTTCTCGGCGCCCGGTTCGGATTCGAAAACCGCGCGGATGAGGTTGGCCGATTCCGGCAGGTCGCGAATGACGTTCTCGTCAGGCGCGCGGCCCGAACGATCGATCGCCTCGACCGTGACAACCTTGAGGCGCTGTTTGGCAGCGGCCTCTTCCATGGTCTCGCCGCCGGCGCGGGCATCCTCATAAGCGTCGTGAACTTCGAGCAGCAGGCGGCTGGCTTCGCTGAGGGCGAGGTCCTTGCGTATCTGATCCTGAACCTCGGAGAGAGGCTTGGCCACCTCGGGATTTATCTCGGTCACACGCAAAAGCACCGGGCCAAAAGTACCCTTTACCACATGGCTGACTTCATTCAGCCCCAGCGCGAAAGCTGCTTCCGCCACGGCCTGATCTGCAATCTTGTCCTTTGCCAGCGTTCCGAGCTGAACATCGGATTCGGTCTTGCCCTGCGCGGCATAGACCCTGTCGAAAGTTCCGCCGTTGTTGATGGAGTCGCGAGCCGTCTGCGCATCCTGCTCGGATGAGAAAACGATCTGCTCGATCTTGCGGGTGGCAGGCGTGGTGAACAGCGACTTGTTCTTCTCGTAATCTTCGCTCACCTGCTGGTCGCTGATCGCGGCAGGATCGGAAATATCTTCGGGTTCGAGCCGGACATAGGAGAATTTACGATATTCGGGCGCGGCATATTTCTGCTTGTTCGCATCGAAATAGGTGGAAAGCTCGGTGTCGGACGGGGCTTCAACCGGCTCTACCAATGATTTCGGCAGCACCAGGTAATCGACCGTACGGTCCTCACCCTGATAGAGAGCGAATGCCCTGAGGAACGTATCTGGCACCTTGAGGCCATCCGAAACGGCTTCGATGATCTGCTGGCGCCGGGCGACCTGCGCCCTGTTGTTCAGATAATCTTCCGGCCGCATGCCGACCTGACGCAGCACATAGTCGAACATCTGCCTGTCGAACTGTCCGTTTGCCCCGCGGAAAGCCGGATCTTCATGGGTGAGGGCGGCGAGGCGGTCCTGCGAGATGCCGAGACCCATCTTGCGGGCCTGTTCGTCGAGCAGCGCTCCGGAAACGAGCTGTGCGATCACCTGACGGTCCAGCCCGAGGGCGTTGACCTGCTCCTGCGTGAGACGCTGGCCGAACTGCTGGGAGAGCGAATTGATCTGCCTGTCATAGGACAGACGATATTCGTTGACCGAGACCGACGTGCCGCCAACGCGCACGACGGATTCGTGGCCGCCGATCACGCCTGCAACCTGACCCGAAATCCCCCAGACAGCGAAGCTCAGCACCAGCATGAGGAGCAAAGTTTTGGCGACCCAGGTTCCCGAGGCTTTTCTCAGACTATCGAGCATGTTCAATTCCGGTTTCAGATGTAGCCAAGGGCAATAGCCTCCTTGTGCGCCAGTGTCGATTGCTTTGTAGCCTGATTTTGATACTGAAGGCGCCCATATGGAAGCTTTCAGGGACAGAAAAGACATGACGCCAGGAATTCGGCCGCTTGTTGCGGGCAACTGGAAGATGAACGGCACCAGCGCTTCGCTCGATGAGCTCAGAATGATCGGCGACGGCTTCATGCGGGGCCTTGATGCCCAGACCGAGGCGCTGGTCTGCGTACCGGCTACGCTTCTGGCAAGGGCTGCTGAAGTCCTGTCCCGCACGCCGGTTCGCGCCGGCGGCGAAGATTGCCACGCCAACAGCAGCGGCGCGCATACGGGCGACATCTCGGCCGAGATGCTGAAGGATGCAGGCGCAAGCCACGTCATCGTCGGCCATTCGGAGCGGCGCACCGACCATGGCGAGAGTGATGCCACGGTTCACGCCAAGGCCGAAGCCGCGTGGCGGGCCGGGCTCATCGCCATCATCTGCATCGGCGAGACGAACGATCAGCGCCAGGCCGGCGACACGCTCGACGTGCTGTCGCGCCAGATCGAGGGTTCGGTGCCTGAAAGCGCCAGCGCCGCCAACACCATTATTGCATATGAGCCCGTCTGGGCTATCGGAACCGGCCTGACGCCAACCGCCGATGATGTGGCGAAGGCCCATGCCCACATCCGGGGCCGGCTTGTGGAAAGGCTGGGCGAGGCTGCGAAGTCGATGCGCATTCTCTATGGCGGGTCGGTCAAGCCATCCAACGCCGTCGAACTGCTCGGCGTTGCCAATGTAGATGGTGCTCTCGTTGGTGGCGCGAGCCTGAAGGCGGCCGATTTCCTCGGCATAGCCGAAGCATACGAGCATCTGTGATAGAGAAAAGGCTGGCGCACGGCTTCGTGCGCCCCTACATGGTGGCTTCGAAGGCTAATTCCGGGCCCGGACTTGGAAATGCCATCAAAGCATTGTATTGAGCCGCGTCCTCAGGAGCGCTCGCGCAAGCGGGCGCAGGCATTGCCAGGGTAGACCTATGGAAACCGTACTTATCGTCGTCCACCTCATGATCGTGCTCGCCCTTGTCGGCGTGGTACTGGTTCAGCGTTCCGAAGGTGGAGGGCTTGGTATCGGCGGCGGTTCCGGTTTCATGACGGCGCGCGGCGCTGCCAACGCCCTGACGCGCACCACGGCAATTCTCGCCGCCGCGTTTTTCGTCACCTCGCTCGGGCTCTCCATCATTGCCCGTTATGGCGCAAAGCCGACCGATATTCTCGATCGGGTTCCTGCTGCGACCCAGCAGCAGAATGCTCCTGTACAGCAGGGCGTTCTCGATCAGCTTCCGGGTCAGGTTGCGCCGCAGGCGCCCGCAGCGGCCCCGGCCGCTCCTGATGTCCCTGCACCCGTTGCACCTACTGCTTCCGAACCTGCTGCTGCGGTTCCGGCGCCTGCTGAAGGCGCTTCGCAGTCTGCGGAACCGCAGGTTCCCAACAATTAAGCCTGTTTCAGTGGCCGGGAGCGGCCACTGCCGGCTACTGTTGTTGTTTGAACACAGTTGTCGCAAATGAATTTTATCACGATGATTTGCCGGGCAAGATGCAAAGCCCCGCTTGAGGTGCGCCCGGCCAATCGATTATAGATCAGCAGATGGTTGCCCGTGCGGGTATTGCGGGCAAAGCCACGGGCAACAGCAGTTTTTCTGATCGGATTTTCGCCATGCAGCTTCGCAGCTTCATTTTGATGAGCCTGTGCGCCTCCCTGTATGCGGGTGCGCCAGTTCATGCAGCCCCCATTGCAGCGGGCGCTGGCCCTAAAACCCCTGCCGCTACCGACGTGGTTGAAGTGGCCGCCAAAAGCGCCGCTTCCGAGCTCAGGACCTTGAAGCGCAAGAAAAAGCCGACCGACGAAGATCTTGCCAGAATCCAGGAACTGGAGAAGCAGGTCAAAATCGAGCAGGCTGAGGCTCGCGCACGGGCTATCGAGGCCAAGAAGCTGGCCATGCGTGAAGCCGCCAAGGCAAAGTCGGAGGCCGAACGCAAGGCATTTCAGGAAAAGCGCGAGCAGAGCAGGGCGGCGCGAGCAGAGCGGGCACCCGCGCCTGCGCGTCAGGCTCCTGTGAAGCCACAGGTCGTCGCAGCCCCTGCCGTGATCGAAGAAGTCCAGCAGCCGCTGTCCGCCGATGCGATGGCCATTGCACGCACCGGCAACAATGGCGAACTCAGAAGTGAAGCACGCGACGTTCCCCAGCAGCGCAGCGGCGGTCTGTTTGGCGGGCTCTTCAACGCCAGCGCATCGGCCGGCGCCGTTGCCTATCTTCCCGAGACGCGGGCTCTCGACTCCGTTTTGCAGGAACGTCAGGCAAAGAAGAAGTTCAATGTGAAGCCGGAATTCGAGCCACAGCAGGTGAACTTCACCGGCTATGAGCCGGGCACCATCGTCATCGACACCAATGCGCATCGTCTCTACCTGGTCGAGACGCCCTTCACCGCGCGTCGCTATGCGATTGCGGTTGGCCGCGACGGCCTTCAGTACAAGGGCACCACGGTCGTCGGCGACAAGCAGGAGTGGCCGCGTTGGATTCCCACCAAGGACATGCAGCAGCGTGAGCCCGCCAAGTATGGCCGTTACAAGGACGGTATGCCGGGCGGCCCGGACAATCCTCTGGGCGCGCGCGCCATCTACCTCTATGAGGGCAAGAAGGACACCTATCTGCGCATCCATGGCACCAATCAGCCGCAGACAATCGGCACCAATTCGTCGAATGGCTGCTTCCGCATGATCAACGACCATGTGATGGACCTCTACAGGCGCGTGAAGACCGGCACGAAAGTCGTCGTTCTCTGACAGTTCGCGTCAGCTTTGAAAGGGGCCGGCCGGAGCCGGCCCCTTTTGCTTGAAACACTTAAGCCCGGGAAAACCTTATGCGGCAGGGTTTTTCCACTGGCGGAATCGGTTCGGCCGCGCTAAGCGATGGTTCCCATGGCGCGATATGTTTTTATTACTGGCGGCGTGGTTTCCTCGCTTGGCAAAGGTATAGCTTCTGCGGCTCTTGGAGCCCTGTTGCAGGCGCGCGGCTATCGTGCGCGCCTCAAGAAACTCGATCCCTACCTCAACGTCGATCCGGGCACGATGAGCCCCTATCAGCACGGCGAGGTTTTTGTGACCGATGACGGTGCCGAGACCGATCTGGATCTTGGCCACTATGAGCGTTTCACCGGCAGGTCCGCCAACAAGCAGGACAACATCACCACCGGGCGCATCTACCAGAACATTATCGAGAAGGAACGTCGCGGCGACTATCTGGGTGCGACCGTGCAGGTCATTCCCCACGTCACCGACGAGATCAAGAATTTCATTCTCGATGGCAATGAAGATTATGATTTCGTGCTCTGCGAAATCGGCGGCACTGCCGGTGACATCGAGGCAATGCCTTTCCTCGAAGCGATCCGCCAGCTCGGCAACGATCTGCCGCGCGGGCAGGCGGTGTATGTCCACCTGACCCTGATGCCGTGGATTCCGGCGGCGGGCGAACTGAAGACCAAGCCCACCCAGCATTCGGTGAAGGAGCTGCGCGCCATCGGCATCGCGCCCGACATTCTGCTCGTGCGCGCCGACCGCCAGATCCCGAAGGAAGAGCGGCGCAAGCTCTCACTGTTCTGCAATGTGCGCGAATCGGCCGTCATCCAGGCGCTGGACGTGCGCCACATCTACGATGTGCCCATGGCCTATCATAAGGAGGGGCTGGATTCGGAAGTTCTGGCTGCCTTCGGCATCGATCCTGCGCCGAAGCCGCGCATGGAGCGCTGGGAGGCAGTGGCGCGGCGTATCCACAACCCTGAAGGCGAAGTCACGATTGCTGTCGTTGGAAAGTACACCGGTCTGAAGGACGCCTATAAGTCTCTGATCGAGGCGCTTTCGCATGGCGGTCTCGCCAACCGGGTGCGCGTGAAGCTGGAATGGATCGAGTCGGAAGTATTCGAGAAGGAAGACCCGGCGCCCTATCTCGAAAAGGTGCATGGCATTCTGGTGCCCGGCGGATTTGGCGAGCGCGGCTCCGAAGGCAAGATTCTTGCTGCCCGTTTCGCCCGCGAGCGCAAGGTTCCGTATTTCGGCATCTGCTTCGGCATGCAGATGGCCTGCATCGAAGCTGCGCGGTCTCTGGCCGGCGTCGAAAAGGCTTCGTCTACCGAGTTCGGGCCTACAAGCGAGCCGGTTGTCGGCCTGATGACCGAATGGCTAAAGGGCAACATGCTCGAAAAGCGTAAGGCAAGTGGCGATCTCGGCGGCACCATGCGCCTCGGCGCTTTCGATGCGACGCTGACGGAAGGTTCGAAAATCGCGTCGATCTACGGCACCACGAAGATTTCGGAGCGCCATCGCCATCGTTACGAGGTGAACATCGAGTACAAGGAGCGCCTCGAAGAGTGCGGGCTGCAGTTCGCCGGCATGTCGCCGGATGGCGTTCTGCCGGAGACGGTGGAATACCCCGATCATCCCTGGTTCATCGGCGTGCAGTACCATCCAGAGCTGAAGAGCCGCCCGCTCGAACCGCATCCGCTGTTCGCGAGCTTCATCGAAGCGGCCGTGGAGCAATCGCGTCTCGTCTGACGCGTGCTCTGACGCATGTCGCCCGAAAGCGCGAACCGGTTTCGGGATAACGACATGCGTGAAAACGGAGGCTTAAAGCGTCAGCGAATCTGAAGGATCGCGACACGCTTTAAAGACAGGCAACAAAAAAAATGGCGGGGACATTCCCCGCCATTTTTTGTTCATCGGTTTCGCATCAGGCAGCGCTTGCTGTCTGCTTGCGAGGCCTGCGCCGGAACTTGCGCGGCTTCGCGCCATCGGGCGCACGCTCGCTGGAAGGGCGGGGGGCATTGGCCTTTTCGGGCCAATGCCGGTTGGTGTTGCCGCCGCGCTTTGCGGCATTGGCTGGTCTTGCCTGCCCCTCAGCCGCTCCTGCCTGCCTGCCGTTGCGTCCATTGGCGTTGCCGGCGGAAGCGTCAGCACCGGCCTCGCCACCACGTCTCGGGCCACGATTGCCATTGGCGTTGCGCTGGCCACCGGAAGGACGGCGATTGCCATCACGCCGCTGCGGACGAGTGTCCTCGCTGTCCGGTCTGGCATCGCTTCCCTGCGGACCCGCCTTGGACTGCGGATCGGGCTCATCGAGGTGATCGGCAAGCACCGGCAGTTGCATGCGGATGATCCGCTCGACCTGCCTCAGCTTGGCGTTTTCAGACGGGTCGACCATGGTGATGGCGACGCCGTCCTGTCCGTTGCGGCCGGTGCGGCCGATACGGTGGACATAGCTCTCCGCCTCGTCGGGCAGGTCGAAATTCACCACATGGCTGATGCCGGGAACGTCGATGCCGCGCGCGGCGATGTCGGTCGCCACCAGAATGCGAACGGAGCCGTCACGAAATCCGTTCAGGGCCTTCTGGCGCGCGTTCTGGCTCTTGTTGCCGTGAATGACGCCAGCCTCGAAGCCGTCACGCTCCAGATCGCGGGTCACGCGATCGGCGCCATGCTTGGTGCGCGCGAAAATGATGACGGAACGCATCGCTTCATCGGCCAGCATCCTGGAGAGGACCTGCCGCTTCTGCTTCGTGCGGGCAAAGATAACGCCCTGCCTGATCTCGGAAGCGGTGGTGCCCTGAGGAGCAACCTCGACGCGGACGGGATCGTGCAGAAGGCCCTTTGCAAGCTCGGCGATCTCGTTCGGCATGGTTGCCGAGAACAGTGCCGTCTGCCTTGCGGGGTGCGTGGCCTTGGCGATGCGGCGAACATCGTTGATGAAGCCCATGTCGAGCATGCGGTCTGCTTCGTCGAGGACGAGCCAGGTCGTGTCGGAAAGGATGAGGTCCTTCTCACGTACGAGATCCGTTAGTCGGCCGGGCGTTGCGATCAGGAAATCGACGCCGGGGGCGATACGCTTGACCTGGCTGTGACGCGACACGCCCCCGAGCACAAGCGCGGTCGAAATATGCGCGCCCTTGGCGAGCACCTTCACGGTGTCTTCGATCTGCACGGCCAGTTCGCGGGTCGGTGCAAGGATGAGCGCACGCGCTGTCTTCGGCCGGCGCTTAGTGCCCAGAGCGATGATCTTCGACAGGATCGGCAGCGCAAAGGCAGCCGTCTTGCCGGAGCCCGTCTGGGCAATGCCCAGAATGTCGCGGCCTTCGAGCTGGGCCGGGATGGCCTGTTCCTGAATGGGCTTCGGTTCTGTGAAGCCGGCCGCATGCGTGGCTTTCAGGAGCTGCCCGGAAATTCCCAGAGCGGCGAAGCCGGTCGGCTCCGCAATGGTTTCATTGGTCAAAATTCGTCTTCTTTCAGGCGACATGCAGCCGCCAAAACGTACGGCGGAGCGCAATCCACCTGACATAAACATCGGAAACGACAAGGCGGCGGATGGTGTCCGCTCGGCTGCGCTGTCGCGCCCACACGTTTCTGCGTATGGGGCTTTTCATCACCGCGCCGGCAGGCGCAAGGTGTGAAACAGACGCAACCAGTCTCATTCTTCGAGAAAGCCGGATCAACCGGCCCAAGCGCCTATGAGCCGCATATGGAGGAGCGGGGCCAAAATTGCAAGGAGATTATGTTGCGGCGCAAAAACGATGCCTACGCATCATTGCTCCTGCGGGACCCAGCCCGCCCAAAACTCAGCGGCCGCGAAGACCAGCGCGTGAGCCTGTTGATCACCCAATGGCGAACCGGTTGCGGCAGCATACTCGTCAGCTTGAGGCCCCAGACCAGACGCTTCGGGAAGGCGATTTCAAACCCACCGCGGGCGATGCCCCGCAACATGCGGCTTGCCGCATCCTCAGGGCTCATCAGCGCCGGAACCATGGAAGCCGTCTGTTGCAACTGAAGCAATGGCGTGTTTACAAAACCGGGGTTGGCGACCTGAATGCGGATGTTGATCTTGTCGAAATCATATTTCAGAGATTGGGCCATCACGTTGATGGCCGCCTTGCTGGCGCCATAAGCAGCCGTGGTCGGCCAGCCGAACCAGGCACTGATCGATCCGAGCAGCACGATATGGCCGAAACCGCGCTTTTGCATTCGGCGAGCTACCGGCACGAGCCCGTTAATGACGCCCTGAAGATTGAGATCGAAGGTCCGCCTGAATTTGCGCACCGAAAGGTTTTCGCCGGCCACCGGCACATAAGTGCCGGCATTGAAAATGGCGAGCACCACCGGACCGGCTGCGCTTTCGATGGCGGCCAGCGTGCTTTCAAGGCGCGCCTCATCGGTAACGTCGCACGGATAGGACAGAATCCGGCCGGAAAGAGGAGCCGATTCAGCTATCAGCGCCTCGATTTCATCGCCTTCGCGTGCGGTAACCGCCACCGTGTAACCGGCTGCGGCCAGCATTTTCGCAAGTGCCCTGCCTATTCCGGAACTGCCGCCTGTGATCCAGACGACGCCGTCTTGGGGGTTGGCCCTGTAGAGTCCCATTCGTCACCATATCTGCATTGCAAAATGGTCTAGCCATCTGCGCCAGTTTAGGAAAGAGGGGATGTGGGAAGAGAACAAGGTTACAGCTTTCGTGCTGGAATAATGTCCTAAAAAACTGGATTCATGAGAAAAACTGATCCTTGTAAGGAGCCGGATACACTTCTAGTTTCGGACAAATTCACCAGATCGAAGGAATTTCCATGCACCGCTCGGTGATCGACGCTATCGGCAACACTCCCCTGATCAGGTTGCGGCGAGCTTCCGAGGAGACGGGGTGCGAGATTCTCGGCAAGGCCGAATTCATGAATCCCGGCCAGTCCGTGAAGGACAGGGCAGGGCTTTTCATCATACGCGATGCGGAACGGCGCGGCTTGCTGCGGCCGGGCGGCGTCATCGTGGAGGGAACCGCCGGCAATACCGGCATCGGCCTCACGCTTGTAGCCAGGGCGCTCGGCTACCGAACGGTGATCGTCATTCCCGATACGCAGAGCCAGGAAAAGAAGGACGCGATCCGCCTGCTTGGCGCGGAACTGATCGAAGTTCCGGCCGTGCCCTACCGGAACCCGAACAACTATGTGAAGCTGTCCGGGCGTCTGGCCGCGCAACTGGCGGCGACTGAGCCGAACGGCGCTATCTGGGCCAACCAGTTCGACAATGTGGCCAATCGGGACGGCCATATCGAAACAACAGCAAGGGAAATCTGGGAGCAGACCGGCGGAAAGATTGACGGGTTCGTCTCGGCGGTGGGATCCGGCGGCACGCTCGCCGGGGTTTCGGCCGGCCTGCGCAGTAAAAGCAACGGCATAAAGGTGGCGCTCGCCGATCCGCTTGGTGCAGCCCTTTACAGCTATTACACCACCGGCGAATTCGTTGCCGAAGGCTCTTCGATCACCGAGGGCATCGGTCAGGGACGCATCACCGCCAATCTGGACGGTTTCGCGCCTGATTTCTCCTACCAGATCCCGGATGAGGAGGCCTTGCCGATCATCTTCGACCTGATTCAGGAGGAGGGGCTTTGTGTCGGGGGCTCAACCGGCATCAACATCGCGGGCGCCATCCGCCTCGCAAAGGAACTGGGACCGGGCCATACCATCGTGACCATTCTGTGCGATTACGGTACACGCTATCAGTCGAAACTCTTCAATCCTGAATTCCTGCGGGCGAAGGACTTGCCTGTTCCGGGCTGGATGGAGAAGAAGGTCGGGATCGACGTGCCGTACGAACAGGTGGAATGATGGAACCCAGCACACACGCCCTCTTTCGCGATGATCCCTATCTGAAGGAGGCGGCGGCAAGTGTGCTGGCGATCAACGATCGTGGCGGCATCATCCTCGACCGCACCATTTTCTACGCGACGTCCGGCGGGCAGCCGGGCGATACGGGATATTTCGAACGCGCCGACGGAAGCCGTGTCGAGATCGCGGCGACCGTCACCGGCCAGACCAAGGACGAGATCATCCATGTTCCCGCACCGGGCCAGCCGGCCCTTGCTCCTGGTGAATCGCTCAGGATTTCCATCGACTGGCCCCGTCGCTATCTGCTGATGCGCATGCACACGGCCTGCCATCTGCTCACTGTCGTGTGTCCCTATCCGATCACCGGCGCGGCCGTGTCTCCCGATGATTCGCGGGTGGATTTCGACATTCCGGATGCAAGCCTCGGCAAGGAGGAGGCGACCCAAAAGCTCATGGAGCTGGTCCGGGCCGATCATCCGGTTTTCATACGACAGATCAGCGACGCTGACCTTGCCGCCAATCCGGGACTGGTCAAATCCAAGAATGTGCGTCCGCCGCAGGGCACGGGCAGCATTCGGCTTGTCTGCATCGGCGACGAAGGCCTGATCGACAGCCAGCCCTGCGGCGGCACGCATGTCGCCCGCACCTCTGAAGTCGGCGAGATACATATCGGCAAGATCGAGAAAAAAGGCAGGGAGAACCGGCGCTTTCGCCTTCGGTTCGGTCCCCTGCCGGTAGGCTGACGTTTAAAGTGTGTCGCAATCTTTCAGATTCGCTCCTCGCGCTTTAAGTTCCTGTTTTTACGCATGTCGTTGTCCCGAAACCGGTTCCCACTTTCGGGCGACACGCTTTAGTAGCAGAACAGCAACTCAGGGAAGGACACGAACATGGCTGCGGACAGCCCCTTTACGGTGGATGCGGAATGGTTGCAGCAGCGCCTCGGTGAGCCGGGCCTGACCGTTATCGACGCTTCCTGGTATCTTCCCGACCAGAAGCGCGACGCGCGCGCCGAGTATGAAGCCGCACATATTCCGGGAGCCGTGTTTTTCGATCATGATGCGGTTTCCGATCCGAATTCGAATCTGCCGCACACGCTGTCTTCGCCACAGCATTTCGCCCGCTTTGTCGGCACGCTCGGCATTTCCGCCGACGACACCATCGTGATTTATGATGGTCCGGGTTTCTTCTCCGCTCCAAGAGCGTGGTGGATGTTCCGCATCATGGGCGTCTATCAGGTCTATGTTCTGGATGGTGGTTTTGACCGCTGGAAGGCTGACGGCCGCCCCGTCACATCCGACGTCACCAGAATAGCGCCGTGCATATTCCACGCCGAATTCGACGAGAATCAGGTCGTCAGCCTTTCGGAAATGCGCCGCGTGGTGGAGCAGCGCGAAAGCCAGATCGTCGATGCGCGAGGCCCCGGCCGATTTTCGGGAACAGACCCGGAGCCGAGAGCCGGTATCCGGTCCGGACATATGCCCGGCGCCCGCAATCTGCCTTACGCCGCACTTTCGAAAGACGGCCATCTGTTGCCGGCTCCCGAATTGCGCAAGCTCTTCGTCGACGCCGGTGTTGATCTGGAACGGCCGGTGGTGACGTCCTGCGGCTCGGGCGTGACGGCGGCCGTGCTGATACTGGCGCTGGAGACGCTGGGGCACAGTGACAACCGCCTGTATGACGGCTCATGGACCGAGTGGGGCGGATTGACGGACACTCCCGTTGAGACGGGCGCAGGCCGCATTTCTGAAAACTGATCGTACGATGTCGCAGATGCAGCCAGACCCGATAGATGTGACCGTCGTCTTTCTTGAGATGAAGGCGCCACCGTCTTCCTATCCGCCGGCGCCTTACAACCGGCAGATCGCGCTTCTGAAGACCAGCAACATCCCGCTGCACTACTATCGCTATCTGACCGACAGGGTTGGGCGGAAGTGGCACTGGGTGAATTCCCTGCGCAAGAGCGATGAGGAGCTGGCTGCGGAACTCCATCGTGAGGGCAGGGAAATCTCCGTGCTCTATCTCGACGGTGCTCCGGCCGGCTTCTTCGACATCAACCGCATTTCACCGGAAATCTCCGATCTGGCGTTCTTTGGCATGATGGAACATGCGATGGGACAGGGGCTCGGCCGCTGGTTTCTGGGGGCTGCCATTGCAGCCTGCTGGGCAACACGCCCTCAACTGGTAACGGTGCAAACCTGTACGCTTGATCACCCCGCAGCGCTGCCTTTGTATCAGAAGCTGGGGTTTACACCCGTGGGGCAGTCCAGAGAGACGATCCAGCCCATGAGCTTCGAGGAGCGGAGCGACATGGTGATGCGCTGATGATAAGCGCTTGCGTTCCTGAACGCCCCGTTCATGCCCGCTTCAGGCAACTCCTGTAAGTTCGCAATGAGCCTCGAAGAAACACGTGCGGGGCAGCGACACAAGGAGAAGACCATGCTCAACCGCCGCAGCTTTGCGACCGCTCTTATCGCGGCCGTCATCTTGCCCGGAGCCGCTTTCGCTCAGGCGCAGACACCTTCGGCCGCTACCATCCAGCGTCAGCTTGAAAGCGCGCCGCGCATGCGGCTCAACCAGAACCAGCGCGTCACCGTGGGTGAATTCAAGCGCCGCCCGGATCTGCGCCGCGCGGCCCCTTCGATCGACATCCAGTCGATCAACTTCGAGTTCGCCTCGGCGGAAATCGCCCCATCGCAATATCGCAAGGTTCAGAATATCGCCGATGCCCTGAACGGCATTCTTCGCCGCGACCGGCGTGCGCGCGTTCTGATTGAGGGCCATACCGATGCAGTGGGCTCATTCCAGTCCAATCAGGTGTTGTCGGAACGCCGTGCGGAGTCGCTCAAGCGGGTTCTGGTGCGCCAGTTCGGTGTGCCGGCACGCGCCCTCGAAACGGTTGGCTATGGCAAGGAATTCCTGCTTGTTCCGACACAGAACGAAAACTGGCGCAACCGCCGCGTTACCCTGCGCCGCATAGACAGCTTCCTTCGCTGACACTTCACGATACCGATATCCTGGGAAAGCCCGGCTTGACGCGCCGGGCTTTCGGCGTGTCTTCTCTCCTTTCAGTTGTGAGGGCGAGCAATGACGATACGAGTTGTTATGGCCGGGGCGACCGGCTGGGTAGGCAAGGCTCTGGTGCCGGCTATCATCACTGCGGATGATCTTGCTCTGGCAGGCGCCGTTGCGCGACAATCGGCCGGGCAGGACGCCGGGCTGGCGGCCGGTTTGCCTTCGGAAGCCGGGGTCAAAGTATCGGGTTCGCTGGAGGAAGCTCTGCAGGCGCCATCCGATGTGGTGGTGGATTACACCAAACCGGATGCGGTCAAGGCCAACACGCTTCTGTCGATCTCGAAGGGACGCCATGTCGTGATCGGCACTTCCGGACTTGGCGCGGAAGACTATGCCGAGATCGATGCCGCCGCCCGCAGCTCCGGCGTCGGCGTGATTGCGGCAGGCAATTTTTCGATTACCGCCACGCTTCTGAAGCGGTTTGCCCTGATGGCCGCGAAATACGTTCCGGACGTCGAGATCATGGACTATGCCAGCGCCAGGAAACCTGACGCGCCCTCCGGCACCGCGCGCGAGCTGGCAGAACAGCTTGCGCAAATACGAAGACCCGCGACGAGCCTGCCGCAATCGCAGGTCTCCGGCGTGCCTGCGGCGCGGGGCGGCGCGGTCGGGCAGGGCGAGGGCGTGCAGGTTCACTCGCTGCGCCTGCCTTCCTACATCCTTTCCTGCGAGGCGATCTTCGGTCTCCCCGATGAGCGACTCACCATTCGGCACGATGCCGGATCCTCGGCAGCTCCGTATGTCGCGGGAACGCTGCTGGCGATACGCCGGGTCGGAGCCCTAAAGGGACTGGTGCGCGGGCTCGACGCCCTGATAGACTGAGATGTGCTGCTGTTAACCCTTTGTTAACCATAAGGGCGCACATTGTGAACAACTGTCGTATTGCCGTTACATTGGCCTTCTAAAAGGCAGGTGTCGACAAGGTTGCTGACCGCGGATGTACCGGCGGCGACCGCGACAGACGAGGAAGCGGAGCTCTTGCTCCGCTTTTTTGTTTCTCCCGTTGCCGCCCGGTCGGAATCGCATATTGTGTGCGCGTTTCTCGGGAAAAGACCATGCCGCGCATCGCTTACGTCAACGGGCGTTACATCGCCCATCGGCACGCCACAGTTCACATAGAAGACCGCGGATATCAGTTTGCCGATGGCGTTTATGAGGTCTGCGAGATCGCCCGCGGCTTTATCGTCGACATGAAGGGGCACCTCGACCGGCTGGACCGCTCGCTTTCCGAGCTTTCCATCGACTGGCCGATGCAGAGGTCCGCGCTGACGGTCGTGATGCGCGAGGTCATCCACCGCAACCATGTGCGCGACGGTATCGTCTATTTGCAGATCACACGCGGGGTCGCGCCGCGCGATCATCCTTTCCCTGCGGGTGTAACGCCTTCTCTGGTGGTGACGGCGAAGAAATTCGATGCCGCCAAAGTACACCAGAAAGCCGAGGCGGGCGTGCAGGTCATCACCGTTCCGGAAAACCGCTGGGACCGGGTCGACATCAAGAGCGTCGGCCTGTTGCCTAATGTGCTGGCCAAGCAGAAGGCCCGGGAAGCCGGAGCGCAGGAAGCGTGGTTCGTCGATCCCGACGGCACGGTGAAGGAAGGCGCTTCCACCAACGCCTGGATCGTGACGCAGGATGGCGCTCTGGTCACGCGCCCGGCCGATCATGGCATTTTGCGGGGAATCACCCGGACCACATTGTTCAAGGTCGCCGAGAGCCTCGGTCTGCGGATCGAGGAGCGTCCGTTTACCGTCGAGGAAGCCTTGGCGGCGCGCGAGGCGTTTTTGTCGTCTGCGACCACACTGGCGACGCCGATCATCGCAATAGATGGCCATCCGGTGGCAAATGGCCACCCCGGTTCGGTGACACTTTCCCTGCGACAGGCGTTTTTTGACATTGCGGAAAAAAGTCCGGCCTGATAACCGCTGGGTGTAAACAATCGTAAATCTCGTCCTGCTTGCTTTTTTGCAGGCAGGTTTGTTTGCGACGGAATATACCTGCGTTGCAGGTGTGTTGACGGACAGACAAAAAGGGATCCGGCGGGAAGATAAGAAAAATGGCCGAACGCTCGCAAAATCTTCAGGACCTTTTCCTGAACTCGGTTCGTAAAAGCAAAAACCCTCTTACGATATTCCTCATCAACGGCGTGAAACTGACTGGTGTCGTGACGTCGTTCGACAATTTCTGTGTGTTGCTGCGCCGCGACGGGCACTCCCAGCTCGTCTACAAGCATGCCATCTCCACGATCATGCCGAGCCAGCCGGTTCAGATGTTCGACGGCGAGGAAGGCTGATACTGCTTGGCACGCAACCGCGACGCCGCTGACAAATCCGGAACGCAAGCTGACAAAGGCGAGGGCGGGGACAAGACCGCGCCCGTACGGGCCGTTGTCGTCGTTCCGGTTCTGACGCGGCAGCAGGCCATGGATGAATCATCCCGGCCGCGTCTGACGCGTTCGCCTTCGGCGCGCCATGACGAGGCCGTGGGGCTGACGCGCGCCATCAATCTCGACCCGGTTCACAGTCTGGTGGTGACGGTCAACGACCCGCGCCCCGGAACCCTTCTGGGATCGGGCAAGGTGGATGAAATCGCTGCCCTGGTGAAGGAAAGCGATGCGGAACTGGTCATTGTCGATCATCCGCTGACGCCTGTGCAGCAGCGCAATCTCGAAAAAGAGATGAACGTCAAGGTGCTCGACCGGACCGGGCTCATTCTGGAAATTTTCGGCGAGCGCGCCCGTACGAAGGAAGGCACGCTTCAGGTCGAGCTTGCCCATCTGAACTACCAGAAGGGCCGTCTGGTGCGGAGCTGGACCCACCTTGAGCGCCAGCGCGGCGGTGCCGGTTTCCTCGGCGGCCCCGGTGAGACGCAGATCGAGGCCGACCGGCGCTTCCTTCAGGACAAGATCGTCAAGCTGAAGCGGGAACTGGAAACCGTTCGCCGTACGCGCGATCTCCATCGCGCCAAGCGCAGGAAAGTGCCTTTTCCGGTGGTTGCCATCGTCGGCTACACCAATGCCGGAAAGTCCACCCTGTTCAACCGGCTGACGGGAGCTGCGGTGTTGGCCGAAGACATGCTCTTCGCCACGCTCGATCCCACTCTGCGCCGCCTGCGCCTGCCGCATGGCACGCCGGTGATCCTGTCCGACACGGTGGGGTTCATCTCCGACTTGCCGACTCATCTTGTCGCTGCCTTCCGCGCTACGCTGGAAGAGGTGGTGGAAGCCGATCTCATCCTTCACGTGCGCGATATTTCCGATCCCGACACCGCCGCACAGGCGGAGGATGTGGAACGCATATTGGGCGATCTCGGCGTCGATGCGAATGATGACCGCCGCGTGATCGAGGTCTGGAACAAGATCGATCTGCTGGACGATGCCAATCGCGAGCGGCTGCTTGGCGAAGCCCATCTGGACCAGCGGCAGGGGCCGATTGCCATCTCGGCCATCACCGGAGAGGGGCTGGAACGTCTTCTGGCGACCATCGAGACTTATGTCTCGGGCGAACTGGCGGAAATGACCGTCACCCTTGTGCCGGAGCAGTTCAGCCTGCTCGACTGGCTCTATCGCAATGGCGACGTCGTCCAGCGTACGGACAATGACGACGGCAGCCTCACGCTGGTGCTGCGGGCAACCGAAAGCGCGCGCGAGGAAATCCGCAACCGTGTGCGTGGCGCAGCGAAGGGAGCAGCCTTGGACGAGGGTTAGACCTTACCCTTCGCCTGCTGCCAAAGCTCTTCCATCTCTTCAAGAGTGGCATCTTCAAGCGACTTTCCCTTTTCATCAAGGGATCGCTCTATGTAGTGGAAGCGATTGCGGAATTTGTCGTTTGTTCCGGCAAGCGAAGCCTCCGAATCCACCCCGAGATGGCGGCCGAGATTGACGAGCGCGAACAGCGTGTCGCCAAACTCATCCCTGATGGCATCCGATTTTCCCGCTGCCAGCGCCTGACGCAACTCTGTGATTTCCTCCTCGATCTTGTCGAGGATCGGGGCGGCAGCCCCCCAGTCGAATCCGACGCGCGCGGCTTTTTCCTGAAGCTTGAGCGCGCGGGTCAGAGCCGGCAAGGTCAGGGGAACGCTATCCAGATAGCCCTTACCGTTGTCTTCCGGATCCTGCCCGCGGGCAATTCTCGCCGCGCGCTTCTCCGCCTTCTCTTGCGACTTGATCTTTTCCCACATGCCTTTCGCCATGCCGGCGCTGCGCGCATTGTCGTCACCGAACACATGCGGATGGCGGCGGATCATCTTGGTCGTGATCGCCTCCACCACATCGGGAAACGCGAACTCGCCCTGCTCCTCGGCCATGCGGGCGTGGTAGACGACCTGCAGCAGAAGATCGCCCAGCTCCTCGCGCAGGTCGTCGAAATCGCCGCGCTGGATGGCATCAGCGACCTCATAGGCTTCCTCGATCGTATAGGGCGCGATGGTGGAAAAAGTCTGCTCCACGTCCCACGGACAGCCACCGACTGGCGCGCGCAGCGCTGCCATGATCTCGATGAGCCGGGAAATGTCCTTCGAGGGCGTCAGCGAGGGAATGGCGCCGTCCTTGTCCAGCTTGCGCGCAAAATACCTTACGGTCTTCGAGCCGCCATGAATGGTGGCTTCGCCAACTTCCCGAAAGCCGAGCCGGTCATGAAATGCATCCGATGCCGGGTTTGGCGGATCGGAGTTCACCTCGCACACGATGGTATCGTGCCCGGCCCTCAGGGCCAGATCGAACAGATGTTCATAAAGCCGTCTGGCATGGCCGCGCCCGCGCGCCGCCTCGCTGACGACAACGCGATCAACATAGAGGAAGCGTGGGAAGTTTTCGCGGAACCAGAGAAAGTTCGGGCTGTCATAGTCGGCATTCTGATCGAAGCTTATCAGAAATGCCTCGGCATCCCCGATGCTCAGCGCGTGGGCCGCGTTGTCCAGAAGGTGGGACAGGCGCTCCGGTTCCAGCCACGAAAGCTCCTGCGCATGGAGATTGTTCAGCTTAAGGATCGCCGCCTCGTGATTTCTGTCCACGGGTTCGATGGGCGGCAGAGGCTGGCTTGACACGATGAAAGTCCATCCTTGTTGGAAAGCGCTCCACGGTTAGCACCGCTGCCGGCGCCGCAAAAGCCCCTTGTGGCCGGTATGAAACCCGTTCGAGGCAGTGTTCAGGGCCGGTCCCGATGCGGCGTGGTGATATTTACGCTTTGAAAAACCGGGCCGGATGCGCCACATGTCGGGTCAGGCCGCAGTGTGCGGCTCGCCTTGTTGCCAGAAGAACTCGTGAATGTCTGCGTATAAAGAAAAATTCTCCATTGCCCCGATGCTCGACTGGACGGACCGGCATTGCCGGTTCTTTCATCGGCAGCTCTCCGGCAAGGCGTTGCTTTATACCGAGATGGTCGTCGCCGATGCCGTGATCTTCGGGAACAGGGCAAGGCTGCTTGGATTCGATGATACCGAGCATCCCGTGGCGTTGCAGCTTGGTGGGTCCGATCCGCTCAAGCTGGCTGAGGCTGCCCGCATCGGTGCCGATTTTGGCTATGACGAGATCAATCTCAACGTAGGATGTCCTTCGGATCGCGTGCAGAGCGGCACATTCGGCGCGTGTCTGATGCTGTCGCCGCAACTGGTTGCCGATTGCGTGGCGGCGATGAAGAAAGCCGTCCGTATTCCCGTGACCGTAAAGTGCCGGATCGGTGTCGATGAGCAGGATCCGGAAATCGCGCTTGGTGATCTGTCTGAGAAAGTGTTCGACGCAGGCGTGGATGCGCTGTGGGTTCATGCACGTAAAGCGTGGCTGAAGGGGCTCAGCCCAAAGGAAAACCGGGATATCCCGCCGCTCGACTATGACAGGGTCTACCGCCTGAAAAAGGCAAATGGCGAGCGCTTTATCGGCATCAATGGCGGAATCGCAACTCTTGAGGAGGCAGCGCGGCATCTGCGCGAGGTCGACGGCGTTATGCTCGGCCGGGCCGCATATCACACGCCTGAAATCCTGAGCGGCGTCGATTCGCTGCTGGAAGGAAAGGAAGCCCCGGATTTCGACTATGCCGCGCTGGTCGAAACCATGGCGGACTATGCCGCGCGCCATCTCGGCGGGGGCGGGCGCCTGGGGCAGGTCACGCGCCACATGGTCGGGCTTTTTCATGGCCTTCCCGGCGCCCGTCGCTGGCGCCAGATCCTGTCGACCGACGCCATGAAGCCAGGCGCTGGCGCAGAAATTCTTTTCGAAGCATTTTCAGCCGTGGACCTGTCCGCGAGACAGGCTGCCTGACAGGCTTCGCAGCGACGGTCGTTACCCGGCTTACTTCGCCTGATCGTCGGCGATCGGCTTCTGATAGGTGAAGCCCATATCCCATGGGAAGTAGATCCAGGTGTCCTGACTGACTTCGGTCACGAACGTATCCACCAGCGGACGGCCCTTGGGCTTGGCATACATGGTGGCAAAATGGGCTTTCGGCAGCATGGCGCGCACGATACCGGCGGTCTTACCGGTGTCCGTCAGGTCGTCGATGATGAGGATCGACTCGCCATCGTTTTCAAGGAGGCTTGGGGTCACCTCCTTCAGCACCTGCAACTGCCCCTGCGAGCTGTAATCGTGATAGGAAGCAACGCAGACGGTTTCGATGATGCGGATGCCAAGTTCGCGCGAAATCACGGCAGCAGGCACCAGCCCGCCCCGCGTGATGCAGACGATGGCCTTCCACTGCTGGTTGGCGCCGGCAAGCCGCCAGGCCAGTGCGCGGGCGTCGCGGTGAAACTGATCCCAGGAAATCGGGAAAGCTTTGTCGGGCAGGGACATCAGAATGCACTCCGCAGGCGCGCTCCGGCGCGCAGGTCACAAGGAATGCGAGCGGAATTAGCCGGAAATCCACATGCTTGGCAAGAGGGCCGAAATCACAGGCTGAACCTGTTCAGCGTGAGATCAGGACCGTGACAGGAGACGAACGCAAAATCGAACGCGTGACGCCGCCAAAAAGCAACTCTCTCAGCCATGAGTGGCTGTAAGCGCCAAGCACGAGAAGATCTGCACCGGTGGCAGCCAGCCGCTCCTGAATGAGCGCCTCGACTGACTGGCTGCCCGATTCCTGTATCGACACGCTGACATTGACGCCGTGACGCGACAAGGTGTCGGCGATGCGGGAGCCCGCCGCCTCGGGTCCTTCCTCCGCCGTATGGGATGGATCTATGATGAGTATGTCGGTCTGTTCAGCATCGATCAGGAAGGGCAGGGCATCGAAAGTGGCACGCGCCGCTTCCTTGCTGCCATTCCATGCAAGCAGAACTCGACGATAGGAGGACAGCACCGCGCCGGATTGAGGCACCATCAGGATTGGCCTGCCGGAATCGTAAACGAGGCTTTCCACATCCGTGCCATCCTCGCTTTCCACGTCTCGCTGTGCCGCGATAACAAGATCGGCTGAGCGGATGCTGGACAATCCGGATATAGATCCGTCACCGGAAAAGCTTTCGAGGGTGCGCCATTCGAAAGACACGCCGGAATCTTCGGCCCGTTCCTGGAAAATTCCCCGCAATTTCAGTGTCGTTTCCTTGTTGAGTTCCGTGGACACCTGAATGAAATCCGTGTCAGGAAAACCAACCGCCGACGTGTATGGAACCGGCAGGACTTCAGCATGGACGCCGACAAGATGCGCTCCGATGCGAGTTGCAAGCGAAACAGCGCAATCCAGTACGCGTGACGATTCCTGCTCACCTTGCAGGATGACGGCGATGGTCCTGTACGTCATGATCTGACCCTTCCGCGCCGGGATATGGCCAGTATAAATGCGCGTGACGGGTTCCGGTTCCGAATTTTATCAGGCGTCAGCGCTTAACGCCGAGACCATGGCCTCAACATCGCGGCGGGCGGCTTCCAGAACTTCCGGCGATCGTGCGCGCACGACCAGCTCTGTCCAGAACTTGCCTTCCCCGAATTTCGGGTAGGAGCCGATGATGGTTTCAGGGTGTGCCTTCTGGATTTCCGCCAACGGGCCGCCAATCACACCTTCGCCAAGCGCGCAGGGCACGGTTGCCGAAAGCATCTTCACGCCGGTTTTCAGCGTGGGCACGACCTTGTCCAGCATCGCCTGGAACACGGAAGGAACGCCAGCCATCACGTGAACATTGCCGATGCGAAAGCCGGGCGCTACCGAAACCGGGTTTTCGATATGAGAAGCCCCGCGCGGCATTCTGGCCATGCGCTTGCGTGCCTCAGTGAACTCAAGCTCCCGGCGCACATAATGCGCGGCCAGCAGGGCATAGGCTGCATCATCATATTCGCAGGGCACCCCAAAGGCTTTGGCGACCGAGTCTGCCGTTATGTCGTCATGGGTCGGACCTATGCCGCCGGACGTGAACACGTAGGTATATCGGGCGCGTACCGCGTTAAGAGCCGAGACGATCTCATCCTCTTCATCGGGAACGATGCGCACTTCCTTCAGGTCTATGCCGATAGCGGTGAGGATATCGGCCAGATGACCGATGTTCTTGTCCTTGGTGCGCCCGGAGAGGATTTCGTCGCCGATCACGAGCATGGCGGCAGTAACGATCCCGGTCATGGCGACTCCTTTTTCCATAGCGCAGGACGTCCAATACCGCGTCAAAGCCGCAGGCGCAAAGGCACAGGTTTTGTGAACACTGTGTCGGCATCCTGATACTTTTCCGTGAACGTTCGCTGCCCTAGATTGTTTTTGCAATTCGAGCGGACACTCACGTCCGCCTGCCGCAATCGTGGAGATGAAAATGGCGAAGGTGCTTGTCCTTTATTATTCCAGCTTTGGTCACATGGAGCAGATGGCGAAGGCCGCTGCCGAAGGTGCGCGTGAGGCCGGCGCAGACGTGACGATCAAGCGCGTGCCCGAACTGGTGCCGCTGGAAGTGGCGAAGGCCGCACATTACAAGCTCGATCAGGAAGCACCGATCGCCGAACCGCTGGAGCTGGCCAATTATGATGCCATCATTCTCGGCGTTGCGACGCGCTATGGCGCCATGGCCTCGCAGATGAAGAATTTTCTCGATCAGACCGGCCCGCTGTGGGCCAAGGGCGCGCTTCTCGACAAGGTCGGGTCAGTGATGGTGTCGACGGCAACGCAGCACGGCGGCGCGGAAATTGCTCTGCTAAGCACGCAGGCTTCACTGCAGCATCATGGCATGATCATCGTCCCGCTGTCCTATGCCTATCAGGGCCAGATGGGTAATGACGTTGTGCGCGGCGGTGCGCCCTATGGCATGACCACGACATCCGATGGCGACGGCTCGCGCCAGCCTTCGGCGCAGGAACTGGAAGGTGCGCGCTTCCAGGGCAAGCGGGTTGCGGAAATCACTGCACGGCTTCACGGCTGAGCCGTAATCCCTCCGGAACTGAAAAGAGCGGCCTCAGGCCGCTCTTTTTGCAGGAATGCAGTAATATGTGACGGACAGCTATTCTGAAACCTCGGTTTGCGGCCTGTCACGCCCGTCAGACAGTTCCTCATGCCATATGCCGGAACTGTCCTCATATTCGATGCCGTCTGATTTGCCGGCTATCTGCTGTTCTCCTGCAGCGCGTTCGGCAGCTCTCACCGCATCATCATGAGTGGGAAAGGTCTCCGAATAGGTCGAGCCGACCTGATAGGCCCAGCCTCCGTCATGCTCCAGAATTTTATAGACGACTTTGGTCATTATCGCTCTCCGCATACCACCCTATGAAAGGGATGGAGGGAAAACGCGGCCGGCATCCATTGGTTGCCTCGTTCCTTCAGGCGGGCACAACCCAATGGCGCATGGTGGTTATCGAGCGCTGGTATTGCGGAGCGGCTGGAACCTCTGCGCCCAGCGTGGCGGCCGCGCGCCATCCCCAGCGGGGATCAGCCAGAAAGGCACGACCGAGCGCAACCATGTCGGCACGTTCCTGTGCAAGTACTTCTTCGGCCTGTCGCGGTTCCGTAATGAGACCAACGGCACGAACCGGAATATCGGCGCCCTTGCGTACGGCTTCCGCCAGATGCACCTGATAGCCCGGCCCGCCGGGAAGTTGTTGCAAGGGAGAATTTCCTCCGCTGGAGCAGCAGATATAGGCGAGGCCTTCAGCCTTGAGCGCTTTGGCCACGGCGATCGCATCATCGACATCGAAGCCACCGTCCACCCACTCCTTTACCGAAAGGCGCGCGCCCACCATCAGCCCCGGAGCAGCCTTGCGCACGGCGCGTGCCACTTCCACGGCAAAGCGCATGCGATTGTCCAGCGATCCGCCCCAGCGGTCGTCTCGCTGATTGGAGAGCGGCGATAGGAACTGAAAGATCAGATAGCCGTGCGCGGCATGAAGTTCGATGAAATCGAATCCTGCGCGCTCCGCTCTTTCTGCGGCTTTTGCAAACTGCCCGATGACCTCCCAGATTTCATCCTCGGTGAGCGCATGGGGTGTTTGCCAGCCCTCGTCATAGGGAATTGCCGAGGCGGAAACGATCGGCCACGGATCCTCATTCTGTTCCAGCGGACCTCCACCTTCCCACGGCCGCCGGCACGAGGCCTTGCGGCCGGCATGCGCGAGCTGCGTGCCGAATACGGTTCCCGCAGGAGAAACGCGTCTGGCCGCATCAAGCGCGCGCCTTGCCGCCGCTTCGTTCGCATCCCTGTAAAGTCCGAGACACCCATGGCTGATGCGGCCCCGACGCTCCACATTCGTCATCTCCACGGTGACCATTCCGGCACCGGACATTCCAATGTTCATCCAGTGCTGAAGGTGCCAGTCGTTGGCCGAGCCGTCGTCAGCCGAGTACTGGCACATGGGTGCAACGGCCAGACGGTTCGGAACGGCAAGATTGCCAAGCGTGATGGGCTGGAAAAGCGCTGAGGTCATGAGATGCTCCGGGAGAATGTCGGCGCCAATGTAGGCAGGCCGGTTGGCCGTGACCAGTACCGGATATGCACAATCGAAGAGGAGTTTCCGTGGAAAGCTGGAAAGTGGTGCGGACGACGGGAATCGAACCCGTACGGATCGCTCCGAGGGATTTTAAGTCCCTTGCGTCTACCAGTTCCGCCACGTCCGCGCGGCTTGTTTCTCACGGCTCGTACGGCGTTCGTCAACTGATGTTTTCCAACACCTGTCATGAATCGTCATGGCAGGTGTTGGCAAAGACCGAAACAGGCAATTGGCGAACCGCCGTCTACCCGCCAGTCGCGATCGATAGCACCTTGAACGGCGTGGTGATGACGATATCGGCCACCGATCCCACGGCCTGACCAATGTCCTTGCCGATGGTGCTCATCGGACTGCCTAAATCCCCGCTTTCGGCTGCGGCCAGCCCCGCGTTGGACCGCAGGCCTTCACCCAGAAGCTGCACGAGGAACGGATTGTCGGCGAATTTGGCGTGATTGAGCCTGTCGCCGGAGCGGGCCTGAGTAAGGTCCGCAACGATCACGCCATAGCTGGCAAGATCGGCCGCGTCCGCATAATCACCAACGCGCGGCTTATCGCCAGATATGAAAGTTGAAAGCCGAAGCGCGCGATCATCGTCGGAGAGCAGTACGACAAATGGTCTCTTCGGCGTCCCGTAGCGCAGCATCTGCTTCTTGAAGACGTCGACGTCAATATCCGGCGACGCCAGAACCACATTGCCGAGCTTGCCCCCAAGGTCGCGATCACCCCTGATTGCGAGTTGACGCAGGGTTTCCATGGTCACCCATGTGCCCATGGAGTGCGCAAGGATATCGATGCTTGTGGCTTTGCTTTTGGCCAGCATGCGCAGCGTCGCTTCAAGATCGTCACGAGCTGCGTTGGCGCTTTCCTTGTCATACAGATAGCCGGTCGTCCTGGCACTCGATGCCCATGAGAACAGTACAGGTGTTCCGCTGTACTGCGCATCATTCACGATCTGCGTAATGCGATACACACCGTCGTCGAAACCATTGTTAAAACCATGGACGAAGACAAGAACCCTGCGGTCCTTATTTTCGACGATACTGGCATCGATGGCGCGGGCGAACTGTTCCGGCTCCTTGTAGAAGCTGACGCTGCGCGCCGTGAAATGTTTGGCGGGGTCTGCAGGCGCCCGGCCTTTCGCCCTTTCGATGCGGCCCGTCTCATGAATGCGGGGAACCGTTATGTCGACACTTGCATAGGCCACATTGGCAGAGCGGTCACCACCGTAGACGGTGCGCGGCTGATCGATGGACTGGCGCCGGGTCGTGGCCACGAAAATCTCATGCTCCGCCGAAATATCCGCAGCCTTTGCCGGAAACGAGGAGATGTTGAGAAGTTCATGCCGGCCGGGACCTGCACACCCGCTGACCAGCGCGATCAGCGCGACAATCCATAAAGCCTTCAATCGCACGGCACCAAAGCTCCACAGTGTCCATTCTCCGACACGACTACAAAGCCGCAGGAGCCTTTTCCGAATATAGGCAGAAACCTGTCGGGTCCAGCCCTCCGCCGGGAGTTACTACAGCAGACCGGCTCCGGCCTGCTGCGTTACCTGACGGATGCGGTCCGTGATCTCACGATCGCTGGCGAAGCCGTCATCCTCGCGCAACCTCTGGCCAAGCATGCGCACCATGACGGGATTGTCGGCGAATTTCGTGTGGTTGAAGGAATCCGCGCCTTTCTGCTTTGACAGATCGACAACGGTGACGCCGTAATCTGCAAGTTCCTTGCCCGCATCCGCATAGTCGCCGACACGCGGCCGCGAACCGGCCAGCATGCCCGAAAGACGCAGCGCGCGGTCGTCCTGCGACAGAAGCAGGATGAACGGCTTTTCCGGTTTGCCGTAGCGGCGCATCTGGCTCTTGAACACGTCGACATCGATATCCGGCGACGCCAGAACAACATCTCCCAGCTTGCCGCTGAGATTGCGGTCTCCGGTGATGGCCAGCTGTCGCAGCGCTTCCATGGTCACCCAGGTGCCCATCGAATGTGCCACGATATCGATGCGCCGCGCGCCACTCTGGGCCAGCAGCCGCAGGGTGACCTCAAGCTGGTCGCGGGCGACGCTGGCGCTTTCCTTGTCGTACACATAGCTGGTGGTCGAACCGCCGGAAGCCCATGAGAACAGCACCGGCGTGCCGGGATACCCGGAATCATGCGCGATCTGCGTGGCACGGTAAACGCCGGCATCGAAACCTGTGTTGTAGCCATGAACAAATACCATGACACGGCCGCCACGAGCGGCAACATCAGCGCTCAGCGCCTGCGAGAACTGAGGCCCGGTATCGTAGCCGACCGCTTCAGAAGCCATGAAATATTTGGAGGGGTCGTCAGATTTCCCGCGCTTGCGGCGCTCGATCTGCCCGACCTTATGCTCGCGTGGCACCGTCACATTGATGCGGGCGAAATTGAGAGTTGCGGAACGCTCGCCATCGAAAACCTTGGAAGGATCGTCGGAACGCTTCCGTGTCGTGGCGATGAAAATCGAGTGATTTCCGGCAATATCCGTTACCGATGCCGGCACCAGTGCGCTGCCGAGAATCGCGTCGGTCTTGTTCGTGGTGCAGCCGGCGACAGCCAGCGAAAGCACAAGGGCGAGCAGGGGCTTCAGGTTCACTTGGTTTTCCGTCAGTCACGCCACGGGCGATCTTCATGCCCGCAGTCAGAGCCTTTCCCACCCGCAGAGTGCGGCGGAAGTAAGTCAACAGCCGCAGAAGTCCGTACTTGTCCGTTTGCGACATCTTCAGTGTTGCGTAAATGCCAAAATCGCGTCAGGAACGGATGCTCATTCACGATACCGGAAACACGACATGACAAGCTTCGCCGACAGGGTCGCAACCGCTGCGGAAGCCATACGGGAGATTTTCCCGATAACCCCGCTGCAAAAGAACGACTACCTGTCGCGCAAATATGGCGCACGCATTTATCTGAAGCGCGAGGATCTGACGCCGGTACGTTCCTACAAGATTCGCGGTGCGCTGAATTTCTTCCGAAAGACGCTTGCTGCCGGTAACAATGCCAGCCTTTTTGTCTGCGCCTCGGCCGGAAATCACGCTCAGGGCTTCGCTTTCGTGTGCCGGCATTTCGGCCGCAAGGGCGTGATCTTCATGCCGGTGACCACGCCGCAGCAGAAGATCGACAAGACGCGCATGTTCGGCGGCGAATTCGTCGAGATCAAGCTGGTCGGCGACTTCTTTGACGAATGCTATCAGGCGGCCATCGACTTCACGCAGAGCAATGGCGCGCACATGGTGCCCCCATTCGACAGCCGCGACATCATCGAGGGGCAGGCAACGGTCGCCCGCGAAATCGTTCAGCAACTGGGAGAGGGCGCTGCTCCGGATATCGTCATGCTGCCTGTGGGCGGAGGCGGGCTTGCAGCCGGCGTGACGCAATATTTCCAGGCCATTGAACAGACGCCACAGTTCATATTCTGCGAACCGGCTGGCGCTCCCAGCCTCTCACGCAGCCTTGCCGAAGGCAAACGCGTCAGGCTCCCGGTCGTGGATAATTTCGTGGACGGCGCTGCCGTTGCCGAAATCGGCAAGGAGAACTTCCGCCTGCTCAAGGATTTTCCCGCGACATCAACCCGTCTGGTGCCGGAAAACCGGCTCTGTGCGACCATGATCGAGATGCTCAATGTCGAAGGCGTGGTGCTGGAGCCCGCCGGAGCTCTGGCTATCGATGCCCTGAAGGATTTCGTGAAAAAGGACATTCGCGGAAAGACCATCGTTGCGGTGGTGTCCGGCGGAAACTTCGATTTCGAGCGCCTTCCCGACGTCAAGGAACGGTCGCTCCGCTTCGAGGGGCTCAAAAAATACTTCATCATACGTCTGCCGCAGCGCCCGGGCGCGCTGCGCGACTTCCTGCAGATGTTCGGTCCCGAAGATGACGTCGCGCGCTTCGAATATCTGAAGAAATCGGCACGCAATTTCGGTTCGGTGCTGATTGGCATCGAAACCCGCGACAAGCGCAATTTCGGACTGCTACGCGCAAAATTCGATGCCGAAGGCGTACAGTATCAGGATATAACCGACGATGAAACGCTGGCGAACTTCATCATCTGATCGTCATAACAAATTGAAAATATGATACTTTCAAGGGTGGGGCATGATCTGCGATGCCCTGCTTCGATCGTTTTACCGGTTCGTTTCCCGGCATTCCGGAGTGTGGATGCAGTTCAGAAAACGCGTCGGAAAGCGGATCAGTTACCTGAAGTGACATCCGCCGAAAAGCGCAGATCGCGCATGGGGCGGACCTTTGCGGTGGTCTGCGAGTAGATCGGGTCCGCCTTGAAAGCATGCAGGGCGGCTTCGTTCTCGAACTCCGCATACACAACGATATCGATCTGGTTTTCATACAGATCGACCTTGCGGTTCACCGACACCTCGAAATGGGACGAGTGGGGAATGCGGCCGAGATTCATGAGCCCTTCGCGCACAGTCTCGACATCCATGTCTGGCTTGACGGTAAAGAACACGATGTGCCGGATCAATTCGGCCTCCTGAAGGGTCGTGGTGGAAGGATGGTCACACATAGCTGTCCGGGACGCGCATTCGTCTGACGCCCCCTTTTGATCCGTAAGGCTGAGTCGCGTCAACCGGCGCGATGTCGCGGCAGGAAATGGCCGGGAAAGCTCAGCCGGTGACCATGCGCAGCAGGTGGTCTGCGGATTTGACCGCCATATCCATGTAACGGCCTCCATTATAGAGGCCGTCCCAGATCAAAAAGCCTGCAATGGCGACAAAGAGGATGACATAGCGCATGGCCGCAACTTAGCTGAAACAGCTCGCCGCTGCCAGATGCCGTCAACCCGGATGGGTCATGTCTTCCGGACGCACCAGACGATCATAGTCCGCCTCGCTGACGAGACCGGTCGCAAGAGCCTCCTCGCGCAAAGTAGTGCCGTTCTTGTGCGCCGTTTTGGCAATCTTTGCAGCCGCATCATAGCCAATGGTCGGCGCGAGCGCGGTAACCAGCATCAGCGAGCGCTCCAGTGAGGCCTTGATGTTGTCCTCACGCGCCTCGATGCCGACGACGCAATTGTCGGTGAAGGACACCGATGCGTCGGCCAGCAGCTTCACCGACTGAAGGAAATTGTAGGCCATCAGCGGGTTGTAGACGTTGAGCTCGAAATGACCCTGGCTACCGGCGAAGGTCAGCGCGGCATTGTTGCCGAACACCTGTACGCAAACCTGCGTCAGCGCCTCGCACTGGGTGGGATTGACTTTGCCGGGCATGATCGACGAGCCGGGTTCGTTTTCCGGCAGGGCAAGCTCGCCAAGGCCGGCGCGGGGGCCGGAGCCGAGGAAGCGGATATCGTTGGCGATCTTGAACAGCGAGGCCGCAACCGTGTTGATGGCGCCGTGCGAAAACACCATGGCGTCATGCGCGGCAAGCGCCTCGAACTTGTTCGGCGCCGACGTGAAGCCGAGGCCGGTGATGGCGGCGATCTTCTCGGCAACCTTTTCGGCAAAGCCGACGGGTGCGTTCAGCCCGGTGCCGACAGCGGTGCCGCCCTGAGCAAGCTGCATCAGCGCGGGCAGGGTCATCTCGATGCGCTCGATACCGTTCTTCACCTGCTGCGCGTAACCGGAAAACTCCTGGCCGAGGGTAAGGGGCGTTGCATCCTGCGTGTGGGTACGGCCGATCTTCACGATATGGTCGAACGCCTTAACCTTAGCTTCCAGCGCGCCGTGCAGATGCTTGAGAGCTGGCAGCAGGTCGTGAACGATGCGCTCGGCGCAGGCGATGTGCATGGCCGTCGGATAGGTGTCGTTCGACGACTGGCTCATATTGACGTGATCGTTGGGATGAACGGGTTTCTTGGAGCCCATTTCGCCGCCCAGCTTTTCGATGGCGCGGTTGGAAATCACTTCGTTGCTGTTCATGTTGGACTGGGTGCCCGAACCGGTCTGCCAGACCACCAGCGGGAAGTGGTCATCGAGCTTGCCGTCGATCACCTCCTGTGCCGCTTCGATGATGGCCGCGCCGAGCGTGGGGTCGAGCCTGCCCAGTTCCATGTTGGCTTCGGCGGCGGCGCGCTTGACGATGCCGAGCGCCCGCACGATGGAAGCCGGCTGCTTTTCCCAGCCGATCCGGAAATTGCCGAGAGACCGCTGCGCCTGAGCACCCCAGTAACGATCGGAAGCGACCTCGATCGGGCCGAACGTATCTGTTTCGGTTCTGGTGTTCTTTGTGCTCACGGGCCAGTCTCCTGAACAAGCGGATTGAGATCGCACCGGCCTAACTCTTTGCCTCTCCGGCTTCAAGGGAAGATTTCCGAAGCCCGATGGCCTAATCGTTTGAACTGTCGACAAGCATCCGGGGCCGCCTTGCGGCGAGCTGGCGAATGAGAAAAAGGCGGCTGATACAGCCGCCTTTTTTTGCCTGAAAGCTTGTGTCGGAAGTGCTCAGTGGGCCTTGCGCACCTTTTCCTTGATGTCGCCGGCGGCTTTCTGAACCTTGCCTTCGACTTTTTCGGCCTTGCCCTTGAGCTCGGTCTTCTTGTTGCCCGTAAGCTTGCCGGCGGCTTCCGTCACCGCGCCCTTGGCCTGCTTTGCAACACCCGACACCTGATCCTTGTTCACCATGATCGCATCTCCTGAGTTGAACTTGCGCGTATCAACGGAGCGCTGGCGGGTTTGTTCCGGCAGACAAAAGAAAAGGGCGGCCGAAGCCGCCCTTTCCAATGCGAAGCCGGACTTTCTTAGAAGTCCATGCCACCCATGCCGCCCATGCCGCCGGGCATGGCCGGAGCAGCAGATTCCTTCTTCGGAGCGTCGGCGATCATGGCCTCGGTGGTGACCAGCAGGCCGGCAACCGAAGCGGCGTCCTGCAGAGCGGTGCGAACCACCTTGACCGGGTCGACGATGCCGAGCTGGATCAGGTCGCCATATTCGTCCTTGGCAGCGTTGTAGCCGTAGGTCGCGCTCTTGTTGTCGAGGATCTTGCCCACGATGATCGAAGCTTCCGCACCGGCATTGGTAGCGATCTGACGGGCCGGAGCCTGCAGAGCGCGACGGACGATGTTGATGCCGGCAGCCTGGTCGGCGTTGGCGCCTTCCGCCTTGATCGCCTGGGTAGCGCGCAGAAGAGCGACGCCGCCGCCGGGGACGATGCCTTCCTCAACCGCAGCGCGGGTGGCGTTCAGAGCGTCGTCAACGCGGTCCTTCTTCTCCTTGACCTCGACCTCGGTCGAGCCGCCAACGCGGATGACGGCGACGCCACCAGCCAGCTTGGCAAGACGCTCCTGGAGCTTCTCGCGGTCGTAATCGGAAGTGGTTTCCTCGATCTGAGCCTTGATCTGGGCAACGCGGCCCTGAATCTCGGCCTTCTTGCCGGCGCCGTCGACGATGGTGGTGTTTTCCTTCTCGATGCGCACCTTCTTGGCGCGGCCGAGCATGTCGATACCAACGTTCTCAAGCTTGATGCCGAGGTCTTCGGAGATGACCTGACCACCGGTGAGGATGGCGATGTCTTCCAGCATGGCCTTGCGGCGATCGCCGAAGCCCGGAGCCTTGACGGCAGCAATCTTCAGGCCGCCGCGCAGCTTGTTGACGACCAGCGTGGCCAGAGCCTCGCCCTCGACGTCCTCGGCGATGATGACCAGCGGCTTGGAGGTCTGAACGACAGCCTCGAGCACCGGCAGCATTGCCTGAAGGTTGGAGAGCTTCTTCTCGTGGAGAAGGATGTAGGCGTCTTCCAGCTCAGCAACCATCTTGTCGGGGTTGGTGATGAAGTAAGGCGACAGGTAGCCGCGGTCGAACTGCATGCCTTCGACGACTTCCAGCTCGGTCTCGGCAGTCTTGGCTTCCTCGACGGTGATGACACCCTCGTTGCCGACCTTCTGCATGGCCTCGGCGATCATCTCGCCGATTTCCTTCTCGCCATTGGCGGAGATGGTGCCGACCTGCGCGACTTCCTCGGAAGTCTTGATCTTCTTGGCCTTCTTGACGAGGTCGGCAACGACTTCGCCCACGGCCAGATCGATACCGCGCTTCAGGTCCATCGGGTTCATGCCGGCGGCAACGGCCTTGTGGCCTTCCTGAACGATAGCCTGCGCCAGAACGGTCGCGGTGGTGGTGCCGTCACCGGCCTTGTCGTTGGTCTTGGAAGCGACTTCGCGAACGAGCTGGGCGCCCATGTTTTCGAACTTGTCTTCCAGCTCGATTTCCTTGGCGACGGAAACGCCGTCCTTGGTGATGCGCGGAGCGCCGAACGACTTGTCGATGACGACGTTGCGGCCCTTGGGACCGAGGGTGACCTTCACCGCGTCGGCGAGGATGTTGACACCGCGCAGCATGCGCTCGCGGGCGTCACGGGAGAATTTTACGTCTTTGGCAGCCATTGCTTACTCCTGGACCTTTGGTCCGAAATTCGGATTGCAGTGATTGTTGAAGAATGGGAACGGCCAGATCAGCCGATGATGCCCATGATGTCGGATTCCTTCATGATCAGAAGGTCTTCGCCATTGAGCTTGACTTCGGTGCCCGACCACTTGCCGAACAGGACGCGGTCGCCGGCCTTGACGTCGAGGGCGACGAGCTTGCCGCTTTCATCGCGGGCGCCCGAGCCCACAGCTACGACTTCGCCTTCCTGCGGCTTTTCCTTGGCGGTATCGGGGATGATGATGCCGCCAGCCGTCTTCTCTTCGGACTCGACCCGGCGAACGACCACACGGTCATGAAGCGGGCGGAACTTCGTCTTTGCCATTTGATTTCCTCGGTCACAATGATGAGAAAGAATTCCTCCGTCCGGCTTGACCGGACCTGTTAGCACTCGCTTTCGGAGAGTGCTAACGAGCCATGAGATAGTCAGCCCCCCGGACGGTGTCAAGAAGCGAGTGTCGTTTCTCTGCGAACAGAAAGGGCGGTCTCGGTCAGCTTGCCAGAATCATGGCCCAGTAGCGCCATTCCGGGCGCTCCGGCCGGGTTGCCCAGGCAAGGCCGAAGCGGCGAAAACGCCCGTCCAGCATGTTGCGGCGATGGGGCGGCGAATTCATCCACATATCGATGGCGCGGGGGGCATCCATGCGCCCTTCGGCAATATTCTCGGCCGCAGCGCCCCTGATGCCGTTGCTTTTGATCCGCGCCTGAAAATCTTTCCCGAAGCCGGTCGTATGGTTCATCCTGCCCGAGGCGGCCATATACTGCGCCTGTTGCAGGGCTGCCTGCTCCAGTTGGTGATCGGGCGAGACAAGCGCCAGGCCTTCGGCCGTGCGAATGCCATCCATCGTCTGGCGGGAAGCGGTCGATGCACCGCCTCCGGGACCATGCCGGGGCAGGGAACCGCAACCGGCAAGCGCTGTGAGAACCAGCGCGGCGCCGCCAGAGATCAGGTTTCGGCGGGCAGGACTGAATGAAATTTCATGGCGATTGGCAGGCAGAACAAAAGTCATGACGCCTGTAAGACCAATGATCATGGCTTTTGCCGGGCAGGCGTTTGAAATTCGAATCCTGCCCGGCAGAAGCTTACCTGGTTACGCGCAGATTGGACAACTCGTCCGCGATCTCGCGGAACGCATTGGACAGATCGTTGCCAGCCGCGTTCCAGAACAGCTTTGCCGGCTTGCTGGGATCCGTTGCATCGCGCCGATTGCGCGAGTCAGAAGAGCAGGTCTTCAGCCCGGTGATCTGTTCTTTGACCTTTGCGTCTTTTTTTGCTTCCGCCTCAAGATCAAGACCGACCGTCATGATCATGATGTTGGCTGCCTTCGCGTTCGCGCAAAGCTCCTGCAGTTTTTCGTTCATCGCCTTGGAGTAGTTTTCATTGGTGAAGGCGGTTTTGCTGTAGGTCTTGTTCGGGCCGAGAAAAAGCCGCCCATAGCTAAGCAAGCTGTGCAACGGCTTGAGGAACCCATAGTCACCGTAGATCGACTCGACCCTATCATTGTCTGCCGCAGCCGCTGTCGAGCCATTCAATTTGCGAACCTTATCCGCCCGGTAGTAGGTGTTGGCACCATCAGTCAGGACGATCACAACCTTATCATTACCACGATCGGTTTCAGGCCGGCCTTCCGTGAAAGGTTCGCCGCTGGAAAGAACCCGCCAGCCCCATGCAAGACCACTGCCGACACTTGTTCCGCCCAAAGGCTCCATCGCTGCAATCGCGTTCTTAATCTTTGTCATTCCCTCCGGTTTGGTCACATCGACCAGAGGGGTGATCGGCTGGGTTGTGCAGTTGGCATTAGGTCCATTACCCATGCCCATCTTACGGGATCCATAAGGCGCGACATACCCATATTGCCTGCCGTCTTTAAGCTTGACGTCGAAATACTTGCTGACGTTATTGGACGAACGATTTGACGAGGGCATGTTTCGATCGGAGGGATCCCAGAACTTGCTGTTCCTTTCGGGGGCTGAAGGATAGTCGTTGACCGTGATCCAGTCATTGTAGCCATTGGCTGAATCGTCAGGATAAAACATCGGGACGAACAGAGTATCAGGGACGGAGGGATCCGCTGGTGCATCGTTCAGATCGTAAGGGTAGGGACGCTGTTCAACGCATCCCTCCCATTCGGCATACCTGTCCGTCTTTGTCTGTTTGCTGTCCGTATAGTATTTGAGTTCCTCAAACAGAGTGAAACGTGTCACCACCTTATTTTCTTCAGCCTCCCAATCGGAACCTTTCTTGACGTAGACGCCATTGATTTTCTCGATTCTACGGTTGGAATTTCCGAATTTGGCTGTGCTCCAGTTGAAATTTTCATGGTGGATAGATGAGACGCCATCCATATCCATCCAGCGCTTGCCTTCGTTCTCGTTGCCGATATTTACCGAAGCAGCAAAGGGCACGAGCGCAAACTGAATGGGCTTTTCCACCTGCTTGACGCTATCGGCCTGTTTTTCCATCGTGCTGATCAGCTCTTCAGCAGCCTTTTTCAGCAGTTCCATCCGCGTGTAGGGAGAACCTTGTCCTTTTTCTTTCATCGAGCCAGAATTATCCAGCACCAACGCCACCTCCAGCGTGTTCTTGAGGCGAACCTCAGAGCATGTCAGGAAGTCATAATCCTCCGATTCTTTTCCAACCAGTGCGGCGGCTGCGGGGAAGAAAATCGGCGAATAGGTCAGCGTGGCGCACATCGTCATCGAGCCGCCGCCGACGACCTGACTTGGCAGCGTAACCTGAAGTGTGGATTTCGCCGGTGCCACATGCCGCAGATTGGCGTAGTAGAAATTGTTGGCGTAAGCGATGGCGTCGGCGTCGCTGATCTGGGACTGAATCTCGCGGGCAGTGGCAATGTTGGCCGCGTCCAGCGCGTTGCGTGTATCGAGCCGCTGGCGGGACATTTCCGAATAGTCGACAGCCAGCGCGACAGCGCCGAACAGGGGCGCCATCAGCAACCCGGTGATCATGGCATAATTGCCGCGCGTGTCGGCAAGGAATTTCCGAAGCATCTGGCTCTAGCCCCCGCTGCCAATTCTGACTGGTCGGAGGCACTATCGCTGAAACCTTTAAATTTCGGGTTTGCGCAATTGTCTAAAATTGCTCTCTTTCATTCAAAGCACGTTAACCAGCAACCGGACGGGCAAGGCAGGAAAGCTGGTGACAGTCAGGGCCGCATCGGTTAATCCGGGAGCCCGCAAGGCCATCAGGCCTGACAATCTTCGAGATACGGACGTGCCTGCCGACATGACGGTTCATTCTCCTATCATCAATTCGCTCGAAACGATCTCGGGTAACTATGCCGCATTGCTGTGCGATGTGTGGGGCGTGGTCCATAACGGGGTGGAGCATTTCCCGCTGGCGGCCTCTGCGCTGGCAGAAGCCCGGGCGAGGGGCGTGGCAGTCGTTATGATCACCAATTCGCCAAGGCTCGGAGCCGATGTCGTGACACAGATGCGCACGATCGGCGTTCCGGACGGCACCTATGACAAGCTTGTCAGTTCCGGCGATGTCACGCGCGATCTGATCGCCGAGGCGCCGCGCCGGATTTTCCATATCGGCCCCGATCGCGACACCAATATCTATGATGGGCTCGATGTCGAGCTGGTCGAGGATTTCGAGGCACAGGCAGTGGTGTGCACCGGCCCGTTCGATGATGAAACCGAAACGCCTGAGGATTATCAGGAGCTGCTGACGAGGCTGCGTTCACGCAATCTGCCCTTCATCTGCGCCAACCCCGATATTGTGGTTGAGCGCGGGGACAGGCTGATCTGGTGCGCGGGCGCGATCGCGCGTGACTACGGCCAGATGGGCGGGCGCACGCTGATTGCCGGAAAACCCCACGCACCGATCTACAAAGCTGCCCTCAGGGCTGCCGCCGACATTGTCGGGCGCGATCTGGATCGCCGGGAAGTGCTCGCAATCGGCGACGGAATCATGACCGACATAAAGGGCGCGGCCGACAATGGTGTCGATGCGCTTTACATTTCGGGGGGCATCCATGCCCGCGATTATGGCGATGCCCTGAACCCAGACCCGAAACAGCTTGCCGGTTTTCTGGAAAAGCATGGCTACGCCCCCGTGGCCGTCATGCCGCGACTGCAGTAGGGCTTCCCATGCTGGCGCGCATTGCCGGAAATGAGCAACTGCCTGCGCATCTGCGCGGTGGTGTCGTGGCGATCGGAAATTTCGACGGCGTTCATCGCGGCCATCAGGCTGTGCTGGGGCGTGCGCTGGAAGAGGCCGGGAAGCGTGGCGTTCCTGCACTGGTTCTCACCTTCGAGCCCCACCCCCGCAAATTCTTCCGACCGCAGGTCCCGCTTTTCGTGCTGACGCCGCCAGCAATGAAAGCGCGTCTTCTCGAAGAACTGGGTTTTTCAGCGGTTGTGGAGCAGGCCTTCACGGAACAGTTTGCGGCACAGTCGGCGGAGGATTTCGTGGCCGGAATCCTTCAGGAAAATCTTGGCATCAGTCATGCCGTCACCGGCTTCAACTTTCACTTCGGCAAGGACCGCCAGGGCGGCCCGGCCTATCTGATGAATGCCGGGGAGCGTCACGGCTTTGGCGTGACGTTAGTGGACGCCTTTCGCGACGAAGGCGCGCAGGTCATCTCCTCCAGCCGTATAAGAGAGCTGCTGGCCGCAGGAGATGTGTCGCAGGCGGCGGGACTGCTCGGCTACCGCTTCACCGTGCAAAGCGAGGTCATCGGCGGTCAGCAACTCGGTCGCACACTGGGGTTTCCAACGGCCAATATGTGCTTGCCGGAAGATGTGGAACTGCGCGAAGGTATATATGCGGTGCGGTTCCGGCGCGCAGACGGAAGCCTTCATGATGGCGTTGCCAGTTTCGGCCGCCGCCCCACGGTCAATGTCAACGGAGCGCCGCTGCTCGAAACCTTCGTGTTCGATTTCTCCGGCGATCTCTATGGCGAAGTCTGCGATGTTTCGTTTTTCGCTTATCTGCGCGGCGAAGAAAAATTCGACGGGCTTGATGCACTCGTCGCACAGATGAAGCGCGACGAGCAGGAGGCGAGGGCCATGCTGAGTGGCGTCCGAAGCCTTTCTGCTCTGGACGCCAGGATCAGCTTCTGAATGCCGGGCTCTACTTCTTGAGAGCCAGTCCGAACGCGATGAAGCTCCAGCCCTGGAAGATCAGATCGACCGCCAGGAACAGGCCAATGACCCACAGGCTGTTTACGGGCCAGCCGATGGCGATGACGATACCGGCAAGGACCGTGATGACGCCTGCCGTGACAATCCAGCCGGAACCCTTCTGTTCCCAGTTATCAAAGCCCACCCAGGCACGAAGTGCGCCGGATGCAACCAGTGATACGGCCAGCAGGAAGGTCAGGACCGTAGACGCCAGCACCGGGTTGTAGAAGGCGAATATGCCGGCCAGCGCATAAAGCAGGCCGCTGGCGAGCCAGAGGAAGAACCGGCCCCAGGTCTGCACGCCAAAAGCGTGAATGATCTCGACGACGCCTGACAAGAGCATCAGCCAGCCGACGACATAGACCGTCGCAACGGTGGCGATGAAAAGGTTGCCGAATGCGACGCCGCCGAGAATGAGAAGCAGCACCCCCAGTGCCACGAACCATCCCCATTTGGAGCGCACTTCGTCTGTAATACTGCGGATCGAATTGTTCTCTAAAGTCATGTTGCCTCTCCTGCTGAACTACCCCTCCCAAAGGCTAAGCTAGTGCGACTGCTGCGCAGCGTCCAGTGGGCCGGATCATCATAAAATTTCGGATTTAAAACAAATTTTACCAAACTGCCTGCAACAATGGTTTCAACTCCCACTTGTATTGCGTAAATGGTGAAAGATGTCTGCTTTGAAGCCCTCGGCCGCATTGTCGGCCATTGTTTTTCTGGGCACTCCGATGACTGCACATTCAGCCGATGGCATCGGCGGATGGCTGTCCGGTGACTGGTATCTCACCGTTGGTGCAACAGTGCTGGTGGCGCCCGACTTCGAGGGCAGCAAGAAATACATGCTGGGTGCGACGCCGATCATTTCGCTCGGCAAGGCCGGCAATCCGGTGCGCTTCTCATCGCGTAACGACAACATATCTCTGGCGCTGACCGATCAGGGCGATTTTCGCGCCGGCGTGACGGGCAAGTTCCTGTGGAAGCGCGACAATGACGAAGACGCCATTCGCGGGCTGGATCCGATGCGCTGGGGCGGTGAAATAGGCGGTTTCTTTGAATTCTATCCGCTGGACTGGGTGCGCATGAGGGCTGAAGTCCGTCGGGGCATCCGCGCTCACAAGGGCGTGGTCGGCGATATCGCGGTCGATGCCTTCCACGACGTCACTCCGGAAATCCGTATTTCCGGCGGACCCCGTGCATCGTTCGCGTCATCGAAATACTTCGACGCTTACTATGGCGTCACCGCAGATGAAAGCTTCCGCTCTGGCCTCAGCGAATACAATCCGGGCGGTGGCGTCCGCTCGCTTGGCGTCGGCGGCGCGGTAACATGGAAAGTGTCCGACCCTGTCACCACCAGCGTCTTCGGTGAATACTCGCGCCTGATGGGACCTGCCGCGGATTCCAGCATCGTGCGTGAGCGCGGTTCCCGCAATCAGTTCACGATGGGTGTTTCGGCCACATACCGCTTCGACTTTACCATGTAGCACCCTTTATTCCTGGGTCTGCATAGGTTAGAAGCGCGGCCATGATACATCAGCCGCACCATGTCGCCTTCGCGATACGAATTACCAGCCCGGTGCTCCGGGCGGGCTGAGATGCAACTCGCCTGCCGGAGCCGCCGGGAATTGCGGTGCGCGCGCTTCGCGCATATTCCAGAAATCACGAATTTCAGGCCCTGTGTCGAAACCGGCCGGGCAATCCATATGGCGAACCCATGACCGATACTGTCGAACCGATCGATTATTCCAAAACACTCTATCTGCCGCAGACGAATTTCCCCATGCGTGGCGGCCTGCCCGAGAAAGAGCCACAGATCGTGGCCCGCTGGGAGGAGATGGACCTCTACAGGCAGTTGCGCGAGGATGCCGCCGGCCGCCCCAAATATGTCCTGCATGACGGCCCGCCCTATGCCAACGGCACGATCCATATCGGCCATGCGCTGAACAAGATCCTCAAGGACGTCATCACCCGCTCGTTCCAGATGCGCGGCTATGACTCGAACTATGTTCCGGGATGGGATTGCCACGGCCTGCCGATCGAATGGAAGATCGAGGAAAAATACCGCGCCGCCGGCAAGAACAAGGACGAGGTGCCGATCAACGAATTCCGGCAGGAATGTCGCGAGTTCGCGCAATCATGGATCGACGTGCAGACGAAGGAGTTCCTACGGCTCGGCGTGATCGGCGATTTCAAGAAACCCTATACGACGATGAATTTCCACGCCGAGGCGCGCATCGCCGGCGAACTGCTGAAATTTGCCATGTCGGGCCAGCTCTACCGCGGCTCCAAGCCGGTTATGTGGTCCGTGGTGGAGCGCACCGCGCTGGCCGAGGCCGAGGTCGAGTATCAGGACTATGAGAGCGACACGATCTGGGTGAAATTTCCGGTCCGGCATTCGGCCAAGGACACAGTCGTTCACTTCACGAACCCGGAAACCGGGGACGGGGACGGATACGCTATAGTGGCGCCGCCGGACAGTCTCACACATGCCTCTGTCGTCATCTGGACCACCACGCCATGGACCATCCCCGGCAACCGCGCCGTCGCCTACTCGCCGCGGGTCGCTTACGGTCTGTATGAAGTTACGGCAGCGGAAAATGATTTCGGGCCTCAGGCCGGCGAAAAGCTGATCTTCGCGGATGCATTGGCTGAAGAGGCATTCGCCAAGGCCAAGCTGCAATTTAAGCGCCTGCAGGATGTGAGCGCCGAAGAACTGGCAGACATGACACTCTCCCATCCGTTCGCTGGCTTTGGCGGCGGGTATGCGTTCACGGTTCCCATGCTTCCCGGCGACCATGTCACCGACGATGCCGGCACAGGTTTCGTGCACACCGCTCCCGGCCATGGCCGGGAGGACTTTGACGCGTGGATGGATGCATCGCGTGATCTCGCAGGGCGCGGCATTGACACCGCAATCCCCTTCACCGTCGACGATGCCGGCTTCTTCACCAAGGACGCGCCGGGTTTCGGGCCGGACCGCGAGGGCGGTGCCGCGCGCGTCATCGACAACAACGGCAAGAAGGGCGATGCCAACAAGGCCGTGATCGAAGCGCTGATCGACAGAAACATGCTGTTCGCGCGCGGACGCCTCAAGCATTCCTATCCGCATTCGTGGCGTTCCAAGAAGCCAGTGATCTTCCGCAACACGCCGCAATGGTTCGTTTATATGGACAAGGAGCTCGGCGATGGCACAACGCTGCGCTCACGCGCGCTCAACGCTATCGACGCCACGCGCTTCGTGCCGGCTGCCGGCCAGACGCGTCTGCGCGCAATGATCGAGGACCGTCCCGACTGGGTGCTGTCGCGCCAGCGCGCATGGGGCGTGCCGATCTGCGTGTTCGCCGACGAGGATGGCAATGTCCTGAAAGACGAGGCCGTCAATGCCCGCATTCTCGAAGCTTTCGAGCAGGAAGGCGCGGATGCATGGTTCGCGGAAGGTGCGCGTGAGCGTTTCCTTGGCGAGCGCGCCGGCGAACCGTGGAAGATGGTTTCCGACATTCTCGATGTGTGGTTTGATTCAGGCTCCACGCATACCTTCACGCTGGAAGATCGTCCCGACCTCAAATGGCCGGCTGACGTCTATCTGGAAGGCTCGGACCAGCATCGCGGCTGGTTCCATTCCTCGCTGCTGGAAAGCTGCGGAACGCGGGGCAGGGCGCCTTACAATGCCGTCGTCACCCATGGCTTCACCATGGATGAGGATGGCCGCAAGATGTCGAAGTCGCTCGGCAACGTGGTCGTGCCTCAGGAAGTCATGTCCAAGTCCGGCGCCGACATCCTGCGCCTGTGGGTGATGACCACCGACTACTGGGAAGACCAGCGCCTCGGCAAGAACGTGCTGCAGACCAATATCGACGCCTACCGCAAGCTGCGCAACACGATCCGCTGGATGCTGGGCACGCTTGCCCATGACGATGGCGAGGACGTGCCGCTGGCGGACATGCCGGAACTGGAGCGGCTGATGCTGCACCGGCTGGCCGAGCTCGATGAGATCGTGCGTTCCGGCTATGACGGCTTCGAGTTCAAGCGAATCACCCGTGCGCTGCTCGATTTCATGGTGGTCGAGCTGTCGGCATTCTATTTCGACGTCCGCAAGGACGCGCTCTATTGTGAAGCGCCTTCCAGCGTGAAGCGCAGGGCGGCGGTACAGGTGGTGCGCCATCTGTTCGACTGCCTGGTAAAATGGCTGGCGCCCATGCTGCCGTTCACGACGGAAGAGGCATGGGGCGATCGCTATCCGCAGGAACGCTCCGTGCATCTTGCCCAGTTCCCCAAGGTGCCTTCCGAATGGCGCAATGACGAACTGGCCGCCAAATGGCGCAAGGTGCGGCAGGTGCGCAGCGTCATCACCGGGGCGCTCGAACTGGAGCGGGCCAACAAGACCATCGGGTCGTCTCTTGAGGCGGTTCCTGTCGTCTACGTGACAGACGAAGGGCTCCGTCAGGTTGTGAACGATGTCGATCTCGCCGAGATCAGCATCACCAGCGATCTGGTGATTTCGTCTGACGAGGCGCCTGCCGGTGCTTTCAGCCTGCGCGAAGTTCCTGGCGTTGCCGTGGTGATCGGCAAGGCTGTTGACCGGAACCTGCGCAAATGTGCCCGTTCCTGGCGTTATACGGACGATGTCGGCAGCGATCCCGCTTTCCCGGATGTGTCGGCGCGGGATGCCAAAGTGCTGCATGAACTAAAGGCGCAGGGGCGCATCTGATTGTGGCTGAGGGCAGCGCGTACCGGCTACGCGTTGCCCTCGCACACAGCTTAAGGTAAAGACCACGTTTCCCGACGACAAATTGTCGCCGGATTTACCATTACAAGGACATGTTGGAATTTCGACAATGTCCGGCCGGCATCAATCAGGGGGCCGCTCTAAGTGAGTTTTTTCGGCATGACTGACAAAAACCGTGGTCGCGTGGCGTTGCTGGCTTCGTTGTCCGCTTCCGGTCTTTTGCTCGCTGGCTGTGTTTCTTCGCCAACCTATGGCACTGACAAGACCGCTTCCGAGCAACTGGCGACCGATCTTACCAGTGCGCTGACATTTGCCCCGCCGAAGCGCGAGAAGATCGACTATCAGCCGCGTCCCGAACTGGTGAAGCCTTCCGCTGCCCAGAAGGCCAATCTTCCCGCACCTCAGGACAATGTCGTCACCACCGCCAGCGCACAGTGGCCCGAATCGCCGGAACAGCGCCGCGCGCGCATTCGTGCCAGTGCCACAGCCAATCAGGACAACCGCTTCTACGAGCCGGAAGTCATCAACGACATGGGAGCAGGCACTGCTTCTGCCTCGATTCCTGAAGCATCGGACAAGTTCAAGCTTACCGAGAACGCGCGTATTGCCAAAGGCAAGAGCGCAGAGGTTCAGAACCGACTTGCTCAGTCGCGGCAGGGCAGTCCCAACACGCGCCGTTATCTGAGCGAACCGCCGCTGGATTACCGTGTCGCTTCCGCCAACGCGCCGCAGGATGAGCTTGGCGAGGACGAATATGTCAAGGAGCGCAGGCTCAAGCGTGCGGCCTCCAAGAAGGGCGGCATGTTCGACTGGCTGCCCTGGTAAGCTGGCTTTCCGGTCTGATTTCACCGGCTTCTAGCGGCGCGCCCTGAAGAAATCCTTCAGAATCGTGGCCGCTTCGGTCTCGCCGAGACCGGAATAGACATCGGGCGTGTGGTGGCAGGTTGGCTGTACAAAAAAGCGCACGCCTGAAACGACAGCCCCTCCTTTTTCATCCGTCGCCGCGAAATAGAGCCTGCGCAGTCGGGCGAAAGAAATCGCGGCCGCGCACATCGTGCATGGCTCCAGAGTGACATAAAGATCGCATCCACCCAATCGCTCGGCCGAGAGCTTTGCCGCAGCTTCGCGAATGACCAGAATCTCCGCATGGGCGGTAGGATCGGCAAGTTCACGGGTGCGGTTACCGGCCTGAGCGACGACGACGCCATCGGCTACCAGAACCGCCCCGATCGGCACTTCGCCGCGTAATGCCGCATCCTTTGCCTGCTCAAGCGCCAGGGCCATGAAGTCCGGTCGCTTCATTCAATACGATCTCCCGCTATTATCCCCTCGCAAGCGGGGGCCTGTCCTGCTATCTAGCCCGCCAAAAGAGCAAACACCACATGACCGAAGACGACAGATCAAAACGCAGACCCGGAGCGAAGCCCGGCGGGCAGAAGCCGCGCGGGCCGTCCGCCGGAAAAGGGGCTGGAAAACCGGCAGCGGGCAAGAGCTTTGCCAAGCGGCCCGGCGCGGATTCGCGCTCCGGAGGCCCGAAGCGTAAATTCGACGCCGCAAACAGCGGCAATGGCACCAAGAAATTCGAGGGCCGTGATCGCCCCAAGCGCGATTTTGGAGGCGATGAGCGTCCGGCTCGCGATTTCAGGCGCTCCGATCGTCCGCAGTCGGCTGATGCCGGTGCCGAGCGGCCTTTCCGCAAGGGACCCCGGCCTGATGGCAAGCCGCCGTTCCGAAAGCGCGAGGATGGTGAACGTCCGTTCGCCGCTCGCGACGGGGATCAGCGCAGAAACGAACGGGGCGATAGACCGCAACGCGATTTTCGTCCGGACCGACGGCCACGCGAAGAGGGCGACCAGAGCAGCGGCGACACCAGGTTCGCCAGAGGTCCACGCTCGGAGGGTAAACCTTTCGCGAAGCGGGAGGGTGACGGCAAAACCTTCGCCAAGCGCGATGGCGAAAGGCCTTTTGTGAAGCGGGACGGGGGTGACAAGCCTTTTGCTCCGCGCGGCGAGCGTTCCGGCGGATTCGGCCGCAGCGATCGTCCCAAGCGTGATTTCGCGGACGATCGCAAACCCGCGGGCGGCCATTTCAGGCCGAGGCCGCGTCCCGCTGCCGAGGAGCAGGAGAGCGGCGAGCGCATAGCCAAGCGGCTGGCGCGGGCCGGCATTGCCTCGCGCCGCGATGCTGAAGAACTGATCGCGGCCGGCCGTGTCCGGGTCAATGGCGTTGTGCTTACCTCGCCGGCCTTCAATGTGCAGGCCAGTGATGTGATTCAACTCGATGGTGTCACCATCCCGCCGATTGAGCGCACGCGCCTGTTCCTGTTCCACAAGCCTGCGGGCGTGGTCACGACCAATCGTGATCCCGAAGGACGAAAGACCGTATTCGACGTGTTGCCGGCGGAGCTTCCGCGTCTGATGACCGTCGGGCGTCTCGACATCAACACGGAAGGCCTGTTGCTGCTGACCAACGATGGCGGGCTGGCGCGGGCGCTGGAATTGCCGGCCACCGGCTGGCTGAGGCGCTACCGGGTGCGTGTCCACGGCAAGGTCGACGAGCAGGCGCTGGCCGACCTTAAGAACGGCATCGCCGTCGATGGCGTATTCTACGGCGGGGCGGAAGCAAGCCTTGAACGTGTGCAGGGCAGCAATGCCTGGATCAACATCGGCCTGCGCGAAGGCAAGAACCGTGAGGTGCGTAACATTCTTGGCGCGCTCGGTCTTGAGGTCAACCGCCTGATCCGTATCTCTTACGGCCCCTTCCAGCTTGGCGAACTGCCGGAGGGCCATGTGCTGGAGATCAAGGGACGCACGCTGCGTGATCAGCTTGGTGAGCGTCTGGTCGAGGAATCCGGCGCCAATTTCGATGCCGACATCGTAAAGCCTTTCTCCAACAAGCCGGTCAGGCGCGAAGAGCGTCGGGATGGCGATTTTGACGAATCGCGTCCTGCAGCGAAGAAGTCGTCGCGCCTCGATATCGGCGAGGGCGGGCTGATCAAGCGCCGCAAGATGCGTGAAGGCAGCCGCGACGAAGCACTGGGCAAGCTGTCCACACGGCCCGGTCCGGGGTTCGGCGGCAAGCCGCCGCGCAAGGCGGAAGGTGGCAGGGAAGGCTCCCGCAACAAGGAGCGTCCGCCGCTGGATCCGCCCGGCCAGCGCAGGGCCAATGTGTGGATGGCGCCGGGCGCGCGTCCTCAGCGTGAGCGAGATCAGGATTCACCTGCCGACAAGCGTTCCGACGGTGGGCGTCCCCGGGATGGACGCCCGGACCGTGGGCCTCGCAAGCCTCAGGCCGGTGGTCGCGGCGGACCGGGCAAGGGTCCGAAGAGGTCATAGGTATGCGCATCGTTGGTGGCGAGTTTCGGGGACGGCCGCTGGTCACGCCCCATTCCGATTCCATCAGACCCACGACAGACCGCACGCGCGAGGCCGTGTTCAACGTTCTCTCGCACCGTTTTCCCGACAAACTGGAGGGGGCCCGTGTTCTGGACCTCTTCGCCGGCACCGGCGCGCTCGGTCTGGAGGCTCTGTCGCGGGGCGCCTCGCATGCCGTATTCATCGAGGAGTCCGCCGAGGGGCGGGGCCTGATCCGCACCAATGTCGAGGCATTCGGCCTGACCGGCAGGACCAAAATCTTCCGGCGTGATGCCACGGCCATCGGCAACATCGGCACCTTGTCACCGTTCGGGCTGGTGTTCGCCGATCCGCCCTATGGCAAGGGGCTTGGCGAACGCGCGCTGCGCAGCGTGCGCGAAGGCGGCTGGCTGCAACCCGGCGCGTTGTGCGTTGTGGAGGAGGTCGCCTCCATTCCGTTCGATCCCGGCCCGGATTTCCCGATCATCGATGAACGCGGTTATGGCGAGACCGTGATCCGCTTCATCGTCGCTGCCTGACTTCTGCCGCGTTCGGCCTTCACACCACCCGCAATCCTTGAGATTCGGACTGCGAACAACCGGAGACTGCCATGAGATCAGACCCGAACCGCCTTCGTTCAGCGCTTCTGGCTCTTTCACTCGGGATATTCAGTTCCACCGCCTTCGCAGACACGCCAGAAAAGAAGGAATGGGCGGTTTCCCATTTCACGCTTGAAAACGGCATGGAGGTCGTCGTCATTCCCGATGGCCGCGCGCCGATCACCACCCATATGGTATGGTACAAGGTCGGAAGCGCCGACGAGCCGCCCGGAAAATCCGGCATAGCCCATTTCTTCGAGCATCTGATGTTCAAGGGCACCAGCAATCACAAGGCCGGCGAGTTCGACCACGCCATCGCCGAGATCGGCGGCAACAACAACGCTTTCACCTCCTACGACTACACCGCCTATTTCGAAACCGTACCTTCCGACGCGCTTGAGAGCATGATGGGCTATGAGGCCGACCGCATGCGCAATCTCGTGCTCAACGACGAGGTGGTGGCTACCGAGCGTGACGTGGTGCTGGAAGAGCGCCGCTCGCGTATCGACAACGATCCAAGTGCATTGCTGGACGAGGAAGTCAGCGCAACCCTTTGGCAGAACCAGCCTTATCGCATTCCGGTCATTGGCTGGATGCAGGAGATGGAAGAACTGAACCGCAAGGATGCGCGCGAGTTCTATGATCGCTATTACACGCCCAACAACGCGGTTCTGGTGGTTGCCAGCGATCTCGATGCCGAAACCGTGAAAGCCATGGCCGAACGGACCTATGGCAAGATCGAACGGGGCCCCGAGCTGCCCGCGCGCGTTCGTCCGGTCGAGCCGGAGCAGAACACCAAGCGTACGGTCACGCTGACCGACGAAAGGGTGAGCGTTCCAAGCTTTTCCTCGCAATGGGTCGTGCCTTCCTACAACACGGCAAAACCCGGCGAGGCCGAAGCGCTCGACCTCCTTTCAGAGATACTGGGCGGCGGTCTGCGCAGCCGTCTCTATCAGGAACTGGTGGTGAAGCAGGGCATCGCGGCAAGCGCCGGCGCGTCCTACAACGGCACCATGCTCGATGCTACGAGCTTTACCGTTTACGGCACTCCACGCGGAGAGGCGACGCTGGAGCAGGTCGAACAGGCGATAAACAAGCAGATCGAGCGTATCGCAAAGGATGGCGTTACCGACGACGAGCTGGAAAAGGCCAAGAAGCGCTTTGTTCGGGCAACCATCTTTGCAAGGGATCGCCAGATCAGCATGGCCAATATGTATGGCAGCGCTCTGGCAACCGGGGCAACCGTGCAGGATTTGCAGGAATGGCCGGATCGCATCGGCAAGGTGACGGCAGAGGAGGTCAGGGCCGCTGCTGTACGCTATCTCCAGCCATCGATTTCCACCACCGGATATCTTCTGCCGACTATGAAAGCCGGGAATTAAGCGCATGCAAAAGCTTTCGATTTCTCTCAGGCAGGCCGGCGCGCTCGTCGCTGGCACATTGCTCCTGTTGTCTCTTGTCGTGCTGCCCGTACAGGCGGACGTGAAGATTCAGGAAGTCCGCTCGGAAAAAGGCGTCACTGCCTGGCTGGTGGAAGATTACACCGTCCCGATTGTCACCACGCGCTTCGTCTTTCAGGGCGGCAGCAGTCAGGATCCTGTCGGCAAGGAAGGCCTCGCCAACCTGATGAGCGGTTTGTTCGATGAGGGCGCCGGCGATCTCGACAGCAATGCTTTTCAGGAAAAGCTCGATGAGGTCGGTGCTGAAATGCGCTTTTCGAGCACCCGCGACGGCATTTATGGCACCGTTCGCGTTCTGGCCGAGGACAAGGATGCGGCTTTCGATCTGCTGCGTCTGGCCATCGAGAAGCCGCGTTTCGACCAGGGTCCTGTCGACCGCATCCGTAGCCAGTTGCTGACAGGCATCGATGCTGCCGAGCGTGACCCGAACGATCAGGCCAGAAAGCAATGGGCGCGTGCCGTCTATGGCGAGCACCCATACGCCCGCCCGGACGAAGGCACGAAGGAAAGCCTTGCGGGCCTGTCGACCGATGATCTGCATGCCTTTCACGACAGCCAGTTCGCCCGTGATGGCCTGTATGTCGCGGTTGTGGGAGCAATCGACGCCGAAACCCTGAAGCGCGATCTCGACCGGCTGTTCGGAAATTTGCCGGAAAAGCAGAAATCCGTTCCGGTCGCGCGTGTCCAGCCCAAACTCGACCAGCAACTGAAGGTCGCCTACGATCTTCCCCAGACATCGATCCAGATGGCTTTTCCGGGACTTGAACGCACCGAGCCGGACTTCTTCGCTGCCGTTCTGATGAACGAAATCCTCGGCGGCGGAACATTCACGTCGCGCCTGTTCAAGGAAGTGCGCGAGAAGCGTGGGCTGGCTTATTCGGTCGGCTCCATGCTTTCAAACCGTCGCTATTCGGAAACGCTGGGCATCAGCACGGCGACGAGATCCGACCGCGCCGCTGAAACCGTGGAAGTCATCCGCAGCGTGATCCGGCAGATGGCGCAGGAGGGACCGACGGAGGCCGAACTTGAGGCCGCCCGCAAATATCTGATCGGCGCCTATGCGATCAACAATCTCAATTCTTCCGGGGCGATCGCCTCCACTCTGGTGGAACTGCAGGTGACCGGGCTTGGCAAGGATTACATCGAACGCCGACCGGCCCTTCTGGAAGCGGTCACCGTTGCCGACGTCAAAAAGGTTGCGGCCAAACTGCTTTCGGGCGAACCAGCTGTCATGCTGGTGGGGCCGGATGTCGAGAAAGTACAGGCTGAATGAGCCCCACCTTCGGCATCGCATTTGGCGGTGGCGGTGCCAGAGGCCTGGCCCACATCCATATCGTCGAGGCCTTTGACGAATTGGGGATCAGACCAGTTTCTATCGCCGGATCGTCCATAGGGGCTATCATCGGCGCTGCCATGGCTTCCGGCATGACCGGAAAGGAAATCCGCGACTATTGCCGCTCCATCCTGTCGAAACGCTCGGAAGTGGCCAGCCGCATATGGCAGTCGCGCCCGGGCAGCCTTGCCGAGCTCATGAAGGGCGGACTGCACGTCAGCCAGTTCAACATCGAGCGGATCCTGAAGGCGTTTCTGCCGGCATCTATCCCCGATAACTTTGGCGGATTGCAGATTCCGCTGAAGATCACCGCCACCGACTATTACGGCCACAGTCTGGCGGTGCTGGAGGGTGGCGATCTTCTGTCGGCGATCGCTGCATCCGCAGCCATCCCCGCTCTGTTCAGGCCGGTCATCCGTGACGGGCGGTTGCTGATCGACGGCGGCATCTACAACCCCATCCCGTTCGATCTGATCAGTCATGAAGCGGACATCGTCGTGGCTGTCGACGTCATTGGCGCGCCGGTCGAAAACGGATCGCGACGCCCGACCTCGGTCGACCTGATGTTCGGTGCGACGCAATTGCTGATGCAGTCGATCATCGACAACAAGCTGACGCAGGTGCGTCCCGACGTCATCATATGCCCGCCGGTTTCCAGGTTCCGTGTGCTCGACTTCCTCAAATTCGATGCGGTGATGAAGGAAACGGCTTCCGTCAAGGACGAGACCAAGCGCAGGATCGACGAGGCCCTGAAGGCGCGTTACGAGCCCAAAAAGCATTGATGCCCATGAAAAAGCAGGCCCAACTGCCTTCGCCATTGCGAAAGCATGGTGCCGACAATAGATGGAAGCTCGAAAGTCGCCATCTCACCCTTCATGGGATCATCTCGACATGACTGACAAGATCGACGCCGCGAAGCTGACAGACCGTGTTTCGGCGCTGGTGGAAGCGGCCAGAAAGGCCGGTGCGGATGCAGCCGATGCGGTTGCCATTCTGAGCAGGTCGACGGGCGTTTCGGTGCGGCTTGGCAAAGTCGAGGAAACCGGCGCATCGGAAAGCGAGGATGTCTCGCTGCGCGTCTTCGTCGGCAAGCGCGTCGCAAGCGTTTCCGCAACTGCCGCATCGGATCCCGCCACGTTGGCTGAACGAGCGGTATCCATGGCAAAGGTTTCGCCGGAGGACCCTTATCAGGGGCTTGCCGATCCCGCACTTCTGGTTCGCCATCCGGTCGATCTCGACCTGTTCGATGCGACCGACGTTTCTCCCGACCGGCTGAAGGAGGATGCTCTGGCCGCGGAAGCAGCGGCACTTGCCGTCAGCGGGGTGAGCAACTCCTCCGGCAGCAGCGCCGGTGCGGGCATGGGCGGGCTGGTTCTGGCCGCCTCCAACGGCTTTGTCGGCCACTATGCCGTAACCCGCTTCTCCCGCTCCACAAGCGTGATCGCCGGGGAGGGCACCGGCATGGAGCGGGACTATGAATTCTCTTCCCGTCAGCATTTTGAGGATCTGGAGTCTCCGCAAGATATCGGCCGCAAGGCCGGGGAACGCGCAGTCCGGCGACTGGGCGCACGCAAGGCCGCCACCGGCACGGTGAATGTGATTTTTGACCCGCGCGTGGCGCGCGGCATCGCCGGTCATCTCGCCGGTGCGATCAACGGCGCTGCGGTTGCCCGAAAGACCAGCTTTTTGCGCGACATGATGGGGCAAAAGATTGCCAATGCCGCGATCATCGTGACGGACGATCCCCTGCGCCGGCGAGGCCAGTCCTCTCGTCCTTTCGACGGCGAGGGCGTGTGCGGCGAGAAGCTGGTGATGGTGGACAATGGTGTTCTCAACCATTGGCTGCTTTCGCTCTCCACTGCAGCGGAGCTCGGCCTCACCACCAACGGGCGTGGTTCCCGCAGCGGCTCTTCGGTCTCTCCCTCGTCCAGCAATTTCGCGATCGAAGCAGGGGCGGCGTCGCCGCAGGATCTGATCGCCAGCCTGAAATCCGGATTTTATGTCACGGAAGTGTTTGGTCAGGGCGTGAATATGGTGACTGGCGAATACAGCCGCGGCGCCTCCGGTTTCTGGATCGAGAACGGCGAACTGGCTTATCCCGTTTCCGAGGTAACGATCGCTTCCAACCTGAAAGACATGTTCATGAACATGGTTCCGGCCAGCGATCTGGACCGCAATTTCGGGACGGCCGCGCCGACATTGCTGATCGAAGGGATGACCCTTGCCGGAAGCTGACAAACGCAACCTTCCAGACCCTCAGGAGGATCTGACGCTGCTTCTGGAAGCGGCACGGGAAGCCGGTGAAATTGCCATGGGCTATTTCGGCAAGGACCCGCAGGTCTGGATCAAGGAGGGGTCTTCACCGGTCAGCGAGGCCGATTACGCCGCCGACAGGTACCTGCGTGAGACGCTTCTGAATGCGCGGCCGGGATATGGCTGGCTTTCGGAGGAAACCGCCGATGACCTGAAGCGGCTGGATGCTCCGCGCACTTTCGTGGTGGATCCCATCGACGGCACCCGCGCCTTCATCGCCGGAAATCCGACATGGTGCGTCAGCATCGCGGTGGTTGAAGAGGGCCGGTCGCTGGCGGGCGTGCTCGACTGTCCCGCCAAGGGGGAAATCTTTTCCGCCACAGCCAGCGGCGGCGCTTTCCTTGACGGCAAGCGCATTGCCGTCAGGAGGGCTGGCTCATCACCGGAAATCGCCGGCCCCAAAGACATGATCGATGAGCTTCCGAAGTATCTGATCGCGCGCGCCAGCAAGGTCGGCTATGTCCCGTCTCTGGCCTACCGTATCGCCATGATTGCCGCCGGCCGCATCGATGCCAGCTTCGTCAAACCCGACTCTCATGACTGGGACCTCGCCGCGGCCGCGCTCATTCTTGAAGAGGCTGGCGGCAAGCTTATTGCCGAAGATGGATTGCCGCCGCGATTCGCCGATGAGATGATCCGGCATGGCGCGCTGGTCGCTGGCAGCAACGGGCTTCTTGACGAGCTTTATGCCGTGATCGCCAAACCGGAAGGTCGCGCACCACATTTCCCGGTTTAGGCATCGCTAAAGGTTTAATTGTCGGCCGGTTTGGATTAGACCGGGCGCGGTGTTTTTCAGTAAGAGGACGGATATGAGCAGCGGTGATGACAAGCAGCTTCTGCATCTGGTGTTCGGCGGCGAGCTGAAGGAACTCGGAAGCAATGAATTCCGTGACCTCAATGCGTTGGATATTGTGGGCGTTTACCCAAATTATCAGGCGGCTCAGGCAGCATGGAAATCCAAGGCGCAGGCGAGCGTGGACAACGCACACATGCGTTATTTCGTGGTGCATCTGCACAGGCTGCTCGATCCTGATAACAAGGCCGACGCCTGAGCATGGAGCAGGAAGCCGCACCGGCCGAGGCGCAAGCGCCTGCTGTGCGTGAAAAGCGCCAGACGGCGCTGAAGCGGCTGTGGCGTCGCATTCGTCAGCCGCTCGCGCGCTCGCGCGTTACCAAGGCTGTGCTGACCAGTCTCCTTTCCTGGTTTTTGCGTCTGGTCCGGCTGACCAATCCTTTGACCCGTGGTTCTACCGTCGTTGCCGACGGCGAATATGAGCATCTGCAGCCGGGAATTATCGCATTGTGGCATGGCCAGCACCTGATGGCGCCGGTTTTCTATCCGAAAGGACGCCCGCTGGTAGCCATGGTGTCACGCAGTGCCGACGCCGAGCTGAATGCGCTTGTGGTCGAAAAATTCGGGATCGAAGCCGTTCGCGGATCAGGCGGTCGCGACAACACCCGCCATCTCGACAAGGGCGGCGCCAAGGCTCTTATTGCCCTCAAAAAGTCGCTGGTGGCTGGCAAGAATGTGGCCATGATTGCAGACATTCCACACGGCACCCCGCGCGACGCAGGGCTGGGTGTCATTTTGCTGGCGCGTCTTTCCGGGCGCCCGATCCTGCCGGCCGCCATGACCACCAGTCGTCGCAAGGTGCTGGAAAAAAGCTGGGACAAGACCACCATCAATCTGCCTTTTGGAAGATCGTCCTTCGTGATCGGCACGCCTGTCTTCGTTCCCAAGGATGCGGATGATGCGGAAATGGAGCGCAAGCGTCAGGAGCTGACGGCATCGCTCAACGAAGCTACGGCAAAAGCCTACGCCCTGGTGGATACAGCTCAATGAGCGAACGTGCGGCCCGAACCCTGTTGACGCTCTACCGATATGCGGGAGCTGCCGCGTTTCCCCTGATGGGACCTTATGTTGCCTGGCGTGCCTCGAAGGGCAAGGAAGACAAGGGCCGCTCAAAAGAGCGCTATGGCATTGCAGGACAGCAGCGCCCGGATGGTCCCCTGATCTGGTTCCATGCCGCCAGCGTCGGCGAAACCATCGCCATCGTGCCACTCGTGCAGACAATCCTGAGCTATGGCGTCAATATCGTGCTGACGACAGGCACGGTGACATCCGCCAAAGTTGTCCGCGAAAGGCTGGGTGACAGCGTCATTCACCAGTATGTGCCTCTGGACATCAAGCCGGCCGTCAGCCGCTTTCTCAATCACTGGCAACCCGACCTCGCGATCATTGCGGAATCCGAGATCTGGCCTATGACCATACTCGAACTCGGTGCGCGCAACATTCCGCAGGTGCTGGTCAACGGACGCATGTCGGACAAGTCGTTCGCGTCATGGACCAGGCGGGCAAGTCTTGCCGAGGCTCTGTTCGAGAACTTTTCGCATGTGGTGGCGCAGTCCGAGATCGACGGCGAACGCTTCCGCACGCTCGGCGCACGTCCGGTGAGCGTGTCGGGCAACCTCAAGGTGGATACGCCGCCGCCGCCGGTTGATGAAAAAGCACTGCTGGTTCTCCAGCGCCAGATTGGTGCGCGTCCGACCTGGGCCGCGGTTTCCACCCATGACGGCGAGGAAAAGATGGCGGCAGAAATTCATGCCGCGCTGCGCAAGCGCCATCCCGGCCTGCTGACGATCGTGGTGCCGCGTCATCCGGCCAGAGCCGATGAGCTGGCGCAGGAGATCGGCGCCATGGGCCTGCGGCTGGTGCGGCGCAGTTCCGGCGAGCCCGTTGCTGCCGACACCGATATTCTGCTGGGCGACACGATCGGCGAGATGGGGCTTTATCTTCGTCTGACGGAAATCGCCTTTGTCGGCCGCTCGCTGTCTTCCACAGGAGGGCAAAACCCGCTGGAGCCGGCGATGCTGGACACGGCGATACTGGCGGGACGCGACGTCCAGAATTTCCGTGAAGCCTACAAGAATCTGATCGATGCAGGCGGTGCCAAGCTCGTGCGTGATCGCAACATGCTTGCAGGGGCCGTCAATTATCTGTTGGCAAATCCGGATGCCAGACGGGGTATGATGGTTGCCGCAGCGACGACAGTGCAGAACATGCGTGGGGCACTGGCCGCCACGATGAAGGCGCTGGAGCCGTTCATTCATCCTCTGATCGTGCAGTCGAGATTGCACCGGGCAGGCAAGGGCTGACACATGGCCAGCGAAGCACCGCCTTTCTGGTGGGAAAAACCGGACTGGCGCGCTCTGGCGCTTTCGCCGCTGGCTGCTGCCTATAGTTTCGTTGCAGGCCGCAAGCTGCGCAATGCGCGCCGCGAAAAAATGCATGCACCCGTGCTGTGCATCGGCAATTTCACTGTCGGCGGCACCGGCAAGACCCCCGTCGCGATCACTTTCGCCGAGCAGGCCCGCGCCATGGGTTTTGCGCCCGGCATTCTGTCGCGCGGGCATGGCGGCGGATTTTCAACCCCGCATGTGGTCGACCCCCATCACGACGCGGCAAAGCATGTGGGCGACGAACCATTGCTTCTGGCCGCGCATGCACCCGTTGCAGTAACCGCTAACCGCGCCGCTGGCGCCCGTCTTCTGCTGGAGCAGGAGGGCTGCAACTTCCTCATCATGGATGATGGTTTCCAGAGCGCCCGGATCCACATCGATTATGCGCTCTTGGTGGTCGATTCCGGTCGCGGTTTGGGCAATGGCAAGGTCATTCCCGCCGGACCGCTGCGGGCAAAGATTGTCGATCAGCTCGTCTATACGGATGCCCTGTTGCGAATGGGCGATGGCAGCGCCGCTGATGGCGTTGTGCGGCAGGCGGCACGGGCCGGAAAGCCGGTTTTCGATGCCGGCATGCAGCCGCTCGATGGCGAACGGTTCGCGGGACGCCGCTTTCTCGCCTTCGCAGGCATCGGTCACCCGGAAAAATTCTTCGACACGGTAACGAGGGCAGGGGCGACGGTCGTGCAGGCCCGCCCGTTTCCCGATCACCATTTCTATGATGCCGATGAGCTGGCGGGGCTGTTGTCCTCGGCGAAGGCCGAAGGTCTTGAGCTGATCACCACGGCGAAGGATGCGGTGCGGCTGCGCCATGGCGCGGTGGGGCCGGGATTTCTGGATAAGCTGAATGTCCTGAAGGTCGCAACGGTGTTCGACCAGCCGCATACGCCGGTTCGCATCATAAACGAAACGGTGGAAGCCTGGAAATTACGGCGAGTTGCCGGATAGCGGTGTTACTTTGAGCGATCGCGCAGTTGCGGGTTCATCTCAAGTTCGCGCTCGAAAGACACTTTTGCGCTCACATAAGGTTCCTGCCGCTCGACGCTCCAGTATCTCAGCTCGTCGAGCGTGATGTTTTCGCCGGTGACAGCGCAGCGAACGAACGAGCCGGGACTGGTGACCTGAAAGTCGCCATCCAGATAGCGAATGCGGGCCTCGCGGCTGCCGGGCCCTTCAAAACGGTTCATCATGGAAATCTGCCAATTGAATTGATCTTTCATCGCCGCAAAAAGTGGCAAGGTCAAGTTCGCGCTCTTTATCGCCGGCCGAACAACCGCTCGATATCGGCAAGCTTCAGTTCGATATAGGTCGGCCGGCCATGATTGCAGGTGCCGGAACCGGGCGTGGCTTCCATCTGCCGCAGCAGGGCGTTCATTTCCTCGGGCTTGAGCCGGCGCCCGGAGCGCACCGAGCCATGGCAGGCCATGGTGGCTGCGATGTGATGAAGCCGCTCCGTGAGTGTTTCGGTGGTGTCGTGATCGGCGATTTCATCCGCCAGATCACGGACCAGTTGCTGCACGTCGACTTCACCCAGCATGGAAGGGGTTTCCCTTACCGCAACCGCGCCGGGGCCAAAGCGCTCCAGCCTCAGCCCGAAGCGTTCCAGAGTTGGGGCATGGACAGCAAGCCGCTCTGCATCGTCCTGCGGCAGATCGACGATCTCCGGCAAAAGCAGCATCTGGGAGGGCACGGCCCGCGAATGCAGCGCATTTTTCAGCGCTTCATAGACCAGCCGCTCATGCGCCGCGTGCTGGTCCACGATGATCAGCGAATCCTGGGTCTGGGCGACGATGTAATTTTCGTGAACCTGCGCCCGCGCCGCGCCCAGAGCGGTTGCTTCCAGCGCTTCATCTGCCTCGGCAAGGCCTGCGCGCGCATCGGCACTCGCTGCCGTCATCGGCGTAAAGCTCGCCTGATCGCTCTCGGAAAACCGGCTGTTGGAATCGAGCGGACGATGAGGAGAGCCTCGCAGATCGAAATGCGCCGGCCTGTGCGTGGGCGCCTCTCCACCAAAGGAGAAAGCCGGGCCGGCTCCGGTCGAGGGTGCAGGGCCGGAACGAAAGGCCGCCATCATGCCGGCCGCTCCCGTGGTCGCCGCCCGAACACCTGCTTCCGCAAGCGCCTGACGGATCGATCCCACGATCAGGCCACGCACGAGGCCGGGATCGCGGAAGCGCACATCGGCCTTCGCGGGATGAACGTTGACGTCCACGGTGGCGGGATCGACGCTGAGGAAAAGCACGGTCACGGCATGTCGGTCGCGTGGCAGAACATCGGCATAAGCACCGCGTATCGCACCTGCAAACAGCTTGTCGCGGATCGGGCGCCCGTTCACATATGCATATTGCTGGAGCGCGTTGGCCCGGCTGTAGGAGGGAACGGAAACGTAGCCTTGAAGATGCACGCCCTCGCGCATGGCATCGATGGGAATGGCGTTCTCGGCGAACTCACGTCCCATGACCTGCGCGATACGCTCCAGCCGGCCCTCGGGCGTATCGCCGGTGGCTGGCAGATCGAGCGTTGAACGGTCAGCGCCTGCCAGCGTGAAGCGCACGGCAGGAAAGGCAATGGAAATGCGCCGGATGATGTCGCTGGTCGCGGAACTCTCCGCGCGCTCGGTCTTCATGAATTTGAGCCGGGCAGGGGTGGCGAAGAACAGGTCCCGCACCTCCACCGTGGTGCCACGATTGGCGGGGGCCGGGCGCACCGGAGCGATGCGCCCGCCTTCGACTGCGATTTCCGCGCCGCTGTCGGTGTCTTGCGCCCGCGAGCGGATCGAAAGCCGGGCCACCGATCCGATAGAGGGCAGCGCTTCGCCCCGGAAGCCCAGCGAGCGGATGTCATGGATGTCATCGGCAAGCTTGGAGGTGCAGTGGCGGCCGATGGCCAGAGGCAGTTCCTGCTCGCTCATGCCCGATCCGTCATCGGTAACGCGGATCAGGTTGAGCCCGCCGCCACCGGTGACGATTTCGATACGGGCAGCACCCGCGTCAAGCGCGTTTTCGACGAGTTCCTTGACCACCGAAGCAGGGCGTTCGATCACCTCGCCGGCAGCGATCTGGTTGATCATGGTTTCGGGAAGCTGATGAATTCGCATGCCCGCATGATAGCCGGATTCTTCCCTGCAGCGAAAGCGATCCAGCCCTTCCACCCCCAGCCAAATCGATGCGAATGCCAATGCAGATAATCTCTGAATTCATTGCCCGACGCAACGACGAGTGGATAAATGCGTGATATTGACGGGACCGTTCATCGCTGGAGGATCGCAATGAAACTGCCTTTGCTTGCTGCTGCACTTACTGCTCTCGTTCCCTCCGTCGCGATGGCAGGGCCGGCTTCCGATGCCGTGAAATTCTTCTACACGAACGGCCGCTTTGTCGGAGATACCGACTATCGCGACAGGTTCATCGAGCCCGTCAAGACATTGTTTGACCAGAATGACGCGGCGCTGGACAGCGAAGACGGAGTTCCCTGCATTGATTCCGATCCCGCGCTGGATGCGCAGGATTTCGATGATGAGGAACTTGCCCGCACCCTGAAACTGTCGGAAAGCGTCAACGGCGATCGCGCCGAAGTGACGGCCAGCTTCAGGCTGTTTGCCGACGAAGAAGACGGTTCGCGCGAGATGGTCTGGACCTTGCAGAAGGTCGGTGGAAGCTGGAAGGTCTCCGACATTGCATCAAAGACCAACGGCTGGCGGCTGAGCGAACTGGAATGCTTTGCCGCTCCCGCTGAATAACCATCCAGCGGGAAACGGGCCCGGGCGAAACTCAGCCCTTCGACTGCTGAATGGCAATGAAGAGATTGGTGCAGCGGGTTCCGGAACGGCAGTAGGCAAGAACCGGGGAGGGCAGTTCCGCCAGAGCACTGGCCTGTTCCGCGACATTTTCCGCAGTCATCTGGCCGCTGATGACGGGAATGTAGCGAAAAGTCAGTCCTGCCGCTTCAACAGCGCTGCGCACTGCGTCATTGCCCGGCTGATCGGGCTGCTCGCCATCGGGCCGGTTGCAGATCACGCTTTTGAAACCGGCGTCACTGATCTGTTTTACATCTTCCGGCGCAATCTGGCCGGTTACCGAATAGTCTTCGCTGATCTGGCGGATTTCCATGGCTACCTCTGTGCAGAATGTGCCGCGAGATCTGCGGCGTCTGGACCTTCATGCCAAAGCTGAAGTTCGCGGACAAGATATGGACCACCCTTCGGCCAGCTTTTTACGCAACCGACGGCTTCCGGCATTTCTCAGGCTTGCCCGGATCTGATGTGCTATCTACACAGTTATCGCCCATAATGGGCGGTCAGAATTTCAGGAGTGGAGACAGAATGAGCATTCGTCGAATTGGAGTGGGTCCGCGCATGAGCGACATCGTCGTGCACGGCAACACGGTTTATCTCGCCGGTCAGGTAGGCGAAGGCGAGACCGTCGAGGCGCAGACGCGCGATATTCTGGCCACGGTCGACAAGCTGCTCGCCGAGGTAGGCTCGGACAAGACGAAGATCCTCCAGACCATCATCTGGCTGTCGGACATGTCGACATTTGGCGAGATGAACAAGGTTTGGGACGAGTGGGTTCCGCAGGGCCACACGCCTGCACGCGCCACCGGCGAGGCAAAACTTGCCACGCCCCAGTACAAGGTCGAAATGATCGTTACCGCCGCGATCTGACCTGCGACGTCGCTTGCGCGCCACCTGCAGAAGATGGCGCGCAGCGATACCGGATGCATTCGCATCACGCCATTCGGCAGCTTTGTTAAGGTCTGTCGCAAAGCTTTATTGGAGCTGCGTCGCCAGCGCCGCCCCATTGCTCGCAAAACACGAAAAAGCCTGATTTCTCTCCTTTCGCTCCGGTCACTGCAACCGGAATTGGGGGGAGGCTGGCTCGTGTGTGCTGCGGTACGATCTTCGGAAAACCGGATTTGCTGCCGGATGCAACCATTTGCATTTAAAACGGTTTACAATTGAACTGCTCGTGATCGAGCCACGGTTCTTTTTGGCCTCGCGGATTTTTTATGAATATTCAGACCAGCCCGGATAAACTGACAATCGAGCCAGCATCCATTCCTTCGGCTGCGGAGGAACCGATCAGGTCGCAATTTTATCAGGAAGACAGGCTCAGGCTGCTCGGACGGCAGATGGCCGAGGGCGATACGCACAGTCTTTCGGGGCTCGGCGCTTTCGACTTCCAGAACCGCATTCGCGAAAGTGCGGCCAAAATTCTGGAAGTTTACCGGTCAACCAATGCCGCTCAGGCGAAAGGCGAGACGATCACGCCAGCAGCCCAGTGGCTGCTCGACAATAATTATCTGGTCGAAGAAACGATCTATCAGATCAAACGCGACCTGCCGCGCCGCTTTTATCAACAGCTTCCCACGCTGCCGCTAAAAGACGGGACCTCCGTGCCGCGCGCGCTGGCGATCGCCTGGGCCTATGTGGCGCATTCCGACAGTTCTGTTTCCGCCCAGACATTCAAGGCAATCGTGGAGGGATTTCAGGCTGTCGAGCCGATGAAGATCGGCGAGATATGGGCGCTGCCCTCGCTGCTTCGTTTCGTGCTCATCGAAAACCTCAGACGTCTTGCGGTGCGCGTGGAGCGCGCGAGGAAAATGCGTCTGGTGGCAAACGAGGTTGCCGATACGGCTCTTGCCTCTGCCGATGGCAGCGAGCGGGAGCAGACCATTGACCGGTACGGTGTCTACGCCCGCGACACGACCTTCGCCACCCAGCTTCTCTACCGCCTTCGGGATGGATCGCAGAATGCGGGCAGGGCCCTTTTGTGGCTTGAAGGAGAGCTTGAGAAATCCGGCTCCGACGCCGAACAGATCATTATGGCCGAGCACCAGACGCTGTCGGCCGGCAATGTCACCACCGGCAACATCATCAGGGGCCTGCGCCTTATCAATGATGTCGACTGGACGGTGTGGTTCGAGGAAGTCAGCCGCATTGACGAACTGCTTCGCCAGCGAGGCGATTACGCAGCGCTCGATTTTGCCTCACGCGACCAGTACCGCACAGCCATCGAGGAACTGGCCCGTCGCTCGGGCCGGTCGGAATATGACGTTGCCGAGACCGCAGTGGCACTGGCGGAAAAGTCGGCCGGCGAAACAGCAGATGTGGGTTTTTATCTGGTTGGGCCGCGCCGCGAGGTGCTGGAGCGGGAGATTGGTTTTCGTCCCTCATTCGGCCTGTCGCTGAAGCGCTCCTTCCGCAAGGCGGGCTGGCCCGGCATAGCGGTTCCCGTCTTCGCCCTCACCGCCTTATTGCTTTACATGAGTGGCAATGCGCTCGCCGCCCTTGGTCTGTCCGGCTGGGCGCTCGCGATCATGCTGATCCTGTTCGCTGTACCAGCGAGCGAAGGCGCTCTCGGGTTCTTCAACACGGTAGTGCTGTTGTTCCTGAAGCCCACGCGGCTGATCGGCTATGACTACAAGGAAGAAATACCTGCCGCATCGCGCACGCTTGTCGTCGTACCTTCGCTGATTGGCTCGCGCGATGATGTGGAGGAAAACATCCGCAACATCGAGGTGCATCATCTCGCCAATGTTTCCGATGAGCTTTATTTCGCGCTTTTATCCGACTGGCCGGACAGCGACAGGGAGCTGAGCCAGTCCGACACGGAAATCCTTGATTTCGCCAGAGCCGAGATCAACCGCCTCAACCAGCGCTACCCGTCGCAGGGCACGCCCCGCTTCCACCTCCTTCACCGCCGCCGCCTCTACAACCCGTCTCAGGGTGTATGGATGGGCTGGGAGCGCAAGCGCGGCAAGCTGCACGAGCTTAATCTGCTGCTGCGCGGCGACGGCGACACGACATTTCTGCCGCTGGACGCACCGCTTCCCGAAGGCGTCGTCTATGTGATGACGCTGGACGCGGATACCCGCACGACACGTGATGCGGTTTCCAAGCTCATCGGCAAGCTTGCCCATCCGCTCAACCGCCCGCATTTCGATGCGGCGGCCAAGAAGGTGAGCGCCGGCTACACGATTCTGCAGCCGCGCATCACACCGTCGCTCACCACCGGCGACGAGGCGTCATTCCTGCAACGTGTGTTCTCGTCCGACAGGGGGCTCGACCCTTACGTCTTCGCGGTTTCCGATCTCTATCAGGATGTCTTCGGCGACGGCACTTTTACCGGCAAGGGCCTCTATCACATCGATGCTTTTGAAGCCGCGCTCAAGGACCGCTTCGACGAGAACGCCATCCTCAGCCATGACCTCGTCGAAGGCTCGTTCGCGCGCTCCGCGCTGGTCACCGATGTTGAACTGGTCGAGGATTATCCCACCCGTTATTCCGTCGATGCCTCGCGCCAGCACCGCTGGGCGAGGGGCGACTGGCAGCTTCTGCGTTTCATCCTCAATCCGCTTTCGGGTGTGCCGGCGCTGTCACGCTGGAAGATGGTGGACAATCTCAGGCGCACGCTGACACCCATCTTCTGGGTCATGGCGGCCATCGCCGGCTGGACGCTGCTGCCCTTCACGCAAGCCGCCCAGTGGCAGGCGCTACTCATCCTGACGCTGTTCATGGCGCCCACATTCAACATCGTGAACGGCCTTTTCCCCAAGAGCCTGGACACCACGCCGCGCGGCCATTTTTCCGCACTGGCGCGGGACATCGCTTTTGGCACGGCCAATGTGGCGCTGCGCGTGGTGCTGATGGCCCATTCCGCATGGATGATGGGCGATGCGATCATCCGCACGCTCTACAGGCTCTTCGTTTCACGAAAGAACCTGCTCGAATGGCGAACTGCCTCGCAGGCCCATAAGAGCGGAGCCAACGATCTCGGCTCGTACTATTCGGCCATGTACGGGGCCGTCATCATCGGCGTCGTCGGCCTCGCCATTCCCGTTTTCAACGATTCGACCGGCGCTTTCGTTGCATTCTTCTTTGCTCTGTTCTGGGTTGGCTCGCCGGCTTTCGCCTGGCTGATCAGCCGCTCGGCCGAAACCGAGGACCGGCTTCACCTCGCACCGCGCGACATGCACGAATTGCGGATCGCCGCGCGGCGGACCTGGCACTATTTCGAAAATTTCGTCACCGAAGAGCACCATCATCTTCCGCCGGACAATTTTCAGGAAAGCCCCGCACCGGTGGTGGCGCCCCGCACATCGCCGACCAATGTGGGCGTCTATCTGCTTTCGGTGGTTTCAGCCCGGGATTTCGGCTGGATCAGTATGGCGGATGCCGTCTCGCGGATCGAAGTCACGCTTTCAACCATCGAGATCATGCCGCGCGAGAGGGGACACCTTTTCAACTGGTATGACACCAGAACGCTGGCCCCCCTGCACCCGCTCTACATTTCCAGCGTGGACAGCGGCAATCTCGCCGGCCACCTCGTAACCGTGGCCGCGGCCTGCGCCGAGTGGGCGGAAGCGCCTTCGGTTCACTTGCACGGCGATTTCGAAGGCGTGCTCGACGTTGTGGCGATCATCGATGAAAGCCTCGACGAATTGCCGGACGACAGGCGCCAGTTGCGGCCGCTGCGCCAGCGTCTGGCCGATCGGCTGGATGGTATGCGCCGCGCTGTTCTGACCATCAAGGAACAGCCCGAGATGGCGTCCATCCGCACCATCAACCTGTCGGTGCTGTCGGGAGAAATCCGCAAGCTTGCGGTCGCCATGCATACGGAAGTGGGCTCTGCCCGTTCCGAAATCCTGGTCGACTGGGCGGCAAGGCTCGAAGCGACCTGCGAAGCGCATGTCCACGATTCCCATGCCGACGATCGTACGGTCGAGGAACTGCGGACCCGTCTGCTCAAATTGCGGGAAAGGGCGCGCCGTTACGCGTTCGAAATGGATTTCTCGTTCCTGATGCGAAACGAGCGCAAGCTGCTCTCTATTGGCTATCGCGTCGATGAGCATCAGCTTGACGAGAGCTGCTACGATCTTCTGGCCTCCGAAGCGCGCATGACCTCCCTGTTCGGCATCGCCAAGGGCGATCTGCCGACTGAACACTGGTTCAAGCTCGGCCGCCCGATTGTCGAGATCGGCTTCCGTGGTGCCCTGATGTCATGGTCAGGCTCGATGTTTGAGTATCTGATGCCGCCGCTGGTGATGAAGGAGCCGCACGGCAGCCTGCTCAACCAGACCAGCAATCTGATCATCAAGCGCCAGATACAGTATGGTCGCTCAAGAAACGTGCCATGGGGCATTTCGGAGGCGGCATACAATGCGCGCGACCGTGAGCTCACCTACCAGTACACCAATTTCGGCGTGCCGGGCCTTGGCCTGAAGCGGGGCCTCGCGCAAAATCTCGTCATCGCGCCCTATGCCACCATTCTCGCCGCCCAGTTCATGCCGCGCGAGGCGGTTGAGAACCTGAAGCGCCTGAAAAGCATCGGTGCACTGGGGCGGTATGGCTACCATGACGCCGTGGACTTCACGCCGCAGCGTGTGCCCGAAGGCGCCAACCATGCCGTGGTGCTGAACTACTATGCGCACCATTCCGGCATGACCATTGCCGCCGTGGCGAACGTCGTGTTCGAGGGCCGCCTGCGGGACCGGTTCCACTCCGATCCGGTGATCGAATCGGCCGAGCTTCTGCTTCAGGAAAAGGCACCGCGCGAAATTCCGGCCGATACGGTCCGCACCGAGGCGGAGGAACGGCCGCTGCTCGACGAACAGGAAGTCCAGAGCCTCGACACCCGCATCATACCGGACCCGGCCAACGCGCTGCGCGCGACCAGCCTGATGTCCAACGGACGCTATTCCATGATGGTGACGGCGACCGGCTCCGGCTACAGCCGCTGGGGCGATCTGGCGGTCACGCGCTGGCAGCCGGATCCGGTGGAAGACCGCATGGGCTCCTACATCTTCCTGCGCGACGTCGATACGGGAGACTGGTGGTCCGCCACGGCGGAGCCGAAGCAGGCGCCCGGCGAGGTGTCACAGACCTACTTCTCCGACGACAAGGCCACGTTTGCCAAGGTGGTGCAGTCGCTGCGCTCGGAAGTGGAATGCATCGTCATTTCCGAAGGCCACGGCGAGGGCCGCCGGGTCACGCTGCACAATGACGGTTCGAGCGATCGCTACATTGAAGTGACATCCTTTGCTGAGCTGGTTCTGGCGCCCGAAGCCTCGGACAATGCGCATCCGGCTTTCTCCAAGATGTTCGTGGAAACCGAGATCGCCGACGACAATGGTGCGATCTTCGCGAAGCGGCGCAAGCGCGATCAGCGCGAGGCTGACATCGTCGCTGTGCATTTCGTGACCGACCCGACCGGCCTTGCCCGCGATACAGAAGCCGAAACCGACAGGCGCGCCTTCATTGGGCGCGGGCGCAACATTTCCGATCCCGCGGCCATGGAGCCCGGCGCGCGGCTGGAAGGCAATGCGGGCTTCACGCTCGACCCCATTGCCGCGCTGCGCCGGAAAGTGCGCGTCCCGGCGAACAAGAAGGTGTCGCTCACCTTCTGGACCTGCGTGGGAGCCAACCGGGAAGAGCTGGACGACGCCATCAACCGCCTCGATCATCCCGAAAGCTTTGCCCGTCAGGCCATGCTGTCATGGACGCGGTCGCAGGTGCAGACCCGCCATCTCGGCCTCAGCCTCGCCGAAGCCGCTATCGGGCAAAGTCTGGCGCGTTATCTGATCTACCCCGATGCCAACATGCGCCTGCCGTCGGAGGCGATTTCGGCAGGGCTCGGCAAGCAGTCCAGCCTTTGGCCGACCAGCATTTCGGGCGATTACCCGATCTTCGCCATCCGCATCGACGATCTTGCCGATCTGGAGATCGTGGCGCAGGGCTTGCGCTATCAGGAATATATGCGCGCGCGCGGACTGACCGCCGATCTGGTCATCGTCAACGAGCAGTCCTCGTCCTATGTGCAGGATCTGCAGCAGGCCATCGACTATCTGTGCGAGAACAGCCGCCTGCGCGGCTCCGAGCTTGGCCCGCGCCAGCACATATTCGCGGTGCGCCGCGATTTGATGGACGAGCCGACCTATCGCACGCTGCTGGCCTCGGCGCGCGTGGTTCTGCATACGCGCAACGGCACGATCAGCGACCAGATCGAACGCGCGGAAATAACAGCGCTTCAGGCGCGCGAAACCGCCAGCGGTGTCGCCATCGGCGCAGTAGCGACGGCAGCACCGGAGCCGAGCGTCCCGCTCAAGCCGAAGACGGCCGATGGCAAGGGGCTGTCCAACTGGAACGGTTTTGGCGGTTTCGAGGGCGATGGCCGCCGCTATGTGGTGCGGCTGGCGGGGCGTACGGTTACGCCGCAGCCGTGGATCAATGTGATCTCGAACGACGCTTTCGGCTTCCACACCTCCGCCGAAGGCGCGGCCTTCAGCTGGAGCCGCAACAGTCGCGATTATCAGCTCACCCCATGGTCGAACGATCCGGTAACCAACCGGCCGGGCGAGGGCATCTACGTTCATGACCTCGACAGCGGCGCTTCATTTTCGCCATTGGCAGCAGTGGTGCGCGATCCGGGCGTGCTTTACGAGACATGCCACGGGCAGGGCTTTACGACCTTCCGCGCCAGACGCGGCGCGCTGGACATGGAGCTTACCCACGTTGTCGACCCTGCAGATCCGGTGCGGATATCGCGCCTGCGCATCCGCAACACGGGGGCCGGCACGGCGCATCTGCGTGTCTATGCCTATGCCGAATGGGTTCTCGGCACCCATCGTTCCAGAACCGCCGGCACCATCATTCCCTCGCAGGACGCCGCGACGGGCGCCATGCTCGCAACCAACCCGTACAATCTCGATTTTGGCAGGCGGGTCGCCTTCCTTGCCGGTGATCAAAGGCCGGACTCGGTCACAGCCGATCGCGGCGAATTCATCGGCAGGGGCGGTTCAAGCCAGAAGCCCGTCGCGGTGCTCGCCGGCAGCCCGCTTTCGGGCCGTATCGAAGCCGGAGACGATCCCTGCGCGGCGCTCTCCCGCGATGTCGAGCTTGCCGCCGATGGCGAGGTAACACTCCTGTGGCTGCTCGGCGATGCTGAAAGCCCACAGGAAGCAACCGCACTTATCGAGAGACACCGTAACGTCGATTTCGATAGCCGCCTTGCACAAACCGAGGCTGGATGGCGTGACTTCCTGGACACCATTCAGGTAGAGACGCCCGACAAGACGCTCGATTTCATGGTCAATCACTGGCTCCCTTATCAGAGCCTGTCCTGCCGCATCCGCGCCCGCTCTGCCTTCTATCAGGCAAGTGGCGCTTTCGGTTTCCGCGATCAGTTGCAGGATACGCTGTCGCTGATGGCCCATGATCCCGGTCTTGCCCGGGCGCAGATACTGAATGCGGCCGGACGTCAGTTTGCCGAGGGCGACGTGCAGCATTGGTGGCTTCCGCGCATGGGTGCAGGCGTTCGCACCATGATATCGGACGACGTTGTGTGGCTCGCCCATGCCGCTGCTTATTACATCGAGGTTTCAGGCGATCAGGCCATTCTGCACGAAAAGCTGCCCTTCCTTCAGGGGCCGCAGCTTGGGGAGGGCGAGCACGATGCCTTCTTCACTCCGGAGCCTTCCGCCGAAATTGTCCCGCTTTACGAGCATTGTGCCCGCGCGCTGGACCTTGCTGTGAAGCGCAGCAGTCCCTCGGGCTTGCCGCTTATACTCGGCGGTGACTGGAACGACGGCATGAACAGCGTGGGCGACGAGGGAAGGGGCGAGAGCGTCTGGCTCGGCTGGTTCCTGCTCAGGACGCTGAACGATTTCATTCCGATCGCCAGTGAACAGGGCGATGCAAAGCGTGCAAAGGCGTGGCAGGCCCATGCGGATGTGCTCAAGCGCGCGCTCGAAAACAGTGGCTGGGACGGCCAGTGGTATCGTCGCGGAACATTTGACGATGGAACACCGCTGGGCTCCCGCGAGTCGCAGGAGTGCAAGATCGACTCCATTGCCCAGTCCTGGAGCGTGATTTCAGGCGAGGGCGACCCGGCCCGCTCCCGCACGGCCATGGACAACGCGGGAGAAATGCTGGTCGACGAGGAGCACGGCATACTCAAGCTGTTCACGCCGCCCTTCGCAAACTGGGACAAGGATCCCGGTTACATCAAGAGCTACCCGCCCGGCGTCCGAGAGAATGGCGGCCAGTACACCCATGCGGCGACGTGGTTCGTCATTGCGCTGGCTGAAATGGGTCGCGTCGAGGAAGCCTATAAATGTTTCTCCATGCTCAATCCCGTCAGCCACTCCACGGATGAGGCCTCCGCCGAACATTACCGGGTCGAACCTTATGTCGTGGCCGCCGATGTCTATGCGGCCGACAAGGCAGGCCGGGGCGGATGGACATGGTACACGGGCTCTGCCGGATGGCTTTACCGCGCAGCTGTCGAAGCCATACTCGGCATCAACAGGCGTGGTGACGCGATCGAGATCACCCCGCGCATTCCCGCGCACTGGGACGGCTATACGGCCAGACTGGCTCTGGGCGGCGGCTCTCAGACCATCCGGGTCGTGCGCAACCGGGCTGCGAAAGCGATTTCGCTGGAGGTAAACGGCAGGAAGCTGGACGGCACAACATTTCCGCTTTCGCAAGGCCAGACAGAAGTTGTCGTAACCTTGCCGACTAATGGTCCTCAGCATCGCCTTGGTGCCAGCAAGAAGCCTTAAATAAGGGCGGCCTGCCCGCTGCCCTGCCAATGACATGTGCTTTCCCGCTAAAATTGCGGCAGTCCCCTTGCGGGATTGCCGCAATTTCGCCTTCAGAAGGACATTTTACGTTTGATCTCAAACCGTTAGTCGATCACGCCAGATTTCGTTTCGTAGCTATGTTTTGTTCGCGAAACGGGAACTCCCGCGTTAAGGGAACATTGTTCTGGTTCACATCGGTTCATATGTTTCCAGAAATGGTGCATCGCACAATGAACGGTTTCGCGGAGTAAACGAGTGTCCCTTCTGCAAGTCTACTGGAGAGCGCTCGGTTATATGGCGGCAGACAGGAAGCGCGTTGCGCTTATTTGTGCCGCCAATGTCACCCTGGCTATCGTCGCTATCCTTGAGCCCATCATGTTCGGTCGCGTCATCGACGCGATTTCCGAGCGCGTGAACGTGGTTCCGCCGCTGGTGATCTGGGCCGGCCTTGGCGCCTTCAACATCGTTGCATTCGTTCTTGTGGCGCGCGGCGCCGATCGCATGGCTCACAAACTGCGCGGCGAAGTGCTTTCGCAGTCGTTCGAGCGCATCATCAATATGCCGCTGGCCTGGCACCACACGCGTGGCACGTCCAATTCGCTGCATACGCTGCTGCGGGCAGTGGAAACGCTGTTTTCCCTGTGGCTGGAATTCATGCGCCAGCATCTGTCCACTGCGGTGGCTCTGATGCTGCTCGTACCCACCGCTTTGTCGCTCGATCTGCGCATGTCGATGGTCCTGCTGGTGCTGGGCGTGGTATATTACGGCGTCGGCCGTCTGGTCATGCGCAAGACCCGGGAAGGGCAGGCGAGCGTCGAACGCCACTACCACAAGGTGTTCGCGCATGTATCCGACTCCGTCAGCAACGTTGCGGTGCTGCAGAGCTACAACCGCATCGGCCACGAAACGGCAGCCCTGAAGCGGTTTGTCGGCGAGCTCCTCGACGCCCAGTATCCGGTTCTGGACTGGTGGGCCCTGGCCAGCGCGCTGCACCGGCTTTCATCCACGATCTCAATGATGGTTGTGCTGCTGATTGGTTCGTTTCTGGTCATGAACGGCCAGCTGCGGATCGGCGACGTCATCGCCTTCACCGGCTTCGCTACGTTGCTCATTGCCCGTCTCGATCAGGTTTCCACTTTCGTGAACCAGATCTCGGAGGCTCGCGCCAAGCTCGAGGATTTTTATGGCATGGAGGATTCAGCGTTTGAAATCCGCGAGCCGGAAGGCCTGCGTGATATCGGCAGGGTTTCCGGTCATGTCCGTTTCGAGAATGTCGGCTTCGAGTTTCCGAATTCGGGGCAGGGGCTGGACAATGTCACCTTCGAGGTGGGCGCCGGCCAGACAGTCGCGATCGTCGGGCCGACCGGTGCGGGCAAGACCACGCTCATCAACATGCTGCAGCGCGTGTTCACGCCGCAGCGAGGTCGCATCCTGATCGATGGCATCGACACGCGAAGCGTCTCCACGTCGTCGCTCAGAAACTGCATTGCTACCGTATTTCAGGATGCCGGCATGCTCAACCGCTCGATCGAGGACAACATCCGCATCGGGCAGGCTGACGCCACCTATCAGGAAATCCACGCGGCGGCAGAGGCTGCGGCGGCACAGGATTTCATTCTTTCCAAGGCCGAAGGTTACGACACCATCGTCGGCGAGCGCGGCGGGCAATTGTCGGGCGGCGAACGCCAGCGCATCGCCATTGCCCGGGCTGTGCTGAAGAATGCGCCGATCCTCGTTCTGGACGAAGCCACCAGCGCGCTTGACGTGGAAACGGAAGAGCGTGTGAAGCAGGCGATCGACGAGCTGCGCCGTGACCGCACCACCTTCATCATCGCCCACCGCCTGACCACCGTCCGGGATGCCGATCTTGTGGTGTTCATGGACAAGGGCAGGGTCGTCGAGATGGGCGGCTTTGCGGAATTGTCCCTGCGCAATGGCCGCTTTGCTTCGCTGCTGCGGGCCGGCGGACTGCTCAATGACGAGGAAGTGCGTCGTCTGTCGCGGATCTCGCCGGTGAACGAGGACGCTGCTGCCTGACGAAGCACCGGCCTTTGCGTCGCAGTTGCCCGCGGCGCAGGGCAAGGTTATGTAGCTTGTCATGACAGTTTCACGCACCCGCATTGCCAGCTGGATGGACCTAGCCAATCCGACGCGTTTCGTCAGTTTTGCGAACAGAGCTGTTCCATGGCTGGCGGGTGCAGCGTGCCTTGTTCTGGCGATCGGCCTGTACATGAGCTTTGCCGCACCCGAGGATTACCAGCAGGGCATGACGGTGCGCATCATGTACATTCATGTGCCGTTCGCCTGGCTTTCCATGATGTGCTACGCGCTGATGGCAGCCTCCGCGATAGGCACGCTGGTATGGCGCCACCCGCTCGCCGATGTCTCCCTGAAGTCGGCAGCGCCTATTGGCGCATGCTTCACAGCTCTGGCGCTCATTACCGGGTCCATCTGGGGCAAGCCCATGTGGGGCACATGGTGGGTGTGGGATGCGCGCCTGACCTCCGTATTCGTGCTGTTTCTGATGTATCTCGGCATCATCGCGCTGACGCGCGCGCTGGAAGATTCGGGCAAGGCGGCATGGTCGGCGGCGATCATCACATTGATCGGGTTCGTCAACATTCCGATCATCAAGTTCTCGGTGGACTGGTGGAACACGCTGCATCAGCCGGCTTCCGTGTTCCGTGTCGACGGGCCGACCATTGACGGAAGCCTGCTCAGGCCGCTTCTGATCATGGCGATCGGTTTCACGCTGCTTTTCTTCACACTGCACATGATGGCCATGCGCACCGAGATCAGCCGCCGGCGTATCGCTTCCATGCGCAGGCTGGCTGCTCGCGGAGAGCACTGACCTTCGGGACGCCGGCTAAAAACACTGACGGGGAGGGATCATGAAGCGCTCTGGAGTGAATGAAATTATCCGTGAGGGCGACGCCTTCATCCGCTCCTTCGGTTATATCCTGCCGCCGTTCGCTTATTGGTCCCCCGAAGAAATGAAGCGGCGCGGGGCGGAATCTGCTGGTGTCTTCGATGCCCGGCTGGGCTGGGACATCACCGATTACGGACAGGGGAAATTCGACGAGCTGGGGCTCTTCCTGTTCACGGTCCGCAATGGCCGCTTCGAGGATATGAGCAAGGGTGCCGGCATGCTCTATGCCGAAAAGATCATGATCTCGCGCAGGGACCAGATCTCACCCATGCACCGCCATGTCATCAAGGCGGAGGACATTATCAACCGCGGCGGCGGCAAGCTCGTGCTGGAGCTGTTCATGCCCGACACAGAGGGCGGGATAGATGCACATGCCGAAGTGTCCGTTCCCGTCGACGGGACCATTCGCAGGCTTTCTGCCGGCGGTCTCCTGAAGCTAGACCCCGGTGAGAGCGTGACCCTGCTGCCGGGCGTATGGCACGCGTTCTGGGGCGAGGGCGGCGACGTTCTGATCGGCGAGGTCTCCACCGTCAACGACGACCTCACCGACAACATCTTCCGCGACCCTATCGGCCGGTTTTCCGAGATCGAGGAAGATGTAGAGCCGGCTCACCTTCTGGTTTCGGACTATGAGCGCTGGCTGGCGCGGTAGTACGCATCGCCAGCTCCATTGCCGCGCGCTTTAAGACTTTGCGCCCACCTGCCCATTCTCGACAACAAATGTCCTGTCGGTATGGACGGTGCCGCCGGGCTGGTCGGTGCGGTCGATTGCGCGCATCTGTACGTTCAGGATTTCCGGCGTTACGTCGAAATGCATGTAGCCGCGCTTCTGGCTCTCATAGTAGCGAACCTGAGGATTGGCGGGGAGGGCATCATGCATCGGCCTGGCCAGAGGCTCCGGCCAGAGCGAGCTGATCGAGGTGCCGACGAATTCCGTCATCAGCGACCTGCCGGGCTCCTCGCCCACGCGGTGGGTGACTTCCGAAACCAGCGTTGAATGAATGTCGCCTCCGATCGAAACCGGATTTGAGACCCTGGAACCTTCAATGCGATCCAGAATGCGTTGCCGGGCGGCCGGATAGCCGTCCCACGACTGCAAATAGCGATACAGCTCGCCTTCGTGATCCATGTCGAAGGTGCTCATCATCACGGTTGAGGCAATGGCGTTCCATTTTGCCTGCGAACCCGAAAGGCGCGCATCCAGCCAGTTTTCCTGCGCGACGCCCAGCATGGAACGTTGCGGATCTTCGGCTGCCTCGCACGGCTTCTGGAACACGCCAAAGGCGAAATCCTTGTCGGATCCGGCAGCGCAGACACTTTCGGAATCACGAAACTGGCGGGTATCCGGAATACTGACCCGCAACAGGTCGCCAATATCGAGCCCCCGCAAGACAGGCATGGTCGGAGCGTGCAGGGCAGGCGCATGGCGCACCGGCTGGAACTCGTACCAGGCATGATACGCGGCGGCGCGACGCGCCAGTTCCCCGGCATCGCTGGAGTCTTCGGTCAGCGCATCGTGGTTGTCGAGCGTGACCATGAACGGCAATCGCTCGTGCGCGCGCCGCAGAGCCGCATCGGTCTTGTAGAGCGCATGACGACGGCGATAGTCGTCGAGCGTTCTGAGCGGCTTGTCGGTCTCGTGCGTACGTACGCCACCGCGGCCGACTTCGTAGATGTAATCGCCCAGATGCAGCACCAGCGAGGAATCGTCGTCGGCCATGCCGTCATAGGCGTCGAAGAAGCCGTTTTCCCAGTGCTGGCAGGAGACGACGTTGAACCGAAACCGTGACATCAGCGCATCCGCGGCCGGCAATGTGCGCGTCCGGCCGATGGGGCTCATCTCACCGCCAATGCGAAACGCATACCAATACCAGCGATCGGGGCGCAGACCCTGAACATCGACATGGACCGAATGCCCATATTCCGGCAATGCGCTGCCTGTACCGCTGCGAACGACCTTCGACAGGCGCTCGTCCTCGGCCACAATCCATTCCACATCGATCGGCAGTCCGGAGAGGAGTTCGAGATCATCGGCGGCTCTGGCCAGCTTCGTCCATAGCACCACACTGTTGGCGGTCGGATCGCCGCTGGCCACCGAAAACGGAAAGAGGGACGCCGCAGGCGTTTGCGCGGCGGTGCGGCTCACAAAGACCGCAGGGGCCATGAGGGCCGCTGCCGAACCGGCAATAAACTGGCGTCGTTGAAGGATGGTCATGGGGCTCGCTTTCGGCTGGCAGTTACGCTGCAACGGCACCTAACGCCGCGAGATAACACTCCCATGACAGAGCTGTACGGTGTGTCGTCGATGCAAGAATGTCTCTTGATCTGCCGCCAATTCCATACTTCAGAACAACATATAAAATTTTAAAATCAGAAATCAGTTTATCATTAGGGTTTTCGCGTGATTTTCATTCATTTTTTCATTAAAAATATCATTGGTAATTATATATACATGAACAATATTTGTTTTAAATTAAAAGTCCGTCTTTATCAGAATCGGCGGAATGCAACGCGCTGAAGGATGAATGAGGATTTCTTTTGCAATCCGGTGAGCTGTGGTTAGATGTGGGAAGGCAAACTGAACTATCCTGACAATGGGCATGCCAGCCGGGCGCTGCCCGCAACGTGGATTTGACGACATGAACCCGATCGCAATTCTGTGGCCGATGGTGGCGCATTTCGCGCTGGTGGCGATCATGTATGCGTTGCTCGGCATGCGCCGCCGGCAGGCGATTCTGAACGGTTCCGTGGCACGCGGCCAGTGGAAGCTGCGCTCCGGCGGCGAGCCGGAAGTCAGCGCCGCCGTGTCGAACAATATCATGAACCAGTTCGAGCTTCCGGTTCTGTTCCATGCCGTCTGTCTGGCGCTTTATGTGACGGCGGGCGTGTCATGGATTGCCGTGATACTGGCCTGGCTGTTCGTGCTGCTGCGCTACGCGCACGCGTTCGAGCATGTCACCAGCAACCGCGTTTCGCGGCGCGGCATGCTGTTCGGCGGCGGCTTTCTGGTGCTGGTGCTTTTGTGGGCGTGGTTTGCGCTGCATCTGGCCGGAGCGGTCTGAAGAAAGATCAGACCACCATCACCTGACCCGGCAGTATCCGGCTCAGACTTCCAGCAGCACGATCTTGCGCTTTTCGAACTTGATGGCGATTTCGCCGCGCACGAGACGAAGCGCCTTTTCGCCGAACACTGCCCGCCGCCAGCCCTGCAGAGCTGGTACCTGCGCTTTTTCACCATGAGCGGCAATCTGGTCGATGTCATCGCTCGACGCCAGCACCTTGGCAGCAACGCCTTGCTGTTCGGCGATGATCTTCAGAAGCACTTTCAGCAATTCGGCCGCGGCATTGGTGCCCTCCGGCTGTTGCTGCTGTTTAGGCAGCTTTGGCAATTCATCCTTCGGCACGGCAAGGGCGGCATTCACCGCTCCCAGCAGAGCCACGGCGGTAGACGAGCGCTCCCAGCCCTTGGGAATGGTCCGCAGTCGGCCGAGCGCATCGCTGTCGCGCGGGGCCTGCTGGGCGATCTCGTAAATAGCGTCATCCTTGATGATCCGGCCGCGCGGCACGTCGCGTTCGCGCGCTTCGCGCTCGCGCCATGCGGCGACGGATTTCAGGATCGCCAGCTCCTGCGGCTTGCGCACGCGCATCTTCAGGCGCTTCCAGGCATCGTCCGGATGCGGATCATAAGTTTCGCGCGAGGTCAGAACCTGCATCTCTTCCTTCAGCCAGTGTGCGCGGTCCTCGCGCTCAAGCTGGGCCGTCAGATGTTTGTAGACGTCGATCAGGTGCGTCACGTCTGCCAGGGCATATTCCAGCTGCTTTTCCGAAAGCGGGCGGTAGCGCCAGTCGGTGAAGCGGGAGGATTTGTCGAGCCTGACATCGGTGATCTTCTGGACGAGCTGGTCGTACGAGACGGCATCGCCGAACCCGCACACCATCGCAGCCACCTGCGTGTCGAAAATCGGGGAGGGAACCAGATCGCCCTGATGAACGATGATCTCGATATCCTGCCGCGCGGCGTGGAAGACCTTGACCACATTCTCATTGGCCATGAGCCTGAAGAAGGGTTTCAGGTCGAGGCCGGGCGCCAGCGGGTCGACAAGCGCGGTAAAGCCCGGCACCGCCATCTGGATCAGGCACAAAACCGGCCAAAACGTTGTTTCCCGAATGAACTCCGTGTCAACGGTGACAAAGTCCGATTGCTCGAGTCTTTCAATGGCGCTCTCGAGTTCGCTCTGCGTGATAATAAGGTTCATCAAATCGCTTTTCAGATCAAACTCGTTTCTCAATTCCAGCCGCAGACGGGCGCGTCAAGCCATCGGATGTGAAACGAGTGGCAAGACGGGCCCCGAAAGGCGGCTTAAGGCCCTCTTGCCTTGACAAAAGGGCCTGCCCATGCGCTTTTCGCGCCAATTTTGCGGTCGGGCAAGTGCTTCGGCCCCATTGAACCATTGTTAGGCGGAAAATCAGGCAATGCATCGTTATCGCAGCCACACCTGCGCGCAGTTGAGAAAGGCCGATGTCGGCTCAAATATCCGTATTTCGGGCTGGGTGCATCGCGTTCGCGATCATGGCGGCCTGCTGTTCATCGACCTGCGCGACCATTACGGGCTGACGCAGATCGTGGCGGATCCGGATTCGCCGGCTTTCAAGACGGCTGAAACCGTGCGTGGCGAATGGGTCATTCGCGTCGACGGCGAGGTCAAGGCGCGCGCAGCCGATGCCGTGAACCCCAATCTAGAAACCGGTGAGATCGAGGTTTTCGCCACTGAGATAGAGGTGCTTTCCGCAGCGAAGGAACTGCCGCTGCCGGTTTTCGGCGAGCCGGACTATCCGGAAGATATCCGCCTGAAGTATCGCTTCCTCGATTTGCGCCGCGAAACGCTGCACAGAAACATCGTGATGCGCACGAAGATCATCGCCGAGATGCGCAAGCGCATGGGCGAGGTGGGTTTCACCGAATATTCCACCCCGATCCTGACCGCGTCGTCGCCCGAGGGCGCACGCGACTTCCTGGTTCCGTCGCGCATCCATCCGGGCACTTTCTACGCGCTGCCGCAGGCTCCGCAGCAGTACAAGCAGCTCATCATGGTGTCAGGCTTCGATCGCTATTTCCAGATCGCGCCCTGCTTCCGCGATGAGGATCCGCGCGCCGACCGCCTGCCGGGCGAATTCTATCAGCTCGACCTCGAAATGAGCTTTGTCGAGCAGGACGACGTGCTGGCCACCATGGAGCCGGTAATGCGCGGCGTGTTCGAGGTGTTTGCCGACGGCAAGCCGGTGACGCAGGAGTTCCGCCGCATTCCTTATGACGAAGCCATGCGCAAATACGGATCCGACAAGCCGGACCTGCGCAATCCGATCGAGATGCAGGACGTGTCCGAGCACTTCGCTGGTTCCGGCTTCAAGGTTTTCGCAAACATCCTCGCCAACGATCCCAAGGCCGAAGTGTGGGCCATTCCGGCGAAGACCGGTGGCTCGCGCGCATTCTGTGACCGCATGAATTCATGGGCGCAGGGCGAGGGGCAGCCGGGTCTGGGCTACATTTTCTGGCGCAAGGAAGGCGACAAGCTCGAAGGCGCCGGACCGATCGCCAAGAACATCGGCGAGGAGCGTACGGAGGCCGTGCGCCAGCAACTGGGGCTTGAAGATGGCGATGCTGCTTTCTTCGTTGCGGGCGATCCAAAGAAGTTCGTTGCTTTCGCCGGTGCCGCGCGCACCCGCGCGGGTGAGGAACTGAACCTCGTCGATCGCGAGCGTTTCGAGCTATGCTGGATTGTCGACTTCCCGTTCTACGAGTGGAACGAAGACGAGAAGAAGGTGGATTTCGCCCACAATCCGTTCTCGATGCCGCAGGGTGGCATCGAGGCGCTGAGCGGTCAGGACCCGCTGAGCCTGAAGGCCTATCAGTACGACATGGTCTGCAACGGCTTCGAGATCGCTTCCGGCGGCATCCGCAACCATCTTCCCGAAACCATGGTCAAGGCCTTCGAGATCGCGGGACTGGACCGTCAGACGGTGGAAGAGCGCTTTGGCGGTCTTTATCGCGCGTTCCAGTATGGCGCACCGCCGCATGGCGGCATGGCGGCCGGCATCGACCGTGTGGTCATGCTGCTCGTCGGTGCGAAGAACCTGCGCGAGGTCACCATGTTCCCGATGAACCAGCAGGCCTTTGATCTGCTCATGGGAGCGCCAGCGCCGGCTACGCCGCAGCAGCTGCGCGAACTGGAACTGCGCGTCATGCCGCAGAAAAAGGAAGCCTGAGCGATCAGGCAACAGAAAAGCCCCGCCGCTTATGAAGCGAGCGGGGCTTTTCTTTGAGTGATTTCGGGTAAAGGCAGAAGCGCTCTTTTCTACGCAATTACGAGCGCAAAACAGCTGCGCACTTTTGCAGGAATTGCTCTAATGACGAACCTGATATCTGGGTTCGTAATGTCCATCCGGCGTCTTCAGGAACAATTCTCTGATCTGCGGATGACGCACAGGCTCATCTGAAACATCTTCAACCAGATTTTGCTCGGAAACATAGGCGATGTAGTCCGTTTCGGAGTTTTCAGCCAGAAGATGGTAGAAAGGCTGGTCCTTGCTGGGGCGAACACCGACAGGAATTGCCTCATACCATTCGTCGGTATTGGCAAACTCCGGGTCGACATCGAAAATGATCCCGCGAAACGGAAAAAGCCGATGGCGCACAACCTGTCCGATTGAAAACTTTGCTTTTTTGATCGCCAGTCTGTCCATGCTTCTTATTTGGCTCATCACACCGGTTAATTCAATGCTGAACAGGTTACACAGCCATGTGAGCCTGTTTGCGGGTCGGATCGCAGGGCTGCAGCGAAATCCCGAAATTTCTCACAGCGGGTTGAAGTTCAGGGGGCGAATCTGAAAGCTGGCTGTGCTCCGGACACAAGGCTGCTGGCCGGTTAAGAGGCAAAACGATCATGTCCGATATTGCCGGCCTCGTTCTTCCGTTCTTCGGGCTGATCTTCGTCGGGTTCGCCGTCGCACGCATCACGCGCCAGCCTGTCGAAGCGCTGGGCTGGCTGAACACCTTCATCATCTATGTCGCACTGCCGGCCCTGTTCTTCCAGCTTCTGGCCAGAACGCCGTTTGAAGAGCTGACGGAATGGGGCTTCATCTTTGGATCGGTGTTCTCCACATTTCTGATTTTCATGATGATGTTCGCGGGCTCATTGCTGGTAGCCGGCAATATCGCGGAATCCACCGTGAAGGGGCTGGCGGCTGCTTACGGCAATATCGGCTATATGGGGCCGGGGCTGGCGGTGCTCGCCTTCGGAGAGAAGGCCGCGGTGCCGGTCGCCCTGATCTTCTGTTTCGAAAACGTCATGCATTTCACCATTGCCCCGATGATGATGGCGCTTGGCGGTGACGACCGCAGGTCATGGCCGCAGCTTGTGACAGGCATCGTCAGCCGCATTGTGCTGCACCCCTTCATCATCGCGACTGCGCTTGGCGTTCTGGCGGCTTATCTTGAATGGAGCCCGCCACTGCCGCTCGACCGTTTGCTCGGCTATCTCGCGAACGCGGCCGCTCCCTGCGCCCTGTTCGCCATGGGGGTGACGCTTGCCCTGCGGCCGCTGCGACGCATACCTGTCGAAATCGTGCCGATCAGCCTGCTCAAGCTCGTCGTGCATCCGCTGCTTTGCTACGTGATGCTGAGCCTGATGGGAGATTTTTCGGAGGTCTGGCTGTTTTCCGCCGTTCTGCTGGCGGCGTTGCCCACAGCAACCAATGTCTTCGTCATCGCCCAGCAATATGGGGTGTGGGTCGAGCGGGCTTCGGCAACGATACTGGTCACGACCTGTGCCTCGATCGTGACCGTCACTGGCCTGCTTTACATGATCAGGGCCGGGATCCTACCGCTGGATCTGTTCCCGTAACGCGCTGCCCAATGCGGAAAAACCGCTACCCGGATGCAACCCTTCACGCATGAAGAAAGCACGCAGCGGTGCAAAGCGGCCGAGCAGCTCAAGCGTGGCACTGCGAGCGATCTGGGCAGGAAGCATATTCGACAGCAGCGACCGGTTGAGGAGATTGACCGCGCTGGTGCGGGCCACGATGTCGGGCCTGCGCCGGAGATCGTAAGTGATCATTGCCTTGTCCGATCCGGGATCAGATCGGTTTTTTGATGAAACATCAACCAGATCGACGATATCCCTGATGCCAAGGTTCAGCCCCTGTGCGCCGATGGGCGGAAACACATGTGCAGCTTCGCCCACCAGCGCCACCCGGTTCCTGGCAAAGCGCTTCGGTGTGGAGGTCGACAGCGGATAGATCTGGCGCTTCGGCTCCACCGTCACTCGCCCCAGCATGGATTGCATGCGCCGCTCAATGTGAAGTGACAGGGTATCGTCGTCCAGTGCCGCCAGTTCGCTGGCGGTTTCGGGACGCACGACGCAGACAAGGCTCGATCTGCGGCCACCGGGAAGCGGCACCTGCGTGAACGGCCCGGTCTGGGTGTGGAATTCGGTGGAGGTGAAGTTGTGATCGAGCGTGTGGCCAAAATTCAGAACCAGCGCCGCCTGCGAAAATGGATGCGATGATACCGAAATGCCGGCGGCCTGGCGGGCCGGCGACATGCGCCCATCCGCAGCAACGACCAGCTTTCCTGAAACTTCGCTGCCATCGGCAAGCCGCGCCACTGCCTCGTCGAAACCGAGGTTCCAGCTTTCCACCAGCGTCTTCTTCCAGTCGATCGACGTGTTTGCAGCAACGGCCTGCGCCAGCGTCGCCACCAGCACCTTGTTGGGTATGTTGAGGCCGAAGCGCTCTTCACCGATGTCACCGGCATGGAAAGTTGCGGGCGTGCTGCGGATCAGCCGCTCCGTTGCATCCACGATACGCATGATCTTCAGCGGGGCGGACTGATCTGACAGCGCTGCCAGAACGCCGATCCGTTCCAGCGTTTCGAGGGCGGGATTCATCAGCGCCGTGGTGCGCCCGTCCTCGATATTGGGCTCAGGACCGACCAGCGTGACCGCAAAGCCTGCTCCGGCAAAGGAAAGCGCGGCGATCAGACCGGCAGGGCCGGTTCCGGCAACGAGGATCTTTGCTTCGGTTTCAGCAGGGATGGCGGTCGTTGGCATATCGGAGCCTCCTTGTCGCCCGAGCTATACGCCTTTCTCAACCGGGCCATCAACGCGACCTTTCAGCCGCTGCAAGAAAAACAACGCTTTTGCGCCTGTTACGGACAAGAAATCCTGTGTGGCCTTATGTCTAATCCACGCTCCCGCATTGACCCCGGCGGACAGGTGGTTGATCAAGAGGGATTATGGATGCCATGCAAGATGGACTGGTGGCCGTGGATAAAAAACCGACCGGCAGGAAGATCAGGGACCGTATTCCCAGACCGAGGAAGAAGGTGACCTGGCCACAGGCAAGAGCCTTTTCCGTCCATCTTCTGACGGCGTCCGGATCTTTCCTTGCTTTCGTTTCTCTCGTTGCGGCCAGCGAAGAGCGCTGGACGGCGATGTTCTGGTGGCTGGGACTGGCATTGTTCGTGGACGGCATAGACGGCCCGATCGCGCGCAAGCTGGAGGTCAAGGAAATCCTGCCGACATGGTCGGGCGAACTACTCGACAACATCATCGACTATGTCACCTATGTGCTGATTCCTGCATTCGCGCTGTATCAGTTCGGACTGATGGGCGAGGGGCTGTCGTTTATCGCCGCCGCCATCATCGTCGTTTCGAGCGCGATCTACTATGCCGATACCGGCATGAAGACCAAGGAGAACTTCTTCAAGGGGTTCCCGGTGGTCTGGAACATGGTGGTGTTCACGCTGTTCGTGGTCGGGCCGGGAGAATGGGTGTCATTCGCTGTGGTCGTGATCTGCGGACTGCTGACCTTCGTGCCGATCAATTTCCTGCATCCGGTGCGGGTCAGGCGCCTGCGCCCGATCAATCTCGCCATCACCTTGCTTTGGTGCGCGTTCGGGGTTCTGGCGCTGGCGGAATCGGCGCTGGCCGAATTCTACAACCAGATCGGCATACTGGCGGAAAACGTCAGCCTGTTTACAAAGGGCGGCATCACGGTCACCGGGCTTTACCTGTTCTGCATCGGTGGCATCATGCAGCTTTTCCCAAATCTCGGCGCGAAGAAGGCGTGAGCTGACATGTCCAAGGCAATTCGTATCCATAAGCATGGCGGTCCCGAAGTGCTGGTTTTCGAGGACGCGGATCCCGGCCGCCCCGGTCCGGGTGAAATTCTCGTGAGCCACACGGCGATCGGCGTGAACTTCATCGATGTCTACCATCGCACCGGCCTCTATCCAGCACCGAACGGCCTGCCATTCACGCCAGGCGGCGAGGCTGCCGGCGTGGTTCTCGAAGTGGGCGAGGGGGTCGACTGGTTGTCCCCGGGAGACCGGGTCGCCTATGTCGTGCAGCTGGGTGCCTATTCGGAGCAGCGCGTTGTGGGTGCCGATCGGGTCGTTCGCATTCCCGATGGGATCAGCGATGAGCAGGCTGCCGGCATGATGCTCAAGGGCATGACGGTGGAATATCTTGTGCGCCGTACCTTCCGGGTGAAGCCCGGCGACACCGTGCTCTATCACGCAGCGGCCGGCGGGGTGGGACTGATCTTCGGCCAGTGGGCGCATCATCTTGGCGCCACCGTCATCGGAACGGCCGGCTCGCCGGAAAAGGCCGAATTCGCGCGAACTCACGGGTTCCATCACGTGATAGACTATCGCCGGGAGGATTTCGTGCAGGAAGTGGCACGCATCACCGACGGCAGGAAATGCGATGTCGTCTATGATTCGGTTGGCAACGACACGTTTGCAGGCTCACTGGACTGCCTGAAGAGGCTCGGCACACTGGTTTCATTCGGTCAGTCTTCAGGTCCGATCCCACCTTTCGACATCGGCATTCTCGCCCGGAAAGGATCGCTGTACCTGACCCGCCCGACGCTTTTCAGCTACAATGTCACGCGCGAGGAACTTGAAGCGTCGGCAGCGGCTTTGTTCGAGGTGGTGCTGTCGGGGGCCGTTAAAATCATGGTCAATCAGCGCTATGCCCTCAAGGATGCGGCGCGCGCCCATTCCGATCTGGAGGGGCGCAAAACCACGGGAACAACCGTTCTCGTTCCCTGAATCATCGCTGCGAATGCCATCGAAATTATTGAAGCTCTTTCAAAGTAAGCATCGGTTTGCGCAGAAACGCGCCAGTGCCTACGATGCCATCGGGAACACAGAACATATCTGTTAAACAGATGGGAGGCACTGTGAGTTTACATCAAGGCGCTGCGGACCTGCTCGAGGTCCGTGGCCTGACCAAGATATTCGGCTCCCTGAAAGCTTGCGACACCATCGACCTTGGCATTGCCAAAGGCGAAATACATGCGCTTCTGGGAGAAAATGGCGCCGGCAAGTCCACTCTGGTCAAAATGCTGTTCGGCTCCCTTGAGCCACATTCCGGCGAGATCCTGTGGAACGGCCAGCCGGTGCGCATCACCAGTCCGGGCGTTGCCAAGAAACTCGGCATCGGCATGGTGTTCCAGCACTTTTCGCTGTTCGAGGCGCTGACCGCAGCCGAAAACATCGCTCTATCGCTCAATGACGGTGCGCCGATAAGCACCATTGCGGCCAAGGCCCGCGCCTTGTCCTACAGCTATGGCCTGCCGCTCGATCCGGATGCGCTGGTGGGCGATCTGTCGGTTGGAGAGCGCCAGCGGATCGAAATCATCCGCTGCCTGTTGCAGACGCCTGAACTCATCATTCTCGATGAACCGACCTCTGTTCTGACGCCGCAGGAAGCCGACAAGCTGTTTGAAACGCTGGAGCGGCTCCGGGCCGAGGGCAAGTCGATCCTCTATATTTCGCATCGCCTCGAAGAGGTGAAGCGCATCTGCGACCGCGCTACCGTGCTGCGTCACGGCAAGGTGGTGGGACACTGCAACCCGCGCGAGGAAACGGCGTCTTCTCTGGCCCGGATGATGGTGGGCACCGAGGTTCGCGCGGTCGAGCGCATGCCCGCTGCGGGAATCGACAAGGCCTGGCCGCTGCTGGAGATCGTCAATCTGAACCGAAAGCCAGCAACGCCGTTTGCCATTGCCTTGAAAAACATCAATCTTTCCGTCCGGGCCGGGGAGGTCGTCGGCATCGCCGGCGTTGCCGGTAACGGGCAGGGAGAGTTTTTCGAAGCTGTGTCTGGTGAGGTGCTTCAGCAGGACCGGGCGTCGGTGCGCATTGGCGGCGCCGATGTCGGCGGGCTCGACATAACGGGCCGGCGCCTGCTGGGCGCTGCCTTCGTTCCCGAGGAACGCCTCGGCCATGGCGCCGCCCCGCGCATGACGCTGTCGGAAAATCTTCTCCTGTCCCGGCACGCCACGGACGGCAAAAGATTCGTCGGTAAAGGCGGCATGATCGAAAGCAAGGCGATCTACGACACCGCACAGCGCATCATCGGGATCATGGATGTGCGCAAGAGCGCGCCTGATCCGGAAGCTGCGTCCCTGTCCGGCGGCAATCTGCAGAAATTCATCGTCGGGCGCGAGCTCGACCGCAATCCCTCGGTGATGATCGTCAACCAGCCGACATGGGGAGTCGATGCCGGGGCTGCGGCTCATATCCGGCAGGCGCTCATCAGCCTTGCCCGGAATGGCTCCGCCGTGCTGGTGATCAGTCAGGATCTGGACGAGCTTTTTGAAATGTCGGACGCCATTGCCGTGATGCACAATGGCGAATTGTCGCCCGCACTGCCTATAGCCGAAGCGACGTACGAGAAGATCGGCCTGCTGATGGGCGGTGCCGATCCGGGCCATGCCGCCACAGCCCATGCAACCGAAACGGCGGAGGTGGCATGATGCGCATCGAGCTCGTCAAACGTCCGCAGCGCTCGGCGCTGTTTTCGATGCTGTCTCCCTTCATCGCCTTCGCGCTGACCGTGATCACGGGCGCGATCATGTTCGCGGTGCTGGGCGTTAACCCCGCCAGGGCGCTCTACGCCTATTTCATCTCACCGCTCACCGAAGTCTGGCAGTTGCACGAGCTGGCGATCAAGGCCGCACCCCTTATCCTGATTGCGGTGGGCTTGTCCGTCTGCTTCCGCGCCAACATCTGGAACATCGGTGCGGAAGGCCAGTTCACGGTCGGTGCCATTGCCGGCTCGCTTCTGCCCGTTCTTTATCCTGATCTGCAGGGCGCGTACCTTCTCCCGCTGATGCTCCTGATGGGTATGATCGGCGGAGCGGCATTCGCGAGCATTCCTGCTTTTCTCAAGGCGCGCTTCAACACCAACGAAATCCTCACCAGCCTGATGCTGGTCTATGTCTCGCAACTGTTTCTCGACTGGGTTGTGCGAGGCCCGTGGCGTGATCCCATGGGCTATAATTTCCCGCAGACGGTTCAGTTCAGCCGGGCCGCGCGCCTGCCCGAACTGCTGGATTCCGGCCGGGCCAATCTGGGCTTCATCTTTTCGATCGTTGCGGCTGTGCTCGTCTGGCTGATGATGAGCCGCATGCTCAAGGGGTTTGAAGTGCGGGTGATGGGATCCAGCCCGCGGGCAGGGCGGTTCGCCGGCTTCAGCATGAACCGCATGGTGTTCTTCGCCTTCATGCTTTCCGGTGCGCTGGCGGGATTGGCCGGCATTTCGGAGGTTTCCGGCGCTATCGGCAGGCTTCAGCCGACGATTTCACCCGGTTACGGCTTCGCCGCCATCATCGTCGCGTTTCTGGGCAGGCTCAATCCGCTCGGCATTATCGCGGCCGGCCTCGTGCTGGGGCTGACCTATCTCGGGGGCGAGGCGGCACAGTCGTCGCTTGGCGTGTCGGACAAGCTGGCGCGCGTGTTCCAGGGCATGCTGCTGTTCTTCGTGCTGGGCTGCGACACGCTGATTCATTACCGAATTCGCTTTATCGGCAGGACAAATCCGGCAGCCGAAACGATTGCAGCACAGGAAGGGGCAAACTGATGGATATCTGGATCAGCATCCTTCTTACCATCGCCACTGCCGCCACGCCGCTGCTCATCGCCGCAATCGGCGAACTGGTTGCCGAGCGCGCCGGTGTGCTGAACCTCGGCGTCGAGGGCATGATGATCATGGGCGCGGTTGGCGGTTTCGGGGCCGGATATCTGACGGGATCTCCGTGGATCGGCGTGCTCGCTGCCATCGTCATCGGTGTTCTGTTTTCCCTGCTCTTCGCTTTCATGACGCTCACGCTCGCAACCAATCAGGTGGCGACAGGGCTTTCTCTCACCATTCTGGGGCTCGGCCTTTCAGGCATGATTGGAACCAGTTTTGTCGGCCAGCCGGGCGTGCGGCTGCAGAATCTTGACATTCCCGGCCTCACCTCGCTGCCGGTGGTCGGAAAGCTGATCTTCGGGCAGGATCCGATCTTCTACCTGTCGATCGTGCTGGTCATTGCCGTCGCCTGGTTCCTGTTCCGCAGCCGCACGGGGCTTACCATGCGAGCCATCGGCGACAGCCACGGCTCCGCCCATGCCCTCGGCATCCACGTTATCCGCTACCGCTATCTGGCCGTGATGTTCGGTGGCGCCTGCGCCGGGCTTGCCGGCGCGCATCTTTCACTCGTCTACACGCCGCAATGGGTGGAAAACATGAGCGCCGGACGCGGCTGGATCGCGCTGGCGCTGGTGGTGTTCGCCTCGTGGCGGCCATGGCGGGTTCTGGCCGGCGCCTACATCTTCGGCGCGATCTGGATAGGGCAGTTGCATGTGCAGGCGATCGACCTGTCGGCTTTCAGCAATTCATCGTGGCTGATTTACCAGCCGCTGGCCCTGCTGAAGTCCCTGCCATCCCAGTTCCTGTCGTCCTTGCCCTATCTCGCGACGATATTGGTTCTGGTTGTGATTTCGCGTAACAAGCGCCTGACCATGATGAACACGCCAGCTTCCCTGGCCCAGCCCTTCGTGCCTGAACGCTAAGAAATTCAGCGCGTTAGATGTTAAACCTAAGATGGAGAACACTCATATGAAGAAAACCATGACAGCTCTCATGGCAGCGGTGGCAGCCCTTGCCCTGTCTGCGCCCGCTCAGGCGCAGGACAAGCTGAAGGCCTGCTGGATCTACACAGGTTCCATCGGCGACTTCGGCTTTGCCTTCCAGCACGATCAGGGCCGCCAGATGGTGGAAAAGGAGCTTGGCGATCAGGTCGAGACCGCCTTCCTCGAAAACGTTTCGGAAGGTCCTGACGCGGCCCGCTCCTTTGAGCGCATGGCGCGCGACGGGTGCAAGATCATCTTCGGCACCTCCTTCGGTTTCATGGATGCCGAACTCGAAGTGGCGAACAAGTTCCCCGACGTGAAATTCGAGCACGCCACCGGCTTCAAGACATCCGACAACATGGGCGTCTACAACATCCGCTTCTATGAAGGTCGTTATGTAAGCGGCCAGATCGCGGCCAAGCAGTCGAAGACCGGTGTGGCCGGTTACATCGTTTCGTTCCCCATTCCTGAAGTCGTGATGGGAATCAACGCCTTCATGCTCGGCGCCCAGTCCGTCAATCCGGAGTTCAAGCTGAAGGTTGTGTGGATCAACTCCTGGTTCGATCCGGGCAAGGAAGCCGACGCCGCCAAGGCGCTGTTCGATCAGGGGGCTGACATCATTGCTCAGCATACCAACTCGACGGCTCCGCTGCAGATTGCTGAAGAGCGCGGCATGCACGGCTTCGGTCAGGCGGCCGACATGTCCAAGTTCGCTCCCAAGGCACAGCTCACCGCGGCAGTGAACAACTGGGGCCCGTACTATGTGAACCGCGTCAAGGCTGTCATTGATGGCAGCTGGAAGGCGGAAAGCCGGTGGGAAGGTTTCAAGGACGACATCCTCTACATGGCACCCTACACCAACGTGCCGGATGAGGTTGCAGAGGCTGCCAAGGCAACCGTTCAGAAAATCACGGACGGATGGAACCCCTACACCGGCCCGATCACCAGGCAGGATGGTACGGAATGGCTGAAGGACGGCGAGGTTGCCGATGATCAGACCCTTCTGGGCATGAATTTCTATGTGAAGGGCATCGACGACAAGCTTCCGCAGTAATCGTCAGCGGAGCGAAAGCAGAGAAGGGCGCCTTTCGGGCGCCCTTTTTTCTGCTTGTTCGGGGGAGGGTGCGCTTTTCAGAAAATGCGCCGGCTCTGCCTCAAACCAGATAATCGCTGACATGCGGCCACACTTCCAGGGCGCCCCGATAGATCATGTCGAGTGCGACATAGAGGATGATCAGCAGGCCGATATAGGCGATCCAGTGATAACGGTGGAGAAGCCGTGCAATCAGCGACGCGGCAAGTCCCATGAGGGCGACAGAGAAGACGAGGCCGACAACGAGTACGGTGAAGTGGTCGCGCGCTGCACCAGCTACGGCCAGCACATTGTCGAGCGACATGGAAACGTCGGCTACGACGATCTGGATCGCCGCCTGCAGAAGCGTTTTGCGGGGGGCCTTCGAGGGAGAAGATTCCGCGCCATCGGCCAGAACCCGCGTCGCTTCCTCTTCATCCTCATGAGAGGTGCGCAGCTCGCGCCACATTTTCCAGCAAACCCATAGCAACAGGATGCCGCCGACCAGAAGCAGGCCGAGTATTGCAAGGAGATGTACGGTTATCACCGCAAACACGATACGCAGAATGGTTGCAGCCAGAACCCCGATCAGGATCGCTTTCTTGCGTTGGTCAGCCGGCAAGCCAGCGGCCGCGAGACCGATGACGATGGCGTTATCTCCGGCCAGAACCAGATCGATGAAAATCACCTGAAGGAGCGCAGTGAAGCCAGCTGCGGTAAAAATTTCCATCGCCAGATCGCCTATCCATGTCGTGGGAACACCGGAGGCCTACGCCCAAGCCGGCAATGCAGTCAAGGGTTGTTGGGCCGTCAGGGGTTGTCGTCTCCATCGTCCTGCAACCTGCGAAAGCCCGGCGGTGGGACACCCGGGGCGCACTTCAGGAAATAAGAATTGCAGCAACCGTCTCATCTGTTGACTGCCGACCATGCTCGGCGCTAAAGCCGTGCGTGTATTGCATGCCTTTACTGTGAGGCGGCAGTCGGGCAGGAGGGATGGCCGAGCGGTTTAAGGCACCGGTCTTGAAAACCGGCGAGGCAGTGATGTCTCCGTGGGTTCGAATCCCACTCCCTCCGCCACTTCGGTATAAAACCGGGAACGCCGATTCCCGCCGATTTCCCTCCCTTAGTGGCTATCAGCGTCCTCAACAGCGTGTTTTTGTTGCCATTGATGTAGATCGCATCGTCCGCGACCTCGACATGCTGCGCGAAAGCCCGGACGTGATCCCGCCGATAGCCGCCCTTTTCGAGCCGAAGTCCGGCGCGCGCTTCGCTCGCCAGTTCTCGCACGGCCGCGCCTGTGAGGCACTTGTGCGCCGAGTTTTTCAGCATGGCCTCGGTCCTTACGGCGTCGGCCCGTGCCTGATCTCGTATCGCCGCAAGGCCCGCGATGCGTTCGCCGAGGGCGGATTCGGCCGGGTCGAGCGAACCCGCCTCGATAGCCTCGTAGAGCCGCTTTAGCCGCATATCGGCCTCGGCCGCGCGCTGGTTCAACTCGGTGATGTGCTGGCTGCGCCGCTCGACGCTCTCCTGCCGGCGATCCAGCAGCGAGGCGAGCACGTCTTCGATTCGCTCCGGGTCCAGCAGCCTTTCCTCGATGTGGCTGACCACAATGCGGTCCAGCTTGTCCATCGGGATCGCGCGGCCCTTGCAGCCGGTTTCGCCCTGCCGCGCCCGCATCGAGCAGGCATAGTAGCGGTAGCGGCCGTTCTTGCCGGTGCGCAGCGTCATGGCCCCGCCGCAATTGCCGCAATAGCAAATGCCGGTCAGCAGGTTCGGGCCGCTGACGACGCGCGGCGGCGTCACCTTCGGATTGTTGACCTGCAACCGCTTCTGCACCGCCTCGAATATCCCAAGGTCGATCAGTGGCGGCACCGCGACGGTGACGACTTCTTCCTCGGGCTTCACCTCGCCTTTCTTGGAGCGGCGATTGAAGCGATGTTCGCCGATATAGGTGCGGCGGGTCAGGACACGATGAAGCTGGCCGATGCCCCAACGCCCCCCGCTGCGGGTGAACACGCGGTTCCTGTTGAGATAGCTGACGATGTTCTTGACGCCCATGGGGCCGGACGTGCCGTCGCCTTCCAATGCGAGGCGGAAGATGAGCCGCACGGTGTCGGCGTGCAACGGGTCGATTTCCAGCTTTTTCTTTGTCTTGGTGCCGCGCTGCTCGGCATCGACGACACGGTAGCCGATGGGCGGCAGCGAGCCGTTCCAGAAGCCTTGCTGGGCGTTCTCCTTCAAGGCGCGCAGGACGTGCTTGGCGTTTTCCTTGGACTGGTATTCATCGAATAGCGCCATGATCTGCCGCATCATGACGTGCATGGGATCGTCGCCCATCTCCTGCGTGATGGAGACCAGCTTGACGCCGTTCTTGGCGAGCTTGCGAACGTAGAACTCCAGCTCGAAGTGATCGCGGAAGAAGCGGCTGAATGAATGGACCACGACAACATCGAAGGGCGCGGGCTTGGACGTGCCCGCCTCGATCATGCGCTGGAACTCGGGGCGACGGTCGTTGGTCGCCGATGCGCCCGGCTCGACGAAGGTTTCCACGAGCTGATAGCCGCGAGAATCGCAATAGGCTTCGCCCTGCCGCTTCTGGTCGGGGATCGACACGTCATGTTCGGCCTGCCGTGCCGTCGAGACGCGCAGATAGAGCGCGGCGCGAAACGCGACGTGTGGGGAACGAATGTTCATAGCGCGCCTCCCTTCGCCGTGCGGCGTTCGAGCAAGGGCAAGGCCAGCTCGACGCGATCATGCAGCACCTTGGGCACGAGCTTCTGGCCCTCGCCGGGGTCCATGCGGACAAGGCCGTAGCTCGCCATCTTCTTGAGGGTTCGGGACAGGTTGGGCTTTGCCCGTCCCGTGATCCGCGACAGTTCCTCAAGCGAGCCGGGCGACTGCTCGTCAATGATGCGCAGCAGTTCGCGGTTCCCACTGGACAGGATTTGCGCGAAAGATTCCGTGGACGTGAACCACACCTTCGGGTCGTCCGCCGCCGGCTTTTCCTCGCCCTTGGCGATCCGCATGGTGCGGGCCTTCATTTCTTCATAGTCGGCAATCCCGACTTTCAATGTGGTCATGTTACGCCTCGCTCCTTCAACACCGCATCCACCACCTGCCAGAAGTCGGCCAGCAGCGTGGCCGCGTCCTCGTAGGCGTAGGGCTTCACAGTCTGGAGGCGGTGCCGATGGTCCATCGGCTCGCCCCTCCTGCCTCGGCCGACTGGATGGGCGTTATCGAAGCCGACCAGCCGTTCGCCCGAAGGCCCGTGAAGCGTGAGCGAATAATCGAGGCCGTGCGGCTTTTCCGGCGAGGCCGGAACGCGGGTGACGACGAACTTCACCCAATGGCCGCCCTCGGGATCGACGACAAGCACCTGACCGTCGAGGTCCAGAAGCGTGTCGAGGCTCTGGTCACGATCCTCACTCATGATTACTGTTATCATCTGGAGATAACGATGGCAAGTCCTGATTGTCGGGATCGAGGTCGATGGGGCCGAACAAGCGGTCGAGCACATGACCGAAATACCGCTCGAAGATTTGCAGTTCTTCCTCGGTGATTGGCACCTTCTCGGGCCAGTCGTCGAAGACCGGCAGCGTCTCAACATCGACGATGCGAAGCGGCGAGCTGCGGCGTTCCCGGCCGTCTGGTGTGGGTTCGTCGGCATAGTCGAACAGATCGTCGGGAAGTGCTTCGGCGACCGGGTGTCGCGGTCGCCCTTTGCGGGCGCGGCGGCGCTCTGCGCACATGGAATCCTCCTTGGTTCTGGTAGATTCCGGGGCGCTCACGGCCCCGGAATTAGGCGAACCATGGAGGGCAGTCGGCGGCCTGTAGCGTGCCGCATTTACGCCTGTGCGCTGGCGGCACCCCCTCGCTAACGGGCATCACCGGCCAATAATGCTTTGCTCTTCGTCAGATTTCCGACCGACTGAGTTCAAATATCAGTGCTTCGAACCCTTACCTGACATACTCAAAAGTTCTATGCTGGAATCTTGCAACAGCGGCTTGCCGCGTAGAGCGGAATTCATGCAATGCAACAAGTAAACAGCCTTGATCTCAGTGATATTCATAAGGGCGACTGGGTTGATCGTATTTTGCCGCTTCCCATGCGACCCTATACCCGGCTGGCGCGGCTGGACCGCCCTGTCGGTATCTGGCTCACGCTCTTCCCGTGTTGGGCAGCGTTGTTTCAGGCGGCTCATGGCCTCCCCGACTTGCGCGATTTGCTGGTGTTTACCCTAGGTGCTCTTCTGATGCGCAGCGCGGGTTCAACCATCAACGATATGGCAGACCGTAATTTTGACGGCCATGTCGAGCGCACCCGGTTCCGGCCGTTGGCAAACGGCGAGCTCAGCTTGATCCGGGCTTTGGTGTTTCTGGCGGCTCAACTGCTGCTGGCCGCCTCGCTGCTGATCTTCCTAACGCCATTTGCGCGCTTTCTGGCAATCTGTGTCCTGCCGCTGGTGGTGCTCTATCCTTTCTGTAAACGGTTCACCCACTGGCCGCAGGCAGTTTTGGGAGCCGCCTTCAATTGGGGGATGCTAGTGGCCTGGGCGCAGATCGCCGGCGAAGTGCCGGCCGGAGCAGTGCTGATGTGGGCCGGGGCGATTGCATGGCAGATTGGATATGACACCACCTATGGCTACGTGGATGTGAAGGACGATCAGCGCCTTGGCCTCAAATCGACGGCGATTCTGTTCGGGACTCATGGCAAAGCGCTGATCGGCTTGTTTTATGTTTTGACGGTGCTGGCATGGTCACTTGGTGGCTGGATGCTGGACATGTCGGCCCCCTACGCCATCGGGATTCTCTTGATTGCGGCCCATCTTGGCTGGCAGGCATGGCGCTTCAATCCAAACCGCCCGGAAGTCAATTTTCGGCTTTTCCTCGCCAACATCCTGACTGGAGCGATGCTGGCAGCGGCAGCCCTTGCCGGAGCCTTGTAAGGCGATGTTATCGGTCTGACGCGCTGTCCTAACCGGCTGGCACTCCAGCGCGTCGCGGATCAACAGCATGCGGAATTCGGCATCGAGATGGTGCCAGTAGTTTAGCTCGTCGAACGCCGCGCCTTAGCGAACCCGCGATCCGTGGCGATGAAATGTTGCAGCATTGGCACGATGAGCTTGGCGGGATCGGCGACGGGCTGGCCGCTCTGGCGGGCCAGCACCTCGGCATAGGCGATCAGATCGCGGTTGAGCGTTGCGGGCAGCTCCAGCATGACCTTCACGGGCTTGTCGTCGGGCAGCGGGCCGAGTTTCAGCTTGGTCATGGTCAACGTCCTGTCGGCTCGAACACAAGGTCGCGGGTCACGATGATCCTGACCGGGAAACCGGGCCGGATGGTGAGCGTAGGCGCGACCTGCAACTGGCGCTGCACGATCTGCTGGCCCGCCTGATTGACGGTATCCTGCGCGCCGTCGCGGATGGCCCGGATCAGCCGGTCCTCGTCGCTGGTCGCCAGCTCCGTGCCGACCGCGAGCAGCGTGGACAGCCCTGCGGCCTTCATCAGATCCCACCAATGGTAATCAACCCCGTCTTCCAGCCCGGCATAGCCGCTGGCGTCCGCGCCCGGCAGACGCTCAAGGACGATGGAACGGCCGCCCGGCAGGATCAGGCGGTTCCACACCAAGAGCACCCTTCGCTGGCCGAAGGTCACGCCATCGTCGTATTGGCCGATGATGCGGGTGCCCTGCGGGATCCGAAGCAGCGAGCCGGTCGGGCTGTCATAGACGTTCTCCGTCACCTGCGCGGTGATCTGGCCGGGCAGATCAGAACGGATGCCGGTTATCAACGCGGCGGGGATCACGGCCCCGGCCTGAAGAATATAGGGCGATGCCGGCGGCGCGACGCGATCCGGGGCGACGGTCTGCCGGTCCACCGGCCCGTTGAGAAACGCCGCGTGGCGGTCCTGTGTCGCGGGCTGCCCTCCGAGGCCAAGCCCGGCAAGGCCGGGCATGGCCGCCCCTGCCGGCGCTCCCGTGCGCGGGCCGGACTGGAAGAACACGTTGCTCAAGCGCGCGGCTTCTTCCTCGGCGCGGCGGCGTTCCTCGGCTGGATCGACGGCAGGCGTCGTCATGACGGGCGGCGCGACGGGCTGTCCCCTGTTCTGCGCATCAAGGATGGGGCGGCCGAGGTCGCCGGGCAGCGCGGGGCCGAGCACCGGGCCGGTATAGTCGCGCGGCAGGCCGGACAAGCCGTCCGCCGTGGGCCGATTCTCGGTCGAATAGAGTTCTTCGCCGCCCTGTCCCCCGTCGCGGGTCTGGAGCGCGTAAATGAGCGCGCCGCCGATACCGAGAAGCGCGACGGCTCCGACGCCTGCCAGCATCTTGCGGGACAGGCGGGTGACACGGGGCGGTTCGGCGCGCAGGCGCATGGGCGCTGCGGGGTCGGTGATGGCGTTGTCTGTCATGAGGGGGAGCCTCCGGTCGCGTTGGCGGGCTGCGCGTCTGCCGCCTGCGTCGGGTTGGTGCGGACGATCCTGACGACCTGTTGACGTTTGCCGCTGCCAAGACGCAGCTCGGCCGTGCCGAACAGGCGGTCCACGATCAGGACGTTCTGGTGAACACGGCTATTGACGATCTGCGGCTCGCCGTTCGTACCGAGCACGAAAATTGGCGGCATCTCGCCCTGCACGATCCCGGCCGGGAAGACGACATAGACGCGGCGTCCATCATCGAAGACGGAAACCGGCCGCCACGGCGGGCTGTCGCCCTGCACCTGCAAGCCATAGCGATAGTTCCGCGCAGCCTCGGCCGGGATGATCGGCGCAGCCGGAACGGTCTGGCGCTGGCCGGCAGGCGGCGCGGGATAGGCCCATGCCACGGCGGGCATGTAGAGCGATTCCCGCGCGCGCAGCTCGATCAGGTAGGTGCGTCGGTCGGTGGTAACGACAAGGTTGGTGGAAATGTCCGGCCGTGTCGGCTTCACGAGGATATGGACACGGCGGTTCGCACCGCTGCCGCTCTCCGTGTCGCCGATGATCCAGCGGGCGGTGTCGCCCGCCGCAATCGGCCCCGCGCCTGTCAGGCTCTCGCCCGGCTCCAGCGCGATCGTCGTGATCTGCCCGACCGCGGCATAGACCTGATAGAGCGCGCCTTCCGACCACGGATATATCTGGATAGCGTTGTAGTAACCTTAGCGGCGCGGCTCGACGCGAGCGGCGGCATTGGCGTTCTCGACGCGGCTGGTCGGCGTGCCGGCAGGAGTGCCGCCGCGTGCCACGGTCCATGCCGGGGGCACATGCAACGGCCGGGGCGTGTTGTCGGCTGCTGCCGCCTGCACGGTCGGCAGCGGCGGCACGCTGGCATCGTAGCTGAATTGCGGCGTCCGGTTGGTGGCGCAGCCTGCGAGCATGGTCGCCGACAGCAGCACGGCCGCAATTGGCGGGGTGCGGATGATCGTCCTCATTGGCTCATCTCCCGCGACCACGAAATTGCATTGACGTAGATTCCCAGCGGATTGGCGCGCAGACGCTCGGCGTCGCGCGGCGGCTGGATGACGATGGTGAGGATGGCCGTCCACCGTTCGGTAGTCGAAAGCTGGCCGTTCTCGAAATGGCGTTCGGTCCACGCCACGCGGAAGCTGTCCGGCGAGGCCCGGATGACGCTCGAGACCTCGACGGCGATCTGCTGACGGCCGACCTTGGTGAAGGGATCGTTGGCGCGGGCGTAATCGTTGAGCGCCGCCGCGCCGCGATCCGTGGTCCATTCGTAGGCGCGAAGCCAGTTCTGGCGGACAATGATCGCGTCGGCCGGGATCGCGCGCACCTGCTCGATGAAGCGGCCGAGATGGAAAGCGATCTGCGGGTCAGTTGGCCGGTAATCGGCGTTCGCGGGCGCGACAGTCTGCGCCTGTCCAAGATTATCGACCTGCACCACCCACGGCACTACGGTCCCGCGTGCCGACTGCCAGACCAGCGCCGAGGCGAAGCCGGCCGAAAGAATGAGGGAGCCGAAGGCCATGAGCCGCCAGTTTTTCGCCTGCACACGGGCCGAGCCGATACGCTCGTCCCACACCTGCGCGGCCTTCTGATAGAGCGTCTCGGGTTCCGGCGATTTGCCGTAATGGGTTGCTGGTCGTTTGAAGATGCTCATGAGCGGTCACTTTCGGAAAGGTTGACGGAGGAACCAGAGCCGTGGCTGTCGCCGGAGCGGACGGCATGGGCTGTCATGGTGGTGCCGTGGTTGAGGGCCTGCCGGCGCTGCATCCGCTGCGCCCAAGCCGGGGGACCATCGGGGGAAGCCGACGACGCGGCTGCCGGGGCGGCGCTCGCGCTGCCGACCGTACCCATGGAGGATGTGCCGCCCGTCGCACCGAAACCGGCGCGCACGCCATCGGCGAAGCTGGACTTAACGCTTTCGCCTGCTTGGGATGTTGCGCTGGAGGCTGCACGCTTGAGCGGCGAGATAGCGGCCGAGCCTGCGGCGCGTGCAACACCGCCAAGGCCGGAAGCGACACCGGCCGCCCCGGTCTGGCCGAGCGAGCCGACGCTATAGGCAGCGGTCGCCGCTCCCGCAGCGGTCGCGCCGCCGCGGACGGCCGCGGCCCCACCGGACAGGGCAGCAGCGCCGCCCTTCGCGGCAAGCATAGCCCCGCCGCCAGCCGCCGCACCGCCAGCAAGCACCATGCCGCCGGCAGCGAGGCCCGTGCCTACTGCCGCGCCTGCGCCGAGCTGCGGGCCGCCCGAGACGATACCGTTAGCGATACCGGGACCGAAGATGCCGAGGCCGAGCAGCGACAGCGCGGCGAGCACAATCGCCATGGCGTCGTCGATGGTCGGGGTCGCGCCGCCAAAGCCGGCCGTGAATTGCGAAAACAGGGTGCTGCCGATGCCGATGATGACGGCGAGGACCAAGACCTTTATGCCGGACGACACCACGTTGCCCAAGACCTTCTCGGCCATGAAGGCGGTCTTGCCGAAAAGGCCGAAGGGGATGAGGACGAACCCCGCCAACGTGGTCAGTTTGAACTCGATCAGGGTGACAAAAAGCTGGATGGCGAGGATGAAGAAGGCCAACACAACCAGCGCCCATGCGAACAGCAGGCACGCGATCTGGATGAAGTTTTCAAAGAAGGCGATCCAGCCCATCAGGTCGGAAATGGAGTCAAGCAGCGGGCGGCCGGCGTCGAGGCCGGTCTGCGCGACGCGGCCCGGCCGCATCAGATCGGTGACGGAAAAGCCGGTGCCCGACGCCATGAGGCCGAGGCCGGCGAAGCTCTCGAAGACGATGCGGGCGAGGTTGTTCCAATTGCTGATGATGTAGGCGAACACGCCCACGAACAGGGTCTTCTTGACCAGCCGCGCGATAATGTCGTCATCCGCGCCCCATGCCCAAAAGAGCGCGGCGAGCGTCACGTCGATGACGATCAGCGTCGTGGCGATGAAGGCGACCTCGCCGCCGAGCAGGCCAAACCCCGAGTCGATGTAGGAGGTGAAGACCCCGAGAAAATTGTCGATGACGCCCGTGTTGCCCATGGTCAGTGCGCCTCGCTGCGATCACGGCCGAGGAAGCGGTCGCGGGATTCCGCCCACGCGGCGAGGCAGTCGGCATCGCTGGCGGCTGCCTCGCCGAGCTGCTGGCAGCGGCGCAGGGTTTCGCGTAGGGGATCGGCTGGCGGCTGGAAGGCCGGCGCAGGGGGCGGCGCGGAAGGTTCATCCTTCCGCGCCATGTCGATTGCAGTCGCCGTGACGGCGATGGCGATGAACACCACGGCCCCGAGCCGGGCCAGCATCTTGCCGTCCATGGCGAGCCTCCCGGTCAGTTGTTGCCGTTGTTGAACATCTGCGCATTGCCCGGCTGATAACCGCTGCCCGGCGTCAGGAACCGTTCGCGCTGGATGCGGCCCTGCTCGGCGGCGGTCGCGCGCTCCGCTTCTGTCAGCGCGTCGGCCCGGCCGTTCGCCGAGATGACCGCGATCAGGTCGGAAAGCTGCTGCGACTGGAGGGCGAGAAGCTGGTTGCCGGCCTGCGTCGCCTGCAATGCCCCGGTTGCGCCTTGGCTCTGGCCGACCAGCGCGGCCATCTCGGCGCGGTTGGTGTCGATATTGCCGACCGCGCCCGCCTGCACGCGCATGGCGTCCTGCAAACCGCCAACCGTGTTCTCCCAGCGGCCGCGCGCATCGGCGACCAGTTGGGCGTCGGTCGCCGATAGCGAGACATTGCCATATTGCTGCTGGAACGCTTGGTCGATCTGCCCGACCTCGAACGCGATGTTCTGCGCTTGGCCGAGAAGCTGCTGCGTGCGCTGGACGTTCTGCTGGAGCTGCTGGAGCGACGAATACGGTAGGCTCGCCAGATTACGGGCCTGATTGATGAGCATCTGCGCCTCGTTCTGGAGGCTGGTGATCTGGTTGTTGATCTGCTCCAGCGTGCGCGCTGCCGTGAGCACGTTCTGCGCGTAGTTGCTCGGATCATAGACGATGCGGCCGAAGCCGAATTGCGCATGGGCCGGGCTTACCAGCATGGGCGAAAGCGCGACGGGCACGGCGAGCGCCAGCGCGAGGGCCGAGGCCCCGACGATCTTGGGATAGGTCATGGAAGAATCTCCTGTGTGGGGTGGTTATCGAGCCGGGCCGGCGCGGCGGATTCCGGCCGGTCGGCAAGATTGGTGAGGTTCGGGATCAGGTCGGCCGCCCAATCGACGCCGCGCTCGCGCAGCCATGCGGCGAGGAAGCCGTCGCGGCCGTGTTCGGCGACGATCTGCGCAATGAGGGTTTGGTCGGATTTGGCGGATGCGGCGCAGAGCGCGAGGCCGACTTCGGACAGGCCAAGCTCGAACAGGCGATTGCCCCTGCGGCTTTGACAGTAATAATCCCGCTTGGGCGTGGCCCGTGCGAGGATTTCGATCTGCCTGTCATTGAGGCCGAAGCGGCGATAGATGGCTGTAATCTGCGGCTCGATGGCGCGCTCGTTCGGCAGCAGGAGCCGCGTCGGGCAGCTCTCGATAATCGCGGGCGCGATGTTGCTCCCGTCGATGTCGGACAGGCTTTGCGTGGCGAAGATGACGCTGGCGTTTTTCTTGCGCAGCGTTTTCAGCCATTCGCGGAGCTGGCCGGCGAACCCCTCGTCGTCCAGCGCAAGCCAGCCCTCGTCGATGATGAGCAGCGTGGGGCGGCCGTCGAGCCGGTCGCCGATGCGGTGGAACAGATAGGCAAGCACGGCCGGGGCCGCGCCGGTCCCGACAAGGCCCTCGATCTCGAAGGCTTGCACGTCCGCCGATCCCAAATGCTCTGTCTCGGCGTCGAGCAGCCGGCCATAGGCACCGCCGACGCAGAACGGCCGGAGCGCCTGTTTCAGATCGTTGGATTGCAGCAGCACGGCAAGGCCGGTGATCGTGCGTTCCTCGACCGGCGCGGAGGCGAGCGAAGTCAGCGCCGTCCAAAGATGCTCTTTGACCTCGGGCGTGATGGCGATGCCTTCGCGCATGAGGATGGCGGCAATCCAGTCCGCCGCCCATGCGCGTTCATAGGTGTCGTGGATTCGGGCAAGTGGCTGGAGCGAAACGGACGCCTCGTCTCCTTCCGTGAGGCCACCGCCCAAATCGTGCCAATCCCCGCCCATGGCGAGCGCGGCGGCGCGGATGCTTCCGCCGAAGTCGAAGGCGAAGACTTGGCTGGCCGCATAGCGCCGGAACTGGAGCGCCATGAGGGCGAGCAACACGCTCTTGCCCGCGCCCGTGGGGCCGACGACAAGGGTGTGGCCTACGTCGCCGACATGCAGACTTAGCCGGAACGGGGTTGAGCCTTCGGTCTTTCCAAAGAGCAAAGGGGGTGCACCGAAATGCTCGTCCCGTTCCGGCCCCGCCCACACCGCCGAAAGCGGGATCATGTGAGCGAGATTCAAAGTGCTGATGGGTGGCTGCCGCACATTCGCGTAGGCGTGTCCGGGCAGGCTGCCGAGCCATGCGTCAACCGCGTTGACCGTCTCGGGCATGGCGGTGAAGTCGCAGCCCTGAACGATCTTCTCGACCAGGCGCAGCTTCTCTTGCGCCACGCGCGGGTCGGTATCCCAAACGGTGACGGTCGCCGTGACGTAGGCCATGCCCGCCACGTCCGCCCCAAGCTCCTGCAACGCCATGTCGGCGTCGAGCGCCTTGTTGGCGGCGTCGGTGTCCACAAGGGCGGACGCCTCGTTGGTCATCACCTCTTTCAGAATCGCGGCGACGCTCTTGCGCTTGGCGAACCATTGGCGACGGATGCGGGTCAGCAGCCGGGTCGCATCGGTCTTGTCGAGCAGGATCGCGCGCGTGCTCCACCTGTAGGGGAACGGCAGCCGGTTCATTTCGTCGAGCAGGCCCGGCGTCGTCGCGGTCGGGAATCCCACGATGGTCAGGACGCGCAGATGCGCGTCGCCAAGGCGCGGCTCCAGCCCGCCGGTCAACGGCTGGTCGGCGAGCAGCACGTCGAGGTGCATCGGCACCTCGGGCACGCGCACGCGATGGCGGTTGGTCGAGATGGTGGAATGGAGATAGGTCAGCGTCGCGCCGTCATCCATCCAACGGCACTCGGGCATGAAGCCGTCGAGCAAGGCCAGCACGCGGTCGGTGCGGTCGATGAAGCCGCGCAGCAGCTCCCACGGGTCCACGCCGGCTTTCTCCCGGCCCTCATAGAGCCATGTTTCTGCGCGGGCGGCTTCCTCGGCCGGGGGCAGCCAGAGGAAGGTCAGGAAGTAGCCGGACACGAAATGCGCGTCCGCTTCCTCAAAACCGGCTTTCCGCTCCGCATCGACCAGCGCCGACGCGGGATCGGGAAACATGCTGTCGGGATAGGTCGCCGCCTCGCTGCGCTGCGCCTCGACAAAGATGCTCCAGCCGGAGCCGAGGCGGCGCACGGCGTTGTTGATGCGGCCGGCGACGGCGACCAGTTCGGCCGCGACGGCGGAATCCAGATCGGGACCGCGAAACTTCGCAGTGCGCTGGAATGAGCCGTCCTTGTTCAAGACGACGCCGGAGCCGACAAGCGCGGCCCATGGCAGATAGTCGGCAAGGCGGGTGGCGATGCGGCGGTATTCGGCAAGGTTCATCATGGACGCGCCTCCATCAAACCGCCAGATGACCGGGGATACGCAGATGCCTGCGCCCGACCTCGACGAAGAGCGGATCGCGTTTGGCTGCCCATACCGCGAGGAAATGACCGACCGCCCAGATGGCGATGCCAACCAGCCAGAGACGAAGGCCGAGGCCCACGGCCCCGGCCAGCGTTCCGTTCATGATTGCGATGGCGCGTGGTGCGCCGCCGAGCAGGATATGCTCGGTTAGCGCCCGGTGAACTGGGACGGAAAATCCCGGCACCGCGTCGAGTTGTTCAAGGCCGGCCACCATCAGACGAGCGCCCCGCCGCCGAACGAGAAGAACGACAGGAAGAAGCTGGACGCCGCGAAGGCGATGGACAGGCCGAAGACGATCTGGATCAGCTTGCGGAAACCACCGCCCGTATCGCCGAAGGCCAAAGTCAGGCCAGTCACGATGATGATGATGACGGCGATGATCTTGGCGACCGGCCCCTCGATGGACTGGAGAATGCTTTGGAGTGGCGCTTCCCATGGCATCGACGAACCGGACGCATGGGCAGCCGGTGCGAGAAACATGCTGATGGCAAGGGTGGATGCGACGGTCGCGGCGAAGCGATAGCCGCGCGAAAGGGTGTGGATCATGAAGGGTCTCCTATTCTGATGGTTGCGGGGTTGATGCGGTAGTCGCCGTCGGGGCCGAGACCTTCGACGCGGGCGAGTTCGGCCAGCCGTCGCGCGGAACCGCGCCCGGAAAGGACGGCAACAAGGTCGATGGTCTCGGCGATCAGGGCGCGCGGAACGGTGACGACAGCCTCTTGAATGAGCTGTTCAAGGCGACGCAGCGCGCCGATGCCGGTGCCTGCATGGATGGTGCCGATCCCGCCCGGATGGCCGGTGCCCCACGCTTTCAAAAGGTCGAGGGCTTCCGATCCGCGCACCTCGCCGATGGGGATGCGATCCGGGCGCAGGCGCAAAGAGGAACGGACCAGATCGGAGAGCGTCGCCACGCCGTCTTTCGTCCGCATGGCGACAAGGTTGGGCGCGGCGCATTGCAGCTCGCGCGTGTCCTCGATGATGACGACGCGATCCGCCGTCTTCGCCACCTCGGCGAGCAGCGCGTTGGTCAGCGTGGTCTTGCCGGTGCTGGTGCCGCCCGCCACGAGGATGTTGGCGCGGGAAGAAACGGCTGCGCGTAACGTCGCGGCCTGATCGGCGGACATGATGCCCGCCGCCACATAGTCGTCGAGGCTGAACACGGCGACGGCGGGCTTGCGGATTGCGAAGGTCGGGGCGGCGACCACGGGCGGCAGCAGGCCCTCGAACCTTTCGCCCGACTCCGGCAGCTCGGCCGAGACACGGGGGCTGCGGGCATGAACCTCCGCACCGACATGATGCGCGACCAGCCGAACGATGCGTTCGCCATCGGCGGCAGACAGGCGCTCGCCCGTATCGGAAAGCCCTTCGGACAGGCGGTCGATCCACAACCGCCCGTCCGGGTTCAACATCACTTCGACCACGGCCGGGTCTTCGAGCAGTCGCGCGATTGCCGGCCCCAATGCCGTGCGCAACATGCGCGCGCCGCGCTGGATCGCTTCCTGTCTTTGGTGGTTGGTTGTCATGTCGGCCCCGGCTTCTGGCGAGGCGCAACAGACGGTCCCCGCAACGGGGTCGATTAAGAAAGCCCGGAATTGGGCCGGTTCAACAAGTATCTAGCTGCGTGCGGTGATCGGCGGCGAACGGCGGTAAATAGGATGGGTCCGAATACTTATTCTTGATCGCCGTTGCTCTCGGACTCGTCCGGCAACGGATCGTCGGGAAGTGAGTCGAGGTCACGCGACAGCTCTTTGAGGAACCTGTCGCCGGTCGCCAAACGCCGGCCGAGATTCTGCATGAAGCCCTCGAACCGCTCCGCGCCTTTGGCGCGGGCTGCGGATTGTGCGGCTCCCGTAAGCGGCGGCGTGATGGTCATCCAGAAATGGATGAACTGCGCGACCGTCTCGCCGAGGACGGCGAGATCTAGGTCGAGCGTGTCGATCTGCCGGCCGAGCTTGTCCAATCGGCGCGACATGGCGGCTTCAAGCTGGTCGTCGGCATCGCCGGACAGGTAGGACATGACCGCCGCCTCCACGATGGCGGATTTTGAGACATTGCGGCGCAGCGACACCGAGCGACGCAGCGCCATCGCCTCGATCTGCGGAATGAGCGCGGGGTCGAAATAGATATTCAGGCGGGTGCGTGTGGTCATGGGCGTGTCCTCAAAGCTCGATTCCATCATCGGGGTTCATCGCCACCTGCCGCGCGACCATCTTCATGCGCTGGCGCATGGCGCGGGCCTTGGCCGCGTCAACGTCCGGCTCGTCGTCCAGAAACTCGTACTCCTGTTCGGGGGATGGCGGCGGGGCGACGATTTCCTCTTGGCTGGGCAATTCCGGCTCGCGGCGGATGCCTGCATTGGCCGGATCGCCTTCGGCCCCGTCTGCGGCGTTGGTCGCGGGACGGTTTTCCGCCGCGACCACGCGGCCGGACCAATCATCGGCGGATGGGCTGGGCGCCAGCGGAGCGGCAACCAGATCGGGCGGGGTCAGGATACGTTCCTGAAAACGTGCGTCCTCGAAATAGCGCGCCTTCTTCGCTCTGATCGGCGGCGTGCCCGCGACCATGACGATCTCGTCGGTGGGCGGGAGCTGCATGATTTCGCCGGGCGTCAGCAGCGGCCGCGCGGTCTCCTGCCGTGAGACCATCAAGTGCCCCAACCAGGGCGCGAGGCGATGGCCGGCATAGTTGGTGGAATCGCGCAGCTCGGTCGCGGTGCCGAGTGCATCCGAAACGCGCTTGGCGGTGCGCTCGTCGTTGGTCGCAAAGCTCACGCGCACATGGCAATTGTCGAGGATGGCGTTGTTCGGCCCATAGGCACGCTCGATCTGGTTGAGGCTCTGCGCGATCAGGAAGCCTTTGATTCCATACCCCGCCATGAAGGCGAGCGCCGATTCAAAGAAGTCGAGGCGGCCGAGCGCGGGAAACTCGTCCAGCATCAACAGCAGCCGATGGCGCTTCGCCGAAGTGGTCAGTTCCTCGGTCAACCGCCTGCCGATCTGGTTGAGGATCAGGCGGATGAGCGGCTTGGTGCGGTTAATGTCGGATGGCGGCACGACCAGATAGAGTGTGACCGGCTGGCGACTGCCGACCAGATCGGCAATGCGCCAGTCGCATCGTGCCGTCACCCGCGCGACCACGGGATCGCGGTAGAGGCCGAGAAACGACATGGCGGTGGAGAGCACGCCGCTGCGCTCGTTCTCGGACTTGTTCAACAGCTCTCGGGCCGAAGACGCGATAACGGGATGAACGCCAGCTTCGCCGAGATGCGGAGTGTCCATCATAGCGCGCAAGGTCGCCTCGACGGGGCGGCGCGGATCGGACAGGAAGTTGGCGACGCCCGCCAAGGTCTTGTCCTTCTCCGCATAGAGGACATGCAGGATCGCGCCAACCAGCAGCGAATGGCTGGTCTTTTCCCAATGGTTGCGCTTGTCGAGACTGCCTTCGGGATCGACCAGAATATCCGCGATGTTCTGCACGTCGCGGACTTCCCATTCGCCTTGCCGGACTTCGAGCAGCGGATTGTAGGCGGATGATCTGGCGTTTGTGGGATCGAACAGCAGGACGCGGCCATGCTTCGCGCGAAAGCCCGCTGTCAGAGTCCAGTTCTCGCCTTTTATGTCGTGGACGATAGCGGATGCGGGCCACGTCAGCAGCGTCGGCACCACCAGCCCGACGCCCTTGCCGCTGCGGGTCGGGGCGAAGCACAGGACATGCTCGGGGCCGTCATGGCGCAGATAGTCCCGGTCGTATCGGCCGAGCACGACGCCATCGGGGCCGAGCAATCCGGCCGCGCGGATTTCCCGGTCCTCGGCCCATCGCGCCGAGCCGTATGTCGCGACGTTGCGCGCTTCCCGCGCCCGGATGATCGACATGAGGATGGCGGCGGCAATGGCGAGGAAGCCGCCCGATACGGCGATGATGCCGCCCTCGACGAAGATCGCGGGCGCGTAGGCGTCGAACGAAAACCACCACCAGAAGAAGGCCGGCGGATAATAGACCGGCAGGCCCACCAGCTCGAACCACGGACTGCCAAGCTGGGGCTGGAAGCCAAGGCGGAACGCTACCCATTGCGTCGCCGCCCACGTCATCACCAGAACGATGGTGAAGACGACAGCGATTTGACCCCAAAGGATTCGGCCTCCGCGCAATGCAGGCTCCAGTCGGCAAAAGAGACGGAGCCGATCAGAGAGTAGGCAAAATCGGGACAGGCAACAGGAAAGAGGATGCCGGAGGGCTGCCGGATATTATCGACGGCAAATAGGACGGGTTGCCTTGGAAACGTCGCCGATGCTGGTGTCTATACCTTCTGGCGGAAACGAATCGCGGCTGGAAGTCAGTAGGTGCGGGACGGCCGGCCCATATCGCTGGCGAGGGTGAGCAGGTTGCGAAGCGCCGCGCTGCGGTTGGACGGCCACCAGATCGCCGAGAACGTGACAGGCTCCGGCTCGTCGGCGACCGGCAGAAAGACGACGCCGGACGTTGGCAGTAGCGCCGTGGCCGCGCCGACGATGGTAATGCCGAAGCCTTGTCCAACCATGGATAACAGCGTGCCACGCCCCACATCGAAACGAAGGATCGACGGCGTGGGCCAGCGCCCGGCAAGGCGTAGAACGATATGGTCATGAACCTGTGGTCCGGTGCCGCCATAGCGGACAAGGAAGGTTTCGCCGACCATCTCGGCCCAAGAAATTGCTGACTGGCCGGCGAGGCTATGCTTCTCCGGAAGCACGGCCATCAGCGGTTCAGTCCAGATCGGTCGTGCATGGCAGTCGGGCAGTTCGGGTGTGCCGGCGACGAACGCTACGTCCAGCCGGTCGGCACGAAGCTGCATAACCGCATCGCGGGCTGTTCCCTCGGTGATTTCGACTCCGATGCCGGGATGGTTTTCCCGATAGCGCCAGATCAATTCGGCAAGAAAGCTGCGCGGGATCAGGGCATGGATGCCGATATGCAGGCGACCACATTCCCCCGATGCGGTCATGCCAGCCGTCTTTACGGCATGGTCGAGCTGATCGACGCCGGCAGCGACGCGCTCAAAGAAGTGGCGGCCGGCTTCGGTCAGCCGGACCCCGCGCGCATGACGCTCGAACAGAAGCACGCCAAGATCATCCTCCAGCGCCTTCACGCGCGCGCTGACGCTGGATTGCGCCACCCCGAGCGCATTGGCGGCATGGCGGAAGTTGAGATACTCTGCGACGGCAAGCGCCTGCACATACGAGGCCATTGGGATGCGTGATCCCAAGGCTAGGCGTTCATACAATTTTCTAGCACGTCTATCTGCTAGAGGTGTATCGCTGCCTCGTTGATTGTATGCGCCGTGCAAGAAGAACGTCCCCAACTATGCGTTTCCTGTAAAGGGCAATCGCACACGAGACAGGGACGACGATCAAGGTTGCGTTTTGCAATGGCGAGCGGCCATCTACTCCTGAAATGCCCTAAGGCGTGCCGCCTTTATGGCTGCCGCCGAAATTGTTGGACAAGCCAATTTTCGTCGAGCCCGGTGCAAATGTTCTCGCGCCATCGAACCACTGATACCAAGCTGTGCAGCAATTTGTTTCGGAGTGTTCCCGCGCCCATACAGCCCCAAGCATTGGCGTTGACGCTCACTAAGCGAGAACTTCATGGGCTGCAACTTCCCAAGTCTCAGTGCAAGGTGGTGTAAGTAGGGAGCTAACGCTGAGATGAACCCTTGGTAGTGCCATCTCATTTTTTGCCATTCTTGGTTGGAGTGGAAAGACGTAAGCGTGATTAAAGCACGCTCGCCAGCATCCCCACGAATGGGAACTGATAATCCTTGGCGACCGACGCCAAAACTTTCCGCTTCCGAAAAAAGCCACCGGGTCGAAGGCTGATTGGATGCGAAATGCCAATCGAATGGCAATTGTTTTTCGATGCCTTGGGCAATTGGATCAATAGCGATGTATTCTCGATCAAAGTATCTCTTTTCCCACTCCGTCGAGTAAGTAACGAACCTTACCGTGTCATGGTAGGATTCTGAAATATCCGATGAAGCCATATAAGCTATGTTTTCTGCCCCTATGATATTTGATATTTCGCGAAGAGCAGGCCCAACGTCTCCATCTATTTGTATTTTATCTAACGTGATGATCGCATCTCGCAGCATGGACATGGCGAACTTGCTCCCTTAGCCTCCAGTCATTGTTTGGGCTGAGACGATTCCACCGCGTCTTGCGGCGCTTCTTATTATAGCTGAATACCCCTCTGCCTTCCCAACTGCCACGACACCGATCCGCCCTGCACGACGCCCATGACTTCGCGGCCGAGCTGGCGGTCGATGGCCGGTCGCCAAGGGACAAGGGTGAACTCATACGATTTCTCGACCACGGCGAACTTGCCGCTCGATAGCTGCACGGTGCCGGTGAACTTGCCGCTGACGCTCTCGCCATCCGCTGCTGCGCGGAACGGCAGACCTTTGCTCTCGGCCATCTCCGCGCCGACGCGGGCAACCTCCCGCTCGCGTAGTGTGGCGAGAAGGTTGCGCCTGTAGAAGATACGGCCGTTCCGTGCTCGGGTGGCGTCGCGCTGCTCGACATGATGCTCGCGGCGCTGGTCCATGGCCTCGCGCACCTGCTGGCCGAAGCCGGCCGGCGCAAGGTCGGCCGTCTCGCCATGGATCAGCCGCCGGTCCAGCCAGGTCGCGCCATCCGAACCGATCTGCTTGCCTAGATCGACCGGGGAAAGGACGCGAACGCTGGCCTGCCGGTCCCGCCCGGCGTCATAGGCGGCGGCGCTGCTGACCAGATCATCGGGGATGCGCCATTGGTCGGCGTCGATCCGCTCGACGATCCCGGCGCGGCGTAACGCCTCCAGCCGCCGGACATGGGCATCGACATAGCCCTCATAGTCGCCGCCGGGAACGCGGCCCTCAAACTTCGCCTGCTCCAGATGACGGCTCGGCCGATAGATGCCGTCCTCGGCGATGGCCGTGATGGTGCGGTCGGACGGTCGCGCAGCCGCTTCTGCCGGGCCGATCTGGATGACGCTGCCGATATGAGCATCCTCCAGCCGTTCGGGCGCGATCCCGGCGATGTGGTGGGTCCTGCCGTCGATCCCGTCCACTACGATTGTCAGGTTCTCACCCAGCTCGTCGGACAGGTGCTTGTCCACGACGCGGCCGACGATGGGCGTCTCGGGCGCACCGTCATGGATTTGGAAACTCATGGGATCGCGTTCTCCGCCTTGCCGGCCGAGCGCCTTCTGCATGGTGCGGATAATGTCGCCACGTTCGCCAAGCTCGCGCAGTGCCGGTTCCATGTCCTTGCTCAATTCCCAAACGGCGGGCGCGTGCTCGGTCGCCAGCCCCATCTTCTCCAGCTTGGTAAGGCGGCGCAGGCGTAAGGTGCGCTCGAACTGCCGCCTCGGCTCTGCCGGTTCATGGCGCAGGTCGAGGAAACGGGCATCGGCTTCCTCGGCCATGGCGCGGTCGATCCGGGTGAAACGGTCTTGGTCGATTTCGTCGGACAGCTTGCGGGTCTGCTCGATCTCGGTGACGGGGCCGAGTTCCAGACTGGCAAGCTCGCTGGCCCGTTCGCGCAGGCCGGCGGAAAGATAGTCGCCGTTGATGACTAGATCCCCGCCCATATCGTCGCGGCCGTTGACGATGACATGCACATGGGGATGGCCGGTGTTGTAGTGATTGACGGCGACCCAATCGAGTTTCGTGCCGAGGTCGGCTTCCACCTGCTTCATGAAATCGCGGGTGTAAGCCGTGAGGTCCGACAGCTCCGCGCCGTCCTCGGGCGAGACGATGAACCTGAATTGGTGGCGGTCGTCCTTGCCGCGATCAAGGAATGCGTCGCCATCGGCGCGGTCCTCGGTCGCCGAATAGAGCCGGCCGCGCTCGCCATCGCGTGACGTGCCGTCGCGCTGGACATAGCGCAGATGCGCGCGGGCGCGGCCGCCCTTCCACGCAGCCCGGACGCTGCGCTGCTTGACCATCACGCGGCGGCTGCCCGGCTGGCGATGATGCCAATGGCCAGAGATGTTGCGAGCGCGCACGAAGCTCGCGCCCCGGCCGCGCTTCACGCCCTTGCCGCTGGCGACCACTGCACGGGACCGGCCCGGCGATGACGGACGGGCGGATGACGGCATGGAAGGATCGCGGGAGGCTGCCGCCTGATGCTGGCGGGTGATCTTCTTGACCTGCGTGAAAAAGCTCTTGGTCTTGCCGGCCTTGGGCGTGTCGGATCGGATGCGGCCGGGCTTCGGCCGGAAGCGGTTTTCGTCGTCGGCGCTCACGGGCGCGACTCCAGCCAAAACCGCCGGAAAACGGCCGATATGGGCCTATGGTGCCGCTCGAAACCCTGCAAAGCCAAGGCTTTGCGCGAAGTCGCGGCACGCCGCCCCTCAAAACCATGGTGCCGGAACCGGCCATCTAAACAGTGTGCAGACAACAATAATTTCCAGAAGCGGCCCGATATGGTGCCGTCTTCTTTAATCTTGCCCTCCGCCCTTTCTGTCTTTTCTGCCCCTCCTGCCGGGAATCCTGCCGGGCGCAAACCTGCCCGACCGGATGCCGAAACCAGCGCCGCCGAGCGCGGGAACGCCGCCCTCATGGCGTTCTCCCATCGCTGGCGCTCGCCACGAAAATGCTGCCGTCCTGCGGCTCCGCACGGGCGGGGTCGCGCGCCGGAACGGCAGCGCGGCCGTCACCTGTTTGCACCTCGGACGGCGGCGCGGCGGCAGCTCGCGTGTCGTCCGGGCGCATGACGAATAGCGGTGCGTCGCGCCAGTCGGGCGGCGGTGCCGGTGGTTGCAACGGCGCATCCGATGGAGCCGCGCCGCCAAGGATCGGGGCGAGCGCGGTGACATAGGCGCGTGTCTCGGCGGGAAGCGGGCGGCCCGTCGCACGGTGCTCGTCATAGCGGCCGGGACCGGCATTGTAGGCCGCCAGCATCGCCGCGACATTGCCGTAGCGGTCGAACATTTCGCGCAGGTAGGCCGTGCCTGCGAGGATGTTGTCGCGCGGGTCATAGGGATCACGGCCGAGGCCATGGCGGACGCGCAGGCCCGCCCATGTGTCGGGCATCACCTGCATCAATCCCATCGCCCCGGCCGACGAAATCGCGCGCACATCGCCCGCGCTCTCGGCGCGCAGCACGGCGCGAATCCAGTGCTCTGGGATGCCGAAACGCTGCGACGCCTCGGCGATGTGCGCCGCATAGGGATGGGCGGCAGCCGGGCGCTCAACCGACGCGGATTGCGCGACAGCGACGCCCGATCCCGCGCAGGCGAAAAGCGCGCCGGCCAGTATCAGGACGGCATAATGCCATGCAGTCCTGTCTCCGCTTCGACACCAGCCTGCCAGCGTGCTCGCTGCGGTCAAGGGCAAGGCGCAAGCGCCGGCCGATGGCCGCCCCTGACCTTCGCTGTGCGCGCCGGCCGTCCGGTGGCCGAGCGGAACGAAGGGATGAGACGGCTTTTCCGCGAACAAAGGGATGACGATCTCGGACCGGATGGCGGGCCGGACGCGCGCGGCCGTCATTCGTCATCCTCGATCTTCCGGGCGTGCTTCCAACGCAGGGTCCAGACCGAAGGATCGTCGTTGGACTGGAACAGTTTGGCGCGGATCGGGAACGGGAAGATTGGCCCCTCCAATCGCATCGAAACGAACTCGCCAGCGTTCTCGCTGGAGTCTTTCCATGCGGGTCCGGCGTCCGGGCCGTCCCCGCTATCGAGGCGCACGCGATAGTCGGGGGCGTTTTTCACGTCGCTCGGTTTGGCCGGGACGATGAACAGCTTTTCGTGGAGGCCGAACGAATGAAGCTCTCCCGCATAGCCGGTTTCGGTGCGGGTGAAGGTGCCTATCTCTGCCATGGGAAATCTCCTGCGGTTGATTTTCGAGGGGTGGTTCAGCGGGTCGGCGCGCGCCACTCGTAGCGGCCGACGCCTTCCTCATCGGTCCAGAGCGGGACCGCTCGGCCGATGACGGAAACTGCGGGGATGGGTCCGAAATACCGGCCGTCGAGGCTGTCGCGGACTTCCCAATTCATGAGGAAAAGCTGGTCGTCGCCGATGACGCGGCAGCCCTGCCAGACGGGCAGATCGCGGCCGAGGCTGTCACGCTCCAGCGCCTCGCCCATGTCGATCCCGTCCACCGTGATCGTGCGGCCGGTGCGGCAAACCCGCTGTCCAGGCAGGCCCAAGACGCGCTTCAGGAGCGGGACGCCTCGCGCGATATAGCCGCGCTCGACCATGAAGGCGGCGAGCGGTTCGGGCGGCATGATGGCGACCAGCTCGGGCACGTCGAGCACGTCGGCCGGCTCGACGGTATAGAAGCCTACCGGCGCGCTGGCCGTGGCGTTCCAGATGAGTTTCGCAGGCCAATCGACTGCGCTGGCGGCGGCGATGCCGATGACGGCCAGCGCCGTCACGGTGAGCGTGCGGCGGCGCGTCATGGGTCGATCCTTCGGCGATGAAGCCAAGCGGCATGTCGCTCGGGCGTGTAGGCGTGCGGCTCCAGATTGGCGGTCAGCCGGTTGTGGACGTGCCGCCAGTGGTCCGGCGAGGTGTTGGCCGGATTGAGGCCGAGCGATTCCACGGCGTCGATAGCGGCAAGTGCGCGCTGCACCTTGGGCCAGCTATCGAGGCGCAACAGGATTTCGCCGCCGGGGCGCACGAAGGGCAATGTCTGGAACGGCTCGCCGCGACCGATGGCCCGCACAATGTCGATGCGGGAAACGACAGTGCCATGGTCGCCGCTTGCCCATCGCACGAAGGCGAAAACGCTGCCCGGCGCGAAGCCGACCACGCTGCGGCGGCGGTCGATGATCTGTTCGTAGCTCTTGCGGCCGAAGCGTATCCAGTGCTCGACCTTGCGTTTCTCGAAGGTCAGCTCGACCAATGTTGTGAAGGGCGCAGGCCCGTCCGGCAGCGGACGGCCGTGCGCGCTACGGCGGGCGCGACGGGTCATTGTTCATCTCCGATGATGTGCTGGGGGCTACGCGGGCGCAGCACGTCGAACGTGGCCGTCACGGCTCGCCCCTCCGAGCAGAACCGGCACCACGCTTCGCGTGCGCGCGCGTCAAAGAAAAAGAGTTAGCTGGGGTAACTGTTTCTGTTCTCGTCGCGTGTGGAGAAAGCGCCTCTTGCCATACCGTGAACGGTGATCTGACCGGCCCATGCCGGTCCACCACCAACCGGAATGGAGAAAGACGATGGACTACTTTGCAGGACTGGATGTTTCCCTTGAGATGACGAGCATCTGCATCGTGGATGCTGACGGGGCCGTGCTGAAGGAGGCGAAGGTTGCTTCCGAGCCGGACGACCTCGTGGCGTTCTTCGCGCAGTGCGGCATGGTGATGAAGCGGATCGGCCTTGAAACCGGCGCTCCGTCGCAATGGCTTTACGGTGGCATGGCTGATGCCGGTCTGCCCGTCGTGTGCATCGAGACGCGGCACGCTAAGGCGGCGCTGTCGGCCATGCCGAACAAGACCGACCGCAACGATGCACGCGGGATCGCCAACATCATGCGCACCGGCTGGTTCCGTGCCGTACATGTGAAGACGCAGACCGCGCAGGAACTGCGCTTCCTGCTGGTGGCCAGGCAGACGCTGGTGCGCAAGCTGATGGATATCGAGCTGGCGATCAGAGGCATGCTGCGCAGCTTCGGTCTGAAGATGGGCGTGGTATCCAAGCGCAACTTCGAGGCGCGCGTTCTGGAACTGGCCGGCGACCGCGCGATGCTGATGCGGGCGCTCAACCCGATGCTGACCGCCAGACGCGCTCTGGCTCTCGAATACGCCAACCTGCAAAAGGTGGCGATGGACTTCGCCCGTAACGATGACGTGTGCCGCCGGCTGATGACCGTTCCCGGTGTCGGCCCCATCGTGGCGCTGACCTATCGTGCGACCATCGACGTGCCGTCGCGGTTCCGGCGCTCCAAATCGGTAGGCGCACATCTGGGACTGACGCCGCGCGCCTACCAGTCTGGCGAGGTTGACTGGACCGGGCGCGTGTCCAAGAGCGGCGATGCGATGGCACGAGCGGCGCTTTACGAGGCCGCACACATCCTGCTCATCCGCGTGAAGCGCTGGTCGTCGCTCAAGGCGTGGGGGATGCGGCTGGTGAAGAACCGGGGGCATAAACGGGCTGTAACCGCTCTTGCTCGACGCATGTCTGTGCTGATGCATCGTATCTGGGTCGAGGGAACCGTCTTCATCTGGAAGACGGGCGATGGCCAGGTCGTGGCCCCCGCCGCAGTTGCCGGAGCATGAGATTGCCTGTCGGTCATCCGCATCGTGGGAGGCTGAGATAGGCTGAGAGATCCGCTGCGGCGGAGAGATGTCCCCCGAGGGGACGAGGGTTCGGGTGAGACCGTCCAGACTCTTGTCCGCATCGCCATCTGCGACTGCGAAGACGCGAGTTAGCTTGGCCGCCCGACCTTCCGATCCCTGCTTGTGGCGATCTTGATATCGACCACGGAAAGAAGCGTGAGCCGCTCGGGGTGATGTCGATGATCCGCTCATGGCGTGTCCTCCGGCTTGATGCCTGGGATCCACGGAAGACGGACAGATCGGGATGACTCTTTCGCTGCTTGTTGCGAACGCCCAAAATCATTGGCAAGATGATCGCGGGTGGCACTGGGCGCGTTCTTCACACCCACAGAAACAGTTAAAGAAGATTCTCTGTTAGATAAGTTAGCGGTCGGATTCCGCGTTTCAGGCCAAAGCGTTAGCTGCGGTTCGTGCGCCTGATCTGCCGATAGTCGTGCGCCTGATGTGCCGATACCGCGTGCGCCTGATCTGCCGATGGCATTAACAGGGTTATCAACAGTGCCTGTTGACGAATTATCGGGGCGGATGCGCAGCAGCTCGCGGCCGTCTTCCCGCTCGATCTGGAGACGGTAGCCGGGGAGTTGCTGGCGGGCCGCGATCCGGCGCAGGTCGAGCGCGAAATCAGACGGCCGGGCGAGGCTGCCGGATTTCTGATGAAGGTGCGCGACCTCGAAAATCCAGCCGTGGCGCTGGTGCCCGGCGTGCTTTCGGGCGACGCGGTAAAGCCATCGCTCGATGCCGCCAGTCAGTCGGAAATAGGCCGGGTCGATGGTCAGGACCAACGAACGGTCTATGACGCTGTTGTAGAACCATTCGGGCAGGACGAACTCCATGCCCTCGACGCGGCCGGCGCGCGTCGTCATTTCCTCCCACTCGTTGATCCATGAGAATTGCCGGCGACGCCAATGCGGGCCGTTGCGGATGGTGGTGGCGATAACGGTCGATTGCAGCCGCGCCAGCGCGGCTTTCAGAAGCCGGTATTGGTGGTTGCCGGTCGGCCGCCCGATGGCGCGCAACAGGTGGTAGGGCGTGAAGCGGAAGAAACGCGACGTGGTGAGGCCGTTGTTCTCGGCCGCGACGATCTGCGAGGCCGCCCATATCAGAACATCGGCGTCCCATATCGTCGCCATGCCGTGCTCGGGCATCCCGAACACCTGCACCTCTATGTCGGCGGCCTTGTAGAGAATCGGCTTGGTGCGCGGGGTCTTCGCCAGCGAGAAAAACGGCCGTTCCATCAAATCGCGCTGGTCACGCGGCGGCGCATCGCCCGTTGCGACCACGAAGGGGTCTAGGCGGCTGCGCTCGCTGTCCTCGGCCGGCTGCGCGGGGGCGTGATCGTCCTCGCGCAGCATCTAGCACTCGTCCCGTTCTTGGGGCGTGAGCGGACGCGCGGGAAAGACCGTGCCGGCGGTCTTGTCGCGGGTGGACTTACGTTCGCCGACCGCGCTCCAGTTCTCCAGATCGCGGACGGTGTAGAGGACGCGACCGCCGACCTTGCGATAGGTCGGGCCGGTGCCGTAGGTGCGATGTTTCTCAAGGGTGCGGATGGATATGCCGAGGAAGCGCGCGGCTTCCTTGGTGCGCAACAGGCGCGGCGGCAGGCCCGCAAGCGGGTTGGGCATGGATCACCTCCAGTCGGGATTCGGCTGCCAGAGGGCGGCAGCGGACTGTGGCGAACCATGGCGAGGGATCGGCGGCGCGTAGCGTGCCGCATTTGCGCCTATGCGCTGGCGGCACCCCCCTTTGGGGCGGTACGCGGCCAATAAATAAGGGATTTCAGCGGCTCATTGCCTGCTGCGCCGAAAAGCCAGAGACATTCCCACGCGGTTCGGTTAAGAATCGTAGCGGAGCAGACGCGCTGCTCTGGGGCGTCGAAACCCCTCACGAATGGCCGGTGCCAGCCAGAACGGCACCAACTCCTTGACCTATGGTCGGGGAGCCTGTGGCGTATACAACAGGCTTTCCGAGCTAAAGGCCATGGGGCCGTTTCGTGACGGTTTCGAACTCCCCGATCACCAAGAGTCAGAGAGAATCGTTTGCGGGGGCGCACCGCAGACAAAGCTCTCTCGGATATGGGGAATGACTATGCTAACTGCCGTCGAACTCGATCCCGATGTGGATGACGAAGCGCCGACCGGCGACGCCATAACCGTCTATGACGAACGGCATTACGTCACCTATCTGCGTTTGCTGGATGCGAAGGCCGAGGGCGCGGACTGGAAGGAAGTCGCGCGGATCGTGCTGCACCGCGATCCGGTGGCCGAGGAACTTCGGACGCGCCGTTGCTGGCAAAGCCATCTCGAACGCGCGCAATGGCTTTCACGCGAAGGGTATCGGCGGATTCTAGAGCAGGAGGCGGCCATTCGGCGGACATAAAGGCTTGAATGAAAAAGCTGATGAATCCAAAGTCACCTACAGTGACGATTGATAATTAACCAAGCATAAGTTGACTTGAGTAGTCGCAGATTGTGGAGTTTGTAATATTGGATGAAAGATCGCTGATCGACGCTCGGGACAAGCTCCTTGAAACGGCTGTAGGGTTCTTCTCTGCCGACCCGGCCGTTGTCGGCGTTTTCCTTGGCGGCTCGCTCGCGGCCGGCAGCGCCGACGCCTGGTCGGATATTGATTTGCGGGTTGTCGTGACGTCTGACCGTCATAGCCACTATGTCGATCAGCGCCGGGAGATTCCGAAGCAATGGTCGGGCTTCTTGTTCAATGAGTGGGTGCCCGGCGCGCAGCATTGCGTTTCCCATTTCCGGCCGTTCGGGAAGATCGACATCTTCTATTATGATGCCGCTGCGCTCACTCCGTCCCCTTGGTATCGTCTGCCGATCAGGATTTTGCATGACCCTGAGGGGTTCGTTGCGGATCTTGTAGAGCGTTCGGCCGAGTTGTCGTTCACGGTTTCCGCCGACGATCTAGATTTTTCGATCAGCAAGGGCTTGGCGGCCGGAGGACCGGAGTAAATAGCACTCTGGATGACTGGTATTCCTCCGACCGCCGGAGCACGTCTGCTGCGGTCAAGAATCGCTTGGCCGTTGCAAGCAGCTTCCAATGATCGGTATCGCTAAATTGCTCGGTCACGGCCACTCGCTGCTTCTGCCGACCTCAGCGAGCAGGCGCGGGACTGGAGGGCAACGGTGCGGCCAGTCGCATCAAAGCCGACACGCCAACGAAGCCACCGCCGACCAGACAGAAGATTTGCCGCCAGATTTCGGAAGGCACCGCCTCTTTGGTGACGCCATAGACCAGCGCATAACCCGCGACTGCGGCGGGTGCGGCAAAGATCAACGCCACGATCAAGCGAAGGATGGGAGTGCGCAGCGTCTCGAACAGCAGAGCGAGGATGCCAAACGCCACGCCAGCGGCAACGAGGCCAACAAGCCCGGCACCTATCACGCCGGAGCCGGTCTGATAGGCGGATTGCGCAGCGGTCAATCCGAGCATGAAAGGCAGAGCATAGACTGCGAGCTTATAGGCCACGACGCAAAGGACGGCGACTAGCGCCACGCTCATCAACATCACGGCTACCATGGTTCTGCTCCTTCACGGTCTGCACGGACTGCCGTTACGTCGCTCCTGCGGTTGGGCACGGGTAGCATAATGCCAACCCGTGTCCCGTCTGTCGACCATCGGCGGCTTTTAGGAGTCATTTTGGAGGGCTATAGCGTAGGTGTAGTTCTCGGTTTCTTCGTCTCCCGCCCGCCACCACCTCTGATTTCCAACGGCCGCAGAGGCTTTTCCTCTTTCGTCGTACACACGAAAGTACAGTTGTGAATCAGGGCGACATGTTTGCTTGTGTGTGAGTTCAGGCTGAACCGCGACTTTTACAGTTCGAGTTTATTCATAGCGATGTCTGTTTGCGACAAGTTTCTGACGGAAAATCTCCGCCGGTGTTTTGTACCCCAAACATCTGCGCGGCGTATTGTTGAGGCGATGACAGATGAATACGAGATCTCGGTCACTCAACGTTAGCGGATCAAGGTCTCTGGGGAGCCATCGTCTTGTTCGCCTGTTGGTGTTTCCGACCGTTCCCTTTTGCCAGGGGTACTGCGGATCACAGAACCATGCTTTTGATCCGATCCCGGCCTGCAGGTAAGCCCATTCCGTGAACTCAGTGCCTCGATCAAAGGTGATCGAGCGCCGGGCTATTTGGGGCAGGGGTTGCAGTACGCCAATCACACCATCCATTACCGCACGTGACTGACGATCATTGTTGCGCAACAAAACTGTGAAACGGCTTACCCGCTTAACCAGAGACGTCACATTGGCATCGCATTCCCAATGTCCAAACTGCTTGCGTCTGGCAATCATGTCCGGGCGATGTAAGATGCTCAGTTCCGGCGGAAATCGATGTCCATGACGGCGCCGGGCATGACGTGGACGTCGTCTGGCACGACGTTCAGGCAGATACTCCCAAAGCCCTTCTTTTCGACCGTCGGCGGAATAAACAAACTGATAGATCGTTTCATGACTGACAGAGATGGGGTGGCGGTCCAGCTGCATTCTCCCGGCAATTTGCTGCGGCGACCATCCATCGCTGATGTGCTTGATCACGGATTGACGCAAATGATCAAACCGGACGAGCTTGCGTTGTTTCGAGCGACGTTCACGGGATTTCTGATCGGCAACCATGCCGTAATAGCCGGTCAGATCCGTGATCTGACCGTAGACAAATCGATTGCGTTTCAACTCGCGGAAAACGGTTGAGCGATGTCGTCCAAGTTTCTCGGCAATAATGTCAACGGAGAGGTTTGCAGCGCGCCAGCGGGGGATCTTGCGGCGTTCATCCGGGTCAATATGCGCGTAGGTGCGTTCCATGACGGGTTCCTTGCTTGGGATAACTCATTGTTATCGCTTGCAAGTCGCACTTCAGGCTAGAACCAACTCACTGTGGTGAGTTAGTCGCATAAGATAGATTATGGAACTATCTTGGCAATGTAGTGCGCGACTTGCGCCTTGATCGAAGCCCGGACGTTATCGTGTGATCCCAGATGCGCACGCACAGAATGAGTGTGTATCGCGCATCAGGCCGGCTGGACTGGAAATTCCAGCACCAGTCCGTCATAGGCCGGCTGAACATTGTCCGGCGTTTCAGCCAGAACCGTCTCGTAGTCCAGCGGTATGTGCATATGGGTCAGAACGGCTTGTCTGGGCTTCAGCCGGTCGATCCATTCCATTGCCTCGCCGAGCGAAAAATGGCTGGGATGGCGGCGGTATTGCAAGGCGTCGACGATCAGTAGTTCAAGGCCGTTCAGGCGCAATGCGGTGGTTTCCGGAATACCGCTGACGTCGGGGCAATAGGCAATGTTTTCAACGCGGAAGCCGAGCGAGGTGATGTCGCCGTGCACTTGCGGCAGAGGCTCGAAGGTGAGGGCACCGCCCTCTCCTTCCACAGTGACCGTCCGGTCATGATCGATGCCGCGCGCCCATAGGATCGGCGGATAGGAACTGCCGGGCGGCGTTTCGAAGCAATAACCGAAAGCCTCGCGCAGGCGAACCATGGTCGCTGCGTCGGCATAGATGTCGATGAGGCGCTTCTGCTCGAGCACATAGCCGCGCAGATCGTCTATGCCATGGATATGATCGGCATGGGCATGCGTATAAAGCACGGCGTCGATATGGCCGACTTTCGCCATCAGCATCTGGGCGCGGAAATCCGGGCCAGTGTCGATCACCACCGTGGTGCGGCGCCCATCCGCCCTGATCCGCTCGAACATGGCGGAGGCGCGCATGCGTCGGTTTTTAGGATTGGCGGGATCGCAGGCACCCCAGTCACCGGTGATGCGCGGCACGCCAGGCGATGAGCCGCACCCCAGGATGGTGACGCGCAGCCGGTCGCTCACGCCTTTATCGCCACTTCATCGGGTCGAGGCATCTTACTGAAAAGACGAAAGAAATTTTCCGTGGTCAGCCTTACCACCTGTTGGGCATTGACGCCGATGGTTTCGGCCAGAACTGCTGCCGTGTGCGCCACGAACGCAGGCTCGTTGCGCTTGCCGCGATATGGAACCGGGGCGAGGTAGGGCGCATCCGTCTCCACCAGCAAGCGCTCATGCGGCACGGCAGCCGCGATGTCACGAATGTCCTGCGAGTTCCGGAATGTCAGAATGCCGGAAAAGGAGACATATCCGCCAAGCGCAACGCCGACCTCTGCCAGCCGCTTGCCGGAAGAGAAGCAATGCAGGACGAAGGGAAAATCCCCCTTCCCCATCTCCTCCTCCAGAATGGCGGCGACGTCATCATCGGCGGAGCGGGCATGGATGACCAGCGGCAGGCCCGTTTCGCGTGCGGCTGCGATGTGATTGCGGAAACATGCGGCCTGAAGCTGCGGCGTGGCATAGTCGTAATGATAATCAAGACCCGACTCGCCAATGGCGACCACCTTGGGATGGGCGCTGAGCCCGATCAGGTTTTCCGCAGAAACAACGGGTTCCTGCGCCACGCTGTTCGGATGCGTGCCGACCGAACAATAGACCTCATCATACGCCTCGGCGACTTCAAGGATGCGGTCAAACTTCTGCACCTGCGTCGAAATCGTCACCATGCGCCCCACGCCAGCTTCGCGGGCGCGGGCGATGATCGCATCCCGCTCCTCGGCGAAATCCGGGAAATCGAGATGGCAGTGACTGTCGACCAGCATCAGGCGGCAGGCTCCTGCTCCACATAGCGCGGGAACACGGGCTGCGGCGGCGGCAGTGGCGTGCCGGGCACCAGAGCGTCGAGTGTGTCGACATGCCCGAAACCGCGCTGATCCTCGCCCACGGCCAGAAGATCGAGCAGTTTGGCTGCGGAACCGGGAATGAAAGGCTGGCACAGGATGCCGACGCGCCGGATGATCTCGGCCGTCGTCCACAGAACCGTTTCCATGCGCGCCGGATCGGTCTTCTTCAGCGCCCACGGCTCCTGCCCCGCGAAATAGCGGTTGGCTTCGGCGACAACACCAAAGATCGCGGCCAGCGCCTGATGGATAGCCTGCTCGGCCATGGTCCTGCGCGCGGTCGCCAGCGCATCCACCGCCTGCGCCAGAATAGCCTTGTCGGCTTCCGCCAGCTCGCCACGCGCCGGCACCACGCCACCGCAGTTCTTGGCGATCATCGACAGCGAGCGCTGCGCCAGATTGCCGAGATCGTTGGCGAGATCGGCGTTGGTGCGGTTGACGATCGCCTCATGGCTGTAGCTGCCGTCCTGCCCGAACGGCACTTCGCGCAGGAAGAAATAGCGCACCTGATCGAGGCCGTAATGCTCAACCATGGTGAAGGGATCGATAACGTTGCCGAGCGACTTCGACATCTTTTCACCGCGGTTGAACAGGAAGCCATGACCAAAGACCCGCTTTGGAAGCTCGATGCCGGCCGAAATCAGGAAGGCCGGCCAGTAGATGGCGTGGAAGCGCACAATGTCCTTGCCGATGATGTGCGCATCGGCCGGCCAGAATTTCCATTTCGCTTCATTTTCATCAGGATAGCCAAGGGCAGTGATGTAATTCGTGAGCGCATCCACCCACACATACATGACGTGCTTTTCGTCGCCCGGCACCGGAACGCCCCAGTCGAAGGTGGTGCGGGAGATGGACAGGTCCTTCAGGCCCGAGCGAACGAAGCTCGTCACTTCGTTGCGGCGCTCAGCCGGTCCGATGAAATCGGGACGGCTTTCATAAAGCTCCAGCAGCTTGTCCTGATAGGCGGAAAGGCGGAAGAAGTAGCTTTCCTCCTCGACCCATTCCACCGGCGTGCCCTGCGGTCCGTAGTGCACGCCATCTTCGCGCACTTCGGTTTCCTCTTCGCCGTAATAGGCTTCGTCGCGCACCGAATACCAGCCAGCATAGCCGCCCTTGTAGATGTCGCCCCGGTCGGCCATGGCCTTCCAGATCGCCTGCGAGGCCTTGTAGTGGCGCTCCTCGGTGGTGCGGATGAAATCGTCGTTGGAGGCATTCAGCGCCACGGCCATGCGCTGGAACGCGGCGGCATTTCGGTCCGCCAGTTCACGCGGCGAAATGCCTTCCTTCTTGGCCGTCTGCAGCATCTTGATGCCGTGCTCGTCCGTTCCGGTAAGGAAGAAAACATCCTTGCCGTCGCAGCGCTGGAAACGCGCAAGCGCATCCGTGGCGATCAGCTCATAGGCATGACCGATATGCGGCTTGCCGTTGGGATAGGAAATGGCAGTGGTGATGTAGAAACTATCGCGCGACATGAAGGGACCGTCTTGAAGTCTGCAAAAGGAAGAATGTGCGGTGGATATAGCATCGGAACGGCGATTGCCATCCCGCGGCAAGGCAGAGCTTCACATTCGAAATGCAGAGTTCAGGCGATCAATCATCGAAAGCGCGTGCTGCTTCTTGTCGAGGTTATAGGTTTCCATCTCGATTATCGCATTGCGCGCGTCCTGCCAAGCATCGGTGAGCGATTTGGCGCGGGCAAGGTTTCCGCCAAGGGCGGCCTGCCGCGCTTGACCGGAAAGTAGATCGAGCGCGTGACGATTGAATATGTCGAACGGCACGGCCCCGTCGCGGCCTGCGACCACATCCGCCAGCCTGTGGGCGCTCCCTACCTCATAGCGTGGCGAATGCACCAGATCATCGAGGGCCTGCGCTATTTCCAGCCCGCCATATTGGGCGAGCATGATGGCATTGCGCACGCTGCCACCTGCCCGCTTCGCCACCTCGCCCCCGGCGGAAGACGGCCCCACGGCGTCCAGAACACTGGTAAGCTGCAGAGGCTCCAGCGGCGACAGGCGCACCACCTGACAGCGGGAGCGGATGGTTGGCAAAAGCGAACCCGGCGCATGCACGATGAGGATGAAAAGCGTGCGCGCCGGCGGCTCCTCAAGGTTTTTCAGAAGAGCATTCGCCGCATTGGCATTCATGTCGTCAGCCGGATCGACGATGACCACGCGGTAGCCGCCATCATGCGAGGTCAGGGACAGGAAGCTGCTGACCTTGCGAATCTCGTCAACGGTGACGACAGACTTGTAGGCCTTGGTGCGCTCGTTGAGAGGCCGTGTCAGGTGCAGCACCGAAGGATGCGCACCCTGTGCGATCTGCCGGAACAGCGGTGAAGCGGGATCCGGCACCGCAAGCTGTGCAGGCGCTTCCTGATGGCGCGGATATTTCAGCAGATGATGGGCAAGATGAAAGGCCAGCGTTGCCTTACCTATCCCGACCGGGCCGACAAACATCAGCGCATGGGGCAACTTGCCCGAGCGATAGGCATTGACCAGCATGCCGGCGGCCTCTTCATGGCCGACCAGCACAGGCGTTTCCGCCGGCTCAGGCACGCCTTCCAGAGTGTCATGCTGCTCGGGTGCCAGACGCTCGAACATCATGGCACCTCTTCATGCTTCTTGCCGGTCGCGAGCGCGCGCGCCTCCAGCCGGCTGAACACGGCTTCCGTCACCGCATCGTCAACCTCGTCGGCAGAGGATGCGGCATCGATCACCACGCAGCGGTCGGGCTCCGCCTCGGCGATGGCGAGGAAGGCCTCCCGCCGCTGCCTGTGCATCTCGACGGTTTCCTTCTCGAAACGGTCCGGCGCATCGCCGCTGGAGCGCCGCGCATCGGCGCGCCTGAGGCCCTCAGTCGGATCGATGTCGAAGATGATCGTCATGTCGGGCATCATGCCATTCACGGTGACCTTTTCCAGCGTCTCCATGAATTCGGGGGGCAGCCCGCCCGTCACGCCCTGATACACACGCGACGAATCGACAAACCGGTCGCATAAGACAATCGCGCCGCGCTCGATTGCCGGCCTGATCAGTTGCTCGACATGATCGGAACGGGCGGCAGCAAACAGCATCGCCTCCATTTTGGGGCCCAATGCCTCGGCCGCGCCCGAAAGAATGACGTGGCGCACGGCTTCTGCTCCGGGTGAACCGCCCGGCTCGCGCGTGACCACGACATCATACTTCTTGGCGCGCAGCTTGCTCGCAAGCCGCTCGATCTGGGTGGACTTTCCGGCGCCCTCCCCGCCTTCGAAGCTTATGAAGAATCCCTGGCGCACTGGCTGATGTTTCGTTCCGTTGTCGCGACAAGTCCTTCGCTTATCAGCGCAGCCAGCCTATGGCCAGTTCCTTGAGCGCATCGAAGGCCCGGTTGTGGAGTTGGCCAACCTCGACCGTCTCCGCTGCCTGCAAAGGCACTTCCTGGCTCAGCGTGTCGCCTATCCATATGCGCAGCGAGCCAACCGCCTGCCCCTGCTCGACGGGCGCCCGAAGCGGCCCCTGATAGACGATCCGCGCCGTCAGCTTGTCGCGGTTGGCGACAGGTAAAAGCAGATCGACCGGCCCTGTTGCGGTAAGCGCGACACCGCCCTTGCTGCCACCATAGACCTGCGCGGTTCCCACCGTTTCATTCGCAGCGAAAATTTCGGTTTTCTCGAAGGAACGCAGCCCCCATTCCAGAAGCTTGCGCGATTCTTCCGCACGCTCACGATCGGAAGAGAGGCCGGCAAGTGCCGCAATCACGCGCCGGCCGTTCTGCGATAGCGCGCCGACAATGGCAAAACCGTTCTGCTCGCTGGCGCCCACGGCCAGTCCCTCCGCACCGATATCCATTGCCAGCAACGGGTTGCGGTTGCGCTGGTTGATCTTGTTCCAGGTGAAATCGGTTTCCGAAAACAGCCGGTAAAGATCCGGGTAGGTCTGCTGAAGGTGACGGGCAAGCAGCACCAGCTCGCGCACCGTGGTCATCTGGCCATCCGCTGGCAGTCCTGTCGCATTGACGAAAACGGACTTTTGCAGGCCGATCTTGCGGGCGCGCTCCGTCATCTGGAGGGCAAAGCCGCTTTCCGATCCGGCAACGCCCTCGGCAATGATGATGCAGCCGTCATTGGCGGCCTGCACGGCAATGCCGCGCATGAGGTCCTCAAGGCGAATGCTGGACCTGACAGCCGCGAACATGGTGGAGGTGCGCGAAGGCGCGCCGCCGGTGCGCCATGCATTCTCGCTGACCACGAATGTGTCATCCAGCGTCAGCCGGCCGGATTTCACCGCGTCGAAAGCCATCTCCAGCGTCATCAGCTTGGCCAGAGACGCCGGCTGAATGGCAGCGTCGGCATCCTTGGCGTAGAGCACGCTTCCCGTTTCGCCATCGATCATGAAGGCTTGTGCGGCCTTTGTTTCAAACAGTTGCGCGAAAGCGCCGGCAGCGGAAAGCCACAGGCAAACCAGTGCCGTCAGGGCAATGATCGGAACGCGCAGAAAAAAGGACATGAAGACGCCTGCCCGTAAGGAATGAACTTCAGGCTATCAGGCCGCAGGCGGGCAGATCAACAGGCATGCATGCGCTTCGATTGCGGCCGTCGCCATCAGTTGCGCACGACGAGGGCATCGGGCGCGCCATTTTCCCATGCCGCCTGCAGGATGGCGTCGAGATCCGCATGACCGTCAGCGTAAATCTCCAGCGCATGCCATTCGGCTCCCTCGCCTTCTGTGCGCTTGATGACCACCTTCCCCAAACCGGACAGACGCCTCGCGACGCGACGTGCCTCTGCTTCACTGTGGTAGTCGCCGGCGGCGATGTAATCGCCCGCTACGTTCTGTGCCGGATTGGCGCGCTTCCACGTGTCCACCACAGCCCGCGGCGTCATTGCACCGCGATCGACTGCGGAAAAGGCCCCGGCGGCAGATTGAATGCGTTCGTCCGCGTAGGAAAGCGATGCAAGCGCGAAGGGCGAATCCGCAGGCATGCCGCTGTCCGGACGTATCGGGACGATTGGCCCGTATTCCGGCAGACTTCCGTCTCCAAAGGCAAATGCCTGTTGCGCATCGGAACTCTGGCCGGGGAACGGCACGCCCCGTGAAGCGGCACTCATGCTCGGGGTCGAGCCGTTCATGGCGATCATCACTCCGGTCGGCAGGCCAACCGATGGATCGGGGGCGCCGTTTCCTGGCTGATAAGAAGCCATCAGATAAGGTTCGTCGTCGCCATTCAGCGGGGCCCGCCCCACATACTCAACCTTGACGTTGGCAGTACCCGCAGTGCGGTAGCCCAGCATATCGGCCGCGCGCTTCGACAGGTCGATGATGCGGTTGCCGTGATAAGGACCGCGGTCATTGACGCGGACGATGACGGAACTGCCATTGGCCACATTGGTGACCCGGGCATAACTCGGGAGCGGCATTGTCGGATGAGCGGCGGTCAGATGCTCGGTGTCGTAAACCTCGCCATTCGCAGTCAGCCGCCCGTGAAAGGCGTCGCCATACCAGGAAGCAGCTCCCGTTTTCGAGTATTTCGGGTCTTCCTTGGGGTGATACCATTTGCCGGCCACCTGATAGGGCTTGCCGACCTGATCGCGACCACCGCCGCGCCTGATCTTGGAGCCGTGCGCCACACGCGGGCTGGCCTTAACGCCATATTTGGATTCGGGGAAATATTCCTTTGAACGCGGCTTGGTCTGCTGCTTTGGCTGTGGCGTTCCGCATGCTGCAAGAGCAATGGCCGAAACCGCAAAGGACATGATGGTAAGGGTGCGGCGAAATCCCCTGCGCGTCACGACCTGCATGTAAAACAACCCCCTGACCAACAACAAAGAAGGGCACAAAAAAGAGATCGCTCGCTGCTCGCGCCGATCCCGAGCACGGTTTCCTGCTTGTGCTCATAGTCATTTGCGCAGGAATTTCTTAGCGGCGTATTAACCGATTGTGGCGGCAACCGGGCATCTTTGTGTTGGCAAAGGGAAGCAACTGATCCTCAGACAATCTCGCGCAGGAGATCGGCAACCTTTGCACTCACAGCTCATCCGCGGAGTGCGAAGCTTCATGGCCGACAGTCCGGCTGACCCATCCTGTCGTTGAGCACGGTCCCAGAGGTTTAGTAGAGAGGCTCCTGAAACAGCAGCTGGTCGCCATCCATCAGCGCCTTCACCTGCGATTTTCCAGCCTTTGAAACGGCGACACGCACGGCGAAGGGACGGGTGCCCATGTCCCGCTCGATAGCGCGCCCCTCGCCCTCGGGCAGATAAAAGCGCTCAATACCGTAGGTAACACGAACCTCTCCCTGCATATGAACGCGGTTCAGCGCAGGTATCTGCCCCTCGATGTCCACTTCATCGGCGCCAGCAGGTGCTGGCGGTGGCTTCACCCATGCATTTGCAGCTTCCCAGTATCCGTCCTGTGCCTTGCGCAGGCGCACGACGATGGTGGTTCGCGTTGCAAGCTCTTCGTCCAGCTCTTCGATGTCCGCGATCATCGAAAGCGGAATGCGCGAGATGCCGTAACTGAGGATCACATAGTCGCCGCGCAAAAGATCGCGCGGATCGACCGGTTCGACTTTCAGGAGCACCTCGCGGCCATCCCGCAGCACGGCAGCGCGGTCCACGATCATCCAGCCCAGAAATATGATCTGCACAACCGCCAGCCCAACGGAGGCGAATATCAGCTTTCTGCCGCTGGTCATGCCCGGCCCCCATCCGTCCGGGTCTGCCCCATTCGCTTTTCAAGCCTGAGGATGATTACGGCGAGCACCCCCAGCAGCACAGCGGCGAACAGGAAGAAGCCGGCGGTGCCCAGCATCGTGCCCATGGTGACCCCATATATCAGGCACAGTTCGAGAGCAAAGGCGAGATAGGCAATCCAGCGAAGCCCACGGCTGGTCCTTCCCTGCAGAATGATCGCTGCGACGATGCCGGCCAGCGTCACCGCAGCGGCAACGACAAAAGTGCCCTCGCCTTCAAGTTCGATCTGAAGCAGGGCCATTGCGACCAGAAAGCCGATAAGGGCGTGAACGGGCAAACGCCCGCCGAGACGCACGAAATTGTCCACCTCGCGCGGTGCGACATGTGCGACGGCAAACAAGCCAGCCGAAACGCAGGCCATGACAAAGCCGTTCTCGACTATGTTTCCGTCCACCACAAGCCAGCTTGCATAGGCGATGACCGACAGCAAAATGAGGTGGCGAGCCGTGGCACTTTGCGTCCAGTAGGAAATGGCGAACAGAAACACTGCAACCGGCAGGAACAGATGCGGCGTCGTCACATGGGAGAAACTGAACAGGCCGCCCGTGAGCAGACCGGCAAGCCACGCATCAATAATGCCGACTGCGGCAACGGTAAGCGGACCGGAGCGCAGGACGATGGCCGCCAGAGCCGTTGCCGCGCACCAGGTCAGCATAGCAGCGGATTCATCGCCGGAAATATGATACATCTGGCCGATGAGGGCGAGGGAGCCGCCGAAGGCTGCAGCCGCGACGATCCAAAGCGCCTCGCCGATTGCCCCGTGCCCCCTGCTTTTGAAAATCGCGCCTCCCACATAGCCGCCGGCTATCACGGAAAACAGCGCGCCGACGCGCAGCAATCTGGGAAAGGCTTCCCAGTTGGCAGCAACGAAGATGAGGATTGCCGCACCGAGAAGCAGCGCCGCCATCATCGCAAGGACAGTTCCCGACCCGAAGCCCTGGCGGTCACGGATCTCGGCGTCGGCAAGCAGCTTTCCGGCCGTTCCGGTATCGATCAGCCCATTCGAGACCCAGCGCTCAACATCCTGTCGCAGCCGCACGACATAGCGCGCCATATGCTTTTTCCATTAAAAGAGTGGGATTACCAAGCATGCATTCCAAAGCGTTGTTCGAACGTGCTTTTTCGAATTTGACCTTTTTATGTCGGACCCGTGAAGGAGCCAAGATATTGCATTGCACAAATTGCATTGCTGCCATGCGCCAACTGCTCTTTCAAAGCGGGACGGGTCATCCTATCTAGGCTGTGTACCAAGACGAACGAACCTGCAAGAACAATAAAGAGAATGACCATGAACCTGATCCGCAATTACCGCAACTGGCGCCGCTATCGTGAAACGGTTTCCGAGCTGAGCCGCCTGAGCAACCGTGAACTGACCGATCTCGGCATCAGCCGCAGCGACATTCACTTCGTCGCCCGCAAGTCGGTCTGATTTCTTCGGGGTGATCATCTCACCCCGAAAAAAATTCTGGGAATACGGCGATGAGGCTGATCCAAAACTTTCGCAGGTGGCGCGCATGCCGCAGCGCTGTGATTGAACTGGGTCGCCTTTCCAATCGCCAGCTTGAAGACCTTGGCATAGCGCGTCACGAACTGGCGTATCTGAGCCGAAAGGTTTTCTGAAACGGAATTTCGTCGAAGCGACCTCCTCCCCGCTTCGACGGATAAGGTCAGCCCTCCTCCTCCCAATAAGGCTGACCACCCTAACGGCGCCCGCCGGACCTCCTCCCCCGGCGGGCGTTGTTAAGAATTCAGCTCTTCAAAGAGCAAAAAGTTTCGTCGAAGCCTACCTCCTCCCGGGCGACGACGATTGGTCGATCTTCTCCTCCTCCCTTGATCGACCACCCTAACGACACCCGCCGGACCTCCTCCCCCGGCGGGTGTTGTCGTTTGTGGCCCACCCGAGCCCGAACATTGCATTCCACGCTGCAACGGATTAAGTGCGCGGCATGACAATCAAGCCCATTCACATCATCGGCGGCGGTCTTGCCGGATCGGAAGCAGCATGGCAGGTGGCGCAGGCCGGCGTGCCGGTCATCCTCCACGAAATGCGTCCGGTTCGCGGCACGGACGCGCACAAGACCGACGGGCTGGCCGAGCTGGTCTGTTCCAATTCATTTCGCTCCGACGATGCCGCAACCAACGCGGTCGGGCTTCTTCATGCCGAAATGCGGCTGGCCGGATCGCTCATCATGCAATCCGGCGATGCCAATCAGGTGCCGGCGGGCGGCGCGCTTGCCGTCGATCGCGACGGCTTCTCGCAGGCCGTGACGGCAAAGCTGCAAGCACACCCGCTCATCACCATCGCCCGGGAAGAAATGACGGCATTGCCGCCCGAAGACTGGGATCAGGCAATCATCGCCACCGGCCCGCTGACATCAGCCGAACTCGCGGCTGCCATTGCCGAAAAGACCGGCGCCGATGCGCTGGCATTCTTCGATGCCATTGCCCCGATCATCCACTTCGAAACCATCGACATGAACGTGGCATGGTTCCAGTCGAGGTATGACAAGGTTGGTCCCGGCGGCACGGGCAAGGATTACATCAACTGCCCAATGGACAAGGCGCAATATGAAGCCTTCATCGAAGCGCTGATTGCCGGCGGCAAGACAGAATTCAAGCAGTGGGAAGGCACGCCCTATTTCGACGGCTGCCTGCCGATCGAGGTGATGGCCGAGCGCGGCCCTGAAACCCTGCGCCACGGCCCGATGAAGCCGATGGGGCTGACCAATGCACATAATCCCACGGTCAAGCCCTACGCAGTCGTGCAGTTGCGGCAGGACAATGCGCTTGGCACGCTCTACAATATGGTCGGCTTCCAGACGAAGCTGAAACATGGCGAGCAGGTGCGAATTTTCCGCACGATTCCCGGGCTGGAGAATGCGGAATTCGCGCGTCTGGGTGGGCTGCACCGCAACACCTACATCAACTCTCCTCAATTGCTGGACGACACGTTGCAGCTCAGGGCCCGGCCCGGCTTGCGGTTTGCGGGACAGATCACTGGCTGCGAGGGTTATGTGGAAAGCGCGGCCATCGGCCTGCTCGCAGGCCGGTTTGCCGCTGCTGCGCGTCTTGGCCGCTCGCTTTCCGTACCTCCTGTCACCACAGCCTTTGGCGCGCTTCTCAATCACATCACCGGCGGACACATCCTGTCGGATGATGAGCCCGGCAAGCGTTCCTTCCAGCCGATGAACATCAATTTCGGACTTTTCCCTCCGGCGGAGGTGCCGAAGGTGGAGGGCAAGCGTTTGCGCGGCAAGGAAAAGACCATTGCCAAAAAGCAGGCAATGTCGGCACGTGCCTTGCAGGATTGCGCCGCATGGCTTGAGACGGCCAAGGCTGCCGCAACCGCTGAATAGCGCCCCAAAATGCGTCGCGTTATGCAGAATCAGGCGGCGCGCCTGATATCGCTTGGTTTTCGCCTGCCGTTGGCGCCAAAACGGTAGCCGCTTTCGGTGGCGTGCCTACCTACCGCCATCCTCTCATCGCATGACGCCACAGCAACCAGTGGCGTCGCAGATGCGAGAGCGAAACTCGCCCTTCCAGCACGGCGACCTCCCTGCCTTCCATGCGCTGCAGCAGGCCGGCGGTCAGGGCAAGCGGCAGAAAGGCAGGCCGCAGTGAGACAGGAAGCGAGACCGCGCCTTTCCGGAAGGCAAGCAAATGCTCACGCGCCAGCGCAATCATCGCCGCGACGGCAGCGGCAGCACTTTCCCGATCTTCCCCTTTGATGAACTCCGTGGCCGATGTGCCTACGGCGCCCAGAATATCCGCCGGAATGAAACATTGCCCTCGCGCCCGGTGCCTTGGCAGCAGCAGAAGCAGGCCCGTTATCGCCTGCGCGCAACCGGCATGGCCTGCCAGTTCGCTAAAGCCGGGCGCCTTCTGAGCATCCAGAATGATGGATGAAAGCTGGATCAGGGCCGATGCAGTCTCCCCGCAATATCCTTCCAGATCCGTGCGGGAGGGCATGGGATCGTCATAGAGATCGAATATCCGTGCCTCAAGGTAATTCTCGAATGCAGAAATCGGAAGATTGTATGTGCTGATCACAGCGCGCAGGGCATCTGCTACGGGCTGGCCCGTTTCCGGGCTGCCTGCGGGAGCGCCAAGAGCATCACGCCACCACTGCAGGCGCACTTCACCAGGCAAAGCCTCTCGAATGCGATCCCGCACACCCGCCACCTCTGCATTGAAGGCGTAAAGCGCCATCAGCGCATCGCGTTTCTCCGGCGGGGCATAAAGTGCAGCCAGATAGCGGTCGTGGTCGGCCTCTCTTACGGCCTCTGTCACCAGTGGATGGGCGGTATCCATGGCTGTCAGTCGACAGCGATGAAGGCAGCGCCGACTGCACGATTATCCGCAAGCAGCACATTGTAAGTGCGCACGGCCGCTCCGGTCGACATCGGGTCCGAGGCTATTCCGGCTTGTTTGAGCGCTTCCCGCAGAGGCCTGGGCAAAGGCCGTAGGTCCGGTCCCATCCCGACCAGAAAAACTTCCACATCGGCAGCTTCAGCGAGCAGTCGATCGAAGTCTGCGCCCGTCAGGCTCAGGGGATCAGCCGGCTCCCACCCGTAAATACCGGATGGGAGGCAAAGGATCGAGCCTTTGTGCGACATGTCGGCAAAGCGAAAACCGCCATTGCCGTACGCCTCGATGGGGGCGCGGCCGGGGAAATGCGCCTTGCGCATGACGATACCCTGTCCCATCGGCTCTCACCGCTGCTCAAAGGATTCAGCCACACCTGTCATTCACGCCCCTGACGCCGGCGCAGGAGCGGAGCCTGTGCCCTTCTTGGTGCCCTCTTCCTTCTCGAACATGTCCGGCCGGAGCTTGAACAGGATCAGCATGGGGCCGGCAATGAACACCGACGAGTAGCTGCCGACAAACACGCCGATGATGATCGCAAACACGAAGGAGGAAATGACCTCGCCGCCGTAGAAATAGAGCGCAAGGAGCGCCAGCAGCACCGTCAGGCCGGTCAGCAGCGTTCGTGACAGCGTGTGGTTCAGAGCCAGATTGATGATCTGCTCGATCGGCATCTTCTTGTACTTCCGCAACATCTCGCGGATGCGGTCGTAGATGACGACTGTGTCGTTGATAGAGTAGCCGACCACGGTGAGGATCGCCGCAATGGATGACAGATTGAACTCCAGTCCGAAGAAGACATAGATGCCCACGATCACGATCACGTCATGCGCCGTCGACACCACGGCGCCAACGCCGAATTGCCACTCGAACCGGAACCAGATGTAGATCAGCAACGCCAGCATCGAAGCGAGAATACCCAGGGTGCCTGTGCGCGCCAGTTCGCTGGAAACGGTTGGACCCACGGTCTCGACACGCCGGAAGTCGTAATCGTCAAGGAACTCGCCCTTGATCTTCTCGACCGCAGACTGTTCGGCATTGTCGCCGGCATCCTGCGCGGCGACGCGAACCATCAGTTCGCCCTGATCTCCGAATTCCTGAACCTGAACGTCACCCAGATTGAGCTGCTCCAGGCGCGAACGGACATCCGCCGCATCGGCCTGATGCGACTTTGCCTGTATCTCGATGACCGAGCCACCCTTGAAGTCGACGCCGTAGTTGAAGTCCTTGACGAACATCATCCCGATGATGGCGATCGACACGACACCCGACAACGCGAAGGCCCAGTTGCGCAGCTTCATGAAAGGCAGGGATGGCTCAAGAGGCAGGTAATGCACAAGCCCCTTCGGATATTCGGTCGGCTTGGAACGCTTGATCCAGAACGCAACCATCCAGCGCGTCAGCGTGAAAGCGGTGAACACGGTGGTGATGATGCCGATGCCGAGGGTTACCGCAAAACCGCGAACCGGGCCAGTGCCGACATAGAACAGGATGACGGCCACGATGAAGGTGGTCAGGTTGGCGTCGACAACGGTTGCCAGCGCCTGCTTGAAGCCCTGATCGAACGACTGGACAATGGATTTTCCATACGCCCTCTCCTCGCGCACACGCTCGAAGATGATGATGTTGGAATCGACGGCCATGCCCATTGTCAGCACGATACCCGCGATACCCGGCAGCGTAAGCGTCGAGCCCAGCAGCGTCAGAATGGCGATCATCATGGCAACGTTGGCCGCCAGCGCCAGATTGGCGATGAGGCCGAGTTTGCCATAGACCAGCAACATGCAGATGATGACGAGCGTGCCACCCACCAGCGAGGCGAACTTGCCGGCGTTGATGGAGTCCGCACCCAGGCTCGGACCAACCGTGCGCTCCTCCACGATCGTCAGCGTCGCTGGCAGAGCGCCGGCGCGCAGAAGAACGGCCAGATCATTGGCGGTCTGTGGTGTGAAGGACCCGGAAATCTGGCCCGAACCACCAAGGATCGGCTCGTTGATGCGCGGAGCCGAAATCACCTGATTGTCGAGAATGATGGCGAACAGCTTGCCGGTATTCTGCTGCGTGGCCTGACCGAAGCGCGACGCGCCCTTCGAATCGAAGCGGAAAGACACCACCGGCTCATTGGTCCGCTGGTCGAAGGTCGCCTGTGCATCGACGAGGTTTTCGCCGGAAACGATCACACGGTTTTCGATGAGGTAAGGAATCGGCGGATCGTCGCGCGAGAACAGCACGGTCGAACCGGCAGGCGGACGGCCTTCCATGGCTTCCTGAACCGGAACGCTCTGATCGACCATCTGGAATGTCAGCTTGGCCGTCTGGCCCAGAATGTCCTTCAGGCGCTCAGGGTCCTGAAGTCCGGGAACCTGAACCAGAATGCGGTCGTCACCCTGACGCTGAACGATTGGCTCGGTCGTGCCCAGTTCATTGACGCGGCGGCCAACCACCTCGATCGACTGGTTGAGTGCAGTCGCCGTGCGGTACTGAATACCGGAATCGGTCATGGTGAAGCGAAGCAGGCCGGGCTCCGGCTCGTCCATCGACATTTCGGTCACGCTTCCGGAGCCGAACAGGCCGGAAGAAACCGGTGTGGTCAGCGACTTCAGCGCTTCCTTCGCTGCCGGCACCTGTCCGGCATCGCGAATGCGCACCTGCACCACCTTGCTGGTGCCCGACAGGCCGGTGTAGCCGATGCGGGCATCGCGAAGCTGCGTCCTGATTTCATCACGCGCACTTTCGAGCTGCGCCTTGATCAGGTCGTTCGTATCGATCTTGAGCAGGATGTGCGAGCCACCCTGCAGATCGAGCCCGAGTGTCATCTGCCGCGTCGGAAACCAGTTCGGCAGCGAGGACAGCAGAGACTGCGGATAGAGGTTGGGTAGCGAAAACAGCACGCCCAGCAGGACGACGGCCCAGATCGAAAACGTCTTCCAGCGCGAAAAATAAAGCATCTGTCGAAAACCTGTTGGCGTGCCCGTGGGCCATGTGATGAGGGCCATCGGCCCCCATTACGGTTATTTCTTGGCGTTCTGGTTCGCGACCGGCTCGCCCTTGACGCGAACGTCAGCAATGGTCGAACGCAGCGCCGTCACTTTCATGCCGCCGAGGTCGATTTCCAGCTCATTGTCGTCGATGACCTTGGTCACCTTACCGATGAAGCCGCCGCCGGTGACAACGGTATCGCCCCGACGAATGGCCTGCAGCATCTCGCCACGCTTCTTCATCTGCGCGCGCTGCGGGCGGATGATCAGAAAGTACATTACCACGAAAATAAGAACGAAAGGCAATATGCTGATGAACATATCGGGTGCGCCGCCTGCGGCCTGCGCATATGCCGGGGTCACGAACATGAATAACTCCTGGATAAAAAGGAAAGCCGTATTCCGGCCAGAAAATCCGGCCGGAATATAGTCGCTCAAGCAGCCATTGCAACCGCGCTGCGCGCCCAATCCCGCGCTTTTCGCGCCAATCGACCCATGATACAGCCTTCTCAAACCCATCGGATAGCAGAAGAAATACGCCAACCATGACCGACACTCCACTCGATGCCCTGAACAGCAAGCTCGATCGCCTGATTGAAGCAGTCAGCCGTCTGGCTCCCGCAGAGGTTCCGAAAAGCGACATCGATGCCGCCGATTGCTTTGTGTGGCAGGCAGAGCTGTCGTTTCTGGAGCCGGTTCACAGCGTGAACAGGGTGGACATCGACCTCATCAAGGGAGTCGACCGGGTGCGCGACATTCTGGTGGACAACACCGAACGCTTTGCAACCGGCCTTCCGGCCAACAATGTGCTCCTGTGGGGCGCACGCGGCATGGGAAAATCATCGCTGGTCAAGGCGGCGCACGCTACGGTCAACGCATCCGGCAAAGCCCCCTCGCCGCTCAAGCTCATCGAGATTCATCGCGAAGACATAGACACGCTGCCAAAGCTGATGAGCCTGTTAAAGGCAGCGCCGCACCGCTTCATCCTGTTCTGTGACGACCTGTCGTTCGACCATGACGACACGTCCTACAAATCTCTCAAAGCAGCGCTGGAAGGCGGCGTCGAGGGACGACCGAACAATGTGATCTTCTACGCCACGTCCAACCGTCGCCATCTGCTGCCCCGCGACATGATCGACAATGAGCGCTCGACGGCCATCAATCCGTCTGAAGCGATCGAGGAAAAAGTTTCCCTCTCCGACCGATTCGGATTGTGGCTGGGTTTCCACAAATGCTCGCAGGATGATTATCTGGCCATGGTGGACGGCTATGCCAGCCATTACGGGCTGGATGCCGACAAGGACTCGCTGCGCGCTGAGGCACTTGAATGGGCAACCACCCGCGGAAGCCGCTCCGGTCGCGTGGCGTGGCAATTCATTCAGGATCTGGCTGGCCGGATCGGCAAGCCTCTGTCGAAGATCTGATCCTGTCGCGGCATTCACGCCGCAACTGCGTGAATGCTGACGGAATCGCTGCGTCGTTAATCGGCTCTTCAAAGACGAAAAACCCGCCCCATCGCAGGGGCGGGTGACGTGGCGGGGCAGACTGGAGGTCAGGAAGACCCGCCAACAGTTCCTGTTGCCTATTCCAGATAGGTTGACGGATCGACCGGAGCCGAATTCTTGCGGATCTCGAAGTGCAGCTTCGGCGCATTCGCATTGCCGCTCATGCCCGACAGCGCGATCTGCTCGCCCCGCTTGACGGTCTGGCCGCGCTTGACGTTCAGCTCGCTGGCATTGCCATAGACGGTCACCAGGCCGTTGTCGTGGCGCACCAGAACCGTGTTGCCGAATTCCTTGAGGCCGTCGCCGGCGTAGATCACCACACCGTTCTCTGCCGCCTTCACAGGCGTGCCCTTCGGAACGGAAATATCGATACCGTCTCCGCCCGGTCCGCCGAATCCCGAAATGACCCGACCTTTGACCGGCCAGCGCATCTTGCCGATTCCTGTGGAATCAGGAGCTTGCGCACCATCGTCCTGAACCTGATCGAGCGCCTTCGTTGCCTGTTTGGGCGGCGTGTAGGAAGCGACCTTCTCGCTCGCGGTCTGCTGCGGAGCGGGTGGCGTCGAGGCGGTCTTTACCGGATCGACATTGGCCGGGGTCTTCACCGCAGCCACAGCCGTGGTTGCGGCGGCTGTCGCACCCGGAACCTTCAGGCTCTGACCGATACGAATATTGCCATCAGCGAGGCCGTTCGCCTGCTGCAGGGCAGCGACGCTGACGCCGGTCTTGCGCGATATTGCCGAAAGCGTGTCGCCCTGCTGAACCGTGTAGGCTCCTGCTGCGGCAGCGACTGCCGGCGCGGCCTTGGTCGGGCTGGCCGGCTGCGGCACTGCCGCGACCTGCTGGGGCTGGGAAACCGGCTGGGCAGTGCGGTCGGCAAGACGCTGCGCTTCCTGTCCGGCCGTCTGGAACGGCTTGTTGGACGGAACCGGCACCTGCTGCTGCGCCACGGAAGCGGTCGTGGTCGTATCGAGGCGCGGCGCGGTCGCAACCTGCGCCGGAGCTGGCGCAGCGGGAACTGCGGCCGGAGCCGGAGCCTGCGCCACCACGGCGGGCTGCGACGGCGGTGGCAGCGAAGAGCGCCCAACCGTTCCGGAACCGTAGCCACCGCCTGTATAGACGGGCTGCTGTGCCGCAACATCGCCCGGATATGGCTGGGAAACATTGCCATATCCGCCAACTTTGGCCTGAGGTGTGGATGCGGTGGTTATCCCGTCGAGACCATCGGTAAACCGCATGGCACCCGAACTGCAACCCGACACAACGGCGACGACCAAGAACATGGCGCATCCGCGCGCCAGATTGCGCCTTTTTGCCTTCAAAATGCTGAATTGCATGACACTGACCCGCGCTGACCCGGAACGAACTGGGTACGATTAAAGCGCGTTAATGTTACTGGTCGGTTAAGCCATTCAATTCAGCGTAAAATTTTCCTAAAAAACGCTGATCAGATGACAGAGGCAGTTCCGGGGATAAGTGGCTGCAAACGGACCACGCCGATATCTTCGCGCTCGAAGCGGCTGCCCACCTTGGTGAGTTTGGCGACGAGCTGCTCGCCTTCCGCCGGGCCGACCGGCGCTATGACAAGTCCGCCACTCGACAATTGTTCAAGCAGGAAACGCGGGATGCTCTCGAACGCAGCCCACACCACGATGCGGTCGAAAGGACCTTCATTGTGGAGACCGTTGGAACCGTCGGCGTGGCGCACGATGACGTTGGAAATGCCCAGCGCATCGAAACGCTGCCGCGCCTGCTCGGCCAGCGTCTTGTAACGTTCGACTGTAATGATGCGGCCCGCCAGCCTGGACATCACGGCTGCCGTGTAGCCCGAGCCCGTGCCGATCTCCATGATCCGCATGCCGGGCTCCAGCCCCATTGCCGCGAGGATAGCCGCCTGAATGTCCGCGCCTTCGATCGCCTCGCCGCACTCGATCGGCAACATGCGTTCCGACCAGGCGACATTGCTGAACTGTGGAGCCAGAAAGCCACGGCGAGGTGTGGCTTCTATCGCGGCAATCAGAGCTTTCGGGACTGTTCCCTTGCCACGCAGGCGAAGCAGGAAGGCTGCGAACCCCTCGCGATCCTCATCTGTCATGCAAGCGCCTTGGTCAGCTGATCGCGGATTTCATATGCGGTGAAATCAAGCTGCAGCGGAGTGACCGAAACATAATCATTCTCGATGGCATGAATGTCGGTGCCGGTCTTGCCGTTGCTTTCGCCCCTGCCGAACCGCATCCAGTAATAAGGGAGCCCCCGGCCATCGCGGCGCTCATCAATCCACAGGCGGTGGACGACCTTGCCCTGCGATGTCACCTGCGTACCCTTCACATCCTGCGCGGCACATTTTGGGAAGTTGATGTTGATGAGCACACCTTCCTGATGCGGCATCGCCAGCAGCTTCTTCAAAAGATCCGGAGCCAGTGCCTCGGCGGTTTCATACGGCACGACGCGCTCCTCACCATCATGCGTGTAGGACTGGCTGAGCGCGATCGAACGGATGCCAAGCAAAGTTCCCTCCATCGCACCGGCCACCGTTCCCGAATAAGTCACGTCATCGGCGATGTTGGAGCCGGAATTGATGCCTGACAGAACAAGATCGGGCAGGCCCGGCAGCACCTTGCGCGCGCCCATGATGACGCAATCGGTGGGGGTGCCGCGCACGGCAAACCGCTTCTCCCCGATCTTGCGCAGGCGCAGCGGTTCCGAAATCGACAGCGAGTGCGCGTAGCCGGACTGATCATTTTCAGGTGCCACCACCCACACGTCGTCGGACAATGTGCGGGCGACGCGCTCCAGTGACTGAAGACCCTCGGCGTGGATACCGTCGTCGTTCGTAAGCAGAATACGCATCTATCTCACTTCTATCTTTTCGAGGCCGCCCATATAGGGCCGCAGAACGTCAGGGACAGTGACCGAGCCGTCCTCGTTCTGGTAATTTTCCATGACAGCGATAAGCGCACGGCCAACCGCCACCCCCGAACCATTGAGCGTATGGACAAAGAGGTTGCCCTTGCCATCCTTGTCCTTGTAGCGGGCGTTCATGCGGCGCGCCTGAAAGTCCCCGCAGACGGAGCAGGACGAAATTTCGCGATAGGTCTTCTGTCCCGGCAGCCACACCTCGATGTCGTGCGTGCGGCGCGCGCCAAAGCCCATATCGCCAGTGCACAGCACCACGGTGCGGAACGGCAGGTCCAGCCGCTTGAGCACATCCTCGGCGCAGGCCGTCATGCGCTCATGTTCCTCGATCGAGCTGTCGGCATCGGTGATCGACACCATCTCGACCTTGTAGAACTGGTGCTGGCGCAACATGCCACGGGTGTCACGCCCGGCCGATCCCGCTTCTGAACGGAAGCAGGGCGTAAGCGAGGTAAAGCGCAGCGGCAGCTTTTCGTGCGCCGTGATCTCCTCGCGCACCAGATTGGTGAGCGGCACCTCGGAGGTGGGAATGAGGCCGAGCCTGCCATCGCCATGCGGCAGGAAGAACAGGTCTTCCTCGAACTTCGGCAGGTTACCGGTACCGAACAGCGCGTCATCGCGCACCAGCAGCGGCACCTGAACCTCGGTGTAGCCGTGCTCGGTGGTGTGCAGATCCAGCATGAACTGGCCAAGCGCACGCTCCAGCCGCGCAAGCTGGCCCTTCAGCACGGTGAAGCGCGAACCGGAAAGGCGCGCGGCGCGCTCGAAATCCATCATGCCGAGCCCTTCGCCGATGTCGAAATGCTCGCGCGTCCAGTTCGCAGGCACCGGCACCTTGCCGACCTTGCGCAGCTCGACATTGTCGTTCTCGTCCTTGCCGACCGGCACATTGTCCAGCGGCAGGTTCGGGATCACCGCCAGTGCGTCGTTGAGCGCCTTGTCGAGACGGCGCTCCTCCGCCTCGCCATTCTGAATGAAGGACTTGATGTCACCGACCTCGGCTTTCAGCTTCCCGGCCAGTTCCATGTCCTTTGCGGCCATGGCCTTTCCGATTTCCTTCGAGGCGGCGTTGCGGCGTTCCTGCGCCTGCTGCAGCTTCAGCACATGCGTGCGGCGCGCCTCGTCACCGGCAACGATCGCATCGACTGTCGACTGCGCATCCGCCTGCGACCAGGAGCGCTTCTTCAGCGCTTCAACCAGAGCGTTGGGGTTCTCGCGAATCCACTTGATGTCAAGCATGGCAGGCCGTTCCTTGGTGAAGTGTCATCGGCCTAAACCGCATCCGGAGACGTTTCAAGCTTGGGACCTGCAAGCGGGTCAAATTTTCGCGCATTGGCACAATTCCCGCCATCACTTCTTGCCCGTCCGGGCAATCGGGACAAATCTATCAAGGGTCGATACCCGCCTGGAAGAATCACGTCGCAATAGAAAGCTGCACCAAAAGATGACTGATTTCGCGCTTCCCCTGCCCACTGTTCCTTCCGTCGCCATCAGGAACAGTCAGCAGCGTTTTCCGGTCCGGCGCATATTTTGTGTGGGGCGAAATTATGCCGCCCATATCCGCGAAATGGGCAACGACGAGCGCGACCCGCCCTTCTTCTTCACCAAGCCGGCCGATGCGGTCGTGGATTCCGGCACCGTGATCCCCTACCCCCTTGCGACAGAAAACCTTCATCACGAAATCGAGCTGGTGGTCGCCATCAGCAAGGGAGGCGTGAATATCGGCCACGATGCTGCGGCCGACCATATCTGGGGTTATGGCGCCGGGATCGACCTGACCCGTCGTGACCTGCAGGATGTGGCGAAGAAGGCCGGCAGGCCGTGGGACTGGGCGAAAGCGTTCGATCATTCGGCCCCCTGCGGCCCACTTATCCCGGCGGCTCGCGACAGCATTCCGCACAGCGGACGGATCCGGCTTTCCGTCAATGGCGAAGTGCGCCAGCAGGGAGATCTGGCCGAGATGATCTGGCCCGTGCCGGATATTGTAGCGATTTGCAGCCAGGCAGTGGAATTGCAGCCCGGCGACCTGATCTTCACCGGCACGCCATCCGGCGTCGGCCCTGTCGTTGCGGGTGACCGTCTCAGCGGCGAGATCGAAAACATTGGCGTGGTCGATCTGGAAATCGGCGCCCGGCGATAAAGGCCGTCCGCTACGATGAAGGGCGCCGGCGCGGCTTTCGGCGCCTCTCATAGAACATCACAAGTGTTTCTGCGGTGAGTGCCGGTGTTTCCTCGCCCTCGATATCGATGGTGTTGAGGAACTTCATCAGATACTGCCCCGGCGCCTTGTCTTCCATGGAAAGCAAGGTCGCGCGCAGGCGGACACGGGAGCCGACCCGCACCGGCGCGAGAAAACGCACCTCGTCGAGCCCGTAATTGAATGCCGCCTGCGTGTTTTCCGGGATCGCGCCGAGATCATGGCACAGCGCTCCGATGATCGACAGCGTAAGATAGCCATGGGCGATGGTGACGCGCAACGGGCTTTCCCGCCTCGCGCGCTCGGGATCCGTATGCAGCCACTGGCGATCGCCCGTGCAATCGGCGAACTGGTCGATCCGCGATTGGTCCACAACCGTCCAGCCGGAAACGCCAAGCTCCTGACCGATCATGGTCTTCAGTTCATCGAATGTCGGTGGCCGTCTGTCCATTCCGCCTTTCCAGCATATGCCTTCATCAAATCCGGTTATGGCTACTATAAGCGCTTCAGTGTGGCAATTTTGGAAACGCCGTAGAATCTATCGATCCATTCCGGAAGATCGAACTCCCGAAGAATCAGATTCTTCTAAAACCATACGGATGGATTTGGTTGCCCTATGAAAGAAAAATACTCTCGAACACATAAAGCGCTATGCCGGCAATACCTCCGACGATCATGCCGTTGAAACGGATATATTGCAGGTCCCTGCCAATGTTGATCTCGATCAGGCGGGTAAGCTGCGCCAGATCCCAGCGTTTGACCTGATCGGCGATGAAGGTCGACACGCCACTCTTCTGGCTTTCCACGAATGCGGCGAGCGCCACGACGAAGCCAGCGTTCATATCCGCCTTTACCTTGGGATCTTCGGCCAGATGGCGCCCGATCTCCACAAACATGTTGGTCAGATGCGACTGGATCGCCCCTCCCTTGCCGTCCGCCCCCTGCTCGATGAAATCGCGCAGGCTGGCCCACATGGTGGAGATCAGTCCGCGCATCTCGGGCCGCGCCAGCAAATCCCGCTTCAGCTTCTCCGCGCGCTCGGCATAGTCCCCGGACGTTTTCAGGCGAACGATGAAACCCTCGACGAAGCGGTCGAACTCGTCGCGCAGCGGGTGCGCCGGGTCGGCCTGCACATCCTCCAGAAGGGTCACCGCGGAAGCCACGATTTTCTTCAGAAGATAAGCGTCCGCGCGGAATAGGTTGAAAAGCGTCGGCAATTCGGCGCGAATCTTTTCGCGCATGGCTTCCAGCGCCCGCTCATCGGCGAGAAAGCCCGAAACGGCCCGCACCAGTTCATCGAACAGCTTCTGGTGGCCCCGATCATGGGTGAAGGCGGACAGAAGGTCTGCGGCGAGCGGCGCCACCTTCACCTTCTCCAGTTCGTCTACCAGGCGCTTGCCGACGAAATCCCGCAGTCCGGATTGCTCGACGGCGGCAAGCATCTGCGGCACCAGCCGGCCGACAAATCGCGACAGGCCGGCCGAGCGTTTTTCGTCCGCCAGCCAGTCCGCGACGAGTGCCGCGAAATCCACCTCCTTCAGTTTCTCGCGAACCGGTCCGGGCGCCAGGAAATTGACCTCAATGAACCGGCCGAGATTGTCGGCAATGCGGGTCTGATTGGAAGGAATGATCGCCGTGTGCGGGATCGGCAACCCAAGCGGCCGCCGGAACAGCGCAACTACCGCATACCAGTCGGCCAGCCCGCCAATGGTTGCCGCTTCAGCGAAAGCGGCAACCAAGCCCATCGCCGGATAGGCCGGTTGCAGAAGCTTCGCAACGGCAAACAGCGCCACGCAAAACAGCAGGGCCATGGCGGCCACGAATTTCGTGCGCCGCAGGGCAGCGATCTTCGCCGCCTCCTCCGTAACCGGACCATCGCGCAAAATATCTGCTGTGGGATTTGTCATCGCTTCAGGGTTCCGTTTTTTCCCGCCTTGCGTGCGCCTGCCGGCGGGCGGCAGGCAAAGGGTAGAGGGGCAATCTTTCACAAATCGTGTCTGCACCCTAAACAACCGAGGCGCTGGCAAGTTGCACTTCGTTTCTGTAGTTGTTGCACTGCGAAAAAGAAGTTCAAGGAGCAAGCATGTCTTCGAGGACAATCGACCACGCTTTCACGGCGCGCACCAGGCGGGGCGCCGCTTCCGATCCCACCTATGCGGGCGCGCTGTCCTTCATGCGACGCAAATTCACCAAGGACGTGTCGGGCGCCGATGCGGTGGTGTGGGGCATTCCCTTCGATGCCGCCGTCACCAACCGCCCCGGGGCGCGATTCGGACCGCAGGCCATCCGTCGCGCCTCGGCCATACTCGACAACGACCCGCAATATCCGTTCTCGCGCGATCTGTTCGAGGATCTGGCCGTGGTGGACTATGGCGATTGTCTGCTGGACAGCGGCAACCACAATAGAACGCCGGCCACAATCGAGCGTGAGGCCGCAAAAATCCTGAAATCGGGCGCCTTCCTGCTTACGCTGGGCGGCGATCATTTCATCACATGGCCGCTGCTGAAGGCGCATGCCGCCATTCACGGTCCGCTGGCGCTGGTGCAGTTCGATGCGCATCAGGACACTTGGCCCGATGACGGCAAGCGTATCGATCACGGTTCCTTCGTCGGCCGCGCGGTGAAGGAAGGCATCATCGACCCGGACCGCTCGATCCAGATCGGCATCCGCACCCATGCGCCGGAAACGTTCGGCATCAAGATCCTGCACGGCTATGAGGTGGAGGAAATGCGCGCCGCCGAGATCGCCTACGCGATCGTGGAACGCACGGGCGGCCGCAAGACCTATCTGACGTTCGACATCGATTGCCTCGATCCGGCCTATGCGCCCGGAACAGGAACGCCGGTCGCCGGCGGGCCGTCCTCCGCGCGCATGCTCTCCACCCTGCGCAAGCTCGGACAGGTCGACATCGTAGGTGCCGATGTCGTAGAGGTTGCGCCAGCATACGACCATGCCGATATTACCTCTATCGCCGGTTCCATGATCGCCATGCACTATCTCGGCTTGCTGGCGGAACGGAAGGCTAAACAGGACAACGTCGCAAACAACATCCATCACGGGCAGGACATTTAGTCCTGCCGGCATTCAGGCGGATACGGGCAGGCACACAGGAATGAAACCGAAAATCTTCATTGATGGCGAACACGGCACCACCGGGCTCCAGATCCGCACGCTGTTGGCCGGGCGCGGCGATCTTGACATCATTTCCGTGCCCACCGAACGCCGCAAGGAAAAGGAAGCGCGCGCGGAGTATCTCAACGCCGCCGACATCGCCATCCTGTGCCTGCCGGACGATGCGGCGCGCGAAAGCGTGTCGCTGATTGCCAACGACACCACGCGCGTCATAGATGCCTCGACCGCCCACCGGGTGGCCGAAGGCTGGGACTACGGTTTCGCTGAACTGAACAAGGACCAGCCGGCCCGCATAGCCACGGCAAAGCGCGTCGCCAATCCGGGTTGCTGGCCGCAGGGCCCGATCGCCACGCTGCGGCCGCTGGTGGAGGCAGAGCTGCTGCCCGCCGATTTCCCGGTCACCATCAACGGCATCACCGGCTATTCCGGCGGCGGCCGCACCATGATCGAGGATTATGAGGCAAAGGGCGAAAGCGCCTGCGAATTCTTTCCCTACGGGCTTTCGCTTCAGCACAAGCATATTCCCGAGATCAGGACCTATGGCCGCCTCAGCCGCGATCCGATCCTGCAACCGGCGATCGGCAATTTCGCTCAGGGCATGATCACCGTCGTGCCGCTGCAACTGGGAACGCTGGATTACATTCCGAGCGGTGCAGAGCTGCACGCAGCCATCGCCGACCACTACGCGGCCATTCCGGGCTCCGTGGTGGAAGTCGCGCCTTACGAGCAGGTCGAGCGCGTTCCGGACATCGATCCGGAGCGCTACAACGGCACCAACAGGATGAAGGTCTATGTCTTCGCCAATGACGACCGCGCACAGGCCCTTCTGATTGCCGTCTACGACAATCTCGGCAAGGGCGCGTCGGGTGCTGCCGTGCAGAATCTCGACCTGATGATCGGCCCGATGACAGGCAAGGGCGTTTGACACAGACGCCGGCATTTCCGGATCGCTGGAACATCAGAACGGCGCGGCTGATCGCGGATACGTTCAGCAGCCGCGTCTGGAAGATCACGTCTGGCGACGGTTCGATTGCCGTCGTCAAGGACCTCAAGCCCTTTGACGATGTGGACGACGAGTTGCGCGGCGCATATCTGCTTGCCTGGCGCAATGGCGTCGGGCTTGTCCGCCTGATCGATCAGGACGGGCATCGGATGCTGATCGAATATGCCGGCGAGCGACATCTGACCGATGTGCTCGACGTTCAGGGCGATCCGGCAGCCACCGACATCGCAGCCGACATCATTGTCCGTCTGCATGCACCCGGCGCGCACCCTGCTCCGCCGGAGTTGCAGCCGCTGGCCGAGCGTTATGAAGCCTTGTTTACCAAGGCAAAACAGGATCGCGCAGCCGGCATCAACTCGATCTATGTGCAGGCGGCGGAACTGGCGCAGCGGCTTCTCGACACCGCAAGCGACGTGCGCCCGCTGCATGGCGACCTGCATCACGAAAATATTCTGGAAGGGCCGCGCGGCTGGCTCGCCATAGACCCGAAGGGCGTGTTGGGCGAACCCGGCTTCGATGCCGCAAACCTGTTTTTCAACCCGCTGGAACGGGACGATCTGTGCCTCGACCCCGAACGCATCGGGCGCATGGCCGGCCAGCTTGCGCAGGCCATGCGGCAGGATCCCCGCCGGCTTCTCGACCATGCCTTCGCCTATGGCTGCCTCTCGGCCGCATGGCATCATGGCGACGACAATGCAGCCGACGAAAACCGGGAACTGTCTGTCGCCTCTGCGGTCCGCGAGGTCAGGAAACGGTTCTGACCTCGCCGGGCAGCGGGTAAGCGCCCCTGGTGCCGCGCCAATGCGCGGCGGCGAAGCCCAGCACCACCAGCGCGAATCCCTGATGCGTCAGGGCCACATGCATCGGCACTTCCAGAACCAGCGTCGCGATGCCGATGATGGCCTGTATCAGCACCAGAATGAACAGGAATACGGCGCGACGCGAATGCGTGGTGCTCGGAAGGCGTCGCCCGGTGGATATCATGTGCCACAGCGCCACCACGAACAGCGTATAGGCGCCGATGCGGTGCACGAACTGCACGGTCTTGGGGCTTTCAAAGAAATTGCGCCACACCGGCTCCAGGATCAGCAGGTCGCCGGGGATGATCCTGCCGTCCATCAGCGGCCATGTCGTGTAGCTCAGTCCCGCATGCAGCCCGGCGACCAGACCGCCGAGATAGATCTGCACCATGATCAGCAGAACGAGGATGCCGGCCATCCGCTGGGTTTCGCGGTCTGCAGCGCCCTGCGAGTGCGGCGCCAGTCCGCGCGCCACCACCATCGTGGCCATGAATATCAGCGAGGCCAGCGTCAGATGCGTGGCGAGCCTGTACTGGCTGACATTGACCCGCTCGACCAGTCCCGACGCGACCATCCACCAGCCAATTGCGCCCTGAAGTCCGCCCAGAGCGAGTATGCCGATCAGCTTCGGCGTCAGCCCGCGCTCCACCCGCCGCGTTGCCCAGAAGAAGATCAGCGGAATGGCGAACAGAAAGCCGACGCCACGGGCCAGAAGCCGGTGCGCCCATTCCCACCAGAAGATGGTCTTGAACTCATCGAGGCTCATGCCATGGTTGATTTTCTCATATTGGGGAATCTGCTGGTATTTCAGGAACTCTTCCTGCCATTCCTCCACATTGAGCGGCGGAATGACGCCATGAATGGGCTTCCATTCGGTGATCGACAGGCCGGAACCCGTCATGCGCGTGGCACCGCCGACAAGGATCAGCGCGAACAGCACCACCAGAATGCTGTAGAGCCAGAAACGCACCTGCGCCCGGTTTCGCAAGAGGCGTTTCCGGTCAGGCAAGGCAGATGCGTAATCGGCGTCGACAGCCATTGCGTCTCTCCAGCAGTTTCAGCGCATCGGACAGAAAAATCGAACCGGCTTCCAGCCTGTTCCGATGGCCAGTCAAAACGTCGAGGCTCTGGTGGCGTGTCGACGACGACGCGCATCACCGTACCCAGGCGGCGGATTGGTGGACCATGGCGCGTTGGCTGGCAAGACCGGGCGGCGCGGCACGCCGTCGCGCCACTTCATCTTGCGTCAGCTTCCTGCAGGGCCTATGCGAATGCAACGGAAAGGACGACCAGATGCCAGTTCGCCTCAAAAAGCTGATCGGAACGATTCTTCTGGTGCTTCTCGTCGTGGTCTATTCCCTGCTTGCCACGATGATCGCGGTCGCGCAGCTCTCGCAATCCGGCCCAGTCGCACATCTCTTGTTCTTCCTGATCGGTGGCCTCGTCTGGATCCTGCCGGCAATGGTCATCATAAAATGGATGGTCAGCGAACCCAAACGGAGCTGACGCTCATTCCTCGCTGCTCCGCTTGCCAAGCCGGTTTCCCGGTTCTTCAACATTTCGTGCATTGATTGCCTGCATTGCGTGCAGAATGGTGACGCGAACAGGGACGGGGAACTGATGGACGCAGCAGCGCCATTCAGCAGGGATGGCCAGCCTCAGAGGGAAACCGCTTCCGTCTCGCTGGCCTCGGAGAGCACTCTTCGCGATTATGAGCAACTTTGCGACGTGGCTGTTCATGCACCGTCGCAGGGACGGCTGTGGGTACGGAACTGGAGCCGGCACCATCCGGACACCAGCATCATAGCCACACTGAACGTTGACGGGCGCCCGGTGTTTGCGCTGGCTCTGGAGATGGTCGCCCTTGGGCCGCTGCGGATTGCAAGATTCATGGGCGGCTGTCATGCCAACGGCAATTTTCCGGCGACCGACCCCGCCTGGCTCGATCACGCGAGCCCCGCGGCATTTGCCGCGCTGTTCGATGCGCTGGCCGGCTTCCGCCCGGCAATCGACGTTGTGCTGCTCGACCGGCTTCTCCCGGCAAGCGATGCAATGCCCCTATCCCGACCCAATCCGCTGCGTGCGCTTCGCCCGTTCGACAGCCCCGATATTTCGCTGGCCGTGAACCTCTTCGGCGGCTTCGAAGCGATGATCGCCTGCCCGGAAGGCCGGGGCAAACACAAGAGATACCGCTCACAGGCACGCAAATTCGCGGCCGCGGGCACCTGCCGGCGTATCGAGGCGACGAGTTCAGAGGACGTGGACAGGCTTCTTGACGCCTTTTTCGAGATGAAGGCGGCCCGCTTTGCCAGCATGGGTATTACCGATGTCTTTGCGCTGCCCGATGTGCGTGCGTTCTTTCGTAACCTGTTTGCCGACTCGCTTCGGGAGCCCTCCCCGCCTTTCGTGTTGCACGGGCTCGAAGTGGCCGGAAAGCTGCGCGCCATCACCGGGTCGAGCCGCTGCGGAAATCGACTGATCTGCGAGTTCGGCTCTATCTCGGAAGATGAGCTCCGTCATCTGAGCCCCGGCAACTTCCTGTTCTTCGACAATATCCGGGAAGCGAGCGAACAGGGTTTCACGATCTATGATTTTTCCATCGGCGACGAACCCTACAAGCGGCAATGGTGCGATACCGAAATCCGCTATCTGGAAACGCTGATCCCGCTGACAGCCGCCGGCAAGGCCTACGCATTCATCCACAGGCAGAAGGTCCGCCTCAAGACACGCCTCAAGCAGAGCCCGACGCTGTGGCCGCTGCTGAAAAACATGCGCCGGATACTGGCCGGGCGGCCGGCGAAGAAGAATAGCGATTAGCTGGCCATAGCGATCAGCTGGCGGGCTTGCGCACTGCCTCGGTTGCTTCGATCGCCTGACGCAATCGCGCATCACGCCCATAGACGTCGCCGAAATATTCCACCTTGCCAGCCATGTCGGGCCAGGCGGTGAAGTACGCGACATAGACGGGAATCCTGCGCGTCACCTTCTCGGTGGAATGCCCCTTGCCGAGTTTTTCGGCCACATGCTCCACCGAGGTGCCGAGCACGGCGGCGGCCATGCCGCGCGGGTCCTGCAAACGCACGCAGCCATGGCTCAGGGCGCGCATGTCACGCTCGAAGTAAGATTTTTGCGGCGTGTCATGCATGTAGATGGCGTGCTTGTTGGGAAACAGGATCTTGAGTTCGCCAAGCGCATTGGCCTCGCTGGGCGCCTGCCGCACGTTGAACGGAACCTTTCCACCATATTGCGACCAGTTGATCGAAGAGGAAGGGATGCGCTTTCCCTTGGAATCGGTGACTTCGTAGCCCGCGCGGTCGAGGTAGCCGGGATCGTTGCGCAGCCTCGGCAGCATCTCATTGACGATGATGGACTGCGGAACGCCCCAGTAAGGGTTGTAATCCACCTGCTTTATCTCGTCGAAGAAGAAGCTGGTCTGGTTGCCGGTTCCGCCAATGACGGTTCGCGTCTTCAGCTTCTCCTCGCCGCCCTCGATATAGCTGGCCGTGAATGCGGGCTGGTTGATGAACACGCGCGGGCTCCCGAGATCGGAAGGCAGCCAGCGGATCTGCTCCATCGCGATCCGCACCTTTTCCTGCCGGCTGGCCTTTGATTCGCCCGCCAGCGCAGCCACAGTGCGCGATCCGATGACGCCATCCGGCTTCAGCCCCGCATTTTTCTGGACTTCCCTGAACAGCGGCACCAGCTCGGGACCGTAGGTTTCGCCGCCGCCCAGCCGCGCGATCGTCTCGCCATAGCTGGCGCGCATGTCATCGGTGAGATGCCCGCGCCCGATCAGCGTCAGCAGCTTCGGCAGTTCAGGACTGGACTGGCCCGGCTTCAACAGCAATGCTGGATCGACGAGGATCTCGTTTTCCGCGCTCGCCTCAAGCGTCTCAAGCTCGACCCTCAGCGCCTCATATTCCGGATTTTGCGGATGCCGTGATTCCAGATAGGCGCGCACCTCGCGCGTGTTGGAAAGAATTCCGAGTACACCCTTCAGATTTATAGGCTTTTCCGGAAAATCGTAATAACCGGAAATGCGATTCGGCTGCACACGCCCCTGTCGTGCATCCCGCACATATCGCAGCGCCCTTGCCGACAGCGCCATCTCGAAACGGATCAGATCGGCCCGCCGCGCGGCCTCGTCGGCGCCGGCTTCCACCACCGGAACCGCGACGGAATAGTCGGCAGGCGAGAAGCCATGGCTCTCCGCCTCGCCCAGCACGCGGATGGCTTCGCGGGCCTTGTCATCAATGGCGTCATTCGAGATCCAGATAAAATCCGGATGCGCGCTGTAATGCTCGATCAGGGCCTTCGCTATGGCCGGCTCGGCCAGCAGATTATAGCCTTCGAGGCCCGCAAGAGCCTGACGAAAATCGTTCTTTCCCGCTACCGGCGTGAACGAGGCTTTTTGCGGCGCTTCAGTCAGCACGGAAAAATCCACGCGCGTCAGCTTGTCGGCCTTGTAGGTGTTGTAGCCCGGGCTCGATATTTTGGTGATCGGGGCAGCCTGTCTGGGCTTCGGCGGCGGCGGAAACTCACCCTGCAACGGGGCGGAATGGCGTCTGGCCGGACCTCCGAACAGCATGTCCAGCAGGTTCTGGGCATTTGCCGGCGAAGCTGCCAGCAGAAGACCGGCCCCAACCAGACATGCCGGAACAAGCCGCATCCGTGTTCCCGATCGCTGCATGAATGACCACCTGCTTTGACAACATCACCGCGGCGCCAAACTGCGAGAGCAGCCCGGCGCCTGTTCGCGACTATAATGATTCACGGCGATTTGGTTAAATTTATCTGAAATTCCTGTTTATCTGACATCCGGACATGGGTGGCCAGCACCGGCTTGCTGTGCCATCAATCCAGACTGATGCCCATTCGGGAGGAGATTTGCATGAAGAAGGGTTTCCGCGCCTTGCTGGACGAGGCCAATGCCGAGGTGGAAGCCATTTCGCCCGAGGCCGCCGCCGAGCTTCTATCGTCGGACGGAATCACGTTCGTCGATCTGCGCGACCCGCGCGAGATCGAGCGGGAGGGCAACATTCCCGGCGCGCGGCATTGCACGCGCGGCATGCTGGAATTCTGGATCGACCCGGAAAGCCCGTATCACAAGCCATTCTTCGCAACCGGAAACACCTTCGTGTTTTTCTGTGCCGGCGGCTGGCGTTCCGCTCTGGCGGCCAAGACCGCGCAGGATATGGGACTGGAGCCGGTCAAGCACATCGAAGGCGGTTTCGGGGCGTGGAAAAAGGCAGGACTGCCGGTCGAGCCAGCCCCGACAAAAGCCTGATCATCAGGCCAGAACCTGAGCGTCAGTTTGCCAGCGCGACAGGTACGGGCTCCGCGCGGGCGACGAAATCCACCGACCGTTCGACAACCGACGGATCGGCGAGGATCCGCCTGTGTCCCAGCCCTTCCGCCCAGTAGATCTGCACATGCGGACCGGCCTTCGTGAAGGCCTGCGCCTGTTCGGCAGGAACCTCGCGATCATCCGGCGCATGCACGACAAGCGTGGGCACCTGTAATTGCGCCAGTTGCCGGTCGCCGATGAAATCACTGAGCGGGCGACCGGCCATCCGATGCAGGCGCTGCGACATCGCACTTTGCGATCTCGGTCCGACATTGAGAGCCTGGCTAAAACCTTCAAACACAGCGGGAATCGAATTCGGAGCGGCAACCAGCACAAGGCGCTTAGCCGACAAAGGCGCAATGCCCGGAATGGAACCGGCTATGGCATTCAAGGCAACGGCCCCGCCAAAGGAATGGCCGACAACCGCGGCGAACGAGCCGAAACGTTCAGAGGCCGCCCTTACGGTATCGAGCGCATTGAACATGGTGAGCTTGCGCCCTTCTGACCGCCCATGCCCCGGCAGATCGAGCGACACCACCCGGTAACCGGCATCGCGATAACCGGCGATGAGCCATCGCATATATTCAGTGCGCGAACGCCAGCCGTGCACGACCAGAACCGTATCCTGTCCGGGCGATGAAGGCTCAGGGCTGAATTCATAAGCCGCCACGCGACCCGTGCGCGTTTCCAGCATATGGTTGCGCGCCTCCTGCATGAACCCGGCGGCACTGCTCACCGCCCTGCTCTCACCCGCGGTCAGCTTGCCGGGGTTGGGTGTTCTCGAAAACAGTGCAAAAGCGGCGCGGCCAGTGAGACCGGGAGCCACTCGCTCACCGATACCGAACATGCACCGGATGACCTTCGGCTGAATTGGTGCCATAGTGCAAAATCCAAAACTGGTTCAATGATGAACAATGATAGTTCAAGAATGAACAATAAACAAGAGCTTCCTTGGGACAACCCCCGCTTTCGCAACTGGGTGGCGGTGGCACGCGCGTGTCATGCGCTGGAACGCACGCTGGCTGCCAGGCTGGCCCCGCTCGACCTGAAGCCTGCCCAGCTTGACGTGCTGATGAACCTTTATCGCCATCCCGGCATGTCGCAGCACGACCTGGCGCGCAAGCTGCTCGTCGGCCGCTCCAACATCACGATGCTGTTGCCGCAGCTTGAAAAGCGCCGGCTGGTGCGGCGCGAAGGCGACCCGAAGGACAAGCGAATCCTGCGCCTTTCCCTGACCGAAGACGGCACGGCCCTGCTCATGGAATCGCTCAGGATCTACACGGGGCTCATCGAGATCGCGATGGCCGGAACCTCGCCGGAACATTGCGACATGATGGGCGACCAGATGCGGCGTATCACCGAGGTTCTGGATAAGGCCCGAGAAGGCTGAACTCTTCCTTGAAAACGTGAAGAATCATAATCAACATACTGATAATCAATGATTTCGACTATCTCCTGTCGCGAGAAAGCCCTTTCGCGGCGAGTTCGTCCAGATAAGCCTGCCAGCGGGTTTCCTTTTCCCGGCCGAGTTCGGCAAGATAGATCCATGTAAAGATCCCGGTATCGTGGAAATCGTCGAAGGTGATGCGGACGGCATAGTTGCCGACAGGATCGATGCGGGTGATTGTCACTTCGCGCTTGCCGGGAACCGTGACACGCTGCTCGGGCGAGTGTCCCTGCACTTCGGCTGAAGGCGACAGCACCCGCAGCATCTCCGCTGGCAGCTCGATCGGTTCCGCGCCCGGAAATGTCACGAACAGCGTTTTGCGGTCCTTCGAGACCCTGAGTTCCGATGGGGCGGTCATGGCAGCCTCTCTCCTTTGGGACGCATCCGTCTACAATAACCGCGCACGGCCCGCCACAGCTGAAGATTAAGTCCCGCAGGCAAGCCAATTCACCTTGAATGGCAAGCCGCTTCGTATCACATAGGAGTATATAACGCCTGCACCGGCCACGAGAACTGCCGCGCGAGCGGAAGATGGGAATGCGCAATGGACATGATCGACCCCTTCGGTCGCCATATCAGCTATCTTCGCATATCGGTTACAGACCGCTGCGATTTCCGCTGCGTGTACTGCATGGCCGAGGACATGGCATTCCTGCCGCGAAAGGATCTGCTGTCGCTGGAGGAACTGGACCGGCTCTGCACCGTCTTCATCGAAAAGGGAGTGCGTAAGCTACGACTTACCGGTGGCGAGCCGCTGGTGCGCAAGAACATCATGCATCTGGTGCGCGAGCTTTCGCGACATCTGAAAAGCGGCGCCCTTGAAGAACTGACTTTGACGACCAACGGCTCGCAATTGTCGCGCTTCGCCGGTGAACTGGCGGATGCCGGCGTGCGCCGCATCAACGTGTCGTTGGATACGCTCGACGCGGAAAAATTCCATGCGATCACGCGCTGGGGTCACCTGGAAAAGGTCATGGCCGGCATAGATGCCGCGCAGGCCGCCGGCCTGAAGGTCAAGATAAACGCCGTGGCGCTGCGTGGCTTCAACGACATCGAAATGCCTGGCATGCTGCGCTGGGCGCATGGGCGCGGCATGGACATGACCGTCATCGAGACCATGCCGATGGGCGAGATAGAGGCAGACCGCACTGACCAGTATCTGCCCCTTTCGGTTCTGCGCGCGCAGCTTGAACGTCAGTTCACGCTCACCGACATTCCATTCAAGACCGGCGGCCCTGCCCGCTATGTAGAGGTAGCCGAAACAGGCGGAAGGCTGGGCTTCATCACGCCGATGACCCATAATTTCTGCGAAAGCTGCAACCGCGTGCGCCTCACCTGCACCGGCACCCTCTATATGTGCCTCGGTCAGGACGACGCAGCGGATTTGCGCGCACCGCTTCGCGCTTCGGAGGGCAATGAGTTGCTTTCCGCCGCTATCGATGAAGCCATCGGCCGCAAGCCGAAGGGGCATGATTTCATCATCGACCGCCGCACCAACCGTCCCTCTGTTTCCCGACACATGAGCGTTACCGGTGGCTGACCGGTAAGTTTCCCCCTCATGGGCCATTGCCGTGCCGGCAACGCCTGCTAGCGTGGGCGCGGGAGTATGAGGGGGCCGGTTTCTTGAATCTTTCTGACAACATGCGCGGCGCGCTTTACATGGTCGTCGCGATGATCGGCTTCACCATCAACGACGCCATCACCAAGCTGATGTCAGAATCCATGAATCTGGCGCAAGTTATGCTCGTGCGCGGAATTTTCGCATCAACGACAATCACGCTCATAAGTTGGCGAAGCGGTGCGTTCTCACAGATGCGCCTGCTGCTTCAACCGCTGGTCGCACTGCGGGCCGTCAGTGAAGTCGCAGCAACCGTCACCTTTCTTATGGCGCTGTCCCAATTGCCTATTGCGAACGTGTCAGCCATCCTGCAGGCCCTGCCGCTGGCTGTGACCATGGGGGCGGCGCTGGCGTTCGGACAAACTGTCGGCTGGAGGCGCTGGATAGCGATATGCGCCGGCTTCATAGGCGTGGTGATCACCGTCCGCCCCGGATATGAAGGCTTCAGCTCCTATTCCTTCTATGCGCTTGCCAGCGTGTTCTGCTGCACGGTGCGCGATCTGGCCACCAGCAAGCTGCCCGACAATATCCCGACCCTGCTCGTATCCACGGTCACGTCGATCGTGGTCATGGCCACGGGCGCACTTCTCCTCGCGCCGATGGGCGGCTGGACGCCAATAGAACCCCGCAATCTGGCACTGATGGCGCTGGGCGCCATGCTCCTGCTGCTCGGTTATCATTTCATCATCATGGCCATGCGGGTGGGCGATGTGTCGTTCATATCCCCCTTCCGCTACACCTCGCTTTTGTCATCCATCCTGCTTGGGATCATCATTTTTTCCGAACTGCCGGATATGCTGATGATTCTCGGCGCAACGATCATCGTCGCCTCCGGCCTCTATACGCTTTACCGCGAGCGCACGGTCGGCCGATACGAGACCGCGGCCAAGAGCGCCGGCCCCAGCATGGGACCCGACGGCATATAGGACAGCTGAAAACCATGGTGCAGAACATTGCAGGCATCATCCTGGCTGGTGGATTGTCGAGCCGCATGGGCGGCGGCGACAAATGCCTGCTGGAATTGTCCGGCAAGCCAATTCTGCGCCATGTGATTGAACGTATCCGGCCGCAGGTCGCCATGCTCGGCCTGAGCGCCAACGGCGATCCGAACCGTTTTTCTCAGATCGGCCTGCCCATATTGCCCGACACCATTGAAGGCTATGTTGGGCCGCTGGCAGGCGTTCTGGCCGGCCTGGAATGGATAGAGAAGCAGGATTCGGTCCGCGCGCTGGTCACTGTCGCTGGCGATACGCCGTTCTTTCCCCGTGATCTGGTTAGCCGCCTCGCCCTTGCTGCCGATACCACAGAAGATACGATCGCCGTTGCGCGCGCCGGTGAGCGTGACCACCCGACATTTGCCCTTTGGCCCAAGACCATGGCCTCGTCGCTGCGATCCTATCTGCTTCAGGGCGGGCGCAGGGTGTTCGGCTTCATTGAGGCGCAGTCCAGCGTTGCGGTGGATTTCCAGTCCGATGGCGGGAGCGATCCCTTCTTCAACATCAATACGCCGGAAAATCTTGCCGAGGCGGAACGGATCGTCGAAGAAGGCAGCGCATGAAACACCGTGTCTTTGGTATTACCGGATGGAAGAATTCCGGGAAAACGACCCTCACGGAACGGCTTGTGGCGGAACTCGTCGGCCGCGGCTGGAAAGTCTCCACCGTTAAGCACGCACATCACGGCTTCGACATCGACAAGGAAGGGACCGACAGCTATCGCCACCGCGCCGCCGGTGCAGGTGAAGTCGCCATCGTATCGGGCCAGCGCTGGGCATTGATGCACGAGCTGGCCGGAGAAGAGGAGCCATCGCTCGATGACATTCTCGAACGGCTGGCAGAATGCGACCTCGTGCTTGTCGAGGGCTACAAGCGCGAATCGCAGCTCAAGATCGAGGCACGCCGACGCGGTGCGCGCGACCACACACCGCTTTCCATAAACGATCCCAACATCGTGGCCATCGCCGCAGATCATCCCCAGCCCGGCGAGACACTGCCGGTATTCGGCATCGACGACATCCCGGCTATCGCGAGCTTCATTGAGAAAGTTACCGGCCTCAAGCCTTGACGCCTGCCTCCCTGCAGCATGTCTCCGAACCGCCCCTCAACGTGTTGCGCTGCAATCTGCATCACTGGTTTTAGCGGTTGCTTTTCCAGCAAAAACAATGGGAATATCTTGCCACCCAGCGGCCGCGAGAGCCACGCGAAGATGCCGGACAGGCATTCACAATAACGATAGGGAACACTATGCGATTTATGGAAACTGTGCCGGTTGCCTCAGCAGACGAAAGCTGTCCCGTAGCAGCCGGAAATACGCTTCAGGCAGTCGTAGACAGGCCCGCCGCTGGTTTCCTCTTGTTGTATCCGGCTTATTGAGCTTCATCAGCAGGCGTGCTCACTTCCCTGAAACGGAAACCGGGCAAGCCTGCTGACACTTCGAGATATGTTTGCCGGCTTCGATCCGGCTGGCATGATAACAGACCATTCAAACAGCAGGCATGGCGGGATAATGCAAAGCGTTTGGACGCTGCTCAGTTGGGGGCCGGAAGGCTGGCTGGACGAGATTGCCTATGGTGTTTTCATCACTGTCAGCCTTGCTCTGGCCACTCTGCCGCTCGGATTGCTGATCGGTTTTCTGATCGCGGTTGCCAAGCAGTCACAGGAGCGCTCGCTCAGGCTGGCAGCCAACATCTACACGACCATCTTCCGCGGCCTGCCCGAATTGCTGACGCTGTTTCTGGTCTTCTACGGTGCCCAGATCGGCATCCAGCAGGTTGTGAAGTTCTTCAGCCCCGGCGCCAGCGTGGAGGTGAACAGCTTCGTATCGGGAATGATCGCGCTTGGCGTGGTGTTTTCTTCCTATGCCAGCGAAGTGTTCCTTTCCGCATTCAGGGCCATCCCTCAGGGCCAGTATGAAGGCGGATATGCAATCGGCCTGTCGAAGTTCCAGACCATGCGGCTTGTCGTTGTGCCGCAGCTTATCCGCATTGCCCTGCCCGGCCTCGCCAATCTCTGGCTCATCCTGCTGAAAGATACGTCGCTGGTTTCGGCCATCGGGCTTACCGACATATTGCGGCAGGCAGGCGTCGCGGCGCGGGTGAGCAAGCAGGCATTTCTCTTCTTCGGTCTCGCGACGCTGATCTATCTCGGCCTCGCCATCATCTCCTCCATCGGCATCGGCCTGATCGAGCGTCGTGTCGGCCGCCAGGAGGTGCAGCGATGATCATGACGAGCAGGAGCACCAAAGAAGTGCTGCGTCCGCCACCGCCTGCACACGGATGGCCGCGCCAGCGCATCATCGGCTATGCGCTCGTATCGCTGTGGATCGTGGTTTTCATCGGCCTGATCGCGTATCTGGTGTCTGCGTGGAAACCAGACATGTTCTGGCGTTATGCGCCCAGCTATGTCTCCGGCGTCTGGGTCACGCTCAAACTGGTCGGGCTGTCCGTCGTGATCGGCGCGGTGCTGTCGGTGCCGATCGCTTATGCGCGCACTTCGCGCAATCCGTTTATTGCAACCCTCGCCTATGCCTATGTCTATTTCTTCCGCGGCACGCCGCTGCTGGCACAGGCCTTCTTGATCTACTACGGGGTCGGCTCCTTCCGCGCGCAGTTCGAGGCGGTCGGCCTGTGGTTCTTCTTTCGCGACGCTTTCAATTGCGCCCTGTTCGCCTTTTCGCTCAACACCGCAGCCTATCAGGCGGAAATCCTGCGCGGCGCCATAGCCAGCGTGCCGAAGGGCCAATGGGAGGGCGCGAACTCTCTTGGTCTTCCGCGGCTGGTAACGCTGCGCAAGATCATCATGCCTCAGGCACTGATCGTTGCGCTGCGTCCCTACGGCAACGAGCTGATCCTGATGATCAAAGGGTCGGCCATCGTCGCCATCATCACCGTGTACGACCTCATGGGCGTGACCCGTCTCGTCTATTCGCGCACTTTCGATTTCCAGTCTTATCTTTGGGCCGCGATCATCTATCTGCTGATCGTTGAAACATTGCGCCACGCGGTGGAATGGATCGAAAAACGCATTACACGACATCTCAAGCGCTGATTCTCCCACGCATCGACGCGGCCCGCGAACGGCATCGCTTCGCATGAAAGGATATTGAACAATGGCAACAGTGGCTTTCCTCGGTCTGGGCGTCATGGGCTATCCAATGGCCGCCCATCTGAAAAACAAGGGAGGCCATGACGTCACGGTCTACAACCGGACCGGGGCCAAAGCGGAGCGCTGGGTGGCCGAGCACGGCGGCAGGTTCGCCGCCACGCCGGCTGAAGCCGCGCGCGACAAGGATTTTGTGTTCTCCTGCGTCGGCAATGACGATGATCTCCGTTCGGTAACGATCGGCCCCGAAGGCGCGTTCCGGAGCATGAAGAAGGGTGCTGTTTTCATCGACAACACCACGGCGTCGGCCGAGGTGGCACGCGAACTCGCCGCTCATGCGGATAAAGCCGGTTTTTCCTTCCTCGACGCTCCCGTGTCCGGTGGTCAGGCCGGCGCTGAGAATGGCGTTCTGACAGTCATGGTCGGCGGCGAGCGAGCCGCTTTCGACCGTGCTCGCCCGGTGATCGAATCCTTCGCCCGAATGGTTGGCCTGATGGGACCGGCGGGCGCCGGCCAGCTCACCAAGATGATCAATCAGATCGCGATTGCGGGACTGGTGCAGGGACTGGCAGAAGGCATTCATTTCGGCAAGAAGGCCGGGCTGGACATCGAAAAGGTCGTCGACGTCATCTCCAAGGGCGCGGCGGGCTCGTGGCAGATGGAAAACCGCCATAAGACCATGAACGAAGGCAAATATGATTTTGGCTTCGCAGTGGACTGGATGCGCAAGGACCTTGGGATCTGCCTCGATGAAGCCGACCGGAATGGCGCAAAGCTGCCGGTGACGGCCCTGATCGACCAGTTCTACAAAGACGTGCAGGACATGGGCGGCAATCGCTGGGATACGTCTTCGCTTCTGGCGCGTCTGGAACGATAAAAGGCTGCCACTCAGGCAGATCGCGCTCTACCGAAGAATGCGATCTGCTCAAGGTGTTCCTGAATACGTTGTTTCCTCAAAACAGGCTCTTGCTTCCCGGCACCATGCTTTATCTGTGCCCACGCGGTTTTCTTGCTTGTTCGTATCATTTAATCCGCTAATCATCGCATCCCATGGCAAGTGCATCGCAAGAACCACGAAAAGCAACACTCGACCGCATCGATATCGCTATTCTCGATACGTTGCAGAAGGACGGGCGCATTCCCAATGCGGCCCTAGCCGAGAAGGTCGGGCTGTCACAGTCCGCCTGTTCGCGTCGCCTCGACAATCTGGAGCGCTCCGGCACGATCCGGGGGTACCATGCGCGGCTGTCGAACGCGGCGCTCGGGCATCACACGACGGTGATCGTCCACATCTCCCTTTCGGGGCAGTTTGAAAAGACGCTGTCGGATTTCGAGGCCGCCATCAAACGCTGCCCGAATGTGCTGTCCTGCCATCTGATGTCGGGCGAGTATGATTACATACTGCGCATCGCTGCCCGCGACCTCGCGGACTACGAACGCATCCACAAGGAGTGGTTGTCGGCGATGCCGCATGTCACGCGCATCAACTCCTCCTTTGCGCTGCGTGAAGTCGTGGATCGCACAGCGCTCGGCATGAAACCGGAAATGGCCTGATCGCCGCCTTACTTGGCGACGATCACGTCCGGTTGCCCTTCAACAGCCAGAACCATACGCAACCCCAGGACTTTTCCGAGCTGGGTGACACGCGCGGCCGGTCTTTCGCCATAAAGGCCGGAGAGATTTTTCGGGATTACCAGAGCGAGAACGCCGTCATCGCGCTTTCGCCATCTCAGTTGCGGTATGACGCCGGGCATTGCCGCCGAAAGCAGGTAAACCACCCGCATCGCACCGGCCAGAATGCGCGCCCGCTCAAGATAGCGCGGCGTTGCCAGTTCATGGAACGCCGGCGCCAGCCCGCTGAAAAGCCCCTCATGCCGGAACAGATTCGTCAGCGCCAGATAGGCGCGCCCCGGATGATCGACGCCAAGAAACGCAGCATGGGCGATGATGTTGAGCGACTGTGTTCCGCGATATTCCGGATGCGCTCTCCAGCCAATGTCGGCCAGCAGACAGGCGGCTTTCCTGTAGCGCGCCTCATTAACCGTTTCCTCGATGCCGAACGTCCGGAAGGATTCGCTCGTCCACTCGACAAGTTCACGAACGTGGGTAAACGAGCGCGAGCGCAGCCGTGCAAGCTCCTCGCAGGCTGAAAGCAGCGGATCTGCCGTCTGTTCCGCAGCCGGCAGAAGGGAATGGAGATAGCCCTCACGCACACCGACCGCCGACACGATAATGCGCGACGGCTTCATCGCGGTGATGATTTCCTTCTGAACGATGGCGCCATACGGCAACAGCGCACGGCGAGCCTTCGACACGCCTTCGATGCCCTTGATGCGTTCGATATTTCCCTTGGCGACCTGCTTGAGAAAGGACATCGCGCTGGCGGGGTCGATCTCATAGTGATGCATCACGCCAAGCGGATATCCCGTCTTCTCCATATGGAGGCGGGCGAGATTTCGCCAGGTGCCGCCCACGGCATAGAAGGTGCGCCCCTGCCCCGCCTTGAGAAGCTTTGCTCTGGCCACCTCGATGCGCGCGATCTTGGTCGCAACTTCCAGAGAATTGCCTGCCATATCCTGCAGGCGAAGGCCGCCCAGCGGCAGCGTAATGCCGTCGCCGATGGTCGTGCCCGCAACGTCGACAAGTTCGAGGCTGCCACCGCCCAGATCGCCTGCAATACCGTTTGCAGGTTCAAAACCCGAGATGACGCCGAGCGCCGAATAGTAAGCTTCCTGCCGGCCGCTGAGCACGTGAACTTCCGTGCCGAGCACATCTTCCGCCCGGCGGATGAAATCCGGGCCGTTTTCAGCCTCGCGCGCGGCCGCCGTGGCAAGCACATGCATGTGAACGGCGCCCGCTTGTTCGGAGAGGCTGCGAAAGCGCCGGAACTCTTCCATCGCTCTGGTCACCGCTTCAGGATCGAGTTTGCCGGTGGAGACGATGCCGCGGCCCAGACCCGCCAGCATCTTCTCGTTGAACAGCATGGTGGGAGACCGCGCCAGTCCTTCATAGACAACGAGGCGTATGGAGTTCGATCCGATATCGATGATCGAAACCGGGCGCCGGTCCTGAAGCCGGCCCTGAGATGCAGCAATCATCAGCTGGTCGTCGGATCAGTTTTCTTGCGGCGCTTGAACTGCGCGATCCGCTTCGGCGCATGCAGTTTCAAGGCATCACCCCGTCCGGAAAGGCTGGGATTGGTCATGAAATATTCCTGCGCATTGAACGGCTCCTCGCCCTCTTCAATCGTCACCCGGCGCGATGTGCCATCCGGCAATACTTCGAAACTTTGCTGGTTGTCCACCAGATTACCCAGCATGATCTGTCCAAGAATCTGCTCATGCACGGTGGGATTGGTGATCGGAACCATCGTTTCGACGCGGCGGTCGAGATTGCGCGGCATCAGATCGGCCGAGCTGATATAGACGATGGCCTCATCCGACGGCAGGCCGTGTCCGTTGCCGAAGCAATAGATGCGGCTGTGTTCAAGGAAGCGGCCAACAATCGATTTTGCCCGGATGTTCTCCGACAGCCCCGGCACCTGCGGCCGCAGGCAGCAGATGCCGCGCACGACAATGTCGATTTCCACGCCGGCACTGCTGGCATCATACAGCGCATCGATCACCTGCGGATCGACCAGCGAGTTCATCTTCATCCAGATTCGCGCCGGGCGCCCGGCCCTGGCATGGGCGATCTCGTTTTCGATATGCCCGAGAATGCGACTGCGCAGAGTGTAGGGCGAAAGCGCGATCGCCATTTCGTCGGTCGGCTCAGCATATCCGGTGATGAAATTGAATATCTGAGCGACGTCGCTCGCCATCTTCGGGTCGCAGGTGAAGAAGGACAGGTCCGTGTAGATACGCGCCGTGATCGGGTGGTAGTTGCCGGTGCCCAGATGCACGTAATTGCGCAGCCTGCCATCCTCGCGCCGCACCACGGAAGACATCTTGGCATGCGTCTTCAGCTCCAGAAAGCCGAACACGACCTGCACGCCGGCCCGCTCCAGATCGCGCGCCCAGCGAATGTTCGCCTCTTCGTCGAACCGTGCCTTGAGCTCGACAAGTGCTGTCACGGATTTTCCGGCCTCGGCCGCATCGATCAGCGCGCGCACGATCGGGCTGTCGTTGGAGGTTCTGTAAAGCGTCTGCTTGATTGCCACGACTTCGGGGTCGACCGCTGCCTGACGCAGGAACTGCACCACCACATCGAAAGATTCATATGGATGGTGAACGACGATATCCTTCTCACGGATGGCAGCGAAGCAATCGCCGCCATGCTCGCGGATGCGCTCAGGGAACCGCGGATTGTAGGGCGTATATTTCAGGTCGTCGCGCGCAATGGAGACAATCTCCGAAATCTGGCTGAGCGCCAGCGGCCCCTCGATGACGCTGATGCGGTTGCCAGCAACCCCAAGCTCTCCCGCCACGAATTCGCGCAGGCTTTCCGGCATGCGGCTGTCGAACTCGATGCGGATGACCGAACCGCGCCGACGGCGCTTCAGCGCGGTCTCAAACAGACGCACCAGATCTTCGGATTCCTCCTCCACCTCGATGTCGCTGTCGCGGATGATCTGGAAGGTGCCCGAACCCTTGACTTCGTAACCCGGGAACAGACGTCCGATGTAGAGACCGACCACATCCTCAAGCGGAACGAACCGAATGCGGGTCTTGCGATCAGGCAGGCGGACATAGCGCTTCAACGCCGGCGGCAGGCGCAGAAGCGCGCTCATTTCCTCGCCCTCCCGCAGATGACGCAACTGCAGCGCCATGGAGAAACCAAGGTTCGGGATGAAGGGAAAAGGGTGCGCGGGATCGATCGAAAGCGGGGTCAGAACCGGAAACACCTGCTCGCGGAAATACTCTTCCAGCCAGACCTTTTCATCCTTGGTAAGCGCAGAAACGTTGACCGTTTCGATCCCTTCTGCGTCGAGACGTGCCATCAGCTCCGCCAGTACCTTCTGCTGGTCGGCCTGCAGGCGCTCAACTTCGCGCAACACCTGTTCGAGCTGCTGCTCCGGGGTGCGTCCGTCCGGGCTTTTCAGGCTGATGAGCTGGCGCACCTGCCCGGCCAGACCCGCGACACGCACCATGAAGAACTCGTCGAGATTGGCGGCGGATATGGAAAGGAAGCGGACACGTTCGAGCAATGGGTGGCGTTCGTTGCGGGCTTCCTCAAGCACACGGCGGTTGAACTGCAACCACGAAAACTCACGATTGACGAAACGATCAGGGTTGCCGCTCTCTGTCGCCGCGACCTCAGATGTCGTGAACTCTGCCTGTTTTGGCCTCAATCCGCTCATATCCCCGCTTTCCTGCCTCTGCCGGCGTGAAACCCGTCACACCGCCAGCCGGCTACATTGTTTCACATTATCCTCTGGCAGGGTTTTACGACAGTTTGATTTCACAAGCCTTGCAAAGAACCCTGTTATGATCCAAACGCTGGATAACAGCTCGAAGGAGACGATGATGGCTGGCGGTATCATTCCCCACTTCCAGAACGATCAGGGTCACGCAGCGATCGAGATCGGCGTCAAGGAATTCATGTGCGTGGGAGCAACCTCTCCGTACGATCATCCGCATGTGTTTCTGGACATGGGGGCGGATGACGAGAAGGTGTGCCCCTACTGCTCGACGCTGTACCGCTACAATGCGGCCCTCGCTGCAGACGTAACCATCCCCGCAGGCTGCGCCTATATCGACCGGGCCGCCTGAGCGGCAAACGGCCGGAACCCATCATGGCATACAGGGGCGAAAGCCCGATCGTGATCGCCGGGGCCGGCATTGCCGGCCTCACCATGGCGATTGCTCTGGCGCGCCGGGGAATCATCACCCGTGTTTTCGAGCAGGCCCCCAAACTGGAAGCCTTTGGCGCGGGGCTTCAGATTTCGCCAAACGCCGCACGCATTCTCACAGATCTCGGCGTTCTGCCGCATCTGCGCCCCCACGCGGTGCAGCCGCAGGCCGTGCGACTGAAAGACGCCAACACGCTGCGCGAGCTTGCCAGCGTTCCGCTTGGGAAATTCGCTGAACAGCGCTGGAACGCACCCTATCTCGTTTCGCACCGCGCCGACCTTCAGCAGGCATTGCTGACGGAGGCGCGTTCACGGCCGGAAATCGAAATCAACACGGGCATGAAACTGGCGGAGGTTTCGCGCGAACGGTCGGGCCATGTTATCGCAAGCTTCGGGGACCCTGAAGGCAACACGACCACCGCAGAGAGCCAACTGCTGATCGGCGCCGATGGCGTCTGGTCCGCTTCCCGCCGGTTTGTCGAACGGTCTGCCCGAAACCGGTTCAGCGGACAGATCGCATGGCGCACGACCATAGAAACCAACAGTTCTGCCGGAGAAGCGTTTCGCAGGCTTGCGGACAGTGACAGTGTCACCACTTTCGTGCATGCCAGCTTTCATCTGGTGGCGTACCCCTTGCGGGCCGGAGCAGAAATCAATCTGGTCGCATTCACGCCCGCGATGGATATCGCGCAGAGTTGGGCAGTGCAGGCGGAAATGTCGATTCTGCTGCATGCCGTTGCGCGAAGTTCGCCCGCTCTGGCGCGTCTGGTGGAAATGGCTGGGCACTGGACGGCATGGCCGCTTCATACGGTTGACCCGGCTGCCAGCTGGACCGCGCCGGGAATCGCACTCATCGGGGATGCCGCACACGCCGTCACCCCCTTTGCGGCGCAAGGTGCCGCCATGGCCATCGAAGACGCGGCCCTGCTCGCGCAATATATCGCTGAGCTCACCGCCCCTGAACAAAGCGCAATATCCTTGTGGGAACAGCAACGTAAAGCGCGGCTGTCGAAAGTCGCGCGGCGTGGCGCACTGAACAAAATGGCATGGAATGCAGCAGGGCCGGTGGCTCTGGCGAGAAATCTTGTGCTCAGGATGCGCTCTCCGCAAAGCCTCGCAACCGATCTCGACTGGCTTTATGGGTGGCGGCTCCCGCAGGAGCGCTGAACAACCCGCAGCCGCCCTCTTCGTTTCCGCATTCCGGAAGCTGCGCGGCCTGGCAGATTTGCTATGCCGCGCCTGTCTTCCTCAATGCAGAATCTGGCTGAGGAACAGCCGGGTGCGCTCGTGCTGGGGGTTATCGAAGAACTCGACCGGCGTGTTCTGCTCCACGATCTGGCCCTGATCCATGAAGATCACCCGGTTCGCAACCTGACGCGCGAAACCCATTTCATGCGTCACGCACAGCATCGTCATGCCTTCCTCGGCAAGCCCGACCATGGTTTCCAGAACCTCCTTCACCATCTCCGGGTCCAGCGCCGAGGTCGGCTCGTCGAACAGCATGATCTTCGGCTTCATGCACAGCGATCGCGCGATCGCCACGCGCTGCTGCTGGCCGCCCGAGAGCTGGCCGGGATATTTGTGCGCCTGCTCGGGGATCTTCACCCGCTCCAGATAGTGCATGGCCGTCGCCTCGGCCTCCTTCTTCGGAACCTTGCGAACCCAGATCGGGGCCAGCGTGCAGTTTTCCAGAATGGTCAGGTGCGGGAACAGGTTGAAGTGCTGGAACACCATGCCGACGTCGCGGCGCACCTCGTCGATCTTCTTCAGATCGTTGGTAAGCTCCTTGCCATCGACGATGATCTTGCCCTTCTGGTGCTCCTCCAGCCGGTTGATGCAGCGGATCATCGTCGACTTGCCCGAGCCCGAAGGACCGCAGATGACGATGCGCTCGCCGCGCATCACCTTCAGGTTGATGTCCTTCAGCACATGAAACTCGCCATACCACTTGTGCATGCCGATGATCTCGATCGCGACCTCCGTCGCCGAGACCTGCATCTTGCCGGTGTCGACCTCGATCTCTTCAGCGCTGACTGCGTTTTCGGTGGCCATTTGCCATTCCTCTTGCCTAGCGTTTGTGACCGGTATCGAGCCGGCGTTCCATATATTGAGAATAGCGCGACATGCCGAAACAGAACACCCAGAAGATGGCGGCTGCAAAAATGTAGCCGGTCTTTGCCGTCTGCGGGGTCGCCCATGTGGGATCACCCGAAATGTTCTGCTTCACGACGCCGAGCAGATCGAACATCGAAATGATCAGCACCAGGGTCGTATCCTTGAACATGCCGATGAAGGTGTTGACGATGCCGGGTATGACCAGCGTCAGCGCCTGCGGCATGATGATCAGCCCCATCTTTGGCCAGTAGCCGAGACCGAGCGAATCCGCGCCTTCATATTGCCCCTTGGGGATCGCCTGCAATCCGCCGCGCACCACCTCCGCCATATAGGCCGAGGCGAACAGAGCGACACCGATCAGCGCCCTCAGAAGCTTGTCGAAGCTGGTGCCCGGCGGCACGAACAGGGGCAGCATGAAGCTGGCCATGAACAGCACTGTGACCAGAGGCACGCCACGCACGGTTTCAATGAAAATCACCGAAAGCAGCTTCACGATCGGCATTTCCGAACGGCGGCCGAGCGCCAGTATGATGCCAAGGGGTAATGACACCACGATGCCGACATAGGAAATGACCAGCGTCACCATCAGGCCGCCCCACATCGGGGTTTCGACATAACGCAGGCCGAAAGCGCCGCCCACCAGCAGGAAGTAGGCTATGAACGGAAACACGCCGAAGAACAATATGGCGTTCAGCTTCTTGTAGGGTACGCGCGGTATCAGGAGCGGCGCCAGCAGCGCCACGAAGATGATGCCGGTGAGGATCACGCGCCACCGCTCGTCCATGGGATAGCGGCCGAACATGAACTGGCCGAAGCGGCCGCTCACAAAAGGCCAGCAAGCGCCAGACCACCCGGCCGGAAGCTGGCCGCCCTGTTCGGTGGTCAGGCAGGCTGTGCGGTCGGCGCCGGTCCACACCGCTCCAAAGAACAGCCAGTCGAGCGCCCGCGGCAGAAGCGAAGCCACAACCAGCAAGGCAAGCACGGTGAGAACCGAGTCAATCGGAGTAGCGAACAGGTTCTTGCGCAGCCACGCTGCCGCACCCACCTGCGAACGGGGTGCGGTCTCGGCCAGAGCCATTTCGGTGCGCACCCAGGATATGTCATGTTCCTGCATAGCTCACCTCTCCTTCAGGGCCATTTTGGTATTGAACCAGTTCATGAAGATCGAGGTAATGATGCTGATGCTGAGGTAAACGGTCATGAAGATGACCACCACCTCGATCGCCTGCCCTGTCTGGTTGAGAATGGTTCCGCCGATCGCGTAGAGATCGGGATAGCCGATCGCCACAGCGAGAGATGAGTTCTTCGTCAGGTTCAGATACTGGCTGGTGAGCGGGGGAATGATGATGCGCATTGCCTGCGGGATCACGATCAGCCGCAGTCCCTGTCTCGAACGCATGCCCAGCGCCGAATAGGCTTCCGTCTGCCCTTTGGAAACACCCAATATGCCGGCGCGGACGATCTCGGCGATGAACGAGGCCGTATAGAAGGACAGCGCCAGATAGAGCGACAGGAACTCAGGCTTCACATTGAAGCCGCCGGACAGGTTGAACGTACCCTTCTGTGGATAATCCACCGAGACCGGCATCCCAGCCAGCAGATAGGCCAGCAGCGGCAGAAGAATGATCAGCGCAAGGCTGGTCAGGAAGACCGGAAACTGCTGCCCCGTGGCCATCTGTCTTGCCCGCGCGCGCCTTGCCACGTACCAGGACAGGATGACCGCCACCACGAACCCGGCAAGGACCAGCCAGGCGCCCGGTTCCCACACCAGCCGCGGAAAGTAGAACCCGCGATTGTTGAGGTAGGAGCCAAGCGGCAGCGAGAGACTGTCGCGCACATTGGGCAGCACGGCCAGTACGCCCTGATACCAGAACAGGATGACCAGCAGCGGTGGAATGTTGCGGAACACTTCCACGTAGACGGTCGCCAGCTTGCGGATCAGCCAGTTGTTGGAAAGGCGGCCAACGCCGACGAGAAACCCCAGAATCGTGGCTGTCACAATGCCGGCTGCGGCTACGATCAGCGTATTGGCGATACCGACCAGAAGCGCACGGCCATAGGACGAGTCCGACGTGTAGTCGATCAGCCGGTCGGAAATATCGAAGCCCGCCCGCCCCCGCAGAAACGCGAATCCGGTGGAAATGTTGGAGCGACGCAGGTTCTCGATCGTGTTGTCGACGATCCACCACACGCCAAGCACCAGCAGCGCCACCAGAACAACCTGAAATGCAATGCTGCGAACCCTGGGATCATATATCAGCGGGACTCGCGCGGATTCGTCTCTGATAACTTCCTGTGACACTTGGTTCCCCTTGAACAGGTGTCTGAATTCCCGCCGGTGTTTGTTTTTGTGTTCCGGCAGGAAGGGAAAAAGCCGGAGAGGTGAACTCTCCGGCTTTTCTGGTCGTCAGCGGATCGGCATACCGTATTGCAGGCCGCCCTTGGTCCACAGCGCATTGATGCCGCGCGCGATCTTGAGCGGGCTTCCGGTACCAACATTACGCTCGAAGATTTCGCCGTAATTGCCGGTGGCCTTGATGATATTCACGACCCAGTCATTGCCGAGGCCAAGATCGGTGCCGATCTTGGTTTCGGCTTCCGTTCCAAGCAGACGCTTGATGTCGGGATTGGCGCTGTTCTTCATCTCATCGACATTGGCCTGCGTGATGCCGGCCTCTTCAGCGTTGAGAAGAGCAAAATAGGTCCACTTCACGATGTCGAACCACTTGTCGTCACCCTGCCTGACAGCCGGACCAAGCGGCTCCTTGGAGATGATTTCCGGCAACACGACATGGTCGTCGGGTGCCGCCATCTGCAGGCGCACGGCATAGAGGCCGGACTGGTCGGTCGTGTAGGCATCGCAACGGCCCGCGTCATAGGCGGCGTTGGCTTCCTCGAACTTCTCGAACACGACCGGATTGTATTCCATCTTGTTGGCGCTGAAATAGTCGGCCAGATTCATTTCCGTGGTCGTGCCGGACTGGACGCAAACCGAAGCGCCCGAAAGCTGGAGCGCGGAATTCACGCCCGGAAGCTTCTTCGCGTTGATCATGAAGCCCTGACCATCATAGTAGGTGACGCCGGCAAAATTGAAGCCGAGAGCCGTGTCACGGTTGATGGTCCACGTCGTGTTACGCGAGAGAATGTCCACTTCGCCGGACTGAAGCGCTGTAAAGCGGTCCTTCGCGCTCAGGCTCGTAAACTTGACCTTGGTTCCATCGCCGAATACCGCCGCAGCCACAGCACGGCAGAAATCGACGTCAAGCCCCATCCACTCACCCTTGTCATTGGGAGCGGAGAAGCCGGCGAGCGACGTGTTCACCCCACATTGCAGGAAGCCCTTGGCTTTCACATCGTCAAGCGTATCCGCGCTGGCCGCTCCCGCCAGCATTCCGAATGCGGCAGCACCGAGTACACCGATTGCCAACTTTTTCATAACCCACATACCCTTTTCTGTTATCCGGGAATCGACCCGGTTTCGTCGTGTCCAGGCGATCTCCCCCGACCGCTTTTTACTCGGGATGTAAAGTCTTCAAGACCTATGACCCGCTCCCATTCACGAACGTCATCGAAGGCGATAATCTTCGTGAGGTCAAGAAAAATGAATGATTGGGCCAGAGCACTGGTCATTTTGCACTCAACACATTGCCGTAAAAGCAAAATTCATTCCTGAAATTGCGTCATGGTTCCGTTGCGGAAGGCTTCTTCATGTCCTGAAAGCGACATAAAATGTCGCCTGACCACCGATCGTGGGGGTCGTTTCCCCGACCGGCAGCTTTTTGCACAACGAGCAAAATGCAAGCCGCTCAGGGGTATCACGGTTGCGGGTGCACAAGTGCGCCACTAAGCTTGCGAAACAACATCTGGAGCGATCTCTACATGGCCAAAGACAGCACCGATCTGGGCATCAATACGCGCCTTGCCCATTGCGGAAGCAATCCCCGGGATTTTTATGGATTCGTGAATCCACCCGTCGTCCACGCATCCACCGTGCTGTTCCCGGATTCAGCCACGCTTGTAGGTCGCTCACAGAAATACACCTACGGTACACGCGGAACCCCAACCACCGATGCTCTGGCTGCGGCCATGGACGAGCTGGAGGGATCAGCCGGAACGATTATCGTTCCATCCGGCCTTGCTGCCGTCACCGTGCCGCTGCTTGCCTTTGCCGAGGCCGGGTCTCATGTCCTGATCGTGGACTCCGTCTATCATCCCACCCGTCATTTCGCCGACACCATGCTGAAGAGACTGGGCGTGGAGGTGGAATATTACGATCCGCATATCGGCGCCGGAATCGCCGCCCTCATGCGCCCCAATACCAGCGTCGTCTTTACCGAATCGCCCGCATCCAACACATTCGAGGTGCAGGATATTCCGGCGATTTCAAAGGTGGCGAAGGAGGCCGGTGCCGTCGTCATGATGGACAACACATGGGCAACGCCGCTCTATTTCAGGCCGCTCGATTTCGGCGTGGATATCTCCATCCTTGCCGCCACCAAGTACCCCGCCGGGCACTCCGATGTGCTTCTGGGCACCGTATCGGCCAATGAGCAGCACTGGCAGCGCCTGCATGATGGCTTCATCACGCTTGGCTGCTGTTCCGCGCCCGATGACGTGTATCAGGTTCTGCGTGGTCTTCGTACAATGGGCATCAGGCTCGAACATCACCGCACCAGCGCGCTTGTAGTGGCCGAGTGGCTTGAAGGCAGACCCGGTGTGGCCAGCGTGCTGCACCCTGCCCTCCCAAGCCATCCCGACCATGAGCTTTGGAAGCGCGATTTCTCCGGATCGAGCGGCATTTTCTCCATTGTCCTGGACGGCGGCAGCCAGAAGCAGGCGCACGCCTTCCTTGATGCACTGAAGATATTCGGGCTGGGATTTTCATGGGGCGGCTATGAAAGCCTCGCCGTTCCCGTGTCGCTGGCTGACAGAACGATCGCCAGGGGCAAATATGCGGGACCGGTCATACGCCTCCAGATCGGACTGGAAGATGTGGAGGATCTGAAGACGGACCTGCAGCGCGGGCTCGACGCTGCCGCATCGGCCTGAGTTTTCGCCTCAGGTTCTCACTCTGAACCGGCGCAATAAACACTTCCGCTCCGGAATACCTTCAGAGAGAAAACGGAAACGTTGGCCGGGTGGCGGAACCATCGTCTTCACCCGGTCGCTTTCGTGAAAAGTCTTTTCGCCATCCCAACGGGAAGAGGCACTGCCTTTCTTTATCCACGTCGCCGTCGCAGCCAGAATTTCACCGGCACGATAAGGTGCCTTGGCTATTCGGCAGGGACGCGCTGATGACTTTCAAATTCAAGACGGCATTCGATTCCACCAATGCGGCCCTTGCCGCCGCACCGCAAAATGCGCGCGCTACATTTTCAGCCCGCTCCACCCTTGGAGATGGCGTCAACAGCAACGTCGCGATTCGCCAGTTCAACGTGGCCGTCGACGAACCGCAAGCGCTTGGCGGCACCGATACCGCTCCCAATCCGGTCGAATACATTCTTGCCGCTCTCGGCTCCTGCCAGGAGATCACCTACCGTCTTTACGCGGACGCGCTCGGCATTCCGGTGAACAGGGTTTCCGTGCGGCTTGAAGGAGACATCGATCTGCGCGGCCTGTTCAACGTCGACAAATCCATCCGCCCCGGCTTTCAGGGAATCACCGCCGAGGTGACGATAGACAGCCCGGCTTCGGAAAATGATCTTCTCCGCCTCAAAAGCGTCGTCGACCGCCACTGTCCGGTTCTCGATATTCTCCAGAACCCGACGCCCGTGCAAATTGACTTCCGCCACGAGCAGGCTCACGCGCTGGAGCCGGTTTGAGGCACCGCCAACACTGTGGAAAAATCCGGTGAAAGGCGAGCGGAACGAGAAGTTGCAAATGCAGGCTTGCATGCAGGCAGTCGGGCTGATACGGCATCCCCACTCGCAAATTGTTGGTGAAAACTGACAACAGCCGGTGGTCACCGGAGTGTAGCGCAGCCTGGTAGCGCACCTGATTTGGGATCACCGATGCGCGACGGAATTTCCGCTTATTTTCCCGCTAGTTAGAAGCTTCCTTCGGGTCTGGTTTGCTGCTTGGTATGCTGTTTGCGGCTTCCATGGCGGTTCTCATGTCATCCAGCATCGCATGAGCGTATTTCGCGGTCGTGGTAATGTCCTCGTGCCCTAGCATCTGCTGCACCACCTTGAGATTGCCGGAGCGTAGGGTTCTGGTCGCTGCGGTGTGTCGGGTGTCGTGAAATCTGAAATCCTCAACCCCACAATCGGCCTTGTAGCGCCGCCACGCGGTCTTGAAGCCTTCCATGGTAATTGGTCGGCGCTCTCCACGCACCAGCGCTAGGTGCTTGCGTGTGGCCTGCACAACGTAGGTAAACACGGCAGTCGGGTGATTGTCCTTCTCTCCCCAGAGCAAATCATAGACAGGCTGCGTCATCGGAAGGATACGCTTCTTACTCCCCTTGCCGGTGACAGTGATCGTCTTGCCGAAGAAATCGACGCGCTGCCATGTGAGGCTGACAATCTCGGCGCGGCGACAACCAGTCAGGAATGCGAAGCGGACTGCCGGAGCATAGATCTCGGCCATGGCCGCATCGACTTCGGCCAGCAGCTCGGCCGCATCCTTCGCGTCGTACTCGTTGCCCATGACCACGGCCGATGCCTTGTGCACCATGATGAACGATCCATCCGCCATGGCGATCTCATCCCCCGCCATGGCAATGACCGAGGCAGCGGAACCGGCCATGGCCAGAACATTGATCGTCACTCTGGCCGGATGCGCGCGGAGCAGGTTGTAGATCGCCAGCCCCGACAGGAAATTCCCGCCCGGCGAATTGATGTTGACGATGACATCGCGCCGGCCGATCGATGCCAGCGCTGCTGATATGCGTCTTTCGCTGTTGTCGACATCGGAGAACGGATCACGACCGATCGAGCCATAGATGGAAATGACGTTGTCGCCCTCATCCTTCGCCGCCCGGATTTCGGCGTTGAACTCCGCGACCGCCTCATCCGGCGGATCGAACTGGAGCAGGTCGGAATGCTGAAACGCGCGGATCTCGGGAAGCTTACGCAGGCTCATTGCCGTTCTCCTGTTGTCCCGGCGCCGTTGGCAGCTGGCCGGGCTTAGCTTTTCCCAGTTCCTGCAAGGCGCGAACCTCGTCGGCATCCATCCACGGCTGATGTCCGCCGGAGCCAAGAGCCTTTGCGAAGAATTCCGCCTGATCCTTCATTGAGCCGCGCAGCAGGGCACCCTCATTGAACTTGGCGTAGAACTGTTTTTTTTCCTGATCAGTCAGGGCAGATCTGCGGATGGCCTGTTCCCACGCTGTGAACCATGGTGCCAGACCATATGTGACGAAGAACTGTCCAAGCACGTCGACGCCGGAACCCCATGAAGTGTCGTCGAGCATCAGCAGCGGACGCGGAACGCCAAAGATGCGGCCGATTTCCTCGATCTGGTGCTGGCGGGTTTCAAGATGCTGATTGTCTTTGCCGGTCTGCGAAAACGGATTCGCCGTCATATCCTCTTCAAGGATCAGCCATTTGTGCGCGTTATCCGCACTTTCCCGCTCGGCCATGCTCGTTTTGAGACGCTCATAGGCTTCCGGCGAAAGCTGTTCCTTGTGCTGGAGCGCACCCCCGGCGAGCATGCCATTGCGAAACAGACGCGCGGCCGCCTTCTCGGTCTGAAGCGCAAGACCAATCGCCTCGGCCGCCTGCCGGACCAGCGACATGCCACGCAATCCGTCATCGGAGAGGCCGCGAAGGTGCAGGATTTCGTCGGCCTGGAATATGCGCTTGCTGCCCTTCGGCGGCTGGTAATGATACTCGACGGACCAGTCTTCCTTCTGCCGGATCGATATCCGGCCTCGCGGTAGCGGCACCAACCGTATGACACGTCCCATCGACCGGACAATGAGCGCGAATGCATCGCCATCCACCATCGCCCGCATCTGCATCAGGACCTTGAAGTCGAACGCTGATTGCCAGTCGTTCGGCTGGTACATCAAAAGGTCGTAAAGCGGATGTTCCGTCGCCTTCCTGCGCTCATCGCCTGCATGATACAGGTGCGCAGGCAACATGCCGATGCTGTAGGAGATCAGCGACACGCAGCGGAACACCGTTGTATTCTTCAGCGCCGTTGCAACGGTAACGTTCGCGCCACTCTCGGTCAGGGAAGAGGCGCGCATCAATTCGATGATCCGCGACCCGTCAACGGTGAAATGATTGTCCGGCAATGCGGCAGTCACCAATGGCACGGACGGAACGGCGGCAGCGGGCCGCACCGTGGTGCGATCGGCGGCAGTCGCGAACAACCTGTCGATAAAACCCATGCGACCGCCTGCCCTATACCATCAGGATTCCACGGTCCTCATAGACCGAGGTTGTGTCTTCGACGGACATGGCCAACCCGACGCCCATGACGGTGGCGACGATGCCGTCGATCTTGTCGAGGGAGTTTTTCTTGTCCGGCACGTAGTTCAGGTTCACATCGAAGCGGACCGAACAGTGGCCAGCCATCCACGCCAGCACAGGATGCCCGCCGTGCTCGATCTTGCCGGCGAACACCAGGCGCTCGAACTCTTTGGTCGGACCTGAAAGGGTCTGGTGACCCTGCCGCATTTCGACCTGCAATTCGGCATCCATGCCGTCATGCTGGAGATCGCCGGCGAGCTTTCGCGCGTTCCACGGGTCAAATCCGAAAGCCACGACATCGAACTGAGCGCAGGCATCCTTGATCGCCTGCTGCACGAATGTCTGGTCGACGGCATCGCCCGGTGTCGTGAACAGAGCCTTGTCGGCAACCCACTGTTTCCAGTTGACGCGGCGATCTTCCTGCGCCCGCTCGTCGAGCGTATCTTCCGGCACCCAAAACAGCGGAATGATCACCCACTTGTCGCAAGTTTCGTCAGGCGGAATAACAACGACGAGTGCCGTCAGGTCCCGTGTCGACGACACGTCACAAGCGAGGTAGGCCTTCCGTCCTTTGTGCTTTTCCCAGAGCTTGGCCCAGTTCTTCGCAGGGTCCCCGCAGGCTGACCATTTCGAGCGCGGGATCCAGCCCGAAATCTGGTCTACCCAGCGATTGAGGTGATAGCATTGGAAGATCGCTTCCTGCGCAGGCCTGCCCTTTGCCTTTTTGAACTCAGTTCGCAGGTAGTCGAGCGTGGGCGTTAGCCCCAGACTTGGATTTGCCTTCCTCCAGACCGCCTCATCGGTCCAGTCGTCTTCCTCTTCAATGCCGAAGTAGATGACCAGTGTGGTCGGATCATCGAGATCGCCGCGCATGATGGCCAGCGATTCTTCGAACCACTCGAATCCTACACGGTTCTGTTTGCGCCCTGCTGTCGAAGCGTAAAGCTCGATCGGCTGGAGCCGTGCGCCCGTACCCTGCCGCAGGAAATCGGCCAGATCACGCGTGCGCCATTCATGTATCTCGTCACCAACGATGACCGTGGGTGACCTGCCATGCTTACCATCCGGCATACCGGTGAGCAGCTGGCATAGCGACGTGGTTTCCCGCAGGAATATGCTCTTGGCATGCAGGGATACACGCTCACGGCCATTCAGCTCCTTGACATCAATCGCCATCATTCCGCTGCCTCAGCCTTCTGCCTGTTGATCATCGCCTCGAATTCGCCAAGCTGCTCCGGGCCACCCGCCGGGAACCACACCCACTCAGGGCCATCTGGCAGCCATGGCCAGCCGCGCTGTTCATGATACTGGCGCCACGCCACCCACAATTCACTGCCGGCTTTCACCTGCTCGAAATCAGCTGCTGCATCCTCCAGCCAGAGATCGGAAGCATTCACGGTCCATCCCCGCCGGCTTTCTGCTGCGCGATGCATATCGTTGACGCGTGGCCAACCATGCGCAGCGATGCGCTCCCTGCGCATCCTCTCAGCCGCCTCGCCGCCCTCGGTCAGCATCTTTTCGATGAACGCCGAAGGCTTCGGCAGCGGAGCATGCGGCCCGAACAATTCGGCAAACCGCAGCGCGTTCCAGAGCTTTCCGAAGGGCGCAGCGACTTTGCGCAGATCGGCCTCTACAGCCGCTTTCAGCACGTTTTCCGGAAGATCGAGGAACTTTCGTTCCCGAAAATACACGCCGAGCGACAGCGCTTTCCTGCCGCAATGCGACAGGTAGACCGCTCCCCGCTCCTCGGCCATCGCCCTTTCGTCAGCGCTCAGCGCCGCAAACTGGGCAACAGTCCATGCCGTCGAGGATTTCGCCCAACCGGGCCACCGCAGCTGGTCGGCCAGCCGCTTCACCCGCCGTTCCAGTACACGCGGGCTGTCGTCGGCATGATCTTCCTCATCCTCGCTTTCGCGCGCGTCTCTCTCCTCTCGTTTAACAGGGGTCGTTAACATTGGTGCCCGCTCATGGGTGGGCACCCTGTGCCCGTCTATGGGTGGGCACCCCTGCCCACCAGTGGGCACCCCCTGCGCCGTGTTTTCGGTAGCCTTTGCCGCTGGAGGATCGATCACGACGCGGTAATCATGCGCAGCGTCCGCGCCGGATGTGCGGGTGTTGGTGCGGTACTCGACGTAACCAGCATCCATGAGCCGCCCGAGCGCTCGCTGCACCGTGGCGCGGCCGCAATTCAGTTCGCGCGACATCCTGACCTGAGAGCGGCAGCACCATCCCAGATCGTCGGTATGCCGTCCGAGCAGGCACAATACCTGCAAGTCACGCGGCTCCAATCGCGCATCCGTCACGGCCATGGCCGGAATGATCGAAAATCGCTGTCGGACCACACTCATATCGAAATCCCCTTCATCGTCCGGTCCTCCGCCATGCATCGTATTCGCCGCGCAGCTGCCGCCATGCGGCGCCGGCGCGGTCACTGTCATTGAGTTCGCGGCGGGAGCGCACACCGAGCAGGCCGCGCACCCGCTGGGCCACGCGGTCATCTGTCAGCGGGCGCTCAAGCCCGTGGTTTTCTTCGAGGAAGACACGGAACGCGGGCTCGGCACATTTGATGGCGCACTCGGCCGCATAGTCCTTCGGGTCGCGCTGTCGCCGCTCCTGTGGCGGTGCCGCCTGCCCTGTCCCACGGGCTTTGCGGTGCGCCTCGATGGCGCGGTCGATCAGCCCCAGCAGGAAGGCCAGCGTGTCCGGCAGGTCGACAACAAGGTCGATCTCATCGGGACTGGCGCGCTCGTCAAAGCGCAGCACAGTGGAATAGCCGCCCGTAGGATCCTGCGCCTGGACAAAGCAGCCATCCGCATCATGCGAGCGCATCCAAACACCCGGCGAGATCGCGGCAAGACGCCGGCGCACCTGTGAAAGGCGGACAGGTTCAGGGAGCGGTGCCATCATTCCCCCTTCGGCATGCGGCCGTGCTTGCGCAGCGTAGTTCCGAGCGCCGCTGCCGCTTTCACGAGATCCCGGCGCGCATAAGCCTCCGGGCTGCCGGAAAACCGAGCCTGCGCCAGCTTGTCGGAGGCGCGCGCAACAGCACGGCAGGCCCGCATGATGTCAGCATCAACGGCATCGGCCTGAGCTTGACGCTCGCAGGCGACGTGTCTGCGCACCTCGTCGAGCAGCAGATCGCGCACTGCAGGCACCAGCGCGCGGGCAATTGGATCAGGATCGAACGAATGAGCCGTCATCGCCCGCCCCCATTGGCAAAGGCGAACAGCGCCAGTCTGAAATCCTCGAAGGCAGCGACAGCCGCCGCAGGCAGGAGGCCGTCAGCGCCACGCGTGGCCAGCATCAGCGCAAGCCGGCGCTCGACATACTGCAACCCGACATCGAACCGTGTTTGCCGGCACACATCGCCAACATCGTCGGCATGGCGCATCACGACGCTGTCAGGCATGCGCAGCAGCAGGGCCGCACGCGTATGGGAATCCTCCGAATGTCGGGCACTGCGCGAAGCCGGTGACGACGAGTTCGGCGCAATCCTTGCGGGCATGCTCGTTGGCGTTTGTGGTGTGGCGCCTTCCCTGTCCCGCACGGATGACGCCACGCACGCCATGATCCGCGCTGCGATTGTCAGCGCCGTGCCCGATGCAATCGATCAGGCCCGCAGCATAGCCGGCCTGTCTCAACTTCCGAGGGCCGACCAATGACCGCGAACTGGCAGGAAAAACGATCCGCCCTGCTCGCCGCCGCATCGGCCGCCAGCGCAGCAACCACCGATCTCGTCGAAGCCAGCAGGGACGCCACGGGTGCCCGGCTTACAAATGCAAACCTCATTGAAACAGCCGGATACCTGATCGACGCGCTGCGCCTGACACTGGAGGTCCGCGAAGATCAGGCCGATCGTCTGCTGATGGCCATGATCGACGATTGGGTGGCCGACAATGTCTGAGCGCATAGCCTCCTGCAACAACTGCGGCGACACCATGCCCGATACCGGACACCGCGCCTGCGAGGCTTGCCGCGCCGAATGGCGAGTTCGAGGACGTAAACCCGGTGGCCCGGCAGAGCAAAAGGAAGTTCTCGCCGAAGTGCTTGCGGTGGCGAAGGATATGGCGCGCATGCTGGAATCCGTTCGGCTCTCGGCCGGTCTAGGCAAAGGTCAGGTCGAGCGGCTGGCAAGGGCAAAATCCATCATACTCAAGGCCGAAGGAGTTCTCCGGTCATGACCATCGCCCGCCACAACAACCTCAATCAGGTCTGCTGCGACACCTGCCCGGCATCCTATCCCAACACTTATGCCGACGAGGACTGGGGCGTCATGGTTGCTGACGCCAAGACCGCCGGCTGGATAATCCGCCCGATCAAGCCTGCTGCCGGCCGCGATACATCGGACCTGTTCGGCAAGGCCCTCCAGTTCGACGCGCGAAAGCCGCTCAACTTCAAGGCCACCGCTGCGCAATACTGGACGGAGGTCGGCCAGCACCACGCTACCAGTGACGACACCCTGCGCACGCTCGACTGGCTCGAATCAGCAGTTGGCGGCACAACCCCCATCTCAGACATTTCGGACGCAACGGTTGCCCGGCTGATCGCCAAGCGGCGAGGCGAAGGTGTTTCGAACGCAACCGTCAACAGGACCGTGACCCAGCCTATGCGCGCGATCCTCCGTCGCGCCCGCCGCACATGGAAGCAAGCGGTTCAGGACATCGAGTGGTCGGATCACTTTCTGGAAGAGGCTCAGGAGAGGATTCGCGAGGCAAAAGCCGACGAAGAGGCAACCTTTATGGAGGCGATTCGCGGCGACTATGCTCCAGCTTTGAGGTTCGCATTCCTGAGCGGCTGCCGGCGTGAGGAGATTGTCGGCCTGTGCTGGACAAGCGTTGATTTCTTCAACCGGGAATTCACGGTTACAGGCAAGCGCAACAAAAGCCGAACGATCCCGATGACCACGGCAATTTATGATCTGCTATGGTCCCTCAAGGATAATCACCCCACTGCGGTTTTTAGCTATCTGTGTAAACGCCCGCGGGAGGGGCAGGTCAAAGGCCAGCGCTACCCCATCACGATGGAGGGCTTCAAAACTGAGTGGCGGCGCACCAAAGGCCGCGCAAAAATTGCCGATTTTCGGTTTCACGATGCCCGGCACACAGCTGCCACCCGGCTGGTACGCGCCACTGGAAACCTGAAAATGGCGCAACAACTGCTTGGGCACACAGAGCTTGCGACGACATCCCGCTACGCACATGTCACCAAAGACGACTTGCGCGCCGGCATGGAGGCTGCTACGGCGTCCCCACAGGCAAAAAAGACGCGGAAAGCAAAGGGGGAATAGCCGGAACATCCGTGGTAATTCATGTGGGACTTTTGGTTCCAAGGGCTGCCACAATGCACCGTTTGTTCTCATTTTCTTTCTGCTGCGGGTTGACTACCAGAACCATTAGTGCAATTGGATCAACCTGTTACGTGACCTCGGAGTGTAGCGCAGCCTGGTAGCGCACCTGATTTGGGATCAGGGGGTCGCAGGTTCGAATCCTGCCACTCCGACCATGTACCCTCAGCTTTGGAATGACGGTGCTGCGGCGTTTGCGATCTTGCCGCCGCCGGTTTTGCGAAGTATGGAGACGCTACGGCTCGCAAGCCGCACTGCAAAGAGGTTTCCATGTCCGCGCGCATTTTCAGCCCTGCCAAGACTGCTATGCAATCCGGCACAGCCAAGACCGGATACTGGGTTCTTGAGTTCGAGCCCGAACAGCCGCGCAAGATCGATCCCCTGATGGGCTATACCACTTCCGGCGACATGAAGAGCCAGATTCGCCTCACCTTCGAGACGAAGGAAGAAGCCATCGCTTATGCCGAGCGCGAAGGTCTGGCTTACCGCCTGCAGGAGCCCAATCAGCCGAAGCGCAGGCAAATCTCCTATTCGGATAATTTCCGATACGATCGCCGCACGCCCTGGACGCATTAAATAGCTGGAATTTTACTGCGCTGCTTTTGTACAGCTGCGTATATCTGGTCCCGTAGCTCAGCTGGATAGAGCACCGGCCTTCTAAGCCGATGGTCGCAGGTTCGAATCCTGCCGGGATCGCCATCCTTTCGGCCCTTCCAATCCAGAAATCTCACCCATTCATAAGGCGTGAGACCGGTGCCAGCCGAGGCCCCATGTCTTTCAGCTATGAGCTTTCATACCGACCAGCGGACTTTCAGGCTGACCTGAGACCCATCTTCCCTCCGGTTTTCAGGAGAGTCTTGGGTTTTCAATCTGGCGTCATGCGGCCTGTTTTTCCATAGCTATTTTCATTGCGAACTCGTTGGGGGTGATGTTGCCCAGCGACGAGTGCGGTCTGTTTCTGTTGTAATCCTCCTTCCATGCAGTGATTGCGGCGCGGGCCTGAGCGAGCGACGAGAACAGCGTCTCGTTCAGGCACTCATCGCGGAAGCTGCCGTTGAAGCTTTCGACGAAGCCGTTTTGCATCGGCTTGCCGGGGGCGATGTAATGCCATTCCACCTTGGCCTCCTGGCACCATTTGAGGATGGCCATGCTGGTCATCTCCGTCCCGTTGTCCGAGACAATCGTCCTCGGTTTTCCGCGTCTGGCGATGAGACTGTCCAGTTCGCGGGCAAGCCTTGCGCCTGACAGGGATGTATCGGCAACCAGGCATAGGCATTCTCGGGTGAAGTCGTCGACGACGGCCAGGACCCGAAAGCGGCGACCGTCGGTGAAGGCATCGCTGACGAAGTCCAGGCTCCAGCGCTCGCCCGGACGCGACGGCAAAGCCAGAGGACGTCTCGTGCCCAAGGCCCGCTTTCGGCCGCCACGCTTGCGCACCGTCAGCTTCTCCTCCCGGTAGAGACGCCGAAGCTTCTTCAGGTTCATGACGATCCCCTGCCGGTCGAGCATGACGTGGAGACGGCGATAACCGAAGCGCCGCCGTTCGGACGCCAGCTTCTTCATGGCCTCGCGGATGGATGCATCGTCAGGCCGCACGCTGCGATATCGCATGCTCGACCGATCCACCGACAGAACCTCGCACGCCCGACGCTGGCTCACCCCGTGCTGCGCACAGACGTGAGCCACCGCATCCCGCTTCACATCGGGCGTCACCATTTTTTTGCAGCAACATCCTTCAGGATCGCATTGTCCAGCACGGCCTCGGCGAGCAGCTTCTTCAGCCTGGCGTTCTCGTCCTCAAGCGCCTTCAGTTTGCGGGCATCCGACACGTCCATGCCGCCATACTTTGCTTTATATTTGTAGAAGGTTGCGTCCGAGATGCCGTGCTTGCGGCAGACATCGACTGTCTTCGCGCCCGCCTCCTGCTCCTTCAGTATCCCGATAATTTGTTCTTCCGTGAACCGTGAACGCTTCATTCGTCCGTCTCCTCATTGCGACGGACTCTACCAAAATCTGGAGGAAGTTCAGGGGCTCAGGTCAAGGCCATTCCAGCTTTGCGAACCTCTGGCCCTTCCCGGTTCTGAAACCGATCGTGCTTGATTCTCCTTCCAGCGCGATGTCACCATATCGACGCCGTTTGCTGCCGTTGTTGAGCCGGTTTCTGTGCCGCCCAGGGCTGAGAGCTTCAAGATTCCACAGCTCTCAATATTTGAGTGACAAAGCGCTCCGCCCTGCTCACAGAGGATTTTTGATCTTTCCAGACAGGAATGTCGAACTAAGGTAGGAAACCGGCACTGCAAGGCTAAGGTTGTGCCTGGAAGTCAACAACAGCCGCCTCAGGACGAGGAGTTGGAAGACGTTGTGGCGTGAAATATTCTTAAGGAGGGATCGTGAAGGCTCTTATCGTGATCGACATGCTAAACGACTTCGTGACGGGCGTACTCAACAACGAAGCCGACGCGGCAAAAATCATCCCTCCGATTAAGCGCCTGATTCAGCATGCACGCGCAGATCCCGACTGGCTTGTTGTGTACTCGAACGATGCGCACCGTTCAGATGACAGGGAGATCAGCGTCTGGGGCCGCCATGCTATGGCCGGCACATACGGTGCCGCGGTTGTCGACGAACTTGCGCCTGTCGGAGCGGAGCGGGAAATCGTTTCGCCGAAACGCTTCTATGGCGCTTTCGACGGCACTGATCTGGAAGAAGTTTTCAGAAAATACGGGGTAAGCGAGGTCATTCTGACCGGTCAGCATACCCATTGCTGCGTGCGCCACACCGCCTATGGGGCATTTGTTCGCGACTATAAAATCCGGGTCCCCGCAGATGCGGTTTGTGTCTTTCCCGGAGTAGATGGTGATGCGGCACTCGATTATCTGAAAGCCGTGTATGGAGCAGAGATCACAACCACATCCGCGGTAATGCTGCCCAACAGCTGATTCCATGCCAGTCTTGGCGAGCAGTTGGCCCTACAAGAAGATTTATCCCCTCTGCCCGAGGCAGCAGCGCCGGGCAGAGGGTGATCACGTTATCTGACCAAAGCGCGGCACAACGTCGGCGCTCCGCCTTCTTGGCCGGCTCATTGTCTCGCAGATGCCCAGTGGCGCGGCTAACGTAGAATAAAGATGCCTGATGATGGTGAGCCGGGAGGGGATCGAACCCTCGACCACATGATTAAAAGTCACGTGCTCTACCGCTGAGCTACCGGCCCATCATTGAAATGCGGGATGTTCCGGGACTCCGGAACCTGACTTCAGACGATGCCTCTCCTGCACCTTCCGCCCACCGCATTATCCGCAGCAGTTCGCTGCCCCGGAATTGGGCCGGAACATAGGGAGCGACACAGAGCCGGTCAACAGTAAAAAGAGCGTCCCGACAGCCTTTCCAGCTTAACTTCAACAGAAGTCAAACAGGGGCATAAAACCTCCCTCGAACTCCGTCATCGAACGGCAGTTTCTGTTGTCGTTGGAACAATTTCGCCGCTAATCTGTTTCAGACACAAAGGGACGCTATCGCAGATCAGGAGAATCTTATGAAACGCATCGTTGCAGGTCTGCTTGCATCGGCCGTATCGCTGTCGTTTCTGGCGGCGGACATCTCGCTCGCCAGCGCGGCACCGATCTATGTCGCACCTAGTCAAACCATGACGAGCGACATCCAGCAGATCGATCACAGGCCGGGACACCATCCGCGCGCAAATCCCCGTTACAAGCGACCGGATCGACGCCCCGGCCCGCGCCCTGATGGAAGGCACGAATATCGCCGTCCTCATAACAATGATGTCTACTGGCGTGGCCATCGTGGCTATCGCGAACCAAGACCCGGCTACAAGCGCCATGGCGATTACTGGTTCCCGCTGGCTGCGTTCGCGACAGGCATGATCATCAGCGGCGCCATAGCCAACAGCGCACCGCCGCCTCCCGCGCCTGCCTATCGCGGCAGCGGCAATGCTCATGTGAACTGGTGCTACAATCAATATCGCAGCTATCGTGCATCGGACAACACGTTCCAGCCCTATAACGGGCCGCGCAAGCAGTGCGTATCGCCCTATTACTGAGGGTGTCCGAACACAGAAAAGCCCGCACGATGTGCGGGCTTTTTTTATTTAAATCCAGAATTTTATGCTCTTCTTCTGAAAATCAGATTCAACGTTTTCAGGCTTTGCCCGAAGAAGATGACGTGGTTAGTGTGCGCCGCACCGCATCGCGCCAGCCTTTCAGCTTCGCCGCCCGTGCGGCTTCATCAAGCTCGGGATTGAATTGCCTGTCGAGCGCCCAGCTCCTGGCAAACTCCTCCATACCCGGCCACACCCCTGCCCTTGAGCCAGCAAGCCACGCGGCACCTAGAGCCGTCGTTTCAAGTATGGTCGGCCGGTCGACAGGAGCGTCCAGAATATCGGACAGGCGCTGCATGGCCCAGTCCGAGGCGACCATGCCGCCGTCGACCCGCAGCACCGTGTCCGCCCCATTCGCCTTCCAGTCCTTGTGCATGGCATCAAGCAGGTCGCGGGTCTGATAGGCGACAGATTCCAGTGCCGCATGGGCAAATTCGGCAGGGCCGGTATTGCGCGTAATGCCATAGATGGCGCCCCGAGCCTCGGCATCCCAATGCGGCGCGCCAAGGCCGACAAAGGCCGGAACCAGATAGACCGACTGCGACGGATCTGCCTGTCGCGCCAGAGGCCCCGTTTCGTCGGCACGGCTGACGATCTTCAGCCCGTCGCGCAGCCATTGCACCGCGGCGCCGGCGATGAAGATCGATCCTTCCAGCGCATAGGTCGTCTTGCCGTCGAGGCGGTAGGCGATGGTGGTGAGCAACCGGTTCTTTGAGCGCACCAGATCGCTGCCGGTATTGAGCAGCGCGAAACAGCCGGTGCCATAGGTGGATTTCATCATTCCCGGCTGAAAACAGGCCTGCCCGATTGTTGCCGCCTGCTGGTCGCCGGCGACGCCCAGAATGGGAATGGCAGCGCCAAACAGCTTTTCGTCCGTAGCGCCGTAATCGTCGGCGCAATCCTTCACCTCCGGCAGAAGCGAGGCCGGAATGTCGAGGATGCGCAGAAGCTCCTCGTCCCATGCGTTCTTCTCGATGTTGTAGACGAGCGTGCGCGAAGCGTTGGTGGCATCGGTGGCGTGAACCTTGCCGCCCGTCAGGCGCCAGATCAGAAAGCTGTCGATGGTGCCGGCCAGCAACTCGCCTTTCTCGGCGCGCTTGCGCGCGCCCTTCACCTTGTCCAGCATCCAGGCGATCTTGGTTCCTGAAAAATAGGGATCGAGGAGGAGGCCTGTCTTGCGGGTAAACTTCTTCTCCAGCCCCTGCTTCTTCAGTTTCGCGCACATCTGCGCGGTCCGGCGATCCTGCCAGACAATGGCGTTGTGGATGGGCTTTCCGGTTTCCTTGTCCCAGATGACGATGGTTTCACGCTGGTTGGTGATGCCGATGGCGGCCACATCGCCGGCCGCGCATTTCGCCTTTTTCAGCGCCTGTCTGACGGTTTCCAGAACGCCAGACCAGATTTCCTCCGGATCGTGCTCGACCCAGCCGGACGCCGGATAATGCTGGGTGAATTCTTTCTGACCGACACCGACGACGTTCCTGTCCTTATCGAACACGATAGCCCGGCTCGACGTGGTGCCCTGGTCGATAGCAAGGATGAAGCCGTTCACGGTTTTCTCTTGTCGCTGATGCAGTTCAATACGGCATCCTTCCGCATTTGGCGGATGGGATGCAAGGCTTTGAATGATTTATCAAAGTAAGGACGGGGACGGCCGAAGCCGCCCCCGCTGCAGTCGTCTGGAGGATTATTCCTGCCAGCTCTTGACCAGCTCGTCATAATTGACGGTGAGAGGCTTTTCCTTCTCGTTCTCGATCTTGAGCTGAGGCGCGAGGTTGCCCTTCGCCACCGCATCCTTGTTCCAGTATTCAAGGTCATGCTGCTCGGCCATCTTCGGACCGATGTCGCCCTGAACGCCGGAACGCTCGATACGCTCCATCACCTTTTCCTGCTCTGCGCACAGCGAGTCCATCGCTTCCTGAGCGGTCTTTGCGCCGGAGGATGCATCGCCGATGGCCTGCCACCACAGCTGCGCCAGCTTCGGATAGTCAGGAACGTTGGTGCCCGTGGGCGACCACTGCACGCGGGCCGGCGAGCGGTAGAACTCGATCAGGCCGCCCAGCTTCGGTGCACGCTCGGTGAAGCTCTCGTGACGGATCGTGCTCTCACGGATGAAGGTAAGGCCGACATGCGCCTTCTTCACGTCCACGGTCTTGGAGGTGACGAACTGCGCGTAGAGCCATGCGGCCTTGGCGCGGTCATCGGGAGTCGACTTCATGAGCGTCCAGGAACCGACGTCCTGATAGCCGAGCTTCATGCCTTCCTTCCAGTAGACGCCATGCGGCGACGGGGCGAAACGCCACTTCGGCGTACCATCCTCGTTCACGACCGGCAGGCCTTCCTTGACCAGATCAGCCGTGAAGCCGGTGTACATGAACATCTGCTGGGCAACCTCGCCCTGTCCCGGCACCGGGCCGGATTCGGAGAAGGTCATGCCCTGTGCGGCGGGCGGAGCGTAGGCCTTCAGCCAGTCCAGATACTTCTGGATGGCGTAGACCGCGGCCGGGCCGTTGGTGTCGCCACCACGGGCAACGCACGAGCCGACGGGGCGGCTGTTCTCGTCAACCTTGATGCCCCATTCGTCGACCGGAAGGCCATTGGGCAGACCCTTGTCGCCATTGCCGGCCATGGAGAGCCAGGCATCGGTGAAGCGCCAGCCGAGGGACGGGTCCTTCTTGCCGTAGTCCATGTGGCCATAAACCTTCTGGCCGTTGACATCACGGCCGGTGAAGAATTCGGCAATGTCCTCATAGGCCGACCAGTTGACCGGAACGCCGAGATCGTAACCGTACTTCTCCTTGAAGTCGGCCTTGTTCTTCTCGTCGTTGAACCAGTCGTACCGGAACCAGTAGACGTTGGCGAACTGCTGGTCGGGAAGCTGGTAGAGCTTCTTGTCCGGAGCAGTCGTGAACGAAAGACCAATAAAGTCGTCAAGGTCGAGATTCGGGTTGGTGACGTCCTTGCCTTCATTGGCCATGAAGTCGGTGAGGTTGCGCACCTGCTGGTAGCGCCAGTGGGTGCCGATCAGGTCGGAATCGTTGACCCAGCCATCATAGAGGTTCTGGCCGGTCTGCATCTGGGTCTGAATCTTTTCAACGACATCGCCCTCCTGGATGATGTCATGCGTGACCTTGATGCCGGTGATGGCCGCGAAAGCGGGCGCCAGCACCTCGGATTCGTAGGAGTGGGTAGTCATCGCTTCCGAAACCACCTTGATCTCCATGCCCGCGAAAGGCTTGGCGGCATCGATGAACCACTGCATCTCGGCTTCCTGGTCGGCACGCGAGAGCGATGAGACGTCACCAATCTCCTTGTCCAGGAATGCCTTGGCTTCGTCCATGCCCGCATAAGCGCTGCCGGCGCCAAGCAGGAGGACGAGCGCTGTCGTCGATGTTAAGAGCTGCCGTCGCATGAAATTTCCTCCACTGTTAAGGTTTATGCGTAAGCCCGACGCAGCCGTCCTCAGACGGATGCGCCAACCGTTCCCTCCCTAGACGTAGCGAAACACCAGAATGGCGTAGACTACGGACAGAGCGAGAGCCCACCACAGGCCGGGGCCGACAAGCCCCAGCCACGCGAGATGGATGAATGCGCTGCCAAGCAGCGATATGAACAGGCGGTCGCCGCGCGTCGTCTCGAAACGCAGAACGCCTACACGCGGATTTCCACCCGGCGAAACATATTCCCAGACGCCCATACTGAAGATCAGCAGAGCGATGACGATGAAGAAGGTGGCGGTCGGCCACGTCCACGCCATCCATGACATGTCGATGCCCATGATCAGACCCTCCCCAGGGCAAAGCCCTTGGCGATGTAGTTGCGGACGAACCAGATGACGAGCGCGCCGGGGATCAGCGTCAGCACGCCGGCGGCGGCGAGCAGCCCCCAGTCCATGCCGGCCGCCGACACGGTGCGTGTCATAGTGGCGGCGATCGGCTTGGCGTCGGTGGTCGTCAGGGTGCGTGCGATCAGCAGTTCCACCCATGAGAACATGAAGCAGAAGAAGCAGGCCACACCGATGCCGGAAGCAATCAGCGGCATGAAGATCTTCACGAAAAAGCGCGGGAAGGAATAGCCGTCGATATAGGCGGTTTCATCGATCTCCTTCGGTACGCCGGACATGAAGCCTTCGAGAATCCAGACGGCCAGCGGCACGTTGAACAGACAATGCGCCAATGCCACCGCGATGTGCGTGTCGATCAGGCCAAAGGCCGAATAAAGCTGGAAGAACGGCAGGGCGAACACTGCCGGCGGCGCCATGCGATTGGTCAGCAGCCAGAAGAACAGATGCTTGTCGCCAAGGAAGCGGTAGCGCGAGAACGCATAGGCCGCGGGCAAAGCAACGGCAACCGAAATCACCATGTTTATAACCACATAGATGATCGAGTTGATGTAACCCGAATACCATGAGGGATCGGTGAATATGATCCGGTAATTGCGCAGGGTCGGCTCGTGCGGATAGAGCGTCAGCGACGAGATGATCTCGTTGTTGGTCTTGAAGCTCATATTGATGAGCCAGTAGATCGGCAGCATCAGGAACACGATGTAGAGGGTGGGAACGACCCACCACCACTTCGATTCCTCGCCACGGCGCTTCATGAGGCGGGCGATCGCTTCCTGCGACATGCCGGAAGAAGCACTTCCTGCGCTGCGGGCGGTCGCCTGTTCCGTTCGTTCGTTGACACCAGCCATATCAGCGCTCCGCGTCATAGTTGGTCATGACGGTGTAGAACACCCACGAAAGCAGCAGCACGATCAGGAAGTAGACCAGCGACATCGCCGCTGCCGGTCCCAGATCGAACTGGCCGAGCGCCATCTTGACGAGGTCGATGGACATGAATGTCGTCGAGTTGCCCGGTCCGCCGCCGGTCACCACGAAGGGTTCCGTGTAGATCATGAACGAGTCCATGAAGCGCAGCAGCACGGCGATGAGCAGCACGCGCTGCATCTTCGGCAGCTGAATGTAGCGGAACACGGACCAGCGCGAGGCGCCGTCGATCTTCGCGGCCTGATAGAAGGCATCGGGAATGGAGACCAGACCGGCATAGCAGAGCAGCACGACAAGGCTCGTCCAGTGCCACACATCCATGACGATGACCGTCATCCATGCATCAAACGGATCGCGCACATAGTTGTAGTCGAAGCCCATCGAGTTGAGCGTGTAGCCGAGCAATCCGATATCGGTGCGGCCGAATACCTGCCAGATGGTGCCGACGACGTTCCACGGAACCAGCAGCGGCAGCGCCATCAGCACAAGGCAGAGCGGCACGCCCCACCCTTTGCGCGGCATGTTGAGCGCAATGAAGATGCCGAGCGGCACCTCGATCGCAAGGATGATGAAGGAAAAGACGAGGTTGCGGCCCATGGCCGCCCAGAAGCGGTCGGAATGCAGCAGTTCCTCGAACCATTCGGTTCCGGCCCAGAAGAACTGGTTGTTGCCGAACGTGTCCTGAACCGAATAGTTCACCACCGTCATCAGCGGAATGACCGCCGAGAAGGCCACCAGAACCAGCACCGGCAGCACCAGGAACCATGCCTTGTTGTTCCAGGTCTTTTCCATATCAGCCCCCCTTGCCGCCATGGCCGTTTTCGGCGCGCGCCCCGTCTGCCCGCGCCACGTCCGTATGCCCCATCTCCACCCGCCATGAATCGGCATAGATGTTGATGCCGGCCGGATCGAACAGAACGTGCGGCTCGGCCGGAATCTCCGCATCCTCGCCGACGATAGCCGCAATGTCCTGACCTTCGAGCGTAGCGCGCAGCACCTTGTGGCGACCCACATCATCGATACGGGTGACGGCAACCGGCATGCCCTCTCTGCCGACGCGCACATATTCGGGGCGGATGCCCAGTTCGATCTTTCCGGGTCCGACGGACGGAGCGGCGGGCAGTTTTATGGTCTGGCTGCCCAGCCGGGCGGCATTGCCGTCGATTTCCGTGGCGAGGAAATTCATGCCCGGCGAGCCGATGAAATAGCCGACGAATGTGTGCTTCGGCCGCTCGAACAGTTCGGCCGGCGTGCCGATCTGCACGATCTGGCCGTCATACATGACCACCACATGCTCAGCGAAGGTCAGAGCTTCGGTCTGGTCGTGCGTCACATAGACCATGGTGTGGCCGAAGCGGCGGTGAAGCTGCTTGAGTTGCGAGCGCAGCACCCATTTCATGTGCGGATCGATGACAGTCAGCGGTTCGTCGAACAGGATGGCGTTGACGTCGGAGCGCACCAGACCGCGGCCCAGAGAAATCTTCTGTTTCTGGTCGGCTGTGAGCCCCCGCGCCTTGCGCTTTGCCCAGTCGGCCAGATCTATCATGGCCAGCGTTTCGCGCACCTTGCGGTCTACCTCGGGCTCGGACACGCCGCGATTGCGCAGCGGAAAGGCCAGATTGTCGTACACCGTCATGGTGTCGTAGATCACCGGAAACTGGAACACCTGAGCGATGTTGCGCTCCTGCGTCGACAGGTTGGTGATGTCCTTGCCATCGAACAGAAGCTTGCCGTGTGAGGGCTTCAACAAGCCTGAAATGATGTTGAGCAGCGTGGTTTTTCCGCAGCCGGAAGGTCCCAGAAGCGCGTAGGCGCCGCCATCCTCGAAGGTGTGATGCACTTCGCGCAGCGCGAAATGCTCGTCCCGCGTCGGGTTGGGCAGATATGAGTGGCGGATATGGTCGAGATCGATGCGTGCCATGTGTCCCGCTCCTATGCCGCTTGTCCGGCCACCGCCACCGAGCGGCCGGCGGCGTCGAACACCATGATGTGGCGGGGATCGATGAAAACCTCGATCTCATCGTCCGGCTCGAACTGATGAATGCCATGGGCCAGCATCACCCAGCGCACATCGGCGAAATCCAGATGCACGAAGCTTTCCGATCCGGTGATCTCGGTGACGGAAACCCTGGCGCGAACCGGCACGGAGGCTGCATCGACGCGCTCAAGCGACAGATGATGCGGCTGGAAGCCGATCGTATAGCTGCCGTCGGCAATGGATGCGATCTCCGGGGAGACCGGCAGGTTGATCGCGCCGTCGAGAATGAACGAAGCGCCCTTCTTGGGTAGCACGATGGTGTTAAGGGGCGGATCCGCGAATGTGCGCGCAGTCAGCAGATCGACCGGCTTGCGGAAGACTTCGACGGTCGATCCGAACTGGCTGACGCGTCCTTGCGAAAGCGTTGCCGTATTGCCGCCCAGCAGCAATGCCTCATGCGGCTCGGTGGTCGCGTAAACGAAGATCGTGCCGGCTTCAGCGAAAATGCGCGGCAGTTCCAGCCGCAATTCCTCACGCAGCTTGTAATCGAGATTGGCCAGCGGCTCATCCAGAAGCACAAGGCTGGCATTCTTGACGATGGCGCGCGCGAGTGCCGTGCGCTGCTGCTGCCCGCCGGAGAGATTGAGCGGCGTGCGATCGAGATAGGGCGTCAGTTTGAGCAGTTCGGCCGCACGACGCACCTCGCGGTCGATCTTTGCCTTGTCGACACCTGCCACGCGCAGCGGCGAGGCGATGTTCTCATAGACCGTCATCGCCGGATAGTTGATGAACTGCTGGTAGACCATGGCAACGTTGCGCTTTTGCACGGGCGTGCCGGTCACATCTCTGCCGTCGAACCAGACGGAGCCGCTACTCGGCACGTCGAGGCCCGCCATCAGACGCATCAGGCTGGTCTTGCCCGAAAGGGTGGGGCCAAGCAGCACGTTCAGTGATCCATGGGCCAAGGAAAGCGAGACATCCGCAATATGCGTTTCTCCACCCACCACCTTGGAAACATTTCGTAATTCCAGCACAGGCCCCTCCCCGCTATTCCGCCGCAGCCGATTCCCGGCGGCTCAGGCCCTTCATGAACTCATCCAGCGCAGCGGCTTCCTTCTGCGACAATTTCAGACCACGCTTGGTCCTGCGCCACAGTACATCTTCCGACGTCACCGCCCACTCATGATCGACAAGGTAACGCACTTCGGCTTCATAGAGATCGGCGCCGAAATTCCGGCCCAGTTCAGCCAGAGATTTCGCATCGCCCAGCAGAACGCGGGCATTGGTGCCGTAGAGACGCACAAGCCGCCGTGCATGGTGAAGATCAAGGAAAGGATATGCCTTCCGCAACTTCTCCACTTCGGCCTCATAGCCGGTTGGTGGAAAATCACCGCCGGGCAGCGGCGCATCTGCCGTCCATGACCGACCTTTTTTGCCGAGGATGCCCTCGATCTTCTCAAGCATGGATTCCGCAAGGCGCCGATAAGTCGTGATCTTGCCGCCAAAAGCGTTGATGATCGGCCCGTCGCCCGGTTCGGTTCTCAGCACATAATCGCGCGTTGCTTCCTGCGCCTTCGAAGCGCCATCATCGTAAAGCGGACGCACAGCCGAATAGGTCCATACGATATCGGAGCGCTGCACAGGCTCGACGAAATATTCGCTGGCCGCAGCGCAAAGATAGTCGATCTCCGCATCGGTGATCTTCACATCATGCGGATCGCCCACATAATCCTGATCGGTCGTGCCGATCAGGGTGAACTCTTCCTCGTAGGGAATCGCGAAAATGATGCGCCCGTCCGCATTCTGAAAGAAATAGGCGCGCGGATCATCGAATTTTCTGCGCACGACAATATGACTGCCCTGCACGAGGCGGACATTGTGAGCGTTGTTGCGACCAAGCGCACGCGACAGCACCTGATCGACCCACGGACCTGCGGCATTGACAACGAGACGCGCCCTGACCTCGCGATGTTGCTCAGTCAGACGGTCATGAAGAAGAATGCTCCAGATACCGTCCTCGAAGCGGGCATCCTCCACCATGGTCCGGGTGTGGATTTCCGCACCCCGCGCAGCGGCATCGGCTGCATTCAGCACAACGAGGCGGGCATCGTTGACCCAGCCATCCGAATATTCAAAAGCCTTAGCGAAACCCGGCTTGAGTGGCTTGCCTGAAGGATCGCGACGCATGTCGAGCGTGCGCGTCGGCGGCAGCAGCTTTCGCCCGCCGATATAATCGTAGATGAACAGGCCAAGCCGCAGCATCCATGCAGGACGCAGGCCCTTCGCATAGGGCAGAACGAACCGCATCGGCCAGATGATATGCGGCGCATTGCGCCAGAGAACCTCGCGCTCCATGAGCGCTTCGCGCACCAGCCGGAACTCGTAATGTTCCAGATAGCGAAGGCCGCCATGAATGAGCTTGGTGGAACCGGACGAGGTGCCGCTGGCCAGATCGTCCATTTCGGCGAGGAAAACCGAATATCCCCGGCCCACGGCGTCGCGGGCGATGCCGCAACCGTTGATGCCGCCGCCGACGACAAGAATGTCATAGACTGGGGAACTATCCACCAAATGCCTCCCATGGTTTCGCAACGCAGCAAATTTGCCGGCATCCAAACCATAAGAGAATTATTACGAACTAAATACGAATGTCAAACGAAACATGACGAAAATCTGACCGTCATCCACCGACTGCCGATGTCTCGATCAGCGTCACGCCTGCATCTGTACAGATGCGCCGAACAGACTCGATCTCGCAACGGTCGGTGATCATGGTGTTGACCTGCGACAGGTGCCCGATGCGCACCGGAGCCGTGCGCTCGAACTTGGTCCTGTCGGAAACGAGAATGACATGGCGCGCATTGGCGATGATCGCCTGCGCCACCTTCACCTCGCGAAAATCAAAATCGAGCAGCGCCCCGTCATGATCGATCGCGGAGGCTCCGATTACCGCATAATCGACCTTGAACTGGCGGATGAAATCGACCGCGGCCTCGCCGACGACACCACCATCGGAGCCGCGCACAACGCCACCGGCGATCACGACCTCAATCGAAGGATAAACCCTCATCCTGTTGGCAACATTGATGTTATTGGTGATAACCATCAGGCCGGAATGATCGAGAAGCGCCTTGCTGACCGCTTCCGTGGTGGTGCCGATGTTGATGAACAGGGAAGCATTGTCGGGTATGAGTTCCGCGGCGGCCTTGCCTATCGCATCCTTCTCTTCGGCCGCGATCTTGCGCCGCGCCTCATACTCCATGTTCTCGATACCGGAGGGAAACAGCGCGCCGCCGTGAATGCGGCTCAGCAGGCGCTGGTCACACAGGTCGTTGAGATCCTTGCGTATTGTCTGCGGCGTGACGGCGAAATGGGCGGCAAGATCATCGACCAGAACCCTGCCCCTGTCCTTGGCCATCTGGAGGATTTCGGCGTGGCGTGGCGGCAGATACATATCCGGCATGCTGCATGGCTCCGTTTTCGCTTTTTTCGCTTTTAAACGAAAACGAAAGCCATGAACAGTGCAAACACTTCCCTTGCGGCATGCATCAGGCAGGCGCGCCTAGCCACCCCAAGGGGCTGGCTCACCGCAACTACCTAGAAGGCCCGGAAAGTCACCATCGTAAAAGTGTCCTTGATGCCCGGAATGATCTGCACACGCTGATTGACGAAATGGCCTACATCCTCGTCATCATCGACATAGAACTTCGCGAGCAGGTCGAACTGGCCGGCAGTGGAATAGATCTCGGAAGCGATCTCGGCATCCGCCAGCTCGCTGGCCACCTCATATGATTTGCCGAGGTCGCATTTGATCTGCACGAAAAACGTCTTCATCGCCTGTCCAGTCCGCAATCGGTTGTGTTTATGCTGTTGTCGCAGTTTGGCCGGCTGCTTTCAAGTTGCGCGGCGAAAGGCTTACAGGGCCGGGATGTCGCCGCTTGCCCAACCTTCCGAAATCGCGGCGGCGCGCTCGACGAACTTTCCGGCCGCGATGGCGTCGCGAATATCCTGCATCAGGCGCTGGTAGTAGGCGAGGTTGTTCCAGGTCAGCAGCATGGCTCCCAGCGCTTCCTGCGAGCGCACGAGATGATGGAGATAGGCCCGGGAATAGTCGCGCGCGGCGGGGCAATCGCTTTCCTCGTCCAGCGGGCGGTGATCGTCGGCATGGCGGGCATTGCGCAGGTTGACCTTGCCGCGACGCGTGTAGGCAAGGCCGTGTCGCCCTGCCCGCGTCGGCATCACGCAGTCGAACATGTCGATGCCGCGTGCCACCGATTTCAGTATGTCGTCAGGCGTGCCGACGCCCATCAGGTAGCGCGGCTTGTCGACGGGTAGTTCCGGACAGGTGATCTCGAGCATGTCCAGCATCACCGCCTGCGGCTCGCCCACGGCAAGACCGCCAACCGCGTAGCCCTTCAGATCCATCGCCTTCAGCGCCTGTGCCGACCGCACCCGCAGTTCCGGATTGTCGCCGCCCTGCACTATGCCGAACATGGCCTTGCCCGGCTGGTCGCCGAAGGCCGTCTTGCAGCGTTCCGCCCAGCGCAGCGACAGCTCCATGGCCCGCTCGATCTCGGCATGTTCTGCCGGCAGCGCCGTGCATTCGTCGAGCTGCATCTGGATGTCGGAATCGAGCAGCCCCTGAATTTCGATCGAGCGCTCGGGCGTCATCTCATAGGGTGCGCCGTCGATGTGCGAGCGGAAGGTGACGCCATGCTCGGTCAGCTTGCGCAGCTTCGAAAGGGACATGACTTGGAAGCCGCCGGAATCGGTGAGAATGGGCCACGGCCAGCGCGCCAGTTCATGCAGGCCGCCAAGCCGTGCGACACGCTCGGCTCCTGGCCGCAGCATGAGGTGGTAGGTGTTGCCAAGGATGATGTCGGCACCTGTGCCGCGCACCTGATCCATATACATGGCCTTGACGGTTCCGCCGGTGCCTACAGGCATGAAAGCCGGAGTGCGCACCGTGCCGCGCGGCATGACAACCTCGCCGCGCCGCGCATTGCCATCACTCGCGAGTACGCGAAAGGAAAAATTTTCCGTCATGTCTGCTGCCTGAAAAGAAGGCTGGAATCGCCATAGGAATAGAAGCGATAGCCGGTCGAAATCGCATGTTCGTAAGCGGCCCGCATCGTTTCCATTCCGGCAAAGGCCGAAACCAGCATGAACAGCGTGGAGCGCGGCAGATGGAAATTGGTCATCAGCATGTCCGCGGTGCGGAAGCGGTATCCGGGCGTGATGAAAATATCCGTGGCGCCGGACCATTCCTTCAGTGTGCCATCTTCCGCCGCCGCGCTTTCCAGAAGACGCAACGAAGTAGTCCCGACCGCAACGATGCGGCTTCCCCGCTCTCGGGCGGCATTGAGGGCGGCGGCAGTTTCAGCGGACACGACGCCGCTTTCGGCGTGCATCCTGTGCTGGTCTGTATCGTCCGCCTTGACTGGCAGGAAGGTGCCGGCCCCGACATGAAGCGTCACGAAGCGGCGTTCCACGCCCATGTCATCGAGTGCCGCAAATAGTTCCGGCGTGAAATGCAGGCCGGCGGTGGGAGCGGCAACCGCGCCTTCCTCTCTGGCATAGATGGTCTGGTAGTCGAGACGGTCGCGCTCGTCATCCGCGCGCTTCGAGGCGATGTAGGGCGGAAGCGGAATGTGTCCGACCGCATGCAACGCCTCGTCGAGGAAGGGACCCGACACATCGAAAGCCAGCAGCACCTCGCCGCCTTCCCGCTTTTCAACAACAGTGGCATCAAGTTGGCCGAGGAAACAAGATGAGCCGTCGTGGCCGAAATGAATTCGGTCGCCTTCGGCTACCCTTTTGCCGGGCCGCATGAAAGCCAGCCACCGGTCGGGGCCGACGCGCATATGCAGCGTCGCATCAACCTGTGCGGTTGCCTCGCCGCGGCGGCGCATGCCCTTCAGTTGTGCGGGGATAACTCTGGTGTCGTTGAACACGAGCACGTCGCCCGGCTGCAGCAGCGAGGGCAGATCGCGCACGGAGAGATCTTCAAAAGGTTCGCCGGAGCGGACTTTCAGCAGCCTTGCGGAGTCGCGAGGCTCGGCCGGGCGCAACGCAATGCGCTCTTCAGGAAGATCGAAATCGAAAAGATCGACACGCATCAGAGATAGCGGACCATCACCGCTCCGACGATCAGGAGCCCCGCTCCAGCCAGCCGTCCGAGCGATATTTCGCGCACGGCAACGCCCAGAAATCCAACGCGGTCGATGACCATTCCTGCAATGAGCTGTCCGGTAATCAGAAAGGCGATCAGCGCTGCGGCACCGATGCGCGGAATAAGGAGAATGCTCGTCGTGACATAGACGGTGCCGAGCAGGCCGCCTGCCACGAACAGCCATGCCTGTGGCTCACGCCAGGTAATAGAGGTGCCCTGCGTGCGGGTGACGATGAAAGTCACCACACCAAGCACGACGGCCCCGGCAAGAAAGGAGATGGCAGCAGCAGCCAGCGGCGAGCCAAGCCCGCGCGCCAGTTCAGCATTGATGGGCGCCTGAATGGCGACGAAAGCGCCAGCCATCACGCCCAGCAGTGCCCACAATACAGCTGCCATCTCCATGGTCCCTTCAGCTTCAGGCTGCGACGTCGGCCGCGACCTTCAGCGAGACGATCTTGTCGGGGTTCTGCACGGGCTCACCGCGCTTGATCTTGTCGACGTTCTCCATGCCTTCGATCACCTGACCCCAGACCGTGTACTGCCGGTTGAGGAAGGAAGCGTCCTCGAAGCAGATGAAGAACTGCGAGTTGGCGGAATTCGGGTTCTGGGCGCGAGCCATGGAGCAGGTGCCGCGGCCGTGATTGGTGTTGGAGAATTCGGCCTTCAGGTCCGGCTTGTCCGAACCACCCATGCCGGCGCGGCCCGGGTTGAAATCCTTCGAGTCCGTCTTGCCGAACTTCACATCGCCGGTCTGGGCCATGAAGCCATCGATGACTCGGTGGAAAACAACGCCGTCATAAGCGCCTTCGCGGGCCAGTTCCTTGATGCGCCCGACATGGCCGGGGGCCAGATCGGGGAACAGTTCAATCACCACCTGTCCCTGCGTGGTTTCCATGATGAGCGCGTTTTCGCGGTCCTTGATCTCAGCCATGTTCAGAATTCCTCTTTTAAAATGATCAGTTGTCAGCCGCTATGCGGGCCTTGACGATACGATCGGGACTGGCCACCGAGCCATTCTGCGCGTTTGAGCCCTTCTTGATCTTGTCCACCAGGTCCATGCCGCTCTCGACTTTGCCGACAACGGTATAGTCGCCGTTCAGAGACGGGGCCGGCGCAAACATGATGAAGAACTGGGAGTTGGCAGAATTCGGATTTTGCGCGCGGGCCATTCCGACCACGCCACGCTCGAACTTCTCGTTCGAGAACTCCGCCGGCAGGTCCGGAAGATCGGAGCCGCCCGTGCCGACGGCACGTGGATTGAAGCCGTCTTCCATGTCGCCATATTGCACATCGCCGGTCTGGGCCATGAAACCGTCGATGACCCGGTGGAAGGCCACATTGTCATAAGCGCCGTCGCGCACCAGCTTCCGGATCTGCTCGACATGCTTCGGCGCGAGGTCGGGGCGCAGCCCGATGGTGACATCGCCATCCTTGAGTGTCAGGACAAGAGTGTCTTCAGGTTGGGCGGCCGTGACCGGGAGCGCGGCGACGGCAAGGCCGCCAACCACGATGGCAAAGGCCGCGAGCTTCTTGAGCATGATGGAATATCTCCAGCTATTTCGCGAATTTGGCGATCAGAGGTGAGACGACCGCAGCGGGCACGAACGGCTCGATGTTACCGCCCATGGCAGCGATCTGCCGCACGAGTGTGGCGGTAATGGTTCGCACCGAAGGACTTGCCGGCAGAAAGATGGTCTGAAGATCCGGCGCCATGACTTCGTTCATGCCGGCCATCTGCATCTCGTAGTCGAGATCCGTGCCGTCGCGCAGGCCGCGAATCATGATCGAGGCCCCGAGACGGCGCGCGGCCTCCACCACCAGCCCGTCGAACGAGACGACGGAAATGCGCTCGCTGTCACTGCCCAGTTCATGGCGTGCAACCGAGCTGATCAGATCGACGCGCTCTTCGAACGAGAACAGCGGCTTCTTGCCCGGGTGAATGCCTATGGCGGCATAAACCTTATCGGCAATCGCAAGCGACGCTTTCAGCACGTCCAGATGGCCGTTGGTGAGCGGGTCGAAGGAACCGGCATAGATGGCGATACGTTCAGTCATGGCAGATTGCTTCTAGAGACAGCCGGAGCCGAACGCAACGCATTGGCTTCCTCAAATGGGTTTGGCGCACATGAATGCAGAATGAACATGCATGTCAGAAGCCGTTCAAGGCGAATCACCGAACTTAAGCAGAACAATCAGGATGAAACCAAAACCACAGTCACGCGTTCAGGTTACAGGAGACACGATCATGATTATCTACATGCTCGCAGCCGCCATGACTATCGCGATGCTGATAGCCACAGTTTTCGGGCTGCATCAGGAAGCTGAACGCAACCGCTCACAACGCCGCTCTGCCGGCTTTCCGCTGCGCCCGCGCAATCCCTACCAGATGTAGGGAGGCGCAGGAGCGCTGGTGCTGAGCCGGCACGAGCCGCTGCGGATCATTCCGCCTGCGGCTCACCGCCATCAGAAATTGCCGGGCCTTCGGAAGTTGCCGAAATGTCGCCGGCTGCGTCAGCACCTTCGCCGCCATTGACGGCATCAGTTTCGGCGTCGCCGTTTTCGTCCTCGTCAGATCCCGGTTCGGAAATCCGCTCGACGGAAACCACCTTCTCGCCTTCGGCGGTGTTGAAGATGGTAACTCCCTTGGTGGCGCGGCTGGCGAAGCGAATGCCGTGGACGGGCACGCGGATCACCGTACCGCCATCGGAAACCAGCATGATCTGGTCATCATTACCCACGGGGAATGTCGCGACAAGCCGGCCGATTTCGTCAACCTTCGAGACGTCGGTGGCACGAATGCCCTTGCCGCCACGATTGGTCAGCCGGAAATCGTAAGACGAAGAGCGCTTGCCATAGCCGAATTCCGTTACGGTGAGCACGAACTGTTCGTGCGCCTTCAGGAACTCATAGCGCTCATCATCGATCTGCGCATCCTCGCCAACTTCCTCGTTGGTGAGCGCAATTTCCTCGTCATCACCATTGCCGGATAACAAACGCCGCTCGACGGCAGCACGCTTGAGATAAGCGGCGCGCTCGGCGGGGCTTGCATCCACATGCTCGATGATCGTCATGGAAATGGCGCGATCGCCTTCCGCCATCGATATGCCGCGCACGCCGACCGAATTGCGACCGGCGAAGACGCGCACATCCGAGACGGAGAAGCGGATGCACTGCCCCGACGCAACCGTCAGCAGCACGTCGTCATTCTCGGTGCAGGTCTCGACGCCCAGAATTTCGTCGCCCTCATCCAGCTTCATGGCGATCTTGCCATTGCGCTTGACGTCGACGAAGTCGGACAGCTTGTTGCGGCGCACGGTGCCACGGGTGGTGGCGAACATCACATCCAGCTCACCCCAGCTTGCCTCGTCCTCGGGCAGCGGCATGATGGTGGTGATGCGCTCGCCCTGCTGCAACGGCAGCATGTTGATGAGCGCCTTTCCGCGCGATTGCGGGCTGCCGATGGGCAGGCGCCACACCTTTTCCTTGTAGACGATGCCGCGTGACGAGAAGAATAGCACCGGGGTGTGCGTGTTGGCCACGAACAGCCGGGTGACGAAATCCTCGTCCTTGGTCGACATGCCGGAGCGGCCCTTGCCGCCGCGACGCTGCGCCCGGTAGAGCGACAGCGGGACGCGCTTGATGTACCCGGAATGGCTGACGGTAACGACCATATCCTCACGCTGGATAAGGTCCTCGTCATCCATATCGGCGCCGCCATCGGCAAGCTCCGTACGGCGCGGCACGCCGAACTCGTCACGAACGGCGATCAGCTCATCCTTGACGATCTGCTGGATGCGGGCCCGCGAGGACAGGATGTCCAGATAGTCGCGAATTTCCTCGCCAATGGTGTTCAGCTCATCAGCGATCTCGTCACGTCCAAGCGCGGTCAGTCGCTGCAGGCGCAGTTCGAGAATGGCGCGGGCCTGTTCCTCGGAGAGGTTGTAGGTGCCGTCCTCGTTGATGCGGTGGCGCGGATCGTCGATCAGATGGATCAGCGATTCCACATCCGCCGCCGGCCAGCGGCGCTCCATCAGCTGCTCACGCGCCGTCTGCGGATCGGGCGCGTGGCGGATCAGCTTGATGACTTCATCGATATTGGCCACTGCGATCGCCAGGCCAACCAGCACATGAGCCCTGTCGCGCGCCTTCCGCAGCAGATATTTCGTGCGGCGGCTGATCACGTCCTCGCGGAATGTCGCGAAGGCCTTCAGCATGTCGATGAGCGTCATGACCTCCGGTTTGCCGCCGTTCAGCGCCACCACATTGGCGCCAAACGAGGTTTGCAGAGGCGTATAGCGATAGAGCTGGTTGAGGATCACCTCGGCATTGGCGTCGCGCTTCAGCTCGACGACCACGCGATATCCCTGACGATCGCTCTCATCGCGAATATCGGAGATGCCCTCGATGCGCTTGTCGCGCACCAGTTCGGCCATCTTCTCGATCATCGAAGCCTTGTTCACCTGATAGGGAACCTCGGTGATGACGATGGCTTCGCGATCACCGCGCATAGGCTCGATATCGACCTTGCCGCGCATCACGATGGACCCACGGCCGGTCGAATAGGCATTGTAGATGCCCGAACGGCCAAGGACGATACCTCCCGTTGGGAAATCCGGACCGGGAATGATCTCCATCAGGTCCGTCAGGTCGATGGCGGGATTATCGATAACGGCGATGGCGCCGTTACAGACCTCAGCCAGATTGTGCGGCGGGATGTTCGTGGCCATGCCGACCGCGATACCGCCCGAGCCGTTGACCAGCAGGTTCGGAAAACGGGCGGGAATAACGCGCGGCTCCTGACCGGAGGCGTCATAGGTATCCTGGAAATCGACAGTGTCCTTGTCGATATCTTCCAGAAGCTCGTGAGCGACCTTCGCAAGGCGCGCTTCGGTATAGCGCATGGCCGCCGGCGGATCGCCGTCGATGGAGCCGAAATTGCCCTGCCCGTCGATCAGCGGCACGCTCATCGACCAGTCCTGTGCCATGCGCACCAGGGCGTCGTAGATCGAGGCATCGCCATGCGGATGGTATTTACCCATCACGTCGGCCACCGGGCGGGCCGACTTCACATATTTGCGGTTCCAGTGATAGCCGCTTTCATGAGACGCGTAGAGGATGCGGCGATGGACAGGCTTGAGGCCGTCGCGAACGTCAGGCAGAGCGCGGCTGACGATCACGCTCATGGCGTAATCGAGATAGGAGCGCTGCATCTCCTCGACGATGGAAATCGGTTCGATGCCAGTCGGATCGCCGTCGGCACCGCGCGGTGTATCTTTGTCGGTCAAATCAGGTCACACATTCTGGGAATCATTCTTCCCTTATATAGGATCGACCCTCAATTCTCCAACAGCCAGCGATCTTTTCCAGAACTGATTTTCCACGTTATTTCAAATGGATATGGGTTTTTGGAGAAAATCGGCAAACCAGTCGCCTGCAAGCGCGGAACCATCCCCCCGAATACGCCGCCCCGCCACTGGCGCCAGCGGCCGCGTTGCGTTAGCCTGAAACGACAGGGGACATGTGCCAATGCCGAATTTCGACAGCCTTTTCAATGCGTTCGTTACACTGCTTGTAACGATAGATCCGCCCGGACTGGCGCCGATATTCCTGGCTGTAACGAGCAACATGAACCGCGCCCAGCGCAAACAGGTGTCCGTCCGCGCCAGCGTGATCGGCTTTGCCCTGCTGGCGCTTTTCGCAGTCGCGGGCTCTTCCATCCTCTCCGTCTTCGGCATCACGCTGGCGGCATTCCGCGTCGCCGGCGGATTCCTGCTTTTCTTCATTGCCTTCGAGATGGTTTTCGAGAAGCGCAACGACCGCAAGGAAAAGATTTCCGACGTTGCCATAACCCGCGACCACATCCACAACATCGCCGCCTTCCCGCTCGCCATTCCCCTGATCGCCGGCCCCGGCGCGATCTCCGCCACCGTGCTTCTGTCGGGTTCGTTTCAGGGCTTTGCCGGACAGGCAGCGCTTGTCGGCATCATCTTCCTGTGCCTTGCCGTCACCTATCTGGTGTTTCTGCTGGCTGAACGCATCGACCGCATTCTGGGCGAAACCGGACGCTCGATCCTCACGCGCCTGCTGGGCGTCATTCTGGCGGCGCTGGCCGTGCAATTCGTGGCTGATGGCGTGAAAGCCCTCATCGCCGGCTGACAGGCTGGCTCAATCAAATCTTAACCCTCATTCCCGAGTTTCGGAAAATCATTCTTTCCGGAGAATCGTCATGAGCAGGTTTCTGATCATCGCCATCGCCGTTGCGTCGCTGTCAGGGTGCGGCTCCTCGCAGGCCATGCGCACAGCCAGCGGCGCTGCCATCGGTGCGGGTTCGGGCGCACTTGCAGGCGCCGCAGTCGGCGGAACCGGGGGAGCCGTTGTCGGCGGGCTTGGCGGCGCGGCGCTTGGAGCCGTCATCGCCACCAGCAACTGATTAAGAGCTGCCCGACAGTAAGGCGCGCGATCGGTAAAATCGGTTCCTTGTGCTTGACCCCGATTTCCACGCGATGTTGAACTTGGCTGCATTGCATCATGAGCAGGAGCCAGACATGCATCATCTTCGCCTCATCGCCGCCGCCGGGCTTGTCGCCTGTGTGGTCTCCGCGCCTGCACACGCCCAGCAGGCCCAGCCCCACATCACGCTCCCGCTCGAGGCCTCCGGTGAAGCGAGCGTCAACACTGTTACCTACACATGCGGAAGCGAGACCCTTTCGGTCAGCTATGTGAATGCGGATCCGAACTTCCTCGCCATCCTGCCGGTCGAGGGAAAATCCACCGTCTTTGCCTCGGTGATAGCCGCTTCGGGAGCCCGCTACGCAGCAGGCCAGTATGAATGGTGGTCGAAGGGCGACGACGCCACATTGCGCGACCTGACTGCCGGTGAAGACGCAAAACCCCTGCTCGAGTGCACTTCGGCTTCCGAATAGCAGAAAAGCATCGCAGGCATTTTCTACCCGGAAACAAAAAACCGCCCCGTCACAAAACGGGGCGGTTTCATTTTTGGAGGGAAGCTGATCAGTCGTTGGCGGACAGGTTCGTTCCAAGCGTGTCCTTGACGAACAGCAGGCCGACGATCAGCGACATCGCCGCAATCGCCACCGGGTACCAGAGGCCGAAGTAGATATCACCCTTATAGGCACTCAGCGCGAACACGGTTGCCGGCAACAGGCCACCGAACCAGCCATTGCCGATATGATAGGGCAACGACATGCCGGTGTAGCGGATGCGGGTCGGGAACATTTCGACCAGAATCGCGGCGATCGGCCCGTAAACCATCGTCACATAGAGGACGAGGATGAACAGGATGCCGATCGTCAGCGGCCAGTTCACCTTGTCGGGGTCGGCATACATGGTGAACGCACCCGAGTTAGGAATGCTGTAGGCCGTTATCTCGGTGGCGCCGGCAGCTTCCTCGGCAGTGATCACCTTGTCTGTGATCGCCTGCTCGACCGGAATGGTCTTCTTGTCACCATTGCGCACGGCCGCCGCATCCAGATTGAGTTCAGGATTGGCTGCGACGAAGGCATCCAGTTTCTGGTCGGCCACCACGCTGGCTGCACGCCGCAGCGGATAACCGCCATCCTGCAGCGCGATGTTGACGCCCTTCTGGAAGGCCGTTTCCTTTGCCTTGGCATCGGCGCCGGCGGCAATGGCATCGAACGACCCGACCGTTTCATCACCGATCGTAACGGTGGCTGCCGTGCCCGGCGCGGCTGTCGCCACCACGTCATACGGCACCGAGTTGCGGGTGAGGAACGATGTGGCGATGTCGCAGGATGTGGTGAACTTGGCGGTACCGACCGGATTGAACTGGAACCGGCAGTCGCCCGGTGCGGCGGTCACGGTTGCACGCATGTTCTGCTGAGCGGCCGCAAGCGTCGGGTTTGCCGCCCATGTCAGCGCCTTGAACAGCGGGAAGGTGGTGAGGATCGCCAGCACGAAGCCCGCCATGATGATCGGCTTGCGGCCGATCTTGTCGGAAAGCCAGCCGAACACGACGAAGAAGATCGAACCGACGGCGAGCGCAATCGCGATCATGATGTTCACCGACCACGCATCGACCTTCAGCACATTGGTGAGGAAGAACAGCGCGTAGAACTGGCCGTTGTACCACACCACGGCCTGCCCGGCGGTGAGACCCAGCAGCGCCAGCAGAGCGATCTTCGCGTTTTTCCACTGGCCGAAAGCCTCCGAGAGCGGCGCCTTCGAGGTCTTGCCCTCAGCCTTCATGCGCTTGAAAGTCGGTGATTCCGAAAGTGACAGCCGGATCCATATGGACACGCCCAGCAGCAGGAAGGAGACGATGAACGGAATGCGCCAGCCCCATGCGGCATAGCTCTCGGCGCTCAGCGAGGCCTGCACCAGCAGGATCACGATCAGCGACAGGAACAGGCCGAGCGTTGCCGTGGTCTGGATCCACGAGGTGTAGAAGCCGCGCCGGTCGTCGGGCGCGTGCTCGGCGACATAGGTGGCGGCACCACCATATTCGCCGCCCAGCGCAAGGCCCTGAAGCATGCGCAGAACGATCAGGATGATCGGCGCGGCCATGCCCCAGCTCGCATATCCCGGCAGGATGCCGACCAGAAACGTCGAAAGCCCCATGATGATCATGGTGACGAGGAAGGTATATTTGCGGCCGACGAGATCACCAAGGCGGCCGAACACCAGCGCGCCGAAGGGGCGCACGAGAAAGCCGGCAGCGAAAGCGAGCAGAGCGAAAATGTTGCGGGTTGCTTCAGGGATAGCCGGGCTGAAGAAGGTAGAGCCGATGAACACGGCCAGAGACCCGTAGAGATAGAAATCGTACCATTCGAAGACGGTGCCGAGAGAAGAGGCAAAAATGACCTTCTTCTCCTCCCGTGTCATGCCGCGGCTCGAACCGCCGGCGGTTGATGCCATTGCCATTGGGGGTCCTCCTCTTTGCTGCCTCCCTGGCGACCCTCCTGTCGCCGGTAAGAGGCAAAAAGGCGCCGACTTCAGCCGAGCGCCATATGCAAAAAAGTGACAGAAAGCCGTGGCAAACGGCACCAGTGCTTTCGGATTATGACTTTCGTCTAATATATCCGGCAAAGCGACGAACGGCCGATTTCGCGCGCCGCGTCATGCGCGCCCGGCAAGTTCCTGTCGCAAAAAAGTTTTCCGCTGCTGGATCAGTCGAGACTGTCGAGAAGTTTCACGGCAGCGACGAAATCATGGTGCCGCTGCGCGCGTCGCGCCACGGCCTCGGCATCCTGCCCCCACTGGGCGATCTGCCAGTCTTCATCGACATGGGCTGCCAGCCAGGCGGCTTCCGATTCGATCTCATCGGCTTCAACCGCCAGTGCCAGCAAGGCCGAACCGGTCAGCGATGTCATGACATGCAGGCCGGCCAGCCGAAAGGGATCATTGCGGCGCGCCAGCCATGCGCCCAGCACCGCAATCGACTCGCGCGGCTGCTCGACATGCATGACGCCTTCGGCAAGATTGAAACGCGCGCCCACACCCGTCTGAACCCAGTCCAGAACCGGATCCCAATGAGTGTTCTGTCTTTCGACAAGGCTTTCCGGGCCTTCCGCGCGATAGCAAAGCATGTCGGTCGAGGCGAAGCGGAGAATATCCTCCAGCACCGCCTGCGGATCGGTGGCCACGCCATCAATCGCCGTGTTGACCAGCCTCAGGACCGGCATCTGCATCGGATCGATGACTTCGGTCTGCTCTTCGAACTCCTGCGCCACCAGCTTCGCTGCCGCTTCGGTCGGCAATGCGAGCAGGTTTTTGCCGGGCGTGCGCACGGGCTTGCCGTCAAGATGAACCGCGAAGTTCTCACCATCCTGCACAACGGCGACCTGCTTGTAGAACCGCTTCGGCAAAGGGGTGCGCATCTGTATCTGGGCGCGTTTGACCGGATCGGGATCCGACAGCTGAATGTTGTTTTCAACGTCTTTCAGCACATCGCGCATATCCGGCTTCCCGCCCTTATCCGGTGAACCCATTACTCGTCCTCGGCATTCTGCTCGTCAAAGCCGAGCAAATTCCAGCTCTGGCGCATATGTTGCGGCATGGGCGCGGTCACGTCGATGCGGCCACCGTCAGGGTGCGGAATGACGATGCGCCGCGCATGCAGATGCAAACGGTTCTGCATCCCGCCGGGGAAATCCCAGTTGGTGTCAGCTTCGAAATATTTCGGATCGCCGATGATCGGGCAGCCGATATGGGCCGCATGCACACGCAGCTGGTGAGTGCGGCCCGTATAGGGCTCCATTTCCAGCCATGACAGCGACTGTGCCGCCTGCTCGACGACACGGTAGAAGCTCACCGCGTGATCGGAGCCCTTCTCGCCATGTCTGGCCACCCGCATACGGTCGCCATCCGGTGTCTGCTCCTTGATCAGCCACGTGGAAATCTTGTCCTCGCGCTTCGGCGGAACGCCTTTCACCAGTGCCCAGTAGGTCTTCTTCGTCTCGCGATGACGGAACGATTCCGACAGCTTCATCGCCGCCAGACGCGTGCGCGCCACCACGAGCACGCCGGACGTGTCCCGGTCGAGCCGATGGACAAGGCGCGGCTTCTCGCCCTTCTTGTTGCGCAGTGCTTCCAGCATGTCGTCGACATTGCGGGTCACGCCCGAACCGCCCTGCACGGCAAGGCCGGCCGGCTTGTTGAAGACATAGACCTTCGGGTCTTCATGCAGCAGCATGCGGGCCAGAACATCGCCATCATCCTGATTGCGGATGGAATGGCCGGTCATGTGCTCGCTGGCCTTGCGATCCACCTCAAGCGGCGGAATGCGGATGACATGGCCCGGCTCGACGCGCGTATCGGCCTTGGCGCGGCCGCCATTGACCCGAACCTGCCCGGAGCGCAGCAGTTTCTGCAGATGGCCGAAACCCAGCCCCGGATAGTGAGCCTTGAACCAGCGGTCGAGCCGCATGCCGGCCTCACCGGCCTCAACCGTTATCTGTTCTACGCCTGCCATGAGCCTGTCCATTGATCCCGGCCGCCAGATAGCACCAAGCGCCCGCTTTTGCGAGCGGCCTTGCCACATCGGGGATTTATTGTATCAGCCGCGTTCCTTGCGCAGCTTCGCCCAGTATTCAAGGCGTTTCCTGATTTCGCGCTCGAAACCGCGCTCGGGGGGATCGTAAAACGTCTTTCGGCCCATCTTTTCCGGAAAATAGTCCTGCCCCGAAAAAGCGTCCGGCTCGTCGTGGTCGTAGCGGTAGCCGGCGCCGTAGCTTTCTTCCTTCATCAGCTTTGTCGGTGCATTCAGAATGTGCCGGGGCGGCAGAAGGGAACCGAACTCCTTCGCGGCACGCATCGATGCCTTGTAGGCGGTGTAGACCGCATTCGATTTCGGGGCGGTGGCGAGATAGACGCAGGCCTGCGCCAGCGCCAGTTCGCCCTCCGGGGAGCCCAGAAAATCATAGGCATCCTTGGCGGCGTTGCAGACCACCAGCGCCTGCGGATCGGCGAGCCCGATGTCTTCCACCGCCATGCGCACCAGCCGGCGGCCGAGAAAGAGCGGGTCCTCGCCGGCATCGAACATGCGGGCCAGATAATAGAGCGCGGCATCAGGATCGGAACCACGCACCGATTTGTGCAGGGCGGAGATCAGGTTGTAATGCCCGTCCTGCCCCTTGTCGTAGATCGGGGCGCGCCGCTGCACCACGTTCAGCAGGGTTTCCGCATCGAACACCTCGCCCGGTCCCGCTGACCGCCACACTTCCTCGGAAAGGGTGAGCGACGCGCGTCCGTCGCCGTCCGCCATGCGGATGAGCGCCGCCCTCGCCTCCTCGTCGAGCGGCAACGGCTTGCCTTCCGTTTCCTCGGCACGGGAAAGAAGCTTGGCGATGCTGTCCTTGTCCAGAGACCGGAAGGTGAGCACGCGGGCGCGGGAAAGCAGAGCCGCATTCAGCTCAAAAGACGGATTCTCGGTCGTGGCCCCCACCAGAATGACGGTGCCGTCCTCCATGACAGGCAGAAAACTGTCCTGCTGGGCGCGGTTGAAGCGATGAATCTCGTCGACGAAGAGCAGGGTCTGGCGACCGTTGGAACGGCGCAGGCGCGCCGTCTCGAACACTTTCTTTAGGTCGGCGACCCCGGTGAAGATCGCAGATATCTGCTCGAAGGCGAGGCTTGTCTCGCCTGCCAGCAGGCGGGCGACCGTGGTCTTGCCCGTTCCCGGAGGTCCCCAGAAGATCATCGAGCCCAGCGAACCGGAGCGGATCATGCGCGACAACGCACCGTCCGGCCCGGTCAGATGCTCCTGCCCCACAACCTCGGCCAGCGTTTTCGGCCGCAAACGGTCAGCCAGCGGCTGGCCGGGCGGAGTTGCCTCGGGCGTTGCGGAACCGAACAGGTCAGCCATCTGCGCCGTCTCAGTACCGCAGCACCTGGCGCATGAGCTGGCCGTTGCGTTCGATGGTGAACCGCCACCAGCGCGCGTTCTGCTGCGATGCGTCGGACAGCTTGCGCGCGCTGTCGATGGTCTGGCCGTTGACCTCGCGCACGATGTCACCCGGCCTGAGGCCGAAATCACCGGCCGGTGAATTGCGATCGACCTCGACGACAGCCACACCCTTGATGTCGGCGTTCATGCCGAGACGCTGGGCGAGGCGTGGTGACAGTTCCGCCACCTTGGCGCCGGCAAAGGGGCTGCGGCCGCGCAACTGCACCTGTGCCACCGACGCACCTTCCGGCGCGCGCTGCAAGGCGATGTCGACTGTCTTTTCCTCGCCCTTGCTGAGGACGCCGAGCTGAGATTGCGTACCGATCGGCTGCGTTGCCAGACGGTAGCCGAGCGCATCGACACCTTCAATGCGGGCGCCGTTGAAGCTCAGCACCACGTCGCCCGGTCGAAGTCCGGCCACTTCCGAGGGCCCTCCGGCCTCGACCGCGGAAACCAGAGCACCATACGGCGTTTCCATTCCGAGCGATTCCGCGATCTGGGGGGTGACCGCCTCGAAAGTCGCGCCGATATAGGGACGCTCGAAGAAATCGCGACCGGCCTTGGCCGCCTCCACGAACGCGCGCACCATGTTGGAGGGAATGGCGAAGCCGATGCCGATTGATCCGCCGCTGCGGCTGTAGATCGCCGTGTTGATGCCCACAAGCTGGCCGCCCATGTTGATGAGGCCGCCACCGGAATTGCCCGGATTGATGGCTGCATCGGTCTGGATGAAGAAGCCGGAATCGGAAATGCCGATGTGGCTGCGCGCCAGCGCGGAGACGATGCCAGAGGTCGTCGTCTGGCCGACGCCGAACGGATTGCCGATGGCAAGCACGAGGTCGCCGACCTGCAACGCGTCGGAATCGCCGATCGCGATCACCGGAAACGGCTTGTCGGAATCGATCTTCAGGACAGCGAGGTCGAGCGACTCATCCTTGAGCAGCACCTTGCTCGAGAACTCGCGGCCATCGGACATGGCCACCTTCACCTCGTCCGCATCCTTGATCACATGGAAATTGGTGACGATGAAGCCCGCCTCATCGACGAGAACGCCGGACCCGAGCGAGGATTGCGAGCGCGGCATGGAGCGGCCGAAGAACTGCTCGAAGAAGGGGTCACCATCGAAGGGCGAGCGCACGCGCGCGGTCTGGGAGGCATAGACGTTGACAACGGCCGTCGCGGTCTGCCGGACCAGCGGCGCGTAGGACAGTTGCACTTCATCGCGGCCGAAGGGCACCCGGCGATCGGGACCACTGTTCTCGCCACCCCCCGATCCCTGCAGAAGATCAGTCAGGACTTCCGAGAGCCCGGGAGACTCCTTCTTTTCCTGCGAAATCGCGTAAGGCACGGAAGGTGCGGCGAGAAGCAAAGACAGAGCGCCTATGAAAGCTAGGCTGAAGCGCTTGGCGACCATGGACGAATCCTCCGGGCAATATCACTGCTTATTGTGGTGATGATTGTGCTGAATGAAAGGCCTGATAAGCCTGAATTCCCGCCCCCTTCAAGGCATCTGGAAAAGATTTCCCGAAACCCGGCAATTCCCCGACCGTCCGGCACTTTCCGTTTCATTACACCAGCGGGCAGTCATCGCCCGCGCATACACGAAAATGTGGCCGGCAGAAGCCGTCGTCATGGTCGAAACCATGCCATGCGGGCGTTATATAGTTGAAATCGCGACAAGGACAACGCCAGAGAGGCAACGCCAATGCCTGCCTATTCTTCCCTCCGGATCGCAAACAGGGAAATCACGCCGGAAGCCGCATTTCTGGATCGGCGGCGTTTCCTTGCCGGTGCCGCCGGACTGCTCGCCTTCGGTGCAACCTTGCCCGCCATGGCAAAACCGCTCACGGCGAGTGAGAGCGCTTTCTCGACAGACGAGAAGCTGACGTCGGAAGATGACATCACTTCCTACAACAATTTCTATGAGTTTGGCCTCGGGAAAGGCGATCCGAAATCCAGATCGGGTAAATTCGAGCCGACGCCGTGGACCATCAGCGTTGAGGGAATGGTGGCAAAGCCCCGCGAATTCGGGCTGGACGATCTTCTGGCCTTCCCGCTTGAGGAGCGTATCTATCGCATGCGCTGCGTGGAAGCATGGTCCATGGTCATTCCATGGACGGGATTTCCCCTGTCGGCCCTTCTCGACAAGGTCGAGCCTCTCGGCTCGGCCAGATATGTCGCGTTCGAGACGGTGGTGCGGCCGGATCAGATGCCCGGCCAGAGCGGTTATTTCCAGTCTATCGACTGGCCCTATGTCGAAGGCCTGCGGCTCGACGAGGCACGCCATCCGCTGACGATTCTGGCGCTCGGCCTCTACGGCAAGACATTGCCCAATCAGAACGGCGCGCCCGTGCGCCTTGTCGTGCCGTGGAAATATGGCTTCAAGGGCATCAAGTCGATCGTGCGCATCACGCTGACCGACAAGCAGCCGCCGACCAGCTGGAATATTCTGGCGCCGCATGAATACGGCTTCCTCGCCAACGTCAATCCGGCGGTCGATCACCCGCGCTGGAGCCAGGCAAGCGAAATACGCATCGGCGAAAGCGGCTTCTTCGGAGCGAACCGGCGCCCCACCCTGCCCTTCAATGGTTATGGCGCAGATGTTGCCGATCTTTATGCCGGCATGGATCTGGAAGCCAATTTCTGATGGCCGGGCTTCCGGCAGGGTTGTCGCCGCGCCTGCGCAAGGCATCGATATGGATGGTCTACCTGCTCGGCCTCCTTCCTGCGGCATGGAGCTTCTGGCTAGGCGCCACAGGCCGGTTGCCGGGAAATCCCGTCAAGGAATTCGAGCACCTTCTGGGCTTGTGGGCGCTGCGTTTCCTCATCGCCACGCTGGCGGTCACACCGTTGCGCGACCTGTCCGGCATCAACCTGTTGCGCTACAGGCGTGCGCTCGGTTTGCTGGCGTTCTGGTATGTGCTGATGCACTTCACGACCTACATGGTGCTCGACCAGTTCCTGAATGTCGCGGCGATCGTCGAGGATATTACCCGGCGGCCCTTCATCACCATCGGCATGGCGGGCCTGCTGATGCTGGTGCCGCTGGCGCTCACCTCCAACAACTGGTCGATCCGCAAGATGGGCTCGCGCTGGGGCAAATTGCACCGGCTGGTTTATGTCACTGCTGCTGCCGGCGCGCTGCACTATGCGATGTCGGTGAAGATCGTGGGGCCGCAGCAATGGATTTACATCGCAATCATTGCGCTGCTGCTGGCGTGGAGACCGTTGCGTCCCTATTTCAACGCTCGTAAGCGCAGCCGGCGCGCACCTGAAAGGCCGGCATGAAACGGAGCGGCCTGCGAAATACAAAAAAGGCCGGGAGATCACTCTCCCGGCCTTTTTCAATTAACCAGATGCACCTGAAAATCAGGCTGTTTCGGCCTCGGCAGCAGCTTCGGCTTCCAGGCGGACGCGGTCGGCAGCGCCCTTGGCCGAGGTGTCGCGCTCGACGAACTCAATTACGGCCAGCGGAGCGTTGTCGCCGCGGCGGAAGCCGGCCTTCATGATGCGCAGATAGCCGCCGTTGCGGTTGGCATAGCGCGGAGCGATGGTATCGAACAGACGCTTCACGACGTCTTCGTTGCCGATCTGAGCGATCACCTGACGGCGGGCATGCAGGTCGCCGCGCTTGCCGAGGGTGACCAGCTTCTCGACGATCGGACGCAGGTCCTTCGCCTTCGGCAGCGTGGTGACGATCTGCTCGTGCTCAAGGAGCGAAACAGAAAGGTTCGCGAGCATCGACTTGCGATGGCTTGCACTGCGGGAGAAACGACGGCCTTTGAAACCGTGGCGCATGGCTCTTTTCCTTCTTTAGCTGTTCAGGAGGCCACGGCCTCCGATGGTTTTCCGCATGGCCGTCGGACCGGAATATCCGGTCCTCGGTACCATGCTCTATTCAGGCTCAGTACTGGTCTTCGTAACGCTTGGCGAGATCTTCGATGTTCTCCGGCGGCCAGTCCTGAACCTCCATTCCGAGGTGCAGCCCCATGGAAGCCAGAACTTCCTTGATCTCGTTCAGCGACTTGCGGCCGAAGTTCGGGGTACGGAGCATTTCCGCCTCGGTCTTCTGGATCAGGTCGCCGATGTAGACGATGTTGTCGTTCTTCAGGCAGTTGGCCGAACGGACCGAAAGCTCCAGCTCGTCCACCTTCTTCAGAAGCGCCGGATTGAAGGCGAGTTCCGTCACCTGCTCGGCGGCGGCTTCCTTCTGCGGCTCCTCGAAGTTGACGAACAGGGCAAGCTGGTCCTGCAGGATGCGGGCAGCGAATGCCACTGCGTCCTCGCCGGACACCGAACCATCGGTTTCGATGGTCATGGTGAGCTTGTCCTTGTCGAGCTCCTCGCCGTGGCGGGTGTTCTCGACCTTGTAGGAGACCTTCTTGACCGGGGAGTAGAGGCTGTCGACCGGGATGAGACCGATCGGGGCGTCCTCGGCCCGGTTGCGCTCGGCAGGAACATAGCCCTTGCCGGTGTCGACCGTGAACTCCATGCGGATTTCCGCACCCTCGTCCAGCGTGCAGATCACGTGGTCGGGGTTCAGGATCTCGACGTCGCCGACAGTCTGGATGTCGCCGGCGGTGACGGTGCCCGGACCCTGCTTGCGCACAACCATGCGCTTGGGGCCTTCGCCTTCCATCTTGATGGCGATTTCCTTGATGTTCAGGACGATGTCGGTGACATCTTCGCGAACACCGGCAATAGACGAGAACTCGTGAAGAACGCCGTCGATCTGCACGGCAGTGACGGCCGCGCCGCGCAGCGACGACAGCAGCACCCGACGAAGGGCATTGCCCAGCGTGAGACCGAAACCGCGCTCCAGAGGCTCGGCAACCAGCGTGGTTACCGTCTTGCTCTTTGACGAGAACTCGACCTTGTTCGGCTTGATCAGTTCTTGCCAGTTTTTCTGGATCATATTCTATTCCTTCCGCTACCCCACCACCATCCAATCGTGGTGGGCGATCTGGAAAACCGCAAAAGCGCCCGAAGGGCGCTCAAGCAGAGAGAAAAAAGTCAGACGCGACGCTTCTTGCGCGGGCGGCAGCCATTGTGCGGAATCGGCGTCACATCACGGATCGAGGTGATGGTGAAACCGGCAGCCTGAAGCGCGCGAAGAGCCGACTCACGACCCGAACCCGGACCGCAAACCTCGACTTCCAGCGTACGCATGCCATGTTCCTGCGCCTTCTTGGCGGCATCCTCGGCAGCCATCTGGGCAGCGAACGGGGTCGACTTGCGCGAACCCTTGAAGCCCTGGGCGCCAGCCGACGACCAGGCAATCGCATTGCCCTGAGCGTCGGAGATGGTGATCATGGTGTTGTTGAAGGTCGAGTTGACGTGAGCGACACCCGACGAAATATTTTTACGTTCGCGACGACGAACGCGTGCGGCTTCCTTGGCCATTTTTGTCCTTTCAGTTGATCTCTGCACCGCCGTAATGCCAGCGGCTACACCTTTGAAGCGGTGCGGATATGACGCAGGACAGCATCATCCGATGCCGCCCTGCCCCGCACATTCCAAAAATTACTTCTTCTTGCCGGCGATCGCCTTGGCAGGGCCCTTGCGGGTGCGCGCATTGGTGTGCGTGCGCTGGCCGCGAACCGGCAGCGAACGACGGTGACGCAGACCGCGGTAGCAGCCCAGATCCATCAGGCGCTTGATGTTCATCGAAACTTCGCGGCGCAGATCGCCTTCGACCTGATAGTCGCGGTCGATGGTCTCGCGGATCGCCAGAACTTCAGCGTCGGTGAGCTGGTTCACGCGGCGCTCGGCCGGAATGCCGACCTTGTCGACGATTTCCTGAGCGAACTTCTTGCCAATGCCGTGAATGTACTGGAGCGCGATAACGACGCGCTTGTTGGTCGGAATATTTACACCGGCTATACGAGCCATCTTCCAGTTCTCCATGTGGGCCAGGCTGAGCCGGCACTGTTGCATTTACCCGCGTCCGGTGGAGGCCGGCCCCTGCGGGGTAGTCAAACAAGCGAACATGCCAAAGAGGCACGCCCACCTCACGCCTTGTGGGAATGAGGGGTCGCCATACTTCACATGACGGCTTACGTCAAGTGAAAATCTTAATAGTTAACCGACTGTCTCGGGCAGCAACGCCTCGATCTGCGCGGTTACCTCGTCCATGGACGCCATGCCATCGACGCCCCTGAGCATGCCCTTGGCATGGTAATAACCGATCAGAGGAGCGGTTTTCTTGTAATATTCGCGCAGGCGTTCCTCGAACACTTCCGGATTATCGTCCTTGCGCACCGGCTGTCCGGCGGCTTTGGCCTCTTCCGCGCGCCTGACGATACGGCCCACCAGGGCACCATCATCAACCACCAGCTCAATCACCGAATCAAGCTTCTGGCCGCGCTCCTTCAGCATCGCCTCGACCGCATCGGCCTGTGCGAGCGTACGCGGATAGCCATCGAGGATGAAACCTCTGGCGCAATCCGGCTGGTCTATGCGCTCGGCAACGATCGCATTGACGATCGCATCCGAAACCAGCTCGCCGGCATCCATGACCGCCTTGGCCTTCTGGCCAACCGGCGTCTGGGCAGCGACGGCAGCACGGAGCATGTCGCCAGTGGACAGCTGCGGAATACCGTATTTGCTGACCAGCCTCTGTGCCTGGGTCCCCTTGCCCGCCCCCGGCGGGCCCAGCAGTATAAGCCTCATCTTCCCCTCTTACCTCCACGCAGCTTCGACTTCTTGATCAGTCCCTCGTACTGATGAGCGATCAGGTGTCCCTGAACCTGAGCCACAGTATCAAGCGTCACGCTGACCACGATGAGAAGCGAGGTGCCGCCGAGGTAGAAAGGAACGCCAGTCGCCGCAATCAGATATTCCGGCATAAGGCAGATGGCGACCAGATAGATGGCGCCGATCACGGTGATGCGGGTGAGCACATAGTCGATGTACTCAGCGGTCCGCTCGCCGGGACGATAGCCGGGAATGAAGCCTGAATGCTTCTTCAGCTGGTCAGCCGTTTCCTTGGGATTGAAGACGATAGCCGTATAGAAAAAGGCGAAGAACACGATCATCGCGCCATACAGGAACATGTAGATGGGCTGACCGTGACCGAGCGCCGTCAGAATGGTCGACGCCCATGAAGGCAGGTTCTGCGTATTGGAGAAACCGGCGAGCGTTGCCGGCAGCAGCAGCAGCGACGACGCAAAAATCGGCGGGATGACGCCTGCGGTGTTGAGCTTCAGCGGCAGGTGCGACGTGTCGCCCTGGAACATGCGGTTGCCGACCTGACGCTTCGGATACTGGATCAGCAGCCGGCGCTGGGCACGCTCGACGAACACGATGATGGCAATTACCGCAACCGCCAGAACCATGATGGCAAGCACGAGCCCGGTAGACAACGCGCCGGTACGGCTCAATTCCAGCGTACCGCTGATGGCATGCGGAAGGCCCGCCACAATGCCCGCAAAGATGATGAGCGAAATACCGTTGCCGATGCCGCGTGCGGTGATCTGCTCACCCAGCCACATCAGGAACATGGTGCCGCCCGTCAGAGTGATGACAGTCGAAATCTGGAAGAACAGCCCCGGATTCGAAACGATGTTGTTGCCGCCCTGAAGTCCGACGGCGATGCCATAGGACTGAACCAGTGCCAGCAGAACAGTGCCGTAACGGGTGTACTGATTGATGATCTTGCGCCCCTGCTCGCCTTCCTTCTTGAGGGCTTCGAGCGTAGGAACGACGGACGTCATCAGCTGCATGATGATCGACGCGGAAATGTAGGGCATGATGCCCAGCGCGAAGATCGCCATGCGCTCGACGGCACCGCCGGCAAACATGTTGAACATGCCAAGAACGCCGCCGCTCTGCTGCTGGAAAGCCTGCGCAAAAGCGTCGGGGTTGATTCCGGGCAGCGGAATATAGGTGCCCAGACGATACACAAAGAGCGCACCGAGCGTAAACCAGATGCGCTTCTTGAGATCTTCGGCCTTGGCGAAGGCCGCAAAATTGAGATTGGATGCCAGTTGTTCAGCAGCCGAAGCCATGCAAAATTCTCCGCAGGACGACGCGGGGGCCCGCTTCGGGCGGCGCGTATCACCGAAGACCCGAGATAGGCCCGGCGCAGCCAAGATGCAAGCGGCCGCATTGACGCGGCCGCTTCATTATTCCGAAATTATTCGGCAGCCGCCACTTCGGGCAGCTTGATGGAGCCGCCGGCCTTCTCGATCTTCTCGACCGCGGCCTTGGAAGCGCCAGCAACGTCGAAGGCAACCTTGGCCTTCAGCTCGCCGCCGGACAGAATGCGAACACCGTCCTTGACGCGACGCACGACGCCGGCCTTCACCAGCACGTCAGCCGTCACCACTTCCTTGGCATCGAGCTTGCCGGCATCGATTGCCGTCTGGATGCGCTCGAGAGAAACTACGGAGTAGCTCTTCGCGAAGATGTTCTTGAAGCCGCGCTTGGGCAGACGGCGATAGAGCGGCATCTGGCCACCCTCGAAGCCGTTGATGGCCACGCCAGAGCGCGACTTCTGACCCTTGACGCCGCGACCACCGGTCTTGCCGAGGCCCGAGCCGATGCCACGGCCCACGCGCTTCTTCGAAGGCGTCGCGCCTTCGTTATCACGCAATTCATTGAGTTTCATGTCAGGTCTCCTGCGCTGTAGCTCAGCCCTCGTCCACAACGCGGACGAGATGCGAGACGGCGGCGATCATGCCACGCACCGAAGGCGTATCCTCCAGCGTGCTCTTCTTGTGCATCTTGTTGAGGCCGAGGCCGACCAGCGTGGCACGCTGCTCCTTCGGACGGCGGATCGGCGAACCAATCTGCTCAACAGTGACGGTCTTGGTAGCTGTTTTTGCCATGATGATGATCCCTCGTCAGCGCCGACTATTCCTCGGCAGCCACGGCAGTACCGCGACGAGCCTGGAGGGTCGAATACTTGATGCCACGGGCAGCGGCGACATCCTTCGGATGAAGCTGCTTCTTCAGGGCGTCGAAAGTGGCGCGAATCATGTTGTAGGGGTTCGAGGACCCCATCGACTTGGCGACCACGTCATGCATGCCGAGCGTCTCGAAGACAGCGCGCATCGGACCACCGGCGATGATACCGGTACCCTGCTTGGCGGTGCGCAGAAGCACGCGGCCAGCGCCGTGACGGCCTTCAACATCATGGTGAAGCGTACGACCCGAGCGCAGCGGCACGAAGATCATGTCGCGCTTGGCAGATTCGGTTGCCTTGCGGATGGCTTCCGGCACTTCGCGTGCCTTGCCGTGACCGAAGCCGACGCGGCCCTTCTGGTCGCCGACGACGACGAGAGCTGCGAAGCCGAAGCGACGACCACCCTTGACCACCTTGGCAACGCGATTGATGTGAACCAGCTTGTCGACGATGCCGTCGTCGCGCTCTTCACGGTCGCGACCGCGCTCGCGGCCACCTTCCCTACGTTCCTGTGCCATATCCTGATCCTTGTTTTTTTCCGGAAGCACGGATTGCTGAAATGCCGGCACCCCTGTTCTGGAATGCCGGCGGCGAAATTTCGTCTCCTGTGGACGATCCGGACGAAAAAGTCAGCAATTTTCTGTCGCTGACTTGTCCGAAACGCCTTAGAAGCTCAGTCCACCCTCACGGGCGGCATCGGCAAGAGCCTTGATGCGGCCATGGTAGATGTAGGCGCCACGGTCGAAAACGACTTCTTTCACGCCTGCCTTGGCAGCACGCTCGGCGATCAGCTTGCCCACTTCCGCTGCAGCAGCGGTGTCGGCGCCGGTCTTCTTCGAGTCGCGGAAAGACTTTTCCAGCGTCGAAGCAGCAGCCAGCGTGCGGCCCTGAGCGTCGTCGATGAGCTGAACATAGATGTTCTTCGACGTGCGGTGAACCGACAGGCGCGGACGACCGTTGGCAACGGCCTTGAGCTGACGGCGAACACGGGCGGCGCGGCGCTGTGTGGTTTCCTTGGACGACATTTTGTATTTCCTGCCTTGTAAAACGGGAGCTGCTTATCCGGTAAACCGGAATGTGCGGTAGAGCAGACAGTCTCCCGCAGCACCTTCCCGTGGCGTTGACGTTATTACTTCTTCTTGCCTTCCTTGCGGAAGACCTTCTCGCCCGCATAGCGCACGCCCTTGCCCTTGTAAGGCTCCGGCTGGCGATATTCGCGGATCTCGGCAGCCACCTGGCCAACCTTCTGCTTGTCGATACCAGTGATGCTGATTTCGGTGGGCTTCGGGCAGGCAAGCGTGATGCCTTCAGGGGCCTCGTACACCACTTCATGGCTGAAGCCCAGCGAAAGCTGGATATTCTTGCCCTGCATGGCGGCACGATAGCCGACGCCCTGAATTTCAAGCTTGCGCTCGAAGCCGTCCTTGACGCCGATCAGGATGTTCTCGATCTGCGAACGGGACATGCCCCACTTGGAGCGGGCGTCCTTGGACTGGTCACGCGGCTCGACGCTGATCTCGCCGTTGTCCAGCTTGACCAGAACCTCTTCGTTGACGACGAACTGCAGTTCGCCCTTCGGGCCCTTCGCCGTAACGGTCTGACCGTCGATCGTCGCGGTCACGCCCTGCGGGACGGATAGGGGCTTCTTACCAATACGAGACATGGTATTGTCCTCGTCACTCTAATTGTTTCAGGTCCTGCCGGGAGTTACGCACTCACCGGCAATTCCTATCGGGAACGGTTACCTGATCAGAACACCTGGCAGAGAACTTCTCCGCCAACATTCTGTTCACGGGCCTCGTGATCAGCCATCACGCCCTTGGGCGTCGAAAGGATGGCAATTCCAAGACCGTTGGCAACCTGCGGGATCGACTTGGCCGAAACATAAACGCGGCGGCCAGGCTTGGAGACGCGGGAAATCTCGCGCACCACCGGGGAGCCGTCGAAATACTTCAGCTCGATCTCGATCTCGGACTTGCCGTTGTCGAAGTCGGTCTGGCTGTAATCACGGATATAACCTTCAGCCTTCAGCACGTCCAGAACACGGGCACGCAGACGCGAAGCGGGCGTGGAAACGGTGTTCTTCTTGCGGCCGTAGGCATTACGGATACGGGTCAGCATATCGCCGAGAGGATCGCTCAGGGACATCTCGTCTACTCCTTACCAGCTCGACTTGACCAGGCCCGGGATCTTGCCCGTATTGCCCAGATCGCGCAGCGCGATACGCGAAACCTTGAGTTTGCGATAATAGGCGCGCGGACGGCCGGTGACTTCACAACGGTTGCGAATGCGGATCTTGGCCGAGTTGCGCGGCAGGGCCGACAGCTTGAGCTGAGCGCGGAAACGCTCCTCAAGCGGCAGCGACTGATCCATCACGATGTCCTTCAGCGCCTTACGCTTGGCTGCGTACTGATCGACAAGCTTACGGCGCCTGTTGTTCTTCTCGACTGAGCTGGTCTTTGCCATTTCAGATTTTTCCTTTTCTCGCTGCCGTTACTGGCGGAAGGGGAAGTTGAAAGCCTTGAGCAGCGCCCGGGCTTCGTCATCCGTCTTCGCAGTCGTACAAACGATGATGTCCATGCCCCACATCTGATCAACCTTGTCGTAGTTGATCTCCGGGAACACGATGTGCTCCTTGAGGCCCATGGCGTAGTTGCCACGACCATCAAAGCTCTTCGGATTGAGGCCACGGAAGTCGCGAACGCGCGGCAGCGCAATGTTCACGAGACGATCGAGGAACTCATACATCTTCTCGTTGCGAAGGGTCACCTTCGCGCCGATCGGCATGTTTTCACGCACCTTGAAACCGGCGATCGACTTGCGTGCGCGGGTTACAACGGCCTTCTGACCGGTGATGAGGCCAAGATCTTCAGCAGCCACCGAAGGCTTCTTGGAATCTGCGGTCGCTTCACCGACACCCATGTTCAGCACGATCTTCTCGATGCGCGGAACCTGCATTTCGTTGGAGTAGTTGAACTGCTCCTGCAGCGACTTGCGGATGGTCTCTTTGTAGACCTTCTTCAGGCGCGGCGTGTTCTTGGCTTCTGCCTGTGCTGCCTTAGCCATTGATCGTTTCTCCCGAGCGCTTGGCGAAGCGCACCTTCTTGCCGTCCTGCTCAACACGGAAGCCAACGCGGGTCGGCTTTCCATCCTTGGGGTCGGCAATGGCGAGATTCGACAGTTGAATCGGCGCTTCCTTGGTGATGATGCCGCCTTCCTGAGACTGGGTCTGCTTCTGGTGGCGACGAATGAGGTTCACACCGCGCACGATGGCGGTGTCTTCCTTTGGCTGCACGGAAAGCACTTCGCCGGAGCGGCCCTTATCCTTGCCGGCCAGGACGACAACCTTGTCGCCTTTACGGATCTTTTGCATGATTGCGGCTCCTTACAGCACTTCAGGCGCGAGCGAAATGATCTTCATATGGTTCTTCGCGCGAAGCTCGCGCGGAACCGGCCCGAAGATACGCGTGCCGACCGGCTCTTTCTTGTTGTCGACCAGAACCGCTGCGTTCTTGTCGAACCGGATCACGCTGCCGTCCGGACGACGGATGTCCTTGGCCGTGCGAACGACGACCGCCTTCATCACATCACCCTTCTTAACGCGGCCGCGCGGAATGGCTTCCTTGATCGACACCACGATGATGTCGCCAACGGAGGCATACTTCCGCTTCGAACCGCCCAGCACCTTGATGCACATGACACGACGTGCGCCGGAATTATCCGCCACGTCGAGGTTTGTTTGCATCTGAATCATGACTGGCCGCCTTTTTCTTCTCTATTGGGAGAGGCCCTGCCCTCCCCGGTCTGTCCAAAATTCGTTAAACGCCCAATCAAGCCTGGTCCTGGGTCACGACAACCCAGCGCTTGTCCTTGGAGATCGGCGCCGATTCCTGGATCAGGACGCTGTCGCCAACCTTGTGGACGTTGTTCTCATCGTGCGCCTTGTACTTCTTCGACATGCGCACAACCTTCTTCATCACCGGATGGGTGAAGCGACGCTCCACCTTCACGACGACGGTCTTGTCATTCTTGTCGCTGACGACGACGCCCTGCAGAATACGCTTCGGCATGGTTTTTTCCTTATGCCTTCTTGGCCGCGGTTTTCTCCGCGGCGATGGTCTTGATGCGAGCGATGTCCTTGCGGACCTGCTTGACGCGGTCGGTCTTCTCAAGCTGGCCGGTGGCCTTCTGGAAGCGCAGGTTGAACTGTTCCTTCTTCAGGGAAGCCAGTTCGTCAGAGAGCTGATCCTGCGTCTTCGAGCGGATATCTGAAGCTTTCATCTCTGCTCTTCCTTATTCAGCAATGCGCTGCACGAAGCGCGTGCGCACCGAAAGCTTGGCAGCACCGAGACGCAGCGCTTCACGCGCGACATCTTCCGGAACGCCGTCGATCTCGAACATCACGCGACCCGGCTTGACCCTGCAAGCCCAGTAGTCGACCGAGCCCTTACCCTTGCCCATACGGACTTCGGTCGGCTTGCTCGTCACGGGAAGATCCGGGAAAATACGGATCCACACGCGGCCGGCGCGCTTCATTTCACGGGTGATCGCGCGGCGGGCCGCCTCGATCTCACGCGCGGTGACGCGGTTCGGCTCCAGCGCCTTCAGTCCGAAACCACCGAAATTCAGATCGGTGCCGCCCTTGGCGGTGCCGTGGATACGGCCCTTGAACTGCTTGCGGAACTTTGTGCGCTTTGGCTGCAGCATCTTACTTGCTCCAAATTCTCAATTGTCAGGCGTTCTCGCGACGACGCTGGCCGCCCCGATCGCTACGCTCGCCAGTGTTGGCATCACCCTCGGTGGCCCGAAGCTCGGAAGCCATCGGATCATGTTCGAGGATTTCGCCCTTGAATACCCACACCTTCACGCCGCAGATGCCATAGGCAGTCTGGGCTTCGGCCGTGCCGTAATCCACATCGGCGCGCAGCGTGTGCAGCGGAACGCGACCTTCGCGGTACCACTCCATACGAGCGATTTCGGCGCCGCCGAGACGGCCCGCGCAGTTGATGCGGATGCCCTCGGCGCCCAGACGCATCGCCGACTGAACGGCACGCTTCATGGCGCGGCGGAAAGCGATACGGCGCTCGAGCTGCTGCGCGATGGACTGCGCGACCAGCGTGGCGTCGATCTCGGGCTTGCGCACTTCAACGATGTTGAGGTGCGTTTCCGACTGGGTCATCTCGGTCAGCTTCTTGCGAAGCTTCTCGATGTCTGCACCCTTCTTGCCGATGATCAGGCCCGGACGAGCGGCGTGGATGGTCACGCGGCACTTCTTGTGCGGACGCTCGATCACCACCTTGGAAATGGCAGCCTGCTTCAGCTCCTTTTCCAGATACGCGCGGATCTTCAGATCCTCATGCAGCAGCTTGCCGTACTCTCCGGTGTTCGCGTACCAGCGCGAGTCCCACGTGCGGTTGATGCCGAGGCGGAGACCGATCGGATTGATTTTCTGGCCCATTATGCGGCCTCCCCTTTCTCTTCGACTTCACGAACAACGATCGTGAGGTGCGAAAACGGCTTCTCGATCCGGCTGGCGCGACCGCGGCCACGGGCATGGAAGCGCTTCATGACAATCGACTTGCCAACATACGCTTCCGCCACAACCAGCGAATCAACGTCGAGATCATGGTTGTTCTCTGCGTTTGCGATCGCCGATTCCAGTGTTTTCTTCACTGTTTCGGAAATACGCTTGCGCGAGAATTCCAGATCGTTCAGCGCAGTCTGGACCTTCTTGCCACGGATGAGCGCGGCAACCAGATTGAGCTTCTGCGGGCTGACACGGATCGTGCGCAGAACGGCACGTGCCTCGTTGTCAGCAAGCCTGCGCGGAGCTTTGGCCTTGCCCATCGTTACTTCCTCTTCGCCTTCTTGTCCGCTCCATGACCGTAATAGGTACGGGTCGGGGCAAATTCACCGAACTTGTGGCCGACCATGTCCTCATTCACCGAGACGGGAACATGCTTCTGACCATTGTATACACCGAAGGTGAGGCCGACGAACTGCGGCAGGATGGTGGAGCGACGGCTCCACATCTTGATCACCTCATTGCGACCGCTTTCACGAACCTTGTCTGCCTTCTTCAGAAGGTAGCCGTCGATGAAAGGGCCTTTCCAAACAGAACGAGTCACAGGGGCTTACCTCTTCTTAGCTCTTACGCTGATGACGCGAGCGAACGATAAACTTATCGGTCGCCTTGTTGGACCGCGTCTTCTTGCCCTTGGTCGGCTTGCCCCATGGCGTCACAGGATGACGGCCACCCGACGTGCGTCCCTCACCACCGCCGTGCGGGTGGTCAACCGGGTTCATGGTCACGCCGCGGTTATGCGGACGCTTACCGCGCCAACGGGTACGGCCAGCCTTGCCGTCCTTGATGTTGGCGTGTTCCGGGTTGGAAACGGCGCCGACCGTGGCAAAGCAGGAGCCGTGAACGATGCGCTGCTCACCCGAGTTCAGGCGAAGGATCGCCATGCCCTGGTCACGACCGACGAGCTGACCATATGCACCCGCCGAACGGGCAATCTGGCCGCCCTTGCCGGGCTTCAGCTCGATGTTGTGAACGATCGTTCCGACCGGCATTGCCGAAAGCGGCATTGCATTGCCGGGCTTCACGTCGGCGGATTCGCCGGCCACAACCTTGTCGCCGGCAGCAAGACGCTGCGGAGCCAGGATGTAGTTCAGCTCGCCGTCTTCGTACTTCACCAGCGCGATGAAGGCCGTGCGGTTCGGATCGTACTCAAGACGCTCCACCGTGCCCACGACGTCAAGCTTGCGGCGCTTGAAGTCGATGATGCGGTAAGTGCGCTTGTGACCGCCGCCGATGAAACGCGCGGTGACGCGACCGGCGTTGTTACGGCCGCCCGACTTGGTCAGGCCTTCGGTCAGGCCCTTGACGGGCTTGCCCTTGTGAAGACCGGCGCGGTCGACGATGACCAGCTGGCGGGTGCCTGGCGTGATCGGGTTATAGTGTTTCAATGCCATTTTCTTATCCTCGCCGCTTCGCTCACAGGCCGGTCGCGACGTCGATGGAATGGCCGTCGACGAGGGTGACGACCGCCTTCTTGACGTCGCCCTGACGGCCAATCGTGCCGCGGAAGCGCTTGACCTTGCCCTTGCGGACAAGTGTGTTCACTGCCGAAACCTTGACGCCGAACAGCGCCTCGACAGCAGCCTTGATTTCCGGCTTCGTCGCCTTCTTGGCAACGTTGAACACAACCTGGTTCTGCTCGGATGCCATGGTCGACTTTTCGGTGATCGCCGGCGAGACGATCACGTCGTAGTGGCGGAGATCGGTCATTTGAAGCGCTCCTCGAGAGCCTCGACGGCGGCCTTCGAAAGGACCAGCGTGCCGCGGCGCAGAATATCGTAGACGTTGATGCCCTGAACCGGCAGCACGTCGATGTTCGGGATGTTGGTCGCCGCCAGCTTGAAATTGGCGTCCAGTTCCGCACCACCGATCACCAGTGCGTTGGTGAGGCCCAGCGACTGCAGGCTTGCAATCAGCGACTTGGTCTTGGCCTCAGCAAGCTTCAGCTCGTCCACGACGATGATCGAGGATGCTTTGGCCTTGGCCGAGAGCGCATGCTTCAGACCCAGAGCGCGAACCTTCTTGGGAAGGTCATGCTCGTGGCTGCGGACAACCGGGCCGTGTGCCTTGCCACCACCACGGAACTGCGGTGCACGTGCCGAATGGTGACGGGCGCGGCCCGTACCCTTCTGCTTGTACATCTTGGCGCCGGTGCGTGCGATTTCCGAACGACCCTTGGCCTTGTGCGTGCCCTGCTGCTTCTTGGCAAGCTGCCAGCGCACGACGCGCTGCAGAATGTCCTCGCGCGGATCAAGACCGAAGATCTCGTCCGAGAGCTGAACCTTGCCAGCATCCTGGCCGGCAAGCGTTGTGATCTTGATATCCATTATTCCGCTCCCTCGCTGGCCGGAGCTTCAGTCTTTTCAGCTGCCTTGGCAGAGGCACGGAAGGCCGCCGGCTTCGGCGCATTCTCGGGCAGCGCCGCCTTCACGGCGTCGCGCACCAGAATCCAGGCACCCTTGGTGCCGGGAACGGCGCCGCGGATCAGGATGAGGCCACGCTCGACATCGGTCGAGACGACCTCGACGTTCTGCGTGGTGACGCGGGTAGCGCCCATGTGGCCGGCCATCTTCTTGCCCTTGAACACCTTGCCGGGGTCCTGGCGCTGGCCGGTCGAACCATGCGAGCGGTGCGACACGGAGTTACCATGGGTAGCGCGACCACCACCGAAGTTGTGACGCTTCATGACGCCCTGGAAACCCTTACCGGTCGAAGTACCGGTCACGTCGACCTTCTGGCCCGCGACGAAATGGTCGGCAGTGATCTCGACGCCGATGTCGAGCAGGTTGTCGTCAGAAACGCGGAACTCGGCCAGCTTGGCCTTGGGCTCCACGGAGGCGGTGGCGAAATGGCCACGCATCGCCTTCGACGTGTTCTTGACCTTGGCGAGGCCGACGCCGAGCTGAACGGCCGTGTAGCCATTCTTCTCCTGCGTGCGCTGCGCCACGACCTGGCAGTTCTCCATGCGGAGAACCGTGACAGGGACATGCTCCCCGGCATCGTTGTAGATGCGGGTCATTCCCAGCTTTTGTGCAATTACACCTGAACGCATCGGTTCATTTTCCTTCAGAGGAGCTCAGGGTTTCCCCTTTGAGCTCATGTTTTAAGCTCTCAGAGCTTGATTTCGACGTCCACACCTGCGGCCAGATCGAGCTTCATGAGCGCGTCAACCGTCTGCGGGGTCGGGTCCACGATGTCGAGAAGACGCTTGTGGGTGCGCATCTCGAACTGCTCGCGGCTCTTCTTGTCCACATGCGGCGAACGGTTGACCGTGAACTTCTCGATGCGGGTCGGAAGCGGGATCGGGCCGCGGACATTGGCGCCAGTGCGCTTTGCCGTCGAAACGATTTCCCTGGTCGAAGCATCGAGCACGCGATGGTCAAACGCTTTCAGGCGTATGCGGATATTCTGTCCGTTCATTCGTCTATTCCTTGTTCTGGCGCGGCGCGGGCGTTTACCCGCCCGCGACAGATCGATTGTTTGTTCTTATTCGACGATTGCGGCGACGATGCCGGCGCCGACGGTGCGGCCGCCTTCACGGATGGCGAAGCGCAGGCGCTCTTCCATCGCGATCGGCACGATCAGCTCAACATCAACCGTGATGTTGTCGCCCGGCATCACCATCTCGGTGCCCTCGGGAAGCGTCACGATGCCCGTCACGTCCGTCGTGCGGAAGTAGAACTGCGGACGGTAGTTCGTGAAGAACGGCGTATGACGGCCACCCTCTTCCTTCGTCAGAATGTAGGCCTCGGCCTTGAACTTCTTGTGCGGCTTCACCGAACCGGGCTTCGCCAGAACCTGACCACGCTCCACGCCTTCACGGTCAACACCGCGCAGCAGCGCACCGATGTTGTCGCCGGCCTGGCCCTGGTCGAGCAGCTTGCGGAACATCTCGACGCCCGTGCAGGTCGTCTTCGTCGTCGGACGGATGCCCACGATCTCGAGTTCCTCGCCAACCTTGACGATGCCGCGCTCGACGCGACCGGTCACCACCGTGCCACGGCCCGAGATCGAGAACACGTCTTCGATCGGCATCAGGAACGGCTGGTCAACCGGACGCTCAGGCGTCGGGATGTATTCGTCAACCGCAGCCATCAGCTTGCGGATCGCGTCCTCGCCGATCTCCTTGTTCGAGTCCTCAAGGGCAGCAAGCGCCGAGCCCGGAACGATCGGAATGTCGTCGCCCGGGAACTCGTAAGCCGACAGAAGCTCGCGGACTTCCAGCTCGACCAGCTCCAGAAGCTCCGGATCGTCAACCTGGTCCACCTTGTTCAGGAACACCACGATCGCCGGAACGCCAACCTGACGGGCAAGCAGGATGTGCTCGCGCGTCTGCGGCATCGGGCCGTCGGCAGCCGAAACAACCAAGATCGCGCCGTCCATCTGCGCAGCACCCGTGATCATGTTCTTCACATAGTCGGCGTGGCCGGGGCAGTCGACGTGGGCGTAGTGACGCGCATCCGTCTCGTACTCAACGTGCGACGTCGCAATCGTGATGCCGCGCGCCTTCTCTTCAGGAGCGTTGTCAATCTGGTCATAAGCCTTGAAATCACCGAAATACTTCGTGATCGCAGCCGTCGTCGACGTCTTGCCATGGTCAACGTGACCAATCGTGCCAATGTTCACATGAGGCTTATTGCGCTCGAATTTACCTTTTGCCATGTGAGATCTCCATTCCTGCTTGCCCACCGGGGCGTTGAATTAAGTTACAATGCAACCCGTGTGGGATTACGCGTATTTCTTCTGGACTTCCTGAGCCACAGCAGTCGGGACCGCTTCGTAGTGGTCGAACTGCATGGTGTACTGGGCACGGCCCTGAGACATCGAGCGCAGCGTATCTACGTACTTGAACATGTTGGCCAGCGGAACCATGGCGTTGATGACCACGGCGATGCCGCGGGCTTCCTGCCCCTGGATCTGACCACGACGGCTGTTCAGGTCGCCGATGATGTTGCCCACATACTCTTCCGGGGTCACGACTTCGACCTTCATGACCGGCTCGAGCAGCTGCACACCGAGCTTCGGAGCAGCTTCGCGGAAGCAGGCACGGGAAGCGATTTCGAACGCCAGAACCGACGAGTCGACATCGTGGAAGGCGCCATCGATAAGCGTCGCCTTGACGCTGATCATCGGGAAGCCGGCGAACGGACCGGAAGACAGAACGCTTTCGATACCCTTCTGAACGCCGGGGATGTATTCCTTCGGAACGGCGCCGCCGACGATCTTGGACTCGAAGGAGTATTCCTCGCTCTCGGTGTTCGGCTCGAAGACAACCTTGACGCGGGCGAACTGACCCGTACCACCGGTCTGCTTCTTGTGGGTGTAGTCCTGCTCGTGAGTGCGGGTAATCGTCTCACGATAGGCAACCTGCGGCGCACCGACGTTGGCCTCGACCTTGAACTCGCGCTTCATGCGGTCGACGATGATGTCGAGATGAAGCTCGCCCATGCCGGCGATGATGGTCTGGCCGCTTTCCTCGTCGGTCTTGACGCGGAAGGAAGGATCCTCGGCGGCGAGGCGATGCAGCGCGAGGCCCATCTTTTCCTGGTCAGCCTTGGTCTTCGGCTCGATGGCGATCTGGATGACCGGCTCGGGGAACTCCATGCGCTCAAGGATGACCGGAGCCAGCGGATCACACAGCGTGTCGCCAGTGGTGGTTTCCTTGAGGCCGGCCAGAGCAACGATGTCGCCAGCGAAGGCCTCTTCGATGTCCGCACGCGAGTTGGAGTGCATCTGCAGCATGCGGCCGACGCGCTCTTTCTTGCCCTTGACGGTGTTCTCAACCGACATGCCCTTGGTGAGCTTGCCGGAATAGATGCGAGCGAAGGTCAGCGAACCAACGAAGGGATCGTTCATGATCTTGAACGCCAGCATGGACAGAGGCTCGTCGTCGGTCGAATGACGAACGATCTCAGCTTCGGTCTTGGCGTCGATGCCCTTGATGGCCGGGATTTCATCCGGAGCCGGCAGGTAGTCGATCACGGCGTCGAGCAGAGGCTGAACGCCCTTGTTCTTGAACGCCGTACCGCAGAATACCGGATGGAACTTGACCTCGATGGTGCCCTTGCGGATGAGCTCGCGGAGCTCGTCGACGGAAGGAACATTGCCCTCGAGATAGGCGTTCATCGCATCGTCGTCCATTTCGACGGCGGTTTCGATGAGCTTCTCACGATATTCTTCAGCCTTAGCCTGCAGATCAGCAGGAATCTCAACGACGTCCCACTGGGCGCCCAGAGCTTCATCATGCCAGATGAGAGCCTTCATCTCGAGCAGGTCGATGACGCCCTTGAAATCGCTCTCAGCGCCGATGGGGAGTTGCATGGCCAGCGGAACAGCACCAAGACGCGACTTGATCATGTCGAGGCAGCGGTAGAAGTCCGCGCCGATCTTGTCCATCTTGTTGCAGAAGATCATCCGCGGAACGTCATACTTCTCAGCCTGACGCCAGACGGTCTCGGTCTGCGGCTCAACGCCGGCATTGGAGTCCAGCAGGGTGATGGCACCATCGAGGACGCGCAGCGAACGCTCGACTTCAATCGTGAAGTCGACGTGGCCGGGAGTGTCGATGATGTTGAAACGACGATCCTTGCCATCACGGCCCTTCCACGACGTGGTCGTGGCAGCCGAGGTGATGGTGATGCCGCGTTCCTGCTCCTGCTCCATCCAGTCCATGGTCGAAGCGCCATCATGCGTCTCGCCCATCTTGTGGTTCTTGCCGGTGTAATAAAGGATACGCTCGGTCGTCGTCGTCTTGCCAGCATCGATGTGAGCCATGATGCCGAAGTTACGATAGTCGTGGATGGGAAATTCGCGGGCCATGGGAGGTGCCTCTTACTCTTCTTTCGCGCTTTACCAGCGGTAGTGCGCGAAGGCGCGGTTGGCTTCCGCCATCTTGTGGGTGTCTTCACGCTTCTTGACGGCAGTACCGCGGTTGTTCGCAGCATCCATCAGCTCGCCCGAAAGACGATCGATCATGGTGGTCTCGTTGCGATTGCGGGCGGCAGAGATCAGCCAGCGGATGGCCAGAGCCTGACGACGCTCGGGGCGAACATCGACGGGAACCTGATAGGTTGCACCACCAACGCGGCGCGAACGGACTTCCACATGCGGCGCGACATTGTCGAGCGCCTGATGGAAGACCGAAACCGGCTCCTGCTTGGTCTTGCTCTGAACCTGATCGAGCGCACCATAGACGATGCCTTCGGCGACCGACTTCTTGCCATCATACATGACGGCATTCATGAACTTGGTGATGACCAGATCGCCGAACTTCGGATCCGGGTTGATCTCACGCTTATCTGCACTGTGACGACGGGACATGCTCTTGTCTCTCTTCTCTCGCGCGGCGCCTTAAAAAAAGAAGCGCCGAAGCCGCAAACTTACTTCGGACGCTTGGCGCCGTACTTGGAGCGACGCTGCTTGCGGTTCTTAACACCCTGCGTATCGAGCACGCCACGAATGATGTGATAGCGCACACCGGGAAGATCCTTGACGCGGCCGCCACGGATCATGACCACGGAGTGCTCCTGGAGGTTGTGCCCCTCACCCGGGATGTAACCGATGACTTCAAAGCCATTGGTCAGGCGGATCTTCGCAACCTTGCGCAGAGCAGAGTTCGGCTTCTTCGGGGTCGTCGTGTAGACGCGAGTGCAGACGCCGCGCTTCTGCGGGTTCTGCTGCATGGCCGGGACTTTGTTGCGCACTGCCGGCGCCTTGCGCGGCTTGCGGATCAGCTGGTTGACGGTAGGCATTAAACCCTCTTGTCTCTCAATTCCGTGTCTCAAACCCAGTCAGGGCAGTCTCAAGGACCGTTTCCATACGCAAATTCGGGCCACAAACCGCGCTTCGCGGTGCTGCCCGAACAAAAAGCAGAGGAAGCGTTACCGCTTCATGCGTGACGGAAATGTCTTTTCGCTCGTAAAACGAACCCTGTTTGAGGCTAACTCCGAAGCGCGTCGCTTCGAAAAGGAAAGTCTCACATCGGTTCAGACTGGGCGGCTTCTACCCGCAACACCCGGTTTCGTCAACCCCGTGACGCCATATTCTGCGCCGAAACCCTGCAAACGCGCTGTTTTGAGCGCTGCTGGTAATTTTCTGTCCCGGCGGATATGCGATTGCGCATAATGTGGTCGCGTTTTCAGTGCCAAGCAAGGTCCCTTCAAGTGTTCTGCGACTCATGACAGTGATAATCCACGAACAATTCGGGAATCAGCCATGAACGACAACGATACTGACGACTCAGAACGGGCCGTCACCATCATCACCGGCCGGGTCTGGCGGCGTAAGGGCGGTAAGGCCGAAGGCGTTCACGTGATGCTGGTTGCGCCCGACGACGATACGGCTGTCCGCAAGGCACTGGAATCACTTGCGGCAGAAGGCTACGCAGAAGCCGAACTCGACCAGATCGGCGACATGCAGGGCGAGCCGGACGACGAACCCCATATTTCAGCCTATCAGGGAGCGCTTGAGGGCGAGGTCTCCGTCATCACGTTTGACGAACCGGATTAAGCTGCCCCGCAACTCCAGACGGCCACCCTGCCCTGATCGAGCACTGGCCGGCTTTCCGGGCACGACAAAAAGAAAGGCCGCCGGATCGCTCCGGCGGCCTTTTGTTTCTGTAAGACCTGTTGCGAGACTTACTCGGCGGGCGTGGTCATGTCGACCAGCATCGGCTCGGCCGTTTCCGCGCCCGAAGCCTTGCGGCGCTCGTCGAGGATCAGCTCGTCGCGCGAAGTGGCGATGCGGCGGATCTGGCTCATCTGCCCACCGGTACCGGCCGGGATCAGGCGGCCCACGATGACGTTCTCCTTGAGGCCCTGCAGCATGTCGGTCTTGCCTGCAACCGCCGCCTCGGTGAGAACGCGCGTGGTCTCCTGGAACGACGCTGCCGAGATGAAGGACGGCGTCTGCAGCGAGGCCTTGGTGATGCCGAGCAGCACGGGCTGACCTTCGGCAGGCTTCTTGCCTTCCTCGATCAGACGGTCGTTGACCTCGTCCAGCTCGATCACGTCGACATGGTCGCCAGCGATATAGGTCGAGTCGCCCTGCTCGGTGATTTCCACCTTCTGCAGCATCTGGCGAACGATCACCTCGATGTGCTTGTCGTTGATCGGCACGCCCTGCAAGCGGTAGACTTCCTGGATCTCGTTGACGAGATACGAAGCGAGCGCTTCGACACCGCGGATTGCCAGAATGTCGTGCGGCGCCGGATTGCCGTCGAGGATGTAATCGCCCTTCTCGATCGCGTCGCCGTCCTGAAGGTGGAACGGCTTGCCCTTCGGGATCAGGTATTCCATCGGCTCCAGCGTCGAATCCTGCGGCTCGATGATGATGCGGCGCTTGTTCTTGTAGTCGCGACCGAAGCGGATCGTGCCATCGATCTCCGCGATGATGGCGTGGTCCTTCGGACGACGGGCCTCGAACAGTTCCGCAACGCGCGGCAGACCACCGGTGATGTCCTTGGTCTTGGCGCTTTCCATCGGCACACGGGCCAGCACGTCACCCGGACGGACCAGCGCACCAGGCTCGACCGAGAGAATGGCCTCGACCGAAAGCAGGAAGCGTGCATCGCCGCCCTTGGACAGCTTGGCGACCTTGCCCTTGGAGTCCTGAATGACGATCGCCGGCTTGAGGTCCGTACCACGCGGCGTCGAACGCCAGTCGATGACCTCGCGCTTGGTGATGCCAGTCGACTCGTCGGCGGTTTCCCTGACCGAAATACCGTCGACCAGATCCTCGAACACGACGCGACCCTCGACCTCGGTGAGAACCGGACGGGTGTAGGGATCCCACTCGGCCACACGCTGACCACGCTTCACCGTATCGCCGTCATCGACGAAGATACGCGACCCGTAGGTGACGCGGTGCGTGGCGCGTTCCTTGCCAGCCTCGTCGAGGATCAGGATCGCCATGTTGCGGCCCATCACCACGAGATGACCGTCGGAGTTGCGCACCACATTGCGGTTGCGGATCGCGACGGTGCCCTCATAGGAGGCTTCGAGGAACGAGCTGTCCACCACCTGCGCCGTACCGCCCATGTGGAAGGTACGCATGGTGAGCTGCGTGCCCGGCTCGCCGATCGACTGAGCGGCGATGACGCCGACAGCCTCGCCGATGTTGACCGGCGTACCACGGGCAAGGTCACGGCCGTAGCAGACCGCGCAGACGCCGGTGCGCACTTCACAGGTGAGCGCCGAGCGGATGCGGACGGACTGAACGCCGGCCTTCTCGATGAGCTCGACATCGCGCTCGTCCATGAGCGTGCCGGCCTTCACCAGCACCTCGCCGGAAACCGGATGCAGGATGTCGTCCAGCGCGGTGCGCCCCAGCACGCGCTGGCCGATCGAAGCCACAACCTGGCCGGCATCGACGATCGGCTGCATGGTGAGACCCTTGTCGGTGCCGCAGTCGATAGAGTTGACGATGCAGTCCTGCGCCACGTCGACAAGACGACGGGTCAGGTAACCCGAGTTCGCCGTCTTCAGAGCCGTGTCGGCGAGACCCTTACGAGCACCGTGCGTCGAGTTGAAGTACTCGAGAACGGTGAGACCTTCCTTGAAGTTGGAGATGATCGGGGTCTCGATGATTTCGCCCGACGGCTTGGCCATCAGGCCGCGCATACCGGCAAGCTGACGCATCTGCGTGGGCGAGCCACGCGCGCCGGAGTGCGACATCATGTAGATCGAGTTCATCGGCTTCTGGCGACCACTGTCGTCGAACTCGACCGCCTTGATGCGGCCCATCATTTCCTCGGCGACCTTTTCCGAGCACTTGGCCCAGGCATCGACCACCTTGTTGTACTTCTCGCCCTGAGTGATCAGGCCGTCATTGTACTGCTGCTCATATTCCTTGGCGAGCGCTTCGGTGTCAGCCACCAGCTTGGCCTTGGTGTCGGGGATGACCATGTCGTCCTTGCCGAACGAAATGCCGGCGCGGCAGGCATGGGCAAAGCCGAGCTGCATGATGCGGTCACAGAAAATGACCGTCTCCTTCTGACCGCAGTGGCGGTAGACGGTATCGATCATCTTGGAGATGTTCTTCTTGGTCATCTCCTGATTGGCGATGTCGAACGGCACATTGACGTTCTTCGGCAGCAACTCGCCGATGATCATGCGGCCGGGGGTGGTTTCGTAGATCTTCGAAACTTCCTTACCTTCCGCGTCCACGGTGCGGAAGCGGCCCTTGATCTTGGCATGAAGCGTAACGGCCCGGGTTTCGAGCGCATGCTGCATCTCGCCCATATCGGCGAACGCCATGCCCTCGCCCGGCTCGTTCTGGTTCATGATCGACAGGTAGTAGAGGCCGAGAACCATGTCCTGCGACGGCACGATGATCGGCGCACCGGAAGCCGGATGCAGGATGTTGTTCGTGGACATCATCAGCACGCGGGCTTCAAGCTGCGCTTCCAGCGAAAGCGGAACGTGCACGGCCATCTGGTCGCCGTCGAAGTCGGCGTTGAACGCAGTACAGACCAGCGGGTGAAGCTGGATCGCCTTGCCTTCGATCAGCGTCGGCTCGAACGCCTGAATGCCGAGGCGGTGCAGCGTCGGAGCACGGTTCAGAAGCACCGGGTGTTCGCGGATAACCTCATCAAGGATATCCCAGACCTCCGGACGCTCCTTCTCGACCAGCTTCTTCGCCTGCTTCACGGTCGAGGAGAAACCCTTGGCATCGAGGCGTGCATAGATGAACGGCTTGAACAGCTCCAGAGCCATCTTCTTCGGCAGGCCGCACTGATGCAGCTTCAGCTCAGGACCGGTCACGATGACCGAACGGCCGGAGTAGTCGACGCGCTTGCCGAGCAGGTTCTGACGGAAGCGGCCCTGCTTGCCCTTGAGCATGTCGGACAGCGACTTCAGCGGACGCTTGTTGGCGCCGGTGATGACACGGCCGCGGCGGCCGTTGTCGAACAGGGCGTCAACGGCTTCCTGCAGCATGCGCTTTTCGTTGCGCACGATGATGCCGGGCGCACGAAGCTCGATCAGGCGCTTCAGGCGGTTGTTACGGTTGATGACACGACGATAGAGGTCGTTCAGGTCGGAGGTCGCGAAACGACCGCCGTCCAGCGGAACCAGCGGGCGCAGATCCGGCGGGATCACCGGCACGACCTTCATGATCATCCATTCCGGACGGTTGCCGGATTCCATGAAGTTCTCGACCACCTTGAGGCGCTTGAGCAGCTTCTTCTGCTTCAGCTCCGAGGTCGTGGACGCGAGATCCGAACGCAGGTCGCCCGCGATCTTCTCCAGGTCCATGGACGACAGAAGCTCATGAATGGCTTCCGCGCCGATCATGGCGGTGAAGCTGTCCTCGCCATACTCGTCGACGGCCAGCATGTACTCTTCTTCGGAGAGAAGCTGGTTTTCCTTCAGCGCGGTGAGGCCCGGCTCGGTGACGATGTAGTTCTCGAAATAGAGAACGCGCTCGATGTCCTTGAGCGTCATGTCGAGCAGCGTGCCGATGCGGCTCGGCAGCGACTTGAGGAACCAGATGTGCGCGACCGGAGCGGCCAGCTCGATATGGCCCATGCGCTCGCGGCGAACGCGCGACAGCGTGACTTCGACGCCGCACTTCTCGCAGATGACGCCCTTGTACTTCATGCGCTTGTACTTGCCGCACAGGCACTCATAGTCCTTGATCGGGCCAAAGATGCGCGCGCAGAACAGGCCATCACGCTCGGGCTTGAACGTACGGTAGTTGATCGTCTCCGGCTTCTTGATCTCACCGAAGGACCACGACAGGATCTTCTCCGGGCTGGCGAGCGAGATCCGGATGGAATCGAACACCTGCGCAGGGGCCTGCGGGTTGAAGAGATTCATGACCTCTTGGTTCATGCCATTCTCCTTTGCGGGGTCCTCGAATACCCCAATTTCGTTTTCGTGCGGGGAAAACCCGCGAGAACCGGCCTCAGCCGGAAAATTTCACATGGCCGTTGAGGCCAGCCGGCGGCCGCGCTCCGGCGCGGCCGCGTCAGGCTTTTACTCCGCAGCGTCAGGCATCTGCGTCGGGGCATTGTCCTGCTTGGTATTCTCAAGCTCGACATTGAGACCCAGCGACCGCATTTCCTTGACGAGAACGTTGAAGCTCTCGGGAATGCCGGCCTCGAAGGTGTCGTCGCCACGCACGATCGCCTCGTAGACCTTGGTACGGCCGGCCACGTCGTCCGACTTCACCGTCAGCATTTCCTGCAGCGTGTAGGCGGCGCCATAGGCTTCGAGCGCCCAGACCTCCATCTCGCCGAAGCGCTGACCGCCGAACTGCGCCTTACCGCCCAGCGGCTGCTGGGTAACGAGCGAGTACGGGCCGATCGAACGGGCGTGGATCTTGTCGTCGACCAGATGGTGAAGCTTGAGCATGTAGATGTAGCCCATGGTCACCTTGCGGTCGAACGGCTCGCCGGTACGTCCGTCATAGAGCTGCGACTGACCGGAGGTGTGCAGGCCGGCCTGGGTCAGCATGTGGTCGATATCGGCTTCGTTGGCGCCGTCGAAAACCGGCGTGGCGATGGATACGCCACGGCGCATCTGCTCGCCCAGACGCACGACAGACTCATCGTCATACTCGCGCACCGGCTCGTTGCGGTCGTTGGCCGGGATGACCGCCTCGACCGTCTCACGCAGGGGCTTGATGTCGCCGCTGGCCTTGTAGGCATCGATCAGCTCGCCGATCTTCCTGCCCATGCCGGCGCAGGCCCAGCCAAGGTGCGTTTCGAGAATCTGGCCAACGTTCATGCGCGAAGGCACGCCGAGCGGATTGAGCACGATGTCGGCATGCGTACCATCTTCGAGGAACGGCATGTCTTCGACCGCGACGATGCGCGACACGACACCCTTGTTGCCGTGACGGCCGGCCATCTTGTCGCCCGGCTGCATCTTGCGCTTCACAGCCACGAAGACCTTGACCATCTTCATGACGCCCGGAGGCATCTCGTCGCCGCGCTGCACCTTCTCGACCTTGTCCATGAAGCGCTGCTCCAGCGCCTTCTTGGAGTCGTCGTACTGGCCGCGCAGGGCTTCCAGCTCGCTCTGCAGCTTTTCGTCCTCGACGGCGAACTGCCACCACTGCGAGCGCGGGTAATCGTCCAGCGTCTCGCGTGCCAGCGTGGAACCCTTCTTGAAGCCCTTCGGCCCGGCAATGGCTTCCTTGCCGATCAGAACGTCGGCCAGACGCGCATAGACGTTGCGATCCAGGATCGCCTGCTCGTCGTCACGGTCCTTGGCGAGACGTTCGATCTCCTCGCGCTCGATCGCCATGGCGCGCTCGTCCTTCTCCACGCCGTGGCGGTTGAAGACGCGCACTTCGACGACGGTGCCGAAGGTGCCCGGAGGCATGCGCATGGAGGTGTCACGCACGTCGGAGGCCTTCTCACCGAAGATGGCGCGCAGAAGCTTCTCTTCCGGCGTCATCGGGCTTTCGCCCTTCGGCGTGATCTTGCCGACGAGAATGTCACCCGGCTGCACTTCCGCACCGATATAGACGATGCCGGCCTCGTCGAGGTTCTTCAGCGCTTCTTCCGAAACGTTCGGAATGTCGCGCGTGATTTCTTCAGGCCCGAGCTTGGTGTCGCGCGCCATGACCTCGAACTCCTCGATGTGGATCGAGGTGAAGATGTCGTCAGCCACGATCCGCTCGGAGAGCAGGATGGAGTCCTCGTAGTTGTAGCCGTTCCACGGCATGAACGCGACCAGCACGTTGCGGCCGAGCGCCAGATCGCCGAGATCGGTCGACGGACCGTCAGCGATGATATCGCCCTTGTTGACGTGGTCGCCAACCTTCACCAGCGGACGCTGGTTGATGCAGGTAGACTGGTTCGAGCGCTGGAACTTCATCAGGCGGTAGATGTCAACGCCCGACTTGCCGGGATCGAGATCTTCCGTGGCACGCACAACGATACGGGTTGCGTCCACCTGATCGACGATGCCGCCGCGGCGTGCGCCGATGGCAGCGCCGGAGTCACGGGCCACGATCGGCTCCATGCCGGTGCCGACGAACGGAGCCTCGGCGCGCACCAGAGGCACGGCCTGACGCTGCATGTTCGAGCCCATCAGAGCGCGGTTGGCGTCGTCGTTTTCAAGGAACGGGATCAGCGCTGCGGCAACCGACACCATCTGCTTGGGCGAGACGTCCATAAGGTCGACCATCTCGCGCGGCGCCATCATCACTTCGCCGGCGTTACGGCAGATGACGAATTCGTCCACGAACTGACCGTTGGCGTTCAGTTCGGCGTTGGCCTGCGCCACATAGTGCTTGGCCTCTTCCATCGCCGACAGATAGACGACATCATTGGTGAGCTTGCCGTCGACGATCTTGCGATACGGGCTTTCGATGAAGCCGTACTTGTTGACGCGCGCAAAGGTGGCCAGCGAGTTGATCAGACCGATGTTCGGGCCTTCCGGCGTCTCGATCGGGCAGATGCGGCCGTAATGCGTCGGGTGCACGTCACGCACCTCGAAGCCGGCGCGCTCGCGGGTCAGACCACCCGGCCCGAGGGCCGAGAGACGACGCTTGTGGGTGATTTCCGACAGCGGGTTGGTCTGGTCCATGAACTGCGAAAGCTGCGAGGAACCGAAGAACTCGCGCACGGCAGCTGCGGCCGGCTTGGCGTTGATCAGGTCCTGCGGCATGACGGTGTCGATCTCGATCGACGACATGCGCTCCTTGATGGCGCGCTCCATGCGAAGGAGGCCCAGACGATACTGGTTCTCCATGAGTTCGCCCACCGAACGCACGCGGCGGTTGCCGAGATTGTCGATGTCATCGATCTCGCCCTTGCCGTCGCGCAGATCGACCAGCGTCTTGACCACGGCAAGGATATCTTCCTTGCGCAGCACGCGAACGGTGTCCGGGCAGTCCAGCTCCAGACGCATGTTCATCTTGACGCGGCCGACGGCCGACAGGTCGTAGCGCTCTGCATCGAAGAACAGCGAATTGAACATCGCCTCGGCCGTCTCGAGCGTCGGCGGCTCGCCCGGGCGCATGACGCGGTAGATGTCGAACAGGGCGTCCTGACGGCCCTCGTTCTTGTCCACGGCCAGCGTGTTGCGGATATAGGCGCCGACATTGACGTGGTCGATGTCGAGGATCTGGATTTCTTCCTCGCCCGTGCCGAGCAGAACCTTCAGCGTCTTCTCATCGATCTCGTCACCGGCTTCGAGATAGATCTCGCCGGTCTGGTAGTTGACGATATCCTCAGCGAGATACTGGCCGATCAGGTCCTCATCGGTGGCCTTGATGGCCTTGAGGCCCTTTTCGGCAAGCTGCCGTGCCTGACGGGCGGTAATCTTCTTGCCGGCCTCGACCACGACCTCGCCGGTATCGGCGTCGACCAGATCGTTCACGGCCTTGAGACCCTTGAAGCGATCCTGATTGTAAGGGATGCGCCAGTGATCACCCGCACGCTTGTAGGTGATCTTGTTATAGAACGTCGACAGGATGTCTTCGCCATCCATGCCGAGCGCCATCAGCAGCGAGGTCGCAGGAATCTTGCGGCGACGGTCGATACGGGCGTGAACGACGTCCTTGGAATCGAACTCGATGTCGAGCCACGAACCACGATAAGGAATGACGCGCGCGGCGAACAGCAGCTTGCCGCTCGAATGCGACTTGCCCTTGTCATGGTCGAAGAACACACCCGGCGAACGGTGCATCTGCGAAACGATGACGCGCTCGGTGCCGTTGACGATGAAGGTGCCGTTGGACGTCATGAGCGGCATGTCGCCCATGTAGACATCCTGCTCCTTGATGTCCTTGATCGACTTGGCGCCGGTGTCCTCGTCAACATCGAACACGATCAGGCGCAGCGTCACCTTGAGGGGTGCGGCATAGGTCAGGTCGCGCTGACGGCACTCGTCAACGTCGAATTTCGGGGCTTCGAACTCGTACTTGACGAATTCGAGCATCGAAGCGCCGGAAAAATCGGAGATCGGGAAGACCGACTTGAAAACCGCCTGCAGTCCCTCGTCCGGGCGGCCGCCTTCGGGCTCCTCGACCATCAGGAACTGGTCGTAAGACGCCTTCTGAACCTCGATAAGGTTCGGCATTTCCGCGACTTCGGGTATCTTCCCGAAGAACTTCCTGACGCGCCTGCGGCCGTTAAAAGTCTGGGTCTGGGCCATTATAGCTCCTTAGCTCGCATCTCGGGGCGGATCACGCCGCGATCCGCCTTGCTTCCAGGCCGCACGATAGCGACCTTGTCCAAAACAGGTGAAAACCTGTTTCCTGAAAGCCCGTTTTTGGCCCTCAGGAAAGAGGTTCTCAAACACATTCGCCGGGCCACCTCCGGAAGCGGAGGTGGCGGACGGCCCGAAAGCCGTCCGCCGGAACCCAAACGCTTACTTGAGCTCGACCTTGGCGCCAGCTGCTTCGAGCTGAGCCTTGATCTTGTCGGCGTCAGCCTTGTTGGCGCCTTCCTTGACGGGCTTCGGAGCAGCTTCAACCAGATCCTTGGCTTCCTTGAGGCCCAGGCCGGTGATGGCGCGGACTTCCTTGATGACCTCGATCTTCTTGGCGCCGGCGTCAGCGAGAATGACGTCGAACTCGGTCTTCTCTTCAACCGGGGCAGCAGCAGCGGCGCCCGGAGCAGCGGCAACGGCGACCGGAGCAGCAGCGGAAACGCCCCACTTCTCTTCCAGCAGCTTCGACAGCTCAGCCGCTTCGAGAACGGTCAGGGCCGACAGGTCTTCAACGATCTTGGCGAGATCAGCCATTTTGTTTTTCCTTCAATAAGATTCGAACGTGTTGATGTTTTGGGGTGAGGAACAGCCTCACGCCGCCTCGTCCTTCCGGGCATAAGCGCCGATAACGCGCGCGACATTGCCTGCCGGTGCGTTGACGACCTGTGCGATCCGGGTTGCCGGGGTGGAAATCATACCCACCAGACGTGCACGCAGCTCGTCGAGCGACGGCAGCGAGGCAAGAGCCTTCACACCATCGGCATCGAGCGTGGTCGAGCCCATTGCGCCGCCGAGAATGACAAGCTTGTCATTGCCCTTGGCGAAATCGGACGCGACCTTCGGAGCCGCAACCGGATCGTCCGAATAAGCGATCAGCGTCTGTCCCTTGAACAGATCGATGATGCCTTCGGATTCCGTGCCCTGAAGAGCGATTTTGGCGAGGCGGTTCTTCGCGACTTTGACAGTTCCACCGGCTGCGCCCATCTTCACACGAAGATCGTTCATCTGCGCAACGGTGATACCGGCATAGTGGGCCACGACGACTGATCCGGCGCCCTTGAAGGCGTCGTTCAGACTCGAGACGAGTTCGCGTTTTTCCGCTCTATCCACTGCCTATCTCCAGTTGACCCCCGCAACATTTGCGAAGCGGGCGTCGGGTTGCCTTTTGCCGGTCGCTACAGCCCTGAAAGAGCTTTCACGATCAGCGCTCGAGGATCCTGTCCCCTTTCCGCCATGCCCGAAGGCATACAGACAAAAGGCACACACGGTTCGAACCTTTCTTCGGAGGGATACCCTCCTCTGTCCGGTCTTCACCCGTCTCATGCAGACCCATATGGATTAAGGACCACCCGAAAGAGGTCCGCCTGCAATCTCGGACAGGATTCCGGGACTTTCATCCCGGTTTCCGGACCCCGCATGAGCGGGAGCCGGAATTTCAGAAAGGACCGGCGCTTACGCGCCAGCCCTCGGAAATCGCATCAGGAAATGGCGAGAGAAGCCACATCCAGCTTGAGGCCGGGGCCCATGGTCGAGGACAGAGCCACGCGCTTGACGTAAATGCCCTTGGCACCCGTCGGCTTGGCCTTGTTGACCGCATCGGCGAAAGCACGAACGTTCTCTTCCAGAGCCTTGACCTCGAAGGAGACCTTGCCAACGCCGCCGTGGACGATACCGGCCTTCTCGACGCGGAACTCGACGGCACCGCCCTTGGACGCCTTGACCGCGCCAGCCACATCGGTGGTCACGGTGCCGACCTTCGGGTTCGGCATCATGCCGCGGGGGCCGAGCACCTTGCCCAGACGACCGACGAGCGGCATCATGTCCGGCGTGGCGATGCAGCGGTCGAAGTTGATCTCGCCCTTCTGGACGATCTCGACCAGTTCCTCGGCACCGACGATGTCCGCACCGGCTGCCTTGGCCTCGTCGGCCTTGTCGCCACGGGCGAACACGGCGACGCGAACGTCACGGCCGGTGCCGTTCGGCAGGTTGACCACGCCGCGGACCATCTGGTCGGCGTGACGGGGATCGACGCCGAGGTTCATCGAGATTTCGATGGTCTCGTCGAACTTGACGGAGGAGCGGTCCTTCAGAAGCTTGATCGCGTCTTCGAGGCCGTAGACCTTATCGGGATCAAGGCCTTCACGAACCTTGGCTATGCGCTTGGAAATCTTTGCCATCTGATCAGCCCACCACTTCCAGGCCCATCGAGCGGGCAGAACCTTCGACCATACGCATCGCCGCTTCCACGTCGTTTGCGTTGAGGTCCTTCATCTTGGCTTCGGCGATCTCGCGCACCTTGTCGCGGCTGATCTGGCCAGCCTTCGTCTTGCCTGGCTCCTTGGAACCCGACTTAAGGTTGACGGCCTTCTTCAGGAAGTAGGTCACCGGAGGCGTCTTCATGACGAAGGTGAACGACTTGTCCTGATAATAGGTGATCACGACGGGGATGGGCGAACCCTTCTCCATCTCCTGGCTCTGGGCGTTGAACGCCTTACAGAATTCCATGATGTTGATGCCACGCTGACCAAGCGCAGGACCGATCGGAGGCGACGGCGTAGCCGACCCCGCGGGAACCTGAAGCTTGAGCTGGCCTGCAATTTTCTTAGCCATCTCTTATCTGCCTTGTTTCATGCCAGCCCCGAAATCGGGAAAGCCGGCGGTTGCAGTCCGGTGGTGCGGTTCCGGCAACCGGCTAAGCCGCCCTCGCCTCCCACCATTCAAGCGACGCAGAGACTGCGCCACCCTTCGGCACCATCACAGGGACAGCGCCGCTTCGGATCAGCCCTTTTCGACCTGTCCGAATTCCAGATCCACAGGCACAGCGCGCCCGAAAATGGAAACCTCGACCTTGAGACGCGCCCGTTCCTCGTCCACTTCCTGAACGAAGCCGTTGAAGGAAGCGAAGGGACCATCGGAAACGCGGATCGCCTCGCCGACCTCGAAGGTCACCGAAGGCTTCGGCCGCTCCACGCCTTCCTGCACCTGATGCAGGATGCGCTCGGCCTCCTTGTCGGTGATGTACATCGGCTTGGCGGTGTGCTTGTCCTCACCGAGGAAGCCGGTGACGCGCGGCGTGTTCTTGACCAGCGAGATCACGGCATCGTTGAGATCGGCCTTCATCAGCACGTAGCCGGGGAAGAACTTGCGCTCCGCATCGACCTTCTTGCCACGGCGAACCTCGACCACCTTTTCGGTGGGCACGACGATCTGCTCGATCCTGTCGCTCAGCCCCTTCTGACGGGCCTTGTTCTCAATGTCATCCGCCACCTTCTTCTCGAAGTTGGAATAGGCGTGAACGATGTACCAGCGCGCGGTCATGTAAAGACTTCTCCGTAATCGCCGAACTTAGCGCCCGATGCCGAGAATCAATTCGACGGCAAAACCCATGAGCTGATCGGCAGCAAAGAAGAAGAGCATTGCCAGCAGCGAAAAGATCAGAACCATCACCGTGGAGATCATCGTCTCGCGCCGCGAAGGCCAGGTGACCTTGGCAGCCTCGGACCGAACCTGCTGAAGGAAGACGAAAGGATTGGTTGTCTTCGACGCCATGTGCCGCTCTGCTTTCAGGACCCGTGGGCCGGACCCTCTGGATGATCCCGCCAGGCGGGACGTGAGACATGAACTTGGCTACCGCAGCGAATCAGCAAGTAATTTCGTTCATGCAAATCAGACGCGCAAAGCTGGATTACCAGCTCCACGCGTCGCGTGTCTGTTGGTGCCTACATAAAACCGATTCTCGACACGCGCAAGTGGCAAGCATCCGCTTTACGATCATATGCCGCCTCGGAACCATCCAGTCGTCCCGTCCCGGCCACGCCGTCTTATGGCGCAAATCGCATTGTAAAGCAAGAGATCGCCGAAACGGAAGCTGTCCGGCAGGAAAATGGCAGGGGCAGCAGGGCTCGAACCCGCGACCTGCGGTTTTGGAGACCGCCGCTCTACCAACTGAGCTATACCCCTAGGTCGGCCGCATATCGATGCAGCAGCCGCTTCCTAGTCAGTAGAGTCGCATCTGTAAAGAGAGAAAGCGCATCATCGCACGCAACAGGGAAAAGACAGGCGAAGGCCGCGAAAGCCAGTCTTTTCGGACCGCACTTCATGGCTGATCGGCAACGGCGCGTTCCCCCGGAAAAGTTTCAGTATCGGGAAACGGGGGAAGCCACGACTCGCGACGAATGCACCAAAGTTCATAAGTGGGCCTGAACAGATCCGGTTCATCCAGCGCACCGAGATTGATTTCGACTTCTTCGCCGGTTCGGCCAAACACCGATGAGCCGCACGCCGCGCAAAAATGCCGCCCCTTGTAGGATCCGGCTTCTCCCGCGAAGCTGAACCCGGAGACCGGATAGATGGCCGACGCATGGAAAAGCGCGCCATGATGCTTGCGGCAATCCATGCAATGGCAGATGCCGACCCGCAGCGGCTCGCCATGAGCGCGGAAGCGCACGTTGCCGCACAGGCATCCACCTTCCACGATTCTCATCGTCCAACCTCCCAGCCGCCGGCACAACCTCCGGAGTGATCCTGCCCGCCGCCACCCGACACCTGGTCAGCAGGGCAGCTCGTGCAGTCAAGCAACAATACCGCGATAAAGAAAAAGGGCGACCCGAAGGCCGCCCTTTCCCATGTTCCTGCTGACAGAAAGCGTCAGCTTATTCGACGATTGCGGCGACGATGCCGGCGCCGACGGTGCGGCCGCCTTCACGGATGGCGAAGCGCAGGCGCTCTTCCATCGCGATCGGCACGATCAGCTCAACATCAACCGTGATGTTGTCGCCCGGCATCACCATCTCGGTGCCCTCGGGAAGCGTCACGATGCCCGTCACGTCCGTCGTGCGGAAGTAGAACTGCGGACGGTAGTTCGTGAAGAACGGCGTATGACGGCCACCCTCTTCCTTCGTCAGAATGTAGGCCTCGGCCTTGAACTTCTTGTGCGGCTTCACCGAACCGGGCTTCGCCAGAACCTGACCACGCTCCACGCCTTCACGGTCCACGCCACGCAGCAGCGCACCGATGTTGTCGCCGGCCTGGCCCTGGTCGAGCAGCTTGCGGAACATCTCGACGCCCGTGCAGGTCGTCTTCGTCGTCGGACGAATGCCCACGATCTCGAGTTCCTCGCCAACCTTGACGATGCCGCGCTCGACGCGACCGGTCACCACCGTGCCACGGCCCGAGATCGAGAACACGTCTTCGATCGGCATCAGGAACGGCTGGTCAACCGGACGCTCAGGCGTCGGGATGTATTCGTCAACCGCAGCCATCAGCTTGCGGATCGCGTCCTCGCCGATCTCCTTGTTCGAGTCCTCAAGGGCAGCAAGCGCCGAGCCCGGAACGATCGGAATGTCGTCGCCCGGGAACTCGTAAGCCGACAGAAGCTCGCGGACTTCCAGCTCGACCAGCTCCAGAAGCTCCGGATCGTCAACCTGGTCCACCTTGTTCAGGAACACCACGATCGCCGGAACGCCAACCTGACGGGCAAGCAGGATGTGCTCGCGCGTCTGCGGCATCGGGCCGTCGGCAGCCGAAACAACCAGGATCGCGCCGTCCATCTGCGCAGCACCCGTGATCATGTTCTTCACATAGTCGGCGTGGCCGGGGCAGTCGACGTGGGCGTAGTGACGCGCATCCGTCTCGTACTCAACGTGCGACGTCGCAATCGTGATGCCGCGCGCCTTCTCCTCAGGAGCGTTGTCAATCTGGTCATAAGCCTTGAAATCACCGAAATACTTCGTGATCGCAGCCGTCGTCGACGTCTTGCCATGGTCAACGTGACCAATCGTGCCAATGTTCACATGAGGCTTATTGCGCTCGAATTTACCTTTTGCCATAGTCTCTTTCCTTAGGCGCGTGGACCTTTGGTTCAGTCGGATGCGGGGCGATTAGCGAGAACGGCCGCAAAACACAAGTGTCTTTTGGCCAGCGACGGTGCAGCCATACACCCTGACATGCAACTGCGGGTGAATGACGCAGATATAGGCAGAAAATATTGCTGTTGTAAGGGGCTGGATAAACGAACCCGGCCCCGCACTTCGCATTCAGACAACTGGAGCGGGTGAAGGGAATCGAACCCTCGTATTCAGCTTGGAAGGCTGCTGCTCTACCATTGAGCTACACCCGCATTTCAGGTCTCCGGTGCGGCAGTGGTGGAGGAGGTTGGATTTGAACCAACGTAGGCTAAGCCAACGGATTTACAGTCCGTCCCCTTTAACCACTCGGGCACTCCTCCAGTCTGCCGACGGAGCCTGCTGCGAGGCACTTACAGATGCCGGAGCCCTGTCGATGCCCGCCATCAGCGAAGCGCCTTATGGCCGCAAGGTTGTTTTGTGTCAACCGCGGCTGAGACGTTTTCTCCGCAGTTTTTTCATGGCGTCGCCACCATAGGCAAAAGCAGGCACTACAGCTATAGGACGAGCATGAGCGACATCAAGAAATCCGGCACCCCCAAAGACGCGCATTATGCACGGCTGCGTCGAACCTTTCGTGACGAAAAGGCCGGCGGGCCACCCGCGCACAGGCCACGGCCCAAGGTCATGCCCGGCGACGGTCCCTCCGAAGGTCTCGTGCATCTCTATGGCCTGCACACGGTGCGCGCAGCCCTCGCCAATCCCGCACGCAAGGTGCGCTCCATGCTGGTCACGCGCAATGCGGCCGAGCGTCTGGAACTCGGCCCTGTTGATGACCTTCCCTTCCCGACCCGCATCGTCGAGCCGCGCGAGATCGACAAGATCACCGGATCCGACGCCGTCCATCAGGGCGTGCTGATCGAGGCCGAGCCGCTCAAACCCAAGCGCCTCGACGCGCTGAGCGACACGAATCTCGTGCTTGTGCTGGATCAGGTGACGGATCCGCATAATGTCGGCGCGATTCTGCGTTCCGCCGTGGCGTTCGGCGCCGGCGCGCTCATTACAACCAATCGTCACAGCCCGACCGAATCCGGCGTACTGGCCAAATCGGCATCCGGCGCGCTGGAACACATCGACCATATCGAGGTGCGCAATCTCGCCGAAGCGCTGGAAACCCTGCATGGGGCCGGCTTCCAGACGATCGGTCTCGATTCGGATGGACCCGCCGAGCTGGAAAAGACCTTTTCGGCACAAAGGCTGGCGCTCGTTCTCGGCGCGGAAGGCAAGGGCCTGCGCCAGAAGACGCGGGAGACGGTGAGTGCGCTGGCCCGGCTGGATATGCCCGGCGCCATCCGCTCGCTCAATGTCTCCAACGCCGCAGCCGTCGCGCTCTATGCGGCCGGGCGGTTTCTCAACGAATAGAGAGAACAGCAGGCGTTCAGACAGAGGCTAATTCCGCTGCTCCAGTCCCCAGTTTAGCGGGATCTATGCGATGTCCAGTCGCTTGCGTCTGACTTCAAAATGCCCAAACGGGCGGCAAGGGGAACATTTTTTGCGAACACGACCGTTCCCCTCCCCGCCCGCTGTTCGCACCGGCTGTTTGCCGGTTCGATTCGCGTGATCGTCAGGCCACGTCGTGGCCGGCCATCCGCTCCAGCGCGCGCACCAGTGCCGAATGATCCTCCTTCGCCCCGCCATTGGCGGCGCAAGAGTTGAACAGCTGCTGCGCCGTCGAGGTGTTGGGCAGCGAGACGCCGAGCGAACGGGCGCCCTCAAGCGCCAGATTGAGGTCCTTCTGATGCAGTTCGATGCGAAAGCCCGGATCGAATGTGCGCTTGATCATCCGCTCGCCATGCACTTCGAGGATGCGCGATGCCGCGAGCCCGCCCATCAGCGCCTGCCGCACCCGGGCAGGATCGGCTCCCGCCTTGGACGCAAACACCAGCGCCTCGGCCACTGCCTCAATGGTGAGCGCAACGACGATCTGGTTCGCCACTTTCGTGGTCTGGCCGACGCTGTTGGGGCCGACCAGCGTTATGTTCTTGCCCATTTTCTCGAAAACGGGGCGCGCGCGCTCGAAAGCCTTTTCCTCACCGCCCACCATGATGGTGAGCGATGCCGCTCTGGCGCCCACCTCCCCGCCCGAAACCGGCGCGTCCAGATAATCGCAACCCAAAGCGTTGATCTTCTGCGCGAAGGTTTTGGTGGCGATGGGCGAAATCGACGACGTGTCGATGACCAGCTTGCCCTTCGACAGGCCCGACGCCACGCCATCCTCGCCGAAAAGCACCTCATCCACCTGCGGCGTATCCGGCACCATGGTGATGATGATGTCTGCAGCCTGTGCCACGGCGGCATTGCCGGTCACGGTCTTCAGGCCTTTGGCAACAAGTTCGGCAGGCGGCGGTGAGCGATGGTCGGTGGTGATGACCGCGTAGCCTGCATCCAGCAGATGCCCGGCCATGGGAGATCCCATGATGCCCAGACCGATGAAACCGATGTTTTCCATTGTGGCGTCCTTTCGATTCGTCACGCTGCCGTGTCCGCCTTGCCGGCGAATTTCCCGAACCACCCAAGTCCCGCTTCGGTGCCGGCTTTCGGTTTGTATTCGGCGCCGATCCAGCCCGAATAGCCGAGGCCGTCGATGAAATCGTAGAGGAACGGGTAGTTGATCTCGCCCGTTCCGGGCTCATGGCGGCCGGGGTTGTCAGCAAGCTGGATATGGGCGATGCGCGGCAGGTTGGCCTCTATCGAGCGCGCAAGATCGCCCTCCATGATCTGCATGTGATAGATGTCATATTGCAGCCACAGGTTCTGCGATCCGACCTTTTCGATCAGGTCGAGGGCCTGTTGCGTGCCGGTCAGGAAGAAGCCCGGAATGTCGCGGGTGTTGATCGGCTCGATCAGCAGGCGAATGCCCGCCTCGCCCAACCTCTCGGCGGCAAATTTCAGGTTTTCGACGAACACGTCTTCAAGCTTTTCGCGCGGCACACCGGCAGGCGCGATGCCGGCCAGGCAGTTCACCTGCCCGCAATGCAGAGCCTTCGCATAGGTGATGGCCTTGTCGACCCCGGCGCGGAATTCCTCCATCCGGTCCTGCAGGATGGCGATGCCGCGCTCCCCGGCTGCCCAGTCGCCGGATGGCACATTGAAGAGAACCTGTGTCAGTCCGTTCTTCTTCAGCCGTGCTGCAACCTCCTCGGCGGGATGGTCGTAAGGGCCAAGATATTCCACGCCGCGAAACCCGGCCCGGGCGGCGGCATCGAAGCGGTCGAGGAACTCGTATTCCCCGAACAGCATGGAAAGATTGGCTGAAAACCGTGGCATAGCAGAAACTCCTCACAAATTGATTCAGTCGAGCATGGCGATTGCGGTGGGCGCATCCTCATTGCGCTCGGCCAGTTCCTCGAACTCGGTGATGTTGTCGATCTCGGTGCCCATGGAGATGTTGGTGACACGTTCGAGAATGAATTCCAGTACAACCGGAACCTGATGTTCCTCCATCAGCCGGCGCGCTTCAGCGAAGGCACCAGCGAACTCGTCCGGCCGGCGCACACGCAGCGCCTTGCAGCCCATGGCTTCGGCAACGGCGACATGATCGACGCCATAGCCGACCTCCGCATGGCCGACGGTATTGATGTTTTCGAAAGCGAGGCTGACCTCGTAGTCCATCGAAAAACCGCGCTGCGCCTGCCGGATGAGGCCGAGATAGGCGTTGTTCACCACGACATGGATGTAGGGCAGCTTGTGCTGGGCGCCGACGGCCAGTTCCTCGATCATGAACTGGAAGTCGTAATCGCCTGAAAGGGCGACGATATTCGCATCCGGACGGGCGGCCCGAACGCCGAGTGCCGCCGGCAATGTCCACCCCAGCGGACCGGCCTGCCCGCAATTGATCCAGTTGCGCGGCTTGTAGACATGCAGGAACTGCGCGCCCGCTATCTGGCTGAGACCGATGGTGGTGACATAGGTGGTGTCACGGCCGAAAGCCTTGTTCATTTCCTCGTAGATGCGCTGCGGTTTCAGCGGCACCTGCTCGAAATGGGTCTTGCGCTTCATCGTCTTCTTGCGCTGCTGGCATGTCTTCGCCCAGCCGGACCAGTCGCGCAGTTTTCCGGCCGTCTTCCATTCGGTCGCCACATCAAGCAGCATCTTCAGCGCAGCGCCGGCATCGGAGACGATGCCGAGATCAGGCGCGAAGACACGGCCGATCTGCGTCGGCTCGATGTCGACATGGATGAATTTCCTTCCCCTAGTATAGACGTCGACCGAGCCGGTATGACGATTGGCCCAGCGGTTGCCGATGCCGAACACGAAATCGGCCTCCAGCATGGTGGCATTGCCGTAGCGGTGCGAGGTCTGGAGCCCGCACATACCGGCCATCAGCCGGTGATCGTCCGGAATGGCGCCCCAGCCCATCAGGGTCGGGATGACCGGAACCCCGGTGATCTCCGCGAATTCGATCAGCAGGTCGGGCGCATCGGCATTGATGATGCCGCCTCCGGCGACGATCAGCGGTTTTTCCGCCTCGTTCAGCATGGCGAGCGCCTTCTCGGCCTGCGCGCGGGTCATGGCCGGCCTGAAAGCAGGCATCGGCTCATAGGCATCGATGTCGAAGTCTATTTCGGCCAGCTGGACATCCAGCGGCAGGTCGATCAGCACCGGGCCGGGCCGCGACGAGCGCATGAGATGGAACGCCTTCTGCAATGCCATCGGCACCAGATAAGGCTCCATGACCGTGACAGCCCACTTGGTGACGGGTGCCGCGATGGCGGCAATGTCGACCGCCTGAAAATCCTCCTTCGTTAGCCGAGCGCGAGGGGCCTGCCCGGTGATGCACAGGATGGGAATGGAATCGGCGGACGCGGAATAAAGCCCGGTGATCATGTCGGTTCCGGCCGGGCCGGACGTGCCGAGGCACAGGCCGATATTGCCGCTGGCAGCGCGCGTGTAGCCTTCCGCCATATGCGAGGCGCCCTCGACATGACGGGCAAGAATATGACGGATCGTTCCCCGTGCCTTCAGAGCGGAATAAAGCGGATTGATGGCTGCGCCCGGCACCCCGAAGGCACAGGAAATCCCTTCCTTTTCAAGAACTAGAACAGCGGCATCGACGGCACGCATTCTGGCCATGGCGGCATCCTCCAGAGCAATTCTGATGATCGGAGCATGTCAGCACCTGACCTATTTTTCAATTTTTTCAAAAAAGTTTTTCATTTTTTTTATTTCCTCATAAGATGCTGAGAAACCTAGTCATTTCATTTTTCATTTACGCGCCTTTCAATTTATTATAAAAAAGTTTTTCATTTTTATGGAAAATGGAAGGTGACCGCGATGGAACAAGCCGAAAAACGTCAGCGCGGCAGGCCACGCGCCTTCAGCCCTTCACCGGATGCCGGGCCGGTGCAGTCGCTCGACCGTGCGTTGCGGATACTGGCGATCGTGGCACGGGCAAACGGCCTTTCGCTGAGCGAGATCGCCGATCAGTCGGGCATTGCCGCGGCGACCGCCTATCGCATGCTCACCACCCTCGAAGCCCATGGAATGGTGGAGTTCGACCGAACCGAACAATTGTGGTCGATAGGCGTCGAAACCTACCGCATGGGATCAGCCTTCCTGCGCGGGCGCAAAATTGTCGACCGGGCGCGCGTGGTGATGCAGGATCTGATGGAGAAAACCGGAGAAACCGCCAATCTTGGGCTGGCGGAAGATGATTGCGTGGTGTTCGTCAGCCAGGTCGAGACGCATCAGGCCATCCGCGCCTTCTTCCGGCCCGGCACCCGCACCGCCTTTCATGCTTCCGGCATCGGCAAGGCCGTTCTCTCCCACATGGACCCGGAGCGTGTGGCTGTGCTCATCGATCGGCTGGGTCTGGAAACCTATACGGACCGCACCCTTGCGACCCTGCCCGAACTGATGCGGGATCTCACCGAGGCAAGGGTCCGCGGCTGGGCCGTGGACGACGAGGAACGCAATCTCGGCATGCGCTGCGTGGCGGCGGCCGTTTTCAACGAACATGGCGAGCCGGTGGGAGGGGTGTCCGTCTCAGGCCCCACGGTGCGGGTCACGCCGGAACGGCTGGCGCAGATCGGGCCGGTGGTTCGCGATGCGGCGGCGGAAGTCACGGCGATGATCGGCGGCAGGAACTGAGTTCCCTCCCCTTCAGCCCATTCCGCTGACGTGGCGCAGATAGAAAGCAAGCGCGACAAAGCCGACCATGAAAGCAACACCGGTCCAGTCTATGCTCATGCCACGTATCATCCGGATCGTATTGAGCACCAGCGCCCATGCGGCCAGCACAATCAAAGCGACGATGACAAATCTGAGCATCGGCTCTCCCCTGAATGGCTCTTATTCCCCATGTAGGGAGCAGCAAGGGCTATTTCAGCATGCGAAACCGTGATCCGGCTCTGATTTGTCTTTACTGGCACGACAAATATGCTAACCGGAGCACGTTGCCCTTGTAGCTCAGCTGGTAGAGCAGCGGTTTTGTAAACCGAAGGTCGCGGGTTCGATCCCTGCCGGGGGCACCACCACCCATGTCAGGGTGTTGATTTTCCTTGTTAAATCGGATCATTTCGCCCCACCTTCTGCACCACTTCACACGGCGGGACGGTTTCGCCCATTTTTTCGTTGCCGGGTTCCATGAGGTGGCACCTCCGCCAATCCCGGAGATACAAAAGCGGCAACGGCCATCCGATACGATTCCAATAATGCCTTCAACGCAGTGGAGCCGCCCGCGGGATCAGGGGTGGTTGTCGGCAAGGGAAATGAGGTGAGAACATAGTTTCCCCCTCAGTTTCGAATGGTGTGATGGGTCACGATGACATCACGGCCCGCAGCATATTTCCAACCATGCGCAGGCTGAACGGGAAGCGCAATAAAAGTCCTGCCGCGTGAGCGATGATCACGGCGGGAAAGCGGCAGCGACTACAGGATGGGGCACGAGCAGTTTTTAACATTGCCCATGCTTGCTGAGCTTCATCAGATGTCGGTTAAATTTTAGCGTGCCGTTCCTGCTCGGATCCCAAACAGCAAGCCGTCCAACTTGACAGTTTATGCGATCTGAGATCACATAATAATACCTGCGATCGGCATCGCAGCGGCGCTACCACCATAGCCGGACCTGCTGATCGCGGAGGATCTGTCCGGCGTCAGCGCTGATGGGACCAAATTGGCTTAACTGAGAGCGGAGAATTTCTGGTTCATCGTAGCCTTTCAAAGGAGCGAAGATGAGGCAGAAATCCGGAACAGAGAAAGCGCCTTCGCAACAGGCCATCAAGGACAGCCGCCGCGCGACCCGCAAGCAGTATGGTGCGGAGGAGAAGATCCGCATTGTGCTGGAAGGCCTTTGCGGTGAGGAATCGATCGCCACGCTTTGCCGGCGCGAGGGGATCGCCGAGAGCCTGTATTACAACTGGTCGAAGGAGTTCCTGGAAGCCGGCAAGAAGCGGCTGGCCGGAGACACGGCGCGCGCCGCGACCAGCGACGAGGTGAAGGTGCTGCGCAAGGATGGTCGCGCCGTGGATCGTCAATGCGCCGATGAACGCCCGCCGCTTCGAGACCTGGATCGAGACGCAACTGGCTCCTGAACTTCAGCCCGGCGACGTCGTCATCCTCGACAATGTCGCTTTCCACAAGAGCGAGCGCGCCGCCGAACTGGTGCGAAAGCGCGGCGCATGGTTGCTGTTCCTGCCGCCATATTCACCAGACCTCAACCCGATCGAGATGGCGTTCTCAAAACTCAAGGCGCTGCTGCGCAAGAAGGCAGCCAGAACCTTCGACACCTTGTGCGATGCGCTCGGCGACATCTGCCAACTCTTCGACCCAACCCAGTGTCGAAACTTCTTCAAAGCGGCAGGGTATGAGGATGATTAAGTGCGACACGCTTTATGATCAGGCGATCGTCACATTGAGCCGGCCGGTTGCCGCGACGCTTTCGATCCTGGTGCTCATCCTGTTTGGCATATCCCTCGCCGTCTACACCCGCTTGTTGAAGAGGCTCGACTGATGGATGGACATGAGATCCCCTGGCCGCTGCACGCTCTTGTGTTCGTTCTGATGCTGTTTCTGTTGGCGCCTGCGCTTCTGGTTTTCCCGATCTCGTTCAGCGGCGACCGCCTTCTCAGCTTTCCACCGAGCTCATGGTCGTTTCGCTGGTATCAATCCTTGTTGCAGAACGAACTCATCATCTCGTCATTTCTTACCAGCCTGTCCCTGGCGGTTGTCGTCACCATATTGTCGCTGGCAATCGCGATTCCCGCAGTTTACGCGATCATCAGATTGAAGACGCCAGGCTCGGAGTTTCTATACAATCTGTTCACCGCGCCACTCCTGCTGCCGACCATCGTCCTGGGCCTGGCGATACTGATCATCTTCGCGACCATCGGCTTGCTTGGCACGTTCCACGGTATTGTGCTCGCACACCTCGTCGTCACGCTGCCCTACGCCCTGCGCGTGCTTGCCGTAGCGCTGGGTAACGTCGATCTGGCCTGTGAGGAGGCCGCTGCCTCGCTGGGTGCAGGGCCGCTGACTGTCGTGCGGCGCGTCACACTGCCGATGATGATGCCCGGCATCATCGCAGCGACGGCGTTATGCTTCCTCGTCTCGTTTGACGAGTTGGTCATCACTCTGTTTCTGACGGGGCCGAAGCTGACGACACTGCCGACCGAATTGTTCCGCTACGTCGAGACAAGCGCTGACCCGACGGTCGCCTGCGTCTCGGTGTTGCTGTTCCTATTCACGCTGGCGATCATCATGATCATCGATCGAGCCATGGGACTGACCCAAACCTTCGTCCGCTAAGCCGGTTTGCCGTCGCCCCACCCGGGCAATCGGGGAGGCCACGGCCATGAGCACTTTGCGTGTTGACAGGCGGCTTCCGCCGGGAGCGGAATGAGGTCTCTGGTTGTCGTAGTCTCACACCCAGACGGGCATTGCTGCGGTTCGTTGTCTGGAGCTGAAGAATGGTCTTTGCGCAGAGCCATTCGCGCAACGAAGTCTGGATGAAGCGCCCGGCGTTTCCTTTGGTGCGCGGCGTATAGGGCGTTGTGCGCTTGTGACGGATGCCGTGATCGGCGAGCGCCTTGCGGAAGAGATGGCTTTTGCAGGCCCCGCCGTTGTCGGTCATGACCCGCTCGATCGTGATCCCATCCGCCTCGAAGAGGCCGAGCGCCCGCTCAAGGAAGCCAGTTGCGCTCGCTTTTTTCTCATCGGGCAGAATCACGGTACAGGCCAGCCGGAGGCGTCATCTATGGCAATCTGCAGCACCTCCCGCTCCAACCCCTTACCACAGGCGCGACGGTTGCTCTGACCATGCCGGTTTCCGGCGATGCGCTCCAACTGTTTGGAGTCGATGCGAATCAGTTCGCCGAGCTGCCCGACATGACCAAAGATTTCATGTCCGGACTTCGACGTGATGAAGTCGCCCCCTCGACGATGGCATCCGGGTGAATTTATGCCTGTTGTCGGATTGGTCATCTTTGTCACCTAATCATTGCTGGCAACACAGCGACTGATTTGGGGGCCATGGTTTCAGAATATTTGTTCGCCATTGTGGCAACGATGATGCTCTCGAACGGGCTGGTTCTGGCCATCATGTCCCGCGATCTGCCGGACAACCTGCGTCCTGCCGCCCACACATGGCAGGCCGGAACATTTCTGATCGCGATAGGATGCGGGCTGTTCGCCATCGCGTCGGAACGACCGCCCCCGGTGCTGCTGGTCATTGTCAACACCGCCTTCCTGATCGGCCTGCTCGCCTATAGTCAGGCTCTGGCCAAGTTCTACGATTTCAAAGCCTCGAACTGGCACTACCTGACGATAGCGGTGGGTGCTTTTTCAGTGTTCTGGTTCTCGATGATAGAGGAAAATTTTCAGGCCAGAATCATCATCATCACGATAGCCTGGTGCTGGCTGATGCTCGCGAGCATCAGGATACTGGCGCGCCCACCCCGGGCGGATGACTCCATCAGCCGGCGGGTGCTTCTGGTCATATTCATGATCATGGCCGTGTTTACAGCGTTGCGCGCCAGCGTTTTCCTCTTCAGCCCCCTGCCCACGGACTTCAGCGTCACCACCGGCGCATCGACGGTAAATGTGGTGACTCCCATCTTCATGGCCGTTCTGCCTGTGCTGGGCACAACGTCATTCATCCTTCTGTGCTCCGACCGCATCCGCATGCAATGGGAGCATGCCGCCTCGACCGACTACCTGACCGGCCTGCCGAACCGGCGCACACTGACCCAACGTGCCGAACAGCTTTTCAACACGGCAGGACCGGCCGGAGCCCGACTGAGTGTCGCGATCTTCGATATCGACAGTTTCAAGAAGATCAACGACACCTATGGCCACGATGTCGGCGACAAGGCACTTCAGCATGTTGCCGATATTCTCAGCACACATGCCGGCAACCGAACCATGGTCGCCCGCTCCGGCGGCGAGGAGTTCGTCATGCTGCTCGATGGTCCGCCGGAACAGCGGCTTGAAGGCCTGAGAAAGGCGGTGGAGGACGCTCCGTGCAAAACGGACGGGAATGTCATGCAGCTGACGGTTTCCGTCGGCGTAGCGTCGCGCGGTCCATCCGACGCGGATTTTTCCGGACTGCTGCGCCGAGCCGACCGGGCGCTCTATGCTGCCAAGTCTCTTGGCCGGAACCGGGTCGAAGTAAGCGACCCGGAAGAGGATGGTTTAGCCGTAGCGGAGCAGCGAGTTGTTTAGGCCGGTGGCAATTCAAAAAGCCTGGAACCGTTACCCTGCAGTTGCTCGTAGCCAATAATGCGGAACCACCGCGTCACCTCCGGCTCACCAAGCCAGCTTCTTGAGCGGATCGGCATGTTTCCGGTCAGTTCCTGTATGCGCCTGATGTGCTTTTTGCAGAATCTCACCGTTGAAGCAGTGAAAAAGCCTTCGCGCGCCGCAAAGGCGGTTTCCGCGACGTGATCGATTTCGTGCCAGGTAATGATGGCAACCACAGTGTCGTCATCGAGCAGCGCGTGAGCCCGCCCCTCTTTCAGATCCATCGTCAGGCTGTCCTGCGCACCTTCAACAGTCAGGCCAGCAGCAACATAGTCAGCGGACATGCGACCGGAAAGGTCGCGGAACACCGTTTCGAGATCGCCAATCGTGGCTGTACGTGCTCTCATTCCGTCTCCTTGTCGAAAAGTGGTATTATGGCGTCCCAAATGGGTGAGGCCAAGCAAACTCTGCCTCCATCCATTTCCGAATGCGCAAATCTGTTCCCGTTCGATGACGAAGGAATGACTACATCTGGCGCCGCGTTGGGCAGGCTACGCCTGTTCCCTCTCCGCAACTCACATCCGAAGGCTCCTGCCGGGAAGCTCCTGAATCTGTCTTGCTGACCAGATTCGAGAAGGCCATGGCAAAGGCTGCCATGATGAGAGCGATGATGAACATACGTGTGAACGGCAATTGGGAAGTCCCTGTCAGTCAGGCCCCCGCCTTTCATGCCGAAGCAGCATCGGCCGCTTCCGTTTAAGCCAGCTTAATGTCTGTATCCTTTCCGGTAAACCTGTCGGCCCGCAAGGCGGCGCTCCGGTCATCCGCTTTGCCAGCACCCGAAACCCATGTTAGGTCCACATTGCATTCTGATCGGGGGCCATCACAGTAAAATGAACACCAAGCCCATGACGAAGAAGCCATCCGCGCTGGCTTTCGTTTCCTCCGGCACTCCCGAAGCACTTGATGCCCTGGCTGCATTGTCAGCCGAATACGGGCAGGTTCCGGTCGAGCAGGCCGACATCATCGTGGCTCTGGGTGGTGATGGATTTCTCCTTCAGACGCTGCGCGAGACGATGGGAACCGGCAAGAAGGTCTACGGCATGAACCGTGGCACCATCGGCTTCCTGATGAACGAGTTCGCGCTTGACGCCCTGCCCGAGCGGATAGGCGCGGCCGTGGCCGAAACCATCCGCCCCCTTGAGATGGAGGCAACCACCATGGATGGCGAAACGGCAAAGGCCGTTGCCATCAACGAGGTGGCTTTGTGGCGGCAATCCTACCAGACTGCAAAGATCCGTATCTCGGTGGATGGCAAGGAGCGGCTGGAAGAACTCAGTTGCGATGGCGTGATGGTGGCGACGCCTGCCGGATCGACCGCCTACAATCTTTCTGCCCACGGTCCGATCCTGCCTCTGGATGCACCGCTTCTGGCGCTGACCCCCGTCAGTCCGTTCCGCCCGCGTGCCTGGCGTGGCGCCCTGCTCCCCAACCGTTCAGAAGTGCGGTTTGACATCCTTGAGCCCAGCAAGCGGCCGGTCAATGCCGCAGCAGACCATACAGAAGTCAAGAGCGTGCAATCCGTCACCGTGCGCCAGTCAAAAAAAGCAACGGCGACCCTGCTGTTCGACCCCAGCCATTCGTGGAACGAACGCATCCTGAAGGAACAATTCAGATATTGATGGTGAATCCGGTGCTATAATGCGCCTGGCACCACGCCAGACCCGGCAATTGCCGCGATTATGCTCTGTTTGTGTTGACAAGACGCGGGCTTGAGCCTATCGCGATGCACATTAATAGCGTGACCTTATGGCATGCTGCAACGCAGACCGCCACGCGATCCGAACCAGCTCAAAGACAGCAAGCGAACTTGTCCTCAGACACCCAGACCGCTCAAGAAGCGTTGACATTCGCAGACCTCGGCCTTTCGCCGAAGGTTGTTTCCGCAGTCGCTGACGCCGGCTATACCCAGCCGACGCCAATTCAGGCAGGCGCCATTCCTCACGCCCTTGAAGGCAAGGACGTTCTGGGCATCGCCCAGACCGGCACTGGCAAGACCGCCTCTTTCGTGCTTCCCATGCTGACGCGGCTCGAAAAAGGCCGGGCCCGTGCGCGCATGCCGCGCACGCTCATCCTTGAGCCGACGCGCGAGCTCGCCGCGCAGGTCGAGGAAAACTTCGTCAAATACGGCAAGAACCACAAGCTCAACATTGCCCTGCTGATCGGCGGCGTTTCGTTCGACGAGCAGGACAAGAAGCTCGAACGCGGCGCCGACGTGCTGATCGCCACGCCGGGACGCCTGCTGGACCATCGCGAGCGCGGCAAGCTGCTGCTCAACGGCGTCGAAATTCTCGTCATCGACGAGGCCGACCGCATGCTCGACATGGGATTCATTCCCGACATCGAGCGCATCTGCGAGATGATCCCTTTCACCCGTCAGACGCTTTTCTTCTCCGCGACGATGCCGCCCGAGATCACGAAGCTGACGGAGAAATTCCTTCACGCGCCTGTGCGGGTAGAGGTTGCGCGCGCCGCCAGTGCGGCCACCACCGTTACCCAGCGGTTGGTCAAGTCCATGTCCAAGCCGTGGGAAAAGCGGGACGTTCTGCGCAAGCTGATCAAGCAGGAAGAAGAAGGCCTCAAGAACGCAATCATCTTCTGCAACCGCAAGGTGGATGTGTCGGAGCTTTACAAGTCGCTCATGCGCCACGAATTCAGCGTCGGCGCGCTTCATGGCGACATGGATCAGCGCGCGCGCATGACCATGCTGACCAATTTCCGGGACGGAAAGCTGAAGCTGCTGGTCGCCTCGGACGTAGCTGCGCGCGGGCTCGACATTCCCGATGTCAGCCATGTCTTCAACTACGACGTTCCGATCCATTCGGAGGACTATGTCCACCGCATCGGCCGCACCGGCCGCGCCGGACGCCTCGGCAAGTCGTTCACCATCGCGACGCGCAACGATACGAAATACATCGACGCAATCGAGAAGCTGATCGGGCAGTCGATCGAGTGGCACGATGGCGACCTGTCGACTGTGGAAGAGAGCGAGGGTGAAACCGATGCTCCCCGCCGCGGCAAGGGTGCCCCGCGCCGTGCCGGACGCAAGGATGAGGGTCGCGAGCGCAAGCCGCGCGGCGCGCGTCACGATGCAGGCGAGGCCGCCGCACCCAAGGCAGAAGCAGATCAGGAAGTGGTGGCGCAACCGGCACCGGCCCGAACAGCCGCGCCTGCGCGAAAGCAGCGTGACTGGTCCAATGACGGCAACAGGCGCCCGCGCGAAAATCGCAACTACCGGCGACGCGATGACGATGATGGCGATACTCCGGTGGGCTTCGGGGACGATGTCCCGGCCTTCATGCTGATTGAAGCCAAGGTCTGACTTTCAGGCAAACAATTACACAAAAGGGCGGCCTTATTGGCCGCCCTTCTTGTTTATGAAAACCTTCGATTTTGTTCAGAGAAGCTCCGCGCTCCAGACGACAATCTGCGCGGCCGCATCGCGGAAAGCGCGGTCGAGCGCTGCAACATAGGCCTGATTGCCGGTTCCCGAAACAGGCGCCACCGCCGTGAAGCTGCGGGCTGCCCGCACTTCCCCGGTCCGATCGTTCAGCAAGCGCACGAAAAGCTCCACATTGGCCTTCTGGCCACCGGAGACGCGCACGTCGAAAGCACGTATCTCGGCTATCACCTGATAGTCGATGGCGAGCCCCTCGCCCGGCTTGCCAACGCCTGCAAAGCGGCCGGAGCGCTGGAAAGTCTCTGCAAGCCGCGCCTGCACCATCAGCGGCAGGCGGTCAGCCCATTGGGCGCCCTTCAGATACTGTATCGATCCGTCGGAGGGCTTGATGACGATGTTCTGGCCATCGAAGGCCTTGAGTGCAGACGGTTCCGCGATGAGGATCTGGCGGCGGCTGCGCCCCTCGGCGCTGACATTCGCCGCCGACAGTTCGAAGGTGTCGAGCGGAGCAGGTCCCCCACCCGGCAAGGCCGCGCAACCTGCCATGCCGCTGGCAAGAAGAAGGGCTGCGAGACGAAACTTCACGGAACTCAGCATACAACCTCCGCCCTCAAAGGTTCAGCTCCCGACAGAGCACGACTGGCGTGGGAAAATCCAAGGAATTTGCGGTCACAGGCCATCAACGGCGAACCCTTCCGTCATATTGCCTGACCTCGCCATCACCTCCCGACAGAATGCGCTGCGGATTGCGTTGCAGATCGCTGACGGCCTGCTCGATGCGATTGATCGAGCGGCGGCTGTCATTGACCAGCGCCTCCACATTCTGAAGCCCCTTGCCGGAAAAACGTTCCAGGTTTGCGGTGATGGTGCCGAGCCGCGCGTTCAGCGTATCGGCCACCTGTTTGAACGACTTCAGCGTCTCGCGCGCATCCGCCATCACGCCGTCCGCCTGATCCGAACCCAGCATGGTGTCCACCCTGGCCAGAATGCCGTCGACCCGCACGGAAGCGTTGTTGAGGCGTTCGGCCAGCTGCTGCGCGTCGGAAATCGTCTTGTCGATGTCATCGGCGCGGTTGCTGAACTTCTCGGTCACCTGCGCCACGTCGGCTGCCGCCTTGTTGGCGTTTTCGCTGGCGGTGCGAATGTTTGCCAGCGCCTCGCGCACATCATCGGGATCGATGCCATCCAGCACGCCGTCCACCTTGGCCAGCGTGCCCTGCGTGCGCGTCGCGAACTCGTTGATCGATGCGACCGCCTTGTCCACGCCATCGATGACGTCATCGAATTTTTCGCCCGACCTGCTGAGGTTGCGGGTGAAATCATCGACATTCGACACGATCTGCTTCACGCGATCCTGATCGATCGAGTTCAGCAGTCCCTCGGCCGCCTTGAGTGTGCCATCCAGCTTGCCCGAAACGCCCTGCAACTCCTCCGACAGCGCGCCGACGGAGGTCAGGAACTTGTCGATGGAATCGGCATTGTTGGCCAGCGCATCGGAGAATTTCTGCGCGTTCTGGACTGTCTGGGTCAGCGGTCCGCGCACATCGGTGGCGAAACCTTCCAGTTGCGAGACGACGCTTTCGGCGCGCGTGAATATGTCCTGCGCCGTCTGCAGCAGATTCGTGACTGCAGAGGGATTGGCCGTGATTTCGGCCACGGTGCCCGCGGCCTCCGCCTCGTCAAGCAGCTTCGGTTCGTTGCGGTTGGCGCCCTTCAGCTCGATATTCGCCTGGCCGGTAAGGCCGGCAAGGCCGATGTCAGCCTGGGTGGAACGGGTAATCGGGGTCAGCCGGTCGATTTCCGTGTCGGCAATGGCGACGCTCGGATTCTCCACATCGATATAGACGCGGCGCACGTCGCCAACCTTCACGCCATTGAACAGCACGAAGCTGCCGCGCCCGAGACCCGAGGCCGAGCCGGGTATGCGCACACGCATCATCACGGTTTCGCCACGGTCGCCGATCGCCGCCGTCCAGTAGACGAAGCCGAATGCCGCCAGTATCGCAACCAGCGTGAAGATGCCGACAATGACGTAGTTGGCTCTTGTTTCCATTACACCACTTATCGCTATGTACGGGCCGAGAGATCAAGCTGACGGGCGCGTTTTCCGCGGAAATAGGACTTTACCCACGGTTCTTCGCTCTTGAGCATCTCTTCTATCGTACCTTCGACGATCACCCTTTTCTGGCCGAGGACTGCGATGCGATCACAGGCGGTAAACAGCGAATCGAGATCGTGGGTGACCATATAGACGGTCAGTCCCATCGTATCGCGCAGCTTTATGACAAGCTCGTCGAACTCGGCCGCGCCGATCGGGTCCAGCCCCGAAGTCGGCTCATCGAGAAAAACGATATCAGGATCGAGCGCCAGTGCGCGCGCCAGCGCGGCGCGCTTGATCATGCCGCCCGACAGCTCCGAGGGAAATTTATAGGCTGCATCCGGCGGGAGGCCGACCAGCTCGATCTTGAGCATGGCCAGTTCATCCATGAGCCTTGCCGGCAGATCGAGATATTCACGCATGGGAACCTGCACGTTTTCCAGCACCGTCAGGGCAGAAAACAAAGCCCCATGCTGGAACAACACGCCAAGCCGCATATCGATCCGAACTCTTTCGGAATCGCTTATTTTATCCACGTCCTCGCCGAAAAGGCGGATCGTGCCGGAGCGCTTGGGCGTGAGCCCGAGCACCGTGCGCAAAAGCACCGATTTGCCGGAGCCGGAAGCGCCAACGAAGCCCAGAATTTCGCCCCGCCTCACCTCAAGCGACAGGTTCTGCAAAACTGTCTTCGGTCCAAACGCCACCGTCACATCGGCAGCCGACAGGACCACGTCGCCCTGCCCGTCCGCGTCCGGTTCTGCGATGGAATGTTCGCTCACGCCTGCCATCTCAGAAATCGATCGCCGCGTAGAACATGGCGAAAAGTCCGTCGAGCACGATGACCACGAAAATCGCCTTCACGACCGAGGTTGTGACCTGCTTTCCGAGCGATTCCGCGCTGCCGCCGACCTTCATGCCCTCGACCGAGGCAATGGTGCCGATGATGATGGCCATGAAGGGCGCCTTGATCAGACCCGCAGCGATGGTGCTGACATCGATCGCAACCCGCAGCCGGTCGATAAAGGCGGCCGGCGGAATGTCCGAATAGAGCCAGGCCGCGACGATGCCGCCGCCAAGGGCGGCGAAATTCGCGAGAATGGTCAGGCAAGGCAAGGCGATCACCAGCGCCACCAGACGGGGAAACACCAGAACCCCGATGGGATTGAGGCCGATGACCTTGAGGGCATCGACTTCCTCCCGCATCTTCATGGACCCGATCTCGGCCGTGATGGCGCTGCCGGAGCGGCCGGCGATCATGATCGCGGTCAGCAGCACGCCAAGCTCGCGCAACACCAGCACGCCGACCAGATCGACGACGAATATGTCTGCCCCGAAATAGCTCAGCTGATAAGCGCCCTGCTGGGCGACGATGGCGCCGACGATCCCCGACATGAGAAACACGACGGGGATCGCCCCGACCCCCATGCGGTCGATCTGGTTGAAGATGGCGGCCGGATTGACGGCATGGCCGCGCCCGAGCTTCATCTGCGCGCCACGGATCGTGGCGCCGAGAATGTTCATTCCGGCGATGAAGTCGTCGCGCATGGAATACACGCCGCGCCCGACCAGCTCCAGGAACCGGATGATGATGTTGACCGATGGCTCGGCTGCCGTTTCCGTCTGCCGCCGCGATATTTCGCCCACGGCTCCGAGCAGGATGCCGGCGACATCGCTCTGGCCCTCCACGCGAACCGGGCCGCCGCGCGATTCGCAGGCCACCACCAGACGGTCGATCAGCCAGGCGCCCGCGGTGTCCAGCTTGGCGATGCCGGAGAGATCGACGGTCAGCGGGCTGCCGGCGGCGCGTTTGGCGACATCGCGCATCTGCGCATCGACATGGGCCACGGTCAGCGTCGTCCAGACGCCGGAAAGAGCGCAGACAAGGCCGCCGTCGCGCTCGCTCAGATGCACACGCGGGGTTTGCGTGTCATCTCCTGATTTTGCCGCGCTTGCGCCGCGTTTGCCGATGGTCAACATGGTGTCCTGTTTAACCTGACGTGGCCGGCCTGTCGAACGGCAGATGGCCGCCACATGGCGAACCGGAGAAAGAAAGATATGGCGCGTGTCATTTCCGTCGAGGTCGAAAAATTCCCGATCGCGGGAAGCTTCACCATCTCGCGGGGGTCCAAGACCGAAGCGGAGGTGGTGACGTGCATCCTGCGCGACGGGACCAATAGCGGACGCGGCGAATGCGTGCCTTACGCCCGCTATGGCGAAAGCGTCGAAGGCGTGCGCGCAGCGATAGAAGCGATGTCGGAGAGAATCTCTGCCGGCCTCGACCGCCAGTCGCTGCTCGATTCGATGCCAGCGGGTGCGGCCCGCAATGCCGTGGATTGCGCGCTATGGGATCTGGAGGCCAAGGCTTCTGGAAAAACCGTCCGCAGCCTGATCGCGCCGGATGCCGGCTCGCTTGAAACCGCATACACGCTTTCCCTTGCCACCCCGGATGAAATGGGCAGGCAGGCAAGCCTCAACGCCGGGCGCCCGCTGCTCAAGGTCAAGATCGGCGGAGGCGGAGACGACATCGCCCGCATTCGTGCCGTGCGCGAGGCGGCCCCTCGCAGCCGGCTCATCATCGACGCCAATGAAGGCTGGACCGACGAGAACGTGGAACGCAACCTTACCGCTGCGGCGGAACTGGGCGTCGCGCTGGTCGAGCAGCCCCTGCCGGCAGGCAGGGATGAAATCCTGCGGCGGATAGCTCACCCGGTTGCGATCTGCGCCGATGAAAGCGTGCATCAGGCCGCCGATCTCGATGCGCTTGCCGGGCTTTACGATGCGGTCAACATCAAGCTCGACAAGGCCGGCGGGCTGACGGCAGCGCTTCTGCTGCGCGACAGGGCGCGCGCGCTCGGCATGAAGGTCATGGTCGGCTGCATGGTCGGCACATCGCTTGCCATGGCACCGGCAGTGCTTCTGGCGCAGGGCGCAGATTTCGTCGATCTCGACGGGCCGCTGCTGCTTGCCCGCGACCGCGATCCGGGCCTTCTCTATGAGGGGTCGACGGTCTTCCCGCCTGAGCCCGGGCTCTGGGGCTGAATCCTCAGGCGGCTTCCGTCAGGCGGGCATCGATGCGGATCGGCACCAGCACATCGCCCGATGGCGGTGCTTCGATCTGCACATGCGACCAGCGCAGGATTTCCATCTGGCCGTCGAAATGCTCGACAACCGCCGTACAGCTCTCAACCCAGTCGCCGGTGTTGATGTATTCGACATCGCCGGTCTTTTCGATAACCGCATGATGGATGTGGCCGCAGATTACCCCTTCAACCCCGCAGCGCTTTGCTTCGTCGGCAAGCACTTTCTGGAAGGAACCGATAAAATTAACGGCCTTCTTGACCCGAAGCTTGGCCCAGGATGAAAAGGACCAGTATTCGAGGCCCATCATATGCCGCAGCCGCGCGATCGCCCGGTTTGCCAGCATGGCAGCGTCATAGGCATGGTCGCCGAGATAGGCGAGCCAGCGCGCATTATGCACGACGGTATCGAACTGGTCGCCATGAATGACGAGATAGCGCCTGCCGTCGGCGGCTTCATGGATGACGCTGTCGGCCACGACGATGCCGCCGAAATGCACGCCCTGGAACTGCCGCGCGAACTCGTCATGATTGCCGGCTATGTAGGTGATGCTGGCACCCTTGCGCGCCTTTCGCAGTATCTTCTGCACCACATCATTGTGCGCCTGCGGCCAGTGCCAGCTGCGGCGCAGCCGCCAGCCATCGACGATATCGCCGACCAGATAGATGTTGTCCGCATCGTGATGACGCAGAAAGTCAATCAGAAACTCGGCCTTCGCGGCTTTCGAGCCCAGATGAAGGTCCGAAATGAAAATCGTGCGGAAACGACGAGGCTGCTGACCCGGCATTGGCAATCCCACCTTTCGTGGCACCGCTATGCCTTGATTCATGCAACAAACATGTGACGCTCATTCACAAACGGTCTCCATTCGCAAGAATAAAATCCAAAATCAGCCTTGCCTCGCAATTGCCACGGTGCGTGCTAAAAGACCATTGTACGCTTCCGGAGCGTTGCCGCTTTTCCAGGCATCGCTGCACCGCTCCAACTCTTTATTTTCATGCAGATCCGATCGCGGAACCGGTTTCGTTTCCTGCCCGGATTGATTCAGGGGGTCCGCTTTGATGGATAACGGCAACGGCAAGAGAACACGCTCCGACATCGAGGAGGCAGCGCTGTTCTTCCACCAGTATCCGGTGCCGGGAAAGCTTGAGATACAGGCGACAAAGGCTCTGGGGAATCAGCGAGATCTGGCGCTCGCCTATTCGCCGGGCGTTGCCGCGCCCTGCCTCGAAATTCAGGAAGATCCCGAGTCGGCCGCCCTCTACACCACCCGCGCGAATCTCGTGGGTGTGGTCTCCAACGGAACCGCCGTTCTCGGTCTTGGCAATATCGGCCCGCTTGCCTCCAAGCCGGTCATGGAAGGCAAGGCGGTTCTTTTCAAGAAATTCGCGGGCATCGACGTCTTCGACATCGAGATCGATGCGCCGGAAATCGACCAGATGGTGAGCACGATCTCGGCGCTTGAGCCGACCTTCGGCGGCATCAATCTGGAAGATATCAAGGCGCCCGAATGCTTCGAGGTCGAAGAGCAGCTCAAGGCGCGCATGAACATTCCGGTTTTCCATGACGACCAGCACGGAACGGCGATCATCGTTGCTGCCGCGATCCTCAATGGGCTGGAAATCGCCGAAAAGAAGATCGAGGACGTCAAGATCGTGACCTCGGGCGCGGGCGCGGCGGCTCTTGCCTGCCTCAACCTTTTGGTTTCGCTCGGGGCGAAAATCGAGAACATCTGGGTCACGGACCGTTTCGGCGTCGCCTACAAGGGCCGCACCGAGGAAATGGATCGCTGGAAGGACCCTTACGTCAAGGATACCAAGGCCCGCAAGCTGGGCGACGTCATCCGTGGTGCCGACGTGTTCCTCGGCCTCTCCGCAGCCGGCGTCCTGACGCCCGACCTGCTCAAGATGATGGCTGAGAAGCCTCTTGTGCTGGCGCTGGCCAACCCCTCGCCGGAAATCATGCCGGAGGTTGCCCGCGATGCCCGCCCGGATGCGATGATCTGCACTGGCCGTTCCGATTATCCCAATCAGGTCAACAACGTATTGTGTTTTCCTTACATCTTTCGTGGCGCTCTCGATTGCGGCGCCAGGGCGATCAATGAAGACATGAAGATGGCTGCTGTGCGCGCCATAGCCGGCCTTGCCCGCGAGGAACCTTCCGATGTCGCCGCCCGCGCCTATTCGGGGGAAACGCCGATGTTCGGCCCGGACTTCCTCATCCCGTCGCCTTTCGACCCGCGCCTTATCCTGCGCATTGCTCCGGCAGTGGCCAGAGCTGCCGGTGAAACGGGTGTGGCCACCCGTCCGATCACCGATTTTCCCGCCTATATCGACAAGCTCAACCGCTTCGTCTTCCGTTCGGGTCTCGTCATGAAGCCGGTGTTCACCGCTGCGCGGTCATCGGCGAAGAACCGCATCGTCTACGCCGATGGCGAGGACGAGCGCGTTCTGCGCGCGACTCAGGTGGTGATCGAGGAAGGAATCGCAAAGCCAATCCTGATCGGCAGACCGCATGTCATCGATGTGCGGCTGCGTCGCTATGGGTTGCGCATCCGCCCCGGCGAGGATTTCGAACTGATCAACCCTGAAGACGATCCTCGTTATCGCCACTATGTCGACCTGCTGATCGACATCGCCGGCCGGCGTGGCGTGACGCAGGAAGCCGCGCGCACCATGGTGCGCACCGACAACACGGTGATCGCCGCTCTCGCCCTGCAGCGCGGCGATGGCGACGCCATGCTGTGCGGTCTTGAAGGCCGTTTCGGCAAGCATCTGCGCAATGTGTCGCTCATCATCGGCCCGCGTCCGGGCATACGCGACCGCGATCTGTCGACACTGTCGATGCTGATCACCCAGCGCGGGCCCCTCTTCTTCACGGATACGTTCGTGACGGTGGACCCATCCGCCGAGGAAATCGCCGAAATGACGGTTCTGGCCGCGGAGGAAATCCGGCGCTTCGGCATCGAGCCGAAAGCAGCGCTCCTGTCGCATTCGGATTTCGGCTCGCGCGATACGCCCGGTGCGGAGAAAATGCGGCGCGCCGCCGAGATCATCCGCGAGATCGCTCCCGACCTCGAATGCGACGGCGAGATGAACGCGGACTCCGCCTTGTCGCCAATACTGCGCCAGCGCGTCTATCCGCATTCGCGCCTCAAGGGCGAAGCCAACCTGCTGGTGTTCCCTAACCTGGACGCCGCCAACATCGCGATGGCGACCGTCAAGCAGATGATGGATGCCCTGCATGTCGGGCCGATCCTGCTGGGTGCCGCCATGCCCGCGCACATCCTCACGCCTTCGGTCACGTCGCGCGGCGTGGTCAACATGACAGCGCTTGCCGTCGTCGAGGCCACGCAAAGGTCGCAAGCCTCCGTCGACATGGATGCGCTGCTCGCTGCCGCCTCGGAATAGCGAAAGGCGGAATTAACCGGCAACCGCTACTCTGCCCGCGCAATTCATGGCGAGGTTGGAGTGGCGGGCCCGGTTCGCAATATTGGCGCAGGCATCATGTCGGCTTTTGCACTGGTGGGAACGCTGGTGCTTTGCGGCGTGACACCCGCCAATTCGGCCCCTTCCTGCCGCCAGCTGGAGGCCGAACTTGCCCGCGCCTCCGTGCCGGGGAAAGCAGGCCAGGCGAAGAAGTACGACGACGCGATCGCCAGGCAACGCGACCAGATCGCCAGGGCGCGCCAGCGTGCCAGCGCCTCGGGCTGCAGCTTTTCGATCTTCGCCCGCAAAGGGTCGCAGTGCGGTGAACTGAACGAAACCATCAAACGCATGACGCAAAATCTGCAAAGCCTGCAGAACACGCGCGCGGGGATGGGCAAGAAGGGCGGCGGACGGACCGACCGCAAGCGCATACTGGCGGCGCTGGACGCAAATGGATGCCGTGCCAAGAAGGCGCCTGCCACCGCGTCGGTCCGCAATGCGCCTCCCCTCGCCTCAGATGACACTGACTCGCGTGCCAATGCCGGGGTCGTGATCCGCGGCACCGGCTCCTCGTCGATCTACTATCCGGCAAACCGGCCCTACCGGACGCAATGCGTGCGCACCTGCGACGGCTATTTCTTTCCGATGTCGAAGTCCACGAGCCCGGCCGACTTCCAGCGGGACCAGAACCGCTGCGAGGCGGCCTGCCCCGGCACGCGAGTCGAGATGTTCTACAGTCAGGGCAAGGGCGAGGACACGGCCGCCATGATCTCGGCGGTGACGGGAAAGCGCTATGCCGACCTGCCCCGCGCGCTGTTCTTCCGGCGGCTTGACGTGCCGACGGAGCCGGGTTGCAGTTGCGGCGGCAGCATGGCGGCGCAGGCCACTTCCTTTGCCGGTGAAGCCGTCCCGCCCCCTGTCCGCATATCGACGAAACCGGGTTCGTCGGTTTCAGCCATGGAAGCATCGCGCAGAAGTGGCGGCCAGAACGAGACCGCGGAAAAACCTGTCGAAACGGCAGAACGGGAAGCTGATGGCGACCGCAAGATCAGGGTCGTCGGGCCAACGTTCCTTCCCGACCGATAAGCGGCAGAAGCTCGGCCAGTTCCGGGCCGGAGGAGCGCCCCGTCAGCGCCAGCCGCAGCGGCGCGAACAGATCCTTGCCCTTTCGCCCGGTTTCCTTGCGGACCGCGCCCGTCCATTGCTTCCAGACGGTGCCGTCCCACGGCTCCTCTGGCAGCAAAGCAAGGGCTGCCCGCAGAAACTCCAGCGTCTCCGCATCGAACTGTGGCGCTTCCAGCGGTCCCTCGTTGACGATGCGCCACCAGTCGCGGGCATCGGCAAGCTTGTCGAGGTTGTCGCGAACGGCGCTCCAGAAGGCTTCCGCCCGCTCATCAGAGATGCCGAACAGCACCAGCCGGTCGCGCACTTCTTCAAAAGGCATGCGATGCAGCAGCGCGCGGTTCAGAACGAACAGCTCGTCCGGGTCGAATTTGGCGGCCGATTTCGAGGTCGATGCGGGATCGAAATGCGTGGCCAGTTCCGCCAAAGAGTCGATCGCCTGAACATTTTCGGACGTGCCGATCAAAACCGCCAGCGAGGCAATCGCCATCGGCTCGACACCCGCCTCGCGCAGGCTTTCCACCGAGAGCGCACCGCTGCGCTTGGAAAGCCCCTCGCCCGACGATGTGGTGAGCAGATTGTGGTGGCCGAACACCGGCGGTTCGGCTCCCAGCGCCCTGAACAGCGCAATCTGCACGCCGGTATTGGTCACATGATCGTCACCGCGGATGACATGGGTGACGCCCATGTCGATGTCGTCGACGACCGACGGCAGGGTATAGAGGTAGGTGCCGTCCTCACGCACCAGAACCGGATCGGACAGCGAGGCCAGATCGACGGTTTCCTCGCCGCGCACCAGATCATTCCAGTGCACTTCGGTGCGCTGCGTTTCAGCGGGGTCGCTGGCGAAATTGGGCAGCAGGAAACGCCAGTGCGGCCTGCGGCCATCCGCCTCGAACTGGGCGATCTCGTCCTGTGTCAGGGCCAGCGCTTCGCGGCCATACACCGGCGGCAGACCGCGCGTGCGCCTGATCTTGCGGCGCAGATCCAGTTCCTCCGGCGTTTCATAGCAGGGATACAGAACCCCGGCGACCTTCAGTCTCTCCACCGCCTGATCGTAAACGTCGAAACGCTTCGACTGATATTCGATGCTGTCGGGGAAAATTCCCAGCCAGTGAAGATCATAGAGGATGGAGTCCGCATATTCCTTGCGCGACCGCTCCACATCGGTGTCGTCGAAACGCTGGATGAAGCGGCCATTGTGCTTTTGCGCGAACAGCCAGTTGAACAGGGCCGTGCGGGTATTGCCGATATGGATTCGGCCCGTGGGCGAAGGTGCGAAGCGGACGGTTATGGTCATCGTCGTGGCCTACCGGATGGGGTGGAAATTGGCAACACAGCCATTGGCAGTGTGCTGTGGCATTTCGTTGGCGTAACAATGCCTCAGCGCACGAAGCGCATATACATGCCATCGTTCGAGACTTCGAAGCCGAAAGCCTCGTAGAAGGAATGCGCGTCGCTGGTGCGCAGGCTGAAAGCCGGAATGCCTGCGAGGTCGGGATGGTCAAGCATGGCCTGCACAAGCTTCTTGCCGATACCCGCCCCACGCTTGTCCGGCCACACGATCACGTCACAGAGATAGGCAAAGCAGGCATAGTCCGTCATCGCGCGGGCGAAACCGACCTGCTGGCCATCTATGAAAGCGGCGACGCAGGCCGAGTGGTCGAAAGCCTTGCGGTTGATCGCATCAGTACGCTTTTCGCCCCAGTAGGAGGCTCTGATCAGTTCCGACGTGCGCTCGAAATCGATCCGCTCAAGATCGTAGGAAATCTCGACTTCGGGCCTGTCAGCCACGGTCGCGGAACCTGTTGGTGATCGGGTAGCGGCGGTCGCGGCCAAAGTTCTTCTTCGTGATCTTGACGCCCGGAGCCGCCTGCCGGCGCTTGTATTCGGCGATGTAGAGCAGGTTTTCCACGCGCATCACCGTTTCGCGGTCATGTCCGCGCGCGACGATGTCGTCCACGCCCATCTCGTTCTCGACAAGACATTCGAGAATATCGTCGAGAATCTCATAGGGCGGCAGCGAATCCTGATCGGTCTGGTTCTCGCGCAGTTCGGCGGTCGGAACCTTCTCGATGATGTTGACCGGGATAACCTCGCCGGAAGGCCCCAGAGCACCCGGCGGCACTTCATTGTTGCGCCATCGCGAAATGGCATAGACCTGCAGCTTGTAGAGGTCCTTGATCGGATTGAAACCGCCATTCATGTCGCCATAAAGTGTGGCGTAGCCGACCGACATCTCGCTCTTGTTGCCGGTGGTGACGACCATTGAGCCGAACTTGTTTGAAATCGCCATCAGCAGGGTGCCGCGGGCGCGGCTTTGCAGGTTTTCTTCGGTGATGCCCGCCTGCGTGCCCTCGAAAAGCTGCGCCAGCGCGTTCTGGAAGCCTTCGACGGGCTCGGCGATGGGCACGATGTCATACCGGCAGCCGAGAGCACGTGCGCAATCCTCGGCGTCTTTCAGCGATTCCTTCGAGGTATAGCGGTAAGGCATCATCACGCAGCGCACCCGCTCCTCGCCCAGCGCATCCACGGCCAGCGCAGCGCAGATGGCTGAATCGATGCCGCCCGACAGGCCAAGGACAACGTTTTTAAAGCCGTTCTTGTTCACATAGTCGCGCAGGCCAAGCATGCAGGCGCGGTAATCCGCCTCTTCCTTCTCGGGAATCCGCGACATGGGCCCCTGATCGCAGGCCCAGTGGTCGCCCTGCCTTTTCCACGTGGTGACGGCGAGCGTTTCCTCGAACTGGCTCATCTGGAAGACAAGCGACTTGTCGGCCCCGATGGCGAAGGACGCGCCGTCGAACACCAGCTCGTCCTGCCCGCCGACCTGATTGGCGTAGATCAGCGGCAGGCCGCTCTCGATCACCTGCCGGATGACGATCTGATGGCGAATGTCGACCTTGCCGCGATAGTAGGGAGATCCGTTCGGCACGACCAGCAGCTCCGCGCCGCTTTCGGCCAGCGTCTCGCACACGCCGAAATCGCCCCAGATGTCCTCGCAGATCGGAATCCCAAGACGAACGCCGCGGAAATTCACCGGGCCCGGCATATCCGGCCCGGCCTGAAAGACGCGCTTTTCATCGAATTCGCCATAGTTCGGCAGATCGACCTTGAAGCGCTCGGCAATGATCTTGCCACCATCGGCCACGATCACGGCATTGTGGGTGCCGCTGCTGCGCTTCAGGGGAACGCCGATGATGATGCCCGGACCGCCATCGGCCGTTTCCGCCGCAATCTCTTCGGCGGCCCGCTCGCAGGCCCTGAGGAAAGCGGGCTTCAGGATCAGATCCTCCGGCGGATAGCCGGATATGAACAGTTCGGTGAACAGGATGAGATCGGCACCCTGGCTGGCCGCGTCGGCCCGCGCCTGCCGCGCTCTGGCAAGATTGGCCGCAACATCCCCGACCGTGGGGTTGAGCTGGGCAATGGCGATGCGGAGAATATCGGGCGATGTCTTCTTGCTCATGATGCCGGTTTAGCGGGAGTCTGCGCAGAAGGAAACTGCCCCTAGACCGGCGATCCGAACAGCCGCTCGAAGATGGCGACCACCCAGACACCTCCGGACAGAAGAATAGCGATCAGCACCGCCAGCGATCCGCAATCCTTGGCGAGCTGTATGTCGATGTTGAATTCCCGGCTGACGGCATCGCATGCAGCCTCGATGCCGGTATTGAGCACCTCGACGAGAATCAGGAAGAGAACCGCGGCGATCAGGAGTGCATAACCCTTCCACGATGACGCGACGAGCCAGCCCACCGGAATGGCGATCAGCAACAGGATCAGCTCCTGCTGGAAGGCAGGTTCGCTCCCGGCCAGGCGGCGAAAAGCCCGCACCGAGTTGAAGAATGCATCCATGAGCCGCTTCATGTCGTCTTTGCCTCCTGTCGGGCGTCCTGCTGATCGCAGGCGAAGAACGGGAAGAATGTGACCGTTCCGTGAACCGGATGCGCTTATCCCTCACCCTCCCGAAATGGGCAAGCGCACTCAGCAGAGCTGAATGCATGAACCATGCGACCCCATATCCCTGAAGTTGAAAATCTTCATATTCAGGACATCAGGTTGTAGGTTTTTAATAAAGATTTAGCGCACACCGACTAAGAATTTCAGTGTGCGGTGTGCATTGGGGGCATGGGACAGCGCCATTTGTCTGATGCATATCAAGGCTCCCGATCGGGCGCATGCCTGACAGGCGCGCCGGAACAACGGACAAACGAGTCATCTTCATGCAGGCCGCAGCAACGCATCAGGAAAGACCCCAGAAAGATCTGGCCGGAGCTGTGGTGGCAACGATGCGCCGTCTGGGTGTTGTCGGACTGCCGCGCAACTATGAAATCTTCTATGAAGCGCTCAGCGGCGCCAACCCTGCCTTGGGGCTGGCCGTGGTGGCGCTCGGCAATCGCCCCACCCAGCAGCAGCTAGATGAAGTGGGCAAGCGCTTTTGCGCCCATCACTATGGCCAGGGTGTCGTGGAGCAGGCACGCGAAGTTCTTGCGCGGGAGCTGGAAGACGTCGCCACGCTTCTGCGCAGCGAACGCACGCAGGTCGAAAAATACGGCCGCATCCTCAGCGAAACATCCGACGGCCTTGCCAACAGATCGGCCATTTCGCGGGAACTGCTCCAGAAGATCGTCGGCGCCGTGGCGGTGGCGACGACCTCCACCATTGACCGTGGCAGGCAAATGGAAAGCACGCTCAGCGAGAAATCCGACGAGCTGGAAGCTGTGAAGTGCAAGCTTGAGGAATACAAACGCCTCGCCGAAACCGATCCGCTCACGCAAATCCTCAACCGTCGTGCGTTCGACACGGAAATCGCGCGTATCTACAGTTCCAAAAAGGACATATTGTTCAACGCGCTGATCCTTGCCGACATCGACGACTTCAAGAAGATCAACGACCGTTTCGGCCACCCGGTCGGCGACCGCATCATCCGCGCCATCGCGGACATATTCCAGAGCAGCGTGCGTCGCGGCGTCTTCGTCGCCCGCACCGGCGGCGAGGAATTCGCCATCATCGTCGAGGGAACGAGCGAGGATCACACCACCGAGATCGCCGAACGCCTGCGCAGGCTGGTGGAGCAGACCCGGTTCACCGATCCTGTAACGGGGGTGAGCTACGGCCCGGTGACGGTTTCCATGGGCATCTGCATGGCAGCCGAAGCCGCGACCTCGGATGAATTGTACATCAAGGCAGACAGGGCGCTCTATCGCTCGAAAGTCGCGGGCAGAAATCGCGTGACACGCCATTCCGACATCGGCACCGAAAGCACCAACAAATGGCTGCTTTACCGGAAGGATTGATGATCGCCCTCACGCTTCATGCGCAGCCGCAGGCATAAAAAAGGCGCTCACCGGGAGCGCCTTTTTCCTGTTCTGCAAGAATGATCAGGCCGATGCGGCCTGCTTCTGCTGTTCCGCCGGGCGGTTTTCACGCAGCAGATCGGACACCAGGAAAGCAAGCTCGATCGCCTGATCGGCGTTGAGGCGCGGATCGCAATGGGTGTGGTAGCGATCCTGAAGCTCCTCGGCGGTAATCGCACGCGCACCGCCCGTGCACTCCGTCACGTTCTTGCCGGTCATTTCCACATGGATGCCGCCCGGATGGGTGCCTTCGGCGCGGTGTACATCGAAGAAGGTCTGGACCTCCTTGAGGATGCGGTCGAAGGGACGCGTCTTGTAACCGGCCGCGGTGATGGTGTTGCCATGCATCGGATCGCACGACCAGACCACCGAACGCCCCTCGGCCTTCACTGCCCGCACCAGCTTCGGCAGATGCTCTTCCACCTTGTCGGAGCCGAAGCGCGCAATAAGCGTGAGGCGGCCGGGTTCGTTTTCCGGGTTCAGCTTGTCGATGAGCTCAAGCAGATTGTCCGGCTCCAGGCTCGGGCCGCACTTGAGGCCGAGCGGGTTTTTGATGCCCCGGCAATATTCGATGTGAGCGTGATCCGCCTGACGGGTACGGTCGCCGATCCAGATCATGTGACCGGAGGTGGCATACCAGTCGCCGGACGTGGAATCGACGCGCGTCAGCGCTTCCTCGTAGCCCAGAAGCAGCGCTTCATGGCTGGTGTAGAAATCGGTTTCGCGCAGAGCATGGTTGGTTTCCGAGGTGATGCCGACGGCCTTCATGAAGTCCATCGTCTCGGTGATGCGGTGCGCGAGCGATTCATACTTCTCGCCCTGCGGGCTGTCGGACACGAAGCCCAGCATCCAGCGGTGGACGTTCTCAAGGCTGGCATATCCGCCCTGCGCGAAGGCGCGCAGCAGATTGAGCGTGGCCGCCGACTGGCGGTAAGCCATGACCTGACGGCGCGGATCGGGGACGCGGGACGCGGCGTCGAAATCGATGCCGTTGATGATGTCGCCGCGGTAGCTCGGCAGCGTCACCTCACCCTTGGTCTCGTTGTCGGACGAGCGCGGCTTGGCGAACTGGCCGGCAACGCGGCCCACCTTCACCACCGGCTGCGAGGCAGCAAAAGTCAGGACGACCGACATCTGGAGGAAAACGCGGAAGAAGTCGCGGATGTTGTCCGCGCCATGTTCCACGAAGCTTTCGGCGCAGTCGCCGCCCTGAAGCAGGAAGGCTTCGCCGGCTGCCACGCTGGCCAGCTGCTTCTTGAGCTTTCGCGCCTCGCCCGCAAAAACGAGTGGCGGAAAGCTGGCGAGCTGGGCCTCGACAGCCCGCAGGGCGTCGACGTCCGGATAAGCCGGAACCTGCTGGATCGGCATTGCTCTCCAAGAATTCGGGGACCACTTCGTCATTGTCTCAACCACTCTTAATTTCCGGGGTCTCGCCCCATTACTCCCATATATAGTATAGGAAACGTCGCTCCATACATGAAGCGGCACTTTAGTGCCAGCCTGCAATTTACCCTGCGTCCGGCATACCTCCCCACGCGCATTCATTCCTGAACACAAGAGCGTCTCTGATTCGCCGGCTCAACGGATTCCCAGCCATGAGGCCGGCAGAAAATGCATGATGTGCAGCCTCCCCGTCATAGCGGCCACTCGCGATCTGTTTACCAAACGTAAACCCTGCAAGAGTTTCAGGGAAAAACCATAGCCAACTGATTTAAATCGATTTTTTTGAATGCAAATTACCTCTCTCGCGTTTTGCGTGCTGTGGCCCTGATGTCACTTCACGCTACAGCTTTGCTGTTCACGACACATTACTCATTGAATCTGATCAAGCAGTGTTACTCTCTGTAACAGAATTCGAGAGGTTTGATCGGTATCGTGTTCAGGTTCGGCACAGCACAGCGGGGAGGCAGCAGAGGCGACGGCAAGACGCCGGCTTCCCGCACGCCTGTTTCCGGGATGCAGTCGTTCTGGGGGCTGATGCGTGCCTACTGGTTCTCCGACAGATGGAGGGAAGCCTGGGGCCTTACCCTCGTTGTCGCGTTCCTAACCGCATTTTCCAGCAAGGTGGGCGTATGGTTCGCCGTGGCTTCGGGCGAGCTGGTCAATTCCATCGCCTATTTTCACAGCCCCACAAACGAAGCGCCTCTGGCCAGTCTTCTGAGCAATGCGGCCTTTCTCGTCGCTCTGGTCGTGTTCAAGGATGCGGGCATCACCGGCACCAAGAGCTTCGTGTCGGCCACGCTGCATCGCCGCTGGCGCGCCTGGCTCAACTCCAGGTTCAACGACGCGCTGCTGGATGCCAACCACACGCATTTCCACGCCCAGCACGGGGCCGATACAGCGCCCGACAACATCGACCAGCGCATACAGGAATCGATCAAGGGCATGACCGGCGGCGCCATCGGGCTTGCCATGGGCGTCATCGCGGTGGCGAGTTCGGTTTTCTTCGTCGGTCAGAAGCTGCTTGAAACCTCTACCGAGGTGCGCGGCTTTGAATTTCTGGGTGAATATGGCGGCCTCGTCTTCGCGCTGGTCGCGGTTGCCGCCTATGTGCCGGTCAACACATGGATCGCGGTTCGGCTGGGCGGCCTTCTGGAGCGCTTGTCGATCCGCATGCAGAAGGCCGAAGGCAGCTACCGCGGCGAGCTTTCCACCCTGCTGCGGCGCAGCTTCCATGTGGCATCCGCCCATGGCGAAGCGGTGCAGAAGACCATGCATGAGCGCCTCTACACCGAGATCGACCGCACCTGGGGGCGGCTGAACTGGATCAATGCCGGCTACGGTTCCTTCGAGCGCATCTATAATTTCGTCGGCGCCCGCGTCGTCGCCTATGGACCGGGCCTGCTGCCCTTCATTCACAACCGCATAGATCTCAAAGGCTACATCACCGGCGCGGAACTGGTGAACTCCCTGATCAGCCAGTGTTCGTGGTTCATCCATGTCATGCCGGCGATCGCGACCCTGCGCGCCAACAGCCGTCGTGTCATCGATCTCGCTCAGGCCATTGAGAGCGTGCAGGAGCCGGTAAATTTCTATCGCCTCACCGGCGACTGCGAATTCCGCTATATGACCCAGAACCCTGTGTTCGGGCTCGCCATCCACAGCCTGCGCCTCAGCCATCACGGCCATGGCAGCGAGCCTTTCCTTGTCTGCGACAGGCTTGGCTTCAGGCGTGGCGAATGGACTTTCCTCAAGGGCGAGTCCGGCTGCGGAAAAACATCGCTGATCAAGGCCCTCAACGGCCTGTGGCCTTACGGCGGCGGCACGATCGCCTTCCCGGAAGGGGTAACGAGCTTTTATGCCGCGCAGGAAGTAAAACTGCTGCCCGTCACTCTCAAGGAGCTTGTCTGCCTGCCGCAGGGGCCTGAAAACCACAATGACGCAACGGTGGCCGCAGCGCTTCACAAGGCGGGGCTCGGCGAATTCATCGAACATCTGGCAGATGAAACCCGCGCGGGCAAAAGCTGGGACCAGCTGCTGTCAGGCGGCCAGAAGCAGAAGCTGGTCGTTGCCCGCATCATCCTGCACAAGCCCGGCCTGCTGTTCCTAGATGAGGCGACGGGCGCGCTGGACCCGGAAAGCAAGATCGCCTTCCATCAGGCCATCCGGGACAACTGCCCCGGCGTGACCGTCATCAGCGTCATGCACGAACAGGCGCCGCCGCGGTCGGCTTCCGGCGAAGAGTTTTATCACAGTGTCCTCACCATTGCCGATGGCGTGGCGACCAAGGAGCCGCTGATCCCCAGCCTGCCGCCCGAACTCACCGAAATTCTCAACCAACCACCACAGGCGGCCGACGGCTGGCTGCATATTCCGCGTCGTCGCCTGAGAACCAGCAGCCAAAGTTGACCGGACCAGATTTCCTGTCTCATTGCCGGTTGACTTGCCCTTTTACTTTCCTATGTTGCGGCCACTCGCAGCCCTCAACCAAACCTGCGATCGGAAAGGTCAACCCCGCCATGTCTGGCGACAGTTACAGTCGAATAAAATCGCCGTCTGTCTGATGTGACCCTTCCGGGCTCGCCTCCGGCCGACGGCAAGGAGTGAGCCAAATGAACAATTTTTCGCCCGCCATGAGCGGCGACGCCATCGCAATCGCCCGGGTTCTCGCCAACGGACATGTCGCGGACATGGTCGAAGCGCTGAACAATGAGCCCCGCGATCTCGCGGCCGAGCTGCTTTCAACAGTTCCGTTCGAGCGCGCCGTCGAAATCTTCGACCAGCCCGAGCTTGAAGACGCATCGGAGCTGATCGCCGCCCTGCCCCGGCCGCTTGCCGGCAGGCTGCTTGCCGAGATGTCCGCCGACCGCGCCGCCGACGTGCTGCGCGAACTTTCGGAGCCGGCCAGATCGGAGCTGCTGCATGCCATGGCGCCTTCGCTGCGCCATTCGCTGCTGGCTATCCTCGGCTATCCGGAAGGCAGCGCCGGCTCGATCATGACCACGGAATATGTCAGCGTTCCGCCGGACTGGACCGTGGCGCGCACGCTGGACTACATCCGCCAGGTGGAGCGTACCCGCGAGACGGTCTATGCCATCTATGTTGTCGACCCTGCCACGCATCATCTGCTGCGCGCCTTCGGCCTGCGCAAGCTGATCACCAGCCAGCCCGAAGACCGCATCGTATCGATCGCCGCCGACACCACGCCGGTTTCCGTGCCGCCGCTGATGGATGTCGAACAGGTGGCGCAGCTCATTCGCAAATACGATCTGCTGGCCGTTCCTGTGGTCGAAGACGACAAGATCCTGGGCATCGTCACGGTGGACGACGTTCTGGACACGATGATCGAGGAAAACACCGAGGACGTGCATCGCCTCGGCGGCATGGAAGCGCTGGACGAGCCCTACATGAAGATGGGCTTCCTTTCGATGATCGGGAAGCGCGGCGGCTGGCTGTGCGCGCTGTTCCTCAGCGAAATGCTGACGGCCAGCGTCATGCAGCACTATGAGGTGGAGCTCGAAAAGGCGATCGTGCTGACCCTGTTCATTCCGCTCATCATGAGCTCCGGCGGCAATTCCGGCTCGCAGGCAACATCGCTGGTCATCCGGGCGCTCGCCCTGCGCGAGCTTTCGCTCGGCGACTGGTGGCGGGTTGCCCTGCGCGAACTGCCAAGCGGTCTTGTGCTCGGCGCGATGCTCGGCGCCGTCGGCATGATCCGCATCGTTCTGTGGCAGTATCTGGGACTTTACGACTACGGCCCCTACTGGCACCTCATCGCGCTTACCATCGGGCTGGCGCTTGTGGGCATCGTCACCTTCGGCTCCCTGACGGGATCGATGCTGCCCTTCATCCTCAAGCGTATCGGCTTCGATCCGGCGAGCGCCTCTGCGCCCTTCGTGGCAACGCTGGTCGATGTGACGGGCCTTGCCATCTACTTCACCGTAGCGGCTCTGATCCTGACCGGAACCATCCTGTAAGCGAAACCCTGCGGGCGGATCAGTCTATCCGCTCGCCTTTGCGCACCCGGTAGGTGGGCTTGTACATGGTGACAAGCTCCTCGGCGGCGGTCGGGTGAACCGCCATGGTGCGGTCGAAGTCATCCTTGGTGACGCCGGCTTTCAAGGGAATGCCGAGCAGTTGCGCCATCTCGCCGGCATCAGGCCCCATGATGTGCGCGCCGACCACCCTGCGCGAGGTGGCATCGACAATCAGCTTCATCAGCATCTTCTCGTTGCGGCCCGACAGCGTGTTGCGCATGGGCCTGAAGGAAGCGCGATAGACTTCCAGTTCAGGATATTTTTCCGCCGCCTCATGCTCGGACAGACCGACCGTGCCGATTTCCGGCTGCGAGAAAACGGCCGTGGCGATGAGATCGTGATCCGGCGCGGTGGGATTGTCCCTGAAGGCGGTTTCGACAAAGCACATCGCTTCGTGGATCGCTACCGGGGTGAGCTGCACGCGGTCGGTCACGTCGCCGATCGCCCAGATGTTTTCGACATTGGTGCGCGAATAGGGATCGACGACGATCGCGCCCGTCACCGAAGTATCGATGCCCACGGCCTCCAGCCCAAGGCCTTCCGTGTTGGGTGAGCGGCCCATGGCAAGCATGAACTGATCGACAGTGCGCGTCTCGCCGTTGCTCAGGCGCACGTCGAGGCGCCCATCGTCACGGCGCACCACTTCCTCCGCGACGGCCCGACAAACGATTTCGATTCCCTTGTCAGTCATCGCTTCCTGAAGCCCGGTGCGCAGGTCGTCATCAAAATGATTGAGGATCTTCATTCCGCGGTAGACCAGGGTGGTCTCGACGCCCAGACCATGGAAGATGTTGGCGAACTCAACGGCGATGTAGCCGCCGCCCCCGACCATGACCGATTTCGGCAGCGTCTCCAGATGGAATGCCTCGTTGGAGGTTATGCAGTGCTCGTGCCCCTTCAGGGCCGGATGCGGTGACGGACGGCCGCCGGTCGCGATGAGAATCTGATCGGCGCTCACAGTTCGGCCATCAGCAACCAGCCGCACGGTGTGACGATCGACAAGTTCGGCGCGCGTATCAACGATCGTTGCACCCGAGGCTTCGACATTGCGGCGATAGATGCCTTCCAGCCGGGCGATCTCGCCGTCCTTGTTGGCCAGCAGCGTATTCCAGTCGAAGCTGGCTGGCGGAACGTTCCAGCCGTAGCCGGTGGCGTCCTCGAAATGCTCACTGTATTGCGAGGCGTAGACGAACAGCTTCTTCGGCACGCATCCGCGGATGACGCAGGTTCCGCCGAAGCGATACTCTTCCGCGATCGCGACACGTTTTCCCATGGCCGCAGCGACACGCGCGGCGCGCACACCGCCTGAACCTCCACCGATGACGAAGAGGTCGTAGTCGTAAGCGGCCATGTGAAAAACCCTTCAGGCAGGAGTGATGCTTACAGGTAGGACGCACCCGCACAAAAGAAAAGCCCGGCACAGGCCGGGCTTCATGCGACATTCAGTCAGACGGAAAATCAGTTACCGCTTGCGGGCGCCTGCCCTTCGGCCGGAGCCTCCGTGCCATCTGCCGGCTGCACCTGCGCACCTGCCGCTGACTGCAAGGCCTCACCGACTTCCTGCGCCAGATCGCGCGCAATGCCGTTCTGCCAGATTTCGGCGGCGCGAACGAGTTCACGCGAAACGATCGGGCCGCTTTCAAGCAGCTTCTTGCCGGCAGCCGAGGTGTAGAATGCGGCAATCGCCTTCAGATCGTCTTCAGAAAAAACCTTCGCATAGGCAAGGGCTGCCTCACGCTCCAGATCGGCACGGCGGGATGCCATGGCCAGCGCCTTGGCGGAAACCGTTGTACCGATAAGCTCCTGCAGATCCGGATTCTTCTGGATGAGGCTCGCCTGCAGCGAGGCTGCGGCCTGCGGCAGGATGGCGTCGAAGGCGTCCGTTGCATTGATGGAGGTAACGGCGTCGCGGGCAGCCTTCAGATGGCTGTCGGAAACATCCTGCGCGAAAGCCGGCACAGAGAAGGACACCAATGCTGCGGCCGTGCATGCGACCGCGAGGCGACGAATCCGGTTCTGAAATTTCATGATCTGGCAGGGCTCCCTGATTTTACCGGACGGCTTGTATGGTTTCGATGCCGTCGCTGCCGGCGACAACCGCCGCAGACGCCAGCCCGATGAAAAGACCGTGCTCCACTACGCCCGGAATGGCGTGCAAAGCTTCGGATAGCGCTCTTGTATCCGGAATGCGGCCAAAAGATGCATCCATGATGAAATGATCGCCGTCTGTAACAAATGGCTGCGAATCCGTCATCCGCAAATTTATATCGCCGGAAAGCCCAAGCCGGCCGGCAGCTGCGGCGATCGCCAGTTCGGTGGCACGCAGGCCGAAACGGTTCACTTCTATGGGAAGTGGAAAGCGTCCCAGCGTGTCGACCACCTTCGATTTGTCGGCGATGACGATCATGCGCGCCGAAGCGGCAGCAACGATCTTCTCACGCAGGAGCGCTCCGCCGCCGCCCTTGATCAGGCTGAGTTCCGAATCAATCTCGTCGGCGCCATCGATGGTGAGGTCGAGTTCGGGCGTCTCATCCAGCGTCGAAAGCGGCACGCCGAGTTCCCGGCACAGCGCCGCCGTCCGCTCCGACGTCGGAACGCCGACGACGTTCAGTCCCGTGGCAACCTTCTGCGCCAGCAGGCGCACGAATTCCTCGGCGGTGGAGCCGGTGCCGATACCAAGCCTCATCCCGTCCGAGACGTGGGCCAGCGCCTCGCGCGCCGCCTCGATCTTCATTTGCTTCTGGTCCATTGGAATGCCCGCCATGTTTTGCGATGCCGGCTCCTAGCACTTTTGACGGTGCGGTCAAAGCTTCCTGTCTGCGCGTCTTCGAACGTGCCGGCAGCTGCGCTTGCAAGCCATGGACCTGCGGGCTACCAGCTTTTGACACATAAAATCAGGAACAGCAGATGACCGCACCGATTATAGTCTTCGACCTCGACGGAACTCTGGTCGATACCGCACCCGATCTGATGGCAAGCCTGAACCACACGCTGGAAACCGCAAGGCTTGATGCGGTATCGGAACCATCATTCCGACAGTTTGTCGGCAATGGCGGCCGCGTAATGATCGAGCGCGCCTTCGCCGCGCAGAACAAGGAGCTTTCGACCTCAGAGCTGGACAGGCTGCTGAAGGTCTTCCTTGAGCATTACACAGCCAATATTCCCGGCAGATCGCAGCCCTTTCCGGGTGTGACCGGAACCATCGAGCGCTTTGAAGCCGAGGGTTACCTGCTGGCGATCTGCACGAACAAATATGAAGCGAACTCCCTTTCTCTGATCGAGGCGCTGGGTCTCAGCAGGCATTTTTCAGCCAATTGCGGGCAGGATACTTTTCCCTTCCGCAAGCCGGATCCGCGTCACCTCACGGAAACCATTCTGAAAGCCGGCGGCGATCCGCGCAATGCAATCATGGTGGGCGATTCCCGCACCGATATCGACACAGCCAAGGCTGCCGGGATTCCGGTGATCGCGGTGGATTTCGGCTACACCGACCGTCACGTCCGCGAATTCGATCCTTCCGTCATCGTCTCGCACTTCGATGAGATCACCGTGGAGATGGCGCGCCGCCTCATGGACGCTGCACGCTGACGGACCGGCGCACCGCGGCAGGCCCCCGCAAAAATGTTTGCTTACAGTCGCAACCGGGGTGGTTGACAGAAACGGATACCGCCCCTTATATCGCGGCGCGCTTGGCCGACAAGGCAACGAGCGGGCGATTAGCTCAGCGGGAGAGCACACCCTTCACACGGGTGGGGTCGTAGGTTCAATCCCTACATCGCCCACCATTCCTTCTTCGAAGCTGATACTCAGCATTCGCTCGCAGGAATGGACAACGTTTATCCAACAGAAACCTTACAACTGATGCGGATACGAAATAAGCGTGTCTGACATTGGATTTCCGCGCATTCGCTGTAAGTGTGCCTTAGATTTGGCCGGTATCATTGCCATGATGACGTAGATGGCACCGATGCTTCAAGAATGAAGGGGCGCAGCCGATGAAACCGCGCTACACGACCTCAGCAGCATTCATCGTGATGGTGCTCAGCCTTGCCGGCTGTGGTTCCACGGCCGTGAAACCCTCCGCCTATCAGTCGGTTTCCTGCACCGAGCTGGATGACGCAATCGGCGTGAACTCGAAAGAGATTTCGGCGACGGCGATTCGTCGGGGAAAGGTGGACAGCTGGCAACCTCCCTTCTGGATGGCGGGCGCGAAAAAGGGCGCGGCCGCAGTTCACAACAAGCAAACCCGGAAGATCGGGCGCCTGCAGGAGCAGGGAGAGCAGATGACCGGCGAAAGAGCGCGGCGCTGCCGGAGCATATCTCCCTGAAATCATAACGCTTTTCGGAAGATGGGGTGAGGTGCCGAGATACAAGTCTCGGGAACCGAAACCGTCAAAAAAAGCGTGCTCCCCACCTGAGTTGGCCACTTATCAATCCGTCAGGATATCACCCTGTCCGCTTCCCATTTTTTTCGGCTCATGCGAGCGATATTCTTTCTGGCACGTTTCTTCCGGTAAAGATTGCTGTCGGTCTGGGCGATCATGTCCCTGAATGTCTGCCCCTGCCGGCAAACCTCGTAACCGCATGAAATGGAAAGAACAGGCTCGTCCCTTCCGATTCTTTCGCGGAACTGGCGGCCCGCAAGACCTTCGATCCTTGCGATCAGCTCAGCAGCGCTTTCGCCATCCCGCAGCGGAATAAAGGCGCAGAATTCGTCACCGCCGATACGTGCGATGAGGCTACCTTCTCCCAGAGCCGATTTCAGGGCGAAGGCCGTCGAGATGATGGCATCGTCACCCGTCAGATGCCCGTATTCGTCGTTGATCGTCTTGAGATAATCGACATCTGCGATCAGGAACCCGCCCCTGATTCCATGCTCCATGGCAAGGTCGAACTGCTCGGCGAAACTGCGCCTGTTGAGCAAGCCGGTCAGAGGATCGGTGCTGGCGGAATAGGCCAGTTCACTGGCCTGTTTCAGCAGGCTTCGATAGGCCATATCCAGGCTTTCCAGCTTGCTGAACCAGATGATGCCCAATGGAATGGCAATCATGAAAGGCAGCACAAAGCGGACGATCACCGTTATCGTATCCGCCTCAGAGCCGGTCAGATAGCGAATTCCCGAGGAAATGGATATCGATATGGCGGCCGCCAGCAAGGCGGTAACTGCGGTACGCTTCAGCACATATCGGGATGGCCATCTCAACGAAAGCACCATGTCCAGACCATTCAATCCAAGCCCCTGATACAACAGATAGTCACGAGAAGTGATGACACCAACGAAGATTGCTGTTGATTGTAGCGGCTGCGACATACGGTCCGGCTTCGCATGACTTACTACCCCTGCCCTGACCCGACCCATTGCGTGCCGCTCACGCCCATGGTTCAAGGCTCTCAGGCCATCGTACCCGGACAAAAGACAGAACCGTTGCGGTCTCCCAGATGTATGAAAAGATCACCGACGATTATCTGCCAAATCACAGGTTCGCCACGCGAATGCTGCTCCATGCCGCTCTGGTTCTGGCGCTGATGGCAGTCTCGATTGGCGTCGGCGTGATCGGCCTTGTGTTTTTCGAGGGGAAGGGCCTTGAAGAAGCGATACTGCATGCTGCCTATATGCTGAGCGGCTTCGGACTGATTGAAGTGCCCACCAGCTTTTCCGGCAAACTTTTCATCGGTCTTTACGGCCTTTACGCCAGCGTTTTCTTTCTGGCTTCCTTCAGCATCATCTTCGCACCGATCGTTCACCGCATCCTGCACAAGCTGCATCTCGACTAGGAAGGTGCAATCGCGCCGGCGCACATGATGTGATGCGCTGCCGTCCCACCTGCCCCTGGAGAACGAATTTGTGAACACCGGCAGGCGGCAAGTCTGCCTATACTCCTGCGTCGCCAACAGCGCGGAGCGCCGGTCATGACCCGTCTCACAGCGAAGGATTTTCCGCAGGAACTGCTTGAACTCTACGACTATTACGCACACGGCAGGATCAGCAAGCGCGAGTTCCTAGACCGCGCCGCCAAATTCACCGTCGGTGGAATGACCGCCGCAGCCATTCTGGCATCACTGAGCCCGAACTATGCGCTGGCGCAACAGATCGAATTCACCGATCCGGACATCATCGCAGAATACATCACCTACCCCTCGCCGAATGGAAATGGCGAAGTGAGGGGGTATCTGGTGCGCCCGGCTGCGGCTGAAGGGCCTGTGGGCGGCGTCGTGGTGGTGCACGAGAACAGGGGGCTCAATCCCTATATCGAGGATGTGGCGCGCCGCGTCGCGAAGGCAGGCTTCGTAGCGCTTGCGCCCGATGGCCTGACATCCGTTGGCGGATATCCCGGGAATGACGAAAAAGGGCGGGAATTGCAGCGGCAGGTCAATCCCGAAAAGCTGATGAACGACTTCTTCGCAGCCATAGAATTTCTGATGAAAAGCGACCTCGCCACCGACAGGATCGGCATTACCGGCTTTTGCTATGGCGGAGGCGTTTCCAATGCGGCAGCCGTGGCCTATCCGGAACTGGCTGCCGCCGTTCCCTTCTATGGACGTCAGGCAAGAACCGAAGACGTTGAGCGCATACAGGCGCCGCTGCTGATCCACTATGCCGAACTCGACACCGGCATCAACGAGGGCTGGCCCACCTATGAGGCCGCACTGAAGGAACACGGCAAGACCTATGAAGCCTACATCTATCCCGGGGTGAACCACGGCTTCCACAACGACTCGACCCCGCGTTACGATGAGGCTGCGGCCAGGCTTGCCTGGGATCGCACCATCGAATGGTTCAGGCGCTATCTGACATAGGATCTGAAGGCGTAACGCGGACGCGCGGGCCATGCACGGGAATAAACGCCGGGAGCGCAAGGCGCGTTTGACCGGAAGCAGACGATTCCGCTAAAGGCGGCGATACTTAGCTGGGAATCGCCGCATGAAGAAGCTTGTACAGATCGTGCTTATCGCCACCATAGCGGTCGTCGTTGCCGTAAGCTGGCGATGGTACAGCTACGTGACGAATACCGAAACGCCGTATGACGAGGTCGGTATTGAGTTCAACAGCCGCATGCCCGGTCCGATCAACAAATGGGGCTGCGATCGGCTTCACGCGACTTTCGGCAATGTTGCTCCGCCTCTGGGATGCCGTGCAAGCGGCGAAGGCCGGTCCTGGCGATAATGGCACCTCGGCCACGCCTTGCCTGAGGCGTGGCTTCTCCTGACCGGATCCAGCCTTGAATGCGCTGACTACTTCTTGTTCAGCGACGAGACGGCGAGATTGGTGAGCTTGTTGTTGGCCGCCTTTTCCTGATCGAGAATCTCGCTCAGCAGATTGTGCGCCTCGGTGTTTCCGAGCACCTTCGCCCATTCCCGCAGCGAGCCATATCTGGCGATCTCGTAGTGTTCGACGGCCTGCGCAGCGGCCAGCAGGCCCGCATCCAGCGCATTGCCCGATGCCTCTTCCATCAGGCCTTCGCATTCCCTGATAAGGCCCTCGATCGCATCGCATTTTTCACCTTCGGCTTTCACGTCGATCGTCGCGAAAACCTTCTTCAGGGTTTCGATCTGCCCCTTGGTCTCTTTCAGGTGACCGTCGACGGCTTTCTTCAGGTCGGGGCTTTTCACCGCCTTGGAAACCTTGGGAAGAGCCTTGGTCAGCGCGTTTTCCGCGTAGTAGATGTCCTTGAGCGTGTGCTCGAAAAGATCGGCCAGCGTTTTCATCTCTTGTCCTCGTTAAGAACTGGATATCCCGCCCTCATCTGAAATGTGGAGAACACCTGCAGGTTCCACTGACCCTGCGTAATCGCGGGCTGCGGATCTGCGTAATGGAGGCCGGCACAGTCCTTTGCGCATAAAAAATCGCCCGCTGCGGATGGCGGGCGATTTCATCTGCGAGGACAAGATGATCAGGCCGGATTGTCGGCAGGCGGGCTGTCTTCCGGCTTTTCTTCCTCGCCGTCTTCGGCTTTGCGCGCGCTTTCTTCTTTGGCCTTGGAACGCTCGATCATGCGGGCCGTGATGATCGAGATTTCGTAAAGGATGATCGTCGGAATGGCGAGACCGATCTGGCTGAGAGGATCGGGCGGCGTGAGCACCGCCGCCACCACGAACGCGATGACGATTGCCCACTTGCGCTTGTCGACCAGTGCCTGAGACGACAGCATTCCCACCCGCGCCATCAGGCTGGTTACCACCGGCAGCTGGAACACGAGGCCGAAGGAGAAGATCAGCGTCATGATGAGGCTGAGATATTCCGAAACCTTCGGCAGCAGGGAAATCTGCACCTCGCCGTCGCCGCCGGACTGCTGCATGGTCAGGAAGAACCACATCACCATCGGGGTGAAGAAGAAGTAGACCAGCGATGCGCCAATCAGGAACAGGATCGGCGACGCGATCAGAAAAGGCAGGAAAGCCGCACGTTCATTACGATAGAGGCCCGGTGCGATGAACTTGTAGATCTGCGTGGCAATGAGCGGAAAAGCGATGACCATGCCGCCAAACATGGCAAGCTTGATCTGCGTGAAGAAGAATTCCTGCGGTGCCGTATAGATCAGCTCGACCTTGGTCGGATCGAGCCCGGCCCAGCTGGTCGCCCATTTGAACGGGACGACCAGAAAGTTGAACAGCGCCTTGGCAAAGAAGAAGCAGAACAGGAAGGCGACGAAAAACCCGCCGATCGACCAGATCAGCCGGGTCCGCAATTCCATCAGATGTTCTATGAGAGGCGCAGACGACTGCTCGACCTCATCCTTATCGCTGGCGCTCACTTGGGCGTCCTCGTCGTCTTGCTTGCAGTACGGGTGCGGGGTTTGGCGGCTGCCGGTTTTACAGCCTCTGCCGTTTTGGGTGCCGCAGCATCAGTTTTGGCGGGTTTGGGCGTGGCCGCCTTTGGCGCCGCGGCTTTAGCTTTGGGTGCCAGAGCTTTCGGTGCTTCTGCCTTCTTTACCGCCGGAGCTTTTGGTGCCGCTGCCTTCTTCGCTGCGGGAGCTTTCACAGCTTTGGCTGCGGCAACTTTCTTCGCGGGAGGCGCAGCGGCAACACTGGCCTTGCCATCCGCTTTCGCCGCAGACGTCTTCGCCGTGGCTGCCTTTGCCGGGGTTTTCACTGTCCTGGCGGCAACACTGGTCTGCTCGGGTGGCACTGAGGCGTCTGTCATTGCAGGGAAAGGCGCATCACTTGCCGCCGGCGCGACCTCAGGAACAGGCGTCGCCTTCAGCTTTCCCGCATCATCGATGCTGCTCCTGACGTCGGCAGCGGCCTTTTCAAACGGATTCAGCTGCTTACGGATTTCCGCTGCCGGATTGAGACTGCGCAGGGAATCGACGGATTTCTTCACGTCGTCAAGTTCGGCTTCCTTGATAGCCTCGTTGAACTGCCGCTGAAAATCATTCGCCATGCCGCGCATCTTGGTCGTCATACGACCAAAGGTACGCAGCATCTTGGGCAAATCCTTTGGCCCGACGACCACGATCATCACGATCGCGATCACCAGCATCTCAGACCAGCCGACATCAAGCATGGCTATTCAACCTGACAAGCGAAAATGGAATCAGCTCTTGCCAGCTTTTTCCTTGGAAGGGGAAACGGTTTCATCGGCGCGATGTTCGACAGTGCGCTTGTCGTCATCGTCGTCGGCCATACCCTTCTTGAAGCTCTTGATGCCCTTGGCCATATCGCCCATCAGTTCCGGAATCTTGCCGCGGCCGAAAACCAGCAGCACGATCACCAGCACGATAAGCCAGTGCCAAATCGAAAACGAACCCATTGCACTCTCTCTCGTAAGTGTTCCTGAACACTGATCTATGCGTTTTCGCGTTCAGTTTCAAACGCAACCAGCGCTATGTTCACGACTGATTTAAGATTGTCACGCAGTTTCAGGTCTCAATGCCGCGCAAAAGCGCGCACCCTGGCCCCTCAACGGTTTCAATCTTCCGTGACACGGGGTGTCAGCAGGCCCAGATCCTCAAGGTCGAGATCTGTCAGCGGGTCCTCGTCATCGCTCAGCGCATCGGCATCGACCGGCGGCAATGGTATGGAGAAATTGGCCGGCATGCGGCCGGACAGGAGCCCTGCCCCCTTCAGCTCATCAATTCCCGGCAGATCACGCAATTCCTCAAGAGAGAAATGATCGAGGAAAGCTTCCGTCGTGCCATAGGTAACTGGTCGCCCCGGAGACTTGCGCCGCCCGCGCATACGCACCCACCCGGTTTCGAGCAGCGTGTCGAGCGTGCCCTTCGAGGTTTCGACACCGCGAATTTCCTCGATCTCTGCTCGTGTCACCGGCTGGTGATAGGCAATGATGGCCAGAACTTCGAGCGCGGCCCGTGACATCTTCTTCTGCTGCACCGTGTCCCGGCTCATCAGAAATGCCAGATCGCCGGCTGTACGGAACGCCCAGCCGTCGCCGATACGCAAAAGATTCACGCCGCGTGGAGCATAGATTTCCTGCAACCGCCGCATGGTGGCCGCCACATCGACCCCGGCGGGAAGACGTTCCGCAAGCTGCTTTTCGCTGACCGGTGCGGCGCTTGCAAAGACGATCGCTTCGGCCATGCGGATCACCTCGGCGATGTCGCGGCGGGAGCTTTCATTTGCCCCCTCGTCATCGAATGGAAAAGGGATCACAGAGGCATTGCGGCCTTCTCTCATGATGAAGCTCCGCCGGAATCGCCGGTGTCGCGCGCCCGTACATAGATGGGGGCGAAAGGTTCATGCTGGCGCACCTCAACCGAGCCCTCACGAACGAGCTCCAGAGAAGCGGCAAAAGAGCTCGCTATCGCCGTGCGCCGCTCAGCCGGCGCAACCAGATATTTGATGAGAAAACTGTCGAGCGCCGTCCAGTCGCGCAATTCGCCGACCATGCGGGTCAGAATATCGCGCGCCTGCTTCAGCGACCACACGCCGCGCTTCGCGATCTGCACATTGGTGATGGCCTGCCGCTGACGCTGGGAAGCATATGCGCTCAGAAGATCGTAAAGCGTTGCCGAATACTGGTTGCGCTTTTCAACGATCACGAGTTCGGGCATGCCGCGTGCGAAAACATCGCGACCGAGACGGTTTCGGTTGACCAGCCTTGCTGCCGCGTCGCGCATCGCTTCCAGACGGCGCAGGCGAAATTGCAGCACTGCTGCCAGTTCCTCGCCGCTTTCCCCCTCCTCACCCGGCTGCTTCGGGATCAGCAGCTTCGATTTCAGGAAGGCCAGCCACGCAGCCATGACGAGATAATCGGCGGCAAGCTCCAGTCGCAGCGCGCGCACCTTGTCGATGAAGACGAGATATTGCTCGGCCAGCGCCAGCACCGAAATGCGGGCGAGATCGACTTTCTGGTTACGGGCCAGATGCAGGAGAAGATCAAGCGGGCCTTCAAATCCATCGACGTCGACGACAAGAGCAGGATCGTCGGTGCGGCGATCGTCGTCACCATCCGCCCACAGGCGCTCCATGGGCGTTGGCCTGACTGGCTTCTGATCACCTGCTGCCGTTTGCGCCACGTTCCATTGCTCCGATATGCCTGTTGGGCCGCCTTGCAGCCCTTGTCGGCGGCTCAGGCCACCGCCGCGAAATACTCCGCAAATTCGGCGCGAAGCTCGTCTTCAGCACCTTCATTGTTCGCACCGATGACAGCCATCGCGCTGTCGGCCCGCCTGCGTGCCGCACCTTCCAGCGCTTTTGCCTTCGCTGCGGCGGCAGTCATCTCCTCCATGACCCCGTTGCAGTGAAGAACGATATCGACGCCGGCCGCAAGGATTGCCGCTGCCTTGGCCCCGAAATCCCCAGAAAGCGCCTTCATCGAGATGTCATCGCTGATCAGCAGGCCATCGAACCCGATCTCGCCGCGGATCACCTCCTCCACAACCTTACCCGAAGTGGTCGCCGGCCCTGCCGGATCGATGGCGCTGAACACCACATGCGCCGTCATCGCCGCCGGCAGATCGTTCAACGCCGTGAACGGGGCGAAATCGTGTCTGCGCAACGCATCAAAGGAGGCGTGCACCGTCGGCAGTTCGAAATGCGTGTCGGCAGAAGCCCGGCCATGGCCGGGAATGTGCTTCATGACCGGCAGCAGGCCGCCGGCCATCAGCCCTTCGGCCGAGGCGCGGCCAAGAGCGGCCACCGCCTCGGGATCGCGTCCATAGGCACGCTGGCCGATGACATCGCTGGCACCCTCGACCGGAACATCCAGAACCGGCAGACAATCGGCGCTGATCCCGTAACGCGCAAGATCGAAGGCGTGCATGCGGCCGTGCAGCCAGGCGGCGCGCAGGCCGGCCTCGCGATCCCGCCGGTAGATTTCACCGACCGCGGCAGCCGGCGGATAGTTCGGGGCCAGTGGCGGGCGCAGGCGCTGCACCCTGCCCCCTTCCTGGTCGATGAACACCGGCGCATCGTCGCGTCCCACGCAATCGCGCATCGATGCCACCAGATCACGGATCTGCTCCGGCTCGCTGATGTTGCGGGCGAACAGGATGAAACCCCACGGACATTCGCCGCGATAGAAGCGGATTTCCTCGCGGGAGAGCGAGTGGCCGGCACAGCCGAGAATAAGTGATTTTGATTCGGTCATGGCCCGAATTTACCGGGTTCGTGCGGGAAAGGGAATCATTCGCCACGCCCATGCAAAAGGGCCGGCGCATAGTGGCACCGGCCCTTTTTCAAAAGTCTGGCTCGCAGGCGTTTTATTTCGAAACGAAGCAGTTCCCGCCAGCGGCCTTGTAGCTCTCGCAGAGGCTGATCGCATCGGCACGCGACTGGCTTGCAACGCGGACCCGGTAGAAGGTGCCCTTGCCGGCCACTTCAGCCTTGACGATGTTGACGCTGCGGCCCTGAAGCACGCTGGCATAGCGGCGGGCCAGATCCTGATAGGTGGACTGGGCGGCCTCGACGCTTGGCTGCGAAGCAATCTGCACAGCCCATGTTCCGGCTGCCGCCGCGTTGGGATCGAGTGCTGCGACCTGCCCCGGCTTCACCTCGCCAACGATGTTCACGGGCTGCTCAGCAGGGCGCTGCGGAGCAACAGGAGCTGCCGAAGGCGTATTGGCGGACTGCTGGGGCTTTGCCGCCGGCGTCACGGCACCGGTCTGCTCGGCACCGGGAGCGCTCACCGCCTGCGGCGCCGGGTCCTGCGGTTCGGTCGCCGCAACCTGCTGGGCCGGCGCGGGTTCTTCACGAGGCACCAGCGTGCCGTCGGGCTTCACGACCATGGTGCGAACCTTGCGCGGCGCAACGGCAGGCGTTTCCTCAGAGGCGACATCATCAACGGTAGCCGGAGCGACGCGCTCTTCCGACTTGGCGGAAGCCGGCGCACCCTCGCCCACCACACGCGCCTCGGGAGCCCTTGCGGCAACATCCACAGGCTTCTCGGCGTCAGAGACGAGTTTTTCCTGAGTGGGAGCCGCCGGATTACCGCCCCTGGCAACCATGTCATAGACCTTGTTGTCCTGATTGGGGATCACGGTGCCGCCGGGATTTTCCGGCTTGACCTTGATCGGCGCGTCATCGGCGCGGACAAGTACAGGCGCATCGCCGGAATCACCCCCGCCGAAAGAGAGGGCAAACGCCCCTATGCCACCGATGACGGCCACTGCGGCGACGATCGCACCGGCCAGCCACAAACGGTTGCGCGGCTTCTTCTCCTCTGCTTCCGAAATGGTCTCGCCATAATCGGGATCATAGTCGAATCCGTCATCCGCAGCCGCGGCTGCGGCAGGCTGATAGGACTGTTGTGCAGCGGCATCGAAATCGAAGTCGAAATCCTCGTCAAAAGTCCGGTCATAGGATGACGATGGCTGGGCCGCCTGTGCGGCAGCATTTTCCGCCTGTTTCTGAGCAGGCGCAGCAAACACGTCAGCCTGCTGTTCGGCAGGTTGAGCGGCTTCAGTTTCGGCGATGTTCATATCGCTGAGAAGATCGGCGAAATCGGCTTCCAGATCATCATAGGAAGCCGGCTCTGCGACATCCTGCTCGAACGGCACATCCGGAATTTCCAGATCATCGGCAAGAGCGACGGCCCGCTCAGGAATATCGATGGTCTCAAGCTCGGGAATCTCCGCAACGGGCGGGCGGGCCGGTGCCTGCGGCACGGGCGGCTCGTGCGCCACAGGAGCTGCGGCGGGCGTCTCAGGCACGTAGGCGTCGGAGGTAACCTGATAGGCATCAGACGAAGGCTGCGGCTGATGATGCTGCCATGCAGCAGCATTCGCCTGCACGTCAGGCTGGGCGCTAGCCTGCGGCTGTGTCGCTGCAGCAGGCTGTTGCTGCGGGCGCAGGAACGGCGTGCTGCGGCTCCAGCTGTGAGCCTGCGTTGCCGCCGCGACAGTTGCGGCAGCCGGGATGAAGGACTTCAGTGCATCGACAGGATCTGCCGGGGTCTGCGGCTCGAACTGCGGCTGAACGTTCTGCGCAGATTCGGAACCGAAATCGCCGAGATCGAGATCCAGGTCGAAATCATCACGCGCAGATACGGGCGCGGCAGTCTGCTGCGAAACATCGGCAGCGGCTGTCTGATGCTCCACATGAACGTCGAGAGGCCGTTCCAGCTCGAAATCCGGTTCGTAGCCAGGCTGAGGGCGTGCCGACATGCGGTTAAGCAAGGCGTTCAGCTCATCTTCAAGGGTGGGAGCCGGCGCTTCGTCTGCCACTTCCGCCTCAACGGAAGGCAGGTCGGCATGAGCATATGCAAAATCATCGTGCGGCTGCTCATAGGATTGGGGTGCAACATGCAATCCATCGGCAGGGGCAGCATCCCATTCGGGCTCATCCGCAGATGCGGCAGGATGCTCATCGAACACCGCGGCAGCCAGCTGACGTTCAAAATCGTCACCAGCATCAAAAACCTGCTCAGAGGCTGCGGGCGCCTGCGGCTCAGGCGCTGCAACGGCAGGTTCTTCAAAGGCGAAATCGGCATCGTCGAAGACGGCAAAATCATCTGCTGGCTGCGCCTGTCCGGCCAGCTCATCGGTGAGAGCGGCATCGAAGTCGGCGAAGGGATCCGCGTCGGCAGTTCCGGCGACCGTCAGCTCCTGCTCCAGAGCAAGATCGAAATCCGGATAGTCCGCCTCTGCGCTCTGCACGGCGGCGATCGGCGCTTCCGAATGGGCGCCGGCTTGCTGCTCAAAGGCAGGCTCATCGAACGAGATGTCGTCGAAATTGAAATCCGGCTCAGCAGCCGAATGCGTCTGCGCGGCGGTGTCCGTGCCTGCATAGCTTGCGGAAGCATCATAGCTTACAGAAGCATCGTTGCCGGCTTCCGGCCAGGCCGCAGCCTGCGGTTCCTCGCCGAACTCGCCCATCAACTCCTTTTCAAGGTCGATGGTGAAATCATCGTCAGCAACGTCTTCGAAGCGAGGTTGATTGTCCGGCTTCACTGGCACGCGCGGGTCGAAGCCCATGATCCGTGTCAGCTCCGCGAACGGATCATCCGCCGCGATATCGTCGCGGTCTGCTATCCTCAGCTGGGTTCTGTCTGCCATCGTCGTTCCCGAACTCGCACAATCGGACGCCATCGACGTCGCGTAAGGTTGGCCCCTACCAGCGCAATGTGGGCAAATGGTGACAGGTATTCCGCTGCTGTCTAACGCATTTCCTTCGGTGCATCGGCCCCGATCAGCGTCAGACCGGATTGAAGTACATCCGCAACGGCCTGCACCAGCCCTAGTCTGGCAAGGGTCAATTGTGGATCGTTAACCTTAACAAAACGTAAGTCCGGATTATCCGTGCCGCGATTCCAGTGTGCATGGAACGCGCTGGCAAGGTCATAAAGGTAGAAGGCAAGCCTGTGCGGCTCCTGCGAGGAGGCGACCTGTTCTATCAGGCGCGGGTATTCGGCAAGCTTGCGCACCAGCCCGATTTCGCCCTCGTCGGTGAGGCCGGAAACGGCAGCCGAAAGCGTTGCGCGGTCAGGCTCCGAGATGCCCGTCTGCTCCTTCGCCTGACGGAACACGGAATGGCAGCGCGCCGAAGCATACTGCACATAGAAAACCGGATTGTCCTTCGACTGCTCGGTGACCTTGGCGAAGTCAAAGTCCAGCGGCTCGCTGTTCTTGCGGTAGAGCATCATGAAGCGGATCGGATCGCGCCCGACCTCCTCGACCACTTCACGCAGAGTGACGAAGTCGCCCGAGCGCTTGGACATGCGCACAGGCTCGCCGTCACGGAACAGCTTGACCAGATTGCAAAGCAGAACGGTGAGCTTGACCTTGTCGCCGCCAACCGCGCGCGCCAGTGCTTCCAGACGCCGGACATAGCCGCTGTGATCGGCGCCCAGCACATAGATCAGCTCCACGAAGCCGCGATCGACCTTGTTCTTCAGATAGGCAACATCAGCGGCGAAATAGGTGTAGGTGCCGTCGGACTTGACCAGCGCTCGGTCCAGATCATCACCGACAGCGGTTGAGCGGAACAGCGTCTGCTCGCGATCCTCCCAGTCTTCCGGCTTCTCACCCTTGGGCGGCGGAAGCTTGCCCTTGTAGATGTGGCCCTTCAGGGTCAGATCGTTGATGGCCGAGCGGATCGCATTGGCATTGTCGGCGTGCAGGGTGCGCTCGGAAAAGAAGACGTCGTGGCGCACGTTGAGCAGCGCCAGATCATCTTTAATCATCTTCATCATGGCGTCGATGGTGCGATCCTTGACGATTGCCAGCGCCTCATTATCCGGCATTTCCAGCAACTTACGGCCAAATTCCGAAGCAAGCTCCTGCCCCACGGGCACCAGATAATCGCCGGGATACAGCCCTGCCGGAATATCACCGATGTTTTCGCCCAGCGCCTCGCGATAGCGCAGCAGAACGGAACGGCCGAGCACGTCGATCTGCGCACCGGCATCGTTGATGATGTATTCCTTGGTCGCCTCATAGCCGGAGAAATCCATGATGTTGGCGAGCGCATCGCCCACCACGGCGCCGCGACAATGGCCAACATGCATGGGGCCGGTTGGGTTGGCCGAGACATATTCCACATTCACCTTGCGTCCGGCACCGGCGGTGGAGCGGCCATAATCGGTGGCCTTGCCCAGGATGAAAGCCAGATGCTTCTGCCAGAATGCATCGGTGAGGCGCAGATTGACGAAGCCGGGACCCGCCACTTCAGCGCCGGCAACATCGGCATCCTCACTCAGCGTCGCGACGATTCGATCCGCCAGCGCGCGCGGATTTTGTCCGGACGGCTTGGCCAGCACCATTGCGGCGTTGGTGGCCAGATCGCCATGGCTTGCATCCCGTGGCGGTTCGACGGAGATGCGCGATAGATCAAGCACGCCCCCGTCCTTGTCCTTCAGATCAAGCGCTTCGACTGCTTTGATGATCCGCGCGGTGAAGTCGGCGAAGATGTTCATGAGGGGGGCTTTCGATAACAGCTTGGGGTCAGGCAATCGCTTTTAAGGTGCATATCACCGTAAAAGTGAGTTTTCCTGCGCCTAACTCAAATCAGGCGTGTGGTCAAACAAACGCCGGTGCTCTTTCACGGCGTAGGTATCGGTCATGCCGGCGAGGAAATCGGCGACATGACGCGCCTTTATGCGATCTTCCGCGCGATCAAGCCCCTCTCGCCAGCCTTCCGGCATGGCGCGCGGGTCGGAGAAATAGACGTCGAACAGATCGCAGACGATCTTCTCTGCATTGACGCGCACGCGCATGACTTCCGGATGCCGGTAGAGATGCTTGTAGAGAAACGCCTTCAGTTCCTTTTCCTCCACCGCCATGGCCGGTGTGAAGGTGACAATGGTTTCACCGGCCGCCCTCACCGCCTCGGCACTTTCAGGCCGCAGGCGCGCCAGATTTTCAGTGGCGGCCCTGATCACGTCTTCGACCATGATGGTGATCTGACGCCGCATCAGTTCGTGGCCGACGCGCACATCGTCCAGAGCGGGATAGCGCTCCCTCACCTGACGCAGGATTTTGCCCGGCAGTGCAAGATCCTCCAGCATGTCCAGTTCGAGAAGCCCTGCTCTCAGGCCATCGTCGATGTCATGGGTGTTATAGGCGATGTCATCGGCAATCGCCGCGCACTGGGCTTCTATCCCGGCGAAGCGATCGAGTTCGAGATCATGCAGTTCGTTGTAAGCGCGGATGGTGGCCGGCAGCTCGCCATCAAGCCCCTCGCCGTTCGCGCCGGTCAGAGGCCCGTTGTGCTTCACCAGTCCTTCCAGCGTTTCCCAGCTCAGGTTCAGACCGTCGAACTCCGCATAGCGCCGCTCCAGCCGGGTGACGATGCGCAGAGACTGGGCGTTGTGATCGAAACCACCCCAGGCTGCCATCTTCGCGTTCAGCGCATCCTCGCCGGTATGGCCAAAGGGGGTGTGGCCGAAGTCGTGGACGAGCGCCACCGCCTCGGCGAGATCCTCATCGCCACGCAGCGCGCGAGCCAGCGCCCGGGCAATCTGCGCCACCTCGATGGAATGGGTCAGCCGTGTGCGGAAATGGTCGCCTTCATGAGCGATGAACACCTGCGTCTTGTGCTTCAGACGCCGGAATGCGGTCGAATGAATGATGCGGTCGCGGTCACGCTGGAACGGGGTGCGGGTCGGGCTTTCCGGCTCCGGCACGAACCTTCCCCGCGTTCTGGCGGGATCGGTTGCATAAGGCGCGCGCGGCCGGTAGCCGAAGCCTATTCCCTCATAAGCGGCGTTCGCGATACCCTGTCCGATGCTTGCCTCGCCCATACTTTCTCCGCAGATCGCAACGGGCACTCATGGCCAGCGACCAGTTGTTGACTTGATGGCACGGCGTACATACCTATCAAGAGAAATCAAATGCAAGGTGACGCCGTGAACGCGAACGCCGCGATGAACTCCAACGTCGAAGTAACCGAAGCCGCAGCAAAGCGGATCGCCAGGATCGTTTCCGGCGACCCGGGCAAAAGCGCATTGCGCGTTTCCGTCGAAGGTGGCGGCTGTTCCGGCTTCTCCTACAAGTTCGATCTCGTTGAAGGCCCCGATGAGGGTGACGTCGCCATCGAGAGAGATGGCGCAACAGTGCTGATCGACGACATTTCTCTGGTCTATCTCGGCGGTTCCGTCATCGATTTCGTCGACGACCTGATGGGCCAGTCGTTCCAGATCAGGAATCCGAACGCCGTGGCTTCCTGCGGCTGCGGAACCAGTTTCTCCATCTGACGCAGCATTCTGCCACAGAAAAAGGCCGCCCAAGGGCGGCCTTTTCGTGTTGATCCGCGATCCGAACTCAGGCTTCGGCCGACATGGCGGCCTTGCGCAGGCCCTGTGCATCACCGGTGGCGCCGTTGAAGACCAGATTGAGCGCCACGGCGGCAATGGATGCCAGCAGGATGCCGGAGTCCACCAGCGGGCCGATGGCCTTCGGCAGCCAGATGTGGAAGTCGGGCGCCACGACCGGGATCATGCCGAAGCCCAGCGAAATCGCCACGATGAACAGGTTGTTGCGATTGGCCTTGAAATCCACGGCCGACAGAATGCGGATTCCGGTTGCCGCCACCATGCCGAACATGACGATACCCGCACCACCGAGCACCACCGTGGGGAGCGCCTCCACCAGCGCACCCATCTTGGGGATGAGGCCCAGAACCACCATGATGACGCCGCCCGCCACGCAAACGAAGCGGCTGCGAATGCCGGTAACGCCCACCAGACCGACATTCTGCGAAAAGCTCGTATAGGGGAAGGTGTTGAAGATGCCGCCAAGCACGGTGCCGAGACCGTCCATGCGCAGGCCTGCCGACAGCATCGGCTGGGTGATCTTCTTTTCCGTCATGTCGCCGAGGGCCAGGAACATGCCCGTCGACTCAATCATCACCACGATCATCACCAGAACCATGGTGATGATGAGGACCGGATCGAAGATCGGCATTCCGAAATGGAACGGCGCGATCGGCGCGAACCACGCGGCGTTGGCCACCTTGTCGAAATGCATCATACCGAGCGATGCCGCAATGACACCGCCGGCTACGATACCGACGAGAACGGCTACATTCGACAGAAAGCCCTTCGCGTAGCGCGCGACACCGATGATGACGCCAAGCACGACCAGCGAAAGCACGATGTTGGATACGGGCGCATAGGCCGCATTCGGAATGCTGGGCGCCAGCCCCATCCCGGCCGGCACAGGCGGCAGCGTCGAGCCGGCGGCCCCTGCCGCCTCCTTCACCGAATTCAGCCATGCCGCATGTTCGGGGTTGATGATCTTCGGCGCCGTAGGCCCGAACGGCATGCCGAATATCCAGTTGATGCCGATCTTCATCAGCGACACCCCGATGACGAGGATGATCGTTCCCGTGACCACAGGCGGGAAAAGCCGCAACATGCGGCTGACAAAGGGAGCGATGAGCACGGTTATGATGCCGGCCCCGATGATGGCGCCGAAGATCATGCGCGCGCCTTCATAGCCGGGATTTGCCGCGGCCATGGAAACCATGGGGCCAACGGCTGCAAAGGTTACGCCCATCATCACCGGAAGCTTGATGCCGAACCATTGCGTTGCGCCCATGGATTGCAGGATCGAGGCAATGCCGCAGACGAACAGATCCGCGGAAATGAGGAATGCGACGTCGGCCGGTTCAAGCTGAAGCGCCCTGCCCACGATGAGCGGCACGGCAATAGCGCCTGCATACATGACAAGAACATGCTGAAGGCCGAGCGTAAACAAACGCGGCGCAGGCAGCATCTCGTCGACGGAATGCGTCGATGCTGTTGACATTATGGTCCCTCCCTTTGCGCGACAGCTGAAACGGGTTCCATAGACTGCCGCGATAGTGCAGGATGATCTCAATCAAACCGACATGCTATCAAGAACTGTTTGAAATAGTCGCGAGAATTTCATGAAGATTGCCACCTGGAACATCAACGGCGTGCGGGCCCGTATCGGCAATCTCACCCATTGGCTGCAGGAGAGCGCTCCGGACGTCGTTTGCCTGCAGGAAATCAAATGCGTCGATGAACAGTTCCCCCGTCTGGAGATCGAGGCGCTGGGCTACAATGTCGAAACGCACGGCCAGAAAGGGTTCAACGGCGTTGCCCTGCTTTCCAGATTGCCGTTCGACGAGGTCAATCGCGGCCTGCCCGGTGACGATGGCGACGACCATGCACGGTTCATCGAAGGCGTTTTTTCAACGCCAAAAGGCGCGCTGCGCGTCGCCTCGCTCTACCTGCCCAATGGCAATCCGGTCGATGACCCGGTGAAGTTTCCCTACAAGCTCGCCTGGATGCAACGCCTTGAAGACTGGGCGCGCGAGCGCCTTGCTCTGGAAGAGGCGCTTGTTCTGGCAGGAGATTACAACGTCATTCCTGAGCCGATCGACGCAAGACATCCCGAAGCGTGGGTCAACGACGCACTTTTCCAGCCTCAGACCCGGCAGGCATTCCGGCGACTGGAGAACCTCGGCTTTACCGAGGCGGTGCGCGCGGTTACCGACGAACCGGACGTCTACACATTCTGGGATTATCAGGGCGGCGCCTGGCAGAAGAACAACGGCATCCGTATCGATCACCTGCTCCTGTCGCCGGAGGCGGCTGACATGCTCGGTTCGGCATCGATCGAGAAACATGTGCGGGCGTGGGAAAAGCCGTCCGATCATGTGCCGGCGGCTGTGGAACTCAGGCTGGAAGCTGCCTGAAGCGCTTCGTGAAGCAAAGGTAACGATTCAAGCGAAGCCCGCATCCTGCGGAAAAAGAATCACAATCGCGTCTGGCTGTGATCAGCCGGCGCGTTTGGCTTTGAGCAGCGGACGCGCCGGGCTGCGCCCGGTCAGTTACTGGTTGATGCCCTTGGTCAGCATGTCATCGGCCAGAGCGATAGCCGTGCGGCGGTCGGCTTCCGGCGCCAGGGCGAAGGCCTCTTCCTGCATGTTGCGGATCCAGCCCTGATCGACAGGCTGGGCACGCTCAAGCGCTACAGTCATCAAAGCCAGACCGCGAACCGCCTTGCCGCTGTGAAACAGCAGATTGCCGAGCGTTGCCTGCGCGCCCGCGTGCCCCTTTTCGGCGGCAAGCTGCAGCCAGCGGCCGGCCTGCCTTGTGCTTGCCTTCACGCCACCCTCGCCGTTGAGGAACATCCTGCCCATTTCGTACTGGGCATTCGGGTTGCGGTAATTGGCTGCCGCGCGCATGAAATATTCCTGCGCAGCGGTCGCGTCCGGCTGGACCGGTGTGCCGGGTATCCCTCTGCGGATATAGTCTCCCAGCGCAACCAGCGCATCGGAAACATAGCTTTCCTCAGGCGAACCCGGCTCGACATCCTGTTCGGCGATTTCGCTGAAAAACTTGAAGGCTTCATAGTCGTTGCGGGCGACACCATCGCCCTCGGCATACATGCGGGCCAGCTTCCACGTTGCGCCGATCTGGCCATTTTCCGCAGCATAGCGATATGCCTCAACCGCCTGCTCCTTATGGCCGCTGTGATAGGCGGAGAAACCAAAACGGAAAACGGCAAACGGATTGGATTTCGGCTTCACACCCGTCTTGTCGTCGAACACCTTGTCGTCAAAGGCAAGTGCGGGCTCGACAGCAGACAGGGAGGCACAGGCTATCACCGTGCCCAGCATACATGAGCGCAACACTCCCGAAATCTGTCGGGAATGGGTTGCCACGAAATGAGCCGGCTGTTGCCGCACGCCGGCATCTCTTCCCGCGCGGGGAAGCAACATCGAAACTGAGCGGGAAATAACCGGGACTTCCATACTCTTCCTTGCGCCTACCACACTGCCAGCCTGTCTCATCATCCGTTGATGAAACCACAACTGAAAATACCTGCGGACCCCTTTTTCTTGCCGCTTGTTTTTCCGGGGCCTTAACGAAGTGCCTCCGGTTTATGGCGGGAAGTGGGCGGTTCTCGTTGCGGCAGGCCTAGCACAAGGGAAGTTGAACGACTGTTGCAGATTCACCACAAACTGAAGACGTCGCTAACCGAAGGTGAACAGCCGTTCGGAGACAGATTCCGAAAAACCCGACAAACATATGATCTTAAAAGATAAAAGCCCGGCAATGCCGGGCTTTTATGTCATTCAGGAGATCAACTCACCACTTGAGGCTGTAGCCTGCAAGACCGGAAACGGACCAGCCACTGCCGACGGCGTAATTACCATTCGTAGCACTGTAAGCAGTTTCTTCGACGGATCCGACGCGGGAGACGCCACCGCCCAGACGCAGTTCGCCGAACCCGTCCTTCATGATCAGGCCAGCCCCGAGGGTGATAACGTCTCCATGAAGGTCGTATCCAGTAGAAGTTCCACGGTCCCACATGAGAAACGCGGTTCCGGAAATCTGGTCGTTAAACGAATGACCGATACCGCCCATGATGGTCCAGCCATCGCGCCAGAAGTACTTGTTCTCAGTTTTGAAAAAACCATTATTTACGTCGAGCGTAAGGGTCTTGTTTACGGACCAGTCAGTCCATTTCACTGAGCCATAAGCAAGCCAGCCCGGTGCAATACCGGTCTGAAACTTTGCTTCCACACTCTGCGGAAGCTTGCCATTGCCTTCAGCTGGCAAAAGTCCGCCAGCTGCAACACCAGAAGCTTCGATCTTCGTTCCCGAACGATAAAGCACCTGTGCACGAAGAGCGATGTCCGGAATTTCATAGGCAAGTCCACCACGCCAGCCCCACGCGGTGCCGCCAAGCTCGACAGGCAGAGGCGTGGGTGCACCACCAGCGCCGGGAATAACTACGCTGAGGTCGTAATCGAAATCGTCGACATAGGCGCCGGCAATGACAGAAAATCTTCCCTTGCTCAGATCAAAGCCCACAGCACATGTCGCTGCGTATTCCGTGACGGTGAAGGTCTCTTCCAGCTTGCCATAATAGGTGTAGGGAGCCACGGGCGCCTGCGCACGCGGCGCATCGAAAGATGATGCCGCACCAAACGAGTTCGCAATCGTGCCCGCACAGGACACATTGTCCGACAGGCGGAACTTGGCCGCCAGAGACGGCATCACGTAAGTGTCTGCGTAATCGTGTCCGATGTTCGAAGGGCCGCTCTTGATCTTGCGCTCGGGGCTCACCACGGTCACGCTGGTGCGGACGTTGAAATTGCCCTGCTCGAACAGAATATCCGTATCTGCGGTTCCACGCGAAAAACCGCCAGCATTGGCTGCAGCCATCGCAAGAAGAGAAAGCGCGGTTGCTCCGGAAAGCGTCGCGATACCCTTAATAACCATGAAGTCCTCTCCCCGAAAGTTCCTGATTTCTAGGTAGAACCAATTAGACGGCGCGATGCAACACCGTTGTGTACACCGTACAAGTACGGTAAAATCCGACGACTGTCCCCAGACTTGCCGTCATCTTGAGCAGGCGCCTGAAAACCCAATTTTTCAGCATCGCAAGCCTTGAAATTGCCCGGCATGTTATACGGGATACTCCAAAACAGGCCGTTTTCGAGAGAAAAAGGCCCCATTGTTACATTATGGCAACAATGGGGCCTAATCTTCCGTATACGTCAATTCTTACGTTACGGGAGGGCCTCGAAATGAGGCCTCAAAGCGCAACCGGAAGTTTTGAGAGTACGCGAATCGCGCAACAAAAAGACCCGAAAACCGGGCAGGGTTTTCGGGTCTTTCAGCAACAGCAAGCTGCCCTGATTGTTTAACCGGCTGAGCGCACCCGTTCGAGAGCCATGGCAAGCCGTGCCTGCGCTTCCTCGAACTCCGCCAGCTTCTCCCGCTCCGCCGCCACCACATCCTCGCGGGCATTGGCGACGAACTTCTCGTTTGAGAGTTTTTTCGCGATGCGGGCGATCTCCTCGGTAACCTTGGCCACTTCCTTCTTGAGGCGCGCTTCCTCGGCCTTGAGGTCAACCAGATCGCCGAGCGGCAGACATATCGTTGCCTCACCCAGAACGAGCTGTGCCGAGCCTTTCGGAGCGGTGTCGGTGAGCGCAATATCGCCCACGCGCGCCAGCCGGCGAATGGCCGTCTCATGACGGACAAGGCGTTCGCGGGTGGTCTCATTGGCTTCCACCACGACCAGCGGCGCGATTGCGGCTGCCGGCACATTCATTTCCGAGCGAACCGAGCGGATGCCGGAAACCAGATCGACCAGCCAGTTGATGTCGCCAGCTGCCTCTGCATCCTCGAACTCGGGAGCCGGCCATGCAGCGTGGCACAGCAGCGTCGAACGCTCACGCCCCTCGCCCGCCGTCTGTGCCCACAGTTCTTCGGTCATGAACGGCATCATCGGATGCAGAAGCTTGTAGATCTCATCCAGAACAAAGGCGAAGCAGGCGCGGCTTTCGACCTTGGCGGCTTCATCGTCCCCCATGAAAACCGGCTTCAGCAATTCGACATACCAGTCGCAGACCAGATTCCAGACGAAGCGATAGGCAGCGCCCGCGGCCTCGTTGAAACGATAGCTGGTAATGGCTTCGGTAACAGCACGCGCAGTGCGGGTCAGTTCCGTGAGGATCCAGCGATTGACCGCCAGCTTCGCATCGCCAAGCCAGAAATCGTCATTGCGCGCCACGCCGTTCATCTGTGCGAAGCGCGTGGCGTTCCACAGCTTGGTGCCAAAATTGCGATAGCCGGCAATGCGGGCGGGATCGAGCTTCACGTCGCGCCCCTGCGCGGCCATGATGGTCAGCGTGAAGCGCAGCGCATCGGCGCCGTATTCGTCGATCAGTTCCAGCGGGTCGATGACGTTGCCCTTGGACTTCGACATCTTGGCGCCGTTCTTGTCGCGAACCAGCGCATGGACATAGACCGTGTGGAACGGCTCCTCGTCCATGAAGTGCAGGCCCATCATCATCATGCGGGCGACCCAGAAGAAGATGATGTCGAAGCCGGTCACCAGCACGTCGGTCTGGTAATAGGTCTTCAGCTCAGGCGTCTGATCCGGCCAGCCAAGCGTCGAGAACGGCCACAGCGCCGAGGAGAACCATGTGTCCAGCACATCCTCGTCGCGGGTGAGGATCGCGCCCGGCTCGAAATTCTCCAGCCGTTCCTCGACCCATGCCTTCCAAGGGCCTTCATGGGCGAGATAATGCTGGATGGCCGCGTTCAGCGCCTCTTCCTCGCTTTTTTCTACGAAGATATGGCCGTCCGGTCCGTACCAGGCCGGGATCTGATGTCCCCACCAGAGCTGACGGGAGATCGTCCATGGCTGGATGTTTTCCATCCAGTCGAAATAGGTCTTCTCCCAGTTCTTCGGCACGAAGTTGGTGCGGCCTTCACGAACCGATGCGATAGCCGGCTTCGCCAGTTCGGCGGCATTCACATACCACTGGTCAGTCAGCAGCGGCTCGATCGGCACGCCGCCACGATCTCCGTGGGGAACCATGTGGCGGTGCGGCTCGATCTTTGCGAGGAAACCGCCCTCTTCCATGATCTGAACGATGAGCTTGCGCGCCTCGAAACGGTCGAGGCCATGGAGCTGTTCCCACACGCCCTCGCGCAGAGGCGTGACCTCGACACCTTCGAGGAAATCCTCGTTGTCTCGGATATCGATCTTCGCTTCGGTTGTCAGGATGCTGATGGCACGCAGGTTGTTGCGCTTGCCGACCTCGAAGTCGTTGAAGTCGTGCGCCGGCGTGATCTTGACCGCGCCGGTTCCCTTTTCCGGGTCGGAATACTCATCGGCAACCACCGGGATCAGCCGGCCGACGATCGGCAGCACGACATTGCGCCCGACCAGATTTTTGTAGCGCTCGTCATCTGGGTGAACGGCAACGCCCGTATCGCCCAGCATCGTCTCGGGACGCGTGGTGGCGACGGTCACATAGGTGGCCGGGTTTTCAGGGTCATAGGTCTCGCCCTCGACGGGATAGCGGAAATGCCAGAGATTTCCGTCCATCTCCTTCTGCTCGACCTCAAGGTCGGAGATCGCGGTGAGCAGCTTGGGGTCCCAGTTCACAAGGCGCTTGTCCTTGTAGATCAGCCCTTCCTTGTAGAGGGTGACAAAGACTTCCAGCACTGCCTTCGACAGGCCTTCATCCATGGTGAAGCGCTCGCGCGACCAGTCGCAGGATGCGCCCAGCCGCTTGAGCTGGTTGAAGATCGAGCCACCAGACTCGGCTTTCCACTCCCACACCTTGTCGATGAATTCTTCGCGGGTCAGATCGCGGCGATGAATGTTCTTTTCCGCCAGACGGCGCTCGACCACCATCTGCGTGGCGATGCCCGCATGGTCCATGCCCGGCTGCCACAGAACATTCTTGCCGCGCATGCGCTCGAAGCGCACCATGATGTCCTGCAGCGTGTTGTTGAGCGCATGGCCCATATGCAGCGAGCCGGTGACATTGGGCGGCGGAATGACGATGGCGAAGGATTCAGCGCCTTCCTCGGCACCGGCGCCGGCGCGAAACGCGTCGGCCTCGTCCCACGTGGCGGCAATTCTGGGTTCGACGGTCTTCGCGTCGTAGGTTTTTTCAAGCATCAAATGGGGTCCGGACTGTCGGGAACTGGTTTTCACGGTAAATCGGATGGGCAGCTACAAGTCAACCGCGCGTCAACGGCGCGCCGAAGCGACAAGTTCCGCCAATACGGGCGGAATCGCCTGTGGCAGGTCTTCGGCGATCAGACCCGGGCCGAAGCGACTGCCGGCCTCGGCATGCATCCATACGGCCGCGCAGGCCGCTTTGAAGGCCGGCATGCCCTGTGCCAGAAGCCCGGCTACCAGCCCCGCCAGAACGTCGCCAGAACCCGCTGTCGCCAGCCACGGCGCGCCGTTGGAGTTGATGGCGGCACGGCCGTCGGGCGCAGCAATGACCGTATCCGCCCCCTTGGTAACGACGACGCCATGCGCCCGTGCGGCCGCCTGCCGGGAGCGTTCCAGCTTGGACAGGTCTTCCTCTGACGCCAGATCAGGGAACAGCCGCGCAAACTCGCCATCATGCGGCGTCAGGACCAGCGCCGGCGCGCCTTCCGCGTCCGCCGCCTCAAACAGAGCTGCCGGCTCATCCCGAAACGAGGTGATGCCGTCCGCATCGAGCACCATTCCCCCGGCTCCCGAGCGCGAGGCCAGCACCGCCAGCGTGAACTCCCGCGCCTTGTCACCTACGCCGAAACCGGGACCAAGCACGAAGGCTGATGGCCGACGATCTGCTAGATATGCGCCCAGCTCAGCGACTTCATCGGCCTTGCGCAGCATGATGGAGGTCAGATGCATAGCGTTCACCGCCAGCGCATTTGCCGGCGACAGGACCGTGACCGCCCCTGCCCCGCTACGCGCTGCGCCAAGCGCGGAAAGACGCGCGGCGCCCGTTGAAGCCGGTCCGCCTGAAAAGATGCCGACATGGCCACGCCGGTATTTATGGGTATCTACGCCCGGCACCGGAAAATGCGGCAACCACAGTTTTGGAGCGTTGGCAAAGGTGCGCACGTTGAGTTCCGCGATCACCGCGTCCGGGATACCGATGTCGGCCAGAACAACCTCCCCGCAATGGTCCCTGCCCGGCAACAGCAGATGACCGGGTTTCCTGCGGGCGAAAGTGACCGTCAGCGCCGCCCGGAACGCCGGCCCGGTGATTTTTCCGCTCGCGCCCGAAACACCAGACGGCAAATCGATGGCGACCACCGGCAAGCCCCTCGCCGTGACCAGTTCGATCGCGCGGGCGCAATCGCCCTCCACTGGCCTGGACAGGCCGGCCCCGTATAACGCATCGACAATGACCGCCCCCGCATCGGCATCGAATGCGGCAAGCGGTGCGGGCTGAAGCGGGCATTCTGCAGCCGCGACGGCGGCATCGCTTCCCGGCCGCGGCTCTTCCGAAGCCCACAGCGAAACAGCCATGCCGCTTTCGGCAAGCAGGCCTGCCACCACATAACCATCGCCGCCATTGTTACCGGGACCGCACAGCACATGCACTTGTTCGGCAGCCGGGTAATGTCGCATCACTTCCCGCGCCACCGCTGTGCCCGCATTGCGCATCAGCCCCTTGCCGTCGAACGGTCCGGCCACGATCGCCCTGCGATCGGCCTCAGCCATTTCCGTCGGCGAAAGAAGTTCGGTTTTCATGGGTAGATTCCCGCAGTTACCGCTTCAGGCACAGCGCCCAGCTTCCATATTAGCATCCGGGCGCGCTTGCGACGATGGCTTTGCCACCGTCTCTCCGCTCACGAAATGTCCACCATGCCTGTTTTTTGTGCAGCGTCCGTATGGACATTGCGTCGCGCGTGGCTTCCCATGCTGCCAGCTATGCCAGTCCTGAGCATGCAGGCAGCGAAAATTGCCTTTGTGAGGGTTCATCGACCGAATTGGCACGGTTCATGCTTGAGATTTGCGCGAGTGGGTTTTTCACCCCTTTGCCATTGGAGATTCAGCTCATGAAGAAGATCGAAGCGATCATAAAGCCGTTCAAGCTCGATGAAGTGAAGGAGGCCCTGCAGGAAGCGGGTCTGCAAGGCATTACTGTTATCGAGGCCAAGGGCTTCGGTCGTCAAAAGGGCCATACCGAGCTCTATCGTGGCGCCGAATATGTCGTCGATTTTCTGCCGAAGGTGAAGATCGAGCTGGTGCTGGGCGACGACGCAGTCGACACCGCCGTGGAAGCCATTCGCAAGGCTGCCCAGACCGGACGCATCGGCGACGGCAAGATTTTTGTCTCCAACATCGAGGAAGTCGTGCGCATCCGCACCGGCGAGACCGGCACCGACGCCATCTGACCCTCTTTTTCCATTTCCAACATTCTCAAGCCAAGGAAGCCTGAAATGACTACAGCCGCCGACATTATGAGGCAGATCAAGGACAACGACGTCAAGTTTGTCGATCTGCGCTTTACGGACCCCAAGGGCAAGCTGCATCACGTCACCATGGACGTGGCCGAAGTCGAGGAAGACATGTTTGCCGACGGCGTCATGTTCGACGGCTCGTCCATCGCCGGCTGGAAGGCGATCAACGAGTCCGACATGGTGCTGATGCCCGATCCCGAGACGGTGCACATGGACCCGTTCTTCGCGCAATCGACCATGGTGATTTTGTGCGACATTCTCGATCCTGTTTCCGGCGAATCCTACAATCGTGACCCCCGCGGCATTGCCAAGAAGGCCGAGGCCTACATGAAGGCGGAAGGCATCGGCGACACCATCTTCGTCGGCCCCGAAGCGGAGTTCTTCATCTTCGACGACGTGAAGTACAAGTCCGATCCCTACAACACCGGCTTCAAACTGGATTCGTCCGAACTGCCATCGAACGACGACACCGACTATGAAACCGGCAATCTGGGCCACCGCCCCCGTGTCAAGGGCGGCTACTTCCCCGTTCCGCCGATCGATTCGTGTCAGGACATGCGCTCGGAAATGCTCTCCGTGCTGACCGAAATGGGCGTGCGCGTGGAAAAGCATCATCATGAGGTAGCGGCCGCCCAGCATGAGCTTGGTGTGAAGTTCGATACACTCGTACGTAATGCCGACAAGATGCTGCTCTACAAGTATGTCGTTCATCAGGTGGCCAACGCCTACGGCAAGACGGCGACCTTCATGCCGAAGCCGGTGTTCGGCGACAACGGCTCGGGCATGCATGTCCATATGTCGATCTGGAAGGACGGCAAGCCGACCTTCGCCGGCAACGAATATGCGGGCCTTTCGGAAAACTGCCTGTACTTCATCGGCGGCGTCATCAAGCACGCCAAGGCCATCAATGCCTTCACCAACCCGCTGACCAACTCCTACAAGCGGCTGGTTCCGGGCTATGAGGCCCCGGTGCTGCTGGCCTACTCCGCCCGCAACCGCTCGGCCTCCTGCCGCATTCCCTTCGGCTCATCGCCGAAGTCGAAGCGTCTCGAGGTCCGCTTCCCCGATCCGGGCGCGAACCCCTACCTCGCCTTTGCCGCGCTGCTGATGGCCGGTCTCGACGGCATCAAGAACAAGATCCATCCCGGCCAGCCGATGGACAAGGATCTGTACGACCTGCCGCCGAAGGAGCTGAAGAAAATCCCGACCGTTTCGGGCTCGCTGCGCGAGGCGCTTCAGAACCTCGACAAGGACCGCGCCTTCCTGAAGGCCGGCGGCGTGTTCGACGACGATCAGATCGATTCGTTCATCGAGCTGAAGATGGCCGAAGTGATGCGCTTCGAAATGACGCCGCACCCGATCGAGTTCGACATGTACTACTCGGTCTGATCCGGCACCTGCACCATCAAAAGAGGCCCCGCACGCTGTTGCGGGGCCTTTTTCTTGGCTGCCCGGAGCCGTCTCCCCGACTGCAGAACCCGGTTTATACGATTGTCGTGACATATGCAGATTGTTTGTCGGTTATGTCTTGGCAATTGCCGCCGGATCGACTAGATCAGCCCCGCGCCTGCTGCTTTGCGGCTGTGCGCTGGACAGGCAGCCTGAAGGTCATGGCTGCTTCAACGGCTTTCGGGCCGATGTCCGCGGAAGTGTGCATTTCCGACCAGCACGGCGCAACCGGCCGCTGCCAGCACACAAGACGGAGAGGTGGCCGAGTGGTTGAAGGCGCACGCCTGGAACGCGTGTATAGGGGCAACTCTATCGAGGGTTCGAATCCCTCTCTCTCCGCCATTTCTACCCTGACGAACGTTCTCCGCACGCGGACGCGGCGCTGAAACGCCAAGGAACCGCGCGGTTCGGGTGCGAAGCTCTGGACTGCGACGCCGGCACACTCGGCTCCGAGCGTTCTCTCTCCGCCGTTTTTCTCTCGACCTCTGGACTGAACCGGCGCCAGTACGGAACCCTAAGTATACGAAATCAAATCAGAAACGGCCGCTGACCTACCACCCGAATTGATATCCCCTTTGCCGGGCGTCAGTCTTCCGAGAAGAAATCCTCGTCCAGGCGCTTGAACTCCAGCACGCGGCTGGAACGCACCCCGACACCGTGTTCGACCATCAGCTCCGTCAGGCGGCGTCCGTCAATCAGGATCACACGCTGCGGAATGCGTGATGCGAACTCGACGGCCTGGGCGGAGAACGTCGAGGTCGTCACGAAAACGCCCTTTGACGCGCCGAGGCCGACCAGACTTCCGGTGAATGCCTGGATCTCGGGCCGCCCGACCGCGCTTCCCGGGGCGTATCGTTTCGCTTGGACGTAGACGCGATCGAGACCGAGAACATCCTCGTTGATCACGCCGTCAACGCCCCCGTCGCCCGATTTGCCAAGTTGCTCGGACGCATTGCGATGAGAGCCCCCGTAGCCCATCGCCACCAGAAGTTCGACGATGACCTGTTCGAAGAAGCTCGGGCTGTTTTGAAGGATGCGATCCAGCAGGTCTGCGCGCAGTGCAGCGTGGACAGCTTTGTATGCGGCTTCGACCACCTCCTCAGGCGTCGCGGACGGAGGCTCCACTTCGGCAGGCGCGGTGACCGCCTCGGAATCGTCCCCACCCCGGTAGAAGTCGCGAAACGCCGGGATCGCAAGCAGGTACTTGGTATCGAGGCTGGCGGGCGGATTGGCCAGCACCTGCTGCCCAGCCGGAGTTATCGCAAAGCGTCCGCGCTTGGGACTTTCCAGCAGTCCAGCCTTCGTCAGATAGAATTTTGCCCAATGGATGCGGTTGTGGAGAACGCGCTGTTTGCCGCTCGGCAGCATCTGCTCGCGCTCTTCATCTGAGAGATCGAATTTCGTCGCAATCTCAGCTTCGGCCAGTGGCACCGAGGTTTCGGCCTTGGCAGCTACCTCCAGGACCGGGAGCATGAGGGATTGATAGTCGGGGATGCTCATTTCGCATCCCCATACTGGTTGGCCAGCCCCTCAAGCGTCATGTTCTCGGCTATGGCGTCGTGCGGGATGAGCACGTAGGTCCACGGCTTGCCGCCATAACTGCGCGCGTGCGCGCTGGCCTGCTGGCACCATCGGACAGCGACTTCCTTCTTGGCCAGCACTTCGCCGTCGGTCATCTGATTCGACGCCTTGGGCTCCAGCATGAAGATCCGATCTCCGGTTTCGGCGACGAAGTCCGGCTGGTACTCGGGATTATCCGCTCCCCACTTGTAATAGATCTGGAACTGCCCCTTGGCCGGCTTGAACCACTTCAGCGCCTCGCGTTCGAGGATCACCGCGAGTTTGCGTTCGGAATCGGACTGGAATTTCTGAACCGGGTAAAGGCACCGGCTGAACCCGCCGAAGAGGTACTTCGACATATTGCTCTTGTCGGCGGGAGAGGTGCGGAAGTCCAGCGGCTGCTCGTCCGCCGCGGCCGTGTAGGCGCTGGGCCTCAACGCGGTGAAGCCGCGCGTGATGACGACCTCATAGTCGACGTCCGTGTCCTGCCAGAAGTGCTTCTGCATCTGGGCATGGACGAAACGTGCGATCTCGCGCTGATGAAGACGCAGGACCTTGCGTGCATCATCGGCCGAGAGGTAGGAGCACAGATGAGAGACGACCTGCTCCGCGAGATCGTAAAGAAGATCGGCATGCTCGTCATAGGCCACGTCGTCGAAGTCGATAAGACCGCTGACGACGTAATCCTCAAGCCTCTGCTCGTCGATGCTGCCGCGACCGAGCCCGATCACGTCGACCTGCTCCGTCCGCAAATGTCTGATCCATAGCTCGTCATCTGGCGCCGGATACTTGATCGAGGACAGATCGAGCGTGAAGGGCTTGAAGCCTGACTTCACCTCGCCCTTCGGCACCACCAGAATGCGTGGGATGTCGATCGTTTGCTGAACGACAATCTCGGTGGTGCGCGCCACGACCGCCGCCAGGTCGGGCTGTTCTGTGATGCCGGTCAGTTCCATCTGGGCCGGGCGATACTGCGTCGTCACCTCCCTCAGCACCGCGGCCTGGACATCGGGCTGCTGAAGATAGGAGACGCTCGGCAGCTTATCGGGCTGGCTTTCGAATCTGCGGATCACGTCGTAGGTGATCTGGGCAATCCTCTGCTCCTCGGGACCGAACACCGGCGATGCCCTATTGAGCTCCGACTCATAAGTGGTCGCCGTCGGATGCTCGGGCTGAAGTCCCAGTTTCGCAGCAAGCTGCGGCTGCGAGACGATCGTGATCGTCTTTTGCTGAAGCTGGTCGGGATTGAGTATCACCTGCTGCAGGCGGATCGTGGAGTTGGGGTTGTTCGCCTCTTCCACGATCTCCTGAAAGCGGTCATGCGCGACGATGTTAAGTCGGTCGACGGCCGTAACGCCGGTCCGCTTGCCATAGGGAAGCCGAAGACCACGGCCGATGGACTGCTCGATCAGCGTGCGTGCATTCGCCGCGCGGAGCGGCACGATTGTGTAGAGGTTGGTTACGTCCCAGCCTTCCTTCAGCATGTTGACGTGGATGACGATCTCAGTCGGTTCCTCGGTATGCTCGACACGGAGCAACCGCTCGACCATTTCGTCCTCCTCGGCGCCGGTCCTGCTCGAATCGACCTGGATCACCCTCTCCGCATAACGCCCTTCGAAGAAGCCATCCGACTGGATCAGCTGCATCAGCTGGCTCGCGTGCGTCGTGTCCCGCGCGATGACCAGCAAGAACGGCTTGACGATCGGGTTCATCGTTTCGCGCGCATAGGTCTCCAGCTCGACCTTCACGCTTTCATGGAGCCGTACGCCGTCTTCGAGCTTCAGGCGCTCGATCTGCTCCATCGACATGCCAGCCGGGTTGAAGTTCTTCCGGGTGACGACGGCCGGCTCCTTCACAAAGCCATCCGCCATGGCGCGGCCGAGCGGATAGTCGAAGATGACGTTCTTGAACGGGCTGGGGCCGCGATTTGTCTCGACAAAAGGTGTGGCCGTGAGTTCAAGGCCGAGGACGGGCTTCAGCTCGTTGATCGCGCGAATGCCGGCCGACGCGCGGTAGCGGTGCGACTCGTCCATGATCAGCACGAGATCGTCGAGCCCGGAGAGGTAGTCGAAGTAGCTCTCCCCGATCTCCTCGCGAAAGCTGCGGATGCGCGGGCTGCGCCCGCCCCGAACCTCGGAGTTGATCTTTGAGATGTTGAAGATGTTGATCGTGGTGGGGAAAAGCTGACCGCCGCTCGCGATCTGCCGCTCGTAGTTCTCACCCGTGGTGATAACCGGTGGGGCTACGGCGAACTCCGAGATGCCCTTCAGCACGTATTTCGGGGTGTTGGGCGTGAAGTCGGTGATCAGCTTTTTATAGATCGTCAGGTTCGGCGCGAGGACGAAGAAATTGTTCAACCCATGCGCCAGGTGGAGATAGCCGATGAAGGCGCCCATCAGCCGCGTCTTGCCGACACCCGTCGCCAGCGCAAAGCACAGGCTGGGGAATTCCCGCTCGAAGTCCGTTACGCCGGGAAATTCGCTTTGAATGGCGGCAAGGGCCGCATCCAGCTCCGCGCCTTTACGGGGCGGCACGATCTCGGTGATCCGGTCCAGGATTTCAAGAGACTGCCGCTGCGGGGGACGCAGGCTGAGGCGGCCGGCGATGGAGTTCACATGACGGTTCATTTGCCGCCCCCCTTATTCGCGCCGAACAGGTCGGGCTGCTTCGACTTCGCTTTGCTCGGCGCACTCTCGTCGGCCGCGGGCTTCGGCGGCGCCTTCGGCAGGTTCTCGACGTTCAGGCTGTAATCGTCATGGCCCCACTCGCAGCGCGCACGAATGTGATTGGGAATCTTTTTCACCGTCAGGTTGGGCCAGCGATCGACGTTGCCGCGGAAAGCCGAGCACAGGACGAGCAGCGTCTGATCCGGCCCGACCTCCTCGCTCAACTGCTGGAGCTGCTCGGGGCCGAGCGTCTGGGTCGTTACATAGATGAAGTCACGCTCGGTCGAATGCCCCTGTTGCCAATAGACGGCGTCGCTCGGCGCATAGGTGAAGCCCTCCAGCTTGCACAGGGCTTCAGCCAGCATTTCAGCGTTGTAGGCCCTGCTGATGACCTCGCGGCCCCATTTGTCGGTTTCGAGCAGCGATGGCGCTAGCTTGAAGTAGCGGAAGCCGCCGCCGCCCTGCCACCCGACGGCCTCGGTGATGCCGCCCTTGTCATCGCCGTCGATGACCTTCTTCAGTCGCGGGATGATGTGGGTATGGCAGTGCTCGCCCAGCTCCACCATGATCCAGCGGCGACCCATCTTGTGGGCGACGGCGCCGGTTGTGCCGGACCCGGCGAAAGAGTCGAGAACGAGATCGCCGGTTTCCGTAGCAATCTCCAATACCCGTCTGAGCAACTTCTCTGGCTTTGGTGTATCAAATGGGCGCACCCCATCAATAAAGCCTTTCGCCTCTGCTTTTGCGTTTCGGTTGCTTCCCGCAAACGAATGGGTCCAAATTGTTTCAGGCGGTCTAGAGCTATTCTCATCGGCATAGATGCGGAAGTTCGCGCTCCATCCCGACCGCCCCTTTACCCACTCGATGCGCCAGCTTTCCTTCTCGACCCGCTCCGGGCTCCAGCGCCACCGACTATCGCTGCCATCCGGATTCTTGGGAAAGACTTCAGTTCCATCTGGCGCAGTTATCGAGAAGAACATTGTTGGTCGCGCTTCTCGTGTGCCTTCAGCCCCCATCGCTCGCAAAGGCTTTAGATAGTAACGTCTACCTGCATCGTCGACTTTGTTATAGTGAGAAGGAACTTCAGCATCGTCGGAGAAAACATGTTTGATTTTCAGCTCGTTTATGTTCTTGGCGAAGACAATGAGATGGTCGTGTCGTGACGAAAAATAGCGCGCGTCCATTCTGGGGCTGTCGGCCTTTTCCCATGTCACATCCGCCAAGAAGTTTGGCCTGCCAAATATTTCATCGGCCATCACTTTTAGATAGTGGGCCTCATTGTCATCCAGCGTTATCCAAATAGAACCGTCATCTGTAAGCAAACGTCGGAAAATTTCCAGCCGATCGCGCATCAACCCAAGCCAAATCGAGTGCTCCAGCCCGTCATCATAATGCTCAAACGCACTTCCCGTGTTGTACGGCGGGTCAATGAAGACGCACTTCACCTTGCCAGAGAACTCCTGTTCCAGCGCCTTCAGCGCGAGCAGGTTGTCGCCAAAGATCAGCCGGTTGTCGAAGATGTCGTTCTCACCGATCCGGTGCGCGGCATGGTAGGATTTCTCGGGATCTTCGAGCAGGATGCGCGGCTCCAGCCGCGGCCGGTTTTCCTTGCCGACCCATGTCAATTCAAGTTTTTGTTTCTTGCTCATGTGATATTCCTGATCTGCGGCGCCTTCGCCGACAGAAAGTCGAAAAGGGCTTTTTGAGGGTATGGATCTGTCAAGACCATCTTGGCCTTAAGGGGCGCGATCGCAGGATCAGCGCCCAAGCCGTAGTGGTCGATCATGACGTCGCGAAGCAGGGGAATGGCGTCCGTCTGATTGCGGAAGATTGCCAGGGGCCCCTTGAGTGCTGTCTTCGGCTGGACAGCGCCCCATAGCGTCTGACGGGCAAGATCAAACGCCGCGCCCAGCTCGGTCTTCAGCTTCGCCTCGTCAATGAGCGTGGCCCCGGCAATCGCCTGTCTGATGCGCTTCACCAGGACGAACCCGAGGCCATATCCCCCATGCTTGTAGGTGAGCCGTTCAGGGCCATTGGCCGCCCTGGCCTCGGCAAGAATCCTGGATTGGATGTAACGCAGCGCTCGTACCGCGTTCGCCAGTTCGATGCCCGTGAGGGTCGCGTTGAAGAGGTTCTGATATGCGGCGGACTCGGTATCGAGAAGCTGGGCCGGCTCCTTCTTCAGCCAAACGACATATCGAGGGTCCGGCTGAAGAAGCGCCAACGCCTGCGCCGCCTCGTCGATGCGGATACGCTTTGGATCCTGCGCATTATCGGGCCCCTCCGCCTTGTAGGCGTAGTGGATATCGAGATAGGCGAGTTCACGCCGCAGCCGTTCTTGCTGATCGTCCAGGGCAGCGAAATTGGCGAGGAGAACGGGATTCTGGTGATTGCGCGCCCGCGTAACGGCTTTACCAAACGCCTCGTCGGAATCAGACTTGATCAGCGTGACCAGGACGGAGGCGGCTGAGATGTCGGCCGTTTTGTTTTCCGCCGCATAGCGAGCCGATGACGCAATGGTTTGTGCTCCGTTGATCACGGAGAGACCGGTCACCTTGAACTTTTTCTCGGCGCGAGAGCCATTCTTCGGCTCGATCTGCTCGCATAGGGCTGTGACGCCGTTGTTAAGGTACATGAAGTCGGCTGGATTGGTCGCGAGCGTTTCCCGGATCGAACGGTTCACTTCCGTGGTCTGGCCAAGGAATACCCGGATGTTCTTGGCGTAGAGCGCCTTGCCGTGCTTTTCGTGCAGGCCGACCAGATCAGCGACCTTGGCCAGGCCGAAGTAGGTCTTTCGGGGCGCCATGGAGGACGCCCAATCGTGCAACGTCAGATTGGCGTCCACCCGCGGATAAGCCTGACCCGCCTGGAGATCCGCGGCAACTCGATCCGAGCCGTAGTCGACGGCCGCCTTAGTTAGACGTTCCTCGCCGTGATCTTCGTCGTTCAGGAGGTCGTTGATCGCAGTTTCGGCGTGGTTGCTGATCCCGGCGCCGGTATGGGCGATGACAAGTTGAATATGCGAGCAGGCCTCCAGCGCCCCCTCGATCTCGGCCTGCCTGTTCGTGACGTGCCCGTTGAAGCCGGTAAAATCCTGCTTGATGAGCCGTCTCGCACCCTGGCAAAACGCATTGGCCTCGTCCTGGCTGAAGGTTTCCGAGGCCTTCAATTTGCCTTGGACAAGGAAAAGTGTTTCCGAACTGCCCTGATAGTAAATCGCGTCGATGCCGAAATCGTCGAAATCGTCGACGACAGCCGCTGCAGCATCCTTCGGAGAAATTTCGCACAACTTATGAAGCGCGAATGCGCTGAAGGCGCGCGATAAGTTCTTCTTCGCCTGCTGATCAGCCGGCTTTGTCTGATCCTGCAAAGGGGGGAGATTCGGCACGAAATCCCGTGTGAGGGCTGTTTCCAGAAGAGCCATATAGTCTGCACTGAGCGGAGCCATGGTCTGCATCTCTCCGTCAGTGAAGGCGCCAGCGAATCGTGAAAAGCGGAGCGAGATCGACCTTCTGCTCCAACTTTCCCTCGATCTGGGCGATGAGTTCGGACCTCTGCTTGTCGATCTCGTCCTGCGCGTCAAACAGCGACCGGCGCTTCTGATTGCGAAGCGCCTCGAGTGACTTGATCTGCTTCTGGCCGGTCAGCTTTTCTTCCAGAGTCAGAGCCGCGGTCGCGGCCCGTCGCGCCTCCTTTATCTGCCGATCGATCTCCTTGATTTCCCGCTCAAGACCTACCTTGAGGTCGTCGGCCCAGCCGTCGAGCTTGTCCGCTTCCAGCTCGAAGAAGCGTGCATTCCGCTCCGAGACGGCGCGCTGGATCAAGCGCTGCTGCTCGCGGATCGTGGCGTCCAGCCGCGTGATCGGCTCTGCAGGAACGTCGATCGGCGCTTTGTTGTGCCCATTGAGAGTGAGGAGGCGCTCGCATGCTTCTGCGCTCAAGCCTTCTCCATCGTCTGTCTCGGCGGCCAAAAGAATGTGATCTTCGGCTTGATCGAGGGCCTCGATCGTAAGTACGCACGCCTTGAGCCATCCAGCCTGCCCGCTGAAAGGTTCCAGAATGCTAATCTTGCCGGAGTGGTTGGAGTAATCGAACGTGATCTCCGCAGGCGGCAAGTCGCGGCTCTGTGCCCGCGCCACCACGGCTGAACCAAGCGGATGATTGACCCGGTAGAGGTGCGCCTCGCCGGAACGGCGCGGCAGTTCATAAAGGCCGAGTGGGATTTCCTTGCCGTTTGCCCATGGCGGCCGCTCGGCGAGCGTGAACGAGGACGTGTTGTGGAAGTCGGCCACGCCGTTGAGCTCGTGGCTGGTCACACGCATCAGCAGCTGCTCGAAGCGGTCCAGGTAGACCTTCGCATCCTCGTCACGCACCTTCAGCTTCTCGCGAACTTCGTCGTCGAAGTTCTCCAGGAGCTTCTGCCTCGTCTGGCTCATCGCCTCATTGATTTCGAGGCTTAGTTCCAGCTGCAGCTGATCGAAGGCGGTTCGGATCTCATCGGTCTGGCGGCATTGCTGATAAATGGCGGCAATGCGCTTCTCGAAGTCGACCCCCGACTCGATGACGCCCAGAACCTCATCGCTGGCTCCGAATACGCCTTCAAACAACTTGAACTTTTCGGAGAGTAGCTGATAGACGCGCTGATCAGCCTCGTTCCGCCGATTGATAAAATTCACCACAACGACGTCATGCTTCTGACCGTAGCGGTGACAACGCCCAATACGCTGCTCCACCCGCTGCGGATTCCAGGGCAGGTCGTAGTTCACGACCAGCGAGCAGAATTGCAGGTTGATGCCTTCGGCGCCCGCTTCGGTCGCGATCATGATACGCCCCTCCTCGCGGAAATAATCCACGAGAGCGGACCGCATGTCGGCCGTTCGTGATCCGGTGACCCGGTCGGAACCCTTATGTCTCTCGATCCAGCGCGCGTATATCTCTCTGGAACGCTGATCGGTGTTCGTGCCGTTGAAGAGGACGATACCGTCTGCATACGGGCTATCTGCCAGGACCCGCAGCAGATAGGCTTGAGTGCGGCGCGATTCCGTGAAGATGATGGCCTTCTGCGCCGCCCCGAGCTCTTCGGCTTTTGCGAAGGCGACACCTAGCGCCTTCAGCAACGCCAGGCCCTTGGCATTGTGCTCGATGGATGTGGCGAGCCTGGCGAACTCGTCGAGGTCGGCAATTTCCGCCTCGATCGCCTTGCGGTCTGCCTCTGTCAGGGGTTCGAGCTCTTCTTCGTCGGTCCATTCCTCTGCCGTGGCGTCGAGCGCTTCGTAATCCTCACCGAGGTCGTCTTCGAGGGAAGTCGCGGCCTCGTGCTTGCGCAGCTTTTCCTGCAATCGGGCAGAAATTGACGATAGAGCGCCCGCGATAGCGAACGTTGAAGACGCGAGCAATTTGCGCAGGACCAACGTCATCAGAGACCGCTGACCCGACGGCAAAGCCTGAAGGTTGTCGCGTCTAAGGTAATCCGAGACCAGCTGATACAGCCGATCCTCGCCTTCGGCAGGCGTGAATTCCTCGACGATCGGTAAACGGCGCGTGTAGGGAATGTAGGCGGTCACCTGCCGGCGCAATGTGCGATGACAAATCGGTTTCAGCCGCTCACGAAGGACGTGGAACGTCCGTTCTCGACTGAGGTTGGCGAACTGTTCCCGAAAGCTCTTCAGATCCCCAAACGTATGCTCATCGATAAAACTCACGAGGCCGTAGAGTTCAAGGAGAGTGTTCTGAAGGGGCGTCGCGGTCAGAAGCAGTTTCTGCTTGTGCTCCAGCGCTCGCTTGAGCGTGTTCGCGATTACATTCGACGGCTTGTAGACGTTCCTCAGCCTGTGAGCTTCGTCGATCACTACAAGATCCCACGGCATGGCATGGACGTCTGCAGCCTTGTTCCGGGCAAACTGGTACGAGCAAATGACGATCGAGTCGGCCGCATCGAAAGGGCGGAATGATCCGGCTTTGATGGCCTCATTATACGAGCGAGATTCGAGGATCAGGCACGGCAGGAAAAATTTCTCGCTGAGTTCCTGATGCCATTGCTTGCGCAGATTGGAGGGCGTGATGATCAGGATCCGGCGCTTACGCTCTGCCCACCTCTGAGAGATGACGAGGCCAGCCTCGATCGTTTTTCCGAGCCCCACTTCATCAGCGAGCAATGCGCCTTTGGAGAGAGGAGATGAGAACGCGAAGAGGGCTGCGTCCACCTGGTGCGGATTGAGATCAACCTGCGCACCGGCAACGGCCCCTGCAAGCTTCTCGACGCTGTCCGGAGCGCATCTTTTGGTCAGTTCGTGCGCGAAATATTTCGCGTGATAATCAGTGATCATCAGGCCTCCGTCGCTTCTTGGAGGCGTCGCCCGAGTCAGATGGCGAGGGTATCGGACTGTCGTGATGAGAGGCCTTCTGATGCTCAATCCATTGGTCGAGGTCCAGGCGCTTGAATCGCCATTGCCCACGCACCTTGAACGCCGGGATCTCCCCGCGTTGGGCCATCGTGTAGACGGTCTTTTCGGCGACCTTGAGCAATTGGGCCACCTCCGGCAGCGTCAGAATCTCGTCCGGCATGGACCGGCCCCTCATGGAGTTGATGGCAAAGGATGCCAGACATTGCCGAGAGGCGCCAGAGAAAGTGGCTTCGAGGAGGCAATTATCGGTCGAGGATGTGCTGCCGCTGTGCCATCCACTCGCTGGGGAAGGGCCTCAGCAGGGCGTCCATCTGAAGGCCAACTGGCTGCCTTCCGTCGAGAATCATCTCCACGATGTCCGGGGCCAGCAGGGTCAGGCGCAGGACCCGGCACAGGTAGGACTGGTTGATCTTCTCCGCTTCGGCCAGCTCCGTCACCGAGGCGAATCGGCCGCTCTCCATGAGGCGCTTCCAACGGTGGGCCCGGGCGATCGCCTTGACCATGGTGTTGTCGACGCGCGGGCGGGGCTGGCCCCAACAGGCTCCCTCGGGCATCACCACCTGCTTGCGCCCGCCGCGCTTCCGGACAGTCAGGGGAACACGGACCGTCAGCGTGCGCCCGTCGTCGGTGGCGGCGTCACCGGCTCTCATGCTGCCCTCCGCGGATGGTCGGCCATGCCGCCAAGCTCATGAACCAGACGAGCCAGCCCATCGACGCGGAGGCGGATATCGACGCCTCCCTGTCCGACATCGACGCGCTCGACAAGGAGCTGGACGACGCGCGCCTGCTCGGCCGGGAACAGCTCTTCCCAAAGCGGGTCCAGCCCTTCCAGGGCTTCCCTGACCTCAGCCTCGGACAGACCATCGATCTCGCGCCGCGCCGATCGCCATGTGCCGACGATCACCTCCGGTGCGCGAAGGAAGCCGCGCAGCTGGTCGACCACTGCGCCCTCGATCTCGGCGGCGGGCACGCGCCCCACCGGGCAGGCATCGGCACCGCGCTTCAGGACCGACTGGCTGACATAGTAGCGGTAGAGCTTGTCGCCGCGCCGCGTGTGCGTCGGTGTCATGGCGCAGCCGGTTGGACCGAAGATGAGGCCCTTCAGCAGGGCCGGTGTCGCGGCCCGTGTCCGGCCGGCGCGGACCCTTGGGCTCTCGCGCAGGATTCCGTGCACCTTGTCCCACAGGGCGCGCGTGATGATGGCTTCGTGCTCGCCGGGATAGGCCGTCCCCTTGTGCACGGCGTCCCCGATATAGATCCGGTTGTTGAGCAGCTTGTAGAGGAAGCCCTTGTCGACGAGCCGTCCGCGCCGCGTCCGCACACCCTCGGCGGCGAGCGCCCGAGCCAGCGCCGTCGCCGAACCCACCTCGACGAAGCGCTCGAAGATCATCCGGACCGTCGCGGCCTCGGCATCATTGATCACCAGCTTGCGGTCCCTGACCTCGTAGCCGAGCGGCACGAAGCCGCCCATCCACATGCCGCGTTTGCGCGAGGCGGCGATCTTGTCCCGGATGCGCTCGCCGATAACCTCGCGCTCGAACTGGGCGAAGCTGAGCAGGATGTTGAGCGTAAGCCGCCCCATGGACGTCGTGGTGTTGAACGACTGGGTCACGCTGACGAAGGTAACGCCGCCGCGATCGAACACCTCGACCAGCTTGGCGAAATCCATCAGCGAGCGGCTGAGCCGATCGATCTTGTAGACCACGACAACGTCGATCCGGCCGTCCTCGATGTCGGCGAGCAGGCGCTTCAGCGCCGGCCGGTCGAGCGTGCCGCCCGAGAAGCCGCCGTCATCATAGGACTCAGGATAGAGCACCCAGCCTTCGGCCTTCTGGCTGGCGATATAGGCCTCACAAGCTTCGCGCTGGGCGTCGAGGCTGTTGAATTCCATCTCCAGCCCTTCTTCCGTCGACTTGCGCGTATAGACCGCGCAGCGCAGCTTTCGGATAAATTTGGTGGATGCGGGTGATTTCGTCATGCTTGGCCTCGCCGGTTCTTGAGGCCGAAGAAGACCCAGCCGTTCCAGCGCGTGCCGGTGATGGCGCGCGCGATGGCGGAGAGCGAGCGGTAGGGACGCCCCTGCCATTCATAACCGTCGTTCAGCACCGTGACGGTGTGCTCGACGCCCTGCCATTCGCGGATCAGCCGCGTGCCGGCGATCGGCTTGTCGTCGGCGCGGATCCGGCGCAGCACGATGTTGCCACCGTCGAGCTGCTCGCCCAGGGCTTCGAGGCGCTCGATGGTCGCGGGTTTCAAACCGCCATAAGCCAATTCCTGGATCCGATAGGCGAGCCGGCTTTCGAGGAAGCGCCGATTGTAAGGCGGTGCCTCCGTGTCGAAGAGTTCGCGCCACTGCTTCTTGAGGTCAGGCGTCGGCGTGGTCTTCAGCGCGGCCAGCCGGGACAGGATGTTTTCTGTCATGGTCATGCGTCTCCGTTGCAAATTGGAGTTCCATGACCGCTCCGGTCGGGCGGGAAGTGAAGGCAACTTTCTCCGCGGTCGCCAAATACTTGCCTTGACTGGCGTGCCTTGAGCCGAACCAGCCCGCGCGCAAGAATCCTGCAGACCTCCCCGATTCGCTCGTCCGGCGTCATATGCCCGGGGTGGATCGGATTCGGCATGTCCATCGCAGCGAGCACCTCAGGGATTGGATTCCCTTGGCCTCTACTCAGGGTGGGGACGAACCGTCCCAAGATGATGGCTTTTGAATCGACTCCGCCGGGCCTTTGCGATAAGAACGTAAGATGAACAAATGCGAGGCGATCATGGGCGGCTGAGATGGCTAAGAACCTGAAGAAATTCGTCAATCCCAAGTTCACGCGGACCGTTGATCTTGGCTTGCTGAGTCGCCTGTTCGAGCGCCACCGCGAGGCGCTGAATGGGCTGGACCTTGGGGTCTTCAGGGATGAGGCGGCGCAGGATGAGGCACGCAGCGCCGTCCAGGATTTCTTCGCGGGACCGGAAGAGAACTATCCAGAGGGACTCGTCGCCGACCTGCACCGGATCGCCGAGATCGGCAACGCGGCAGGCCTCGACATCATCCTTCAGCAGGCCGCGCGGCTCGGGGTACGCGTGACACCCGAAGCGAAGGGTGACGAGCCGGAGGTTCACCAGGATCCCAAGCACGTCGCCCTGCGCGTCTTCCTCGATCATCCCGACGTTTTTGACGCCGCGTCGGACATGATGGCGCTCATGGCGCGCACGTCGCTCGCCGAGTTCGTGGGCCGCGACGAAGGCGTCGAGGCGATCATGGACGATCGCGCAAAGGCTGAGTTTGAAACCGCCGCCGCCGCGATGTTCGAACAGGATCTCCGCAGCAACTATTGTCGTGCCGGCTGGTATGACGATGCCGACGAACTCGTCCTGGTGATTGAGCACGGTTCTCCGATCACCACGACCGATGTCCTGCAAAAGGACAAAAAGCGCGTGATCAGCTTCCGCGCCGCCGAGCACGCGGTGCTTTCCTACAGTTCCACGACAGGCCTGTTGAAGATCGGCGGCGTGGCCAAGGCGCGCCGTGCCGATCTCGCGGAGTTATTCGCAGACAAGATTCTCGGGAAACCCGAATTCTTCGCCGGCGACGACGCGCAGAACCTCTACACGCTCGACCCGGTGCAGCGCGCGGGCTTCGGCTTCGCGTTCAACCATGACTTCGATCCGGGCATCCAGCGGGTCCAGATCACCGAGGTCCAGGTCGACCGCGTCGGCGCCGATCCGAAGACGGGGGAGACGCGAACCTTCTACTCCTATCTCGCGCGCGACGGCCGCGACAATGCGCTGGCCAGGTTGGGCGAGATGATGCCGGGCGCTCGTCTCGGGTCGGATTGGCGCCTCAACCACATCGTCCTCCGCGTTCATTTCGCGACCGGCGGCAAGTCGGCGAAGAAGGTGACCGTCAAGCTGAAGCCGCCGGCACACGCCATGTTCAAGCGTCAGCAGTTCGAGGGCCGCATTATGACGCTCCTTCGCCGCAACGGACTGCTCAATGACCGAGACGCTTCCCAGGCTGCTGTTGCGGCTGAGTGAGGCGGGCGATCCCGCAATCCTTTGGGGCCGACAGGCTTCGTCTCATGCCGGTCGCGATTTCGAGCGGCTGCTCGATCACGGCGTCCTGGTCGAGCAGACGCCGGCAACAGAGTGGGATGTGTGCCCAGCCTGTGATTGCGGTCTCGACGCGCGGCCCATCCATCAGGTCAACGGACGACACATCGCGGTTTGTCCGACGGACCGGCGCAACGACGTCGTTCTCGGCGCTGACGATCTGCGGAGCTTTCGCATTCACCCGTCCGCGCTGGTCCGCGAAATCGCCATGGCGTCCGGGTTCGGAGGCACGCCGGCGCCGGTGGCGGCAGGCGTCTGGCATCTGGGGGAGACGTCGGACCAGCGGGCGCTGTTCCTCGCACTGTCGCGGGATGCAGTGCTTCAACCGGGAATGATCGGCCTGATGCGTTCGGCCGCCCGGTCGTCGCCCATCATAGTGATCGCGCCCGCGATGGCGGCGGACGAACTCGCCCGCTTCGTCGAAGCTGCGATCTCCGTCATGTCGATTGACGGTTGTCTGGGCAGGAACGCGACGGGCTTCGCGATCGACCTTTCGAAGCTGGAATCCGCTGCGACTTTCGAGCCGCGTCTGGTCATTTTCCGTCAGAGCCAGCGGGTGATCCTGGATGGCATCGAGATGCACATCCCGCAGCAGCCGTTCAAGCTTCTCGTGATTCTGGCCGAGGCTGTGGGAACTCGGAAAGGCCATTTGACCCCGCAGGAAATCGAGGCCGAGAACAGCGGCCGCAGCGCTGGCGACCTGATCCGTGACCTGAGAAATGCACTTCACGACGATCAGAAGACGCTGATCAGGACCCGCCAGAGCCCGACCCGCTATTTCCTGGGGCTGGCTGCGGGAGAGTTTGATCTGCGGCCATAGGGCAGCTGGCCCGCGTCTCGGCCCGTCTTCCCATTCTCGCCCATCCCAAACCCATCCCGCTCCCACCTGACGGATCGGCGGCTTCGGCAGGCTTGAGGTCATCAACAGTAATGACCTGAGGCCATGCCGATGCATTCTTCCATTTCCCGAGACGACCTTCAGATCCTGCTTCATGAGGCGGACATTGCGGCGCGCCGTCTGGTCCGCCAGCTGCGGCTTCCCCGCACCGATCTCGACGATGTCCGCCAGGACCTGCTCGTCGATCTGATCGCCCGGCTTCCCGCCTATGACGCAGATCGCGGCACGCTCGGCGCATTCGCCGGCGCCATCCTCACCAACAGGGCGACGCGTATCGCCAACAAGGTGAAGGGGGAGCGCCGGATGTATGGCGCGACGCCGATCTCGCTCGACGAGACCATTCCCGAGAGCGACGGGCTGACCCGCGGCGACCTCATCGCCGAAGCCGACGGGCTGTCAGCGCTCTTCGGCCAGACCGTCGACGCATTCGCAGCCGCTGAGGAGCGTCTCGATGTCGAGCGCGGTCTTGGCTCGCTCGAACCCGCCGACGGCGCTCTCTGCGCGGCCCTTTCCCGCACCACCGTCGAGCGCCTCGCCGCGAGCGGGCACGGCGCCCGCAGCAGCCTCTACCGCCGCGTCAAGGACATCCGCCTTGCCCTGACGGCGATCGGCGTCCGGGCCGCGTGAGACGGTTCGGCGAGCGCGTGAGTAGGAGCCCATCATGAACGTCATTGCATCCAGATTCCCCATTGTCCGAAACCAGCTCACCGAGATCGAACTCTGTGGTTGGGTCGGCCAGGCCGCGCCCGGCGACATCCTCGAATATCACCGTGGGTTCCTCGCGCTCGATACCATGCCGCAGGGCACGCGCCTTCCCGAGCGGGAGCGGGCGGAACTCGCCCGCGTCGCGCGCCGCGCCTGGTGGGCGGCCGAGCGCGGACTGATCCATCTCGTGCAGCGTCGCCACCGGTCGGACGATTACAGCTATCTCGCCATCGCCCGGCGGAAGCCGAAGCAGGCATCGGTTTCGCTGTCTTCACTCCTGCCGGCGGAGGTGGCGTGATGGCGCCAGCTCGCGGCAACCGCCCCAGCCTCGACGACATCCGCACCATGCCGGTCGGCGAGATCGCCACGCTTCCGGCGGAGCATCTGGCGCTGCTCCAGGAGGATGCCGATGCCGCCCTTGATGCCGCCAAGCGGCTCAAGGAGTGGCTCGAAGGAGCGATTGCGCTTCGCTACGCCGACGCGGCAGCGACGGTGCGTCGGGCCGAGGGCAAGGACACCGGCCTCGTTCGTTTCGAGGATGGCGCTGTCGTCGTCGCTGCCGATCTCCCGAAGAAGGTCGATTGGGACCAATCGCTGATCGCCGCGCTCGTCGAGCGCATCCGTGCGAGCGGGGAGAACCCGGCCGACTACGTCGACATCGGCTTCAAGGTCCCCGAGCGCAAGTACACCGCCTGGCCCTCCGCCGTCCGCGAGGCCTTCGACGCCGCCCGTACGGTGCGGACCGCCAAGCCGACCTTCCGTCTCACCATCAAGTCCGAGGATGCCCGATGACCAGCTCTGCTGCCCTGACCGAGATCCGCAAGCGCCACTACGCGCTCGAAGCGCTGCCCGCCACCATCGTCATTCCGGCGCTCGGCGATATCCGCCGCGAGCAGGTGGTCAAGCCGATCGAGGACGCCACGCTCGACGACATCGCCTTCGCCTTGCTGGGCGTCGAGGCAGAGTTCAGCGCCGTCGGCGACCGCCTGCACGCCTTGCGCAAGCTCTATGGTCTCGCCCGGCAGGCCGGCGCGCACGGGAGTGAGCGCGCGCTCGATGTCGCGTCGCGCAACACGGGAGGCCGCTGATGGCGCTGCGCATCCTTAGCGCCGACGAACGGCTGTCTGCGGCCGGCGCCAAGACCACCATGGCGATCTTCGGCCCGAGCGGCGTCGGCAAGACATCCTTGCTGAAATCACTGCCGCCTGCCGAGACCCTCTGCATCGACCTCGAGGCAGGCATGAAGTCCGTCCAGGACTGGCCCGGCGACAGCATCCCGGTGCGCACTTTCGCCGACGCCCTCGACATCGGCTGTCTCGTCGGCGGTGTCAATCCGTCCGCCGACCCGAGCGGCTTCTTCTCTGAGGCGCATTACCAGCATCTCAGGGAAAGCTATTCCGAGCTCGTTCAGATGATTGCGGGCAAGCGCATCATCTTCGTCGACTCGATCACCGACCTTACGCGCCAGGCCATGGCCTGGGCGAAGACCCGGCCCGAGGCCTTCTCCGACAAGACTGGCAAGCCGGACACCCGCGGCGCCTATGGCCTGCTCGCCCGCGAGGTCATCGGCCTGCTCAAGCATCTGCAGCACGCTCCCGGAAAGACCGTGATCTTCGTCGGCATCCTCGAACGCGTCACCGACGAGTTCAACCGCACGACCTGGCAGCCGCAGATGGAAGGCGGCAAGGCCGGCCGCGAGCTCCCTGGCATCGTGGATCAGGTCATCACGATGAGCCTGTTCGCGCGCGACGGCGACGGCTGGCGGCATGAGCCCGAGCGCGGCGAAGACCGCCGGCTCGTCTGCCGCTCCGGCAACCCCTGGGGCCTTCCGGCCAAGGACCGCTCCGGCCGCCTCGATGTGACCGAGCCGCCGGATCTCGACGCGCTGCTCTCCAAGATCAATTCAACCCGGAAAGGATGACGAGTCATGAGCTTCGACATGAATGACGCCGAGCCGCAGAAGAGCGGCGAACTGATCCCCGATGGCACCTTCGCCAAGGTCACCATGACCATCCGGCCGGGCGGGACGGACGGTCAGAGCGAGATTGACCGGGGGCTGCTCAAGGCCTCGAACGCGCCCGGCAGCGACGTGCTGATGGTGGATGCCGAGTTCACCGTCGCCGAGGGCCCGCACGTTCGGCGCAAATTCTGGCAGATGTTCACCGTCTCCGGCGGCAAGGTCGACGAACACGGCGTCTCGATCGGCTGGAAGATCTCCAAGGGCAGCTTCCGCGCGATGATCGACAGCGCGCTCGGGCTCGATCCGCAAGACATGAGCGAGGCAGCGAAGGCGAAGCGGATCCTGCGCGGTCTGGCCGACCTCAACGGCATCACCTTCGTCGCCAAGATCAAGGTCGAGCCCAGCGACGACCCGCGCTACGGCGACAGCAACAAGCTCGACCGTGTGGTTCTGCCGAGCGAACCGGAATGGCGGAAGGTGATGGACGGAGAGGTCCTGGCGCCGAGCCCCAGCACCCGCGCGCGACCCAAGGCTGCATCGCCCGCAGCTCCGACCTGGGGGCAGACCGTCGCATCGCCGCCCGCGAGCGCTGCCCCGGCCTGGAGCCGGCCGGCACAGCCGGGCACGGCCCCGGCAACGGCCCCGGCAGCCACACCTGCTGCGACGCCGGCCCCGAGTGGCCCGGCCTGGCTCAACACCTGACCGTCATGACGGCCGATGAGTGGCAGGCGCACGTCACGCGCGAGGCAGCGAAGGCGATGGGACAATGGCTCGAAGGACGCGGAAGGCTTCACCAGCCCATCGCCGCTCTCACGCTCCCCGAACTGGAAGCCATGGCGGCGAACGCGATCGCGCGGTTCATCGTCCTGGCCTCACACCGGATCAAGGATCAGCCGGACGACGCAGAGGACCTGACCCGGCTCTTGCTCGGGTAGCCGTCTGCGCCGTCTGCGGACGCGAGGCGCGGGGCTTCGGCTACGTCCACCAGCTGCGCTGGGACCGCTTTCCTTACCACCGCTTCTGCTCGATGCGCTGCCTCGATGTCGGCGCGGCGCTCGCCAAAAGGAACAACGGGATGATCGACAAGACCGACATGGAGACCCGAGCGATCAAGGAGGCGCGCCGGTTTCTCGCCGAGACGCTCACCGAGCTCGACCTGATGGCGCCGTTCTACGACCGGAAGCCGGAAGAGATCGACCGCATCATCGAGGCCTGCGTCGACGGGTTTCAGGAGTCGATGCAGCGCCAGGCAGCCGCCCGCGACCCGCTCGACGATCCGATTCCCTTTTGAGGTGGCGCATGGGAATCGATCTCAACCACGGCTCCGGCTTCATCTATGGCCGCATCGGCCACGCGATCAGCGTGTCCGATCGGGTCAATGCCCTGATTGATGCGGCGCTGGTGGCACGCAATCGCCGGCAGACGCCGCGCAATTATCTCGGGGGCAGCCGGATCGGCGAGCCCTGCGCGCGCAAGCTCGTCTACGAGGTGACCCATACGCCCAAGGATGAGGGGCGGGATTTCGACGGCGCGATCCTGCGCATCTTCGACGCCGGCCACCAGTTCGAGACGCTCTCCATCCGCTGGCTGCGCGGCGCGGGCTTCGACCTTCGCACCGAGCGCGCCGACGGCGGACAATTCGGGTTCGAGATGGCGGGCGGGAGACTGCGCGGCCACATCGACGGCGTGATCGTCGCTGGCCCCGATGTCGGTCTGCACTGGCCCGTGCTATGGGAGCACAAGGCGCTCAACGCCAAATCCTGGAACGACCTCGTCAAGCGTGGCTTGCGCGCCTCCAAGCCGGTCTACTTCGCACAGGTCCAGCTCTACATGGGCTATCTGGAGCTGGAGACCGCCCTCGTCACGGCGCTCAACAAGGACACCGAGGCGCTCCACCACGAGGTGGTCGGGTTCGATCCGCCCTGCGCGCAGGCGCTCTCCGACAAGGCCGTCGATATCCTGCGCGCCGCGGAAGCCGGCGAACTTCCACCGCGGATCGCCGCAGCCCGGGACTTCTATCTCTGCCGCGTGTGCGCCTATGCGGAGCGCTGCTGGGAGGGCGGGCGATGAGCTTCATCCCGTCTCCACAGCAGATGGCGGCAATCGCCGAGATCGAGGACTGGTTTCGGCGCGGCACGCGCAATCAGCAGGTGTTCCGCCTGTTCGGTTACGCAGGAACGGGCAAGACCACCATCACACGGCATGCAATCGGCGAGCTCGGTCTCGAACCGATGGATCGCACGGGCGGCTCGGGCGGCGTGCTCTATGCCGCCTTCACCGGCAAGGCGGCCCTGGTGATGACCCGGAAGGGAACGCCAGCCTCGACGATCCACAGCCTGATCTACAAGGTCTCCGAGGCGACGCCCGAGGAGATCGAGCGCGTCACCCGCGAACTGGAATCGCTTCGCGGCGGCCTGCGCGCAATGGGACCGGCCGAGCGTTCCTTCGCGGAGACCCAGATCCGCCGCCTCGAGCTCCGGCTCGCCGACATCCATCAGCCTCGTTTCATTCTGAACGAGCAGTCGCTGGTCCGCGACGCCGACCTGATCGTGCTCGACGAGGTCTCCATGGTCGGCGCCGAAATGGCGAGCGATCTGCTTGCTTTCGGCAAGCCGATCCTGGTGCTCGGCGACCCCGGCCAGTTGCCGCCGATCAAGGGCGACGGCGCCTTCACCGACGCCGATCCCGACGTGATGCTGACCGATATCCATCGCCAGGCGGAGACCAGCGCGATCATCCGCCTTGCGACGCTCGCGCGGCAGAGCATGCCCATTCCCTACGGCGAGCACGACGACTTCGTCTGGAAGATGCGGCGCTCCGACATCGGCCCGCATCAATTCCTCAAGGGCGGTCAGGTGATCTGCGGCCGCAACGCGACGCGGCTCTTTCTGAATACCGCCATGAAGCAGGCGGCCGGCTTTCCTGACGCTTACCCTCAAGGGGCCGGCGAGAAGATCATCTGCCTCAAGAACCGGCACGATCTCGGTCTCGTCAACGGCATGTTCCTCGACCTGTCGGACATCCGCGACGAAAGCCCGCTCGCCTTCAGCGCGTCGGTGCGCACCGAGGACGGGACGAGCGTTCCCGGCCGCCAGTGGTTCTACAAGGGCCATTTCGACGACCACGTCGCTTACGACGCCGAGCGCCTGCGCCGCGATTGGCGCGACATGCGGGGACTTGTCGAGAGCGTCTGGGGCTACGCCATCACCTGCCACAAGGCCCAAGGTTCACAGTGGGAGAACGTGATCGTCTACGACGACGGTCTCGGGCGGACCGCCGAGGACCGCGCCCGCTGGCTCTACACCGCCATTACGCGCGCGGAGCAAGGGCTGGTGATCCTTGATTGACTTCAACGACATCGCACCCGCCAGAACGCCCGCCGTCCATTACGACCTCGACGCCATCGTGGCCGGCCTGCGTGACAGGACCGACGCCTGGGTGCCGCAGCACTTCCCGAACGGCCGTCGCAATGGCGACGAATGGCGTCTCGCCAACATCAATGGCGCGGCACCGCGAAAGAACGGCTCCTGCGTGATCACGCTCAGGGGCGAGCACGCCGGCGACTGGATCGACTTCGACGGCGGTCAGGGCGGCGGACCACTGAGCACGCTGGAACAGGCGACCGGCCTCAAGGGTCGCGACCTCTTCGCCTATGCCGCGGATCTGGTCGGATGGTCGGCCGCGGCGCCAGCCCGGCACGAACCCTCGGCGGCTTCCGCGAAGCCGGAGAAAGACTCTGCCCGAGAAATCGAGATCATCCTCTCGCGGGCCCTCCCGATCGCCGGCACACCGGGTGAGGCCTATTTGCGCGCGCGAGGTCTCACGGTCCCGCCACCGTCCGATCTCCTGTTCCATCCGGATCTCGCGCATTGGGATACGAGGACCGGGTTCCCAGCCATCGTCGGCCTGGTTCGCGACCGCGCCGGTAGCGTGGTTGCCCTGCACCGCATCTACCTGCGGCCGGATGGGGCGGCGAAAGCCGAGGTTGAAAAGCCGAAGAAGATGCTGGGCCGCGTCGGCGGTGGCGCCGTGCGGCTGGCCTCGCTCGGCGGCGACGCTGTCCTTGGTCTCAGCGAAGGCATCGAGACGGCGCTCGCCGTGATGACGGCATGCCCGGGCATGGCGGTATGGGCGACGCTCTCGGCCACCAACCTCGAACAGATCGCCCTGCCGCCAGAGGCCCGGCGTGTCGTTTTGCTCGCCGACCACGATGCGTCGGGCGCGGGTCTTCGTGCAGCCGAGGCGGCGGCGCGGCGTCTCCTGGCCGAAGGCCGCAGCGTCGTCATCGCCCTGCCGCGAGCGGAAGGCGATGACTTCAACGACGTCCTGCTGCGCGACGGCGCGGACGCGGTCCGTCAGATCATCGCCGCGGCCGAGCCGTGTGCAGTGATGGATGCCGCCGATGCGCACGATGGTACCCGAAACCGTCCGATCGGCTTCGTCGAGCCGCCGGGCCGCTTGCCGCAACTGCGCGCCGATGAGGGCGATCTCGCCCGCGCCCACGCACGCAGCTGGAGTCTGCTGCTCGCGTCGAACAGGACGCCCTGGCTCTTTCGCAGCGGCGGCATGCCGACCTGGGCCGTGCATGACGATGACGGCCTGCCCATGGCCCGGCCCGTCACGGAAGAGCGCCTGCGCCACATGCTGGCCAAGCTCGCCGATTGGCGGCGTCTGGCGCGCAATGGCGATCTCGTTCCCGCGCATCCGCCGACGCCGCTCATCAAGTCACTGCTGGCGACGCCCGATCCCGGCCTGCCGGTCCTGGCGGGAATCGTCACCACGCCGGTCTTCGGCCGCAACGGCGCGCTCCTGACCGAGCCCGGCTACCACCCCGATGCCCGGCTGCTCTACCAGCCGACACCGGGCTTTGCCGTGCCGCAAGTTCCGGAGCGCCCGTCGCCGGCGGAGATCGCGACCGCGCGCAGTCTCATCGTCGACGACATGCTGGGCGAGTTCCCCTTCACCGGCCACGCGGAGCGGGCGCATGCGGTGGCGTTGCTGCTGCTTGGCTTCCTGCGGGCGATGATCGACGCGCCGACGCCGCTCCACCTGATCGAGAAGCCGACACCCGGCACCGGCGCGACCCTGATGGTCGACGCGATCGCGACCGTGCTCACCGGCGTCAGCGCCTCCGTGATGACCGAGGGCCGCGACGATGAAGAGTGGCGCAAGCGGCTGACCGCCAAGCTGCGCCAGATCCCCTCGATCGTGCTCATCGACAATCTGCGTCACCCGCTCGACTCCTCGGCGCTTGCGGCAGCGCTCACCGCGCCCTTCTGGGAGGACCGCATTCTCGGGGCATCCGAGATGACGCGATTGCCGATCCGCTGCGTCTGGATCGCGACCGGCAATAATCCCGAATTCTCCAACGAGATGGCGCGCCGCATCGTGCGCATCCGCCTCGACGCCCGTGTTGATCAACCCTGGAGGCGCGAGGGGTTCCGCCACCCCGATCTCATGAGCTGGGTTCGCGCCAACCGGCCGCGCCTCGTCGCGGCCTGCCTCACCCTCTGCCGGGCCTGGCTCGCCGCCGACCGTCCACGGGGCGCGCGCATCATCGGCAGCTACGAGACTTGGTCGCGCATCATGGGCGGCGTCCTCGAAGTCGCCGGGATCGAAGGCTTTCTCGCCAACCTCGACGAGATGCTCGCTGACGCCGATGGTGAGGGCGCGATCTGGCGCAGTTTCATCGGCGCCTGGTGGGACCGCTTCGGGACGGCGGAGGTCGGAACCGGCGATCTCTATGAGGTGGCGTTGGCCTGCGAGCCCCCGCTGCCGCTGGGCGCCGGGGGCGACCGGTCACAGCGCACACGACTCGGCAAGGCACTCGCCCGCATGCGCGATCGGGTCTTCGATATCGACGGCCGCAAGATGCGTGTTCGCACGCTGGGCGTCTCCCATCAGGCCAAGCGCTGGCAGCTCACGATCGAAGGGGAACGTGGGGAACGTTTTCCGCAAGGTGTCGCGGCATCGGGCGGGGAACGTTGCGCCGAAAAGGGGAACGTCGAAAACCAACGTTCCCCGGCACAACCCATTGAAACAAAAGGCTCCGGGGAACGTGGGGAACATGGGGAACGTTTTTCGATACTAACGCATGTGCGCGGCTGCGCCCACGCGATGGAGGATGGGGAAAAACGTTCCCCACCTTCGTCACCTTCCCAAAGCGCTTGTTCCTCAACGGCTTGCACCGGGGAACGTGCGGGGGAACATGGCTCACCACGTTCCCCGAGCGGCGCTGCGCCGGACTGGCTCAAGGAGGTGCTCTGATGGGCATGCTCCTTCAACTCGGCTGTCTCCCGGCCGCCGCGACCGGTCCGCCGCGATGAGTCTTCGAGCCGAAACCCGACTCTTGCTCGCGCTCCTTGGAGAGAACCATGGCTTCGACCATCGAACCTGGCCCCGCCGCCGCAGGGGCCATCGCATTCCGTCCGCATCCGGCTCATGCGCATCGCGCCATCCTCGCCCTCGACCTCGGTACCTCGACCGGCTGGGCGTTGCGCGATGCCGACGGCCTGATCACGAGCGGCACCGTTTCGTTCCGCCCCGGCCGCTTCGACGGCGGCGGCATGCGCTACCTGCGCTTCACCAACTGGCTGACCGAGATCGACCGGCTGTCCGGGCCCGTCGCCGCGATCTGGTTCGAGGAGGTCCGGCGTCACGCGGGCACCGACGCGGGCCACATCTATGGCGGGCTCATGGCCACGCTGACCGCATGGGCTGAGCTGCGGGGCGTGCCCTACGAGGGCGTTCCGGTCGGCACGATCAAGCGCCACGCCGCTGGCAAGGGCAACGCCGACAAGGCCGCGATGATCGCCGCCGTCCGCGCCCGCGGCTTCAGCCCGGCCGACGACAACGAGGCCGACGCCATCGCCATCCTGCTCTGGGCGATCGAGACGAAAGGGGGTGTCGCATGAGATGGCATCCCCACGGCTACGGCGGCCGACGCCGGGATCCCGAACAGGTCAAGCGCGAGGGCTGGCAGGAACAGGGTGTCCTTGCGGTCTCCGCCGATGATGACCGCCTGACATGGCCCGAGCGCGAACTGGTCTGCCAGCTGGGCGAGAAGCTCTACGGCCCGCGTCCTGCCGACCGGGAGGCGCGCCATGGCTGATCGTGAATGGACCGCCGACTGCGTCGCCGATCATTTCGCGGAGGCATTCCGCACCCTGCGCAAGCTGCCGCCGGTGAAGGTGCAGGGCTATTTCAACACCTGGCCGGAGATCGTGCGGACGAGTCGCGAGATTGCCTTCATGGAACCCGAGCCGATGCGTATCCGGCCGTCGGCCGCTGCCATCACGCGGCTCGAGCAGACCTTCGACTGGGTGCTCTGGATCGAGGAGTCGGAGCGCAAGCTGGTCTGGTCGCGCGCGGCCCGCGTACCCTGGAAGGTGATCAGCCATGAGCATGGCTGCGATCGCACTACGGCGTGGCGACGCTGGCAGCTCGCCCTCACCAAGATTGCGGCGCGGCTCAATGCGCAGTGACTCCAATGTGTTGCAACACTTTTCCATGCAACAGATGGGGGCAAATCAGATATGGTTCTGGGTAAGCTCGACAGAGTAGCGCCCGCGACGGATCGTCCCCCTCGCGGGCGTTGTCGTTTCCGGCACCATCGTCACCACCATCATCGAGACCAGCATCATGCCCGTCCGCCCTCCGATCCACCGTCCGGTCGGGCGGCGCGAGAAGCGTGAGCGTGACCAGGACTATGCCCGCCAGCGCAATCCGGTGGCACGTGCGCTCTATCGCTCGAAGCGCTGGCGAACGGAACGCGCATCCTTCCTGCACGATCATCCGCTGTGCGTGGAATGCGCGCGCCATGATCTGATCCGACCGGCCAGCGTCGTCGACCACATCGATCCGCATGGCGGTGATGAGACGGTGTTCTGGGACCGCAGCCGCTGGCAGGCGCTGTGCGCATCGTGCCACGGCCGCAAGACGGCTGGCAGCGACGGCGGCTTCGGCAATGCGCGCCGCCGCTCGTGAGCCCAAACCCTCCCCCCGGGGGAGGTCAAATCTCTGGAGAGTTCGCTCCCAGGACCGCGCGCCACCAAAAGCGCATCCGTGGCCAAAATGAAGCATGGGGGGGTGCGCGGCTAAGATGTTGATTTCACTGGATACCGAAAATGACAATCGCTGAAACTGCGCACATCGGTGTTGGTGACATTGAGCGTCAGCTGGCCGTCGAATACCGGCCGCTCGACAGCCTGGTGCCCTATGCGCGCAATGCCCGCACGCATTCGGATGCGCAGGTGGCCGAGATCGCCGGATCGATCCGCGCCTTCGGCTTTACCAACCCGGTGCTGATTGCCGAGGATGGCACGCTGATCGCCGGCCATGGCCGCGTGCTGGCGGCACGCAAGCTCGGTATGGAGACGGTGCCGACGATCGTGCTGGCGGGACTGTCGGAGACGCAGCGCCGGGCGCTGGTGCTCGCCGACAACCGCATTGCCATGAATGCCGGCTGGGACGAGGAGCTGCTGGCGCTCGAGCTCTCCGACCTGCAGGAGGCCGGCTTTGACCTTGGCCTCACCGGCTTCGGCGACGACGAGTTGCAGAACCTGCTTTACGGCAGCCATGACGAACAGGACGGGCTGACCGAGGACGACGCCATTCCGGAAGTTCCGGCAACGCCTGTCACACGACGCGGCGATCTGTGGCTGCTGGGTGATCACCGGCTGCTGTGCGGTGATAGCACCTCGCCGGAAGATGTTGGTCGCCTGATGGCTGGCGAGAGGGCGGCGCTGTTTGCCACCGATCCGCCCTACCTGGTCGACTACGACGGAACCAACCATCCGACAAAGAAAACCGCCTCGGCGCGGGCGAAGAAAATCGCCAACAAGGACTGGGGCGACGATTATATCGAGCAGCCACACTGGGATGATTCTGCCCAAGGACCGCAGTTCTACGAGGCCTTCTGCAAGGTGGCGATCGAGCATGCCATTGCCGAGGATGTGGCATGGTATTGCTGGCACGCCTCGCGCCGCCAACGCATGCTGGAAACGGTCTGGGATCAGTTCGATGTGCTGCATCACCAGCAGATCATTTGGGCCAAATCGCGCCCGGTGCTGACGCGCTCGGTGATGCTGTGGGCGCATGAGCCGTGCCTGTTCGGATGGCGTCGCGGCAGGAAGCCCCGCATCAACCGCGAGGGGTTCGAGAGCTGGCCGACCACGGTGTGGAACATCCCATCCTCGGAGATCGAAACCCGCGAGCATCCGACTTCGAAGCCGGTCAAGGTGTTCACGCTGCCGATGCAGCTGCACACAAGACCGGGCGACATCTGCTACGAGCCGTTCTCCGGTTCGGGCTCACAGCTGATCGCCGGCGAGAAGACCGGCCGCCGCGTGTATGGCCTCGAACTGTCGGAGGCCTTCTGCGATGTGGTCGTCAAGCGCTGGCAGGCATTCACCGGCAAGGCGGCCACGCTCGATGGCGACGGCCGCCGTTTTGATGAGATCGCCGCCGATCGAGTGCCTGATGCCGGGACCGCGACCAGGGATGCGGCAGCGGCATGAAGCAATCCCGCACCATGTCTCTGGTGGAGGCTTTCGCCAATGTCGCCGTCGGCTATGGCATTGCCGTGGTGACGCAGATGCTGGTATTCCCGCTGTTCGGATTGTCCACCACGCTGGCTGACAACATGGCCATAGGCGCGATCTTCACCGTGGTGTCGATCGCGCGCAGTTTTACATTGCGGCGGGTGTTCGAGGCCATCCGGATGCGGCGTGCCAACGAGGCAACCGCCGCCCCGAAGGGGCGACGGCCGTGACAGGATGAGAGCTGCGGCGTCAGGCTGCGGGCAACCGGTAGACCCGCCCACGTCCTTCGACCTTCTCGGAACTGACCTCGAGACCAAGCTTCTTCTTCAGCGCACCGGCCATTGCACCGCGCACCGTGTGCGACTGCCAGCCGGTCGCGGCCATGATCTCTTCGATGGTCGCGCCGTCGGGCGCCTGCAGCATGGCGATCAACGTTGCCTGCTTGGTGCCCTTCCGGCGCTGGACCGGGGCGGTCAGCGTTTCAGCCTGCGGGGTGTCGGTCTGCTCGTCCGTGATCCCGAGGGTGCTGTAGGCCAGCGGAGTGGCGCGCAGCGTGATCGGGCCGCGTTCTTCGTCGTGCCGCCAGACCGTGTCGAGGTCCGTGGCGGCGATTTCCTCGATCAGCCCCTGCTTCAGGAGGCTCTTGCAGACGTTGCCGACAGCGCCGCCCTTGAGGCTGACGGTGACGGGGAACACTGCCCCGTTCTCGCGCGCGCAGGCGGTGGACAGGATGACGGCTTGGGCGTCGGAAAGCTGAATCTGGGTCATGGGGTCGTCTCCTTGATCGGGGCCGCGCCCATCGCGGCCCTTCTACGACCCCAAGCCCGCCTTGCGGCGGGCAGGCTTCGGAGAGGTTGGCGCTACTCGGCATATTCGCCTTCGCGGAACGCCATGTCGGTGATCTCGCGCAGCTTGTTGCGGTAGTGCTCGAGCGTGCCGACATGGCCCCAGTCGATCTCGTCGGGGTCGGTGTCGAAATGCTCCGCGCTGAGCGCCGACAGGCGTTCGAGCATGGCGTCGATCTCGAACTTCGCGGCGAGGAAGGCGTCGATGGCTGTGGCTCGGGTCTTGGACTGGTTGCTGTTCGTCATGGCTGTTTCCTTCATCCTGGCAATCACAGTCATGCTCTGAACGACGAGATCATCAACCGGATAAGACGATCATTTTGTTGCTGTTTTTGACGCCGGCGCCGCTGCAACGCTGGCGCAGGGAGTTTTGACATGGCGGGACGCAAGCCGCTGCCGACACATCTGAAGCTGGTGAAGGGCACGGCCCGTCCGCATCGCCTGAACAAGGCCGAGCCGAAGCCGGTGGTGGCGACGCCCGAACCGCCTGACCATCTCGATGAAGCCGCCAAGCTGAAGTTCACCGAAATGGCGGAACTGCTTGCCCGCCACGGTGTCATGACGGAACTGGATGCCGGCGCACTCGCCCGCTACGTCGTGATCTGGCGACGCTGGCTGGAGGCGGAGCAGGAAGTGAAGCGCCGTGGGCCGGTGGTGAAGACGTCGAATGACAACATCATCCAGAACCCGTTCTTGGCTGTGGCCAACAAGTGCCTGGCGCAGATGGCGCAGATCGAGAGCGAATTCGGACTGACGCCGTCCAGCCGCTCGCGCATCCGTATGGCGGAACCCGCCGAGACGAGCGATCCGTTCGAGGAGTTCCTGAACCGTGGCCGCAAAGCCTAGTTCCCGTGCTTCGCGCCCACTGGACGGGAGCGGCAGGAAAGCACCACCCTGTCCGGTTACAGCCTATGCCCGTGCGGTGGTTGGCGGCCGGATCGTCGCCGGCCGGCTCGTGCGTCTGGCCGGCGAGCGGCACCTCGCGGACCTGAAGGTGGGGGTAAAACGCGGCCTGGTCTGGGATGGCGCTGCGGCACGTCATGCGATCGACTTCTTCGGCCATCTGCGCCACTCGACCGGCGAATGGGCGGGCGAGCCCTTCGTGCTTCAGGGCTGGCAGCAGTTCGTCGTCGGCTCGCTCTATGGCTGGAAGCGCAAGGATGGATTGCGCCGCTTCCGCACGGCCTATGTCGAGGTGGCGCGCAAGAACGGCAAGTCGGTGCTTCTGGCCGGCACGGCGCTCTATGCGCTGATCGCCGATGGCGAGCCCGGTGCGCATGTGTATTCGGCGGCAACGACGCGCGATCAGGCCAGGATCGTCTTTGGCGAGGCCGAGCGCATGGTGGCGGCGAGTTCGGCGCTGCAATCGAGGATCACACGCACGGTGAACAATCTGGCCGTGCTGCCGACCTCGTCCTGGTTCAGGCCGCTGTCGGCGGACGCCAGCAAGATGGACGGGCTGAACATCCATTTTGCGGCCGTCGATGAAGTGCACGAACATCCGGGACCGGAGATCATCCAGAAGCTGAACACCGCCACCGGTGCGCGGCGCCAGCCGCTGATCTTCGAGATCACGACGGCCGGCTATGATCGCCATTCGGTCTGCCGCCAGCATCACGAGTTCTCGGTGAAGGCGCTGGAAGGCACGGTGCCGATGGAGTCGTCGGACAGCTGGTTTGCCTATATCGCCACCATCGATGAGGGCGACGACTGGACCGACGAAAAGGTCTGGGTGAAGGCCAATCCGAGCCTTGGCGTGACGGTGAAGCTGGATGACCTGAAGCGGCAGATCGACGAGGCTAGGGAAATGCCGGCGCAGCAGAATGCGATCCGCCGGCTGCGCCTCAACGAATGGACCGAGCAGGTCACCCGCTGGCTCGACATGAGCGTGTGGGAGGAAGGCGGACTGCCAGCTGCCACCGACTGGCGCATCGTCAAACACGAACTGGAGGAACTGGAAGGCAAGCTGCTGGGGCGTGAATGCTATGGCGGGCTCGACCTGGCGCGGGTCAACGATCTGTCGGCCTTCGTGCTGGTCTTCCCGCCGACACTGGATGAAACGCTTGGAAAGCTTGCCGACAAATGGATCGTCACCTGCCGGTTCTGGATTCCCGAGGACGACATAGTCCGCCGTGTGCGGCGCGACCGCGTGCCCTATGACGTCTGGCGTGATCAGGGATTCCTGACCGCGACCCCCGGCAATGCCACCGACTTTGCCTTCATCGAGGCCGAGATACTGGAGCTGGCCTCACGCCATGATCTGCGGGAGCTGTCCTATGATCGCACCTTTGCCGGCGAGATCGTGCAGCATCTGCAGGATGAAGGCTTGAACCTGGTGCAGTTCGGACAAGGGTTTTTGTCCATGGCGGCACCCACGGCGGAGCTGGAGCGGCTTTCGGTGTCACGCTCGCTCTGGCATGGCGGCCATCCCGTGCTGCGATGGAACGCCTCCAATGTTGCCGTGCGCCATGATCCGGCCGGCAACATCAAGCCGGACAAGGAACGCTCCAGAGAGCGCATCGACGGCATTGTCGCCATCTGCAACGCGCTCGGGCGGGCGCTGGCCCGCGACGTCAATGCCGGCCGCTCGGTCTATGAGACCCGCGGCATCCTGATGCTGTAAAGAGCTGACGAAAGAACCCAATGGCATTCTGGTCGAACTGGTTCGGCGGCGCAAAACCGCCGGCCGCATCTCCGCGCGCGTCGTTCCAGGATGCGGGTGGCGGGATCGTCATCACCACGGCGCAGCAGCTGGAAGAGGCGCTGCGCTCGGGAACGGTGACCGCCTCGGGGGCTGCGGTGACGCCCGACAGCGCCATGCGGGTGGCGGCCGTCTATGCCTGTGTGCGCATCATCTCGGGTGCTGTGGCGACATTGCCGCTGCACATCAAGCGCCGGGTGGATGAGCGCACCCGCGAAGACGCCTCTGACACGCCGATCTGGACGGTGCTGCGACGACGGCCGAACCGCTGGCAGACGCCGTCGCAGTTCCGCCGCATGCTGCAGGCGCATCTGCTTTTGCGCGGCAATGCCTACGCCATGATCGTGCGGTCACGCGGACTGGTGCAGGAACTGATCCCGCTGCATCCCGACCGGGTCGAGGTCAGGCAGACGGACGATCTGGCGCTGGAATACATCTACACCCGCCAGGACGGACGGCGCATCCGGCTCCGCCAGGATGAGGTGTTCCATCTGGTCGGGCTGACGCTGGATGGCGTGCATGGCGTGTCGGCGATTGCCTACGCCCGCGAGACCATCGGCCTGTCGCTCGCCATGGAAGATCATGGCGCCACCACCTTCCGCAACGGTGCTCGCGTCAGCGGCGTGTTGAAACACCCGAACAAGCTCGGGCCAGAGGCCGTCGCCCATCTGAAGGCTGGTCTGGAGGAGTTCCGGTCCGGCGGTGAGCAGGAGGGCAAGAACCTGATCCTCGAAGAAGGCATGGATTATGCCCGCATCGCCATGACCGCGGAAGATGCGCAGTGGATCGAGAGCCGGAAATTCTCGCGCACCGACATTGCCATGTTCTTCGGTGTCCCGCCGCACATGATTGGCGACACGGAGAAATCCACGAGCTGGGGCACCGGCATCGAGCAGCAGTCGATCGGTTTCGTTGCCTATACGCTCGAAGACCATCTGACCATGTGGGAAGAGGCGATCAACCGCGACCTGATTGGCGCGGAAGAGCCGCTTTATGCCCGCTTCAACCGGGCGGCGCTGGTCAAGGGCGACATCAAGGCGCGCTGGGAGGCCTACGTCAAAGGCCTGCAATGGGGCGTCTACAGCCCGAACGAAATCCGCGCGCTGGAAGACCAGAACCCGCGTGACGGCGGCGATGTCTTCTATCCGCCGCCGAACACCGCCGGCGTGCCGGCAGGTGGGGACCGTGATCGCCATGAGAATGATGGCGGCAGCGATGGTGACATTGGCTCCAATGATGAGGACGCAGGCAGATGAGCCTTCTGGATAGTTTGAAACTGGCCGCGACGATGGTGGTCATGGGCGTTGTCAGCCTCGCGGTCATCAACCCTGCTTTCCACTTTGGCACCTTCATCGCCGGCATCACGCTTGGCGGATACTTTTTCCTGTTGGCGCTGGAGAACGTTCGATGAGCCTTCGCAGATTGCCCGAGGCGCGGGTCTTTCGTCGGCCGCAGAACTACCAGTGGGATGCGCCGAGCGACGTGCTGACGAAATGGACCGAGCACCCGCTTGCTGCGGCGCCCAGCGCTAATGGTGCTGACACCGACACCACGATCTCCATGTTCGACGTCATTGGCGAGGATGGCTGGTCCGGTGGTGGCGTCACCGCCAATCGCATCTCGGCAGCGCTGCGGTCGATCGGGAGCAAGGACATCACCGTCCGCATCAACTCGCCGGGCGGCGACATGTTCGAGGGGATCGCGATCTACAATCTGCTGCGCGCCCATCGAGCGAAGGTCACGGTCGAGGTGCTGGGCTGGGCGGCTTCCGCTGCTTCCATCATCGCCATGGCCGGTGACGACATCCGCATGGGGCTCGGCTCCTTCATGATGGTGCACAATGCCTGGGGCATGGTGATCGGCAATCGCCATGACATGCGCGAGGCCGCCATCGTGTTCGAGCAGTTCGATGCGGCCATCGCTGACATCTACGAGGTCCGCACCGGCATGAAGCGCTCCGATATCGAGCAGCTGATGGATGCGGAAACCTTCATGACGGCGGCACAGGCTGTCGAATACGGCTTTGCCGATGTCGTCGACGATGCCGAAATCCATCCAGAGACCAATGCGTCCGCGCCGATCCGCCCCGAAATCCATGCCAAGCGCCGCATCGACGCAGCGCTTGCGCAACAAGGCATCTCGCGCACAGAGCGGCGCAAGATGTTTTGCCAGATTGCCGGCATGCACGACGCTGCCGATACCGCCACGCACGACGCTGGCTTCCATGCAGCCGCCATCCAGCGGTTGATCGACACCATCAGATCATAGGAGACCCGTCATGGGTATCGAACTGAACCCGCGTGCGCGCGGGATTGTCGGCGTGCGCGCCGATTCCGGCAGCGCCACCAAGATCCTCGCCGAACTCCAGAGGACCTTCGAGGACTTCAAGGTCGAACGCGACAAGGAGCTGGCCGACATCAAGGCCGGCATGGCCGACGTGGTGCAGACCGAAAAGGTCGATCGCATCAATGCCGAGATCACCGCCCTGCAAAAGGCGCTCGACGAAACCAACGCCATGCTGGCAGCGGTGAAGGTCGGTGGTGTTGGCGGGACGACCGATCCGGACAAGGCCGAGCATGCGCAAGCCTTCGACCGCTTCTTCCGTCGCGGCGTCGATGCCGGCCTGCGTGATCTGGAGGTCAAGGCCAAGCTGACCACGCAGTCCGATCCCGATGGCGGCTATCTGGTGCCGGAAGAGACCGAAGCCGGCATCGACCGTGTTCTCGGTACGGTGTCGACCATCCGTTCGCTTGCCCGCACCATCTCGATCTCGACCAATAGCTACAAGAAGCTGGTCGATATGGGTGGGGCGACGTCCGGCTGGGTTGGCGAGGAACAGGATCGCCCTGGCACGGCCACGCCGACCTTGCGCGAGATCGCCATCAATACCGGCGAAATCTACGCCATGCCCGGCGCCACGCAGACCTCGCTCGACGATGCCCGCATCGATCTGGCGGCATGGCTGGCCGACGAGGTGTCGATCGAGTTCGCCGAGCAGGAAGGGGCAGCCTTCGCCCATGGCGATGGCATCAACAAGCCGCGCGGCATTCTTGCCTACGACAAGGTGGCGAATGCTTCCCATGTGTGGGGCAAGATCGGCTTCGTTGCCTCGGGGAAAGCGGATGGCTTCCTGGCTGCGACCGCTTCGGTCAGTCCGGCCGACTGCCTGATCGATCTCTATTATGCGCTCAAGTCCGGCTACCGGAACGGGGCATCGTGGCTGATGTCGGATGCGACCATGAACACGGTGCGCAAGTTCAAGGATGCGGAAGGCGCCTATATCTGGGCGCCGCCATCGGGTGCAGCCGAAGTCGCCACTATCCTCGGCAAGCCGGTCTACACCGACGACAACATGCCGGCGGCAGAGGCCAGCAAGTTCCCCATCGCCTTCGGGGACTTCGGTCGCTCCTACCTGATCGTCGACCGCATCGGCATCCGGGTGCTGCGTGATCCGTTCACCTCGAAGCCGAACGTGCTGTTCTACACGACCAAGCGCGTCGGCGGCGGCGTGGTCAACTTCGAGGCGCTCAAGCTTCTGAAGATCAGCACCTGATCACCGGCGTGATCCAGCAGCGGGCGGCCATCACACGGTCGAAGGACGGTCGCCCGTCTCTTCATCATTCCCATTCATCGAAAGGACTTCTGTCATGAAGGACGGTATCTCCGGCCTCGGCCTCGTTGCATCGCTGGTTCCCGCCGTGGTCACCGCCACGACCAAGGGCAGCCATGCCGATCTGCAGGGCTTCAACTCCGCAACCCTGATCATCAATACCGGCGCGATTGCCGGCGATGGCCTCTTCGTCGTCGCCATCCAGGAGAGCAACACCACCACGGATGGCGATTTTACCGATGTGGCGGCCGGCGATCTGCTTGGAATCCTGCCGGCAGCGCTCGAGGCCAGCACGGTCTACAGCCAAGGATACAAGGGCACGAAGCGCTATATCCGCGCCGTCATCACCAAAACCTCGGGCACGTCGATTGCCGCCGGCGCGGTCTTTGCGCTCGGCCATCCCCACGACGCGCCGATCGCCTGACATCATCCGAAGCGATCAGCCCATCGTTCGGCCGAACGGCTGGTCGCTTCTCTTTATTATATGGACCTGAAACCATGCTCGCTCCCGTCCGCACGGTTGCGCCTGCGTCCATGCCGGTGACGCTGGCCGAGGCCAAAGCCCATCTGCGTGTTGATCATGATGACCAGGACGATCTGATCACCGCCCAGATCAAGGCGGCGACGGCATATCTCGACGGCTATGCCGGCATTCTCGGCCGGGCGCTGATCACTCAGACCTGGCGGCAGGATCTTGCCGGCTTTGCCTTTCGCCTGACTTTGCCAGTATCGCCGGTGATCGCCATCGTCAGCGTCAGCTACTGCGACGTCGGCAATGTGGTGCAGACATTGGACGCCGGCGTCTATGACCTGTTTACCGACACGCGTGGCGCCTATCTCACCCTGCGGCCGGGGCAATCCTGGCCGGCCACCTTCCGTCGCGCTGACGCCGTCTCCATCACCTTCATCGCCGGCTTTGGCGCGGCGGCCGATGTGCCCGAGCCCATCCGGCACGCCATCCTGCTCATTGTCCAGCGGCTCTATGATGGCGCTGACACCGAGATCGACGTCTCCATCGAGCGCACCGTTCATGCCTTGATCGCGCCCTACCGAAAAAGTCCGCTCTGATGGCCAGGATCACCGCCAACGATCTGCGTGATCGTGTCAGCCTGGAAAAGCGCGAGGAAATCGACGACGGCTATGGCGGGACTGTTGGTGCATGGGTCCCCCAGTTCGAGCGCAACGCCTGCATCCTGCTCTCCAAGGGGGGTGAGACCGTCATTGCCGCGCGCCTGCAAAGCGTCCAGCCAGCCCTGATCATCGTGCGTTACGATGCCGAAACCGCAGCCATCACCGCCGCCTGGCGCCTGATCGAAGCCCGTTCCGGCACCGTCTACAACATCCGCACCGTCGCCGACATGGAGCGGCGCGGCCGATTCATCACCATGCTGTGCGAATCGGGGGTGGCGACCTGATTGTAACCCTCGGCCGTCGCCGACCTCCAATGTGAAGCTCCTGGCCCCATTACGGCTGGTGCAAAAGTCGTGCGTCCAGCCGGAGCTCTGGCAACCCGCGAAAGGACATCATGATGAACGCCAACGTGGCCACTGGCGCGGCGACTCTGCCTGCGGCCGACAAATATCATGTCTACCGGCCCATGCTCGACTTGATCGGCTTTGCCGAGGGCACCGACCGAAAGCGCGGCTATAATGAAACGCTCGCCTACGGCGCGTTCACCGGCGGGGACGTCGATATTGTTTCCATGACATTGCAGGAGGTTGATGCGCTGCAGACGAGAATGTTGAAGCATCCGGTAAATAGCTTCAACTCATCGGCGCTCGGTCGTTACCAGATTGTGCGCACTACGCTGCGAACCATCCGCAAGACGCTCAAGCTCCCGGCCACCGCCTTGTTCGATGCCGATATGCAGGATCGCTGCGCTTGCTATCTGCTCGGCCTGCGTGGCATCGACAAGTATCTTGCAAGCCGGCTTTCCGAAGACACTCTCATCAACAATCTTGCCCGTGAATGGGCTTCGCTGCCAACCATCTCTGGCAAGGGTGCTTATGCCGGTCAGAGTGCCGCCGTGAAACCCGATCGCGTGCGACAGGCTCTCGCCGATGCGAAAAGACGCCATCAAGAAGCCCAGCCTCTTCGCGAAATTGTAGTTGAGAAGGAGATCGACAAGCCAGTCGTCCCCATCAGCGTCGAAGCGGAAATTCGCAAGCATGCGGATCAGTGGAGCTGGATCACCACCATCTTGGGCTCTGGTGGCGCCGGTCTCGCCGCACTTGCCGGAATGGACTGGCAGACCGTCATTGCCATCGGAGCGCTTGCGCTTGGCGGTCTGATCATTGCGCTTCTTCTGCGGCGGCAAATCATTTGCGCAGTGCAGGAGGTTCGCAGGATCATAGAAACTGGATGATGGCAGTCCCAGAAAACCTGTCGAGCACGGCAATGGGCACCACCGTGCTATCCTTGTCAGGCTCTGTTTCGGCGCCGCGGTTTCGTGGCTGAGGTCCGATCACCACTCGACACTTTCGCTTTCCCCACGCAGGTCGGATAGCGGACGCAGCCAAGGAATTTTCCATAGGCGCCACTGCGTTCGACCAGCCAGCCATCTTTGCATTCTGGACAGGTCTGATAGCTGGCACCGCAGATACATCGAACCTCGACCGTTCCATCCGCAAGGCGCGGCAGCGCGGTTCCGCAGGATTGGCAGGCGGGCAGCAGGTTTCCGCAATGCTGGACATGCTCGCAGCGATACCAGATGCGGCCATCTTTCCCGGTAACGCCCAGCAACCGCCCGCCGCATTCGCCGCAGTCATAGCCCTCCAGCTCCCCGCCAGTTGGAGCGGCTATGCTGTAGGCGGGATCCTTCTTCAGCTCAGTGACAAAGGACGATGGCCGGGCGTTCGAGGCAAGGATCGTTAGTGTGTGTCGGGCCCGGGTCATCGCGACATACATAACGCGTCGTTCTTCGGCGTTCTGGAACGCCTCCTCCTCCGGCGATACCAGAGATAAAAGTGGGTCGTCGACGATCTCTGAGGGAAAGCCTGTTCTTCCACTGTCGGCATTCAGCAAGACGACGTGATCGGCCTCCAGACCTTTGGAGGCATGGATGGTCTTGAAGCTGATCTTCAGCCACGGGAAGTGCCGCCTCAGATTCAGCATGTTTGGCTCGACAAAGTGGTATCGGCCGAGGAGCAGGACAGTTGCGGGCTTTGCATCCGCCGCTAGATCGGACGACAGGGCAGTGAGAACCTCCAAAAGCTTCCCCTCATCCTCGCCCTTGGAGACCGTGATGATACGGATGGCAGGTTCGGTCGCGGTCCCGGCCGGGACGATCTGCTTCTCGATCTGTGCCGGGTTCCGCAGAACGAATGTTCTTGCCGCAAAGGCAATCTGATCGACGGACCGAAAGGTGCGGCCGAGATCGACCGTTCGGTGGACACCAGCCTCGCCATCAAAGTCGCCGCCGAACTCCTGCCCGAAATAACGCATCAGATGAATGTCAGACCCGGCGAAGCGGAAGATCGACTGCCAGTCATCGCCGACGGCAAAGATGCGCACATCCGGGTGCTGGGCCTTCAACGCTTTCACCAGCCGAGCCCGGCTCTGCGAGATGTCCTGGAACTCGTCGACCAAAATGTGCCGGAACGGGCTGACATAACGGCCGGTCTCGGTGTAGCCCGCTGCGCGCAGAATCATATCTTCGAAGTCAATCCGGCCACCGAGCCGCTTCTGATATTCCTCGAAAACCGGCACAAACACGTCGAGGAACGCCTTGGCACGCTTGCCCAACTTCATCCGCTCGGATTTTGTCTCGCAATCCTGCAAGCTGTATCCACCACTCTTGAATTTGCGGAGGAAGGTCCCGAGCAGCTTCGAGAAGTCATCAACCTGCTTCAACTCGACGATCCGGTCATAGATCGTGTCGGCCGGCCGAGGCTTCAGCGTGACATGCGGTGCCAATTTCTCTGCCAAGCCCGTCAGCAGATGTCCTTCCTGCCGTTCGTAGCTGTAGGTCTCGATCAGGATGGTCTCATGTTCGGCATGGACCTGGCGCTTCCACTCCATGCCAGCCAGATACTCGCCACGATCGACGAAGGGCGTGGTGACCAGCCGTTCGCTACCATCGGCGGCCTTCTGGCGCCGCACCCCGAAATGCTCGATGTAAATGCTGCTTTCGGCCAGGCGGAAATCCGGCTGGTAGTCACGTCGGCCGACCTCAGAGACCTTGTGCTCGTAGAGAGGCTCGTATTCGTACTCGACGCCGTTTTCGTAAAGCCAGTTGGCGATCTGCAGCTCTTCATAGCTTTTCACCTTTTCGCCCTGCAGCGTGCGCAGATCCTGGCTCTCCATGTGGGTATAGAATTCGTGCTTGGTCTTGAAGTCCCATTCGGTCTTCGGCTCGACCAGGAAATGCGCAAACCATTGGATGATCGCCTTCGAGACATCCGGCCGCGTGTGAACCAGATCCTTCAGGATCTGCTTGATCAGGTTGGTGAAGGCCATGTCGTCGGTGGCGTGGTCGGCCAACGCCGGTTTCGAGCCTTCCACGATGCCGATGATGTCATAGGCTATCGCGTGAAACGTCCGCGCCACGACGGGCACTCCGGATCGCGCCTCGACGCGTTCCGACATTTCCTCCGCCGCGTTCTTCGCGAAGGCCAGCAACAAGATCTCTCCCGGTTGACGGATGCCAGCTTTGACCAGATAGGCCGCCTTGGCGGTGATCACGCTGGTCTTGCCCGATCCTGCCCCGGCAAGAACCAGCGTCGCATCCTCATCCACGACTACGGAAAGCCGCTGCTCCGATGTCAGTGGCTTGCTCTCGACCGTGTCGAAGAAATCCTTCCAGCGGTCCAGTTCAGCAGCGACGAAGGCGGCGATGCCGTGGGCCCGCGCTGTCCGTGGATCTGAAGCGAACTTGCGGGCAATGGCAATGCGCGTCGTAGCCTCGGGACCAATGGCCTCGGCCTGCAGCTTCGACAGAAGCGAGGCATCAAGAGCGCGGGCTTCGTCCAGCAAGGGCGTGACCTGGCACGCAGCAGGATATCGGGACGGGGCAGATAACGACCTCACTCCGGTGAGGATCTTGTCCAGACGCGTTGTTTCCTTCTCAAGGGCCGAAAGATTGAACCGGACCCAAGCTTCCTTGACCTCTTGCGAGAACGTCCGGGCATCAGCGTGACCTGCACCCTTTAGCGAGACCTCTTCGTGCTCGCCCGATGTGATCGTCAGGGCCGTTCCAAGCATGCACTTCCGGATAGAAGGAGGAGCCGCCAATGACTGCAACGACAGGGACGTGACCTGATCACGGCGCGTGACCCGCAGGTAATCGCCGTCGAGTTCGATGATCCGGGCCGACTTCCCGAATGGGTCGGCTAACAGTCCAAACAAAGGTCGTTGTAGCAATCGAATCAATGAGCTGAGCCTTGTTACGTCTTCGGGCCAGCTTGTCCTGCGACTGTTGTGGTCCGCAACCACGATTGCACGATGACGCTACAGATACCATGCATGGGCGCGCCGTCCACTTCGACCAATATCAACATCCAGCCAAACGTCAGCGCGCCCATCGAACGTGACAGGCATTCAGCCTTACGGAATACCTGCGCGGCGGCGAAAACTCGGCCGGCCTGGTGGGCTCCGTGCGGGTTCGCCGCCATCCCCACCGCCGCGCTTGATCCGGCCCACTGTCCGGCGTCTCCTGCGGTCCCCGCGCTTATCGGGTCCGGGTCCCCTTCGGTTGTCGCTATCCGGTCAGGCTGCCTCGGGCGGCAGCGTTGATGTCATCTCTGCGATTGCCTGGAACTCTGTCAGGAATTCGGGGCGATGTTGCATAAGGTAGCGAACCACCCGAGCGTTCCCGAGCAATTTCGCCATATAGCCCTTGACGACGGTTAGATGGAGGTGGTCCTGACCGTAGGTCTCCTGAATGGATGTGATCGACTCCTGAAGGCGTCCCAGCTCGCTCTCCATCCGAGCCATCGCTTCCGGCGTAATGCCCGTGATACGCTTGGGCTTCACACCGTCCATAAGCTGCGTCTGCGGCGTACCGACCAAGATCGCCGACGCATACGCGACCGAGTAATTGTTGGCGTTGACCAGCAGTTCGGCAGCCTCGATCTGGCGCAGCGGCTTCATTTTCCGCAGGATTTCGAACACGGCCATCGGACAGGGTTTGTCCTTGAGGATGGCGACCGCCTCGTCGCAGATCCCGTTCAGCATGCGGACCTTGCGGCGGACGCTCTGGGTGTTGATGTCCAGCGCCTTGGCGATCTTTTCTTCCGGAACGCCGCGCTCAATCGCACGGCGGATCATCTTGTGCTCCTGAACCGGCGACAACCTGCTGATCCGCTTATTGTAGGTGAAGGCTTCATCGTCGGTGGAGACCAGGCACTCGACCTGTTCGATACCGAGGTCTTTCAGCACCTCGATACGAACATGACCATCCAGCAGCAAGAAGGTGCCCGGATTCGCGAGATCGCGGGCGACTACCGGTGGTTCGACGAGACCAACCTCGCGAACCGAGGCAGCGATCTGTTGGTATTTTTTGCTGGATTTCGTGGCCGTCCGGAGGACCCGCACCGGGAGAAGGGCGTCCACGTGGAGGGTTATGCAGTCGTCTTCAAAACCATGAGCGACGACGCCGGTGCGACGGTTATCTTTCCGCGTCATGGATCTGCCCTCGCGTGTTTCTCCAGATACGTGGGCATTACCTCGAGGCTTTCGGCACGCAACAGCGTCAAGAAATTCTCGTCGCTCCGGAGCGCACGGAATGCCTCTGTGACGAACAGTAGCCGACCTTGCGCCAGTTCTGCCTTCTTGATCATCATCTTCTGGCGATCGGCCTCGTGCTGATAGGCTCGTACGAGTGCGTCGCTGGTAAGGGGGCGTCTTGTGCGGTTTACCTTCCGGCCGAAGGGTGTTTCATCGACGCGACGCCCTTGGCGCTGGCGTCGATCGAGCAGACGCCGCACGGCCGCGAACTTTTTCCCGCGCAGCTTCTTCTCAGTATACGCCTCCATGAGTGCGCGCTGAGCACCTTGATCGTCGGTCCGGGAAATCTCGATAGCGAGGTTCAAAGGCATGATGCCAGTCTCGACCGCAGATACGAGACGCTGCTCACCGCGTTCGAGCAGTCCGGCGATCATGTTGACGTATTCGGGTGTGACCCCGATCTTGCCGGCAATCTCGCGGTCTTTGTACCCGCGCTTCCGGAGAGTGCCAATCTCCTGCATCAGGTCAATCGCGCGGTGCTGGCGCCTTGCGCAGTTCTCGACAAGGCTCATGACCAGACAATCACTCTCATCGGCATCAATTATGATTGCTGGGATTGATCCCTGCTTCAGTTCGATGAAGGCCTCAAGCCTGCCCTGGCCGCAAACCAGATCGTATTCCGCAGGCTCCGCGCCCGCGCGCCGTGTTACGGTAATCGGGCGCTTCAGGCCGATCCGCGCAATGCTCTCGACCATTTCCTCGAAGGTTCGTCGGTTTCGCACACGCGGATTGAGGATCCGGATCCTGTCGGTCGGGATGAGGGTTACATGCTTGTGGGCATCGGTCGGGATATCGTCGGGCATCAGGCCACCTCCGAGAATCTGGCCCTGCCGGCCATCGAGAAGAAGAAATCGAGCGTGTCGAAGCGATAGCCATCGAGAGACAGGCCATTCTGCTCGGCGAGCCGAAGCCGATCTGCCGCCATGTCGATGCTCGGAAGGACGTAGTAATCGCGTGGCACCGCGTTCAGCTCGTCCATGCGTATCGCGATGGTGATATCTGGCACGAGCCCCGTATCGAGGCGGATGCGCCAGCGCAGCGAGCCTGCTGCGGTCTCGAAGCATCGCGATAGCACGACCGATACCGTGAATTCGCCGTTGACGGTCAGCAATTCGGTCCGGGGATCCTGGATGGCGCTGCCACCGGCGTTTTCGATCCCGGCGATGACACCCGCGACGATCTGCGGATGGGCCTCGCGCAGCTTGCGGTTGATCTCGATGTATCGGTAATCCCGGTCAGGCTGATATCCGACCATCTCATAGGCGCGCAGAAGGCTGCCGAACCGGGACCGGAATGCACTCGATGACGGCGTGTCCTCGTGCTCATCGATGACCAGCCCGGAAAGGAATCCCTCCTTGGCGAGCAGGGCTCGCAGTGCGTCCAGCAGGTCCCGGTCGGAAAGATGGCGGCTGCGTGCATCGACGATTTCCCGGGCGCGCAGGAAAAGCGCTTCATCGACAATGGCTGGATAGGCGCCCTCAGCGCGGATCCACATCTCGCGGGGGTTTGCCACCCGGCGCTGCTTCAGCTTAAACGAGACCTTATTGAAGACGTTGTTGCCAATGTATTTTTCGTTGGTCAGAACCTGATGGATCGTCGCCCGCGTCCATGGCCGTCCGAGATCGGTACGGTGACCTTCGGCGTTAAGGGTTTCGGCAATCTCCCGTTCGGGCCGGCCCTCTTCGACGAACATGCGGTACATTCGCCTGACAACCTGTTGTTCCTCTTCCGGGCCAGGAACCAGGATAACCCTGTCTGTTTGCAGGCTTTTCTGCTCTCCGCGTGACAACGCTCCCTTCGTATTTCCGTGCTCGTCGATGAGTACGCGGCGCAGTCCGTATCCTGCAGGACCACCCTGGCGGAAACCCAGCTCCACGAGACGGCACTGGCCGGCGAAAACCTTGACCGAGAGTTCGCGGCTATATTCGCCGGCCATCACCCGCTTGACGGTTTTCAGAAGGTTTGAGCCGATGCTGCCGTCGTTTTCAAACTGCTCGCCGCAATAGTGGACAGGTATCCCAGCGCGAGAGCAGACGTGCTCATGATAGGCGCCCTCATCGGCATCTTGGAACCGACCCCAGCGGCTAACGTCGTAGACGAGGATAGCCTTGAAGTCGGCCTGGCCGGTCGCAACTTCTGCCATCAGGCTCTGCAGTGCCTCACGGCCATCGAGGCGTAGCCCGCTCCGACCGGAATCCTCGAACACGCGAAGGATTTTCAGACCACGAGCCGTGGCATAGTCGCGGATGACGTCAAGCTGGTTTTCGGTCGAATATTTCTGGTGATCCGTCGACATCCGGACATAGGCAACGGCCGGAATCTCTTCGTCGGCATCACCATCACCTCCAGATTTGTTCTTCTCGTAACGCCCACTCAACAAATCATCCTCACGCTACTCCGGGCGTAACTCGTCGTTCCTGCAACGCCTCCGGTTCAACACTCCTCGCCGTTGTAAATCCAAGGAGTGTGGAATGTCGTTTCCAAAAAAGGGCAAGTTCTTTCCAGGGCGTAACGGGTATGATGATGGTGGCGGAGGTCATGATGCCCTCTGCTTCACGGCTGAGATTGCTTCTGCGCTCCGCCGCTCACTGGGAACCACTGGTTCTGGCGTGAAAACGGTGGCAAGCTGGACCGGTGCCAATGAGAAGACCGTGAAGAACTGGTTTTCGGGACGCTACGGCCCCAGCGGTGAGCATCTCGCGGCGCTCGTTCGACACTCCGACGAAGTGCTCAACGCATTTTTGGTGATGGCCGGGCGGCAGGATCTGATGGTGGCGATGAAGCTCGCCGCAGCCGAGCAGGCGATCATCGAATTGCTGATGGCTGTGCAGAGCTTGTCGGACGATGCCGAAGATACGTAAGGTGGTTGATTCACGTCCAGGGCCTGCTTCACGAGCGAACGGTAAATCGGCTGCAGGTGCGTGGGGGCTTCTGCGGCGATCTCCTCGCGAAGTCCGATGAGAAGGTCCAGGCGCTGGAGATGGTCTGGCCCTTCGCAGTGGCCGAGTGGCAGACCATGAACGACCTTGAACCATGGCGTTGATAGCGCGGCGTAGTGGCCATTCAACAATCCGTTCATTGCCAGCGCCAGCGCCGCCTTGTCCTGCGCGAAAGCGTGGGCATTGCCTCGCCAGACCGATCGCGAGAACTGATCGAGCACGATGATGAGCGCGAGCCTGCCTTCGGGATCGGAGGCCCAGTGGTCAAGATTTCCCGCGGCTCCTTCAACTGTGAGTTCCGCGAAGCGGGCCGTGATTTCGTCGTCCGCGCCGCCCCGCATCCGCCAAGACCAATGGCTGCGATGGACGTCCGCATCTATGTCGAGCGAGTTCCCCTCAGGGAACCAGAATTCGAGTACGACCTGCCATTCATTGCGTTTGTTCGTGTTCTTCATCGCAAAATGTGTGCGCCGAGGGACTGAACATCGAGACTAACGCCCATCCATGTCAACAGGTCCAAAACGAAACACTCCATTTGGCCAACAGGTTTATACGAGGCCAATGTGGAGGCAAATTCAGGCCAGCTGGTGTCGCAGCAGCACGCGGACTGGTCATCCACACGTGATGGACCTATGGTTAAAGAGGCCTGCCAAAATACAAGGAGCACACCATGCGCGGATTTGTCGATGACATCGAAAAGTTGACCGAGGAGAACGCCGACTATCGGCGGGTCCTCTATACGGCGAGGAACATGCAGTTGGTCCTGATGGCGCTACAGCCCGGCGAAGAGATTGGCGAAGAGGTGCATGACGGTGGCGACCAGTTCTTCCGTGTCGAGAAGGGGCAAGGCGAGATCCTGATCGATGGCGCCGCACACAAGATAAAGTCGGACATGGCGATGATCGTACCGGCGGGCGCGCGACACAATGTCAGGAATACGGGCGACGAGCCCCTCAGGCTTTACACGATCTACAGTCCTCCCGAACATGTCGATGGCGTCGTCCATTCGACCAAAGGCGAAGCCGACGCTGCCCACGAGCACTTCGACGGAAAGACGACCGAAGAATAGCTCGGCTTTGCCGACTCTGTCGGAAACCGGCACCAGTCTCACTGACAGGAGCCAGCGGCGACCATCGTCGAACGTTCATGATCTCGTCGCTACGGCGGGCGGCGCGCGTTGTTGCGCCCGGAAGCATAGTTTCGGCATGAGAGCCTGCGCCGCGATTAGGAGATGAAGTGGGAAAAGCATTCGAGATCGATCGTTCGTTCGTTTTGACGGTCCTGACCGTCGCTGGGATGCTTCTGGCCATACTCGCTCTTTGGCCGCTGCAGGGTGCCGCCGCCGCGTACTTTTCCCTCGCAGGTCTGTTGCTCGTTTATCTAGCGGGCGGACTGCCAGCCGCTTGGCGGGCGGCCGCCACCTTGTGGGAGGAGCGGATCCTCGACATCGACCTCTTGATGGTCGTTGCAGCGGTCGCGGCTGCGGCCGTCGGGGCGCCTTTCGAGGGCGCCGTCCTGCTGACGCTCTTCAGCATCTCCACGACGCTGGAGGAACGGGCGCTCGGCCGCGCGCGCCGGGCCATCGAGGCGTTGATGGAGCTTCGGCCGGAGACGGCACTTCGCAAGGCGCCGGACGAGTCAGTCTCGGAAGTCCCTGCTGCCGATCTTCAGGTGGATGACGTCGTGGTGCTGCGGCCTGGCGCGCGGGTTCCGGCGGACGGGGTGATCGTCAGCGGCCGGGGCTCTCTCGATGAAGCCCATATCACCGGCGAGTCCATGCCCGTCGCCAAACAACCCGGCGCCCCGGTCTTCGAGGCGACGGTCAACCTCGACGGCGTGCTCGAGATGGCCGTAACGAAGACGATCGAGGAAAGCACCGTCGCCCGCATGATCGCACTCGTGACCGAGGCGCAGGCGGCCAAGGCTCCGTCGGAGCGCTTCAGTGCCTGGTTCGGGCAACGCTACACGGTCGCGGTCATGGTCGGAGCCGTCCTGGCCTTCGCCGCGTTCTACTGGCTGGGGCGCGACTGGGAGGAGGCGCTCTACCGATCAGCGACCCTGCTGGTAGCGGCGAGCCCCTGTGCAATCGTGATCTCCGTCCCTGCCGCGATCCTCTCCGCCCTGTCGGCTGCCGCACGCGGAGGTGTATTGTTCAAGGGCGGCGCCGCGCTCGAGACGCTGGCGGCGGTCGACACCTTCGCCTTCGACAAGACGGGAACGCTGACGACCGGCAGGGCCTCGATCACGAAGGTGGTGGCGCTCGACGGCAATGAGCGACGCTTCCTCTCGCTGCTGGCTGGACTTGAGGCCCACTCGGAACATCACAGCGCGGCAGCCATCCGGCAGGAAGCCGTCAGCCGCGGTGTTGAACCGGCCAAGGTACTTAACGTGATCACCCGGCCGAGTGCCGGCATCGTCGGCGACGACGGCGGGAGGCAGGTATGGGCAGGCAATCCGCGCCTCGCCAGGCAAATGGACGCTTCCATCGATCACCCGATGCTGAAGGCGTTGGCTGCGGACACCGAGACGGTCATCTATTTCGGGCGGGATCAGCAGGTGATGGGAGCTGTTACCATCGCGGATCAGGCCCGCCCGACCTCTGCGGCGGCGCTTGCCGCATTGCGGGAAGGTGGGGTCACCGCAATCATCATGATGACCGGCGATCGCCGTCCGGTTGCGTTGCGGATTGGCGAAGAGCTCGGATTGAAGCCCGAGGAAATCCATGCCGACATGCTGCCGGAGGACAAAGTCAGGATGGCGGGGGAGTTGGCTGCAAGAGGCAAGGTCGCCTTCGTCGGCGACGGGGTAAATGACGCCGCCGCGCTGGCCCGCGCCGATGTCGGGATCGCCATGGGTGCTGCGGGCTCCGACGTCGCGCTCCAGGCAGCCGATGTGGCGCTTCTGTCGGAAGACATGGGACGGCTCGCGGAGGCGCATCGACTGGCGCGGCGCACGGCGCGGATCATTCGGCAGAACCTCGCCTTCGCCATGGGTGCCATGGTCATTCTGGTGACGGGCGCGCTGTTCTTCGAGCTGCCTCTGCCGCTCGCAGTGATCGGTCACGAGGGCGGAACGGTTCTGGTGGTGCTCAACGGGCTGCGTCTGCTGCGGGACCCCATCCGCCGCAACGAAAACAAGTCAGCGTCACCAGATCAGGTGGTGACGGTCGACAGCATCAGCGCCCCCGTCCAACGTCATGCCTATCGCAGAAAAATCCCGCGGCGCGCGGGTTGAAGACAACGACTTCAACTCGTTTCCGGCCCAGAGAAGGTTGGACGTCAGGCCCATCCCCTCCGCCATTTTCAGTGAACCAATCCTTTTCCCCGGCGCTTCGTTTCAGTATGCATGCTCTTTCCGTCGGAACCGAAACTGCATGAGGCAGATGGTTTTTGGCGGATTGCTCCTCGCTTTTAGTCGGTTATTCTGCAGCCATGAAAAAAGCTGGCGTCATCCCTATTTCAATCCGGGCATTTGCTTTCGCGCTGCTTGCGGCTGTCCCCTTGGCAGCTCAGGAGACGTCGCCGCCTTCGGAGGCACCTCCCGTTATGGTGCAGCAGGATTGGAATCGGGCAGTTAGCGCGCGGTTGCAGAGAGTTGGGGCGGAAGTGGTGGCGAGCGGCAGCGAGAGTGGTATTTCGGGGCAATTCACGGCAAAGGTCGGGTTTTCAGTAGCCGCGGATGGAGCGATCACGGATGTAAAGATTGCCGGATCGTCGGGAAATGCGGCCGTGGACCAGCTTGCTGTCCAGATTCCGACACTGGCCTCGCCGATGCCTCCGTTCACGCCTGATATGACACCTGACGCGAAGGCCGTGGTTGCACCTCTGCAGCTGAATTTCGAAGCACCGCAAACTGGAGACACCACCCAACCGTGATGTCATTCAGGAGGTTGCCGGAAAACATGGCTGCCTCGCGGTGATTGTGAACGGAGAGAAACGAATGAAATTCAGATCAGCGCTTGCTGTTGGACTGATCGCTGCCGGCACTCTATCTCAGCCAGCTCAGGCCGCATTGTCGGGCTACTGGGAAAGCTCCAAGGTTCTGCATGCTATTCTGGGCCGCAACGAAGTAGCCGACGCGCTCAGGCAGCAGCCCGTCTCTTCCATCGAAACCACCAGATCCGGCTATCGGCTGAAAAGCAGGGATTGCACCGTGGACGTGACGGTCGAGCGGCAAAACACCCGCCGCCCCGGGCCCGGCAACATGAAAATCATGGTTGGCAACGGCCGCTGCCGCTAAAGTGTATTGCGATCCATAAGATTCGCGCCTTACGCTTCAGGTTGCGATTTTTACGCATGTCGTTGTTGTGAAACCGGCTCTCACGTTCGGGCGACATGATCCGGCATTGCCGGTTTATTTGCCGGATGGGCTGCGTACATCACAGCCGGTCGCCGTTTTGAACATCAGCATGATCAGATCCTCAACCGGCAAGGCATCTGCGGCCGTTGCCTGAACGATGGAACCTGACCACAATGCATGCAGCGCAATCGAAAGCTGAAGCGGCGGGATGAGAGATCGCAGCTGGTAATGCTCGATCACTTTGGCGATCACCTGCGCGAACTCCCGGTGATAAGCCGCTTTCACGCGCTCGAAATGGGCCGCAAAGATAGGATCGCGCAACGCATGAATCTGAAGTTCGATAGCCAGCAATGAGAGCACCGGGCGGTGTGCAAGTTCTGCAAGACGTGTTGCAATGCCCCGCAGGCTCTCCTCAAGAGAACGGTCACTCGCCTGATCGACCGCACCATCGAGAACGGTGGCGATCTCGCTCATATATCGCTCCATAAGGACGAGCAGAAGCTCGTCCTTGGAAGCAAAGTTGGAATAGAAGGCGCCCTGCGAAAAACCGGCCCTTTCGCACACGCCTCTTATGGAAGCCGCCGCCACACCACTTTCTGCGATGATGTGGAAAGCAGCCTCCAGCAGACGGGCACGGGTATCCTGCTGCATCTCGCGACGCGTTCGACGTTTGTGCCATGCCTGCATCGTCATAGGTAGGTCCGTTCTTCTCAATCCTTGCGGCGCAAGCCTTCCCGCAGATTCGCATACCAGTCTGCTGCGGCTTTCAGCGACTGGCTGCCCTTTCCAAGCAGAGCCGCCAGTTCGTCCTCGAACCGTTCCTTCAACGTCGTTTCCTGCTCCCTGATGGGTGGCAGGACATGCGCGAAATAGGTTTTGTCGAGAATGCGATGCAAGAGCCGCTCGCCGGGGAAAGGTTCGCCATTGCTCAGCGCTCGGGCCGCTTTCAGCAATGTACGGATATCATATTGCGTGGGGCTGATGTCGGGAACCTGCTTGTTGAGGCCGAGCAATGTATAAACCGCGACGCGCGCCGTGCGCACGGAGCTTTCCATCGTAAACACCACGTCGTTGCGGGTTTCCACGAACTGGCCGATCAGCGCCAGATTGGTACAGCCTGCCGGCACGACTTCGGGACGGTCGCCCGCAGCACGTGGCATGAACTGAGCAGTGATGTAGGGCATCAGTGCCGTGCGAACCATCGTGTTGGCGACCACGTCATCCAGCTGATCGACGATGCCAAGATGGTAGCAGAGCTCGGCCAGAATCTCACGCCCGGTGCATTCCGGCATGGTCTTCTTCACATAGTTGCCCTGCTTGTCCATCAGCAGCGCATAGACCCACAGCACAAGCACATCCTTCGGCTGATCGGGGAAATGCGGCTGACGGTTGGCGGTGAAGCTCAGCACCCAGTTTGAATCGGTGAAGGTGATGACGCCCCCGGTAACGGTGCGGCCCGAATATGGATCGTTGACGGACAGCTCCTTCAGCTTCTCAACCAGCGCGGATGACCTGCAGGTGAGCGTCGCCGACTCCCAGATCGACCGGTCGATATCGCCATAAAACTTCTCAGGCTTGCCGAAGACGGGCGACTTCTTCGCCAGATTGCGCCACAGTGTCCAGTCGCTGTCCTCGCCGGGTTCGGTGCGGCCGCGTTCAAGCACGGGAACCGTGTCGAGGTCGCCATAGGCCGTGCCTTCCGTCATGGTGCCGGTCAGCGCAAAGACCAGATCCTGAGGCCCCACCTTGATTGTGGTTTCCTTGCCGGACACCTTGCAGCGAATGGCAGTGACGGTGCGCTTTCCGTCTTTCTCCTCCATGTCGAGATCATGGACGCGGGTGTCGAATTTCACCTTAACGCCCTTGTCGCGCAGCATTTTGATCAGAGGACGCACGAAGCTGTCGAACTGGTTGTATTTCGGGAAGACCAGCGCCGACATGTCGTTGAGGCCGTCGAGCGCATCGAGGAAGCGGTGCATATAGAGCTTCATCTCAAGCAGGCTGTGCCAGTTCTCGAAGGCGAACATGGAACGCCAGAAGAACCAGAAATTGCTCTCAAGAAAGCCCGCGCTGAAATAATCCTCAATGGTGAGGTCGTCGAGATCTTCCTTGCGCTTCATCAGCAGGCGCGTCAGTTCCCATTGCTGGGAGCGGGTCAGGCCGAGCGTTGAAAAGTCGCGGATCTGGCCCTGCTTGTGCATCAGCCGGGCTTTTGAATAATTGGGATCGTTGTCGTTCACCAAACGGTATTCGTCGAGCACGCTGTAGCCTTCGGGCAGCTCCAGCGCCGGCACGTCCTGAAATACGTCCCAGAAATTATCGTAGTTCCAGTTCATCTCGCGGCCGCCACGCACGATGTATCCATCCTGCGCATTGCCGGCGCCGTCGAGCGAGCCGCCCTCGATATCGAGGCTTTCAATGATGGTGATGTTCTTTGCCGGCATGCGTCCGTCGCGGATCAGGTAGAACGCCGCCGTAAGCCCGGCAATGCCGCTGCCGATGATATAGGCCTTGCGCTTCTCCACCCCTTCGACCGGCATGGGACGGTTGCGCATATAGGCGCCGACCATATCCGGCGGCGGAACGGTGTTGTCGGGCGAATTGTGCCAGTAGGCCGCTCCCGCATCCGGCTGCTTTTCCAGTTGAACGGTTTTCTTGTCGGTGAAGGGAACGTCGCTCATCGCAAATCCTTTCGTGCCGGAACGGCATCAGCCTGTTGAACACATCCGGAAAGCTAGGGCTTCAATTTAAAATGTCAACTGATATTTGAATATCAAATGAAATTCAGAATGAAGGGTTCTTCAATCAGGCCCTACAGAGAGCTCCCTGCACAGTCCTCCGACCGCGCCGAAAAGGGTGAATGCGCGCGTGCCATGCGAAACAGGGCCCGACGGAGAAGATGATGGTGTCAACTTTGTCAGCGCTGGTTGAAACTGGCCAACTCTTCGCAAACAGGAAGCAGGGCCAGCATCTTCACCTTCATGAAAGCTGCAGGAAACGCAAAGGAGGCAGCGCCGGAAACGCTGCCTTCCTCACCCGCCACCCTCATTTTCAGGCTTCACCAGGGAGGTGATACCATCTCGCCACCGGCAAGCTTGCAGACCGCCGCCGATCCCGCTCAGATCGCCAGATATTCGTTGCGCAGTTCCTCGCTTTCAAGCAGGTCCTTTGCAGCACCGGCAAAGACAAGCTCGCCGGTATCGAGGATGACAGCACGGTCGGCGAGCCGGAGTGCCGCCACCGCATTCTGCTCGACGATGATCGTGGTGATGCCGCGCTCCTTGATGCCGTGGACGATCGTCTCGATCTCCCTGACGATGACCGGCGCCAGCCCTTCATAAGGCTCGTCGAGAAGCAGGAGCTTTACCTCCCGCGCCAGCGCGCGAGCCACGGCCAGCATCTGCTGCTCGCCGCCGGACATGGTCACGGCTTCCTGTTTGCGGCGTTCCGCCAGCCTGGGGAAATGCTCGTAGAGCTCGTCGATCGACATGCCATGACCGGGCGCGACCTGTGCGAGGATCAGGTTTTCCTCCACCGTCATGCCGGGAATGATGCGCCTGTCTTCCGGAACGAGCTGGATCCCGGCGCGCGACGCCTGCCACGACTTCATCGTATGAAGCGGCTTTCCCTCCAGCCAGATTTCGCCTGAACGCAGCTCGGGGTCGTCCATTCGGGCGATGGTGCGCAGCGTCGAGGTCTTGCCGGCCCCGTTGCGCCCCAGAAGGGCAAGGATCTCGCCCTTCTTCACGTCGAGCGTCACCCCCTGCACGATATAGCTTTCGCCGTAGTAGGCATGGACATCGCGCACCGCGAAGAAGGCCTGCGACGGATCGGCCTCGGTCGCGGCCGAAATTGCTTCCCGTTTCATTGTCGCGACGCTCATTCCACGCTCCCGCCGAGATAGGCTTCCTGCACACGCGGGTCTTCCTTGATTTCCTGCGGAAGTCCCGAGGCGATGATGCGGCCCTGCGCCAGAACCGAGATCCGGTCGGCCAGCGAAAAGACCACATGCATGTCGTGTTCGATGATGACCTTGGTCATGCCGCCCAGCTTGATCTTGCGCAGAAGATCGATGGTACTGTTGGTGTCGTGGCGGCTCATGCCGGCCGTCGGCTCGTCCAGCAACAGCAGGCGCGGCCTCTGGATCAGGCACATGGCCAGCTCCAGCCGCCGCTTGTCGCCGCGCGAGAGAGAGCCGGCGTGGTCCCCGCGCCGGCCGTGCAGGCCGATATCGTTGAGCATGTCTTCCGCTTCTTCACGAATTTCCGTCTCGGAATCGACGCTGCGGAACATGTTGATGCGAAAGGCACCATCGCGCCGTGCAAATGCAGGCGCCATGACATTTTGCAGGACAGGCAGATCGGGAAATATCTCCGGCGTCTGGAACACCCGTGAAATGCCAAGCTGGTTGATCTCGTAAGGCGCTTTGCCGGTCAGCACCGTGCCGTCGAAAATCACCGCTCCGCTGCTCGGCGGTATGCGGCCGATGATAACGTTGAGAAGCGTCGATTTGCCGGCCCCGTTGGGGCCGATGATGGCGTGGGTCTTGCCTTCCTCGATCTGCAGATCGATGTCGGACAGGGCGCGCAGTCCGCCGAAATTCTTGTGAACGTCGGCTGCGTGCAGAATGATGTTGGGCGGTGTGTCGCTCATGGTCTTTCCCCTATTCCGCCGGCTGGACCGAGGTGGCGCCATCCGGAACCGCCTTTCGTCGCTTCAGGCGCGCCATCAGCCGCTGGAAACCTTCAACCAGACCACCCGGCAGGAACACCACGATCAGCACGAACATCAGGCCGAGCGTGAGGTGCCATCCCTCACCCACGAATTTGGACAGCACCGTCACTACGAAGCTCTGAACCCCATCCGGCAGGAAAGAGAAAAAGTTGTTGAGCATGTTGGTGTTGATGGCCGAGAAGATGTTCTCGAAATATTTGATCAGCCAGGCGCCGATCACCGGGCCGAATAGGGTTCCGACGCCGCCGAGAATGGTCATCAGAACCACGTTGCCGGACTCCGTCCACTTCATGCGCTCAGCACCCGCAAGCGGATCGGTGATGGACAGAAGACCACCAGCCAGACCAGCGAACATGCCAGAGATGACGAAGGCCGCCAGCATGTAGGGCTTGGTGTTGAAGCCGGTATAGTTCATGCGCGTCTGGTTGGACTTGATGCCGCGCAGCGCCATGCCGAAGGGCGAAGCAAAAATCTTCTGCGACACGAAGAAGGCAATGATCAGGACCACCGCGCAAAGATAGAAGCCCGTGTAGCCGGTGACCGAGTTGCCAAAAAGGGTCGGCTGCGGCAGGCCGGCCACGTTCGCCTGCGCCCCCAGCATGGCGTCCAGATAGCGCGGATCGTCACGCGCCAGCAAAAGCCCGGTTTCACCATTGGTGATGGGCGTCAGCACCGAATAGGCAAGGCTGTAGCACATCTGGGCGAAGGCCAGCGTCAGGATCGAAAAGTAGATGCCGGTGCGGCGCAGGCTGAAATAGCCGATCACCAGCGCGAACACCCCCGTGGTGATGATCGCGAAGATCATGGCCGGTACGATGTCCATAGTCAGCAGCTTGAACGACCACACGGTTGTGTAGGAGCCGACACCGATGAAGGCCGCATGTCCAAAGGACAGATAGCCGGTGAGGCCGAACAGAATGTTGAAGCCGATGGCGAAGATCGCGTAGATCGCGAACTTCTGCATGAGGCCGGGATAGGCAGCGCCCAGCGGCGACAGCCAGATCGGCATGGTCAGCACCACGGCAGAGAATACCACGAGTGCGACGAGGTCCTTGCGAGAAAGCGAGAACATGGTGGATCAGCTCTCCATGATTCCGCGCCGTCCCATCAGGCCGCGCGGACGCACGAGCAGGATGATGACTGCGACGAGGTAGATGATGACCTGGTCGATGCCCGGGATGAGCGATTTCACCTCGGTCATCGATGCGAAGGACTGCAAGATGCCCAGCAGGAAGCCGGCGGCCACGGCACCGGGCAGCGAGCCCATGCCCCCGACGACGACGACCACGAAGCTCAGCACGAGGAAGTCCATGCCCAGATGATAGTTGGGCGCCAGCAGCGGCGTGTACATCACACCGGCAACACCGGCGACGACGGCCGCCAGACCGAAGACGATGGTGAAGCGCCGATCGATATCGATGCCCATCAGCCCGACGGTTTCGCGATCGGCCATGCCGGCACGCACGACCATGCCGAAGGTGGTGAACTGGAGGAAGGCAAACACCCCGCTGATCACAAGTCCGGAGAACAGCAGGTAGATCAGGCGCCACCACGGATAGGTCAGCACATGCGGGGCCATGCCGAACCACACGCCGATGTCAGCCGCGCCACGCAGGTCGGTCGGGATCGGCTGCGGCACCGGATTTGCGCCGAAGAAGCTCTTGACGATCTCCTGCAGCACGATCGCGAGACCGAAGGTCACGAGGATCTGCTCGGCATGGGTGCGCTTGTAGAAATGCTTGATGATGCCGCGTTCCATGGCGATGCCGATGATCAGCATCGTCGGAATGGCCAGCAGGATGGAAATCGGGACCGAATAGTCGACCAGAACCGCGCCGAAATCGCCGAACCAGTTTTGCACCAGCGGCGTGCGCACCTCGACTGGAGCGCCCCAGGGCGAGAGCTTTTCAGGGTCGACCGTCACCGTTTCCAGCGTGATGAGATAGCGGAAGGTAACGGCACAGAAGCAGCCAAGCATGAACAGGGCGCCATGGGCGAAATTGACCACGCCGAGCGTGCCGAAAACCAGCGTCAGACCAAGGGCGATCAGCGCATAAGCGCCGCCCTTGTCCAGCCCGTTGAGCAACTGGGCCAAGAACACGTTCATCAGAATATTCCTTCGATGCGAGACGCAACGCAGTTCAGATGTCAGGGAGCGGACGAAAGGGAATTACCCCGCCTGTCTCACACAGGCGGGGCAGATACCTTCATTCCCGTCAGCACTTGTTGGGTTCGTAAGGTCCCAGTTCCCCGCCGAAGATCGAGGCGTCATAGGTGACGTCCTCGCGCGTCGTCTTGCCGATCACGTTGAGCACATCGAAGCGGCTCGACGGATTCTCATTGCCGCGCACCACCAGAACTTCCTTGAAGCACTGGTGATCGCTGTCGCGATAGACGGTGTGGCCATTGCCCATCCCGTCGAACTCGAAGCCTTCCAGCGCCTTGATGACTTCAGGCGGATAGAAGGTTCCCGCGCGCTCAACGGCATCCGCATACAGGATGGTCTGCACGTAGCCTGTGTGGGCCGACTGCGACGGCGGCTCCCCGTAGGCTTCGCCGTAAGACTTGGTGAAGGCCTTGGTGCCTTCATCATCCAGCGACCATTGCCAGTTCGAGGTGCCGATGATGCCCTTGACCGCTTCGCCCGCGCCAACCGCCATGAGTTCGGAGAACATCGGCACGACGATCTCGAAGTTCTTGCCGTTGGCCTGACGGTCACGCAGGCCGAACTGCACCGCCTGCGGCAGTGAGTTGACCATGTCGTGACCGTAGTGGTTGAGAATGAGCACGTCGGCGCCGGAGTTGAGCACCGGCGTCAGATATTGCGAATAGTCGCCGAGGCCGAGCGGGGTGCGCACGGTGGCCACCGTCTCCCAGCCGAGCGCCTCGGTGGCGTTCTTGATCGACTCTTCCTGCGTCCAGCCCCAGGTGTAGTCGGCGGTCAGGTGGTAGGCACGGCGGTCCTTGCCATACTCCTGCGCCAGGAACGGAGCGATCGCAACACCCGACTGATAGGCATTGAAGAAATGCCGGAAGCCGTAGCGCCGCTTGTCCTTGCCGGTGGTGTCGTTGGAGTGGGTCAGGCCGGACATGTAGATGACGCCCATTTCCTGACACAGGCTCTGCTGGGCGATCGCCTCGCCGGAGGTGACGGACCCCGTGACCATGATGGCCTTGTCGCGCTCGATCATGCGCCGTGCGCCATCGCGCGCCGCGTCGGTATTGGTCTGGGTGTCGCCGGTCACATATTCGACCTTGCGCCCGAGCACCCCGTTGCCCTTCAGGGCTATGGGCTTCAGCGTCTTCATCAGCCCGCCGTCGCCTTCGCCATTGATGTGCTTCACCGCAAGCTCATATCCCTTGAGCTGCTCCAGCCCCTCCTCCGCATAGGATCCGGTCTGCGGCACGTTGAAGCCCAGCACGATCTTGCCCTTGGTCGGGTCATTGCAGAAATCCTGCGCCCAGGCTCCCCTGGTGAATATGTACGGCGTGCCGAGCGCGGCAATGCCAGCACCCGCGCCCTTGATCAGGCTGCGCCTGGTGGGTTTAAAAATAGCCATTTCATCTCCTCCACGCGTCCGAGATTTCGGTTTCGCATCAAGAGACTGTCACATATTGTTATATTCTCAATAAGTATTTGACATTAAATGCATTTTTTGTCAATAATCAGATATTAGTAAATTCACTTTTGTAAATAATTTACAATGCCGAAAGTAAGAACACCCATCGGAGCGCGTATCCGGCGAAAGCGTCTGGCGGCAGGCCTGTCGCAGGTTACGCTTGCGCGCATGCTCGGCATCTCGGCCAGCTATCTCAACCTTATCGAGAACAACAAGCGCAGCATCGGCGGAACGCTTCTTCTGCGGATCGGCGAACGGCTGGGCATCGATCTCGAACATCTTTCCGGTGACAGCGAGGCGCGCAACATAGCCGCCATCGGCGACCTGATGGCCGATTCGCTGATGAGCGGTATCGAACTTGACGCTGCGGCCATACGCGATCTTGTCGCCCGCTTTCCCGAGGCCGCTGCCGCGCTCGTGCGCCTCCACCGTACCTATGCCGATGCGACGATGGAAATCGAGATGCTTCAGCATCGGCTGAAATCCGATCCGCTGCTTTCAGAGCTTCTGCACGAAATCCTCAATCGCATTGCCGGCATCAAATCCGGCGCCGAGATTCTGGCCGACATTCCCGACCTCACCGAGGATGAACGCAGCCGTTTTGTGGGCAACATCAACGCCGAAGCGCGCGATCTTGTACCCGTCACGCAAAATCTCGTCGCCTATTTCGACCAGACTTCCGCCCGGCAGCGGCCCGTATCACCACTGCGCGAAGTCGATGAAGCGCTGATCACCCACAACAATCATTTTCCGCGGCTTGAAGAGATTGCCGCCGACCTGCGCCGAGATCTGGCCGGCCCTCAGGGCATAGATGAAGACAAGCTGTCGGCGGCGCTCGCCGAAAGGTTCGGGGTAAGCTGCAATATCAGCGCAGAAGCGCCTGCCGCCCGATCTCCCGCCGCTGGCGCACCGTCCCTCATCTTTCCTCCGACGATGCCGCGACCGGCCCGCAACTTCCGTATGCTGCATGCCTATGCGGCGCGCGCCGCGGCCGGCGTGCTCGAAGAGACGACGAACGGATTTGAGCTTTCCACCGACGAGGCGCGCGAACTCGCATTGCGTGCCCTCTCCTCCTATGTCGCGGGCGCGATGATGATGCCCTATGATGAGTTTCTGTCCATGGCGGAGGAATGCCGCTACGATGTGGATCTGATCAGCGCCCTTGCCGGGGTGAGCTTCGAGCAGGCCGCTCACCGTCTGGTCACGCTGCGCCGTAAGGGACGCGAGGGCCTGCCCTTCGGCTATCTGCGCGCGGATCGTTCGGGACGCCTCACCAAGCGTTTTCCTCTGCCCGGCCTGACCATTCCTGGCTTCGGGCATGGCTGCCTGCTATGGCCGATCTACGATGCATTCGCGACGAATGACGTGGTGCGGCAGGTCTCCGCGTTTCCCGGAGGCGGACGCTTCCTGCTCATCGCCAGAACCGTGACCAAGCACGCTACGCGCTTCGGCCAGAAGCCGCTGACCTTTTCCATCATGCTGGCCTGCGACATCGTGCATGCCGATCGCACAGTCTATGGCGACGGGCTCGATCTCGGCGGCACGCCGGTGGAAGTCGGCCCCTCCTGCGTGCCCTGCCCCCGGCTTGGCTGCAGCCACCGGCAGGAAATCCCCGTGTGAGGAAAGCGGCCCGGCAGATACACCGCTGCTGCCCCGTCCCCTTCACGCATCCAGTGGCGCAGGCGTTGTCTGCGCCTCCTGCCACACAGGCAGGATGATGCGGAAGCAGGCGCCGGGCAGCGTGCCAGTGGTTAGTTCGAGACGACCATTCAGTTTGCCGACGATCTTGTGGCTGATGTTCAGGCCCAGCCCCAGACCTTGCGAATCCGGCGTCCCATCCGGTTCAGCCCGCACGAATTTTTCGAATATCTTGGTGTGGAACAGCGGAGGCACGCCGGATCCATTGTCCGAAATCTCGACGCTGTAGACATCATCATCCAGCCGCGAAGCAATATGGACGACCGGTTCCCTGGCATCGTTGTGGGAGATTGCATTGGCAATGATGTTGATGAAAACCTGACTCAGTCGTCCCGCATCGCCAAGAACCACACATGCGCCGGCTCGCGGCCCGCTTTCAATCGTGACCAGCCGCTTTCTGGCAAGCGCCTCGCACACGGCAATCGCCTGATCGAGAATGGCTTCCGCATCGACCGGCACGTTTTCCCAATCCCGTTCGCCCTGCTCCAGCGCGCTCAGATCGAGTATTTCGTCGAGCAGCTTGGTCAGGCGTACGCTTTCATTATGAATGGTGGTGATAAAGCGCGCCCTCTGCTGCTGCGTCAGTTCATCGGGCACCATCAGGATTTCGGCAAATGACCTGATCGAGGTCATCGGCGTGCGCACCTCATGGCTGACCTGCGACAGGAACTCATCCTTCTTCTGATGAAGTTCCTTCAGCAGCGCATTGGCTTCCTTGAGCTGCTGAGCGGTCGAGTGAAGTTCCTGCGACTTCACCTCCAGCGCGTGCGAATATTCGATTGCCTGCTGGGTCTCGTCGGCGATCTGCATCATTTCCTCCAGCGATATGGCATCGCCGGCCACCGCCTTGGTCAGCAGGATATGAGCCGATGCCGAGCCGATGGAGCCGGCAAGCTCCCTTTCGAGACGCGCGATGAAATCCGCTGAAACGCCCTGCTGGGGTGCGGCCTGCCTGTGCGGCACACCAGCTGAATCAAACAGCGCTCTCGCCCGGCTCCACCCCAGAACGCGCTCGGCAACGAAGAACAGTTCGCTGGTGGTGGCAGAGCCACGCAATATGCGCGGCTGATAGGATGCTGAACGGCGAAACACGTCAACGAAGAGCGAGGCCTGAATGCGCTCCAGCGCGTTCTGGCTGGTTGCCGCCGACACGCACAGAAGGACGGACACATTGGCGAGCATGCTCCAGAACACAGAGTGCACGAGCGGGTCGAGCCCTTCCATGCCGAACAGCGCCTGCGGCCGCAGCGCACGAATATTCCAGGGACCTTCGGCGATGAGATCCTTAACCACCGGGCTGAAGGTGGCAAAAGACGGCAGGAACAGCGTCCATGCCCAGACGATGAACCCCACCGATATGGCTGCCAGCGCGCCCTTCATGGTGGCGGTGCGCCAGTAAAGTGCTGCCAGCATGGCTGGAAAGAACTGCGCCACGCCACCGAAGGAAATCAGCCCGATGGGGGCAAGCGCGTCCGACCCCTGCGTGAGCCAGAAATAGAGAAAGCCGAGCAGCAGCATCAGCGCGATGGAGATACGCCGGCTGCGCAGCAGAAGCCGGGCAATGTCGTGCTCTCCCTTTTCATCACCGGGCGAGGTTCTGCGCAGCGCAAGCGGCACCACGATATGGTTCGAGACCATGATCGAAAGAGCGATCGACGCAACGATGATCATCGATGTGGCGCTGGAAAAACCGCCGATGAAGGCAAAAAGCGCCAGCGCATCGTGGCCCGTCATCATCGGCAAGGTGAGAACGAACATGTCGGGGTTCGATCCCGCCGGCATGGTCGAAAGCCCATAGAGCGCAATCGGCAGGATGAAGACGCTCATCGCCAGCATGTAGCAGGGGAAGGCCCAGCTCGCGGTGCGCAGATGATCCTCGTTCGAATTCTCCACCACGGTGATCTGGAACTGGCGCGGCAGGCAGATGACGGCACAGGCCGACAGGAACAGAACGGCCACCCAGCGGCTGCCAAAAGTGTCCGCTTCATGGATGCGCACGCCGGCCTCAACCGCGCGGGCATAAATGTCGCCGATGCCGTCGCTGACGCCGTAGATCACGAAAATGCCGACCGCCAGCAATGCCAGCAGCTTTACCACAGCCTCAAAGGCAATCGCCGCCACAACGCCCGGGTGCTGCTCGCGCGCGTCGACATTACGGGTGCCGAAGAGAATGGTGAACACGGCCATGCCGATGGCGACACCCAGCGCCAGCGTCACCTCGTCCAGCGTGGCAAGATGATCCGCCCCGGTTCCCTTGGCGACCGAAACGGTCTGGATGGAGGTGGTGATCGCCTTGAGCTGGAGGGCGATGTAAGGTGTGATGCTCACCACCGCGATCAGCGTGACCAGCACGGCAAGCCGGCTCGACTTTCCGTAGCGGGACGACAGGAAGTCGGCGATGGAAGTGATGTGCTGGCTATGGGCGATGCGGATCAGCTTGCGCAGCAAAAACCACCAGCCGACGAAGACCAGCGTCGGCCCCATATAGATGGCCATGAACTCCAGCCCGCTTCGGGCGGCGGTTCCGACCGCGCCATAGAAGGTCCAGCTCGTGCAATAGACGGATATCGACAACGTATAGATGGCAGGAGAGCTGAGGAAACCGGCATTGCCGCTCTTGGCGCGGGCATCTGAAATATAAGCCAGCAAAAACAGAAGCCCGACATAGCCGACAGCCGTCAGGATGACGAAGTCCGGCGACAGCATCAGGCATGCCCGGGGGGCTCGGGTGGCACAGCCGGCGCGGTTTCCGGCAGGGATTTGGCAGGTGTCTCCCGAAACTGACGCCCGCGCGACAGCAGCACAGCGCCTGCAATCACCAGAAACCAGACCCCGAACAGGTACAGCACCTCAACAGGCACGCCGAACGGACCAAGCATGCCGGCAAACAGGTTGAGGAATGGCGGCAGCAGCAGAACCACTCCGAAGAAAGGCACCAGAGCCGCGACGTCCTCGCGCTCGGTGCGTTCCTCCCGGGGTGCCGGAGAGCTAGACATGAGCTGCCGGGCGCGGCTGGCTGTCGAGAATGCGCCTGACCGCATCCACCACCTCGCCATTGGCGTAAGGCTTGGTGATGAAGCCGTCGGCTTTCAGGTCCATGGCGGCCTGGCGGTCATATTGCTGGCCGCGCGCCGTCAGGATCACCACGAAAGTATCGGCGAACAGTTCATTGGCGCGCAAGGTCTTGAGCACTTCCAGCCCGCCACGCTTGGGCAGCATGATGTCGAGCAGAACCATACGAGGCCGAAAACGGTGCGCGGCCTCAAGCGCGGCCTCGCCATCGCGCGCCACGCCGACGGACCAGCCGCAACGCGTGAGAATGAACTCAAGCGATTCCGATATCGCCGGCTCGTCCTCGACTATAAGAATGTCCGTCATCACAGCAGCCCCTCCCAAGGCTGTGAACGGGCTCGTCTTGCCATCCCGGGATGGCATGCGCCGGAACATTGAACGCCCGGTCTTTTTATTTGTCCCCTATCCCAGTCGAAACCGGACAGTAAATCAAGTCATCTAAAGTCGTGGTCCAGCAAACGTCATGCCTCCCAAGAATCGGATCATGCGCGGACCTGATGATCACCGGAACTTCCGTCTTAGGATATTAGGTCCGCATGCCCTTGTTTTTCTAAACAATTTTATAAGAACAAGCTTTTCCGCGCTGGTCAAATGACGGCTGGGCATAGTTTCCCGACTGTCGCTGATCCAACAGAATGAAAAACGCCGCGCGGCCTTTCGGTCGGCGGCGTTTTTCTGGTTTTGATCTCAGTCACCCAATCCCGGAGTCAGCCCCTCAGGCCAGTCGTCACGCCTTCGGGCATGGCTCAGTTTGCCGGCCGCCGATCAGAACGGAATTTCGTCGTCGAGGTCGCGCGAGCCGCCACCGCCCATTCCGCCGCCGCGCGAGCCGCCGAAATCGCCAGAGCCTGACTGGCCGAAATCGGAACCGCGCCCACCACCACCACCACCGCCGCCGCCGGAATAACCGCCGCGATCGTAGCCGACCTGACCGCCGCCTTCACCCTGCCCGCGCGCGTCGAGCATCTGCAGTTCACCGCGGAACTTCTGCAGCACGATCTCTGTCGTGTAGCGCTCCTGACCGTTCTGGTCCTGCCATTTGCGGGTCTGGAGCTGGCCCTCGATGTAAACCTTCATGCCCTTCTTCAGGTACTGCTCGGCCACCTTGGCAAGGTTGTCGTTGAAGATGACGACGCTGTGCCATTCGGTTTTCTCCTTGCGCTCGCCCGACATCTTGTCGCGCCAGCTTTCAGAGGTGGCAATGCGCAGGTTGACGACCGGATCGCCGGAGTTCAGGCGCCTGATTTCCGGATCAGCACCCAGATTGCCGACCAGTATGACCTTATTGACGCTGCCCGCCATGACGCTGTCTCCACGCTCGTCCTGAATTCGAAGTCGCTTACCTTACAGTCTGTCGCACCGTTTGGCCCGCGCGGTCCTGCTGTTTCCCCAAAAGGTTTTTTTGTTCTCCTTTTGTTCATTATTTTTCAACCAATGTCAATGCCGATTGGCGCTCTGGCACACGTCCCTGTGAACTATAAAGGAAAGCAGCGCTCTGGAAGAGCCCTCCACATCCGCTTATATCAGGTTCATGAACCACGTTTCAGCAGCCTTCCTCTGCGCACTGCCCGTGCTTGTGGCTGCCAGCCCGGCCCTTTCCGGCAGCAGGCAGACACCGGCGACAACGCCCGCTCAGACGAACACCGACCTGCCCGGCGTGGACCGCAGCTTCAGCATTGTAACGCCTTTGCCGCCCGAATCGGACGATACGCCCCGTCCCGGCCAATTCGGTCAGTTAAGGGTCGGGAATTTCGATGTGAAGGTTTCAGGCAAACTCACCTTCGATGTCGGCGTTGGCAACCTGCCTCCAGCCAAACGCTGAATTTCAGCCGAAAAAACTTCTTCAGGGGCGACAAAGCAGCAGTCTGCTCTTCATGCCTTCAAAAAAGACAAGCTCCTGACGCTGGCATTGCAGCATCAGGAGCTTTTTATGGGCTTTCCCATAATGCCGGGAGCATTTTACCGGCTTTTCCTCGGATGCTTCGCGGCGTTCAACCGACGATCCGACTAAAGTCTCTGATTTTCGGGGAACGGCCAGGCTCCGGCTTCATGATGAAAATCTTCACCTGCCAGATGGCTGACCGCGGTTCCGCTCAGGCGCGAAACCAGTTCGAACTGTCAGGTGGGGTCATACCTCGCTCCTTCTGTTCGTTTCCACGCATGATCGAAAGCACTTCATCCGCAGGCGCACCATCCATCCCGCGACTTTTCGCAGATGCCACGCGCCTTCCGGAGATCAGCCCCGTAAGGCGATCGGCTTCCGTTTCTGAAATCTGGCGCTTCTGTTACCTCACGTCAACCGCCCAAAGCGCCAGCAGCCAAAATGTGAACTTTGTAACAGCATACGCGCCCTTTATGTCAGGAGGCTGTTCATTTTTTGTTCTTTTCACTTGCCTGCCCCGCTGAAAGACGCGTAAACCCTCAAACGGAAAGTCGCGGCATCTCTCGAAACCGCGCAGGAACGACCTATATTCGCGGAGGACGGGCAAGCCCGCCATTCCGAAACATCCAGTCGAGGCGGCGGAGCGGCCATGGCCGACCATAAGTTTATTTCCATTCGCGGTGCCCGCGAGCACAATCTCAAGAATGTCGATCTCGACCTGCCCCGCGACTCTCTGGTCGTGATGACGGGCCTTTCGGGCTCGGGCAAGTCATCGCTCGCCTTCGACACCATCTACGCCGAAGGCCAGCGCCGCTATGTGGAAAGCCTGTCGGCCTATGCCCGGCAGTTCCTCGAAATGATGCAGAAGCCGGATGTCGATCAGATCGACGGGCTGTCGCCGGCCATCTCCATCGAGCAGAAGACGACCTCGAAGAACCCGCGCTCCACCGTCGGCACCGTCACCGAGATCTACGACTACATGCGCCTGCTTTTCGCGCGCGTGGGCGTTCCCTATTCGCCGGCCACCGGCCTGCCCATCGAAAGCCAGACCGTTTCGCAGATGGTCGATCGCATTCTGGCGCTGGACGAAGGCACCAGGCTTTTTCTCCTTGCCCCCATCGTGCGTGGCCGGAAGGGCGAATATCGCAAGGAGCTTCTGGAACTCCAGAAAAAGGGCTTCCAGCGCGTCAAGGTCGACGGGACTTTCTACGAGATTGCCGACGTTCCGGCGCTGGACAAGAAATACAAGCACGACATCGATGTCGTGGTGGACCGCATCGTTGTGCGGCCCGATCTTGCGACGCGCCTCGCCGATTCCATGGAAACGGCGCTGCGGCTGGCCGATGGGCTGGCGGTGGCCGAGCTTGCCGACAAACCGCTGCCGCCCGAGGAAACCGCCGGTGGCGGCGGCGCCAACAAGTCGGCCAACGACACCCATGAGCGGATCCTGTTTTCGGAAAAATTCGCCTGCCCGGTTTCCGGCTTCACCATCCCGGAGATCGAGCCGCGTCTGTTCTCGTTCAACAATCCCTTCGGCGCCTGCCCGACCTGTGACGGGCTGGGCAACCAGCGCGCCATCGATCCCAATCTCGTCGTTCCCGACGACAATGTGACGCTGCGTGACGGCGCCGTCGCCCCGTGGGCGAAATCCAGTTCGCCCTATTATGCGCAGACACTGGAGGCGCTGGGCGCGGCTTATGGTTTCAGGCTCGCCGACAAGTTCAGCGCGCTGCCCGAGGAAGGGCGCAACGCCATATTGCATGGCACCGGCAAGCGCGAGATAGCCTTCGATTACAATGACGGCTTGCGCGCTTACAAGACGACCAAGACCTTCGAAGGCGTCATTCCCAATCTGGAACGGCGCTGGAAGGAGACGGAATCGGCGTGGATGCGCGAGGAGATCGAGCGCTACATGTCGGCCACCCCCTGCCCGGCCTGCGGCGGCTATCGCCTCAAGCCCGAAGCGCTGGCGGTGAAGATCGCGGGCAGGCATATCGGCGAGGTCACCGAGCTTTCGATCCGCAAGGCCGATCTGTGGTTCAACGAATTGCCGGGGCTTCTCAACGACAAGCAGAACGCGATCGCCCTGCGCATCCTCAAGGAAATCCGCGAGCGTCTGCGCTTTCTCAACGATGTCGGCCTCGACTATCTGACCCTGTCGCGCAATTCGGGCACGCTTTCGGGCGGCGAAAGCCAGCGCATTCGCCTCGCCAGCCAGATCGGCTCCGGCCTCACCGGCGTTCTCTATGTGCTGGATGAGCCTTCCATCGGCCTGCACCAGCGGGACAATACCCGCCTGCTCGATACGCTCAAGCATTTGCGCGACCTCGGCAATACGGTTATCGTCGTCGAGCATGACGAGGACGCGATCCTGCATGCCGACTATGTGGTCGATATCGGCCCTGCCGCCGGCGTGCATGGCGGGCGCGTGATCGCGCAGGGAACGCCGCGCGAGATCATGGCCAACCCGAACTCGATCACCGGCAAATATCTGTCCGGCGAAATGGAGATCGCCACGCCGGCGGAGCGTCGCAAAGGCAAAAAGGGCAAGCGCATCAGGGTCGTGGGCGCGCGCGGCAACAATCTGAAGAATGTAACGGCGGAAATTCCGCTCGGCACCTTCACCGCCATCACCGGCGTTTCGGGCGGCGGCAAGTCCACTTTCCTGATCGAGACGCTGTTCAAGGCCGCGTCGCGCCGCATCATGGGTTCGCGGGAGCATCCGGCCGAGCACGACCGCATCGAAGGGCTGGAGTTCCTCGACAAGGTCATCGACATCGACCAGAGCCCGATCGGGCGCACGCCGCGTTCCAATCCCGCCACCTACACGGGGGCATTCACGCCGATCCGCGACTGGTTTTCAGGCCTGCCGGAAGCCAAGGCGCGCGGCTATCAGCCAGGCCGCTTTTCCTTCAACGTCAAGGGCGGCCGCTGCGAAGCGTGTCAGGGCGATGGCGTCATCAAGATCGAGATGCACTTCCTGCCGGACGTTTACGTCACCTGCGACGTCTGCCACGGCAAGCGCTATAATCGCGAAACGCTGGACGTCACCTTCAAGGGCAAATCCATCGCCGACGTTCTCGACATGACGGTGGAGGAGGGTGTCGAATTCTTTTCGGCCGTGCCCGCTGTTCGTGACAAATTGCAGACGCTCAAGGATGTCGGTCTTGGCTATATTCGCATAGGCCAGCAGGCGACCACGCTTTCCGGCGGTGAGGCACAGCGTATCAAGCTGGCCAAGGAACTGTCGCGCAAAGCAACCGGCAAGACGCTCTACATCCTCGACGAGCCGACCACCGGCCTGCATTTCCATGACGTGGCCAAGCTGCTCGAAGTGCTGCAGGAACTGGTCGAACAGGGCAACACGGTTGTCGTCATCGAGCACAATCTGGAGGTCATCAAGACCGCCGACTGGGTTCTCGACCTTGGACCTGAAGGCGGCGATGGCGGCGGCGAACTGGTCGCTTCCGGCACGCCGGAAGACATTGTGGCCGAACCACGCAGCTACACCGGCCAGTTCCTTAAAGAGCTTCTGGAACGGCGGCCGGGCGGCAAGCAGGTCGCTGCGGAGTAGCACGGCAAGCTGACAGGTTTTCGCCTCGATTATCGGCAGGGGTCCGGACGATCTTGCCGCCCTGCCTTTTCCGGGACGATGGCGGGATGATTTTCAGGCGCACCGGCGCGGTTGCGGGCACGATGTCTGCCCACGTAAAGCCGCGCTTCAGCCCGTTTCATGAGTGTGTCCAGCGTATCGCGCTCCATCACCTCTGCGAAGCCGAAGCTCGCGATGATCGGGATACGCTTTTCCGGCTCGCCGCAGCAGATGTCGTCAATGGCCTTACGGAGCAGGCCCACCCATCTGAGCGCCCCTTCATTCGTCGTGTCCTGAAGCAGGATGGCGAATGACGCTTCCTCCATGCGGCCGACGACATTGACAGAGCCGGCTGCGTCACGGAGCAAAGTCCCAATTTCAGACAGCACCCTGTCATCAAAAGCAGCTTTTGACGCGTCGCCGACCGGTCGGGAATGGTGAAGCGCACACAGCACCAGCGATATTGGAGCATTCCATTGGCCCTTCAGAATGGTTTTGACGCGCCGCTCAAAGCCTCGCTGGTTCAAAATTCCGGTCAACCGGTCCTGATGGTGCCGGGTTCGCCTGTATCCGATCCCTGCCACCACCAGCGTACAACAGAATGTGGCCAGCACAACTGCGCCGGCGAATGCCAGATCGATGTCTGCAAGGAGTTCATCCATCAGTCATACCAGCCGCCTTGCATGAAACCGGAGCGCGTGGACATCATTTCATATATCGGGTCGACAGCCCCTGCCCCATGCGCCACTCCCTCCTTCTGAAGTGGCATCGGTGCAGGCGGCACTGTCAGCAGACAACGCCGCGCGGTTTGCACCGGTTCCTCCATGATGAAATACTCTTGCAATCCTTCTTCTTTTTGCACCCGGGAGCGACAGATGACACAATCAGGAATGATCCGCGCCGGTATGGGTGGCTGGACCTTCGAGCCATGGGACACTTCCTTTTACCCCCAGAAACTGCCGAAGGCCAAGCAGCTCGGATATGCAACGCATCAGGTGCCGACGATCGAGGTCAACGGCACCTATTATTCGTCGTTCAGGGAGCCGACCTTCATGAAGTGGGCGAATGAGGCTCCTGAAGGTTTTATCTATGCTCTCAAGGGAAACCGCTTCGTGACCAACCGAAAGGTTCTCGGCGAGGCCGGAGAATCGATGATGCGGTTTCTTGGCTCGGGAATCGCTGCGCTGGGCGAAAAGCTTGGACCGATCCTGTGGCAGTTCGCTCCCACGAAAAAATTCGATCCGCAGGATTTCGAGGCTTTCCTGAAGCTGCTCCCAGAGCGTCAGGATGGCGTGAAGCTGCGCCACGCGCTTGAGGTACGGCACGACAGCTTCCTCACCCCCGATTTTGTCACGCTGGCGCGGAAATATGGTGCCGCCATCGTCTATGCCGACCACGCCAAATATCCTGCGATAGGCGATCTGACCGGCGATTTCGCCTATCTGCGCCTGCAAACCGGAAGCGACGACAATCCGGATTGCTATACGCCGCAAGCACTGGACGAATGGGCGGAACGCGCGCGTATTCTCGCGGCAGGCGCAGTGCCTCAGGATCTGCCGCTTGCCGATCCCGCCACATCAGCGCCGGAAAAGCCGCGCGACGTGTTTGTCTACTTCATCACCGAGGGAAAGGTCCGCGCGCCGTTTGGTGCCATGGCCCTGATGGAGAGGGTGGCAGGATAGAGCCCATCACCTGTACCTGACAAACCGATTCAAGCGGCTCTCATTCCGATTCATCAAATCAACGCATAGCGTTGATTTTTATATCAAACCGGATGCAGGCAGCCGGCTGAAAAATCGGCCGGGGGGAGTCTCAGGCGCCCCGCGCCACCCGCTCGATTTCCTCGCGCACCAGTCGCTCGACCAATGTGGGGAGATTGTTGTCGAGCCAGTCCTGCAGCATCGGGCGCAGCATCTCTTCCGCCATCTCGTCGAGGGATTTCTTGCTGCGCGCCGCGAATGCGTCCGACAATTCCCCGAACGCAGCGGCAACCTGCCGGCTGGTCTTCTCGGAAACCAGAGCAGGCTTGGGTGCAGCGACATCATGCGCCTCAGCAGCGGAAGGAGCGCTCGCAAGAGGCGCTGGCTCCGCCTCTGTTTCCATGGCTGAAGCTTCTGCGTCCTGAATATCCTGCACGCTGTGGAGCGATGCCGGCGATACCGGATCCGCAGGCCGGTTCTCAGAATGGCCGGAATGCCTGCCCTTGTCGACGCTGCCGACATCAAGGGGCACCAGCCAGTCATCAGACTTCGTCGCAGGCTTTTCCGACGCAGGAACTGCCGGGCTGGACAGATCGGTTCGCGTGAAATCAATTCTCTTGAACGCGGAGGATGCGGACGGGTGCTCGTCGGTCTTGCTGTCTGCCACCACCGCCTCCGGCTGATGCGTGGGTGCAACCTCAGCCTGCTTTGACGCCCCGACATTCGCAGGAGCCTCCAGCGGCACGGGTTGCGGACCCGAGCGCAGCTCATTGCGGAATACGTCTACGACGGCTGGAGCCGGCTCATCCGGATTGCCAGCCTCGTCGCCAGCCTGAGCAAAAGCCTCGGCTGGCTTGCGACCTGAATCGCTGTCCTCGATGATCCTGCGAATCGACGCAAGGATCTCTTCCATCGAAGGTTCACGCTGCACACTGCTTGCCGTCGCCATCGTCACGTCCACCGCCCCCGCGATTCGCTATTCTGGTCAGCATCGGCCGCCGCTCACCGGGTCAGTGCCGGCCGAATCATCTACCTTTAGCGTAACGGACCCTGCGACCGGGGAGAATCCCCAAACGTTATCAGCATCCTGTTTCAACAGAATAGAGCCGGACGCGCGCGCCCCGAACGGTAGTCAGTCCCTGTCAGATATGCAGTTCACAACAAAAAAGGCGCGGAAGCGCCTTTTCTCTGAAGCTCAAAAAGCTCGGAACGCGTCAGCGGCCATCCGGCGTGCGCAGGCCGAACCACTTGTCCTTGACCGCATTGTAATGCTCTTCCGGCTGGTACTTCGTGACCTGCAGGCCCAGACGCTCGACCGACAGCCTGCCCATGGCCTGAAGAATGGCATAGCTGGCGAGAACGACATCGCGCTCCGCACTGGCAAGGTTGATCTTGGCATTGATCACGTCGCGCTGCGAATCCAGAACCTCCAGCGTGGTCCGCTGGCCGACATTGCGCTCTTCGATAACGCCGTTCAGGGCGAGCTGGGCGGCACTGACCACGGTGCGGTTAGCGGCAACGGCTTCCTGCGCGGCGGTATAGCCTGTCCAGGCTGCGGTGATCGCCTGCCGCACCTGATCGCGGCTGACATCGACCTCGATACGGGCCTGACCGAGCTGTTCCTTCGACTTGCGCACCTGAGCGGAGGTACGGCCACCCTGATAGATCGGCACGGAAAGCGTAGCGCCAATGTTGGCGGCGTTGGAATATCCGTCGGTATTGCTGATGCCACCGGGAGAGGTGTGGCTGTAGTTGCGCGAAATGCCGGCGGATGCAGTCACCGACGGCAACAAGGCTCCTTCAGCAGCTTTCACGCCAAAAGCGGCGGCATCGACGAGATGGCTGGTTGCGATAATCGCCGGATGCTCCTGGGAAGCGACGGCAACCGCCGCGTCGAGGCTGCGTGGCAGCTGCTTGGCCAGCGGTGCGGCGGCCTTGAGCTGTCCCGGCTCCTCACCGATCAACTGACGATAGGCAGCGGCGCTGGCCAGAGCCTGCGCGCGGGCGGCGCTGAGCTGGGCCTCCGCGTTCGACCGCGCAGCATCAGCCTGCGCGACGTCGGTGCGGGTGCCCTCGCCGACCTCAAGGCGCGAACGTGCGGCACGTGTCTGCTCGTTGAGGAACTCGAGATTCTGCTGTGTGAGGGCCGCGACCTGACGGTCGTGAATGACGTTCATATATGCCTGTGCGGCACTGTACAGGATGTTCTCTTCCGTGTTGCGCAGGCTTTCCTGCGAGGCACGAACCCGCGCTTCGGCCGCAGCGACGGTGTTCTTGGTCTGAAAGCCATCGAACAGCATCTGATTGACCTGAACGCCGAAGCTTCCCGAGGTCAGGCGGGTCGACATGTCGCTGCGCCGCCTTTCGGTGTAGTCGATGCTGGCAGAGCCCACGACGTTCGGCCGGTATCCGGACTTGGCGATGGCCACGTCCTCATCGGTCACGCGAACGCCGGCGCGCGCAGAATTAAGCTGGGAGTTGTTGCGGTAAGCTTTTGATAACGCTCCGGTGATAGTTTCAGCCGAAGCTGCAACCGGCGACAAAGCCGTTGCGGTGATCAAAAGGGCGGCAAAAACGGTCTTGCTAAAGGACTGCACGTCGACCCTCAACTTTACAAATCAATGACGACGCAACTGAAATCCTGTTCAGGCTTGTTGCGCCCTTACGCTCATACACACCGCAGATACGACCCTCACGGCCCGCATCAGATTCGGTTCAGGCGCCAAGCCATCATGCCTAGGCTTCGGCTGCAAGTTAAATCCATTCAGAACTCGAAAACTCTGCTGCGTTCGAATCCCGGTAGTGGCCTAATTGCCGCATTGAAGGCACGTCTGCCGGTTACAACACCATTGGTATTCAGGAAGATACGGGCGACGCCCGCATTGCCCCTGCCCTCCACGGCAACCAGCCGGCCACCCTCGGCAAGCTGCACCTGCAACTGCTCCGGAAGCTCGTCAATGCTGCCCTGCAATACGATTACATCATAAGGCGCGGCGGTTTTCCAGCCATCACGAAGCGGGCCTTCCACCACGGAAACATTCCCGCAACCGAGCGCCCCCAGCGTCTCGCGCGCCTTGCCGGCCAGTTCCGCATCACTTTCCAGCGCGGTTACAGAGGCGGCGACCTGCGAAAGAATTGCCGATGAGTAGCCGGTGCCGCACCCCACATCGAGGACCGAATCGCTGTTTCTGATTTCGGCTGCCTGGAGAAGACGGGCGAGCGGCGAAGGTTCCATGAGGAAGCGGACACCGCCATCACCGTCGGCGATGCGGATATCCTCGTCAATATAGGCCAGCTCGCGAACCGACTCGTCGACAAACAGTTCGCGCGGAACCGAAAGGAAGGCCTCTAACAGCGGAACATTGGTCACATCGGTCGTGCGAATCTGTCCGTCGACCATTTTGACGCGGCGTTCGGTAAAATCAGCGCTCATGTGCAAGCTGCCCCGCTCTGGCGCGCACTGCGCGCTTTCAGTACGTTGGAACGAACAAATCCTGCCGAATGCGGCAGGATGCCCTGAAAAACTGGAGGCCTCGCCCGGAATCGAACCGGGGTGCAAGGATTTGCAGTCCTCTGCGTAACCACTCCGCCACGAGGCCCCACGCTGTGCAAGCGTTCCAGCGGCCTCAATAGGTTAGCCCCATTTCCCAGTCAAGCCGCTCTCCGTCATTCTCAATGTTTTCCTTGCTTCATTCTAAAGAGCCATCTTCGGTGCGCCGGCATCACGCTGAAAAATGTCACCGAAAGCGCAATCCCTGACCCTGCCAGCCATTTCGGAGCAATCGTGATTATCCGGCCGGAATGGAACTGCCTCGCCCTCCGGCACGTTTGTCCTGCCGGTTCACCTCACCTCATGCAGCGGTTTTGCAATAGCCGGCGGGTATGGTTAGCTGAGGCGTTAAAGACAGAAGGAGATATCATGGCCATTAGCCGCAAAGAGGAAGAACGGGCACTGGATAAGGCCGAGCAGGAGCTTGTAGCCAATACCCGCCATCCTGCATTGCAGGAGCTGTCGGATAAGGATCTCTCCCACCATATCAAGCTTTTGCGTGAACGGCGGGACAAGGCGCAGGGGGAAATCCAGCGCCGCCGGCGGGAGATGCGCGGCAAGGCGGCCCCCAAAGGCGGGGAGGCGGCAACGTCCGCAGCTGGCAACAGCACAAAGCAGGAAGTGCTTTCGCAGGCAGTACGCCGTCTGAATGCAGAACGCACACGGCGCGAGCGCATGGCCGCGCAGGTCTCGCAAGCCGAGCTGGCGCGCAAGGCACTCCAGCTCAAGCAGGCTTCCACGGATCAGGGAGCGCCTCTCAACACGCGGCACGCCCATCAGGGCATGCGCAATGCGGCGTCCCAGCGGCCCAAGAACCTGATCAGACCCATGGAACTCGGCCGCCAGCGCAAGGCCGGTGCGATTGCACAGGCAAAACGCGACAGCTGATAACGCAGCAATCGGCCGGAAGGAACAAGTCTCCCGCAGGACAGCGCTCCTTCCGGCTATCCACTCCCCGGCTAGCCACTCCCCCGGCTACCCACTCCATTGAACACGCGCGCGACCGGCAGTCAGATCGGCAAGCAGGCGCTCTATGTCAAATGCCGCATCCTTCGGCACATCGAAGCAAAGCTCGGCCCCACTCTCATTGAACCGGGGCGCGTGAAGCTTCGCATCCGGCACGGCCTCCAGCCTCGACTGCACAAGCGACAGATCGCTGAACCCGCAGGCGACCGTGGCTGACAAGGTTTCCACCAGCGGTTTTCTGGCAGCCTCATGCAGACATGACGCCGCCGTTCCGCCATAGGCACGGATCAGCCCACCGCTTCCAAGCAGCACGCCGCCGAACCAGCGCGTGACCACCACCGCCACGTTATCCAGCGATTGACCGTCAATGGCCTGCAAGATCGGCTTTCCCGCCGTCCCGCCGGGCTCTCCGTCATCGCTGAACCGGTAATTTTGCCCCACACGCCACGCCCAGCAATTGTGATTTGCGGTGCGTTCGGCATGCATATCTATAAAGGCTCTGGCCGCAGCTTCATCGGCGACAGGTCCTGCCACGGCGACAAACCGGCTCTTTTTGACTTCGAGCCGCGCGGATACCGTGTCGATAAGTGTAAAAAGCTTGCTCATTTCCCCCATGTATCATGAAAGCGAACGCCTTAGCGGCGGCGACGACGCTCCCACCATACGGCGGCGCGTCTGCGCCAGCGGCGCACACGGGCGAATTCATAGGAGAGTATCAGAAGCCCGAGCGGAATCATCCAGAAGCCCAGCACCGGCAGGAAGCCGAAACAGCCGAGCACCATAAGGGCTATGCCGATGGCGATGCGCGCACGGCGCGACCGCGGCAGGGTAAACTCCTTGCCCAGCAAAGTGATCTTCCGGCGCGTCTCTTCACAACCGTTTGAGGAATCGTCCTGAATCATAATTCTCCATGCACCGTTCAGATGCGTATCCGGCAACACGACATCTCGGCAAATCCGCGGTTCAGCCCATGTTTCTGCTCTTAACCTCCGGCTCCTGACGGCTGGCTGTGGGGTCAATATGGCCACAGGCCTGCGACATTTCGAGCAGGTCTGTGAAAATGGTGTAAAAAAAGCGAAATGCTTCTTTGCAAAGCCGAAAAGGGTTTGCTATAGGCTGCCTCGTTCACGCAAGAGCCTGCTGTTCCCCGGTAGCTCAGCGGTAGAGCAACCGGCTGTTAACCGGTTGGTCGATGGTTCGAATCCGTCCCGGGGAGCCACTTCAAGTGGCAAAGGCATGTGAATTATCCCTTCGATTATCTGGTATGCCTTGCTTAGTGCCTGTCCGGGCATGCTTGAGCCTGTGATCTGCCGGCTGCGGATCAGCACATATGCTGACGCATTATACCGATGCTACAATTGTCAAGCTGCGCTCGCCTCCCTGATACGTTGAGAACGGTATCCGGCCAGCATCTTGCCGATGCCGAAAACAATCTTCTGCGACCATCCGCGACACAGGTGACAAGTCTGCACGACTAGTCTATGCATTCGGGCGTCGGGGGGCCTCACAAGGGCTTCAACTGTTTGCGGGAGAGAGCAGCGCAAAGCTGCCGCCGAAGGGGAAATCGCCCGAAATCTCTCAGGCAAAAGAACCGTAAGCAGGAACGACACTCTGGAAAGTCGAGGCATTGCTGCCTCGCGCCGAAGGTGTAAGTGCCGCCGACAGAGTTCCGGTTGCACGAGTCTCTCAGGCTTCAGACAGAGGGGCACGAATGGTCGCCGTTGCGGCCGGTTTCGTGTTGTTCTGGAGAAGTTATGGCAGGCCCTGAAGACAAGCACCTACCCCTTGAAGATCTGCACAAACAGGCTGGAGCGCGCTTTGGCGCCTTTGCTGGCTGGTCCATGCCGCTGACCTATCCGGCCGGCGTCATGAAAGAGCATCTGCACACGCGCGAACATGTCGGCGTGTTCGATATCTCGCACATGAAGCTGATCGAGCTTTCCGGCAGCGGTTCCGGCGCGCTTCTCGAACGCGCCTGCCCTCTTGATTCGGCGGCGCTGCCGCTGCTTCAGTCCAAATATTCCTTCCTGCTCAACGATGTCGCCGGCATCCTCGACGACGTGATCGTCACCCGTCTTGGCGATGACCGCTTCATGCTGGTGGCCAATGCCGGCAATGCGGCACAGGATGAGGCGCATCTGCGCAGCCTCGCTGAAGGGCTCGACGTCACCATCGATCCGCTCGATCGCGTGTTCCTCGCCATTCAGGGGCCCGAAGCCGAAGCCGCGCTCAACAAGGCCGGCGTCGAAACCGGCGCGCTCCTCTTCATGCATGGGGTCGAGCCACGCGAAGGTTGGTTCCTGACACGTTCGGGATATACCGGCGAAGACGGCTTCGAGATTGGCCTTCCGGAAAAGGACGCTCGCGAACTGCTCGAAAAACTGTTCGCCGACGAGCGCGTGATGTGGGTGGGCCTTGCCGCCCGTGACAGCCTTCGCCTCGAAGCCGGTCTGTGCCTGCATGGCAACGACATCACGCCCGACACCAATCCGGTAGATGCGGCGCTGATGTGGGCCGTGCCGAAGAGCGTGCGCGCCGAAGGCCGGTTCGTGGGCGCAGACGCGTTGCGCGACCTGATTGCCCGCGGCGCTTCAGAAAAGCGCGTCGGTCTCAAGCCGGAAGGACGCCAGCCGGTGCGCGCCGGCGCTTCCCTCTTCGATGCGGACGGCAATCCCGCCGGCCGCATCACCTCGGGTGGTTTCGGTCCTTCGGCCGGACACCCGGTCGCAATGGGCTACGTGCCCGCCACTCAGGCAGCCGTTGGTAACAGGCTGTATGCCGATGTGCGTGGCACGAAAGTGCCGGTCGACATACATGCCCTGCCCTTCACACCGCATCGCTACCGCAAAGGATAATGCTCATGGCAACGACCTATTACACCGAAGACCACGAATGGCTGCGCGTCGAGGGCGATGTGGCGACCGTCGGCATCACCGACTATGCGCAGGAGCAGCTTGGGGACCTCGTCTTCGTCGAACTGCCTGAGACCGGCAAGAGCCTGAGCAAGGGCGACACAGCCGTCGTGGTGGAATCCGTCAAGGCAGCGTCGGACGTCTATGCGCCCATCGATGGGGAAGTGACCGAAGCCAACGAGGCGCTCTCCTCAGACCCGGCACTGGTGAATTCCGCCGCCACCGGCGACGGCTGGCTGTGGAAGATGAAGCTTTCCGACACGAGCCAGCTCGACGGTCTCATGGATGAAGCGGCCTACAACGCCCATATCGGCTGACAGGACAAGACAATGACCACGGCACCCTTTACTTTCACGGATCGCCATATCGGCCCCGGCGATGACGATGTGCGCGCCATGCTCGCCCGCATCGGCGTCGCTTCGGTCGATGAACTGATCGATCAGGCTGTTCCGAAATCGATCCGCCTCGATCGCGCTCTCGCCCTGCCGGCTCCGGCCAGCGAAGCCGAAGCGCTTGCCGAACTCTCGGCAACCATGTCGCGTAATGTCGTCATGAAGAGCTTCATCGGCGCGGGCTATCATGGCGTTCAGGTGCCGCCGGTCATTCAGCGCAACATGTTCGAGAACCCGGCCTGGTACACGGCGTATACGCCCTATCAGGCCGAGATCAGCCAGGGCCGCCTGGAAATGCTGTTCAATTTCCAGACGCTGGTGTCGGAGCTGACCGGCCTGCCGGTGGCGTCCGCCTCGCTGCTCGATGAAGCCACGGCTGCCGCCGAGGCCGTCGGCATCGCCGTGCGTCATCATCGCGACAAGCGCAACAAGATTGCGCTCGCCGGCGTACCGCTGCCGCAGACCCTCGATGTTCTGCACACCCGCGCCGAGCCGCTGGACATCGTGATCGATGGCGACACGATCGATGACGACACCGCCGCGCTCGTCGTTTCATGGCCGGACGCCAATGGCGTCTATGGCGACCACAAGGCGGCGATCGAGAAGGCGAAGGCAGCCGGCGCGCTGGTCATCTTCGTGTCCGATCCGCTGTCGCTGACCGTTACCAGCTCGCCGGCAAGCCTCGGCGCGGACATCGCCGTCGGTTCCATGCAGCGCTTCGGCGTGCCGATGGGTTTTGGCGGTCCGCATGCGGCCTATTGCGCCGTTTCGGAAAAGCTGACCCGCCTGATGCCCGGCCGCCTGGTCGGCCAGTCGGTCGATGCGCATGGGCGCCCCGGCTTCCGCCTCGCGCTGCAGACGCGTGAGCAGCACATCCGCCGCGACAAGGCGACGTCCAACATCTGCACCGCGCAGGCCCTGCTCGCCAATATGGCCACCGCCTATGCCATCTGGCACGGTCCGTCCGGCCTGAAGGCTATTGCCACCCGCATCCACAGGCTCGCCAACGGACTGGCCGCAGGGCTGACCGCCGCAGGTGTGAAGGTGCTCGGCAGCCGCCGCTTCGATGCGGTCACCGCCGAAGTAAAGGGCAAGGCAGAGGCGATTGCCGCTGAAGCCGAGAAGGGCGGCAGGCTGCTGCGCGTCATCGATGCCGATCATATCGGCATCGCCTTCGACGAGACCTCGACCGAAGTCGACCTCGAAGCCATTGCCACGCTGTTCGGCGCCAAAGCCACCGCCGCCGCTTCGGACAGCCTGCCCGGCAAGCCGCGCGGCGGGGAGTTCCTCACCCAGCCGGTGTTCCACGAAAACCGCTCCGAAACCGACATGATGCGCTATCTGCGCAGGCTGGCCGACAAGGATCTGGCGCTCGACCGCGCCATGATCCCGCTCGGCTCCTGCACCATGAAGCTCAATGCGGCGGCTGAAATGATGCCGGTGAGCTGGCCGAGCATCGCCAACCTGCATCCCTTCGCCCCGAAGGCACATACGCTCGGCTTCCGCGACATGATCGCCAAGCTCGAAAGCTGGCTGGCCGAGATTACAGGCTTCGATGCCGTGACCCTGCAGCCCAATGCAGGCAGCCAGGGCGAATATGCCGGCCTGCTCGCCATTCGCGGCTATCACAAGTCGCGCGGCGAAGGGCACCGCAACATCTGCCTCATCCCCTCCTCCGCGCATGGCACCAACCCGGCTTCCGCCGCGATGGCCGGCATGAGCGTTGTGGTGGTGCGCTGCACCGATGACGGCAACATCGACATCGACGATCTGAAGGCCAAGGCCGAACAGCACGGCGCCAATCTGGCGGCCCTGATGTTCACCTACCCGTCCACGCATGGCGTGTTCGAGGAAGGCGCCAAAGACATCTGCAACATCGTGCACGCGCATGGCGGTCAGGTCTATTTCGACGGCGCCAACCTCAATGCGCTGGTCGGTCTCGCTCGCCCCGGTGACATCGGCGCCGACGTCTGCCACATGAACCTGCACAAGACCTTCTGCATCCCGCATGGCGGCGGTGGCCCGGGCGTCGGGCCGATCGGCGTGAAGTCGCATCTGGCTCCGCACCTGCCGGGCCATGTCGCGGAAGGGTCCGCTCATGCGGTTTCGGCAGCCCCCTTCGGCAGCGCATCGATCCTGCCCATCACATGGATGTATATCCGCATGATGGGCCCCACCCTGAAGAAGGCGACGGAAATTGCCATTCTGTCCGCCAACTATCTGGTGGCGCGGCTCGGCAACCACTTCTCGGTGCTCTACCGGGGCCGTGGCGGACGCGTGGCGCATGAGTGCATCCTCGACACGCGCGTGCTCAAGGACCGTTCCGGCATCACCGTCGACGACATCGCCAAGCGACTGATCGACTACGGCTTCCACGCTCCCACCATGTCGTTCCCGGTTGCCGGAACGCTGATGGTGGAACCGACGGAATCCGAGCCGAAGGCTGAAGTCGATCGTTTGTGCGAAGCGCTGATCGCCATCGCGGACGAAGCCGCCAAGGTGGAAAAGGGCGTATGGCCGGCCGATGACAACCCGCTGATCAATGCGCCGCACACGGCATCCGAGGTTCTGGCCGGCGAGTGGACGCATCCTTATTCGCGCATGGAAGCCGCCTACCCGGCTGAAAATGCCGACAGCATCGTCAAATACTGGCCGCCAGTGTCGCGTATCGACAACGTGGCCGGCGACCGCAACCTTATCTGCTCCTGCCCGCCCGTGTCCGAATATAGTGACGCGGCCGAGTAAGCCGATCCGGTAGAAAACATGGCAGAGGCCGGCGCAAAATGCCGGCCTCCTGCTTTCCAGGGCAGTGTCTGGCTTTTCAGCGTAGCGTTTGGAACCGTCCGGCCCTTGCTCCCCGCGCCAATCCTCTGTATTGCGTGGAAACGATCCTGAACAGAACCGGAACCTTGGTCGCGCTCGCCCCCAAAGCGTGGCAGACTAACCGGTGATTCGCAGCCTCCGCTCACGGACCCGCATGGACGACAGCAACGATCTTTTCGCCCGCATCGATGACAAGCCGCAGCCGGTGCGCACACCTGCACGCCCGGCCGATCCGCTTGTGGAAGCGGCCCGCAAGGCGGCGACGGCTGCTGCCCCGGTAGCCTCCCCGCCGCCGAAGCCTGTGCCTTCCGCGCCTGCGCCAATCGGCGACGGATACAGCGCGGCCGACATCGAGGTTCTGGAAGGGCTGGAGCCGGTTCGGCGCCGGCCCGGCATGTATATCGGCGGCACCGACGAAAAGGCGCTGCATCATCTGTTTGCCGAAGTCATCGACAACTCGATGGACGAGGCCGTTGCCGGCCACGCCACCTTCATCGAGGTGGAGCTTTCCGCCGACGGTTTTTTGACCGTGACCGATAATGGCCGCGGCATTCCCGTCGATCTGCACCCGAAATACAACCGCCCTGCCATCGAGGTCATCATGACCACGCTGCACTCCGGCGGCAAATTCGATTCCAAGGTCTATGAAACCTCGGGCGGCCTGCATGGCGTCGGCGTCTCCGTCGTCAACGCCCTGTCTGAGGAACTGGAAGTCGAGATCGCGCGTGGGCGCAAGCTCTATCGGCAGCGTTTCTCGCGCGGCAAGCCGCTCGGCGATCTCGAACATCTGGGCGACATCCACAACCGGCGCGGGACGAAGATCCGCTTCAAGCCGGACGACCAGATTTTCGGCAAGGGCGCGAAGTTCGATCCGGCGCGCCTCTACAAGATGGCGCGCTCCAAGGCCTATCTTTTCGGCGGCGTCGAGATCCGCTGGAGCTGCGATCCCCTGCTGATCGGCGAGAAGGACACCACGCCCCCGAAGGACGAGTTCCATTATCCGGGCGGTCTCAAGGATTATCTCGCCGCCTCGCTGGGCGGCGATTTTCAGGTCACGCGCGAAATCTTCGCCGGCAAGACCGAGCGTCAGGGTGGTCATGGCTCCGTCGAATGGGCCGTGACCTGGTACGGCGGCGACGGCTTCCTGAACTCCTACTGCAACACCATTCCGACCGGGGAAGGCGGAACGCACGAAACCGGACTGCGCAACGTGCTGCTGCGCGGCCTGCGCGCTTATGCCGATCTGGTCGGCAACAAGCGCGCCTCGGTGGTGACGTCGGAAGACGTGATGATTTCGGCCGCCGGCATGCTGTCCGTATTCATCCGCGAACCGGAATTCGTCGGCCAGACCAAGGATCGCCTTGCGACGGTCGAAGCCGTGCGCATCGTCGAAAGCGCTATCCGCGATCCGTTCGACCACTGGCTGGCAGACAACCCGCAGGAAGCCTCGAAGCTGCTCGACTGGGTGATCCAGCGCGCCGACGAACGCGTTCGCCGCCGTCAGGAGCGCGAGGTGTCGCGCAAGACCGCCGTGCGCAAGCTGCGTCTGCCCGGCAAGCTGGCCGACTGCACCCAGAATGCCGCCGCAGGTGCCGAACTGTTCATCGTCGAGGGTGACTCGGCTGGTGGCTCCGCCAAGCAGGCGCGCGACCGCGCCACGCAGGCCGTCCTGCCGCTGCGCGGCAAGATCCTCAACGTCGCCAGCGCCGGTCACGACAAGCTCACCGCCAACCAGACGATTTCCGACCTGGTTCAGGCGCTCGGCTGCGGCACGCGCTCGAAATATCGCGATCAGGACCTTCGCTACGACCGCGTCATCATCATGACCGACGCCGACGTCGACGGCGCGCACATCGCCTCGCTGCTCATCACCTTCTTCTATCAGGAGATGCCGCAGCTCATTCATGGCGGGCATCTCTACATGGCGGTGCCCCCGCTCTATTCGATCCGGCAGGGCGGCAAGGTCGCCTATGCGCGCGACGACGCCCACAAGGACGAATTGCTGCGTACCCAGTTCACCGGGCGCGGCAAGGTGGAGATCGGGCGGTTCAAGGGCCTTGGCGAGATGATGGCGCATCAGCTCAAGGAAACCACCATGGACCCGAAGAAGCGCACGCTTCTGCGTGTCGATGTGATCGATGAGGAAGCAGCAACCCGCGATGCGGTGGATGCGCTGATGGGGACAAAGCCGGAAGCACGCTTCCGCTTCATCACCGAGCGTGCCGAATTCGCCGAGGCCGACGCGCTGGACATCTGATCCTTTATGCGAGCGATGAACCGGATCAGGGACACGCTTGCAGGCCTGATGCGTCCGACGCGCGGCGACTGGGTTTTCGCACTTCGCACCACGCTTGCCGGTCTTGTCGCGCTGTTTGTGGCCTATGCCCTGCGGCTGGAGCATCCGCACTGGGCCATGATGACGGTGTTCATCGTCGCCCAGCCCGTTGCCGGCATGGTGCTGGCCAAAAGCTTCTACCGGCTGATCGGAACGCTGGCGGGCGCACTTGCAGCGCTCATCATGGTGCCGCTGTTCGGCGGACATGCCTGGCTGTTCCTCGCCGTGCTGTCACTGTGGATCGGGATCTGCACCTGGTTCGCCTCGCTGTTGCGCAATCCGGAAGCCTATGGTGCTGCCCTTGCCGGCTATACGGCAATCATCATCGGGTTGCCCGGCTTTGCCGAACCGCATCTGCTTCACGATCTGGCTCTGGCGCGCTGCGGCGAGATCGTCATCGGCATCTTATGCGCCGGCATCAGCAGCCGGCTCATGCTGCCGCAACTGGCTTCGGAAGCCATGGGAACCCGGCTGGCCGGCTGCATCAGCGACCTTGCCACTTATGCGCGAGGGGCTTTTTCAGGCGCCGACATCTCGACGCTGCGGCCCGTTCACCGCAAGCTGGTGACGGACATACAGGCGCTCAGCGAAATGCGCGCCTATGCGCGGCTGGAAATGCCCGGACGCGCCAGCCGCGCCCATTCCGTGCGGCGCGCTATCGGCCATCTGCTGTCCGCCATTTCGGCGGCCCGGATGCTGCGCCAGCACTCGCTGCCGGACAACGAGGCGCTGCAACCCATACGCGACGCGCTGAAATCGCTGGTCGACGATCTGGCCGCGCCCGGCGCCCTCGACGATACGTCCAACTTCATCGCACGCCTCGACGAGATCACAGCCATGGCGGCGATGGCGCGATCCACGGACGGGGACGATCCCGTTGCCACGGCGTCGCGGCTGGCGCTGGTGCGGGAGTTCGTCCATGCGTTGAAAGGCGCTTTGCGCGGGCTCGACATGCTGCGCCACGAGCCGGACCGGCAGAAAAGCCTGCGCCGGCAGCCGGCTCTCGTCATTCACCGCGACCATGATGCGGCACGGCGCAACGCCATCCGCGCCATGGTGGCCACGGCGCTGGTCGCTGCCTTCTGGCTGGAAACGCAATGGTCGAGCGCGGCGGGCATCGTCGTCATCGTCGCCGTCGTGGCCAGCCTGTTCGCGGCGCGGCCGTTTCCGGTCAAGGTCGCATGGGGTTTCTTCAAGGGCACTCTTCTTGCCCTGCCCTTCGCCTTCGTGGTCGGACAGGTGCTCCTGCCCGCCTTTCCCGGATTTTTCTGGTTCGCGCTGTTCGTGGTGCCGATACTGGTGCCGGCGGCACTTGCCATGGCCAATCCGCGCCTGACCGGCGTCGCGACCGCATTTGCGATCAATTTCCTCGCCTTCCTGAGCCCGCACCAGCTCATGAGCTACGACCCGGCGGAGTTTCTTGCCGGTTCCGGCTCGATACTGATCGGCATCCTGCTGGCGATCGGCGTGTTCCTCACCGTGCTTCCCGCCAATCCGCGCCGCACGGCCGAAGGCATCGTGCGCGTCATGCGTGAGGATCTGGCGCGCCTGTGCCTGCATGAGCGCATCGCAAAGCGATCCGCTTTCGAAAGCCTCGCCTACGACCGGATAAGCCAGTTGATGCCCCTGTTGCAGGGAAGCGGAAAGGAAGGCGAGGCGCTCATCGCCGGCAGCGTGGCGGCGGTGACGGCCGGCCTTTCGGTGCTGCGCCTGCGCATTTCCATGCTGGGCAGCGGGCTGACGGCAGCAGACAAGGAAGAGGCAGGTGATTTCCTGCGCCAGGTGGCGCGCGGGCTTTTGGTGAAGCCTGCCGGCTCGTCATGGGCAGGAACGGTTGCCGAGGCTCGCCAGACAGCAGGCCGGATCGCAGCTTCCGGCAACGCCGAGGCCTTGCAGGCCGCCGCCTCCATGCGCGTTATCGCGGCGGCGATCGAGGATCACCCGGCCTTTTTCAGTCGCAGGGCCTGAATTCAGGCAGCGGCTATGGCGAGGGCGTGGCCACGCGCGTTTTCACGCAACGCATCGAGATGGATGGATTTCACCAGCGTAGCAAGATCGCCCTGCGCTCCCTGCCCGCCGAGCTCCTTCAGCATCAACCAGCTTACCTCCTGAACGCCGGCGACGCGCTTGCCGTTGGCGACCTCGCGCCAGATTCTCAGTGCACGCAGGATGATGGCATGGGTGGCATCGGCAAGGCCGGCACTTGTCAGCAAGGCACGCAGGGCAACGTCGTTGCCGGCGGCCAGCAGTGAGGCGACGCGCTGCTCGCTGCGGCGCGTCAGAACCACCAGCGCCCGGCCGAAGAAATCGATCTTGCCATGGGCAACAGTGCGAATGAGGAAGGAAGCCGTCAGGTCGCCGCGCAGGCGCAGATGCTCGGCCAGCGCCTCATGTTCATCGGCATTGGTTGCCTCTATCAGCGTCAGCGACGCCTTCGTGCAGGCATCGCGCAGCAGACGGTCGGCGCGCGCAGCACCCATCAGCGCCTGCACCAGCGGCGATCCTTTCAGCGTTTCGCCAAGCCTGACAAGCAGAGTGTGGCGGCAATCCGCTGGCAACCGCACATCGCCAACGAGCGCCTCTCGCACCGGCCCCAGATGGCCGAAACGTTCTGTCATGCGGCGAAAGCTCAGCGAGGCAATATCCGCCCCGCAGTTTTTAAGCAGCGTCACGCAGGCATCCGCTTCGCCGATCTCGGCGATTGCGGCAGCCACCTGCATCGAGACGAAGGGGCGGTCTGCCACCAGCTTCTGGGTGGCGAGGGTTCCCGCAGCAACGCGGTCGATGAGATCGGCATCCGTCAAAAGCGGCGAGCGGGCAACGACGAGAGCCGCCACTTCCGGCTGGTCTGCGGCAAGGGCAGCAATCACCTGAACCGGGGCATGCCGGCTCATGGAAAGCGCCTCGGCCATGGCCTGCCGCACCTTGGAAGACGGATCGTCGAGCAGCAGCGTCAGCGCCGCCTCGGCCGCGCAGCGGTCCTCGAAAGGCAGCGTATTGTTGACATAGGCGTGGGCGAGAGCGGCAGCCGCGGCCGCGCGTTCCGAGACCTTCGCCGTGCAGATCCACTTCAGGAAATGCGAAACAACTATCATATGCCCTGCCCCACCAGGCCAGCCCCGGCCATGCAACGCAGGATAGATTCGATGGCTTAATAAAGCGTTCACCATGTTTCAGCGTGAAGGCGACGCTTGCGGGACATGCGGCAGCGCCCTATCAGAAAGCACGAAGAGGAGAATGCAATGGCCGGTCTTTATCTTGAGGAATTCGAAGTCGGACACGTCTTTCGCCACACGCTGCGCAAGACCGTCACCGAAAGCGACAACATGCTGTTTTCGGTGATGACGCTGAACCCGCAGCCCCTGCATATCGATTTCGATTTCGCCTCGAAGACCGAATGGGGCAAGCCGCTGGTCAATTCCCTGTTCACGCTCGGCCTGATGATCGGCATCGCGGTGAACGACCTTACCGTGGGCACCACCATCGGAAATCTCGGCATGACGGACACGGTGTTCCCGCACCCCCTGTTCCATGGTGATACGGTGCGGGTGGAAACCACCGTCGTCTCGGTGCGCGAATCGAAATCCAAGCCCGATCGCGGCATCGTGGAGATGGAACACAGGGCCTACAACCAGAACGAGGTTCTGGTGGCGAAATGCCTGCGGCAGGCCATGATGCTGAAGAGGCCGGCCTGATGCGCTCGCTTCTGTTCGTTCCCGGCGATTCGGAAAAGAAGCTGGAGAAAGGCTTTTCATCCGGGACCGATGTGGTGATCATCGACCTTGAGGACTCCGTGGCGCCGGCCAACAAGGAAAACGCGCGCCGCATCGCCGCGGATTTCCTTTCCGCACGCCAGTCAGGCGGAAAGCCTGCCGTCTATGTGCGCGTCAACGATCTTTCGACCGGCCTCACAGATGGCGACCTCGCCGCAGTGGCGGGCGCGCGCCCGCAGGGCATCATGCTGCCCAAATCGACAAGCGGCGCGGACGTGCAGCAGCTTTCCGCAAAGCTGCGCGTGCATGAGGCGCAAAACGGATTGCCGGATGACGGCATCGCCATCATCGCCATTGCCACGGAGACGGCTGCATCGCTTTTCACGGGTGCAACCTATGCCGGCGCCAGCGCCCGCCTTGCCGGGCTGACATGGGGCGCCGAGGATCTGTCGGCAGCCATCGGCGCGCGTTCGGCACGCGATGCGGACGGGCGCTATACGGACGTGTTCAGGCTAGCCCGCACCGTCACGCTGCTCGCGGCATCGGCTGCCGAAACCACGGCCATCGACAGCGTGTACCCTGATTTCCGCGACCTGGCCGGGCTGGAAGCCGAATGCCTTGAAGCCGAGCGCGACGGGTTCACCGCCAAGATGGCGATCCATCCAGCACAGGTTCCCGTCATCAACGCCGCCTTCACGCCATCAGCCGAGGCCATCGAGCATTCGCAAGCCGTTGTGGCGGCGTTCGAAGCCGCCGGAAATCCGGGCGTGGTGGGCATCGGCGGCAAGATGTACGACCGTCCTCACCTGCGCCTCGCCGAGCGCCTTCTGGCACGGGCACGGGTCGCGGGTGTGACCCGATAGAGCGCGATGACTTTTCCCTGAATCGCCATCACGCTCTCCTTTTATTGAGCATGATCATCCCTGCCACGGGCCGGTGTAATCCGCATAAAGCGTTGCCGGGTCGGGGCGCGGACGGTCCTGCACTGGCCCCTCGGATGTTCCGATGTGGACGAAGCCGACGACGCGCTCGTCGGGCGCCAATCCCAGCACCGCCCTGCCTTCGGGACTATCGGAATACCAGTTGGTGATGAGATTGGTGCCGAAGCCCAGCGCATTGGCCGCGATCATGAGGTTCATCGCCGCCATGCCGCCTGAGAGGAATTTCTCCCAGCCGGGTATCGACGGGTGATGTTTGGGCGTCGAGACCACGCCGATCACGACGGGCGCGCGCGAAAACCGCGTCTGCTCCTTCATGCGTCGCCCTTCCGGCAGCGGGCCTTCCAGCTCTTCGGCAAGAGCCACCAGCCGGCGCCCGACCTCCTCACGCGCTTCGCCGCGATAGATGATGAAGCGCCACGGCGCCAGCTTGCCGTGATCCGGCACGCGGGAAGCCGCCGCGATGATCTTCGCGATCTGGACATCGTCGGGACCGGGAGCCTTCAGGTCCTGAACCGGAACCGAGGTTCTGGTCAGCAGGAAGTCCATGATCGTCTCGTTCATCGGCACGCATCCTCCGGTGGGATTGGGACCGGCGGCTGGGGCGCCCGATCTTGCGATCTGCCCGGGCATTGCCGGAAAATGGAGGCATCCGTCCACACGGATGCTGTCGGGCCTTGAAATTGCCACCAGCTTGCGGTTCAAGGCAAGGTATGTTTGCAGCGGTTCGCCGTCTTTCCCCGATCATGTTGGCCGCCGCGCTCGGCATGGCCATGTCCGTGCCATCCGGGGCACAGGACGATGACGGCATCGGCGAACTCAAACTCCCCGGCATTTCCAGCTATGCGACGCCGCACAGCGACGCCCAGCTTGCCGTCCCGGACGGAAACGTCACCCTCAGCGCACATCTCACCGAGGGCGGAGAGGACATCAGCCGCGGCATGGTGTGGCGTGTTTTCAGGCCCGAGCCGGATGCAGATGGCAAACTGCCGCTGATCGCCTCGGCTCAGGGCGGCACCACCTCGTTCGAGCTTGAACCGGGCAGCTATCTGGTCCACGCCTCCTATGGCCGGGCGGGCGCCACCAAGCGCATTTCCGTGGGCAGGCAGCCCCAGCGCGAGAGCTTCGTTCTCGACGCGGGCGGCCTCAAGCTTGACGCTGTAGCCGTAGGCGGCGGGCGCATTCCGCCGGCAAAACTGCGCTTTGCGATCTATGAGGGTGATGGCGACAGCCCCGGCGAACGCCCGCTGATCCTGCCCAACGTGCAGCCGAACACCGTGGTCCGGCTGAATTCCGGCACTTACCACATCGTTTCTACCTACGGATCGGTGAACGCCATAATCCGCTCCGACATAAGGGTCGAGGCCGGCAAGCTAACCGAAGCGACCGTGGAGCACCATGCCGCCGAAGTCACGCTGAAGCTGGTGCGTGAAGCTGGCGGCGAGGCCATTGCCGATACGTCATGGTCGGTCCTCAACGAGGCGGGCGAGCAGGTCAACGAAAGCGTTGGAGCCTTCGCGCCGATGGTTCTGGCCGATGGCGACTATACGGTGATCGCCAAGAACCGCGACCGCATCTACCAGACGGATTTCAAGGTGGAACCGGGCCGCAACCGCGAGATCGAGGTGGTGGCGTCCGAAGCCTCGGCGGTGGACCCCGAAGCCGCAGACTGACTGTTCACCACTTTCAAGGTTGCAACAGTTTTCTTCCCATGACACAAATACAGCGTTCTCAGGGCGGGGTGAAACTCCCCACCGGCGGTATGCAGGCGTAGCCTGCGAGCCCGCGAGCGCTTTCCTCCCGGCCATCTTTTCCGGCCTGTGGGGAAAGGTCAGCAGATCAGGTGCGATGCCTGAGCCGACGGTTACAGTCCGGATGGAAGAGGACATGTGGGCACCGCCGACTATGCGGGCGAAGTGCCTTCATGTGATCGCCTTGGGTGACGTGTCTGTTGCTGAAAGGAGATCGCCATGACACAAGCCCGATCAGAAGTAGCTCACCCTTCTTTTTCCCGTTCCGCGCGCTATGCCTTTATCAAGGCCAACTGGCACAGTGACATCGTCGATCGCGCGCTGGAAGGATTCACCCAGCTCATTCCCGCCGAACAGGTCGATGTCTTCGACGTTCCCGGCGCATTCGAGATGCCGCTGCTCGCCCGTGACCTCGCCCAGACAGGCCGTTATGCCGCTGTCGCTGCCGCAGCGCTTGTGGTGGATGGAGGCATCTACCGGCACGATTTCGTGGCGCAGGCTGTCGTCGACGGACTGATGCGCGCCGGCATGGATTCCGGCGTTCCCGTGCTGTCGGTGTCGCTTACCCCGCATCACTATCAGGAAACCGAGCACCACAACCGCATCTTTTCCGAGCACTTCGTCAAGAAGGGCCGTGAGGCGGCGGAGGCGGCGCTGACCATTGGCAGGACCCGCGCGCAGCTGGCTGCCGCTGCCTGAATTCAGTCATCGAAATGAAAACGGCGGCGGATTGCTCCGCCGCCGTTTTTCGTGTCCCCGAGCCCAGCCTGATCAGCCTGCGCGGGCGCGCTTGAGGTCTGGCGGGGTCGCCTCGTCGACAAGCGCCGTGATCGCCTCGTCCAGTGTCATCGACTGCTGGTCGCGGGAACCGAGGCGGCGCATGTTGACCGAACCCTCCTCGGCCTCGCGCTTGCCGCAGACGAGGATGACCGGCACTTTCGCCAGGCTGTGCTCGCGCACCTTGTAGTTGATCTTCTCGTTGCGCAGATCGGCTTCGGCAGACAGGCCGGCGGCCTTCAGCTTCGCCACCACCTGCTTCACATAGTCGTCGGCATCGGAGGTGATCGTCGCCACCACCACCTGCAAGGGCGCGAACCACAGCGGCATCTGGCCGGCATGGCTTTCGATGAGAATGCCGAGGAAGCGTTCCAGCGAACCGCAGATGGCGCGATGCACCATCACCGGCTGCTTCTTCTCCGAATCCGCACCGATGTAGAACGCGCCGAAGCGCTCCGGCAGGTTGAAGTCGACCTGCGTGGTGCCGCACTGCCATTCGCGGCCGATAGCATCCCTCAGCGTGTACTCGAACTTCGGCCCGTAGAAGGTGCCCTCGCCTTCGTTGATGCCAATCTTGATACGGTTGTCCTCACGCGCCATGCGCGCCAGCGCGCGGCGCAGGATGTCCTCGGCATGGTCCCATGCCGCATCGGTGCCGACGCGCTTTTCCGGCCGCGTGGCGAGCTTCACCACCACTTCCTCGAAGCCGAAATCCTTGTACACCGACATCATCAGGTCGTTGATCTTGAGGATTTCCGCTTCAAGCTGATCCTCGGTGCAGAAGATATGCGCGTCATCCTGCGTGAACGCGCGCACGCGCATCAGACCATGCAGAGCGCCGGACGCCTCATAGCGATGCACATTTCCGAACTCCGCAAGCCGGATCGGCAGGTCGCGGTAGGACTTCAGGCCATGCTTGAAGATCTGCACATGGCCGGGGCAGTTCATCGGCTTCAGCGCAAACACGCGCTGATCGGCATCCGGGTCGTCCGGATGGGTGAATGCGTGGGCCGACTTCACCGCGAACATGTTCTCCTGATACCAGCCCCAGTGACCGGAGGTCTCCCACAGGCTCTTGTCGAGCACCTGCGGGGCGTTCACCTCCTGATAGTCGTCGCCGAGGCGGCGGCGCATATAGGCGATGAGGTTCTGGAACATCTTCCAGCCCTTGGCGTGCCAGAAGACGACGCCCGGCCCTTCCTCCTGGAAGTGGAACAGGTCCATCTCGCGGCCAAGGCGGCGATGGTCGCGTTTCTCGGCTTCCTCCAGCATGTGCAGATACTGGTCGAGTTGTTCCTGCGTCGCCCATGCGGTGCCGTAGATGCGCGTCAGCATCGGGTTGTTGGCGTCGCCACGCCAATAGGCGCCGGCCACCTTCATAAGCTTGAAAGCGTTGCCGATCTGGCCGGTGGAGGCCATGTGCGGACCGCGGCAGAGATCGAACCAGTCGCCCTGATAGTAGATCTTCAGGTCCTGATCCTCGGGGATCGCCTCGACCAGCTCGACCTTGTAGGCCTCGCCCTTGTCGCGGAACACCTGCTTCGCCTTCTCGCGCGACCAGACTTCCTTCGTAAACGGCTTGTTGCGCTGGATGATCTCGCGCATCTTCTTTTCGATGGCCGCGAAATCGTCCGGCGTGAAAGGCTCGTTGCGGGCGAAGTCGTAGTAGAAACCGTTGTCGATCACCGGACCGATGGTCACCTGCGTGCCCGGCCACAGTTCCTGCACGGCCTCGGCCAGAACGTGCGCGGCGTCGTGGCGGATCAGTTCCAGCGCGCGGGGATCGTCGCGGGTGACGATCTCGACCTTGCCGGACCCGCCCAGCGGATCGGACAGGTCACGCAGGGTGCCGTCGAAGGTGTAGGCGACGGCCTTCTTGGCCAGCGACTTCGAGATGGATTCCGCAAGTGCAGCACCGGTCGTCGCGGCGTCATACTCGCGCGACGAGCCATCGGGAAATGTGAGGGAAACGGTATTCGACACGGGTGTTCTCCTATCCAGTCCCGCAAACGAGCGCGGGTGGGTTTGATGCGGCTTGAATGCCGAGCCGGTCTGATAGTGCCTGTTCCGGCCTGAGTAAAGGCGGCGAAGCATCGCGGTATCCCGCGATCCACCGCCGCCCGGTTCAGGGAACTTCGATGGTGATGCAGTCGTGCCGATTGCTCTTCAGCATCGCGCAGGCGCGGGTGGCGGCGGCCTGATCCTCGAAGCCCTCGAAGCGGGCGCGATAAAGCGTGCGGCCGCCGCGGGATGTGGTTTCGATCTGCGCAAGAGCTCCCGTATGGACAGTACGCACCAGCGAACCCACTTTATCAAGAAGCTCCTGTGCCGCGCCCCGGCTGGGCAGCGCCGCGACCTGAATCTGCCAGCCCGTCAGGGAAGGCACGGGAAAGCCGCCGTCGCCCTGCTCGATTTCAGGCATGTGCATCTCGGGCATGTGCATGGCAATTTCCACCGCCGGCCTTGGCGTCGGCACCGGCACATTCATCGCCACGAGAGGCGCTTCGACGGTTTCACCGTTGCTGAAGCGTGTCAGCAGCGTCGCCATCTGGTTGTCGCGCGCGCGGGCCGTTTTCCCGCCCAGCACGACGCCGATCAGGCGATGGCCGTTGAGGTTGAGGGAGCTTGCGAGATTGTAGCCGGCTGCATCGGTGTAGCCGGTCTTGATGCCGTCAACGCCGCCATAGCGATACATGAGGTTGTTGTGGCCCCTGCGCAGCTTGCCGCGGAACACGAAGGACGGCTGCGCAAACAGGCGATATTCCTTCGGAAAATCCCGCTGCAGGGCAAGGCCGAGCAGAGCCATGTCGCGCGCGGTCGTGGTCTGTTTCAGGCCATCCGTCAGCCCCGACGGGTTGGTGAAGGCCGTATCCTTCATACCGATCTGCCGGGCGCGCTGCGTCATCAGGCGCCCGAACTGAGCCTCCGAGCCGGCCAGGTGCTCGCCGATGGCAGCCGCAGCATCATTGGCGGAGACGACGATCATACCATCCACGGCTTCGCGCACGCTGATGGTGTCGCCGGGTTTCACCCACAGCTTGGTGGGGATCTTGATAGAAGCGTTGCGGGATACGGTGACGCGGTCCTCCCAGCGCAGACGGCCATCGCGGATCGCCTCGAAGGTGATGTAGAGCGTCATCATCTTGGCCAGCGAAGCCGGCGGCTGGATGCGGCTGCCACCGTCCTCGCCGACGAAAACGCCGCTGTCCACGTCGAAGACTGCCCAGGAGGTTTCGGCGAGTGCCGCACCAGCGCCCAACACGATGGAGCCAGCGGCAAACAGGGCCGCAAGAAAATTGCGGACACCCCGCCCAGCACGAAAAGCCTGCATCAAGTCCCCTCGAACGAATCGCGTCTGTGAAAAATATCGCGGCAAAATGTAAGGCCCGGGATCGAAAAAGCCGAAGCCGTTCCACCCTCACCATGGTAAATTTTTGCTAACAAATAATGAGGAAAGTTTTAACGATTGCCCATCCGGCGACACGATCTGCAGACTATCCACAGCCGCGTTTTCTGCCGATCTCGCGATACCGCCACGGCAGGAACCAGCGAAAGCGCTGTCCGAGCTGTTCGGGCACGTTGTCGATGCCGCGCGTTCCGCCCGGCCCGCAGCGCAGAAAGCGGAAAAGCCCCATCCAGCCGCCAGCCCACAGGCCATGGCGGGCGATCGCCTCATAGGCATATTCGGAACAGGTCGGCAGATGCCGGCAGGTGTTGCCGATGAAACCCGACAGCGTGAGCTGGTAGAGGCGTACCAGAGACGTGCCCAGCACGCGGCCCGGCGTTTTGCGCCACGGTCCGGCCCAGTTGCGGCCTGCCCTGCCGGCCTGCGGTGCATGATTGTGCCCGTCTGTCACGCTTTTGTCCCGGCTGATTGCTCGTCCAGACAGATGCGGTTTCCGGGCGGGCTTTGCAATGTTTCAAGGGCGCGGCGTCAAGTATAAGTGAACACTGCGTTGCCGCCTCCAGCCATTTGAATGGACGGTCGGGCCTGACTATCTTCGGCGCAACACAACGCCCGGCAACAGGCCGGACAGGAGGCCGCTATGCCCGACATTACTGAACCGCAGATCATAGAGCTCGGACTGGACACGTTCGGCGACGTCACCTTCGCCGATGACGGAACCCTGCTGCCGCAGGCGCAGGTGATCCGCAACCTGATCGATCAGGCGGTTCTTGCCGATCAGACCAAAGTCGACTTCATCGGCGTTGGCGAACATCACCGGGATGACTTTGCCGTCTCCGCACCCGAAGTGGTGCTGGCCGGCATTGCGGCACGCACGGAACGCATCCGGCTTGGCTCCGCCGTCACCGTTCTCAGTTCGGACGATCCGATCCGCGTGTTCCAGCGCTTCTCGACGGTGGACGCGATCTCCAACGGCCGCGCCGAGGTCATTCTCGGGCGGGGGTCGTTCACCGAATCCTTCCCGCTGTTCGGCTTCAAGCTCTCCGATTACGAGACGCTGTTCACCGAAAAGCTCGATCTGTTTTCGGCGCTGATCAAAGGCGGTCCGGTAACGTGGCAGGGCTCAGTGCGTCCGCCCCTCCAGGAACAGCACGTTTATCCGCCCATCGAGCATGGCACGCTGAAGACCTGGATCGGCGTTGGAGGCAGCCCGGAATCAGTGATCCGCGCCGCCCGCTACCAGTTGCCGCTGATGCTCGCCATCATCGGTGGCGATCCGAAGCGCTTCAAACCCTATGCGGATCTCTACCGCGATGCGCTCTCGCAGCTCAACGCACCTGCGCGGCCCATCGGCGTGCATTCGCCCGGCCACATCGCCGAGACGGACGAGCAGGCGCGCGAGGAACTGTGGCCGAGCTACAAGAAGATGCACGACCGCATCGGCGGCGAACGCGGCTGGGGGCCGGTGACGATCGCCGCCTTCAATTCGGAGGCCGATATGGGCTCGCTCTATGTCGGCTCCCCGGAAACGGTGGCAAAGAAGATCGCCTCCACCGTCAAGGCGCTCGGCGCCCAGCGGTTCGACCTGAAATATTCGTCAGGTCCGATGGAGCACGGGAAGATGATGCGTTCGATCGAACTTTACGGGACGCGGGTCATTCCCATGGTTCGCGAACTGCTGGCGGAATGACCTTATGAAAATCCCCCTCCCGTGACCGGGAGGGGGATTTTTTCATGCCGCTTCTCCAGCCTTCGCCTTTTCGATCTGATCGATGCAGTCGACCACGGCGTCGAACACCAGCATGGTGGAGGCATGGCGCGCCTTGTAGTCACGCACCGGCTCCAGATATTTCAGGTCGTCGAAACGCCCCTGCGGTGCAGCCCCTTCTTCCTTGAGCATTTTCAGCATGGTCTCACGCAGGTCGCGCAGTTCCTGCGCGTTCGCGCCGACGACATGCTGCGCCATGATGGAAGAGGACGCCTGCCCCAGCGCGCAGGCCTTCACATCATGCGCGTAGTCGGTGACGATGCCGTCACGCATGGACAAATCGACAACAACCGTCGAGCCGCACAGTTTGGAATGTGCTTTCGCAGTTGCGTCAGGATTTTCCAGCCGCCCGATGCGCTCGATATTTCCGGCAAAACCCAGAATTTTCTTGTTGTAGACGTCGTCGATCATGATTTTCCGGTTCCTCGCCATCAAATGGACGGCGATTGCCTTATCCACACTTTCAATCGTGGCCCTTGCTCCATATATAATGATGAGGTTCCGGGAACAGCAAGCTGCCTTTGCGCGTCTATGCTTCCGGAACCCAGTCACGCCGCATGCGGGCTTTCAAGCGATCCCGTAACAGGCTGTGGTCCGTTCAACTCGTTCCTCCACCGAGGGGAACTACGGGAGACGCCTTTATGGACGCCGTCATCAAGCAGAAAATGCCTGCCTCCTCCTATCTCGACAAACCGGTTACCGACCGGCCGACGCAGGAAGAGGTCGAAGCCGCGGTGCGCACCCTGCTGCGCTGGACCGGCGACAATCCCGATCGCGAAGGCCTGATCGATACGCCCAAGCGCGTGGCCAAGGCCTATCGCGAGATGTTCAACGGCTACGACATGTGCCCGGCCGAAGAGCTTGGCCGCACCTTCGAGGAAGTGGCCGGCTACGATGATCTCGTCGTCATCCGCGACATCCAGTTTCATTCGCATTGCGAGCATCACATGGTGCCGATCATCGGCAAGGCGCATGTCGGCTATCTGCCGGACGGCAAGGTCGTCGGCCTCTCCAAGATCGCGCGCGTGGTCGATATCTTCGCCCATCGCCTGCAGACGCAGGAATCGATGACGGCGCAGATCGCCAACGTCATCCAGGATGTGCTCAATCCGCGCGGCGTGGCCGTGCTGATCGAGGCGGAGCATATGTGCATGGCCATGCGCGGCATCCGCAAGCAGGGTTCCACCACCCTCACCTCCACCTTCACCGGCACGTTCAGCGACAATGTCGAGGAACAGATCCGGTTCATGACCATGGCGCGGGGCGGGCTGGCGCGCTAGACGCGCCTTCCCCACTTTCGCAGCCAACGCACTTACGGGAGCAGCCGGCATGGCGCTGACCTTCACCCCCGCCCCTGCGGACAAGACTGCGCTCGAACAGGAGAACGGGGCCTTCACCCCGCGCTTCGACGCCAGCGGGCTTGTCACCGCGGTGGTGACCGATGCTGCCGACGGCATGCTTTTAATGGTGGCGCATATGAATGCCGAGGCGCTGGCGCTGACGCTGGAAACCGGCATCGCCCATTACTGGTCGCGCTCGCGCAAGGCCTTGTGGAAGAAGGGCGAGACGTCGGGAAACCTGCAACAGGTCGTGGAACTGCGCACCGACTGCGATCAGGATGCGGTGTGGCTGCGCGTTAAGGTCGCAGGCCACGATGCAACCTGCCACACGGGCAGGCGTTCCTGCTTCTACAGGAAAGTGGACGTTCGCGACGGCGCTGCCATGGTTTCCGGAGACGGAACTGCCCCCCTGTTCGACGCAGATGCCATCTATCGAAAGTCTCACTGACCCACCCGCCGGCTTGCTTCTATACTGATTCACCTTTTCGATACGGGACGGGCATAGACTGAACGGAACACAAGGGAGATCGTGATGCTCGAATGGGCGTCATTACGTGGCAAACCACAGGTCAGCGAAGCCAACGGGCTATCGTCGGCCAGCGGCTCCGCAGATCCCTTTCCACCTCCGGCAAAAGGCATTGCGCTGGCACTTGGCGGCGGCTGCGCGCGCGGCTGGGCGCATATCGGCGTGCTGCGCGCGCTGGACGAAGCCGGCATCGAGATCTCCATGATCGCCGGCACCTCCATCGGCGCGCTGGTGGGCGGCTGCTACCTTGCAGGCAAGCTGGATGAACTCGAAGAGTTCGCCCGCAGCCTCACCAAGCGCCGAATCTTCGGCCTGCTCGACATCACCTTTCGCGGCAGCGGCCTGTTCGGCGGGCTGAAGCTCGATGCGCGCCTGCGCGAGCATCTCAACGGAACGCGTTTCGAGGATCTTCCCAAACCCTTCGTCGGCGTCGCGGCGGAAATTCACAGCGGGCACGAGATCTGGCTCTGGAAGGGATCGCTGATCACCGCCATGCGCTCCTCTTACGCCCTGCCCGGCATATTCGCGCCGGTGCAGTGCAACGGACGGCTCTTGGTAGATGGCGCGCTTGTCAATCCGGTGCCGGTGTCGGTGTGCCGCGCCTACGAGCAGCCGGCGGTGGTTGCCGTCAATCTCAGTTCCGACAATTTCGGCCGCGCGGCCGTGATCCGCCATGACGCCGGGAACGGAGCGACCGACGCTTCCGCCCATGCGACCGAGCAGACTTCGGCGCATGACGCACGGCTTGGTATTACCGGCGTGATGTTCGAGGCCTTCAACATCATTCAGGATCGCATTTCGCGGTCACGGCTTGCAGGCGACCCGCCCGATCTGTCGCTGCAACCGAGGCTCAGTCATATCGGGCTAGCCGATTTCCATCGCGCCAGCGAGGCGATAGATCTCGGCTACGAAGCCGCCATGGCAAATGTGGAGCAGCTCAGGCGGCTGCAAAGCGCGCTGGTCTGATCGTGCCGCCCTGATTACGATTCTGCGGCGTCGATGATCCTGAACTGGGCGCTGCGGTTGCCGTTCCAGTAGTTTGACGACAGCGAACCTGCCGTATGAATGGTCTGCCCGCGGTTCCTGAACAGGAAATCGCCAAGTGCGGTGTCGGCGGCGCGAAAGGCGATGCCCTGAATGCGACCGCCGCTATCCGAGCGCAGTTCCGCCCGGATGTGGTTTGCGCCCACCAGCCGCGCATCCACCAGCCTGTGACGCGGCAGCGCGAACACCGGCGCGACATGGCCGGTGCCGTATGGTCCTGCCTTTTCCAGGGTGTCGAGCAGTTGTAGCGTTGCGCCTTCGGCGGCAAGGGCTGCGTCAATCAGCAGGCTTTCCTGATCCTGAAGCCGGAAGACATCGGCCGCCGCCCGCTCCTCGAAGAAGGCGCGCAGTGCGCCGAGCTTTTCCTTCTCCACAGTGATGCCTGCCGCCATGGCATGGCCGCCGCCCTTGACCAGCAGCCCCGCCTCCACCGCCTCGCGCACCATGCGCCCGAGGTCGAAACCCGGAACCGAGCGACCCGACCCGGTGCCGATGCCATTTGGATTGAAGGCGATGGCAAAGGCCGGCCGGCGCGCGTGATCCTTCAGGCGCGAGGCCAGAAGCCCGACAATGCCCGGATGCCATGACGGATCGGCCGTAACGAGAACCGCAGGGCCATTGCCGCCGGCCAGCTCGGCATCCGCCTCGGCGCGGGCCTGCGCCAGCATTTCAACTTCCATCGCCTGCCGCTCCTGATTGAGGCGGTCGAGCGTTTCGGCAATGGTTTGCGCCTCGACCGGATCGTCGGTCGCCAGCAACCGGCTTCCGAGCGCCGCATCGCCGATGCGTCCGCCGGCATTGATGCGCGGTCCGATGAGGAAGCCCAGATGAAAGGCGTTGATCGGCTCGCCGATGCGGGACAGTTTCGCCAGCGCAGCAAGCCCCACATTGGACTGCTGGCGCATGATCTGAAGCCCCCTGACCACGAAGGCCCGGTTCACCCCAACCAGGGGCACGACATCGCAGACCGTCGCCAGCGCGACCAGATCGAGCAGACCCAGCAGGTTCGGCTGCGCGCTTGCGGCAAGCCGCTGGCGCAGCACCTTCGCCACCTGCACAAGCGTCAGGAACACGACGCCGGCGGCGCACAGATGCCCCTGCCCCGAAAGGTCATCGTCCCGGTTTGGGTTGACCACCGCCACGCCCTGCGGCAGCGCGCCTCCAACCTGATGGTGGTCGATCACCACGACATCGGCGCCGGCTTCCTTCGCCGCTTCGATGGAGGTCGCACTGTTGGTGCCGCAGTCGACGGTCACGATCAGCGACGCACCCCGCGCCACCAGTTCGCGCATCGCATCCGGATTGGGGCCGTAGCCCTCGAAAATGCGGTCTGGAATGTAGATTTCGGATTCGACTCCGAAATGGGCGAGAAAGCGCTTCAGCAAGGCAGAAGAGGCAGCGCCGTCGACGTCATAGTCGCCGAAGATCGCCACTTTTTCCTTGCGTGTCACGGCATCGGCTATGCGGCTCGCGGCCTGTTCCATGTCGGTCAGCGAGGCCGGGTCGGGAAGCAGGTCGCGGATCGTCGGATCGAGGAAGCGCGCAGCATCGGCAGCCTGCACACCGCGCCCGGCCAGCACCCGCGCCACGATATCGGGAACGCCGTGCCCCTGAGCGATCGCCAGAGCAATCATGTCCTGGCGGTCGCTCAGCCGGTGTTCCCAGAAGATGCCCGTCGCGGAACGCCGGACATCGAGGAAAAGACGCTTGTCGGCCATTATCTCTCGCATTCCCTGTGTGAGACGCGATTACAGGCCGACAGCATCGCCACCGTAATCAGAACTTGTCCAGATCCTGATGGCGCGCCTTGATCTCGCGCACGGTGCGCGAGGAAGAGCGCAGCACGATGGTGTGCGTGGTGATGTAGTTGCTGGCGAACTTCACGCCCGACAGCATATTGCCATCGGTGACGCCGGTTGCGGCGAACAGCACGTCGCCGCGCGCCATTTCCTCGGCGCGATAGACCTTGCGCGGATCGCTGACGCCCATGCGGGCGGCGCGCTCGACCTTTTCCGGCGTGTCCAGAATGAGACGGCCCTGAATCTGGCCGCCGATGCAGCGCAGCGCGGCAGCCGCGAGCACGCCCTCAGGCGCACCGCCGGTGCCCATATAGATGTCGATGCCGGTCTCGTCGGGATCGGTGGTGTGAATGACACCGGCCACGTCGCCGTCGCCGATCAGGCGGATGGCGGCACCCGTGGCGCGCACTGCCTCGATGATGGCGGCATGGCGCGGACGGTCGAGAATGCAGGCGGTGATCTCGGAAACCGGAACGCCCTTGGCCTTGGCCAGGCTCGCGATGTTCTCGGCCGGCGTCGCATCGATGTCGATCACGTTGTCGGCATAGCCGGGACCGATGGCGATCTTTTCCATGTAGACGTCGGGCGCGTTGAGCAGGCTGCCCTTTTCGGCCAGCGCCACGACTGCGAGCGCGTTGGGCAGGTTCTTGGCGCAGATCGTCGTGCCTTCCAGCGGATCGAGCGCGATATCGACTTCAGGGCCATTGCCGGTGCCGACTTCCTCGCCGATGTAAAGCATCGGCGCCTCGTCACGCTCGCCTTCGCCGATCACCACCGTGCCCTTGATGGCAAGGCGGTTCAGCTCGGTGCGCATCGCATCGACGGCGACCTGATCGGCGGCCTTCTCGTCGCCGCGTCCGCGAAGCCTGGCCGCAGCTACCGCCGCGCGCTCGGTAACGCGCACCAGTTCCATGGTCAGAACCCGGTCGAGGCCCGCACTGATCTTGTCTGCCGCATTCATGATCTTGCTCAATCCCTTTTCCCATGCCCCTTCGTGGGGCTTTGCCCTCTTTTGTCAAAGGCGCGTGACAACAGCAAGTCCCGGCGCAGCAATCAACAAAGAAGCAGCGATATCAATCGATTGAAAGGCCTGGAGCAGCGGACGTTCTGACGAACGCACCCCCGCTGCTCCCGCTTGTTTTCCCCGGCCGCATTTGTGCGACGTCAAACGATTCCGTCTGACTGCAAAATGCTCTATCCGGCCCGCTCGATACGGATCACCTGCGGTTTGTCGACCAGATGTCCATCCGCGACGATACCTTCCACGGCCCTGCGCACCGCCGCTTCCGTGGTCTCGTGGGTGACGAGAATGACGGTCTTCTGCGTGTCAGGGTTGGCGCCGTTGGCGTGCTGGACAATGGATTCCAGAGAAATCTCGTTCTCGGCCATGCGCGTGGCGACGGCGGCGAAGACACCGGCGCGGTCATGCACGGTCAGGCGGATGAAATAGCCCCCCTCATGCGTGCGCATGCGCGCCCTGACATAGGGATGCAGTTCCTTCGCCGGGCGCCCGAACACCGGCCCATGCTGGAACCCGGGACGGCTTTTGGCGATGTCGGCAATGTCGCCGATGACGGCGGACGCGGTTGCGTTGCCGCCGGCACCGGGGCCGGACAGCAGCAATTCACCCAGAATATCCGTCTCGATCGCCACCGCGTTGGTGACCCCATGCACCTGTGCGATGACCGATGCCGTCGGCACCATGGTCGGGTGCACGCGCTGCTCGATGCCGGTTTCGGTACGCTGGGCAACGCCCAGCAGCTTGATGCGATAGCCGAGTTCGCTGGCAGCGCGGATATCGGCCTGCGTGATGTTGGAGATGCCTTCGAGATAAATGTCATCGGGAGCGATGCGGCTGCCGAAGGCAAGGCTGGTGAGGATCGACAGCTTGTGCGCGGTGTCGTTGCCTTCGATGTCGAAGGTCGGATCGGCCTCCGCATAGCCGAGGCGCTGCGCGTCCTTCAGGCAGTCCTCAAAGGACAGGCCTTCCGCTTCCATGCGGGTAAGGATGTAGTTGCAGGTGCCATTCAGGATGCCGAACACCCGGCTGACCGTGTTTCCGGCCATGGCCTCGCGCATGGTCTTGATGACCGGAATGCCGCCGGCGACAGCAGCCTCGTAGTTGAGGAGAATGCCGCGTTCTTCCGCAATGCCGGCCAGTTCCACGCCGTGACGGGAGAGAAGAGCCTTGTTTGCCGTGACGACATGGCGTCCGGCTTCGAGTGCGGCGGTGACGCTGGCGCGGGCTGCGCCCTCTTCCCCGCCGATCAGTTCGACGAAAACGTCGATATCGGCATTGCGTGCGAGGTCAACCGGATCATCGAACCATTTCGCGCCGGAAAGATCGACGCCGCGGTCACGGCTGGCATCGCGCGCTGAAACCGCGCTTACAATAATGTCCCGGCCGCATTGGCGAGTGAGTTCAGCGGCCTTTTCCGCCAGAACCCGTGCGACCGCGGCACCCACGGTGCCAAGGCCAGCTATTCCAACGCGCAATGCTTCAGCCATGACAGGCTCAGTCCCTTCTTCAGATGTTCAAGAGTGTAGCTGGCCGTCAGCGATGGGCTGACAGCGGAACCACATTTTGAAATTGAGCGGCGTCCATGGACAGGAAGCGCTTGATGTTGCGCGCTGCCTGACGGATGCGATGCTCGTTTTCGACCAGCGCCACGCGAACGAAGTCATCGCCATGTTCGCCGAACCCGACACCGGGCGCGACGGCGACATCGGCGTGCTCGATCAGGAGCTTGGAGAATTCCAGTGAACCGAGATGCCGATACTTCTCCGGAATGGGAGCCCAGGCAAACATCGAGGCCGCAGGTGCGGGGATCGTCCAGCCGGCGCGCGTGAAGGCGTCCACCATCACGTCGCGGCGCTTGTGATAGACCTCGCGCACCTCGGCGATGTCGGAACCGTCGCCATTGAGTGCCGCGGTCGCCGCCACCTGAATGGGGGTGAAGGCGCCATAGTCGAGATAGGATTTGACGCGGGTGAGCGCCGAAATCAACCGTTCGTTGCCGACGGCGAAGCCCATGCGCCAGCCGGGCATGGAGAAGGTCTTCGACATGGAGGTGAACTCCACGGTGCAATCCATCGCGCCCGGAACTTCCAGAACCGAGGGCGGCGGGTTGCCGTCGAAATAGATTTCCGAATAGGCGAGATCGGAGAGGATGATGATGTCGTTCTTCTTCGCGAAGGCGACCACATCCTTGTAGAAGTCGAGCGAGGCGACCAGCGCCGTCGGGTTCGACGGATAGTTCAGGATCAGAGCCAGCGGCTTCGGGATCGAGTGGCGCACGCCACGCTCCAGCGCCGGAATGAAGTCATCATTCGGCTCGACCTGCATCGAGCGGATGACGCCGCCGGACATGATGAAACCGAAGGCATGGATCGGATAGGTTGGATCCGGGCACAGCACGACATCGCCCGGCGCGGTGATGGCCTGCGCCATATTGGCGAAGCCTTCCTTGGAGCCGAGCGTAGCCACGACCTGGGTGTCGGGATCGAGCTTCACGCCGAAGCGGCGGGCATAGTAACTGGCCTGCGCCTTCCTGAGACCCGGAATACCGCGCGAAGAGGAATAACGATGCGTGCGCGGATCACGAACGACCTCGCACAGCTTGTCGACGATCGCCTTCGGAGTCGGCAGATCGGGATTGCCCATGCCAAGGTCGATAATGTCCGCGCCACGGGCTCGCGCGGCCGCCTTCAGGCGGTTGACCTGCTCGAACACGTAAGGTGGGAGGCGGCGGACTTTATGAAATTCTTCCATGGCAATTCCAGCGATCGGAAAGCGTAAAAACAGGTGCGCGGTATAGACCTATTTACAGGTCGGGTCGAGGGCGGGATCGCATTTGCCCTCGATCTGCCTCAGCGTATCAGGACCATGCGTTGCAGCAAGCTTGCGCAGGGCCGCACTTTCATCTTTCACGCCTTTGGAGCGGGCCGGATTCTGCGCGGATGCGCGCTCGGCGTTGAGTTGGCTAAGCTTGGCCTGCGCCTCCGCATCGGTGAACTGGGGCGCCGCCTGCCCCGGCTTTATATTCAGGTTGGGATAGGAGCCGGTATCGCGCGGGCCCACCACATTGCCGCCAGCCTGCGAGGAGGCGCCCTGAGCGCCGCTGCCGGAAGGCCCGTTACTGGCGCAGGCAGAGAGGCCGAGGGCCGTTGCTGTCACTGCGATTGCAAGGAAATACCGCGCCTTTGAGCCTGCCGCTTTTTCGATACCAGCTGTCATCGTAAATCCGTAAAATCCGGGGTAGACCGTGTTGGACCCTATCCGCCTAGTCATGATAGCATGTCAACCACAGGGTCAGGGAGGAGTTGCGCGAACCATGTCCGAAAAAGCGGGCCAAGGCAAAGGCGAAAGCGACAATCATTCCTCCATCGAGCAATATCTGGTGAAGGATCCTGAGCTTTTCGCGCTCAATCTCGCCCGCATGATCGAACAGGCCGGCAAGGCAGCCTCGGCATGGGTGGAGCCCCGCGAAAAAGGCGAGGTTCGCGACCACATGGCCGAGCCGGTGGCCGACATGGTGAAAACCTTCTCCAAGCTCAGCGAATACTGGCTTTCGGACCCGCAGCGGGCACTGGAGGCGCAGACGCGCCTGTTTGCCGCTTATATGGACGTGTGGAGCAAGGCCATCCAGCGCCTGAACACGACGCCTGACGCCCCGCAGGTCGAGGATGCCATAAAGCCGGAGCGCGGCGACAAGCGCTTTCAGGACCCTGAGTGGGGCCGCAACGCCTTTTTCGATTTTCTCAAGCAGACCTATCTTGTCACGTCGCGATGGGCTGCCGATCTCGTGCACCAGACAGAAGGGCTGGACGAACACACGCGGCAGAAGGCCAACTTCTATGTCAAACAGGTTTCGGCAGCCATGTCGCCGTCGAATTTCCTGTTCACGAACCCCGAACTGTTCCGCGAGACCATGGCCTCACATGGAGAGAACCTCGTTCGCGGCATGAAGATGCTGGCCGAGGACATCGCCGCCGGCAAAGGCGAACTCAGACTGCGGCAGTCGGACTACAAGCGCTTCTCGATCGGCGAGAACATCGCCGTCACGCCGGGCAAGGTGGTGGGCCGAAGCGACGTGGCCGAAATCATCCAGTACGCGCCCTCGACCGACAAGGTACTGAAGCGGCCGCTGCTGATCTGCCCGCCATGGATCAACAAGTTCTACATTCTCGACCTGAATCCCGAAAAATCCTTCATCCGCTGGGCCACGGAGCAGGGCCACAGCGTGTTCGTCATCTCATGGGTGAACCCGGACGAACGCCACGGCGCCAAGAACTGGGAGGCGTATATCAGGGAAGGCCTGCAATATGGGCTGGACACGATAGAGAAGGAAACCGGCGAGCGTGAAGTCAATGCAATAGGCTATTGCGTCGGCGGCACGCTGCTTTCTGCCGCGCTGGCCCTCATGGCCCAGGAAGGCGACCACCGGGTACGTTCCGTGACCTTCTTCACCACGCAGGTCGACTTCACCCATGCCGGCGACCTCAAGGTGTTCGTCGACGAGGATCAGATCAGCGCGCTGGAACGCGCCATGCAGGAAAAGGGCTATCTGGACGGCACGCGGATGGCGACAGCCTTCAACATGCTGCGCTCCAGCGACCTCATCTGGCCCTATGTCGTGAACAACTACATGCGCGGCAAGGACCCCATGCCCTTCGACCTGCTTTACTGGAACGCCGATTCCACGCGCATGACGGCGGCCAACCACTCCTTCTATCTGCGCAACTGCTATCTGGAGAACAATCTCTCGGCGGGACGGATGCAGCTTGCCGGCCGCACCATATCGCTCGCCGACATCAGCATCCCCGTCTATAATCTGGCGGCGAAGGAAGATCACATCGCCCCTGCCCGGTCCGTTTTCCTCGGCTGCAAATTCTTCGGCGGCGATGTGGAATATGTGATGGCAGGGTCCGGCCATATCGCCGGCGTGATCAATCCGCCGTATCTCAACAAGTACCAGTACTGGACCGGTGGAAAGCCCGAAGGCGATTTCGACAAATGGTTTGCGCAGGCCAAGGAAACCCCGGGTTCCTGGTGGCCACACTGGCATGGATGGATCGAAAGCCAGGATGCGGATCGCGTGGATGCCCGCCTTCCCGGACAGCGGATTCAGCCTCTGGATGAGGCGCCCGGCACATATGTCCGTGTGCGTGTGTAACAATCTGTAATGTCTGGTGAGTTGACGACCGACGCCAAGCGGGTGAAATGGCTGCGTCAACTCTCTGGTAATCTTATTCTGTCGATAGTCGCCGAATTCACAGCAAGGTTGCCGATTTGACACAGGTCCCGTTTGCGAACCCGGGGACACGATCAGATCGATGCTGACGCCTCAAACGCCTGCGTCGATACGACATCGGACGGAATGCAAGGGAGTTTTGTTTTGAAATCAGCAGGATCGCGCCTCGCAAAAGGTGAATGCCGGTTCGTTACCGCTGCCCTCCTGTCCATATTCCTTGCTTCCTGCTCGTCGACTGTCGATCCGACTTTGTCTGTCGGCATGCCGGGCTACAATGCAGCCGATCTGACGCCCGCATCTTCTGCGGCTTTCTCTGGCGAATCAGCAGCAGCCGCCGAGCCGCAGCAGCTGATGAGCGCCGAGGGTGACACCGATTTGCCCGATCAGGTCGCTTTCATGCCGGCGCAGAAACCCTCGACTTCGGTTGCAGCGATGGAAGCCGTGAACGGCGAAGCCGCGCACACGCTTCAGGCACAGGCTGCAGCGCTGGGTCAGACGCAGGCTCCGCAGGAAACGGCTCCAGCCGCAGAAACGCCCGCAGTGGCAACGGCAACAGAACCGGTGCCTGACGCAAAACCGGTTCAAACAGCCTCCGTCCAGACTGCACAGCCGGCTGAGGTCCAGCAAAAACCCGCAGAATTTTTCGTAACCGCCACCGAACCCCCGCAGCAGCCGGCGCCGCAAAAGAAGAAGGGCTTCCTTGCCTCTTTCTTCGGTGCCTCTTCAGCTTCAGCATCTCCTGCAGCAAAGTCGAACCCGGTCGTTCCGGCGCAAACCGCCGCCAAGCCGGTCGTAACGCTCGCCTCGACCGGCGCTGCGAAGCCCGTGATTGCCTCCGCGAGCGCGACGCGCAGCAATTTCTCCGGTGATTCCCTTCCCGGCGTTCGCCAGAACGCCCTTTTCGAGATCAAGCGCAAATCCGGTATCGATGACGACAGCGATGTCGATATCAATGAGGATGAAGGCCCGGCCACCTATCAGGTGGCTTCGGCAGCTGGGCTCGCCCGCCTTGCACCCAACGGCCTCCTGAAACAGACGGAGAGCGTGGACGTCGCGTGTCTCAAGCCTTCTCTGGTGCGTGTGCTCAAGAGCATCGAGAACCACTACGGCAAGAAGCTGATCGTCACTTCAGGATATCGCGACCCCTCCCGCAACCAGCGCGCACGTGGCGCGAAGAATTCGCTGCACATGTATTGCGCAGCCGCCGACGTGCAGGTTCCGGGCGTCAGCAAGTGGGAGCTTGCCACCTATCTGCGCTCCATGCCGGGACGCGGTGGCGTTGGAACCTACTGCCACACCGAGTCAGTTCATGTGGATGTGGGCCCCGAGCGCGACTGGGATTGGCGCTGCCGTCGCCGCAAATAAGCTTCCCGCCCGGAATTTTTCGGGCGATATCGAAAAAACGGCTTTCTCCACAAGCATTTCGAGAAAAAAGTTGTCGCAGAGCCGGATGATGGGTTGCCCCTTTCAAACAACCCAACTATATACCGCCAACATCTGAACGCGCCCATCGTCTAGCGGTTAGGACGGCGCCCTTTCACGGCGCAAACAGGGGTTCGATTCCCCTTGGGCGTACCAGATTTTTCAAGCACTTCATCCAGATCCGGTACGTCGCACAAGCGGTCGTTCTTACGCTGTCAGCCTCGCCCGTAACATGCTTTTGCAAATCGTCATTGGCATGCAGGGGCTGCCGATGCGATCAGTTCGACAGCGGCGGACCTTCGGGCGAGCTTGCGGGGGTGGCTTCAGGCAATGCTCCTTCGGGAGCGCCGCCCTTGAATATCTCCCCTCTGGTACGATCCCTGTGGTCCGGTTTGATCGGACGGCCTGCCGTGATATGGTCGCGATGGGGCTGGCGGAAGACGGGTTGTGAAATTGAACGAAGCAGAGCAGGTCAGCGGGCGGCAGATCGCAGCCGGAAGAGTTTTGGCGGGCATCGGTCAGGACAGGCTGGCGCGGCTCGCAAACATCTCCATCACAACCTTGCGGCGCATGGAATCCAGCGAAGGTCCGGCCGGCGGGCTTCCAAACAATGTGCGTGCCGTCAAAGCTGCCCTTGAGCAGTTGGGCATCCGTTTCATTGCCGAGAATGGCGGCGGCGCAGGCGTCCGGCTGAAGTTCAGCGCTTCCGAAGTGAGACGAATCGCAACGCTGGAAGGCGAAGGCGGGATCGTCGCGGACGACGACTTCTGATCAGTCCTCAATCCCCGGATCAGCACCCTGCCTGACAGGGTGTTTCATCATGCATATCTGAAAGGAAATTCCTATGACCGACATCGTGGTTCGTGACAGCAATGGAAACCAGCTCAATGAAGGCGATAGCGTCACCCTCATAAAGGACCTGAAGGTCAAGGGCACGTCGGAAACCATCAAGCGCGGCACGATGGTCAAGAACATCCGCCTGAACGGCAATCCGGGCGAGATCGAAGCCAATACGAAGCAGGTCAAGGGTCTGGTCCTGAAGACCGAATTTGTCAGGAAGGCGTGAACAAGCGGGGCGGCCCGGCGCGTTTTAACGGAACATTGACTCTTGCACTCCATACCCGAAAGCATGAGCCAGAATGACGAAAAACAAGCGCCGCGCCGCTGGGAGACACTGATCTGCCTGGCGCGGGTCGGTGTGCTCTTCGCACCTGTTTTCGTTGGCCTGCTTGCGCTGGCGATTCTTTCGGCCAGAGAGCCTTCGAGGTCCCTTCCCGCCGCGATCGACCCCTTCATGACAGGCTCGATCCGGCGCTGAAACCTCAGCCCTTTCTGATCGCCTTAACGTTCCTAACAAGCGCACTCATGACAAGCCAGACACCGTCGTCTGGCTCGCAGGCCTACCCCGAAGGTGTTTTCCGGTAATCAGGCCGTACCATCGCGCTGTTGCAGGTAGCTTCCCTGAAGCTCGGCCTGAACCGCATCCTGCAAGCCAAGTATCTCGGTGCGGATTGCATCGTCACTGAGACCGGCTCCCCGCATTTCACGAACGATGCCGGCAATGCGCTCGCGCCAGAACAGATTGGCCGCCGGGCCGTGCACGACCTTGAGATCGTCAACGAGGGACCGGATAAGCCGGGTGCGGGAATGAAGGGGGAAAGGAATCAAGTCAGCCATGGGAGGCATGCTTGAGCCATCATGGTTTACAGATGGTGAACACGGAACGAATTATCGTCCTTCAAATCGATACGTGCTCAGCCTTGAAACCCCGATTCAGGGTTAACATATCCTGGCAAGGTGAAGCCGCGCCGTGGCGCGCCACCCCATTCAATTGGCAAACTCTTCGGATTCAGGAGGACCTGATGAGCACAAGGACGTTCGACAGCCCCGTTTTCGTCAAGCAAGGCTGCGGCCTTATACAAGAGATCGCATGCCTCGAAGATGCACTCGAATTTCTGTATGAGTGGCCGCGCGAAAGGCGTGGCCCCATCCATGCCACAGCGCTGCGTGCGTGCCAGAAGGCGTTCGAAACGGACTATCCGCTCGCCGCGGCCCGCGCCGCATTCGTTGGCTTCGCAAAATCCAGTCGGATCCTTGAAGACATCACCGCAACCATGCCGTGGTCCCACGTGACCAGTTCGACGGCAGGCAGCGCACGCGGAGCGTGACGGAGGTGATTTTCGTAAGCGCTTTGCCGCTATGCCATCGCCTCAGATCTTCGCCTGACGCAGCAACTCGTTGATACGCGACTGCCAACCGGGGCCGGTGGCCTTGAACTTGGCCACCACCTCCGGGTCGAGCACATTTTCCATGCGCATTCCCTCCTGCGGCACAGGGCTGGGGCGGCGCCAGCGGCGGCGCTCATCAATGGCGTTAAGAACATCACATGCCGAGCGCGCCTCGCTTTCGGAGAGGCTGCACAGCACCCTGTCGCCGAACACCGCCGGCGTCTCTTCCTCGCCATCCCACACGGTCCACAGATTGGTGGGATCAAGGACGATACTGAATCGTTTCTCGCGAATCGACATCTCGCTGCTTCCGGTCTGCGCCCCCGACAGCAGGTTGTTCGCGATTCCTATCGCTGGATGATTAATATGAACAGCGAGATTGTATTCAAATAAATATCTGTTTTTACTAAACTTTTATGGATCGATCGAAGTTGCGGATTAGCGGCGGGTTAGCGTCAGGCCGGCCGGATCCGATACTCCTCGCCGCCTCGATCCGAAAGCACCGCATCTTTGGCAAGCAGGTCGCTCACGCGACAGAACGCAGCGAACGCCTTGCGCGCCTCCTCAGTGGAAACAACATCGACGCTCGCGCCAAAGCAGGCATCGAAAGCTGCCTGAAACAATGGCCCCTGCCTGCCCACCGGCCAGTTCTGGAGAAACGCGAGCGCCTGGTCTACGCAGTAAATCTCTTCAACGGGCTGCCCGTCCTTCAATGAAAGACGTACCGGAACTGAAAACTGTAGCCTGTCCATTTGCTTTCCCCGTTTCGGCCGATCATGTCAGGATATGGTGAGCCGGCATCGGCTTTCACAGGTCAGCCCCATGGCCAGCCCATGATTGCCGCCACATTATCGGCTGTCTGGTAAATGCAGCGGGGTTCCGGTGGTTCCCGAAAACACCCCCGTTTCGGGCGATGGGTTGAAGACGAAGGCAATCGGTGCCAAATGATGGGGAAATCAATTCTGAAGTCAGTCGCCGGAAGCCATGACCACTTATCTCGACGCCGAGACCGCGCCTCTTCGCAATACCGGGCAGATCCGCCTCTACAATGAAGAAGGCTTTGCCGGCATGCGCAAGGCCTGCAACCTGACCGCGCGCTGCCTCGACGCGCTCGTCGATATCGTCAAGCCCGGCGTGACGACCAATGCGATCGATCGTTTCGTGTTCGAGTTCGGCATGGACAACGGCGCCCTGCCCGCAACGCTGAACTATCGCGGCTATACCAAATCGACCTGCACCTCCATCAATCATGTCGTCTGCCACGGCATTCCCGACGACAAGCCCCTGCGCGACGGCGACATCGTCAATATCGACGTCACCTATATCGTGGATGGCTGGCATGGCGACGCCAGCCGCATGTATCCGGTTGGCACCATCAAGCGCGCCGCCGAGCGGCTGCTCGAAGTCACCTATGAGTGCCTCCTGCTCGGCATCGCGGCGGTGAAGCCCGGCGTTCGCACCGGCGCTATCGGCGCCGCCATTCAGGCCTATGCCGAGGGCGAACGCTGCTCCGTGGTCCGCGACTTCTGCGGCCATGGCGTCGGCCAGCTTTTCCACGATTCGCCCAACATCCTGCACTACGGCAACGTCACCGACGGCGTGGAGATGCGCCCCGGCATGATCTTCACCATCGAGCCGATGATCAATCTCGGCCGGCCTCATGTGAAGGTGCTGTCCGATGGCTGGACCGCTGTGACCCGTGATCGCTCCCTTTCCGCGCAGTACGAGCACTCCATCGGCGTGACCGAAACGGGCTGCGAGATATTCACCTTGTCACCCAGGGGGCTCGACCGACCCGGCCTGCCGTCCTAACATCAGGGCCGCCGGCAAAGGTGGCCTGCGCGTTATGGTGGTCTGTATGGGTGTGTCGGGGGGCGTATGAGCAAGAACGGCGGCGGTTCGCACGGGTTTCTGGCGGAGCAGCCAATGCCCGAGCTTCGCAAAAGCGCGTCAGCCGACGAGAAGCCGCACTATCTCGGACACCGGGACCGGCTGCGCGAACGCTTTCTCACCTCAGGACAAGGCGCGCTGCCCGACTACGAGCTTCTTGAGCTGTTGCTGTTCCGCCTGATCCCGCGCTCGGATACCAAACCCGTTGCCAAGGCGCTGCTTGCACGGTTCGGTTCGCTGGCCGAAGTTCTGGGCGCTCCCATCAATCTTCTGCAGGAAGTGAAAGGAATTGGCCCTGCCGTGGCTCTCGACCTCAAGGTCATCGCGGCTGCCGCCCAGCGCATGGTGCTCGGCGAGATCAAAGGGCGCGAGGTGCTGACTTCATGGTCGCAGGTTCTGGACTATTGCAAGGCCGCCATGGCCTTCGAGGAGCGTGAACAGTTCCGCATCCTGTTCCTCGACAAGAAGAACGGGCTGATTGCCGACGAAGTGCAGCAAACCGGGACGGTCGATCACACGCCCGTCTATCCGCGTGAGGTGATCAGGCGCGCGCTGGAGCTTTCCGCCACCGCCATCGTGCTCGTCCACAACCACCCCTCAGGTGATCCGACACCATCGCGCGCGGACATCGACATGACGAAGGAAATCATCGAGACCGGCAAGCGCCTCGGCATAGCCGTGCACGATCATCTCATCATCGGCAAGAAGGGCTATGCCTCGATGAAAGGCCTGCTGCTGATCTAAGGTTCGGACTCAATCAGTCCACCATATGATTGTTGCAGCGAGAGTGACGGCCGATAGGAAGTTTCTGGCAAGCTTGTCGTATCGTGTCGCGATGCGTCTCCAGTCCTTCAGCCGGCAGAACATGCGTTCGACGAGGTTTCTGCGTTTGTAGAGCACGATGTCGAAAGGATGATGGCGCTTACGGGTCGGGTTGTTGGGAATGACCGGCACTGTAGCGCGCTCGATCATGAACTGACGCAAGCCATTGGCATCATATGCCGTATCGGCGGCTCAGACCTTTGGTGGCGCCAGCGGGCCGAGCAGGGCGGCGGCCACGCGGACATCGCCGCGTTGGCCGGGCGTCACTTCGAACGCGATGGCCCTGCCGGCGCCGTCACAGACCGCATGGATCTTGGTCGTTCTGCCACCGCGCGAGCGGCCGATCGCCTGCGCATCCGCCCCCCTTTTCCACCTGCGGCCGAACGGTGTGCCTTGGCGGTCGTGGAAGCGATGGCCTGAAAGTCCTCATCGGGCGACACCGAGCGCAAGGCTTCAAAGAGCTTCTGCCAGACCTTGCGCCGAGACCATCGGTTCCAGCGATTGTAGACGGTGGTATAGGGGCCGTAGACAGGCGGGCAGTCGCGCCAGCGGCAGCCCGAACGCAGAACGTGAACAATGCCAGAGATTACCCGACGGTCATCAACCCGCCGAGCGCCCGGCTGGTTCCTTGGAAGGCAGGGCTCTATCGCCGCCCACTGCTTGTCGCTCAACCAGAACTCGTTGGCCATATCATGCCCTCCTTTGTCAGGAGAAAATCATATTCCAACGCCTAATCAAAGCAATGATTGAGTACGGACCTTAGAGCATCAGACCGAAAAGCGGAAACCGGTTTCGGTTGTTGCGATGCTCCATCAATAACTCAGATTATCCTTCGTGCGTCCGAATGGACGCACGGCGATCTGAAGCGAGGATTTAGTTCGTTCCGGCGGCATCCGGGGCCGGGACGTCGGACTTCTGCTTGCAGTCCTTCAGCCACACGTCATAGACGGCGTGTTCCACGGCGTTGAGGCCCGGGCTTTCGGCAAACATCCAGCCGGTGAAGATGCGCCTGATCTTGCGATCCAGCGTGATTTCATCGACCTCGACGAAAGAATCCGTCTTGGGAGCTTCAGCACCCGGGCGGGAATAGCAGACGCGCGGCGTGACCTGCAGCGCGCCGAACTGGACGGTCTCGTCGATGTAGACATCGAAGGTGATGATGCGGCCAGTGATCTTGTCGAGCCCTGCGAACTCGGCAACCGCGTTGTTCACGCGCTCGGCAACCGTGGGTTCGGCAGCATGAAGCGGTGCCGAAAATGCGCAGGCGGCGATCACAGACGCCGCAGCGCTTTGCCAGATACGGCCGAATTCCCTCATGCAAAAACACCGATTGTTGCGCCAGCGATGATTCGAAAGGCTAGCGGGCGTTGCGGATGAGGCAACCAGCTAAACACAAAATGTGGCAACAAAAGCCACGCAGCACTGGATTCCTCAGGCGCCCGGCGTCCAGGCGTCATAATCGCCGGTAACCTGCGGGCGATGGCCCGTGCCGAGAATCGAGCCCTTCGGACGATATGCTGCCGATGTGCCCGTCAGATTGGGATGGTGCGGCTTCTGCCAGTCGCGGGGCTTGTACTCTTCCCGGACAGGAGGAACGTCAACGCGGTGATGCATCCAGCCGTGCCAGCCCGGCGGAATGGCCGAAGCTTCCGAATAGCCGTTGAAAATGACCCAGCGGCGCGTACGACCTTCCGAATTGACACCGCCTTCGTAATAGACGTTGCCGAACTCGTCTTCACCGACGCGCTTGCCCTTGCGCCACGTATAGAAGCGCGTGTTCAGCGTCTGGCCGTTCCACCAGGTGAAAATCTGCAGGAGAAACTTTTTCATCCAATCCTCGCCGGGCAAAACCGCCTGCCCGCTGCTTATGACCCTGCCATATGGCAATGACAAGCGTTTTGGGCAAGCCTTTTGCTATTGCGGTGCACAATGCGCCTTGCCAAGCCCCTGTCATATTTCTAATGCTGCCAGCCCATCGGGGCCATGCGGCAAAATACCGGAGGGAGAGAATGGCACCTGTCTTGTCGGCGCAATCGCACGCCAGAACCGAGGCGATCCGCTCTGCCAAGGGCGGCGAACCGGTGGTGTGCCTCACTGCCTATACCTATCCGGTCGCAAAGCTTCTGGACCCGCATGTCGACCTGCTTCTGGTCGGCGACAGCGTGGCCATGGTTCTGCACGGCCATGAAAACACGCTTGGCGCCACCATGGACATGATGATCCTGCATGGGCAGGCCGTCATGCGTGGGGTGCGCAATGCCTGCGTGGTGGTGGACATGCCGGCCGGCAGCTACGAAGATTCGGCCGAACAGGCGCTGGCCTCCGCCAGGCGTATTTTCGAGGAAACGCATTGCCATGCCGTGAAGCTGGAAGGCGGCACGGAAATGGCCGACCGGATCGCCGCAATCGTCAAGGCCGGCATTCCGGTGATGAGCCATATCGGTCTGCAACCCCAGTCCGTCGAGAAGGAAGGCGGCTACAAGATCAAGGGCAGGACCGACGAAAGCGCCGCAAAGCTTTTGGCGGATGCGCGCGCGGTTGAACAGGCCGGCGCTTTTTCCGTGGTGATCGAGGGCACGATCGAGCCGCTGGCAGCCGAAATCACGCGAATTCTCTCGATCCCGACCATTGGCATCGGAGCAAGTGCGGCCTGCGACGGGCAGGTGCTGGTGATTGACGACGCCATTGGCCTGACGATCGACCGGGTTCCGAAATTCGTCAAGGAATATGCCGATCTGCGCAACGAGGTTGCCAAGGCGGCTATGAGCTATGCGGCCGAAGTACGCGCCCGCGCCTTCCCGACCGCGGACCATGTGTTCCGCAAGCAGACACCGAAGGGCTGACATGAGCGGACCGCATATTTCACCCACCATCGCGGATCTGCGCGCGCGGGTGAAGGACTGGCGCCGGCAGGGGCTGAGCGTTGCCATGGTGCCGACCATGGGCGCGCTGCACGAGGGGCATCTTTCGCTGATGCGCGAGGCGCTCTCGCGCGCCGATCGCTGCATCGTCTCGATTTTCGTCAACCCCGCGCAATTCGCACCGACAGAAGACCTCGACAAATATCCGCGCCAGCTAGAGCGGGATATCGAGCGACTGGCGGAAGTCGGCGTGCAGCTTGCCTTCACGCCCACGCCTGCCGAAATCTATCCGGCCGGCTTTGCGACCAAAGTGTCGGTAGCGGGACCTTCCGCCGGACTGGAAACGGATTTTCGTCCGCACTTTTTTGAAGGCGTGGCAACGGTCGTCACCAAGCTCCTGCTGCAGGCCGCACCCGATTGCGCCGTGTTCGGCCAGAAAGATTATCAGCAGCTGTGTGTGGTGCAGCAACTGTGCCGTGACCTCGACATTCCCGTCGAGATCATCGGCGCGCCGACGGTTCGCGATGAGCACGGCCTCGCCATGTCCTCGCGCAACGCTTATCTCGACGAGGCACAGCTCACCATCGCCCGCAAGCTCAACGTCATCCTGCGCACCGCATCCAGCGCGATTTCAAGCGGAGCCGATCCTGAACAGGAGGCAGCGAAAGCCCGGCAGGCCTTGCTGGATGCGGGTTTCAGAAGCGTGGACTATGTAGCGGCGCGCGAAAGCGGTTCGCTGGGGCCATGGCAGCCTTCAACCGAGGGGCGGCTGCTTGTTGCCGCATGGCTCGGCAGCACGCGGCTGATCGACAATGTGGAAATTGCCGCGGTGGCTTGAGCGTTGCCGTCCATCGGCATGACAATATCGGCGCTCGCTGATCAGAGGCGAGCGCTTTTTCCATCACCACGACCGAAACCTCATCCTGCGTCGTTTCAGCGGCATCCGACACGATAAAGCCCTGTGCACGGTAAAACCCGATTGCGTTCAGGTTTTCCGCTTCGACCTCAAGCCGGATCAGGCTGGCCTCGGGGAAGCTCTCGGACACCTCGTCGAGTAACATGGCGCCGATACCGCGTCTCTGCTGTACGGGCAGCACGTAGAGCTGACGCAGCCACACCACCCTGCCCTCATCTCCAGAAGCGGCGAATGCCATCCCCGCGATGGCCTTGCCGTCATCGGCGACAAGGAATTCGGAGTGCGGATGCGTCAGGCGCGTCCTCAGCGCAGCCATCGAATGCCATTCGGCGGTGATCTCGTTCACACGCTTCTGGCCGTAGATGGCATCGTAGGTGGCGTGCCAGGTTTCAGCCAGAAGCGCTTTGATCGCCTCCAGGTCGCGTTCTCCGGCGGTGCGGATGAACATCTATTCGAGGCCCAGCTTTGCCTTGATCAGATCGTTGACGGCCTGCGGGTTGGCCTTGCCGCCGGTCGCCTTCATCACCTGACCGACGAACCAGCCGGCCAGCGTCGGCTTGGCCTTCGCCTGCTCGACCTTGTCGGGGTTCGCGGCGATGATTTCGTCCACCGCCTTCTCGATGGCGCCGGTATCGGTAACCTGCTTCATGCCGCGCTGTTCCACGACTTCGCGCGGATCGCCGCCTTCGTTCCATACGATCTCGAACAGATCCTTGGCGATCTTGCCGGAGATGGTGCCTTCCTTGATCAGGTCGAGGATGGCGCCCAGCTGATCGGGCGAAACCGGAGTCTCTTCAATGGCTTTGCCGGCTTTGTTGAGGGCGCCCAGCAGGTCGTTGATGACCCAGTTGGCGGCCAGCTTGCCGTCGCGTCCCACAACGACCTGCTCGAAATAGTCGGCGATCGCCTTTTCGGACACGAGGATCGAGGCATCGTAGGCCGACAGGCCGAGCTTTTCGATCAACCGCGTCTTCTTGTCGTCGGGCAGCTCGGGAAGGTCGACCGCCAGCGCATCGACATAAGCCTGATCGAATTCCAGCGGCAAAAGGTCCGGATCGGGGAAGTAGCGGTAATCATGCGCCTCTTCCTTCGAGCGCATGGAGCGCGTCTCGCCCTTGTTGGCGTCAAACAGGCGGGTTTCCTGATCGATCTTGCCGCCATCTTCCAGAATAGCGATCTGGCGGCGCGCCTCATACTCGATGGCCTGGCCGACAAAGCGGATGGAGTTCACGTTCTTGATCTCGCAGCGCGTGCCGAACCCTTCGCCCGGACGGCGCACCGAAACGTTTACGTCGGCGCGCATGGAGCCTTCATCCATGTTGCCGTCGCAGGTGCCGAGGTAGCGCACGATTGTGCGCAGCTTGGTCAGATAGGCCTTGGCTTCGTCGGAGGAGCGCATGTCGGGCTTCGACACGATCTCCATCAGCGCCACGCCGGAACGGTTCAGGTCGACATAGGACATGGTGGGATGCTGGTCGTGCATCGACTTGCCCGCGTCCTGCTCCAGATGCAGGCGCTCGATGCCGATCTCGATGTCCTCGAACTCGCCCTTCTTGTCAGGCCCGACCGAGACGATGATCTGGCCTTCGCCGACGATGGGCTGCTTGAACTGCGAGATCTGGTAGCCCTGCGGCAGGTCCGGATAGAAATAGTTCTTGCGGTCGAAGACCGATTTCAGGTTGATCTGCGCCTTCAGACCGAGGCCGGTGCGGATCGCCTGCTTCACGCATTCCTCATTGATAACCGGCAGCATGCCGGGCATGGCCGCATCGACCAGCGACACATTGGCATTGGGCGCAGCGCCGAACGCCGTGGAAGCGCCGGAAAAAAGCTTCGACTGCGACGTCACCTGCGCATGGACTTCCATGCCGATGACGACCTCCCAGTCTCCGGTTGCGCCGGGAATGAGGCGTTTTGCGTCGGGCGTGCGGGTGTCTACGAGGGTCATGTGCGGCCTGTCGTCTTTTTCGGATATGCCGGAATAGGCTTGCTTACCCGGCGGATATAGATCGTATCGCTTGGCTATTGCAAACCCGGCTGCCAGACAAGCACAAAGCCGGCATAAAGCCGGCTCTGGCAGTTTTCGAGCTAAACTTTGGAAGGCTCTGGCAAGCCTCCTATGCGGTGGCGATATAGGCCTTGATCTCCTCGGCCTCGCGCTCCGCGTCCTCTATACGCCGCTTCACCACGTCACCGATGGAGATGATACCGTCCAGCCTGCCATCCTTTTCAACGGGAAGGTGACGGAAGCGGCCTGCCGTCATGACCTCCATGACTTCGGTGATCGTGTGGTGCTCGTGACAAATCTTGACCCTGGACGTCATGCCGTCCCGGACGCCCATGTCGAGCGCCGAAGCTCCATGAGCGGCCATGACACGCACGATATCCCGCTCGGAGATGATGCCGACGATGCGGCCCTCCTCATTGGTGACGACCAGCGCACCCACGCGGTGTGCGGCGAGTTTGTGGATCGCCTCGGCGAGCTTTTCGTCAGGCCCGAGCGTGAAAACGTCGTGCCCCTTCTGGGCGAGAATAGCTTTAACCGTCATTGCGTCCTCCTCTGCGTTCGGCCGGACCGCTCCTCCGGCCATGACGTTCGCAGGGACATGGTGCGCCCGGCCCGCCAGCTTTTCAAGCTTCCGTGGAGACAGAACCGGTCAGAAGCGACGGCGCAGACCTGCCTCGAAAAGACGCAGCCCAAAGAAACCGGCCAGAAAACCGCCGATATGCGCTTCCCATGCGATCTGGGATTCCTCGCCCGGAACGAACCCGGCAAGGCCGGTGACGAGATTGATGACCATCCACACAGCCAGAAAGGTCACGACGCTGCGCGAGCGCACGATTTCGCGCATAGGCAGCGGATCGCCGGCAAAGGCGCCCTTGCCTGAAGAACGGTCGATGCGGAAGGCGAAGCGGGCGGCAGCGCCCATCATGCCGGAAATGGCGCCGGAAGCGCCGACAAGCGGGTTCTGCCCCAGCGGGTGGATTGCATAAAAGAAGAAAGCAGCCGCGAGGCTTGTCACCGCGAAAAAGATCGCGAAGCGCACTGCCCCCAGCCGGTTGGCGAGCGGTGCGCCGAACGCCGCCATCCAGACCATGTTGACGGCAAGGTGCGCGAAGCTTCCGTGCAGCAGCGCATAGGTGAACGGGCTGGAGAAGGCATAGACATCCAGCACATAGTCACCGGAATAGCGGATCGGCACGAAGGCGGCGCGGATGATCAGCTCGAAATCCTGCTCGGCGGTCAGAACATAGGTGCGCAGCACATGAATGCCGGTGCAGAGCACCAGAAGCGCGATCACGATGCCCGGCAGGTTGAACATCGGCTCGCGGCGCTGCATCGCAGGCTGCGTCGGCATGTAGGGCTCGGGCTGGCTCATGATATCGTCCTGTTTGAGAGATGCGATGTAGGCGACACACCGGCTTTTTCCAAACGGCGAATCGTCGCCGCGGCGCGGACGGGACTTCTGAAACAGCCGAATCGAATCAAAAAAATGGCCGTTCAGGACATGTCCTGAACGGCCGATCGAGCCCTTGGGCTCCCCTGGACTTCTGACTGGAAAACCGCCGCCGCTTTCCGGCAGGCCGTTTTCTGGAATGAATTCAAAGTCTCACATGTCATGCCCGGCCGCAATCTAAACCGTTTGTTAACCTTAACGACCTCGATCCGTGAACAAGCCGCCTCAAAGCTGGCACGGTTTATGCTCCGCACCGCATGTAGGTAGTCGGAAATGTCCTCCTGTTCATCGTTGGGACAATCAGACTTCAGATTGCACGAAGCGGAGCGAACATGAAACTCGCAGGATCCATTGCACTGTTCCATTATTGGAATCGGCTGCGCGGGGACCGTTCTGCGCCACAGCGCACGGAGATCGAGCCGGCAGACATAAAAAAGCTGCTTGCCGATACTTTTATTCTTGAAAAGGATACGCGTGGCGAGGCCGTGTTCCGCCTGGCGGGAACACGGCTGTGTGCTGCTTATGGGCGGGAACTGAAAGGTTTCAGCTTCCCTTCCCTGTGGCGTCCGAAAGACCAGAGGCTGGTCGCCCGCCTGCTCGACAACGTGTTCGACAGGCACGCGGTGATATTGATCCGTTACGAGGCAATTAGCCAGGCAGGACGCGCCCTTCCCTTTGAACTGCTGGCCCTGCCGCTGGAAAGCGGAATCGGAAGCTCACGCTGCCTGGGTGTCGCAGCCCCCGCGCACAAGCCGTTCTGGCTGGGTGCGGATCCCATCAGCGACGCGGTCATCGAAGCCCTGCGCGTCGTGGATCCCGCTACCGAGAAAACCGAAGCCTTTCAGCGTCCTGCAATCGAAGCGCCGGAACTCGCACCCGTCGATCTCGACACGGCCAGCACCATTGCCGGTTACGGCAAGGCCCGCAGGATACGTCACCTGCTGGTGCTCGACGGCGGCCGCGACGAGTAAGCACCCTGCAGATACCTTGTTTGCCGGTTGTTAACTTTCCCCATTCATAATCTGGTCAGGAATCCGCCCGAAAGGCGGGACGGCCAGTGGGGTGAAGGCGGTTATGGTTTCTGCGGCGAAGGTCCTCGCGCCGTCTGTTGCCGAAAGGCGCAGCTTCCAGCGCGTTCGCGTCAAGGTCTACGGACGATTCATGCTTGAGGACCGCTCCGAGCACCCCTGTCAGGTCATTGAAATGTCGCCCGGCAACATGGCTCTGCGCACGGATTGCATCGGCGAACCGGGTGAGCGCGTTATCGCCTATATCGACCATATCGGCCGCGTTGAAGGCATTATCGTTCGCACCTTTCAGGACGGATTTGCCATGACCGTGCTTGCCTCCGAGCGCAAGCGCGAGAAACTTGCCGCCCAGCTCACATGGCTCGCAAACCGTCACGAGCTCGATCTGCCGGAAGATCGCCGCCATGAGCGCATCGCGCCGCGCAATCCGATCAGCGTTCTGCACCTCATGGACGGTCGCCAGTATCCCTGCCGGATCATCGACCTGTCGCTGTCGGGTGCCGCGGTTGAGATCGAGGTCAAGCCGGCGATCGGCGTGCAGGTCACGCTGGGCACCATGCGCGGCCAGATCGTGCGCCACTTCGAAGATGGGGTGGCCATCGAGTTCGCCGTCGTCCAGCGGCCCGAATCCCTGAACGCGGAATTCAACACGACACTCGGCTGAAAATAGTCGCGCGAAGCGGGAGCTATTTCCCGCATTGGGCTTCTTCTGCGCCGGTCAACTCCGCTGAGGCTCCTGCCGGGCCCATCAGACGTTAACACACCTCAGCTTCCCGGGCGGACGTCTTCGCCGCACATCGCCGGGCAAAACCCACGAAATCAGGCGAGTTGAGACCTGCTGCTCCAGCGCAGGCATGCGCCCATGCGTTGCCAGAAAGGATAAAATTTGAATCAAATTTGTTTATTGTTTTATTCTTGTTTTCTCTTAAAATGATCTATGTTTTACTCAATGTCTTCTTCGGTACTTTGCGCCAAATAAATCCGGACCTGTCATTGTCTCCTCAAACGGGGAGACACCGAAATGACTTTCAACTGGGGCGCTTCGCTTGTAACGGCCATGACGATTCTGATCGCCGCACTGGGCAGCGCCCATGCCGGGAACAGCTTCATGCCTACGGGCGGCCGCACCACACAGCCGGTCGGACACTATGAGTTCTGTCAGGGTCTGCCGCAGGAATGCCGCCAGAAGACTGCGAAGAAAGCTCCGGTCGAACTCACCCGCAAGCTGTGGGCAACGATCATTTCCGTCAACAACGATGTGAACACCAGCGTCATCCCCATGACCGACATGGAAATCTGGGGGCGCGAGGAAGTCTGGTCCTACCCGGTCAACGGCATGGGCGACTGCGAGGACTATGTGCTGGAAAAGCGCCGCCGCCTCATGCAGGCCGGTGTGCCGGCCGGCAACCTGCTCATCACCGTCGTGCGCCAGCCCAATGGCGAAGGCCATGCGGTTCTGACCGTGCACACCAGCATGGGCGACTTCATCCTCGATAATCTCGAAAGCCGGGTTCTGGCGTGGTCGCAAACCCAGTACACCTATCTTAAGCGCCAGTCCGCGCAGAATTCGGGTGTGTGGGTTTCAATCACCGATGGACGCGCCGACGCGGTGGCCTCCGTCCGCTGACCTCAGCCAAAGCTGAATGCCTAGCTTTCCGGCAAAAATCCGGTCGAGTCCCCCGCCCCCCCCGACGACCGGATTTCAGGAGCCGGCTCTTAACCGGAGCCGGCTCCGCTTTTTCAGGCCGCAGACGGTTGTCGTCAGGATCAGTCTTCGAGTTTTCTGAAACCTTTGTTGAAACGGCGGCCATTCGCCACGTAATGCCCGGCAGATTGCCGCAACCGCTCGATCGCGGCCTCATCCAGCGTGCGCACCACTTTGGCGGGAGAACCGACGATCAGTGAATTGTCGGGAAATTCCTTGCCCTCCGTGACCAGCGCGCCGGCACCGACAAGCGAGTTCCTTCCGATCTTCGCGCCGTTGAGGACGATCGCGCCCATGCCGATCAGGCTGTTGTCGCCGATGGTGCAGCCATGCAGCAGCGCGCGATGGCCGACCGTACAGCCCTTGCCGATGGTGAGAGGGAAGCCTGGGTCCGTGTGCATGATCGTGTGTTCCTGCACGTTCGTATCCTCGCCAATCACGATCGCGTCATTGTCGCCACGGATAACGGTACCGAACCAGATGCCGACATTGCGACCGACATGGACATTGCCGATAAGCGTCACATCCGGGGCCAGCCAGTTTGTGTCCTTGTCCTCGAACCGGGGCTCTGCTGCATCGATTGCGTAGATGGGCATATCTTCTCCTGTCAGTCTGGCACGGTTGCCGCACGCGTTTCTTTACGCTCCCTTTACCATAAATCTCCACAGTCTCACCTGATACGCCGCTGTTTCTGGCGGCCGCTGCAACCATTTCACGGAGCAAGATGAAAGACGCCGTCGCCCCGAACGAATTCAAGGTCGTCGGTTCCTCGCTGACGTCGCGGCTGTTTTACGGCCTCGTCGTGGTGGCGATTTTGTCGGTGGCAATCACGTTCGCCGGAAAATGGTTCGGCGAACGGATGGCGATGGGCGGCCACACCGATGACACAACGATCCACGCCGTGGTCATCGGGAACAATCTGCTGGCGGTGCCGGCCAACATGATCCGCTTCGAGCAGGCAAGGCGCAGCGGCAATGCGGAACGGCTCGACTTCTATGTGCACTATCCTTCGATGGCAGGATATACGCAGGCGTCGCGCGACGAATTCAATCACGCAACCGCGGCCGACTCGATCATCTTTCTCGGCTTTTCGGAGCAGATGATGTCCCGAGACATGAGCGGCCGCTTTGCGCCGATCTACAGCTCGCTGATTACCAGACCGGGCCGCAACGGTCCCGCGGGCATCACCTTCTACGAGTTTTCCGAAAACTCAGGATATATGGGAGAAAAGCTCGCCGTGGCGGACAGGCAGGGGCGGGAGCCATTCGTGGCGCGTTGCCTGACCGGTGAAGCGGCAGAAAAGTCGCTCGCCCCCTGCGAGCGCGACATTCTGGTCGGCGAGCGTCTCACGCTCACCTACCGCTTTCCGAAACAATTTCTGGAAGAGTGGCAGGCACTGGACACGGCGGTTGAAAACCTCGCCGCATCCATGCTTGGTGCCTCGGCTTCACCGCAACAATGAGGGTGAAGCGAACACGAAGGGCTGAAAAAATCAGCCCAGATCGATGTCGAGAATGGCCATCGAGAAATTGTAGTCGCCGTCATCCTCGTCCTTGAACACGATGCCGAGGAATTCGTCGCCGACATAAACTTCGGCTGAATCGTCCTTGCGCGGACGAGCCTTCACTTCAAGGCGCGGATTCTGGAAGACGCGCTTGAAATAGGCGTCGAGCTTTCGGATTTCGTCGGGTTTCAAAAAAATTCTCCGCTAAGGGACTGGATGTGAGAGGCGCTTCTTGCACGCGGTCAGGGCGCTGTAAAGACGAGGCGGTGACGACACAACCCCGTCATGTTCAGTTCATTCTCAGATGTCGAAACTGACGACATGATCCATCGCCTGTGAAGGCAGGAGCTGATCCATCTCTCGCGAAGGCTGATCGTCGCAGCTCGTTTCGCCGACAATGCGGGCCGGCACGCCGGCAACCGTCCTGTTGTGGGGAACGGTAGCCAGCACGACCGAGCCGGCAGCCACCTTGGAGCAATGTCCGATCTCGATATTGCCGAGGATCTTGGCCCCTGCCCCGATCAGGACGCCGCGCCGGATCTTCGGATGCCGGTCGCCACTCGCCTTGCCGGTGCCGCCCAAAGTCACATTGTGCAGGATCGAGACATCGTCCTCGATGATGGCGGTCTGGCCGACCACGAGGCCGGTCGCATGGTCCAAGAACACGCCCTTGCCGATGCGGGCGGCCGGATTGATGTCGGTCTGGAATACCGACGACGAACGGCTCTGCAGATAGAGCGCAAAATCCTTGCGGCCCTGCTTCCACAGCCAGTGCGCCAGGCGGTGCGTCTGGATCGCATGAAAGCCCTTGAAGTAGAGCACAGGCTCCAGAAAGCGCTCGCAGGCCGGATCACGATCGAAATAGGCCTGAATGTCGACCCGCACCACCGTCGACCATTCCCGGTCGTCTTCGCGCATGGCATCGAAGGTCTGACGGATCAGGTCCGCCCCGATATCCTGATGCGCGAGCCGCTCGGCCAGCCTGTGGATGACGGCGTCCTCAAGGCTCTCCTGATTGAGGATGGTGGAATAGAGAAACGCTGCCAGAAGCGGATCACGGTTGACCGCCGCCATCGCCTCGTCGCGAATGGAGCGCCAGATGGGATCGACCGGTTGCAGCGCGTTGTGACGCAACAGACTGTTCATGACATTAACTCCCCGCCTTCGGGTATCGGCGCCGGCGCATGAATACCGGTGTTCGAATGAAGCAAACCGGCGCGCGCCTCACGGCACGACATAAAGGGTCAGGACATGGCCCCAACCAACTCCACGACAGATATAGAGCAGATCGGGCATGTGGTGAACCCAATTTTCCTTAATCTGCCTTCAGCACAGGAATTCCGTATGTGAGCCACGCTGCCATCCGGCCCTGTCCTGCCTTCATCATATCATTACCCGCATCACGGAACCGGGTCGCGCCTGTGGAGGAAAAGCCGGGCTCAGGCCGAAACGAGGTTCGCCACGATGGCCATTGCAACAGGCAACAGCCTTGCGCGCTTCTCCCCGATATCCACACCCTTCACATACAAGATGTTGGGGGTCATAAAAGTTGGACGAACGAGCGCTTGACGCTCCCCCGCGAGTCGCCTTTTATTGGCCATGCGTTCGATGTTGCGGACGCGGCCGGAAAGTTTCGAGCCCGGTCTTTTTCCCGTTCAATCGCGTTTCAGTCGCATTCCGCCTTCTGAAGAGGCCGTTTGCGAAGCGTTTTTCCATGCGTGGAGAGCAGCGGAATAGCTGGTAAAATTAATCGTTTAATACTATATTTAGTGTTTGCGATCATTATTCCGGCTAGATAATGTAGAACTTCCCTTGTGAGGGAATTGCAGCGTTTTTGTGGGTACGGCATGCGGACGGCTTCGACTGTCCCGGAATTGCTGGTGCATCCGGTTTCAAATCGCGTCAGGGAAAGCGGAGCAGATCCGCGACGGCGCAGTCTGTCCGGATCAGCGCCAATCCTGCGGAAAACCGGTTGGGCGGCCGCCCTGAAACGCGCTATATATAGATGAAGGAAGAAACCAGATGCGCATCGAACGGCACTTCACAAAAGCGGGTCAGTCTCCCTACACGGAGATCGAGTTCCGCAAGGCCTTGTCGGAGATCAGGAACCCCGACGGCTCGGTTGTGTTCAGGCTCGACAACATCGATGTGCCGGCGCAGTTCAGTCAGGTTGCCGCCGACATCCTCGCCCAGAAGTATTTCCGCAAGGCCGGCGTTCCCGCGCGCCTGAAGAAGGTCGAGGAGAACGACGTTCCTTCCTTCCTGTGGCGTTCGGTGGCCGACGAGGCCGCCCTTGCCGAACTGCCCGAAGGCGAGCGCTACGGCTCCGAGACCGACGCGCGTCAGGTCTTCGACCGTCTGGCCGGCACCTGGACCTACTGGGGCTGGAAGGGCAAATATTTCGACAGCGAGGAAGATGCGCAGGCATTCAAAGACGAGCTGTCCTACATGCTGGCGACGCAGCGCGTGGCGCCGAACTCTCCGCAGTGGTTCAACACCGGCCTGCACTGGGCCTACGGCATCGACGGTCCCGGTCAGGGCCACTTCTATGTCGATCCCTTCACCGGCAAGCTGACCCGCTCGAAGTCTGCCTATGAGCATCCGCAGCCGCACGCCTGCTTCATTCAGTCCGTGGGCGACGACCTCGTCAACGAAGGCGGCATCATGGATCTGTGGGTGCGCGAGGCGCGCCTGTTCAAATACGGCTCCGGAACCGGTTCCAACTTCTCGCATCTGCGCGGCGAAGGCGAAAAGCTTTCCGGCGGCGGCAAGTCGTCGGGCCTGATGAGCTTCCTCAAGATCGGCGACCGTGCCGCCGGCGCCATCAAATCTGGCGGCACCACGCGCCGCGCCGCCAAGATGGTGATCGTCGATGCCGACCACCCGGACATCGAGGCCTTCATCGACTGGAAGGTGAAGGAGGAGCAGAAGGTTGCCGCTCTCGTCACCGGCTCCAAGATCGTGCGCAAGCATCTCGACGCGATCATGAAGGCCTGCGTGAACTGCGAAGGTCAGGACGACGATTGCTTCGACCCCTCGATCAACACCGCGCTGAAGCGCGAGATCAAGGCGGCGAAGAAGAACGCCGTGCCGGAGAACTATGTCCAGCGCGTCATCCAGTTCGCGCGGCAAGGCTACACGGCAATCGAATTCAGCACCTACGACACCGACTGGGATTCGGAAGCCTATCTGACCGTTTCGGGCCAGAACTCGAACAACTCCGTCTCCCTCAAGGACGATTTCCTGCGCGCTGTTGAAAATGACGGCGAGTGGCACCTGACCGCCCGCAAGGACGGCAAGGTGACGAAGACCCTCAAGGCCCGCGACCTGTGGGAGAAGATCGGCTACGCGGCATGGGCCTCGGCCGACCCCGGCCTGCACTTCAACACCACCATGAACGACTGGCACACCTGCCCGGCCGCCGGCCCGATCCGCGCCTCCAACCCGTGCTCGGAATACATGTTCCTCGACGACACGGCGTGCAACCTGGCCTCGGTCAACCTGCTGCCCTACCGCAATCAGGACGGCACCTTCGACATCGCCGCCTATGAGCATACCGTGCGGCTGTGGACCATCGTGCTCGAAGTCTCGGTCATGATGGCGCAGTTCCCGTCGCGCGAAATCGCGGAACTGTCCTACAAGTACCGCACGCTCGGCCTCGGCTACGCCAATATCGGCGGCCTGCTGATGACCTCCGGCATTCCTTACGACTCCGATGAGGGCCGCGGCATCTGCGGTGCGCTGACCGCACTGATGACCGGCGTTTCCTATGCCACCTCCGCCGAGATGGCGGGCGAACTGGGGGCCTTCCCGGATTACGACCGCAACGCCGAAAACATGCTGCGCGTCATGCGCAATCATCGCCGTGCCGCCTATGGCGAGAGCAATGGCTATGAGAAGCTGGCTGTCGACCCTGTGCCGCTCAATGCCGAACATGTCAGCCAGAAGGAACTGGTCGAACATGCCCGCGCCGCATGGGACCGCGCCATCGAGCTTGGCGAGAAGAACGGCTACCGTAACGCGCAGGCAACGGTGATCGCGCCGACCGGCACCATCGGCCTCGTCATGGACTGCGACACCACCGGCATCGAGCCGGACTTCGCGCTGGTGAAGTTCAAGAAGCTGGCCGGCGGCGGCTACTTCAAGATCATCAACCGGGCCGTGCCGGAAGCCCTGCGCACGCTGGGTTACTCCGAGAGCCAGATTGCCGAGATCGAGGCGTACGCCGTCGGTCATGGCAATCTGAATCAGGCTCCCGGCGTAAATCCTTCAACGCTCAGGGCAAAAGGCTTCACCGACGAGAAGATCGAGGCGCTGAACGGTGCGCTGAAATCGGCCTTCGACATCAAGTTCGTGTTCAACCAGTGGACGCTGGGCGCTGACTGGCTGAAGGAGACTTTCGGCTTCACCGACGAGCAGCTCAACGACTTCTCGTTCGAGGTCCTGCCGGCGCTTGGCTTCTCCAGGAAGGAGATCGAGGCCGCCAACATCCATGTCTGCGGTGCGATGACGCTAGAAGGCGCGCCCTTCCTGAAGGACGAGCATCTGGCCGTGTTCGACTGCGCCAATCCGTGCGGCAAGATCGGCAAGCGCTACCTGTCGGTCGAGAGCCACATCCGCATGATGGCCGCGGCGCAGCCCTTCATCTCGGGCGCCATCTCCAAGACCATCAACATGCCGAACGAGGCGACGGTCGAGGATGCCAAGAACGCCTACATGCTGTCGTGGAAACTGGCGCTGAAGGCCAACGCGCTCTACCGCGACGGCTCCAAGCTCTCGCAGCCGCTCAATGCTTCGCTGATCTCCGACGAGGAGGAAGAGGACGATGCGGTCGAGGCTCTGGTTGCCGCTCCGGCAGCTGCCCGTGCTGTGGAAGTGACGGAAAAGATCATCGAGCGCGTGGTCGAAAAGGTGGTGCGCGACCGCGAGAAGCTGCCGAACCGCCGCAAGGGCTACACCCAGAAGGCAGTCGTCGGCGGCCACAAGGTCTATCTGCGCACCGGCGAGTTCGACGATGGCCGCCTCGGCGAGATCTTCATCGACATGCACAAGGAAGGCGCTGCCTTCCGCGCCATGATGAACAATTTTGCCATCGCCATTTCGCTCGGCCTGCAATATGGCGTGCCGCTGGAGGAATATGTCGAGGCCTTCACCTTCGTGAAGTTCGAACCGGCCGGCATGGTGCAGGGCAACGACGCCATCAAGAGCGCCACCTCGATCATCGACTATGTGTTCCGCGAGCTGGCGGTCTCCTATCTGGCGCGCAACGATCTTGCCCATGTCGATACCGACTTCTCCAACACGTCGCTCGGCAAGGGGATCACCGAAGGCAAGGCCCTGCCCTTCTCCAAGGGTCTGGTGCGCGGCGCCTCGACCGTGAAGCTGGTCAGCAGCGAGCCGAAGGGCATGGGCGGCAGCTCGGGCGACAAGGCACAGCGCACCGCGCCGACCGCATTCGCCTCCAACGTCCATCCGATCTCATCGGGAGCGACGGCCCTGAAAAGCGAACTGGCCATAGATGGCGCCGTCGCCTTCAAGCGCGACTTTGAGGAGCAGGCGAAGGAAGCGGCCGAAGAGGTTGCGGAAGCTACGGCCGAAGTCCTGTTCACCGACGCTGCCGCCCGGGAAGCGGCCGATGCCAAGAAGCTCGCCGCCGCTCGCCGGCAGCAGTCGCTGATGCAGGGCTACACGGGCAACGAATGCTCCGAGTGTCACAACTTTACCATGGTGCGGAACGGCACCTGCGAGAAGTGCGACACCTGCGGCGCAACCAGCGGCTGCAGCTAAGGCCCGCGCGGCAATCGACTAACATGATGGAAACGGCCCGTCTTTCAGGTGGGCCGTTTTGTCATTGGAGATGAAAAAAGCGCAGCACCTGCACCCGGACGTCAGGTTCGATCCGCCGGACGGGCCCGGCGACGGCCACCGCGTAGTATGCGGGTAATACCCGCTTCCGCAGTATCGCGCCTATCCTGCCTGTTCCATCGGCAGAGGAGGATAGATGATGGCCAGAATTCTGATGATTACCGGCGATTTCACCGAGGACTATGAAACCATGGTCCCGTTCCAAACCTTGCTGGCGACGGGACATCAGGTGGATGCCGTGTGCCCCGGCAAGAAGGCAGGCGATACGGTCAGGACCGCGATCCATGATTTCGAGGGCGACCAGACCTATTCGGAAAAACCCGGTCATAATTTCGCACTCAACGCCACCTTTAGCGAGACCGACGCCACCGCATATGACGCTCTGGTCGTTCCGGGCGGTCGCGCGCCGGAATATCTGCGGATGAACAACGAGGTGCTCGACATGGTCCGGCACTTCTTCGATGCCGGCAAGCCGGTGGCCGCGATCTGTCACGGTGCGCAGCTTCTGGCGGCGGCAGGCGTGCTCAAGGGGCGCACCTGCTCGGCCTATCCGGCCTGCGCCTATGAGGTCACGGCTTCAGGCGGTACCTTCGCCGATATTGCGGTGACAGAAGCGGTAACCGATGGCAATCTGGTAACCGCACCGGCATGGCCGGCACATCCGGCATGGCTGAAGCAGTTTCTCGCCATCATCTAGCCAGTGCGCGCCTGTCCTTGCGGCTCTTGAGGAGGTGGTCCGCGATGTGTGAGCTTTTCATCAAGGCTGATGCCAGCCAGTGGCAAAGCCGTACCCACAGCCTGCGCATCGATGGAGTGGCCACCTCAATCCGCATCGAGAACCATTTCTGGGACACGCTGACCGAGATCGGGCTGCGCGACGGCATGAGCGTCGCGCAGCTCATCACCCGCCTGTGGCACGAAGCCATGGACGCCGATCACGACCTTGGCAATTTCACGTCATTCCTGCGCGTCTGCTGTGCGCGTTATCACGCGCTGATCGCCGCCGGCGACGTGTCTGCGGACATCGGCGTGCCGATCGCCAGCCATCCGGCTGCCGATATTCTCTCCCGGGAAAACATGCGCCGCAGCCGCATCGTCAACTGACCGGCGCCGCCGCCCGGAATGGTTCAGTTCGCGTCCGCCACCAGCTGCCGCCCGCTCACCCAGTTGCGCCATTGCGCCTCGGTGCCGTTGAACACGTTGAGGTCGATGTTGCCCTTGACCCCGTGCGACAGGCCGGACCCCGAATACTGCCAGAACACCCATTTGCGGCCGGGATAGACCTTGGAGGGGTGCTGGGCGACGGCGCGCAGCCAGAATGGATAGTCCCGGAACGCGTCCTTCAGGTTGTCGGCGTAGAAGTCGGGGGCGGTATAGATGATCGGGCGCTGGCCATAGTGGCGCTCCAGCCGGTCCATGAAGACCTGCATCTTCTCGCGCACCTGTGCCGGCGACGGGCGCTTGCGGCAGCGCGATTCACCGTTCCATTCCACATCGATAACCGGCGGCAGTGCGCCTGCAACCTTCGGCACGTTGCGGATGAACCAGTCCGCCTGCTGGCTGGCCGGGCGGCACCAGTAGAAGAAGTGATAGGCACCCCGCCTGATGCCGGCCGCAGCCGCGCCGTTCCAGTTCTTCATGAACATCGGATCGAGATGATCGCCGCCGTCGGTGGCCTTGATGAAGGCGAAATTGGCGCCCTGGCTGCGCAGCTTGGGCCAGTTGATCTCGCCCTGCCAGCGCGAGACATCGACGCCGTGCACCGCATAATGGCGCGGGGCGACCTTGCCGAAATTGATCGGCTTGGCATCGCGGAACTGCTGGGGATGAATGACCGCATCGATGGCTTTTTGCGACTTTGTCGCCGGCCGGGGCGTCGGCACCAGCGCAGCCGTCTCAAGAGACGGCATGGCGAAGCCGGAGTCTGACTGGCTCTCGCTTTCGACCAGTGCTGCCAGTGCATCGGAGTTGTTGTTTTGCGCAGACGTATCTGCGGTCTGGGCAGCATTTCCAACCCGGGCCGAGGGTGTCAGCGGCCGCGCTATCGAGCTGGTGGTCTCCTGCGACGGACGCGGAACAATGTCCTCTATGCCGACGCTCGACGAGCAGCCGGAGACACCAAGACCGAGAACGAGAAGAGCAAGATAAGCTGAAGAACGCATCCGGGACCTGTACGCAAAACACATCGGCCGGCCGGCAGACTGGAGCCACTCCGGAACTCGCAGACAATTATGAAGGATGAATTACCAACAAAGTTTGAATCAAATTTTTAACTTTTGCGGGCGAACGCGAAAAGTCACCCGATTCCTTCCTGCCTTTCCGCCTCCCTTCACCCGGTGTGCCGGCTGAAGGGAGGCGGAAAGATTTTCAGCAGCCAATGTTCTGCTCGCAGCAATCACGCGCCACCATATAGGCCGGCGGCAGCGAAGGATCTTCGATACGGGCTCGCGCACGCTCCAGCATCCAGCGCAGGCCTTTCGGGTTTACCCGGTCGCGTTGCATGACAAGCTGGACCATTGGGTCGTCCAGCAACTCATCAAGCCTGCTCTGTTTCGCGCTCATATCGTGCCTCTTTATTCGGCCCCCGCCGATGGGTCATAGATAGGAACCCAATCTTGACGCGCCAATGGCACCAAGGCGACTAAGCTATGGCAAATGCGTGAAATTTTGCAGCGGCGAGAGATGGCAGCTTCGCCGGCTCAGTGTTTTCTGGCCTGCACAAGATAAGCGTCGATCGCAGGCTCGCCCAGCCATTTGGCGGCTTCCAGCCGGTGCAAGCCTTCCACCAGAATGTACCGCTTGCCGTCATGGCGGACCTGAACAGGCGTTTTCATGCCGTTCTCGAGAATGTCTTCGGCAAGATGGCGAACCGTTTCAGGGTGCAGCGTCTTGCGACGCGCAGCCGGGACGTAAATGTCGTCCACCGGCACTTTCTGGATTTTCATCATGTCGGCCTGCCCTTTTCCCCGGGCAGCGAAAAGCCACCTTCGGCAGAAGCAATGTAAGCGGCTGATGCAATGACGGCAACGCGATACGGGCTCAGCGTCTTTTCTTCTTCAGGCCCGCTTCATCGATCAGCATGTTGGCGATCTGCATGCGGATCATGGCGCGATGGCGCAGATGCGGCGGCATTCGATCCGGATGATTCGACAGAGCGAACCTGCGGCGCACCTCGCGCAGGTTAACCGCGGGTTCGCCCAGGCCAAGCTCGGACGCGATGCAATCCGGATCGATAGACGGAAGTTCTTCGCGCTGGGATGGCGTTTCGCCCGCAAGTGCGGCCCGCGCCTGATCGAGGAGAACGGAAAAATCCAGGCCGGTGTCGGTTTCGCTTTCCAGATACCGGGCAGCCAGAGCCTCATCCGAAACCCTGATTCGTCCGGAATGCAATTCTTCCACCACAGCCAGATAATCGAAGGGTATGGACGGCAACGGCGCTGCCGGCTCCTCCTCGCGAGGGGGTGCAAAGAGATCGTCCAGCAAAGACGCAAAATCCATTTTGGTGCTGCTGGCTATGGCAGCCTCCCCCCGTTTCTCACGGATGCGGATTCTATTGCCCGCCGGTTAAAAATGGATGCCTGATATGCGAAGAACTTTAAATTGTGCCCCTGCATATCTGCCATGCCAATGCTGCACCGCACAATCGTCACAAACAAGGTATATTGAAGGCCAAGCGGGAGGACAATGCAGGAGCCCTGTCATGGGTTTTGTCACCGAACTTTTCGCTCGCCCCCGCCCTCAGGAAGAAGTGCGCTACCGCACGGCGCTCGCCCTGCTCAACGCCATGAGCAATGCCGACCGCGCCGATATAGGCATCAAACCGGCTGACTTCCCCAGAATCGCCCGCGAGATGTCGCTGCGCTGATCATGAGCCGCCGCTCCGCTGCATGGCGAATCGCTGGCTCGTCGCATAAGCTTGTCCCGAGACACCTCGCTTGTCTTTGCGGCAGCCGTGCCGGCGCTTCATGAGACGGTCAGTTGCCTTGTTTTCGCGAAATTCCGGACGGAAATTCGTGATTCGTCAGCACCGGAACCATTCCGGCGACCGGCACAGGCAGGAGACAGCCTCATGAAAGAAATCTTGGCGCGGACCTTTGTGGCGCTCCTCGGCGGGTGCGTGATGATATCGGCCGTTTCCTCACAGGCTGCAGCGCAGACGGATGCCCCCTATATCGATGATCGTTCCGATCCCGCGGCGTTGATCCGTTCGCTCTACAGCGCCATCAATCGCCACGAATATGCGCGCGCATGGGACTATTTCGGCGAAACCAAGCCAGCGGCCGACTTCGAGAGCTTTGCCAGGGGCTATGAAGGCACGGTTTCGGTCGATGTCGAAACCGGCGGCGTTCTGGAGGAAGGTGCTGCCGGCAGCATTTATTACACCCTGCCTGTGGCGATCCGCGCCGAGCAGGAGGATGGCAGCCGCAAGGTTTTCGCCGGCTGCTATACGCTGCGCCAGCTCAGTGCCCAGACGCAGGAACCGCCCTTCAGGCCGCTGCATATCGAAAAGGGAGCGCTGGAGCCCAGCACATCGGATTTCGACAAGGCGCTTCCTTCAAGCTGCGAGGATGGCCAGATGGTTCCCGAGCGCGATACGCTGCTTGAGAAGGCCAGGGTCGTTTTCGCAGCGAACTATGGCGATCGTTGCGATGCCGCCCTCACCTCGGGCGATGAGGCGAAGGAACCGTCCGCCTATACGATCCGCTACAGCACCAAAACCGACGATGCGGAAAGGCAAGCGCGGCTGTTCCGCTTCCTGTGCATGCGCGGCGCCTACAACGAGACATTCGCCTTCTTCATATCCGACGAGGACGGCGGCGTGCGCCAGCTTCAGTTCTCCGAGCCGGATCTCGACATTCACTACGCCAACAACGATCCCGAAGGCGAACTGGAGGCCGTGAACGTCATCGGATACACCGTTACCGATGAGCTGGTGAATGCCGATTACGATGAAGCCAGTCACATGATCGTTTCGCACGCAAAATGGCGCGGCGTTGGGGATGCCTCTTCAACGGCGACATGGCTGTTCCGCAATGGCAGGTTTGCGCTCGTCCAGTATGATGTCGATGCGTCTTATGACGGCCAGATCAATCCCGAAACTGTTCTCGACTACAATTCGGCACCGTGAACCGACGGATCATCTGGCTTCGGACAGCATCCAGTTGAGCGTTTCGCGCCAGTCCGTCATGCGGATCGGGGTTCCGTGCGTGCCCGTCTCGAAGCGCACGAAGCGCGCAGGATAGGTTTTCGACTTTGCCAGAATAGCGCGGAAGAAGGCTTCCTGTTTTTCCACCGGAAACACCGGATCCCGGCTGCCCTGCCCGAAGAAAACCGGAACGCGCCGCTGAAAGGCGGGGCTGGACAGAAAGCTGTCATCCCACAGGGAGCCCAGCAGCAGCAGCCCGCTCACCGCAGCCCCCTCACCCTTGCCGGCGGCCAGTTTCCAGCACAGCGCGCCGCCCATGGAGCCGCAGGCCACGAATATCTTCGCATCTGGCGAGCGCGCCCGGTAGTGGCCGATCAGGGCCGCGATCTCGGCGGCGCCCTTGTCGCCGAAGTCGGAAAAATCAGGCGACAGGTAAAGCCCGCCATTTTGCGCCATCAGGTTCTTGATGCGATTGAAATTGCCACCGAAGGTGAAATCGTCGACGCCCTGACGGCGGCTTCCGCCCTGCCCGTGCAGATAAAGCACGATGAGACTGGCACCCTCGGTGTGCCCCACGGCGAAATGGCGGATGGTGCCAGTCTCCGTCTTCAGCGCCAGATCCTTCTGAACCTTGCGCACGCCGGTCGATACATAGGCACCCTTCACCCTGCGCTCGGGAATCTGGTCGCGCCCGTTGATGTCGCGCATTTCCTGATAATCGACGACCAAATAGGGATCGCCGGGCTTTCCCGATAAAAGAGCGGGATAGGCGAACAGGTCATCCTTGTAGGGTTTCAGCGTGGCCGATCGGGCGCTGGCCGAAAAGGCGGCGAGCAGCAGCAGGGACAGCAGCGGAACGAAAACGCGTCTCATACCGCATCGTCCCGCGCCTGCAACCCGCGCAGGCGGAACGACTGGATGACTTCGGCCAGTATGGCGACTGCTATCTCGGCCGGATTGGCCGCCGCGATGTTCAGGCCGATCGGAGAACTCACACGCGCCACGCTTTCCGCGCTCAGGCCCGCAGCCGCAAGCCAGGCGACACGGGCGGCGTGCGTCTTGCGGCTGCCGAGCGCGCCAACGTAGAAGCAGCCGGCTTCGAGCGCGAGGCGAACCGCAACATCATCGATCTTCGGATCATGCGTGACCGCGGCAAGGGCCGTGTAACTGTCCAGCGGGACGTCCACCCGCAACACGTCCTGCGGCCAGCGTGCATGCAATGGCACGTTCGGAAAGCGCTCGGGCGTTGCGAACGCGCTTCGCGGGTCGACGATCTCGACCGGATAGCCGGCAAGACGCGCCATGGGCACCAGAGCCTGCGTGATATGCACGGCGCCGACGACAACCAGCCGCGGCTGCGGCACATAGGCATTGAGAAACAGGGGTTTGCCGTCAACCTCGACGCTGCGGGATCTTCCGGTACGGTGCGCCTGCTCGACAGCATCGCTCATCGCCGCGTCGACGGCATCGCCCTGCCGTAACAGGCTGCTTGTGCCATCAGCCAGATCGGTCGCAACAAGCACCGCCCTGCGCGAGAGGCGGGCAGCGTTCAGCGTTTCCAGATCGCCTTGTTCCGGGGCCCCGATCTTTCGGACATGCACCCGGATGCGTCCACCACAGGACAGCCCGACCTGCCATGCCGTCTCATCGGTAACACCGAACTCAAGCAGCTTTGGGTTGCCAGCGGCAATCACGTCAAGCGCCTCGGAGACAACCGCCCCCTCGACGCAGCCTCCGGAAACGGAGCCCTGAAAATTGCCGTCTGCATCAACGACCAGATGGCTGCCGGGGGGACGCGGCGCCGAGCCCCATGTCTCGATGACAGTGGCAAGCGCCACTTGCCGCCCCTGCTTCAGCCATTCCTCCGCGACGCGAAGCGGATCGTTAATTTCCTCAATGTTTTCGGGCACTCCCACGCCTTGCTTCTCCCCTTGAATCAAGCCGTTACAGCGCGGGTCCGGATGTGACGCGCACTACAGAACGTCGTACCGGCGATCGTGATAGATCAGCGGCCGCTGGGGCTCACCTATCCGCAGACCAACCACACGCCCGAACAGGACACGATGTGTGGCGACATCCTTGGTGTCGATGAGTTCGCAGTCGAACACAGCCACGGCATCCTCAAGCGTCGGTGCTCCCGTTGCGATCCGGTCCCACTTCCCTGCCCTGAAACGCTCGGCCATATCGGCGATACCGGTCTGGCCGGAGATGGAGGCGGCAAGCGGACGGTGCTGCTCGCCCAGAGTATTGAGCGCGAACTTGCCGTTGGCCAGATAGATTTCGTTCTTGGGATTTTCCCGGTTCAGGCACACCAGAACGATCGGCGGCGTGTCGGATACCGAGCAGGTCGCGGTTACCGTAGCACCTCTCAGCCCGGCCGGACCATCGGTGGTAACGATATGGACGTGTCCGGCAAATTGGGCCATCGCATCGCGATAAGCCTGTGGTCCGATATCGTTCTTCTTCAGCACCAGCGGAAATCCAGTTTGCGACAGACGGTTATATAAGGCGGTCGCTCACAGGCCACAAGCAAGGCCGGCGGGCGAGACGGGCTGTTTCGTTCCTTACCCTGTGCCATGTTGCTTAAGAAGTCTGCAACCTCTACAGCAAAGCGAACACGCACGGACCCTTCAGGGATATATTTCGGCACCAATGCGCATTGCACAGGCCTTTGCAGCAGCCTTGACCGGCCTCATGCTCACCGGCGGCGCCCATGCGGAGCAGCCTGCAGCAGGGATTGTCGCGCCGCTTTCCGGTCCCTCGGAACTGCTTGGAAAGCAGATATTGACCGGCGCTACGCTTGGGGCCGGCAAACAGGCCAGCCTTACCATCGCCGACGATGCCTGCTCGGCCGAGGGCGGTGCAAACGCCGCCAGAACGCTGGTTCAGGCCGGCGTTAAGGTGGCCATCGGGTTTCTCTGCATCGAATCCATCGAGGCGGCAGCGCCAATCGTGAAGGAAGCGGGCATCCCCATCATCGCCATCGGCGTGCGCGCCGACAGCCTGACCGACCAGCGCGCCCGCAGCGGCTGGCCGGTGTTCCGCCTCGGGCCTCGCGGCGACGGCGAGCGCAACGCGGTCGCCTCGATCCTGACCAGGCTGTGGAAGGATCAGCATTTCGCCATTGTCGACGACGGCACGATCTACGGCCGTGAACTGGCGGAAACGCTGCGCGCGCAGGCTGAACAGGCCGCCCTCAAGCCGGTTTTCACGGACACGTTCCGGCCCGGCCTCGACAACCAGATCGCCCTTGTCGGACGTCTTCGCCGCGCCGGCGCCACGCATGTGTTCGTCGGCGGCGAAGCCGAGGACGTCGCGATCATGGCGCGCGATGCCGCCGGGCTGGATGCCGGCATCACTTTCGCCGGAGGCGAAGCGCTGCGCGCCGCCGTCGCAGACGTTCCGCTCGCAACCGGGACGCTGATGATCGGCCTGCCGGAATGGTCGGAAATGGCGGACCCGCAGGTGATTGAAGCGTTCAATGCGGCCGGCGAGCTTGCCGAGGGCTATGCCCTGCCGGCCTATGCGGCGGTGCAGATTGCCGAACAGGCCGCCGCAAGCGGCAAACCTCTGGCGGACGCTCTGTCGCAACAGGCGTTTTCGACAGCCATCGGCCAGATCCGTTTCGATGAAAAAGGCGATCTGACCCAAAGCCCCTATCGCCTGTTCCGTTTCGACGGGCAGCGTTTCGCTGAACAGGAGGTTCCGTGATGTTCCGTACGGGTGCGCGCAACCTCGTCACCGATGTCGCCGGACTTCGCGTCGGCAATGCCGCTGACCTGCGCATCAGGTCCGGCGTCACCGTCGTACTGTGCGACGAGCCGGCCGTGGCGGCGGTGCAGGTTCTGGGCGGCGCGCCCGGCACCCGCGAAACCGACCTGCTTGAGCCGCACAACACGGTTGAGGCCGTCAATGCCGTGGTGCTGGCTGGTGGTTCCGCCTTCGGGCTCGATGCCGCCTCCGGAACGCAGGCCTTTCTGCGCGAACAGGGCGTCGGCTTTGCCGTACAGGACCAGGTTGTGCCGATCGTGCCGGCCGCCATCCTGTTCGACCTCACCAATGGCGGCGACAAGGACTGGGGCCGCTATCCGCCCTATCGCGAACTCGGATATGAAGCGGCTCGCCTCGCCGCCGCGGATTTCGCCATCGGCACGCAGGGAGCCGGCACCGGCGCGTTAACCGCCGGCCTGAAGGGCGGGCTGGGCTCGGCCTCGACGGTTCTCGACAATGGCATCACCGTCGGCGCGCTGGTGGCGGTCAACCCGCTGGGGTCGGTGACGATGGGACGCAGCCGCCATTTCTGGGCCTCGCCCTTCGAAATCGGCGACGAGTTCGGCGGGCTCGGCCTGCCCTCACCGATGCCGGACGATGCCCGCGAAATCCGCCTGAAATTCAGCGAAAAACCGCAGGGCGCAGCGACGACGATCGCCATCATAGCCTCGGATGCGGTCCTCACCAAAGCCGCCGCGAAGCGGCTGGCCATCGCTGCCCATGACGGCTTCTCCCGCGCGATATGGCCGAGCCACACGCCGTTCGACGGCGATCTGGTCTTCGCACTGGCAACGGGGCGCAGCGGCATCACGGTATCGCCCGAACAGGCCATCGAACTCGGCGCCGTCGCCGGCGCCACCATGGCGCGGGCCATCGCGCGTGGAGTACATGCCGCGACGCGGGTGGAAGGCGATCCGTTTCCGGTGTGGTCGGCCAGTTGAGCATCACATGCCCATGATGGCTGGACGCACGGAGGCAGCGTCTCTATCCTGATCCTAACCATTGTTGGGAGAGCCGCATGTCTGCCCTCTATTTCGATCAGCTTAAGCGGCAAAAGACCATGAGAGGCAAGAAACTTCTCTCCGACACCAATCTGGACAGTCACAAGCCGACGGTCATCAGCGCGCCACCCATACCCGACAACGGGAAAATCCGCATCGAACGCAACGAAGACGGGGCCACGAAAATCATCGTTTCCGATCCCTGAAAAATGATCCCGCCACGTGCGGAGCAATTCACCTTTCCCATTATAAAGCCTGATTTTCCGGCGAAAGCACGGGCTGATGACCCTGCTTTCATTCCACAGGAGCCTGCCTTGCGATTCGCCTCATTTTCGTCCGCTCTGATCCTTGCCGGTGTCTGTGCCACCGCCGCCCATTCTGGTGACACGGCCGAGCTGAACATTCTCGGCTTCAGCCAGAATGGAAATGTCTTCGCCTTCGAGGAATATGGGGTGCAGGACGGCTCCGGCTTCCCTTACGCTAACCGCTACTACATCGACACGGCAACCGACAGCTATGTGAAGGGCTCGCCCGTGCGCGTGCGCATCGATGACGAGAGCGCGACACTTCAGGCCGCCCGCGACAAGGCGCGCGGACAGGGCGAGGCCATCGTCAAACAGGCCGAGCTTGCTGCCAATCGCGGCTACACGGCCGGCCAGAACGCCGTCACCGAGCTTTCGGCCGATCCGTCGCGCATGGCGGTCAATCCGCGCCCTGTCTTCCCGGCCATCGACAAGCCGCTGGAATTTCGTCTGGAGACCATCCCCTTCGGCGCGCTGGAACAGTGCCACGGCATGGGCGAGGCACAGGGCTTCCGCCTCATGCGCATCGACGCCACCGATGGCGGCAGGAACCAGCTCGTGCATGACGATAAGTCGATACCGCAAAGCCGTGGCTGCCCGACCGGATATTCGATCGGCGCGATCCAGACCTTCGCCAGCGAGGGCAGCGTCAGCCACTATGCCGTGCTGATTGCCGTTCAGAAGGTTGGCTTCGAGGGTCCCGACCATCGCTGGATGGCAGTCACCGGGAAGTACTGAGGATTCTGCAGATCGATTTTACGGGAAGGCCGGGCATCTGTCCGGCCTTTTCGCGACCGGCATCGATCATCCCGCGTTGAGCATCGGCGCTCACTCTGTTAGGAGGCGGACGACTTCCCTCTAGAGTTAAGGGCCTGCTGATGATCCCCCGTTATTCCCGGCCGGAAATGGTCGCCATCTGGTCTCCCGAGACCCGCTTCCGCATCTGGTTCGAGATCGAGGCCCATGCCTGCGACGCGCTGGCCGAGCTTGGGGTCATCCCGAAGGAAGCCGCGAAGACGATCTGGGAAAAGGGCGGCAGCGCCACCTTCGATGTCGAGCGCATCGACGAGATCGAGCGCGTCACCAAGCATGACGTCATCGCCTTCCTCACCCATCTGGCCGAGTTTGTCGGCCCGGATTCGCGCTTCATCCATCAGGGCATGACCTCGTCGGACGTACTCGACACCTGCCTTGCCGTGCAGCTCACCCGCGCGTCCGACCTGCTGCTGGCCGACATCGACACGCTGCTGGAAGCTCTGAAGCGCCGCGCCTTCGAGCATAAGGACACCGTCACCATCGGCCGCAGCCATGGCATCCATGCAGAGCCCACCACCTTCGGCGTAAAGCTGGCCGAAGCCTATGCCGAGTTCAGCCGCTGCCGCGAGCGGCTGGTGCATGCGCGCGAGGACATCGCCACCTGCGCCATTTCCGGCGCGGTCGGCACCTTCGCCAATATCGACCCCTATGTGGAAGAGCATGTGGCCAAGAAGCTCGGCCTCAAGCCGGAGCCCGTGTCCACGCAGGTCATCCCGCGCGACCGCCACGCCATGTTCTTTGCCACGCTTGGCGTCATCGCCTCGTCGATCGAGCGCGTAGCCATCGAAATCCGCCACCTCCAGCGCACCGAGGTTCTGGAAGCGGAGGAATATTTCTCGCCGGGCCAGAAGGGTTCCTCGGCCATGCCGCACAAGCGCAATCCGGTTCTGACCGAGAACCTCACCGGCCTCGCCCGCATGGTGCGTTCCTACGCGTTCCCTGCCATGGAGAACGTGGCGCTCTGGCATGAGCGCGATATCTCGCACTCCTCGGTGGAGCGTATGATCGGCCCCGATGCGACCGTGACGCTGGACTTCGCGCTGGCGCGCCTCACCAGCGTGATCGACAAGCTGCTGGTCTATCCCGAAAACATGGAGCGCAACCTCAACCGGTTCCGCGGTCTGGTGCATTCGCAGCGTGTGCTGCTGGCGCTGACGCAGGCGGGGGTATCGCGCGAGGATTCCTACCGCCTCGTGCAGCGCAACGCCATGAAGGTCTGGGAACAGGGCAAGGATTTCCTTGAGGAACTGCTGGCTGACGCGGAAGTGACGGCCGCCCTTTCCGAAGCTGAAATCCGCGAAAAATTCGACCTCGGCTATCACACCAAGCATGTCGACACGATCTTCAGGCGGGTGTTCGGCAAAAGCTGAAAGCCCCTCGATTAACCACCTGCCTGTCTCGCGACCGGCAGGTGGACAGGAGTTTCAGGACGCGAACGCATCCATCAGAATGAACGTCCCGTCCCTGCGCTGGTGCTGATTGATGAGCGGCACCAGCCGCCTGAAGTGTTCGCTGCGGCAATGAGCATCCAGCGCCGCCCGATCCGGCCACTCTTCGATGAAAACGAAATGCCCGGCATCCTTCTGGTCCACAAACAGATCATAAGCGATGCAGAGCGGTTCCTGCCGCGTCTTTTCCACCAGATCCGCATAAAGCGGCGTGACGATGCCGATGCGATCCGGCTTGATGAAGTCTTCGGCGATAACCTTGAGCATGGCACAACTCCTTGCCCGGAAATGGAATCGGCCCCGGACCTCCGCTTCATCTGGCACATAGCGCGATCAGAACATGTCAGGAGTGTTAGCATCCGGACGCAGGATGTGGCCTGACTATTCGTCTGCGAAAATATCCTGTAAGCATGACAGCAGGCACTCTCCCATGCCGGAGTATCCCGATGCCCGATCCGAACAACCTTCTGGCCTTCGCCCTGATCGCGCTTGGCATGGTTCTCACGCCGGGGCCGAACATGGTCTATCTGGTGTCGCGCTCGATCTCTCAGGGGCGCACGGCCGGGCTCATATCGCTCGGCGGCGTGGCGCTCGGCTTCGTGTTCTACATGCTGTGCGCGGCCTTCGGCATCACGGCACTGCTGATGGCCGTGCCTTACGCCTATGATGCGATCCGGTTCGCCGGAGCCGCCTATCTCCTGTGGCTTGCCTGGCAAGCTTTCCGTCCCGGCGGACGCTCTCCGTTTCAGGTTCGCGACCTGCCCAAGGATAGTCCCCGCAAGCTTTTCCTCATGGGATTCCTGACCAACCTGCTGAACCCCAAGATCGCGGTCATGTATCTGTCTCTGCTGCCGCAGTTCATCGATCCGTCAAACGGAAACGTGCTTGCGCAGGCTCTCGTCCTTGGCACGACACAGATTGCCATCAGCGTCATCGTCAACGCGATGATTGCCATATCGGCCGGCACGATCGCGCTCTTTCTCGTGCGGCGCCCGTCCTTCGCCGTTCTCCAGCGCTGGGTCATGGGCACCGTTCTGGCTGCGCTGGCGGTGAGGATGGCCACCGAAGCACGGCGGTAACTTTCTCTGCCGCCGCGAGGGAAAGAACTTCGCGACGGCAGGTTCCGATGGTTACGCCGCTTTGCCGGGAACGGTCCGGATCACCGTGCCCCACGGATCCTCGCGGCTGGTGTCGGTAGAGACTTGCGACGACCGCATCTCCACCCATGACAGGCCGCTGCGGCCGGGGTCGCGACGGCCTGCGCCGGGGCTCTGCCAGATGTTGCCGGCGATGTGGTGATGATAGCCGCCGGACGACATGAAGACGGCCTTGTCGCCATAGTGCGCCACGGTGTCGAACCCGAATTCCTTGTGCCACCAGTTCTCAGCCTGCGACGGATCGCCGACGCGCAGATGGACATGGCCGACAACCGTATTTTCAGGCGCGCCATGCCAGCCGGCGTCGCCGGCGGGGACGGAACCGATGACGCTCTCGACATCCATGCGCGCGGTGGCCATCTCCACCTGCCCGTTTTGCCATTTCCAGCCTTTATGCGGGCGGTCGGCATAGATTTCGATGCCATTGCCTTCCGGGTCGGTCAGGTAGAGGGCCTCGGACACGATGTGGTCGGAGGCGCCGTCGATCCTGATCTTGTCGGCTATGGCATGGTTGATCCAGCGCCCGAGATCGGCGCGTGACGGCAACAGAAAGGCCGTGTGGAACAGGCCCGCCGAACGCGGATTGTCAGGCTTCGCGGACTTGTCGGATTCAATCACCAGCAAAGGCCGGCCAGCGGCACCCAGCGTGATCGTCTCGCCGTCGCGCGACAGCTCCTGCAGGCCGACGATCGCGCGGTAATAGGCGGCCAGCGCTTCGGCATCGCGGGCGCGCAGGCCGACGCGGGAAACGCTGACCGGCGTCGTGGCGGCAAAGGGAAGTCCACTCATTGTTGTCTCCATTCGAGGCGCCTGCGCTCCACCCGCTCCAACCATGAAGGGCAGAACGGCGGCCGCACCGGCAAAGCTGCGTCGTGTCAGTTTCAAGGGAACCTCCGGCACGATTTTTCAGCCTCAATATCGTTCAACGATGTTGTTCATACAATAATGCAGATATCGAACATTTCGTTCACTTTTCCGATAACAATTATTGCTGATCGACCGGCTGCTTGTGCCAGAAGCCAGTATGCCTGACCCCGCCGCAATTCCTCATGTTAAGATGAATTCCTTCCTTCCAGATGAGATCATTCCCATGAGCGCAACCCCCTCTCCCCACCTGCGTCCCGCCCGTACAGGCGACGGCGCTGCCGTCTTCGAGGTCACACGGCTCTCCGTGCGCGCTCTGGCAAGGGACCACTACTCAGCGGAGCAGATCGAGGGGTGGATGGGCGCACGTACGCCGCACTATTACGAACAGCTGATCGCCCAGGGGCGTATGGTCGTTGCCGAACTCGAGGGTGAGATCGTGGGCTTCGTCGATGCCGAACCCGGCGAGGTGACTCGCCTGTTCATTCTGGAACGGGTGGCGGGCTATGGGCTCGGCAAGCGTCTTCTGGCAATCGGGGTGGAAAATGCGTGGCGCGACCATGAAGGCCCCATCCGCATTGAATCCACGATCAATGCAGAGGGTTTCTATAGGAGCCAAGGTTTTCGCCCCGTAGGACGAGGGTTTTTCTCACATGGGCTCGGCGGCGATCCGATCGAGATCGTGCATATGGAGCTTTGAGGCACGGCAACCGCTTTGCGCCGTGGGCTGTACCGGGCTTGCACCGGCAAAACAGCATCGCTACATGCGGCCCATGAAAGTCAAAGACGCAGAACTCCTCATCGTTCCCGGCTACACCAATTCCGGCCCCGATCACTGGCAATCCCGCTGGGAAGCCCGGCTGTCGAGCGCGCGCAGGGTGGAGCAGGCGGAATGGTCGAAACCCGTGCGCGAGGACTGGACGGCGACGCTCGCCAACGCAGTCAACGCGGCTGAAAAGCCGGTCGTCCTTGTCGCCCATTCGCTCGGCGTGCCCACGGTCATGCATGCGCTGCCGCTTTTCAACAAGCCGGTGTCAGGCGCCTTTCTGGTCGCTCCGCCGGATGTCGCCAATCCCGCCATCAGGCCCAGGCATCTGATGACCTTCGGCCCGTATCCCCGCGATCCGCTGCCCTTTCCCTCGATCACGATAGCCAGCCGCAATGATCCTTATTGCGCTTTCGAGGTGGCTGAAGACATCGCCTCGGCATGGGGCTCGCTGTTCATCGATGCAGGGGAATCGGGCCATATCAACGCCGATTCCGGTCATGGCCCATGGCCGGAAGGATCAATGACCTTTGCCCATTTCATGAGCCGCCTTTAAGGCGCCCTATCTGGAGCCGACGGACTGCTTCAGGCTCGACAGCAGGCCGGCGGCTCCCTGCGCAATGAGCTGGTGCTCCGAGCCGGTTGCGAGCAGGCGGTAGCCCATATCCACGAAACGGCCGGCAATTGCCGGATCGGTGACATAGATGCCTGCGTGCTTGCCGGCCGCCCTCGCCCGCTTCGCCACCGAAGCCACGGTCTCCATGATCGCCTCAAGCGTCGAGTCGACCTGACGGCCTTCGGTCCACGCGATCGAGAAATCGCCTGGCCCGAGAAATATGGCATCGATGCCCGGCGTGGCCAGAATGCCGTCCAGGGCATCCAGCGCTTCACGCGTCTCGATCATTGCGAAGGACAGCGTGCGTTCGTTGCTCGTCCGCAGCCATTGCTGATGATCGCCCTGCCCGTGGCGCGGAAAGGCATAGGTCGGGCCCCATGAGCGCCCGCCCAGCGGTGGGTATTTCATGGCGGCGGCGAATGCCCGCGCATCCGCCACCGAGTTGATCATCGGCGCGATGACCGCTTCGGCTCCAAAATCGAGCGCACGGCTGGCCATGTCGAAGCGGCCCACCGGCACACGCACGATTGCCGCCTTTCCCGCGGAGAGAACCGGAGCGAGGCAGCGCAGAACGCTGTCTTCGTTATGGCCGCCATGCTGCATGTCGAGCGTGATGGCATCGAAGCCCTGCGCTGCCATGATCTCGACGGTCAAAGCATCAGGCACGCCGGACCAGCTTGTGAACACCACCGCATCGGATTCAAGGCGTTGTTTGAGCGACATGTTTTTCTCGCAATCTGATTCCGGAAAAGACCGGAACCTTCTGTCTTTTAAACGAAAAACCGCCCGGAATGACCGGGCGGCTCCATTTCTCAGCCTCGATCAGGCGTGCGGCGAAGCTGAAAGACCTCGCGCAACGCCGCTGCCTCAGCCGTTCTTGACCTGCTCGGCGGCAGTCGCCAGCAATTCTTCCATGGTGCGGCGGATCTGGTGGTCGGACTGTGCGACACCGGCGGCGTCGAAATCCTTGCGCACCTTGCGGAACACGTCCTCGTCGCCCGCTTCCTCGAAATCGGCCTGCACCACTTCCTTGGCATAGGCTTCCGCATCGGCGCCGCTCTTGCCGAGCTTTTCGGCGGCCCAGAGGCCCAGAAGCTTGTTGCGGCGGGCGATTGCCCGGAATTTCTGCTCTTCGTCCAGCGCGAACTTGCGCTCGAAGCCCTCCTGACGGTCCTTCATATTGGTCATGGCCTTAATCTCCGGCTGCAAGCGATTCGAATTGCCCATGCAATATGGGCTCACAACCCACAAACCAAAAGGCTGCCGGGCGGTCAATATGCGATCTTGCATGGCGCGATCCGGCCGCATGTGCCTCAACAGCTGTCGAAAGCGGTGCATGTCCGCGATTCCAATTGAGCAAACGGTTCGTTTGCGCTAGAGACCCGGCTGAGCCCCATGGTTGCCGCAACAGCGGCCTGTAAAGGGATGGTCGCCGTGGCCCTCCCTTCCAACCAGAGAAAACACCGCGATGAAGTCACGCCGCCGCATCTATGAAGGCAAGGCCAAGATTCTCTATGAAGGACCTGAGCCTGGCACCCTGATCCAGTTCTTCAAGGACGACGCCACCGCCTTCAACGCCAAGAAGCATGAAGTGGTGGATGGCAAGGGCGTGCTCAACAACCGCATTTCCGAGCACATCTTCACCCATCTGAACCGTATGGGCATTCCGACCCATTTCATCCGCCGGCTGAACATGCGTGAGCAACTCATCAAGGAAGTGGAGATCATCCCCCTTGAAGTGGTGGTGCGCAACGTTGCCGCCGGCTCGCTGGCCAAGCGCCTCGGCATCGATGAAGGCACGGTGCTGCCGCGCTCGATCATCGAGTTCTACTACAAGGCCGATGCGCTGGACGACCCGATGGTCTCGGAAGAGCACATCACCGCTTTCGGCTGGGCAAGCCCGCAGGAAATCGACGACATCATGGCGCTCGCCATCCGCGTCAATGACTTCCTCTCCGGCCTGTTCCTCGGCGTCGGCATCCAGCTCGTCGACTTCAAGATGGAATGCGGACGCCTGTTCGAGGGCGACATGATGCGTATCGTCGTCGCTGACGAGATTTCGCCGGACTCCTGCCGCCTGTGGGATGTTGCCACTCAGGACAAGCTCGACAAGGACCGTTTCCGCCGCGACATGGGCGGCCTCGTCGAGGCCTATCAGGAAGTGGCCCGCCGCCTCGGCATCATGAACGAGAACGAACCGCCGCGCCCCACCGGCCCGGTACTCGTTTCATCCGGTTTGCCCAAGGGCACAAAACCGCATTGACCTTTTCCGAGAGGAGCATCTGAGCGTGATCAAGGCCCGCGTTATCGTAACTCTCAAGAACGGCGTGCTCGACCCGCAGGGCAAGGCCATCGAGCATGCGCTCGGCGGACTGGGCTTCGACAGCGTTGGTCCCGTGCGTCAGGGCAAGGTGTTCGATGTCGAGCTTACCCATGGCGACAAGGCAAAAGCCGAAGCCGACCTCAAGGCCATGTGCGAGAAGCTTCTGGCCAATACCGTGATCGAAAACTACGCGGTGGAGATCGCCTGAAGTGAAGTCAGCCGTCGTCCTCCTCCCCGGCCTCAACCGCGACCGCGACATGATCGCGGCGCTGACGAAGATTTCCGGCAAGCCGCCGGTGACCGTCTGGGAAACCGACACGACCATTCCCGATGTCGATCTCATCGTCATTCCCGGCGGTTTTTCCTATGGTGACTATCTGCGCTGCGGGGCGATCGCTGCGCGCATGCCGGCCCTCCGCGCCGTGGCGGAAGCTGCTGGCCGGGGCGTGATGGTGATCGGCGTCTGCAACGGCTTCCAGATTCTCGTGGAAGCCGGCCTGCTGCCCGGCGCGCTGATGCGCAACACCTCGCTGAAATTCGTCTGCCGGGAGGTGAAGCTTCAGGTGGCCAACGCCAACACCTCTTTCACGCGCAATTATCAGGCCGGCCAGATCATCCGCTGCCCTGTCGCGCACCACGACGGCAACTTTTTCGCCGACGCGGAGACGCTGGCAAGGCTGGAAGGTCAGGGACAGGTGGTGTTCCGCTATGCGGAGGGCACCAATCCCAATGGTTCCGTCAACGACATAGCGGGTATCGTCAGCGACAAGGGCAACGTCCTTGGCATGATGCCTCACCCGGAAAATCTGATTGAAGCAGCGCATGGCGGGACCGACGGCCGTGCCTTGTTTGAAAGTGCACTGGGCATAGCGGCCTGATGCACTGTGGCAGCCCCGCCCCGGTGCGGCGTGGCTTCTGCTGAAAGAGTTGCGGTTCGATATAGGCGGGCAGATGACGGCTACCTCGATGACACTCAGGTTTGCGGTGCTGGTCGCGGCGACATTTGCGCTCGCCTCCTGTCAGTCAGGCTCAAAAGCGCCTTCGCAACCCACAGGAAAGAGCGCGGCCCTGAGATCTATGGAACAGGTGGCGACGGCAGCCTACAAATGCTGGTTTGCCAGCAAGGATCCCGCTTTCCGTTCCTACCAGATGGCCAATGAGCTCAATAATTTCGGAGGCACGCCGCGCTTCCTCCTAGTTCCTGCACGAAATTACGGCGCCAAGCCGCTTCTGGTGGTGCAGGCGACCGGCAACTCAAGTCGCGTCGATGTTTTCGGACCGCTGATGGGCGATGCCCTCGGCTCCCGCATCAGTGCTGATATTACACGCTGGCAAAGTGGCAATCCGGCCTGCTCTGCTTCGGCATAGGCACAGAAATCTGAAAAGCAGCCGGTGTGTTTTCCGGCAACGACCACCGACAGGAACGACCGTGCAGAAGACCATCATCTATCCCCGGCCTGCAACATGGATCGGCTGGGGGCTCATACTGTTGTTTGGCGGCGCACTGGCAGGCTATCTGGGCGAAGTCTATACCGATCTAGATTATTACCTGTTTGCCGAGAATGGTCCGGTCGAAGGCTCGCAAACCATCGTTCTGGGGATCGCCGCGGCGATTTTCGCCGCACGCGGCTGGCGCAGCAAAGGCCCGGTGGCATTCCTGTGCATCGCCGTCGTCTACGTGCTCCTGCATGCGATGGTGCGTGAAACGCCGCGTTGCGACAGTCCTTTCTATCCGGGCGGCATCTGCCTCACCGGAACGGCGAAGCAGGCGCTGTGGGTCATTTTCACCGTTGTTCTGGCCATCCTGCTGTTACTAAGGCGTGCAGACTTTCTGGATGCCCTGAAACCGCGCTGGAGCTTTGTGTTCTGGCCGCTTGGTGTTGCTTTCATCATATTGCTGTTCGGAGAGCTGGCCGAGCACTACAATCAGGAGGGCATCGAGGAAACGCTGGAAATGCTCGCCTATTGCTACACGCTGGCCTGTTCGATCTGGATTTACCGCCACACCTGACTTATCCGATGCCAAAGTCTAAATCCTTCCCTGATCCCTGCCGCGCAGGCGATCGCAGCCCATGCAGTCGAGACAGGAACAGATGACCATTCCGAACACCGTGCAGATCACCCCCGAGCTCATTGCGGCCCATGGGCTGAAGCCGGACGAATATCAGCGCATTCTGGACCTCATCGGTCGCGAGCCGAGCTTTACGGAACTCGGCATCTTCTCGGCCATGTGGAACGAGCATTGCTCGTACAAATCGTCCAAGAAGTGGCTGCGCACGCTGCCGACCACGGGCGAGGTCGTCATTCAGGGTCCGGGCGAGAACGCCGGCGTGGTCGATATCGGCGACGGCGACTGCGTGGTCTTCAAGATGGAGAGCCACAACCACCCCTCCTACATCGAGCCCTATCAGGGCGCGGCGACGGGCGTGGGCGGCATTCTGCGCGACGTCTTCACCATGGGCGCGCGCCCCATCGCGGCGATGAACGCGCTGCGCTTCGGCGAGCCCGCTCATCCGAAGACGCGGCATCTGGTGGCCGGAGTGGTTTCCGGCGTCGGCGGCTACGGCAATTCCTTCGGCGTGCCGACGGTCGGCGGCGAAGTGAATTTCGACGCCCGCTACAATGGAAACATTCTTGTCAACGCCTTCGCGGCCGGCCTTGCCAAGACCGACGGCATCTTCCTGTCGCAGGCGAAGGGCGTCGGCCTGCCGGTCGTCTATCTCGGCGCCAAGACCGGCCGCGACGGCGTCGGCGGCGCGACCATGGCCTCGGCCGAATTCGACGATTCCATCGAGGAAAAGCGTCCCACAGTGCAGGTTGGCGACCCCTTCACGGAAAAGTGCCTGCTGGAAGCCTGCCTTGAGCTGATGGCGTCCGGCGCGGTCATCGCCATTCAGGACATGGGCGCTGCCGGCCTCACCTGCTCGGCGGTCGAGATGGGCGCCAAGGGCGACCTCGGCATCGAGCTAGACCTCGACAAGGTGCCGGTGCGCGAAGAGCGCATGTCGGCCTACGAAATGATGCTGTCGGAAAGCCAGGAGCGCATGCTCATGGTGCTGCGTCCCGAAAAGGAGAAGGAAGCCGAGGCGATCTTCACCAAATGGGGACTCGACTTCGCCATCGTGGGCAAGACGACCGACGATCTGCGCTTCCGCGTGCTTCATCAGGGCCAGGAAGTGGCCAACCTGCCGATCAAGGAACTTGGCGACGAGGCCCCCGAATATGACCGCCCGTGGGTGGAGCCGGCAAAGCCTGCGGCGCTTGCCGCAACCGATGTGCCGCAGGCCGACATCGCCGATGCACTCCTGAAGATGCTCGGCGGGCCGGACCTGTCCTCGCGGCGCTGGGTCTGGGAACAGTACGACACCATGATCCAGGGCAACTCCCTGCAACGGCCGGGCGGCGATGCCGGCGTGGTGCGCGTGGAAGGCCACGAGACCAAGGCGCTCGCCTTCTCCTCGGACGTGACGCCGCGCTATTGCGAGGCCGATCCTTACGAGGGCGGCAAGCAGGCGGTTGCGGAATGCTGGCGTAACCTGACGGCCACCGGCGCGCTGCCGCTTGCCGCCACCGACAACCTCAATTTCGGCAACCCCGAGCGGCCGGAAATCATGGGTCAGCTCGTTCACGCCATCAAGGGCATTGGCGAGGCCTGCCGCGCGCTCGACTTCCCGATCGTTTCCGGCAACGTCTCGCTTTACAACGAGACCAACGGACAAGGCATCCTGCCAACGCCCACCATCGGTGGCGTCGGCCTGCTGGGCGACTGGCAGAAGATGGCCCGCATCGGCTTCGCGGCGGAAGGCCAGCCGGTCCTGCTCGTCGGTGCGCCGGAAGGCTGGGGCACGCATCTGGGACAGTCGATCTATCTGCGTGATGTACATGGCCGCACCGACGGACCACCGCCGGCGGTCGATCTCGCCCATGAGAAGCGGGTCGGCGATTGCGTGCGCGGCCTGATCGCCTCCGGCATCGTCACCGCCTGCCACGACCTTTCCGATGGCGGCCTTGCCGTCGGGCTCGCCGAAATGGCGATGGCGTCAGGCATCGGCGCGCGGGTGGATACGCCGCCGGCCGAGCCGGTTGCCGCCTTCTTCGGCGAGGATCAGGGCCGCTACCTGCTGACCCTTTCGGTCCTGCCGGACACCGCCGAATGGGCCGCTCTGCTCGCCTATCTTGAGAAGAGCGGCGTGGTTGTCCACCACATCGGCACCACCGGGGGCGCCGAATTGAAACTTGGGCAGGCGCGTGGCATACCCGTCAGTGAACTGGTGACCACGCACGAATCGTGGTTCCCGGGCTTCATGGGTACCTGACAGGGAAAACGACATGGCAATGGACGCGCACGAGATCGAGAGGCTGATCAAGGAAGGCATTCCTGACGCCCAGGTCACGATCCGCGATCTTGCCGGCGACGGCGATCACTACGCCGCAGAAGTGGTTGCCGAGAGCTTCCGGGGCAAGAGCCGCGTTCAGCAGCACCAGATGGTCTACGATGCCCTGAAGGGCAATATGGGCGGCGTTCTGCATGCGCTCGCTCTCCAGACCAGCGCGCCGGATTGATGTGAAGCCGCCCTTCTCCACCGATAAGGGAAGGAGACGGGCTATTTCCTCGCAAAAACCGTGAGGATCGGCCCCGCCGGGTGTTTGCCGCCGATGACGGTCTGTCCGCCTGCGGTCAGGGTCGATATTGCGCCATCAAGAAAAAGCGCGTTGCGGCAATCCAGCTCATCGCGGAAAAGTCGGGCGAAACTGCCGAGGCTGACGGGCTTGCGCGAAATGGCCAGCACGATGCGGTTCTGGCCATCGACGCCGACGCCGTTGCGGATGTAGCGCGATGCTCCGTCGGGCTCGAATCGCGGGTGGATGTTGCCATCGATCACCAGCATCGGCCCGGATTGCGTGGCATAGAGCGCTTCGGGCTTCTCCCTCTGGTAGGCTTGCGATTCGATCACCGCGCCCTGCCCGCTGCGGTCGATCATGAAAACCCCGTTCGGCTTCATGAAGAAATTGCCTTCGGCATCGTCGAGATTGAGGGCCGCCTTCTCCTGCCCCTCCTCCACCAGCAGCCCGACCGGCGAAAGATCCTTGTGGTACATGCCCGCATTCATGGAAATCACCGGCGACCTGCCCTGCGCCATCATGCTGCTGTCAGCGGCGGCAACCGTGCCGAAGGGCTTGCCGCTGGGGCCTTCATGCAGGATGCGGACATCATAGCGGTCCGCAGACAGCACGCAGACGATATGGGGCGTGCCTTCAAACATCACATCGCGGCACGGTTCCGGCAGGGCAACAGCCGCTTCAGGGCTGGCGGGCGGCGGGGAGCTTTTTCGGGAGCGTAGCTGCCAGACAACCGCGCAGGCGATGACAAGCAGCAGCGCCGCACAGAGAAACAGCACCAGTTTTTTCATGCTTCAATCCGGATGTTGGCAGTGGTCAGGCACCCGCCGGGGCGAAGCCTGACGCAGCGGTCTTGTGTCGGCGCGCGCTCGGGGCTATTTGAATAGCAGGTTTGCGGCCTGATTTCCTACAGGCCTGAAAGGATTGGCCATGAGCGGAATCAGCGATTACATCGATAGCGAAGTCAAGAACAACGACGTCGTGCTGTTCATGAAGGGCACTCCGGGCTTCCCGCAGTGCGGCTTCTCCGGGCAGGTGGTGCAGATTCTCGACTATGTCGGGGTCGACTACAAGGGCATCAACGTGCTCGATTCAAGCGAACTGCGACAGGGCATCAAGGATTACTCCAACTGGCCCACCATCCCCCAGCTTTATGTGAAGGGTGAGTTTGTCGGCGGCTGCGATATCGTGCGCGAAATGTTCCAGGCCGGCGAATTGCAGTCGTTCCTCGACGAAAAAGGCATAAAGGTCAAAGGCGCCGCCTGACCTGATTTTTGCGCTGCTGCGGCAGCGCCACATATTCCGGACAAAGGCGCTGGCACCCACCAGCGCCTTTGCTGCTCTTTGGAAACTGCGTTTCCGGGTGCGTTTTCACGCGCTCACAAGCCCGTGAACGTCGGAAAGATTTGAAGGTTATTTCATGGACGTATCCGCACAAACCGCACCGCCGCGGCTTGCCGGAATGGGCAAGATGGAATTCATCGCGCTGATGGCGATGCTTATGGCCCTCAACGCGCTGGCCATCGACATCATGCTTCCCGGTCTGCAGGAAATCGGCTCCACTCTCGGCGTCGAGAACGAGAACCACCGGCAATATGTGATTTCGGCCTATCTGCTCGGCTTCGCCTTCGCACAGCTGGCCTATGGCCCGCTCGCCGACCGGTTCGGACGACGCACGCCGATGCTGGTCGGCCTTGGCATCTATATCGTGGCCGCATTTGCGGGAGCGATAGCACCTACCTTTACAAGCCTGCTTTTGCTGCGCTTCGTGCATGGTATCGGTTCCGCCGCCACGCGGGTCATCACCGTCTCCATCATCCGCGATGTGTTCGGCGGGCGGCAGATGGCGGAGGCCATGTCTCTGGTCATGATGGTGTTCATGATCGTTCCGGTCATCGCGCCGGGCACCGGACAGGTGATCATGCTGTTTGCCGAATGGCACATGATCTTCGTCTTCATGGGGCTGGCGGGCATTGTCGTCACGCTGTGGATGGCGCTCAGGCTGCCCGAAACGCTCGACCCGGCCGACAAGCGGCCCTTCAACCCGCGCGCGATCGCGCAGGCGTTCGGCATCGTGCTCAGCAACCGGCTGGCGCTCTGCTACACGCTGGCCAGCACCTTCATCTTCGGCTCGCTGTTCGGCTTCATCAATTCGGCCCAGCAAGTCTATGTTGGCATCTACGATCTGGGAACGATGTTCCCTGTGGCTTTCGCCGCCGTGGCTGCCTTCATGGCTCTGTCGTCCTATCTGAACTCGCGGCTGGTCGGCCGGTTCGGAATGCGCAAGATCTCACATGGCGCGCTGATCGGGTTCCTGATCGTCAGCGCCATCTGGTTCGTGCTTTCGCTTTTCGGAACGGTGCCCTTCCCGCTGTTCATCACCCTGTTCGCGCTGGCCATGTTCCAGTTCGGCCTGATCGGCTCGAACTTCAACTCTCTGGCCATGGAACCGCTCGGCCATGTCGCCGGCACGGCATCCTCGGTCCTGGGCTTCATGGGAACGGCCGGTGGCGGCCTGATCGGCGCGCTGATCGGTCAGGCTTTCGATGGCACCACGACGCCGCTCGCGTTCGGTTTCGTCAGCGTCGCGGTGATCGGCCTTGTTTTTGTTCTGATCGCCGAGCGTGGAAAGCTGTTCCACGCGCACCACAAGCCGGTCTGACAGCCGTCAATGCGGGGCTGTACCGCCAAGGTTCAGCCCCGCGAAATCGAACAGGTTGCGGTCGAGCAGATGCGAAGGCCGCACATTTGCCAGGGCCCGGATCATGGTGTCCTTGCGGCCGGGCATCTTCTTTTCGATGTCGTCCAGCATCGCCTTCATCAGGTTGCGCTGAAGCCCGTCCTGGCTGCCGCACAGATTGCAGGGGATGATCGGAAAGCGCATGGCGGTGGCGAACTTCGCCAGATCCGCCTCGGCACAAAGGCTCAGCGGCCGCAGCACCATCACATCCCCTTCGTCATTGACGAGCTTGGGCGGCATGGCGGCAAGGCGCCCGCCGTGGAAGAGGTTCATGAAGAAGGTTTCGAGAATGTCCTCGCGGTGATGGCCGAGCACCAGCGCCGAGCAGCCTTCTTCACGCGCGATGCGATACAGATGGCCGCGCCGCAGCCGTGAGCACAGCGAGCAATAGGTGCTCGACTCCGGCAGCTTGTCGGTCACGATCGAATAGGTGTCCTGATATTCGATGCGATGCGCGATGCCGTTGGCATCGAGATAATCCGGCAATATGTGCTTCGGGAAATCCGGCTGACCCTGATCGAGATTGCAGGCCAGAAGATCGACGGGCAACAGGCCACGCCATTTCAGGTCGAGCAGCAGTGCCAGAAGCCCGTAAGAATCCTTGCCGCCGGAAAGCGCCACCAGCCAGCGCTCTCCCGGCTTGACCATGGCATAATCCTCGATGGCCTGCCGCGTCATCCGCAGAAGACGCTTGCGCAGCTTGTTGAACTCAACTCCGCCGGGGGCGGCTCTGAACATCTGGTGGCAACCATCGGCGTTGGCTTCCGGTGCAGCATCCTCGGTAAGCATCGGCATATCCATGACGAGCGTGCCTTCAATCTTTCCTGTAAACGCCCGCAATAGAGCATCGGAGCGAATAGTGAAATCGGGTTTTTCCGTTTCGATGCCGCGATTTCCCGGAAAAGAAAAGGCCGCCCCGAAGGCGGCCTTTCCAGTGCAAAAAATGCAGTATGATCAGCGCGAATAGAATTCGATGACCAGGTTCGGTTCCATCTGGACGGCGAAAGGCACATCCGACAGGCCCGGAACGCGGGCAAAGGTGGCGACCATCTTGTTGTGGTCGACTTCGATGTAGTCCGGCACGTCGCGCTCGGCGAGCGACACGGCTTCCAGAACGATGGTGAGCTGCTTCGACTTCTCACGCACCTCGATGACGTCGCCCGGCTTGCAGCGGTAGGAACCGATGTTCACGCGCTGGCCGTTGACGTTGACGTGGCCGTGGTTGACGAACTGACGGGCAGCGAAGATCGTCGGAACGAACTTGGCGCGGTAAACGATGGCGTCGAGGCGCGATTCGAGCAGGCCGATCAGGTTCTCCGGGGTGTCGCCACGGCGACGTGCAGCTTCCTCATAGGTCTTGCGGAACTGCTTCTCGGAGATGTCACCATAGTGACCCTTCAGCTTCTGCTTGGCGCGCAGCTGCAGACCGAAGTCCGACAGCTTGCCCTTGCGGCGCTGGCCATGCTGGCCGGGGCCGTATTCACGCTTGTTGACCGGAGACTTCGGACGACCCCAGATGTTTTCGCCAAGACGGCGGTCAATCTTGTATTTCGCGGATTCGCGCTTGCTCATCGCATTCCCTTTCAAAAAATCACCCACGGCCCCATGGCTGCGGGTAAGGAAACGCGCCCTCCTCTGGCCTCCGTTTTCGAGACCTGACAGGATCGGCCGCGCAAAGCGACGGACGATCCACGGGACACGTCAAATGAAACAACCGGGCTTGCGGCCCGGTGCTTCGCGGTTTCCACTAGAGGGATCGGCTCCCGGTGTCAAGCGGCGACGCTGTCTGCGGCTGCATCGAAGGCCGCGCGCGCAGCCGCCAGTTGCCCCCTGTTCTGTGCTGCCCAATCACCGAGCGCACCGATGGGCACGGCGATGGAACGGCCGAGCGCCGTCAGGGCATATTCGACTTCGGGCGGCGTGGTCGGCCGCACGGTGCGGCTGACCAGCCCGTCGCGCTCCAGCGAACGCAACGTCACGGTCAGCATGCGCTGCGATATGCCTTCGATCGACCGCCGCAACGCATTGAACCGCATCGGCGCCGGCTGAAGGCTGATGATGACGAGCAGGCTCCATGTGTCGCCCACCCGGTCGAGGACGTCACGGATGGGGCAACCACCCTTGCCGTCTTCGGTAAAGCCCGGTGAGGCTTGCAGCAAGGGGGCCGGTGCCTCATTTTCGGGTCTGCCCGCAACAGCCTTTCCGAGGATAGCATTCATGGCGGTTCCCTTCATGTAACCTGGGCACGAAATCATGCGTTCTTACAAACACCATCGCGCCCGGCTATATAGTTACTGTCAGTAACCAGATTATGCAACGTGCCTTTGTAAGACAAAAACGCAGGAGACCATCATGACACAGACCGCAGACCTTCTCGTCACCGGCGCTTCCGGCCATCTGGGCCGTGCAGTGCTCAATCATCTCATCGGCACGCTGGGTGTTCCGGCAGCGCGGATCGTCGCCACCAGCCGCAAGCCCGAGGACCTCGGCGAATGGGCCTCGCGCGGCGTCACCGTCCGCAAGGCCGACTACGACGATCCGGCCACGCTCTCAGCCGCCTTTTCCGGCGTGAAGCGGCTGGTTCTCATCAGCACCGACGCCCTTGACGAGCCGGGCAAGCGCCTGCGCCAGCACAAGGCCGCGATCGAGGCCGCCGACAAGGCGGGCGTTCAGCACATCGTCTATACATCCCTGCCGGATGCGGAAACCTCGGCCGTCTCCTTCGCCCCCGACCATGCCGGCACTGAAGCCGCGATCAAGGCAAGCGCGATTGCCGGTCACACGCTGCTACGCAACAGCTGGTACTCGGAAAACGTTCTGCACGCCCTTCCCCATGCTCTGGAGACCGGCAAATGGTTCACCGCAGCCGGCAATGGCGGCACGTCCTACGTTGCGCGCGACGATCTCGCGCTGGCGGCCGCCACCGCACTCGCCGCCGACTTTTCCGGCAAGCGCACGCTCAGCCTCTATGGCGCGAAGCCGTGGACTGTTGACGAGGTGGCGGAACTCGCCCGCCAGGCGACCGGCAAGCCCCTCGAAGTCGTGCAGGTTTCGGTCGATGATCTGGTCAGGGGCATGACCGGTGCCGGCCTGCCCGAGCCAGTGGCCCGCGTGTTCGCCTCATTCGATGCGGCGGCTGCTGCCGGAAACCTCGCCGGCTCCGACGCCGAGTTCAGGGCGCTGACCGGACGCGAACCTCAGTCCTTCGAGGAGTGGTTCGCCAGGAACGCAGTCCCGGTGCTGACGCAGGCCGGCTGACGCTTCCGGGTGGGGGCCATAGAGCCCTCACCCGCTCTTTTTGTGCTCCGGCAAGCCCTTGTGCTTTGTTTCGGCGAATTCCTCGAGCTCTTTTTCGCTCATCGATTCGTACATTTCCTTTGAAGCGCCGATGAGCTTGCTCTTCGGCGTTTCACCGCGCTTGGCAGACAGGGCAGCGCCGGCTGCCTTCTGCTGGGCTTTCGATCTTGCAGGCATGATGGCGTTCTCCTTATCAGGAGAAAACGACCGTCCGCAGCGCATGTTCCATCAAACCGGAACGGTGAGGCCAAAACCCTGCATCAGCCGCCGCGTGGCGAAGTCTGGCTTTCCGGAAGTGAACACGGCGATATCAGGTTCCGCGACAGCCGCATCCTGCTTCGAACGCCCGTCGCTCTCCAGCAGGGAAAGCGCGCGCCTTGCGATCGCTTCCGCCGGATCGAGCCAGTCCACCGGCCAGGGCGCGGTCTTGCGCATGCGGTTCGCCAGAAACGGATAGTGCGTGCAGGCAAGCACGACGATGTCGGTGCGCTTTCCGTCCTGCTCTACGAAACACGGAGAAATCTCCGCCCTCACCTGCTCCTCATCCACGAAGCCATCGCGCATGTAGATTTCAGAAAGCGAGGCCAGCCGCTCCGACCCGACCAGCCGCACATGGCATTTCGTGGCCCATTGATGGATGAGGTCGCGCGTATATTGCCGCTTCACCGTTCCGGGCGTCGCCAGCACCGACACCAGCCCGGAACGGGTGCGTTCGGCGGCAGGCTTGATTGCCGGAACGGTGCCGACGAAAGGATGCTCCGGAAAGCGCCGGCGCAGATCGTCGATCACCAGCGTCGAGGCGGTATTGCAGGCGATGACCGAGATTTCGGGTTGGTAGCGATCGAGCAGGGAAGCGAACAGGTCCAGAATATGCGCCCGCAGCGCCGGCTCTTCCCATGCGCCATAGGGAAAGCCGGCATCGTCGGCCACGTAGATGAAGCGGCGATCCGGCATCAGCACCCGCGCCTCGCGCAGCACGGTGAGGCCGCCAACGCCGGAATCGAACATCAGGATCGGCTGCTCAGCCATGGCCTTTATCCTCTTCTTCGCCTGGCCTGTTTTGCCCGGGCGTCGCGGCATGGCCGGATGACGGGCGGGTGTAGGCGGCCCCGCGCGGCGCATTGCGGCTGAAGCGATCCAGCGAGGTGATGACGCCGCGCAGCACGCGCAGTTCCGCACCCGCAAAGCCGGCCCGCGTGAGGACGGAGCGCAGATTGTCCACCATCTTCGCCTTTTTCTCCGGCGGCCGGAAATAACCGCGCGCCTCCAGCGCCTCTTCCAGATGGCCGAACAGCCCCAGAAGCTCATCCTTGGTGGCCGGCTCCATGTCCGGCCCGCGGAAATTGGTGCGGGTTTCGTCCTCGAAGCCGGACTTCATCCATTCATAGGACATCAGCAGCACTGCCTGCGCGATGTTGAGCGAGGCAAAGCCCGGATCGACCGGAAAGGTCACGATCTCGTCGGCAAGGCCCACCTCGTCATTGTTGAGGCCGAAGCGCTCGCGCCCGAAAAAAATACCGGTGCGTTGTCCGGCTTCGCACCGCGACCGCAGCGCCCTGCCCGCCTCGACCGGACCGCGCACCGGCTTGAAGCCGTCGCGCTCGCGGGCAGTGGTGGCGAAGATGAAATTCAGGTCCGCGATCGCGGATGGCAGATCGTCGAACACGCGCACCGCATCGATGACGTGGTCAGCCTTGCTTGCCGCCGCCCGCGCCTTATCGCTCGGCCAGCCGTCGCGCGGATTGACCAGCCGCAATTCGCTCAGCCCGAAATTGGCCATGGCGCGCGCCACCATGCCGATATTCTCGCCGAGCTGCGGCTCGACGAGGATGATGACCGGACCGGCGACGGGGGAATTTGAAGGTTGTTCTTGAGATGGCATGTGCTTCAATGCATTTCGCTTTGCGGCTTTTGCTGTCCCTGACACATCCGGGTGCGAAATTGAAGCTCCCACATGGCCAGTCAGGAGAGAACAGGCCACTTCCCCGGAGCGCTTGACCTCTTGCCGATACAGGTCGATCATCACCCCATGATCGACCTTTCGGGACAGATCCTCATTGTCACCGGCACGCCAGGCGCGGGAAAGACGACGACAGCGCGCAGCCTCGTCGAAAGCTCCGGCCAGCCGGCAGTGCATATCCATGCCGACGATTTCTGGCACTTCATACGAAACGGAGCCATCCCGCCATATCTGCCGGAATCACGCCGGCAGAACGAAGTTGTGATGGGCGCGCTTTGCGCGGCAGCCCAACGCTATGCGGATGGCGGCTATTTCGTGGTGATCGACGGCATCATAGGCCCATGGTTCCTGCCTGCATTCAGCGCCGTCAGCCGTCCTCTCCACTACATCGTGCTGCGCCCCGACCTCGACGAGGCGATAAGGCGCTGTCAGTTGCGCGGCGGCGAAATGCTGGCAGACCCGATCCCGATCAGCGACCTGCACAGCCAGTTCTCGCAACTGGATCGGCTGGACAACCACCGGATCGACACGGCCGGGCTCAGCAAGCAGGCAATTCTGGAAGCCGTGGTCCGGGCGCTCACCGGCGGCCGGTTTCTTCTCAACCCTTAAATCGCGGATAGCGTGCCCTCATCAGCAGGCCTGTTCTGGAACGCCGTGTCCGTTTGCGCACCTTCGCTTGCTTTGGTATAGGGGCGCATCCCAAACGGCCTACCCTTCCGGCAAGGCCCTTTCCAAGACGAGGCAGTTTTCATGGCGAAGATCAAGGTGGCGAACCCGGTCGTCGAACTCGACGGCGACGAGATGACCCGCATCATCTGGCAGTTCATCAAAGACAAGCTGATTCACCCCTATCTCGACCTCGATCTCGAATATTACGACCTCAGCATCGAGCACCGCGACGCCACCGACGATCAGGTGACCATCGACGCCGCCAACGCGATCAAGAAGCACGGCGTCGGCGTCAAATGCGCCACCATCACGCCTGACGAAGCCCGCGTCGAGGAATTCCACCTCAAGAAGATGTGGAAGTCGCCCAACGGCACCATCCGCAACATCCTCGGCGGCACCATCTTCCGCGAACCGATCATCATGAAGAACGTGCCGCGCCTGGTGCCCGGCTGGACGCAGCCGATCGTCGTCGGCCGCCACGCCTTCGGCGACCAGTACCGCGCCACCGATTTCCGTTTCCCCGGCAAGGGCAAGCTGACCATCAAGTTCGTGGGTGAAGACGGCCAGACCATCGAGCACGAAGTGTTCGACGCGCCCGGCTCCGGCGTCGCCATGGCCATGTACAACCTCGACGAATCGATCCGCGAGTTCGCGCGCGCATCGCTGAACTACGGCCTGCTGCGTAATTATCCGGTCTACCTGTCGACCAAGAACACCATTCTCAAGGCCTATGACGGCCGCTTCAAGGATATCTTCCAGGAAGTCTATGAGAAGGAATTCGAGGCGCAGTTCAAGGAACGCAAGATCTGGTACGAACATCGCCTGATCGACGACATGGTCGCCTCCTCGCTTAAGTGGTCCGGCGGCTATGTGTGGGCGTGCAAGAACTATGACGGCGACGTGCAGTCCGACACGGTTGCGCAGGGCTTCGGTTCGCTCGGCCTGATGACTTCGGTTCTGATGACGCCGGACGGCAAGACGGTGGAAGCCGAAGCCGCCCACGGCACCGTGACCCGCCACTATCGCCAGCACCAGAAGGGCGAGCAGACCTCGACCAACTCGATCGCCTCCATCTTCGCCTGGACGCGTGGCCTCGCCCACCGCGCCAAGCTGGACGACAACGCCGACCTGAAGCGTTTCGCCGAGACGCTGGAGCGCGTGTGCATCCAGACAGTCGAGAGCGGCTTCATGACCAAGGACCTGTCGCTGCTCATCGGTCCCGACCAGCCGTGGCTGTCGACCACCGGCTTCCTCGACAAGGTGGACGAGAACCTGCAGAAGGCCATGGCCTGATCCCCACGACACCGATGACTGCCCGGTTCGCCCGGCAGGCTGACAAATGACAAAAGAGCGGTTTCCGGAAACGGAAGCCGCTCTTTTTCTTTGGCGCCCGATAACGCTTGAGTACCGGGAAATTCCGCCCACACAGGCTTGCGGCAGAGGCGGACCCTGTGCTGCCCCCACCGTCCGCAACGACCGGCCTTTCTCCCCGTCACGACTCAAGGTAGTTTATTGCCCGGTCGGGTTGTGATGTGGGGGACGACGCACTCAGCTTTACCTTGTCAGTGCCCATTGAAGTTCCGGATTTTGGAAATGTTCCGTTCTGCACTTCAAAACTCCCAAGGAGAGAGAAAATGCCTCAGAAACTCGCAGCCGAATTCTTCGGCACATTCTGGCTGGTCTTTTGCGGATGCGGATCAGCTGTTCTTGCCGCCGCATTCCCCGATGTCGGCATCGGCCTGCTCGGCGTTTCGCTTGCATTCGGCCTGACGGTCGTCACCATGGCCTATGCCGTGGGGCGCTTTTCCGGCGGTCACTTCAATCCGGCCGTTTCCGTAGGCATGGTCGTCGGCGGCCGCATGCCGGCCGGTGATCTGGTCGGCTACATCATCGCGCAGGTGGTCGGCGGCGTCGTCGCAGGCGCTGTGCTCTATGTCATCGCCTCCGGCCAGCCCGGCTTCTCCGCCGGTGGCTTTGCTTCCAACGGCTATGGCGAGCTGTCGCCCGGAAAATATTCGCTTCTGGCCGGCCTGACGATCGAAGTGGTGCTGACCGCGTTCTTCATTTTCATCATTCTGGCAACGACGACAGCCAAGGCTGCGGCAGGCTTCGCGCCGCTGGCCATCGGCCTGACGCTGACGCTGATCCATCTTGTGTCGATCCCCGTGACCAACACCTCGGTCAACCCTGCCCGCTCGACGGGCGCTGCCCTGTTTGCCGAGACCGGCGCGATCGGACAGCTGTGGCTGTTCTGGCTTGCCCCGATCGTCGGTGCCGCGATTGGCGCGGCCATCTGGAAGGCGATCTTCGCAGACGAGTAAAAACGTCTTTAGAAACGGAAAAAGGCGGCCTAAGGCCGCCTTTTTTGTATCGGGACTGAAACGCTCGCAGCGGATCTGAAACGCGATCCGCCCTGAGTTTCGTCGCTGGAGCTTCGGGCGTTCCGACGAACACAGCTCCGCCGCTCCAGCTTGTTTTCCCATGGCTGAACTTATGCGACGTCAGACGACTCCGTCCGACTGCAAATGCTCTATTCCAGGGCCTGCGAAACTGCCTCCAGGGCAGCTTGAGCCTTCGCCCCATCCGGTCCGCCGGCCTGCGCCATGTCCGGCCGGCCACCGCCGCCCTGCCCGCCCAGCGCTGCGGATGCGGCGCGCACCAGATCGACGGCCGAGAAGCGCGAAGTCAGGTCGTCGGTCACCGCAACCACGACGCTGGCCTTGCCATCCTCGGCCACGCCGACGAAGACGACGACGCCAGAGCCGACCGACTTCTTGCCTTCATCCGCGAGTGATTTCAGATCACGCGGCGAAACGCCCTCGACCACCTTGCCGAGGAACTTCGTGCCGGCGACATCCTTCACTTCGGACGCAGCGCCACCGCCGGAACCGCCACCGAGCGCCAGCTTGCGGCGGGCCTCGGTCAGTTCACGTTCGAGCTTGCGGCGTTCTTCCACCAGAACCTCGATGCGGGCCGGCACCTCGGCGGGCGCAACCTTGAGCAATGCCGCCGCAGACTTCAGCCGGCGCTCCTGCTCATCCAGATACTGCCGTGCGGCATCCCCGGTCAGCGCTTCGATGCGACGCACGCCCGCCGCCACCGGGCTGTCGGAAACGATACGCACCAGCCCGATGTCGCCGGTGGCCTTCACATGGGTGCCGCCGCACAGTTCGATCGAATAGGGCCTGTTGGCCTTCTCTCCATGCAAAGCCGTGCCCATCGACACGACGCGCACCTCGTCGCCATATTTCTCGCCGAACAGCGCCATGGCGCCTTCGGCGCGGGCGTCGTCCACCGACATCAGCCGTGTCGTGACCGGGCCGTTCTGGACCACGATCTCGTTGGCCATGCGCTCGACCTCTTCAAGCTCCTCCGGCGAAATCGCCTTGTTGTGGGAAATGTCGAAGCGAAGCCGCTCCGGCGCAACCAGAGAACCCTTCTGGGCCACATGCGTGCCCAGCACCTCGCGCAACGCCTCGTGGATGAGGTGCGTGGCCGAGTGGTTGGAGCGCAGGCGGTTGCGGCGGGCATGATCGACTTTCAGTTCCGCCGCCGCGCCAAGCCTGACCGTACCCTTCACCACCTTGCCAAGATGGACGAAAACGCCGTCACCCTTCTTCTGCGTGTCTTCCACCTCAATGGAAAAGCCTTCGCCCGAAATAATTCCGGTGTCGCCCATCTGACCGCCGGATTCGCCATAAAACGGCGTCTGGTTGACGACGATGGCGACGCTCTCGCCGGCGGAAGCGCTCTCCACTTCCTTGCCGTCCTGCACGAGGGCCTGGACGATGCCTTCAGCCTGCTCGGTGTCATAGCCAAGAAATTCGGTCGCACCGGACTTTTCACGCACGCCGAACCAGACGGTCTCGGTCGCCGCTTCGCCGGAGCCGGCCCAGTTGGCGCGCGCCTCGGCCTTCTGGCGTTCCATCGCCGCGTTGAAGCCTTCCAGATCGACGGCGATGTTGCGCTGGCGCAGCGCATCCTGCGTCAGGTCGAGCGGGAAACCATAGGTGTCGTAGAGCTTGAAGGCCGTCTCGCCATCCAGCCGGCCACCGCTGCCAAGATCCTCGGTCGCTTCGTTGAGCAGGGTGATGCCGCGCGCCAGCGTCTTGCGGAAGCGGGTTTCCTCCAGCTTGAGCGTTTCGGAAATCAGGCTCTCGCCGCGCACCAGCTCGGGATAGGCCTGCCCCATTTCACGCACCAGCGCGGGAACCAGCCGCCACATCAGCGGATCGCGCGCGCCCAGAAGCTGGGCATGGCGCATGGCGCGGCGCATGATGCGGCGCAGCACATAGCCGCGCCCTTCATTGGAGGGAAGCACCCCGTCGGCAATGAGGAAGGACGACGCGCGCAGGTGATCGGCGATGACGCGATGGCTCGCCCGGTTCGCCCCGGTTGCCGGAACGCCGGTGGCTTCCTCGGAGGCGCGGATCAGCGCCCTGAACAGGTCGATGTCGTAGTTGTCATGCACGCCCTGCAGCACGGCAGCGATACGCTCAAGCCCCATGCCCGTGTCGATCGACGGACGCGGCAGCTCGATGCGCTCTTCCTTCGTCACCTGCTCATACTGCATGAAGACGAGGTTCCAGATCTCGATGAAGCGGTCGCCGTCCTCATCCGGACTGCCGGGAGGTCCGCCGGCGATATGGTCGCCATGGTCGTAGAAGATTTCCGAGCAGGGGCCGCAGGGGCCGGTATCGCCCATCGCCCAGAAATTGTCGCTCGTCGGGATGCGGATGATCTTCTCGTCGGAAAGACCTGCGATCTTCCTCCAGAATTCGGCCGCCGCATCATCGGTGTGATAGACCGTGACCAGCAGCCTGTCCTTCGACAGCCCGAACTCGCGGGTGATCAGGTTCCAGGCAAGCTCGATGGCGCGTTCCTTGAAATAGTCGCCAAAGGAAAAATTGCCGAGCATCTCGAAGAAGGTGTGATGGCGCGCAGTGTAGCCGACATTGTCGAGGTCATTGTGCTTGCCGCCGGCACGAACGCATTTCTGCGAGGTGGTCGCGCGGTTGTAGGGGCGCGTTTCCAGACCCGTGAACACGTTCTTGAACTGAACCATGCCGGCATTGGTGAACATCAGCGTCGGATCGTTGCGCGGCACCAGAGGGCTGGAGGCAACGACCTCGTGACCTTCCTTGCGGAAGTAGTCGAGGAAAGCCGACCGGATCTCGTTAACACCACTCATGAAAGATGCCTTTGTTCAGGAAAACGCCTGCGGCGCCAGTGCGGAAAACACAGCCTTTTAGCGGTCGGCCAGCACCCTGTCCAGAATGAGGAATGTCGCTGGCGAAACCTCAGGTGCCGCAGCGCTCAGGCCTTATTCCACCGTGATGCGCTTTTTCAAAAATGCTGCCCGCAACGAAAAACGCCGATCTCGGGAGACCAGCGTTTTTCACTTTAAGTTCGTTCGGCCAAGGCCGGACAATCCGTGCCGATCAGCGCATCAGCCCTCGCCGGCCTCAGCCTCGAAGCCGCCGTCTTCCAGGAACTTCTCGGCAATCAGCCCGGCATTCTGGCGCAGCGCCAGTTCGATCTCCCGCGCCGTATCCGGATTGTCACGCAGGAACTGCTTGGCGTTCTCACGCCCCTGCCCGAGACGCTGCGAATTATAGGAGAACCACGCACCCGACTTTTCAACCACGCCGGCCTTGACGCCGAGATCGATGAGTTCGCCGGTCTTGGACACACCCTCGCCATACATGATGTCGAACTCGATCACCTTGAAGGGCGGGGCCAGCTTGTTCTTGACCACCTTGACGCGAGTCTGGTTGCCGACCACCTCGTCGCGATCCTTGACCGAGCCGATACGGCGGATATCGAGGCGTACCGACGCATAGAACTTGAGCGCATTGCCGCCGGTGGTCGTTTCGGGCGAACCGAACATGACGCCGATCTTCATACGGATCTGGTTGATGAAGATGACCATGGTGTTGGAGCGCGAGATCGAAGCCGTCAGCTTGCGCAGCGCCTGGCTCATCAGGCGAGCCTGAAGACCAGGCAGCGAGTCGCCCATCTCACCTTCGATTTCGGCGCGCGGCGTTAATGCCGCCACCGAGTCCACCACCAGAACGTCGATTGCACCGGAGCGCACCAGCGTGTCGCAGATTTCCAGCGCCTGCTCGCCGGTGTCCGGCTGCGAGATCAGGAGGTTTTCAAGGTCGACACCCAGCTTGCGGGCATAGACCGGGTCCAGCGCGTGCTCGGCATCGACAAAGGCGCAGATGCCGCCCTTCTTCTGCGCTTCCGCAACCGTATGGAGAGCCAGCGTCGTCTTGCCCGAGCTTTCAGGGCCATAGACCTCGATGATGCGCCCGCGCGGCAGACCGCCAACACCCAGCGCAATATCGAGACCGAGAGAACCGGTCGAAACCGTTTCTATCTCGACCACCTGCTCGTTTGCGCCAAGGCGCATGATCGAGCCCTTGCCGAAAGCCCGCTCGATCTGCGACAGCGCAGCGTCCAGAGCCTTTGATTTGTCCACCGAATTGTCCTCTACAAGCCGCAATGAATTCTGAGCCATGATACAGTACCTTTTGGTCGTCAATGACAGACGGACAATTCGCTGACCGCTCAGATTTTTGTACCCTCTTTGTTCCATTTTTGCAAGAGGGATTAACCAATTGTTTTATTTTGGAATTCTACAAAAGTTCCCATTTTGTCCACGATACCGGACCGGTTTAACGGGAATACGAACACCCGGAGAAAATTTCCGGCCGCCCGAATCGCCTCCGGTTCCGTTCAGCCTTCCTGCCGGGCTTGCTGAGCTGTCGCCCGTAAACCCGCATCATACGCCTTGCGCGCCCACGCCGCCATTTCGTCCGGATCGTCGAACGCGGCATCGGGAGTGGTCCAGTAGGGCATGGCCACCTCCCTGCCTTTTCCGGCATAGGTCCATTGGCGCGCGCCCGCAGAAACAAAATCGGGAGCGCTTATCGCATCCGCCTTGAGCATCAGCTCCCCTTGCAGGACGATGGCAATGATGACGCCGCGATGGTAGATGCCCTTGCCGCCAAACAGGCGGCGTATGGTGACGGGACCAAGCCCTTCGAAAAGCTCTTCGATGCGCCCGTTGTCCATGGAGGGAAATCAGGCCTCGGCTGTCGCCCGGGCCTCGGCCAGCGCCTTCAGGTCGGCTGGTTTCAGTTCCACCGATTCGCCACAGCCGCAGGCGGAAGACTGATTGGGATTGCGGAACACGAAGCCCGTGCGCAGCGTGGTGACCTCGAAATCCATCTCGGTACCGAGCAGAAACAGTGCCGCTTCCGGCGCGACATACACATGTGCGCCCTGATGCTCGACGTGGTCGTCCTTCGGATCAGGTTCGGTGACCAGATCGATGGTGTACTCCATGCCGGCGCAACCGCCCTTCTTCACGCCGAGCCGGATGCCGTGCGCGCCATCACGCGCACCGATGATTTCGCGAACCCGCTCCGCCGCCTTGTCGGTCAGCTTCATGATGGAAAAACGTGCCATCTCAGTCTTCTCCATGCCATGCAGGTTAAAGGCCTGCCGGAATGATTTCATATCTCCCCCTGAAGATGGGGGAATTTGGAAGGCTCTGCAAGAGCGGCTCCTGCCAAGCAGTAGCAAGCAAGTGCGGCGTCGGTCCTCAGTACCAGCCGACGGCGATCTGGGCTTCTTCCGACATGCGGTCGGGCGTCCATGGCGGATCGAAGGTCATGTTGACCTCGACGCCGGAAACGCCTTCCACCGCCCCCACCGCATTCTGCACCCAGCCCGGCATCTCGCCGGCCACAGGACAGCCCGGGGCGGTCAGCGTCATGTCGATCTTCACGGTGCGATCGTCCTCGATGTCGATGCGGTAGACGAGACCCAGCTCATAGATATCCGCAGGAATTTCCGGATCATAGACGGTCTTCAGCGCGGAAATGATGTCGTCGGTCAGGCGCGCCAGTTCTTCCTCGGGAATGGTCGAAACCGGCCCGGTTCCGACGGCTTCCTGCTCAGTCTGCCCGTCGGTTTCAACACGTGTGGTGGTGTCGTCCATATCCGTCATCCGAAAAATTTCCGCGCCTTTTCCAGCGCTTCGGCCAAAACGTCGATCTCGGCTCTGGTGTTGTACATGCCGAACGATGCCCTGCATGTGGAGGTGACGCCGAAGCGTTTCAACAGCGGCTGGGCGCAATGGGTGCCTGCCCGCACGGCAACGCCCTGACGGTCTATGACCATCGACACATCGTGCGCATGGATGCCCTGCAACTCGAAGGACACGATGGCGCCCTTGCCCGGCGCATTGCCGAAAATGCGCAGCGAGTTGATGGCGCCAAGCCGCTCATGCGCATAGGCGGTCAGATCCGCTTCATGGGCGGCAATGCGCTCGCGGCCGATGCTGTCCATGTAATCCAGCGCGGCCCCCAGCCCGATCGCCTGCACGATGGGAGGCGTGCCGGCTTCGAAGCGGTGTGGCGGGGCGTTGTAGGTGACCCTGTCCTCGGTCACCTCCTCGATCATCTCGCCACCGCCCATGAAGGGGCGCATTGCCTCCAGCCGCTCTTTCTTGCCGTAAAGAACGCCGATTCCGGACGGTCCGTAGACCTTATGGCCGGTGAAAACGAAGAAATCACAATCGAGATCCTGCACATCGACCGGCATGTGAACGGCGCTCTGGCTGCCATCGACCAGAACGGGAATGCCGCGCGCATGGGCGATGCGGCAAATCTCGCGGATCGGCGTCACCGTGCCCATCGCATTCGACATGTGGGTGATGGCAACCAGCCTGGTGCGATCGGTCAGGCTTTTCTCGAAATCCTCCAGATGCAGCGCACACAGATCATCCACGGGCACCCAGACCAGCTTCGCGCCCTGCCGCTCGCGGATGAAATGCCATGGCACGATGTTGGAATGGTGTTCGAGGATCGACAGGACGATCTCATCGCCTTCGCCGATATTCGGCATGCCGAAACCATAGGCTACCGTGTTGATGGCAGCCGTGGAGTTCGAGGTAAAGACGATATTGTCTGTCGAGGGCGCGTTCAGGAAGCGGCGCACGCTCTCGCGTGCCTTTTCATAAGCATCTGTCGAGGCATTGGAGAGGAAATGCAGGCCGCGATGAACATTCGCGTAGTCCTGCTCATAAGCGTGGCGGATGGTGTCCAGCACGGCACGCGGCTTCTGCGCCGAGGCGCCGTTGTCGAGATAGACCAGCGGCTTGCCATGCACCTGCCGGGCAAGAATGGGGAAATCGCGGCGGATCGCCTCGACATCATAGGGTGCGGTTTCGATCTTCTGGTCCATATCTCTTCTCTGCACCGCAGTTGCGACGCCCCGGCAAAAGGCCGGGACATCGAATCGCAAACGGCACTCAGCCGTGCGTGGCGAACCAGTCATCGAGGCGGGCTTCAAGGGCCTCGACGATCTGCTCGTCTTCCAGCTCCTCGATCACCTCGGCAACGAATGCCTTGACCAGCAGGCCACGGGCGGACTTTTCGGTAATGCCGCGCGACATCAGGTAAAACAGATGATCGCCGTGGATATCGGTCACCGTAGCGCCGTGGCCGCAAGCCACGTCATCGGCGAAGATTTCCAGCTCCGGCTTAGCCGAGAACTCGCCATCGTCGGACAAAAGAAGCGTGTTGCAGGCCATGCGTGCATCGGTCTTCTGCGCGACCTGATGCACGTTGATGCGGCCCTGAAACACGCCATGCGCCTTGCCCGTCACCACATTGCGCACCACTTCGACCGAGCCGGTGTGCGGAACGGCGTGATCCAGCACCATGGTCACGTCGGTGTGGCTGTCACCCGAAAGCAGGTTGACGCCGCGCAGCTGGAAGTCCGAGCCTTCGCCCGACACCTTCACATGCACTTCCTGACGCACCAGCTTGCCACCCGCATTCATGATGAACAGGGTGAGCCTGGCGTCAGCGCCGATCTCAGCCTTGAACTGGGCCAGATGCTGGGCGGTTTCCGGCTGCTCCTGGATGATCAGCCATGTGACCTCAGCGCCATCACCAACGGTAAGCTGGCTGACGGAGCTGACAAGACCAGCCCCCTCGCCCGACTGACGCTCCACGATCACGGCGCGCGAGCCTGCCCCGGCATTGACCACCATGCGAACATGGGTCTGGCCACCGGCCTGCAGGTTCTGCAGCTCGACCGGCTTCTCCAGTTCCGTTCCGGCAGCGATATCGAGCAAAACACCGTCTGCGACAAACGCCGCGTTGATGGCTCCGATCGTGTCATCCGAGCCATAGGTCTTCAGCTCAGCCGCGGCGGAACCATCCGTCAGCTTCTCGGCCAGCGACGCAAAGGAAACGCCTTCGGCCAGCGACGGCTTGCCCGAAATCGCACCATTGATCAGCGTAACCAGTCCGGAGCCTTCTAGAATGGGATCCGGCGCCCTGACCGATGCAGTGGCATCGAATTCCGGCACCTTGCCAAGCAGACGACGCAGATCCGTGTAGTGCCAGCTCTCGATGCGGCGGGTAGGAAAGCCCGCCTTGATCATCTCAATGGCGCCATCGCGCTGGACCATCACCTCGCTGTCGCCCGGCAGAAGACCGAGCCGCTCGCCGAAAGCCTCGATCAGGGCCGTCTCTGCTGGCGTGCGCTGGGGGGTTGCATGTACATTCATTGCATTCACCTCACCTTGGCGCCGCCTCAGGCGGCTTCGCCGATTATGCCGGCATAACCATTGGCTTCCAGTTCCAGAGCCAGCGACTTGTCGCCCGACTTGATCACCTGTCCCTTGTACAGAACGTGGACCGTATCCGGGACGATGTGCTCCAGCAGTCGCTGATAGTGCGTAATGACGAGGAAGGCGCGGTCGGGCGAACGCAGCGAGTTCACGCCGTCGGCCACGATCTTCAGCGCATCGATATCGAGGCCGGAATCGGTCTCGTCGAGCACGCACAGCTTGGGCTGCAAAAGCTTCATCTGGAGGATTTCGGCGCGCTTCTTCTCGCCGCCGGAGAAGCCGACGTTGAGCGGGCGCTTCAGCATATCCATGTTCATGTTGAGGGAGCCGGCAGCTTCCTTCACACGGGCGATGAACTCGGAAATCTTCAGAGGCTCCTCGCCGCGCGCTTTTCGCTGCTCGTTCATCGCCACCTTGAGAAACTCCATGGTGGCGACGCCCGGTATCTCCATCGGATACTGGAAAGCCAAGAAAATGCCGGAAGCGGCGCGCTCGGCCGGATCCATCTCAAGGATGGATTCGCCATTGTAGATGATTTCGCCTTCCGTCACCTCGTAGTCCTCGCGTCCGGCGAGGATGTAGGACAGCGTCGACTTGCCGGAGCCGTTCGGCCCCATGATGGCGGCGACTTCGCCGGCCTCGACGGTCAGGTTCAGCCCGCGGATGATTTCCGTGCCGTCATCGGCGATGCGGGCGTGCAGGTTCTTGATCTCAAGCATGTGTTCTTCCTGAATATCTGTATGCGGTCAGCCGACCGAACCTTCGAGCGAGATGCCGATGAGCTTCTGCGCCTCGACGGCGAATTCCATCGGCAGTTCCTGAATGACATCCTTGACGAAGCCGTTGACGATGAGCGCGATGGCTTCCTCTTCGGGAATGCCGCGCTGCATGACGTAGAACTTCTGATCCTCGGAGATCTTCGACGTCGTTGCCTCGTGCTCGAACTGGGCGGTCGCGTTCTTGGCTTCCATGTAGGGCACGGTGTGCGCGCCGCACTGGTCGCCGATCAGCAGCGAGTCGCAATTGGTGAAGTTGCGGGCGTTGGTCGCCTTGCGGTGAGCCGAAACCTGTCCACGATAGGTGTTCTGCGAGAAGCCGGCGGCGATACCCTTGGAGATGATGCGGCTGCGCGTATTCTTGCCCAGATGGATCATCTTGGTGCCGCTGTCGATCTGCTGATAGCCGTTGGAAACGGCGATCGAGTAGAACTCGCCCTGGCTGTCGTCGCCGCGCAGAATGCAGCTCGGATACTTCCAGGTGATGGCGGAACCCGTCTCGACCTGCGTCCACGAGATCTTCGAGCGGTCGCCACGGCAATCGCCACGCTTGGTGACGAAGTTGTAGATGCCGCCCTTGCCCTCGACATCGCCCGGATACCAGTTCTGGACTGTCGAGTATTTGATCTCGGCATCATCGAGCGCGATCAGCTCGACCACGGCGGCGTGAAGCTGGTTTTCATCGCGCTGGGGAGCGGTGCAGCCTTCCAGATAGGAGACGTAGGCACCTTCCTCGGCGATGATCAGCGTGCGCTCGAACTGGCCGGTGTTCTTCTCGTTGATGCGGAAGTAGGTCGACAGTTCCATCGGGCAACGCACGCCCTTAGGGACGTAGACGAACGAACCGTCGGTGAACACCGCGCTGTTGAGCGTCGCATAATAGTTGTCCGACACAGGCACCACGGAAGCCAGATATTTCTGGACCAGTTCGGGATGCTCGCGGATCGCTTCCGAGATCGAGCAGAAGATGACGCCGGCCTTGGCCAGCTCTTCCTTGAAGGTGGTGACGACCGAAACGGAATCGAACACCGCGTCCACGGCGACGCGGCCGGAAGCGTAGACATTGTCGCTCGCTTCGCCGTTTTCCGAAGCAGGCTTCTGCACGCCGGCCAGAATTTCCTGCTCGCGCAGCGGGATACCCAGCTTTTCATAGGTGCGCAGCAGTTCCGGATCGACCTCGTCAAGGGACCTCGGGCCAGACTGGTTCTTCGGCGCGGCGTAGTAGTAGATATCCTGAAAATCGATCTTCGGATACGAAACGCGCGCCCAGTTCGGCTCGTCCATGGTCAGCCAGCGGCGATAAGCCTCAAGCCGCCATTCGAGCATCCATTCCGGCTCATCTTTCTTGGCAGAAATGAAGCGGATGATGTCTTCGTTCAGGCCCTTGGGGGCCTTGTCGGTCTCGATTTCGGTTTCAAAACCGTATTTGTACTGATCGACGTCGATCTCACGAACGGCATCGATCGTTTCCTGCACTGCAGCCACAGGCGTTCTCCATCCTTATCGGGGGCAAGGCCCGACAGTTTTCAAACTATGGCATCGCCGGGGGGCGACGTAAGTTTCATATAGTGCGGAGCACCCGGATTTACACCCGCACACCCGCACCGATTCACCGGGCCAGAGACCCGCGGCCACCCTCAGGCAGCCCTGCTTCCTCCGGCCCGGCGGGCTGCAATGCCCTCCAGAGCCGACCGGAACAGTTCAAGGTCCTGCGCGCTCGTCTCCTGCCCGATCGACACGCGCAGCGCACCCTGTATTTCATCGACTCCCATCGCTGCCAGAACATGGCTGGGACCGACCTTGCCCGACGAACAGGCGGAACCGGCCGACAAAGCCACACCGGCAAGGTCGAAAGCGATCTGTGCCGTCTCGGCCTTCAGGCCGGGAATGGCGAAGAAACTCGTATTGGCCAGACGCGGTGCAGCACGGCCGAAGAAAACCGCATCCGGCACCAGATCACGGATGGCGGCCTCGAAGCCGTCGCGCAGGCTTGCGATCCGGCTTATGGACGGCATGGCTTCCAGCGCGCTGGCAGCAGCAGCACCAAATCCGGCGATGCCGGCAAGGTTCTCGGTGCCGCCGCGATGCCCCTTCTCCTGCCCGCCACCGCTCACCAGCGGCTTCGGCATCATCAGATCGGCGGCGGCAACGATCGCGCCGACGCCCTTGGGACCACCGATCTTATGCGCGGAAAGAATCAGATAATCCGCGCAAGGCTTTGACATATCGAGCGAAACACGCCCTGCCGCCTGCACGGCATCCAGCACCAGCACACCGCCGGCGGCTCTCACGACAGCGGCAATTTCCTCGATCGGCTGGATCACGCCGGTCTCATTGTTGGCCGCGTGAACGGCAACCAGCGCCAGGCCGGTTTCCTTGTCGTGAGCCGCAAGAGCAGCAGCGAGTTCGTCCAGCTTCAGCACGCCGTCGCCATCTACACCGATGCGCTCGACCTGCTCCGCCGCGAACCGCCCTCCGCTCAGCAGGCAGGGATGGTCGGCAGCGCACACATATAGCCGCCCCATGCGCAGGTCGGCCTTGCCCATGCGCCATTCAGGCGTCAGCAGCGTGGTGGCGGCCTCGGTGGCGCCGGATGTGAAGACGACATGCTGCTTCCCGGCATTGACCAGCGCCGCCACCTGACGGCGGGCCTCCTCGATCAGGCGGCGCGCATTGCGACCCTCCTGATGGACCGACGAAGGATTGGCGGCAAGGTCCAGCGCTGCGACCACAGCCTCGCGCGCGCGGCCAAGCAGCGGCGCGCTGGCATTGTAGTCGAGATAGGCGCGAACAGCAGCCATTTCCCTGCCCGATTCTCCCTGCATGAAGGCTCACGCCAGGCTCTGGCGTTATTTCCTTGAAATCATGAGGCCAGCCGTCCTATCTACGCATTCGCGGCGTGGGTGGGCTGACCACTCAGTTTTGAACAATTCTAATCTAGCTTCTAAGAAGGTCATCGCCCTACGTCAAGGTCGAATCTTGTGGGAAGCGTTCAAGAAATGTTCTGGCACCGCCGGTTGGTTTTCAGTCGGAGTTCTTAATGCCTGAGGTCATATTTACGGGTCCCGCCGGTCGGCTGGAAGGTCGCTATCAGCCGTCGAAGGAAAAGAGCGCGCCCATCGCGATCATCCTTCACCCGCACCCGCAGTTCGGCGGGACGATGAACAACAAGATCGTCTACGACCTCTTCTACATGTTCCAGAAGCGCGGTTTCACCACGCTGCGGTTCAATTTCCGCGGCATCGGCCGCAGCCAGGGCGAATTCGACCATGGCGTGGGTGAACTGTCGGATGCGGCCGCCGCGCTCGACTGGGTGCAGTCGCTGCATCCCGATTCCAAGAGCTGCTGGGTTGCGGGCTATTCGTTCGGTGCTTGGATCGGCATGCAGTTGCTGATGCGCCGCCCGGAAATCGAAGGCTTCATGTCCATCGCGCCACAGCCCAACACCTACGATTTCTCGTTCCTCGCGCCCTGCCCCTCGTCGGGGCTCATCATCCACGGCGACGCCGACAAGGTGGCGCCGCCGAAGGACGTTCAGGGACTGGTCGACAAGCTGCATACGCAAAAGGGCATCACGATCACGCAGAAGACCCTGCCGGGCGCCAATCATTTCTTCTCCAATGATGCCGAGCTGCTTCTCGAAGAGTGCGCCGACTATCTCGACCGCCGTCTCGCAGGCGAGCTGTCCGATCCGCGCCCCAAGCGCCTAAGGTAACGGCTTTACCATTACCCCGCCGCTCACCGGCTTTTCGCACCCCGTCGTGGTCGGAAAGGTGAGCGGCAGCCCGTTCCGCGACCGCACCGCCAGATAGGCCCACGCTTCCGCCTCGGTGGCGTCGCCGTCGAAACCGGCCTGCTCGGCGGAAATCACTTCGGAGCCGGCGACTTTTGCTCCAGCCTTCAGGTCGTGCATGATGTGCGGGTTCTTGCGACCGCCGCCGCAGATGATCCACAGCTTCGGCTTTTCCGGCAAATGCTCCGCCGATTTCAGGATCGCGGCCGCCGACACCGCCGCCAGCGTCCGCGCCCCATCCGCCACATTCAGCCCTTCGGCTTCGGCCACAGTGAAATCGCTGCGGTCGAGCGATTTCGGCCCGCCCTGCGAAAAGAACGGTTTTGCCAGATAGCGGGCGACGACCTCCCGGACCGTCGTGCCCTTGCCAGCGATCGCGCCATCGGCATCGAAAGGCACGCCCGCCTCTCGCGCCACCCACTGGTCGATCAGCCCGTTGCCCGGACCCGTGTCGAACGCGATCGGGTCGCCATGTTCCGGCACATAGCTGATGTTGGAAATGCCACCGATATTGACCAGCACCACCGGGAACCGCGCAAGCCCGGACGGCAGCGAACGTGCCAGCGCGGCATGATAGGCCGGCACCAGCGGCGCGCCCTGCCCGCCATGGCGCATGTCTTCGGCGCGCATGTCGAACACCACCGGCAGACCGGTCAGGTCGGCCAGCATCTGCCCGTCGCCGAGCTGAACGGTGAGCGCCTGCTGCGGGCGGTGCAGCACCGTCTGCCCGTGAAAGCCGATGAGTTCGGGCTTTCCCCATGAGCCTGCCGCACCGGCGAGAAATGCAGCCACCGCATCGGCATGGCGGCGGGTTATGTCCTGCTCAAGCGCTGCAAGGCTACCCGACCGTTCCATCCGCTGCCCGATCTGCTTTGTCTCTTCCAGCCCCGCCACGATGCGCGCGCGGAAGGCAGCGTCATAAGGCACGAAAGAACCGGGACCCTGTTCGACGATATCGACACCATCGGTCCGCAGCAGAGCGAGATCGATACCGTCCATCGAGGTGCCGCTCATCAGGCCGAGTGCGCAGATTGTCGCCATTTGGCTCGCCGTCCTTGTGATTCCATGTCAACGGATGCTAAACGCGCGCGGTCACACTTGCCACGCCGGTGCCAGTTTGCCGGTGCTTTCGGGAAAAGAAAAATGACCGCCTTCAAATCCGACTTCCTGCGCATCATGAGTGAGCGCGGCTTCATCCACCAGATCTCGGATGAAACCGGCCTCGACGAGCTGTTCGCGAAGGAGACGGTATCGGCTTATATCGGCTTCGATCCGACCGCGCCGAGCCTTCATGCGGGCGGTCTGATCCAGATCATGATGCTGCACTGGATGCAGAAGACTGGTCATCGCCCTGTGGCCCTGATGGGTGGCGGCACCGGCATGGTCGGCGATCCCTCGTTCAAGGACGAGGCGCGCAAGCTGATGACGCCGCAGACCATTCAGGAAAACATGGATGGCATCAAAAAGGTGTTTTCCAACTACCTGACCTTCGGCGAGGGCCCGCGCGATGCGCTCATGGTCAACAATGCCGACTGGCTGCTGCCGCTGAACTATCTGGAATTCCTGCGCGATGTGGGCCGGCACTTCTCGGTCAACCGCATGCTGTCCTTCGATTCCGTGAAGCTGCGACTCGACCGCGACCAGTCGCTGTCGTTCCTCGAATTCAACTACATGATCCTGCAGGCCTACGACTATGTGGAGCTGAACAAGCGCTATGGCATACGCCTGCAGATGGGCGGCTCTGACCAGTGGGGCAACATCGTCAACGGCATCGATCTCGGCCACCGCATGGGCACGTCGCAGCTCTACGCGCTGACCACGCCGCTGCTCACCACCGCTTCGGGCGCCAAGATGGGCAAGTCGCTCGGCGGCGCCATCTGGCTCAACCCGGACATGCTGAGCCCGTATGACTTCTGGCAGTACTGGCGCAATACCGAGGATGCCGACGTCGAGCGCTTCCTGAAGCTCTACACCACGATGCCGCTCGATGAGGTGGCGAAGCTGGCGGCACTGGGCGGCGCCGAGATCAACGAAGCGAAGAAGATCCTCGCCACCGAGATCACCGCTCTGCTGCATGGCCGCAAGGCCGCCGAAGAGGCCGCGGAAACGGCGCGCAAGACCTTCGAGGAAGGCGCACTGGCGCAGACCCTGCCCACTGTCGAGGTGGAGAGCGCAGCACTTGAGGCCGGCATCGGCATCCTGTCGCTGCTGGTCAGTGCCGGTCTGGCATCGTCCAACGGCGAGGCCCGCCGGCACATTCAGGGCGGCGCCATCCGTCTCAACGACCAGCCTGTCGCCGATGACAAGCTTGTCGTGACGGCTCAGGATCTGAATCCGGAAAACGTCGCAAAGCTTTCTCTCGGCAAGAAAAAACACATTCTGGTTCGTCCGGTCTGACCGGACCGGCCAAATTTGCTTTTTCCGGATGGGTGCGACGCGCAGCACCCGTCCGGCCGCTTCGCCCTTGACTTGTCGATAAAGAGAGCCCATCTGGAGCATCGGTTGCTGGCGCCTGCCGCCCGCGGATCGCATGATCCATGGTGAAGCCCAGCCTTATCGATGACCCTTCGGTTGTTTTCTCCCGGGGCGCATCATGGCAATGCGGGCTCCCATGCAGGAAGTCGCCTCCATTTCGGAGAGACCCGACATGTCTTTATCCCTCGACACCCCGTCTTCACAATCGCTGAAGACCGAGGCCAGAAACCTTCGCGAGCATCACGCCCGGTCCGGCCAACCCATGACCCACAGCGCTGCTCTGGAAGCGGTGGCCCGCTCCCATGGCTACCGGGACTGGAACACCGCGCGTGCGGTTCTGCCGGAACGCACGGCCGTGCCCTTTCAGATCGGCATGCGTGTGCGTGGCTTCTATCTCGAACAGCCCTTTTCAGGGGTTCTGATCGGCGCACAGCTTGTTTCCGGCATGCGGCGCCTGAAAGTCACGGTGCTGTTCGACCAGCCGGTGAACGTCACGCCCAACCTCATGTTCGCCGCCCTGCGCCAGCGCGTCACCGCCACCGTGGACGAGCGCGGTGTTTCGCCGGCCCTGCGCGGCAATGGCCAGCCGCAGATGCGGTTGATGGCGGAGTAAGCGCGGCACTGCCCTGCCTGCCAAACAATGGCAGGCAGGGCAGCCTCGTTCAGGCTCTATCTGTATTCAAAGATCGAGCGAAAGATTCCCGGTGCGATGACCGAAAGCGGATTGATTTCGAGTTCCGGCTTTTTCACGTTGCCGCGCAGCCTGTAGGTGACGCCGATCAGACCCCGGTCGCGGCCATTGCCCAGAATCGCGCCGACCAGAGGCAACTCGCCGAAAATGCGATTGAAACCATAGGCCGGCATGAAGGTGCCGGTCATGTCCATATTGTCGTTCTGATCGTAGAGGATACCCTGGAAAGTGGTGCCGATCAGCGGTCCGCGCAACACGCCATTGGCGAGCTTCACATAGCCCGTGCCGGTCTCCACCTCCGTGAAGCCGCGCTCGAACTGAACGCGTGAAGTGTCCATGTCACCGCGTACAGCCTGATTGAGGCTGCGGCTGTCGCCCTTTGGCGTGGTGGATACGATCGAGGCGAGCTTCGGCTCGTTGACCACCAGAAAATCGCGTGCATCGATCTTACCGCGCAGCGGACCATCAACGCCACCTTGCAGAGCGATGGAAATGCCACCACCCTGAACGTTCCGGTAAACATCGAGAAAACGCAACACGGCTCCCGCATTGGCGGATCGCATCGTCATGGTGCGCTGATTGCCGCTCATACCCGCTTCAGCTGTCACCGTGGCGCCATCGCCGGTCATCGCGCTTGCCTTGAGCGCGTTGATACGCGAGCCGGTCGCGTCGTAGTTCAGCCTGAAGCCGCCAAGCACCTCGCCATGGAAGCCGCTCAGCCGCGCCACGTTGGCGGTCAGGGAAATCGCGTCGCGATTCGCCCCCTTCTTGCCCGACCCAGCGGGCTCGGCGGTAAACTGCCTGATCACCGAGCGGGCATCGAGAACAGCGCCTGACACGTCCACCTTGTAGCCCGACCCGTTGCGGCGAATCGAAACGGCGACATCGTCATCGCGGTTCAGCCGTACCTTCTCGAAGGTCGCGGAAGACAGGGCGCCGCCTGAAAGCTGCACCTCTCCGCGCAGGGAGAAGCTTTTTCCGTCCAGACTGATATTGGAAAGCCTGGTGTTGGTGCCTTCGGTCTTCATCAAAAGGGAAAGCTGGGCAGGGATGCCCGCTCCCTTGCTCCAGCCTACCCATGGGATCGTCAGCTTTGTCGAGGTCAGATCGGTGGTAAGGGCGCGCAAGCCGTCGGGCCTGTTCTCCAGTCCAACCTTCATCGTGCCGCTGAGGAGCCCGGCAAGTCCGGGCATCATCTTCTCGCGCAGCTTGTCATCCAGTATCAGAGCGACCTTGCGGCTGCGGGCATGACTCTCCCCCGGCTTCAGCGGCTCCACCAGACTGATTTCCGCCGGGATGCCGTTCAGGGTGGCGTTGGCGGTAATGGTGGCCTTATCCGGGTCCACCACGATCGAGCCGTTGGCGCCCGACACGTTCTGGCCGTCGAATTCGCGCTGAAGCCCCAGATCCGTGTAGTCGAGCGCAACCAGCCAGTTCAGCTTGCTGACATCGGCGCCAGACTGAAGGGGGATATCCGCCTTCACATTGCCGGTCACATGGCCGGAAAAATCCTCCGGCTTCATGCCCACATAGCGCATGGCGCTGATCGGCTCGTAGGACGCAAGCTCGACAATCGCGTCGGCCTCGCCCTCGACATCGATGTCCAGCTTGCCGATCACCGGGCGCTTCTCGGCGTCGTCGACCGTCAGCGTGCCGTTGCTTGCCGCAGCAATGCGCCCGCTTGGCATGTAGACGGTTCCGGAATCGAGCGAGATGCGCACTTTCGTGCCCTCGAACTCGATCCGGCCCACCGCATCGCGCACCGGCGGGATATGCCCGGCCGTATCGAAACGCGTGTTTTCGACATCGAACCGGCCAAACACCTCCTTAGGTCCCGGAGGCAAACCGGAGCCAAGACGTCCCGGCGGCAAATCGTAGTGCAGGCTGGCTTCCTTCACCCGCCCGCCGAAGAGATTCTTCAGCACCCACTGGCGGGCACTTCCGGCCGCCATCCATGGCCACAGCTGCTTGGCATGGGAGACGGGCATATCGTGAACCGTCAGCGCCAGAAACACGCCCGGCACCTTGCCCTCGGCAAACTGGACCGCCCCCATGCCGACGGCATCGCCACCAGCGCCCGAGCGGACAGCGATGGTATCGGCAACGAGCCTGCGGCTCTGCACGTCGTAAGTGCCGGCAATCCGGGTCAGAAATTTCAGCGCCGGCTCCGACGAATCATCCGGAGAAAGGCTCGATCCATCGCTGACAAAATCATAGCGGTAGGCAGGCTTGTCATCCGGCGACGCGCCAACCGGCCGGGGTCCGATCGAGCCCTCAAAGGCGAAGCTTGACTGGCCGGTGTTAAGCTGTAACCGGCTGACATCAATCTTGTTCGAGCCGTTTTCCAGAACGGCTTCGATGGCAACGTCTCCTGTCACCAGCCCGTTTTTTCCCAGATCCAGTGCCGAGCCCTGAAGTTTCAGCACCGCGTTCAGCCGCGACTGATTTTCTCCCGCGCCTTCAGCTCCGGTCAGCCGAAGCGTTCCCGAACCAACTTCATGGCCTGCGCCCGGCCAGAAAAGCTCACGCCGGTCTCCGGCTATTTCGATGGTGGCGTCGAGATCGGTGATGCGCCGCGTTCCGGCTTCCTGCGCCGCGGTTCCAGCCAATGTGAGGGCGCGGCCATCGATCGAGGCCGATGTGGAAAGCTCCATGCGATCGGTTCCCGCCTGCCGGACCACCGCATCGGCGATCTTCACGGATCCCAAACCACTTTCCTCAGGCAGCGCCACCTCGACATTGATCAGCCTGATGCTGCGCACGGAATCGAGCCTGACGGCATCCAGCGCCTCACGAACCCCGTCAAAGACAGCGGCAATGACCTTGTCGGGATCGATCAGCCCCTGCCCGTCGCGCAGCGACGCCGCCCAGTCGCCCCCGGCCGAAGGCAGCGCCGCAAGATCGATGCGCGCATCGGACAGTCTGGCGCTGGTCAGGCGAACCTCGCCCGTTACCAGCGGCAGGGCCCGCATACCGAAACGGACACTGCCCGCCTGAAGCATGGGCCTGCCATCTTCGCTCAGGAGGCTGAGGTCACGGACCTGAAGGGCAAGGAAGCTGGATCCGTCCAGCGTGACGCCTGCCGGGCCGCTCTCGACCTTCACATCGGTCTCGGCCAGCCGGCGAATGGCAGCCTCAGCCTCCTGCTGGAGGCGCGCGGTTCCGACACCCGACGCACTGATGCCATAGACCGCCACACACAGCAGCACCGCGAGAATGGCGACGGATGCAAGAAAACGCTTCAGCCAGCGCGCACGCCGCCGCAATGACGCGCGTCCAAGCGGCGGGGCGCATCCGGCAGAAGGCAGGGCGCCGAGATCCACGATCTCCGTGCGCCGAAACCTGATTTTCTCATGTTGCGGAAGTTGCTTATCCACACCAATGCCCGGTTGGAAGCTCAGACCACAAAGCCGTCTTCGGGTTTTGCTTGCCGCATCCTATGCTCTTGCCATCATCTGTGCTCAAACGCGAATCCCGGCAGAAGCTTATATTGCTGAGCCCCACCGCGTAACCTCAAACAAGGGCATAGCTATGACAGCTACAAGGGAAATCGAACTTCAGACAGGCGACAAGGCCCCACTGTTCGAACTGCCGGGCGACGGCGGCGCCACGCTGCGGCTGGCCGATTTCGCCGGCAAACCGGTGATCGTCTATTTTTATCCAAAGGACGACACTAGCGGCTGCACCAGCGAAGCCATCGCCTTTTCGCAGCTCAAACCCGAATTCGACAAGGCTGGCGCGACAGTCATCGGCATTTCTCCCGACAGTGCCGCCAAGCATGACAAATTCAAAGCCAAACACGATCTGACGGTTTCGCTTGCCGCCGATGAGGAGCGCAGGATCGTGGAAGCTTATGGGGTCTGGGTGGAGAAGCAGATGTACGGGCGCAGCTACATGGGCGTCGAACGCTCGACATTTCTGATCGGTCCCGACGGACGCATCGCGCAGATCTGGCGAAATGTACGGGTGAAAGGCCATGCCCAAGCCGTTCTTGAGGCAACCCGCGCTTTGTAGCGGGAACCTTTCCTCCGCAAGAGGCGTTGAGACCGCAACAAGCCAAGGAGGACTATATGCGAAGCGTGCTGTTGTGGGCGATTGGAGTTCCGATCCCGATCATCATACTGTGGTGGATATTCGGATAAGCTTTTTAAGACTGCCTCCCCGTCAATGGCCCGCTGTTTTGACAGCGGGCTTTTTTTTCATTTCACAAGGCCATCCGGCCCTTCACGCCATCAGACGGCAAAGCTTTGTTAACCCTAACACCGCATAAATCGAAGGTGGGAATGGTTAACGGGGCGTATCGTGACAGCAGTTCAGTCATCGGTATTTGGCAGGCGCAGAGAGCCGCACACGGTGATCATCGCCCGGGGCGATGAGATCCGGCATTTTACCGTACGGCCATGGATCGCGGCGCTGGCCGGGTCCCTGGCCATTGCACTGTCGATCGGTTATCTGGGCGCCACATCCTATCTGGTATTGCGCGACAACATCATCAGCGCCGCCACTGCGCGGCAGGCGCGGGTGCAGCAAGCCTATGAGGACCGCATCTCTGCGCTTCGTGCGCAGGTGGATCGCATAACCAGCCGGCAGCTGCTGGACCAGCAACTCATGGAAACCAGGGTCACCGAACTGATCGAGCGTCAGAGCCGGCTGAGCGATCGCCATGGCCGCCTGGGGCCCATCCTGGACCGTGCCGGCCGCGAGATCTCCGGACCGTTGCCGCTCAGCGCTCCCCTGCCCTCGCAGCGCAACAGCGCCGTTCCTGAAATCACCGGCTCGATCGAAAAACCTGAGAAGCAGGTCAGGGCCGCTGCTGTCGGGGCCAATCCCTTCGCAAACTGGACCACGCGCGGCGCGAATCCGTCACCCATGCCGGTCATGACAGCCTATGCCTCATCTGCACAGCCTGCATCGCAAGCCGATCGTGCCGACGAGCTGTTCGTCACCATCAACCGCTCGCTCAAAGAGATCGAGGACGATCAGCTTGCCCACATCACGCAGCTGGCCGATGCGGCTTCATTGAGCGCCGACGCGATTTCCAACGCCCTGGAAACGGCAGGCCTGCCGGTCGATCTGGATCTTCCGGCCGACGGCATGGCCAGAACCGATGTCGGTGGGCCGCTGATTCCGGTCGACACGGCGAATCTTTTCGACATGAGGCTCAGGGAACTCGATGAGGCCCTGCAAACGCTGAGCCACGTCAAGAGCGAGGTGCGACGGCTGCCTCTGTCCAATCCCGCGCCCGGTCATGCCGTAACCAGCACCTTCGGTGTGCGCAGGGATCCGCTGATCGGTTCGGCAGCTTTCCATTCGGGCATGGATTTTCGAGCTCCCGTAGGGATGGAAGCCAGAGCATCCGCGGCGGGCACCGTGGTCAAGGCCGGATGGAATGGCGGCTATGGTCGCATGGTCGAGATCGACCATGGGCAGGGGTTCTCAACCCGTTACGCACATCTCAGCCGAATCTCGGTGAGTGAAGGGCAGAACGTTGAGGCCGGTGACATTGTCGGACGCACCGGAAACACCGGCCGGTCGACCGGTCCCCATCTCCACTATGAAGTCCGCCAGAACGGCACGCCGCTCAATCCGCTGCGCTTCCTCAAGGCCGGTAAGGCAATCGAGCAATATCTGTAGCATTGCCGGGTCATTCAGCGGCCGGCATCAGCATGCGATTTCAGGCCGGCCGAAAGCGAAATGCATGCTGAACGCCTCCTGAATGGCGTTTACAGCCAAGGTTCAAACAGAGGCAGGCATCCTCCGGCATGTTCAAGAGGAGGAATGAACCATGACCATCAAAACCATCGCCAAAGCCGCCGTTGCGTCCGTCTTGCTTCTCGCTCCGGTCTCCGGCGCCTACGCGTATTCAATCCACGTGCTCAACGGCGTTTACACGATCAAGTGCGAAAACGGCGTGACCTCGACCGGAACCACTTTGCAGGTTTCCCACGCGCAGGCAGCTTATTTCTGCAAGGTCCGGGGCAGCAGCATGACGACGAACAAGGGCGACGCTGCACCGAAGGCGCAGGCGGCTCCAAAGAAGCAGATTGCTCCCGGCCGCTGAGACGTTTCACTATCCGAAACAAAACCCCGGTTCCGGCCGGGGTTTTCGTTTTCCGTGACCGGCTGAGCTGTTCAGCGCTGTCTACGATCGGTGAAATCTGACATGCAGGCTGTGTACATCGTCTGCGAATTCCTCGACGGGCCCGTCAACAGCGGTGCCCGTGATCACCTCGCCAATCGGCAGCGGGCGCACTCTCGATGCAGGAACGTTGAGGTCCGACAGCCAGGTGGTCAGCTGCTTTGAAGAGCAGGCAAAGACGATCCGTCCCAGCCCAACCCATCCATGTGCCGCGGCGCACATCGGGCAGTGCTCGCCGGATGTGTAGACTGTGGCAGCCGCTCTTTCCTCAGGCGTCATGTTTTCCGCTGCCCAGCGGGCAATCGCGAATTCGGGATGCTGCGTGTGATCGCCGCCAGCCACGTGGTTGTGGTCCTCGAACAGAACCACGCCCTCCCGGGATACGAGAAGCGATCCGAAAGGCTCGTCGCCAGAAGAAAGCGCCTCGGCCGCCAGCTCAACGCAGCGCCTCAGATGCTTCCTGTCCACATCACTGATCATCATCCGGCCCCTTTTCCGATATTACCAGCCGCATCAAAGCATCACAGCTTCGCTGCCTTCAAGACGAGAGCATTCCCGAAGGCAGTGATCGCCCGTGCGGCCCCGCATCATAGGGTGCAATCGAGGCCATGCCCTGCCCCAGTGCATGTCATCCGCCGGATTACCAGCGCAACATTGGCGCGTCTTCGCTGGTCCCATGAACCCGCAGAGCGCTTCGCGACAAAACCGAAAAATCCTGAAAGCTATGGTGGGCGATGACGGACTCGAACCGCCGACATCTTCGGTGTAAACGAAGCGCTCTACCAACTGAGCTAATCGCCCATAGCGGGGCGGAGCATTACGAAGTTCCGTTCTGCTTCGCAAGCCCCAAGAGGCAATTCCCCCTCTCTGCCTGTGGTAAAACAGGGCCTGAACAGGCTTTCGGGAAAAACATTCGATCTTTTCACAGAACCGTCACCGGAGCGCTTGACACCTGTCAGGGAACCCCCTATTCAGCCGCCAACGACGAACACATCAACGGTGTCCGTCCGAAGCGCGGGTGTAGCTCAGTCGGTTAGAGTGCCGGCCTGTCACGCCGGAGGTCGCGGGTTCGAGCCCCGTCACTCGCGCCATTCTTTCAAAACCTTATGAGAATATCTTCAGGCAAAGCTTTGAATGCCTCTCTGGCAATTCGGAGCCTGATGCGCTTCCCTCCCGCAGTCATTGTTCGGGAGATATCCGGCTCTGCCGAGACAGAATCAGAAGCTGGCTCTCATCGTGGAAACCGATTCGGGATCATCCGCTATTTTTGCGTGAGCATCTGTTCCGGCTTCACTGACCGGCATTTCTTCTTCGGCAGACAGTGCCGACAAGTGGGCGCTCGGCAGACAAGGCAGTTTCGGATTTGATGGCGGTGCTCCGTGAGAGAACTTTCGATGAAATACGCCAGAATCGGTCTCGCACTCGTCCCTATTGTCATTTCATTCGCTGCCGTTCCGGCGAATGCCGTTGAGCAACTGCTCGGGCGTGAGCCTGTATCTGAGAAGTCGTCAGCCGGCGGCTGCGATGTGCGCGGCTACTGATCGCCGAAAGCCAGCACTTCCCTGGAAGCAAGCCTCTGGCGCTTGCAGGGAAAGCGAGCGTACAGCGACGCTGAACGCCTCCGGAAGGTGTTCGCACAGCTGCCCGCTTGCCCTCAACAGGACAGTCTCTGCAGCCTCTGGAAGCCCACTGTGACGCTTCAGTGTAGAGCAGACCAAATCTGCCAGCCTTACCGGATCAGATGAAGGCAATGTCTGCGCACGTCACCGCGATGCGCATGGCCGTCCCCTGCTATACCGCGGTGACGGAGACCGAATTCAGCCGTCCTTGTTTTCAGGCGCTTCGTGATAATAATTCTCGCCAAGCACGATCGGTGACCGCCCCTGATTGCGGCGGTGAATGTTCGTGTCGCGCAGAGAATAGACGCAACCGCAATATTCCTGCTGATAGAATTCTTCGCGTTTGCTGATTTCGATCATGCGGGCGGCACCGCCACCCTTGCGCCAGTTATATTCCCAGTAAGACAGCCCATCATAGGGAGCAGCGGCGCGCTTGCCGCAGTCATTGATCTGCGCCATGTTTTTCCAGCGCGAAATGCCCAGAGAGCTGGTCATGACGGGAAAGCCATGCTCGTGAGCGTAGAGCGCCGTGCGCTCGAACCGCATATCGAAACACATGGTGCAGCGGATTCCCCGCTCCGGCTCCCATTCCATGCCTTTGGCGCGGGCAAACCAGTTGTCCTTGTCGTAATCGGCATCCACGAACGGCACGCCATGTTTGTCGGCGAAGCGGATGTTCTCGTCCTTGCGCAGGAGATATTCACGCTCGGGGTGAATGTTGGGATTGTAGAAGAAGATCGTGTAGTCGATGCCGGAGGCGAGCATCGCTTCCATCACCTCACCGGAACAGGGCGCGCAGCATGAGTGCAGCAGCACCTTGCGGTGACCGTCGGGCGGAGTGAGAACGGGGCGGACCAGATCATTCATGATGCGCCAGATAGCAGCTTTTGCCGCCGAAATCCAAGGTTGCGGCAAATCAGTCCGGACACCTGCAGCCTCGCCACAACCCGACACCAGTCAATTGCCACAGCCCCCCTTTGAGCCTGCATGGCAGCAATGAGCCCAAATAGAAAAAACCCCGCCGATCAGTCGACGGGGTTTTAGCAAGTCCCGAACGAGGCATGCGCTGCCCCGATGAGATGGCTGCACCTTAGTTGACAGCGTCCTTGAGGCCCTTGCCGGCAGTGAACTTCGGCACGGTGCGGGCGGGGATCTGAACTTCGGCGCCGGTCTGCGGGTTACGGCCGGTCGAAGCCGCGCGCTTGGACACAGAGAAGTTGCCGAAACCGACAAGCCGGACGTCGCCACCGTTCTTCAGTTCGCCGGTGATGACGGAGAAAACCGCATCAACCGCCGACTGTGCGTCAGCCTTGGAGAGTTTCGCAGCATCGGCGACAGCGGACACCAGTTCGTTCTTGTTCATAAACTTTCCCTTTCATGAGAAAACCGGGACGAAAGACTCATCCGGCAGGAGCTGAACTTTAAAAAGAAGCGAGGCCGCAACCAAGCGAAATCACGGCTTTCAGCCCCGAAAATCCCCTGTTTTCCGGGCTTTTCAGCAAAAAAGGCCGGGCTTTTTGCCCGGCCTTTCGATTCATGCACTGCAATGTGAGCAGTTTCTAATGCGCCAGCGACTTTCCTGCGTCGTCAGAAGCGTCGACGGCAGCCGGCGTACCAACCGGCTCGACCCACTCGATCGGCTCCGGCATGCGCAGCAGCGCATGCTGAAGAACCTCGCCCACACGGCTGACCGGGACGATTTCCAGACCGTTTTTCACGTTGTCCGGAATCTCGGCAAGGTCCTTGGCGTTCTCTTCGGGGATCAGCACCTTCTTGATGCCGCCACGAAGTGCTGCCAGCAGCTTCTCCTTCAGTCCGCCGATCGGCAGCACACGGCCGCGCAGCGTCACCTCGCCGGTCATCGCGATGTCAGCGCGCACCGGAATGCCGGTCAGCACCGAGACGATGGCCGTGACCATGGCGATACCGGCCGAAGGACCGTCCTTGGGCGTGGCCCCTTCCGGCACGTGGACGTGAATGTCGCGCTTGTCGAAAAGCGGCGGCTCCACGCCGAAATCGATGGCCCGCGAGCGGACATAGGATGCCGCCGCCGAGATCGATTCTTTCATCACGTCCTTCAGGTTGCCGGTCACGGTCATGCGACCCTTGCCCGGCATCATGACGCCCTCGATGGTCAGCAGCTCGCCACCAACCTCGGTCCATGCCAGACCGGTGACGACACCGACCTGATCGTCCGTCTCTGCCATGCCGAAGCGATAGCGCTCGACGCCAAGATACTGGTCGAGGTTTTCGCGGGTGATCTTCACCGTCTTCTTCTTGGTGCGCAGGATCTCCGTCACCGCCTTGCGGCCAAGCTTCATCAGCTCGCGTTCCAGAGACCGCACGCCCGCCTCGCGGGTGTAGGTCTGGATGATCGCGCGGATGGCGTCGTCCGTAACCGAGAACTCCTTCGGCTGAAGGGCATGGTCACGCACCACCTTGGCCAGCAGGTGCCGCCTGGCGATCTCGACCTTCTCATCCTCGGTGTAACCGGCGATGCGAATGATCTCCATGCGGTCCATGAGCGGCGCCGGAATGTTGAGCGAGTTTGCCGTCGTCACGAACATCACGCTCGACAGGTCATATTCGACCTCGAGGTAATGGTCCATGAAGGCGGAGTTCTGCTCGGGATCCAGCACTTCCAGCAGGGCCGAAGACGGATCGCCACGGAAATCCTGTCCCAGCTTGTCGATCTCGTCGAGAAGGAACAGCGGGTTGGACTTCTTCGCCTTCTTCATCGACTGGATGACCTTGCCGGGCATCGAGCCGATATAGGTGCGGCGGTGGCCACGGATCTCGGCCTCGTCACGCACGCCGCCAAGCGCCATGCGCACGAACTCACGACCCGTTGCCTTGGCGATCGACTTGCCAAGCGAGGTCTTGCCAACGCCGGGAGGGCCGACGAGGCACAGGATCGGACCCTTGAGCTTCTTCTGGCGGCTCTGCACGGCCAGATACTCGACGATGCGCTCCTTGACCTTCTCAAGCCCGTAGTGATCGGCATCGAGAACGCCCTCGGCGAATTCGAGGTCCTGCTTGACCTTGGAATTGCGGCCCCACGGAATCGACAGCAGCCAGTCGAGATAGTTGCGCACGACGGTGGCTTCCGCCGACATGGGCGACATTGTGCGCAGCTTCTTCAGCTCCGCTTCCGCCTTCTCGCGGGCTTCCTTCGAAAGCCGGGTCTTCTTGATGCGCGCTTCCAGTTCGGCGGCTTCGTCGCGGCCGTCCTCGCCCTCGCCGAGCTCCTTCTGGATCGCCTTCATCTGCTCGTTGAGGTAGTATTCGCGCTGGGTCTTCTCCATCTGGCGCTTGACTCTGCTGCGGATGCGCTTCTCGACCTGAAGCACGGAAATCTCCGCCTCCATGAAGCCCATGGCGCGTTCAAGACGTTCCTTCACCGAAAGCGTGGAGAGCATCTCCTGCTTTTCGGGAATCTTGATGGCCAGATGCGAGGCAACCGTATCGGCGAGCTTGGAATAGTCGTCGATCTGGCTGGCGGCACCCACTACCTCAGGAGAAATCTTCTTGTTCAGCTTCACGTAGTTCTCGAAGTCAGAGACCACGGACCGGGCAAGCGCCTCGATCTCGACCTCGTCCTCGGCAGGCTCCTCAAGCGTGGAAGCATGTGCCTCGTGAAAATCCGTGCGATCGGTAAAGCTGTCGATGCGGGCACGCGAAGTGCCTTCCACCAGCACCTTGACGGTGCCGTCGGGCAACTTCAGCAACTGCAGCACATTGGCGAGCGTGCCCACCTCATAGATGGCGTCGGCTTCGGGATCATCGTCAGCGGCGTTCATCTGGGTGGCGAGCAGGATCTGCTTTTCCTGACCCATCACCTCTTCGAGAGCCTTGATCGATTTTTCACGGCCGACAAAGAGCGGCACGATCATGTGCGGAAAGACCACGATGTCGCGCAGGGGGAGAACTGCGAACACACCGCTGCCTGCGGACCGGGCTGTTTTGGCCATTGTCAAACCTTTCCTTCGCGCACGCTTTTAGCCGAACGCGAATCCTATATTAACGACCGGGGATCGTTCCGCCTACCACCGTTTGCGACGGAGGCTCATGCAGCGCGGACCAGATACCCGAACTCACCCGTTAGGTGGATGCCGGCAAAGCAAAGATCAAGTGGCGATATGCGCCATAAACCGGGTGGAGGTCTTAAAGCGGCTCTGGCGCGCTTTACTCTGGCCCGTTTACGGGGCCGGCCGGTCTGTCTGCCTTGCGGATGAGCCCGTCATTGCGCCTGCGAGACAAAAGCCCGGAGACCGCTCGGCGGCTTCCGGGCCTGATAACGTCAGGCGCTGACGTTACCCTTCTTTTCCTTGGCGTCCGAGTAGATGTAGAGCGGTCGCGCATTGCCGGACACCACCTCCTCGGAGATGACGACCTCGCGCACGCCTTCCAGCGCCGGCAACTCGAACATGGTGTCCAGCAGGATCGCTTCCATGATCGAACGCAGGCCGCGCGCACCGGTCTTGCGCTCGATGGCGCGGCGGGCGATTGCGGCAAGCGCGTTTTCGTGGAAGCTCAGCTCGACATTTTCCATCTCGAACAGGCGCTGATACTGCTTCACCAGCGCATTCTTCGGCTCGGACAGGATCTGGACCAGAGCGGCCTCGTCGAGATCCTCAAGCGTCGCCAGAACCGGCAGGCGGCCGACGAACTCGGGGATCAGGCCGAACTTGAGCAGATCCTCCGGCTCAACCTGACGTAACAGCTCGCCCGTGCGGCGCTCTTCCGGCGAGGCGACACTGGCGCCGAAACCGATCGAGGTCTTGCGGCCACGGTCGGAGATGATCCGGTCGAGGCCCGCGAAAGCACCGCCGCAGATGAACAGGATGTTCGCGGTATCGACCTGCAGGAACTCCTGCTGCGGATGCTTGCGGCCACCCTGCGGCGGCACGGAGGCAACGGTGCCTTCCATGATCTTCAGAAGCGCCTGCTGCACGCCCTCGCCCGAGACATCGCGGGTGATCGAGGGATTGTCGGACTTGCGGCTGATCTTGTCGATTTCGTCGATGTAGACGATACCCCTTTGGGCACGTTCCACATTGTAGTCGGCTGACTGAAGCAGCTTCAGAATGATGTTCTCGACATCCTCGCCGACATAGCCCGCTTCGGTAAGCGTGGTGGCGTCGGCCATGGTGAAGGGAACGTCGATGATGCGCGCCAGCGTCTGGGCCAGCAACGTCTTGCCGCAGCCCGTCGGGCCGATGAGCAGGATGTTCGACTTCGAAAGCTCGACGTCGTTGCTCTTGCCGGCATGGGCAAGGCGCTTGTAGTGGTTGTGAACTGCAACCGACAGCACGCGCTTGGCGTGCGGCTGGCCGATCACATAATCATCAAGAACCGTGATGATTTCCTGCGGGGTGGGCACACCCTCGCGCGACTTCACCATCGAGGTCTTGTTCTCCTCGCGGATGATGTCCATGCACAGCTCGACGCACTCGTCGCAGATGAACACCGTGGGACCGGCGATCAGCTTGCGCACTTCGTGCTGGCTCTTGCCGCAGAACGAGCAGTAGAGCGTGTTCTTGGAATCTCCGCCGCCGCTGTTGCTGACCTTGCTCATCTTCCAGTCCTTTCATGACCGTCCACCGGGGCCCCGATCAGCAGGCGCATTCCCATGAGCCCGGGAAATCCGCCTTTACCGACCTGTCCAGCACCTGCAACGTATTCCGTACGAAACACCAATCAGAAAACGCGGCAATGATTCTCTTAAAGCCTTTGCTGAAGCTAAGCCGTCGAAAATCAACATTGCCTTAACGTAGGCAATCGCACGAGCCGTGGGAACAGCAAATTGTGGCCGAAATGCCGCAAATCTTCTCAAAAGCGCGTCATCCCGGCCCAAGCCTGTCTTATGCCGAAGCGGTGTCTGCCTCAGCGGCATCGCGCGTGGAGTGAACCTTGTCGATCAGGCCGAAGGCCAACGCCTCTTCCGCAGTCATGAAATGGTCGCGGTCGAGCGTCTTTTCAATGGTCTCGTAGTCCTTGCCTGTGTGCTTGACGTAGACTTCGTTGAGACGGCGCTTGAGCTTGATGATGTCCTGGGCATGGCGCTCGATGTCGGATGCCTGGCCCTGGAAGCCGCCCGAAGGCTGGTGAACCATGATGCGGGCGTTCGGCGTGGCAAACCGCATGCCGGGCTCGCCGGCGCACAGCAGCAGCGAGCCCATGGACGCGGCCTGACCGATGCACAACGTCGAAACGGCCGGCTTGATGAACTGCATGGTGTCGTAGATCGCCATGCCGCTCGTCACCACGCCGCCCGGCGAATTGATGTAGAGGGAGATTTCCTTCTTCGGGTTTTCGGCTTCGAGGAACAGAAGCTGCGCGCAAACCAGTGTCGCCATGCCGTCCTCAACCGGACCCGTGATGAAAATGATGCGCTCCTTCAGGAGGCGGGAGAAAATATCGTAGGCCCGCTCGCCGCGATTGGTCTGCTCGACCACCATCGGAACGAGGTTCATATAAGTTTCGATCGGGTCTCTCATGAAGTGTCCTTGTCGAGATGGTCCGGCACGGAACGATGGCAAGGCCGGCATTGAATCATTCTGGCTTCTCATCCCGTAAATAGGATGGCCTCTCACCCTTGCGCAAGGGTGAGACTGATGCAGTTATCGTTAAGATTGCCGCAAGCCGGAATGAAACGCCGGCCCACATATGAAGGCCGGCGCATATCTTCGACAGGCAGAAAGCGTCAGATCTTGAGCGTGCGGCTTTCCTCACGGCCAACGCCGCGCACTTCAAGGCGATCGCCATAAACCTCGACGACTGCATAGGCGGTGGTGTCGGGCGTATCCACCATGCCCTTGAAATTGAGGAAATGCTTGCCGCCGGTCTCGCCATAATTGCCGGCGTGGTTGTGGCCGTTGAAATAGGCAACGAAGTTGTCGTAGCCGGTCAGCATCTTCACGATGCGCTCGGAATCCCACTGGTTGTGCTCATTGGCCGGATAGACGGGGTAGTGATTGAGAACGATCACCTTCTCGCCGGCGGTCTGCGCCTTCTTCATGGTTTCCTCGGCCCATGCGAACTGCTCGTCACTCAGCGAGCCGTTCCAGCTTTGCGCGTTTTCGGCGCCCTGCGCCTTCAGTTCGTCCAGACGTTTGGTGGCGATTTCGCGGCGCGGATCGCCTTCCGGCGGCGCAAAGGTGCTGACATCGTTGCCGTCGAGCACGATGAAGCGATAGCCGCCGCCGGTGAAGTCGTAATAGGCCTTGTCCATGCCTACGGTGCGCACGACCGAGGCAAGATATTCCTTGGCAATGTCATAGTCGTGATTGCCCAGCACGAAGAAGTGCTCGTGCTTCAGCTTGTCGTAAAGCGGCAGGATATGGGAAAAACTTTCCCAGTGGCGATCGATGATGTCGCCGAGCGTGGCCACGAACTGAAGGTCTTCTTTGTTGAAGGCCTCGATGGCCTCGGACAGCTTCCAGAGGCTGTTTGCGTAGTAGCGGTTGGACTTCAGGTTGGGGACGACGGGCGCATATTGCGGATCGGCGACGATGCCGAAGCGGAACAGCGGCCCGCCCTGCGCGGCAGCGCCGGTGACGGTGAAACCGGCGAAGGGTGCGAAAAACGCGGCCGCAGCGCCGCCCTTGATGATGTTTCTGCGGGTGACCATGAGAGGCCTCCTTGGCTTGTTGGAAGGACAAGCCGCAGCTACCTGCCGGTCATGACATCCGGGTGACGATCAGCCGATCGCTCAGAGGCGGATCACATATTCCTTGCGAGTCGTTTCAAGGACTTCCCAAATTCCCCTGAAGCCCGGCCTGAGGATAAAGGAATCGCCGGCGCGTACGGTTCTGGCTTCACCACCCTCCCCGGTGATCACCGAAACGCCGGACAGGATACGGCAATATTCCCATTCGTCATATTCGATGCGCCACTTGCCGGGCGTTGATTCCCAGACGCCCGCGTAAAGGCCTCCGTCACGCTCCTCGGCGTTCCAGGTGCGGAACACGGGTACCCCTGAGATGATGCGTTCCGGCGCGGGCGCACCGGTTTCCGGCTCGATGCCGGAAATGTCGAGCGTGAGGAATTTCTGTTCCGACATATCGTATGCAGACCTGAAAAAAGGGCTCCGGTCCGAACCGGAGCCCTTATTGACGCGAAGATCAGGCCTTGGCCAGAGCCTGCTCCAGATCGGCGATGATGTCCTTCACGTCCTCGATGCCGACCGACAGGCGAACCGTATCGGGGCCGGCACCGGCCAGCGTCTTCTGCTCGTCGGAGAGCTGGCGGTGCGTGGTCGAGGCAGGGTGGATGACGAGCGACTTGGTGTCGCCGACATTGGCAAGATGCGAGAACATCTCCAGTCCCTCGACGAACTTCACGCCGGCATCGTAGCCACCCTTCAGGCCGAAGGTGAACACGGCGCCCGCGCCCTGCGGCGAATACTTCTTCTGCAGCGCATTGTTCGGATCGGAGGCAAGGCCCGGATAGGAAACCCACGACACCTTGGGATGCTTCGACAGCCATTCGGCCACCGCCAGCGCATTGTCGCAATGGCGCTGCATGCGCAGCGGCAGGGTTTCAAGGCCGGTGAGGATCATAAAGGCGTTGAAGGGCGAAATGGCCGGGCCGAAATCGCGCAGGCCAAGCACGCGCGTGGCGATGGCGAAAGCGAAGTTGCCAAACGTCTGGTGCAGCACGATGCCGCCATATTCCGGGCGCGGCTCCGACAGCATCGGATACTTGCCGGACTTCGACCAGTCGAAGGTGCCGCCATCGACAATGATGCCGCCGATGGAATTGCCGTGACCGCCGATGAACTTGGTCAGCGAATGGACGACGATGTCAGCGCCATGCTCGATCGGGCGCACCAGATAGGGCGAGGCCAGCGTGTTGTCGACCACCAGCGGCAGACTGTGCTTGTGGGCGATGTCGGCAATGGCCGCGATATCGACGAACTCGCCATTCGGGTTGGCAAGGCTCTCGACGAAGACAAACTTGGTCTTCTCATCGATTTGCGACTCGAAGGTCGACAGATCCTTGGGATCGCCCCAGCGCACTTCCCAGCCGAAATTCTTGAAGGCATGGCCGAACTGGTTGATCGTGCCGCCATAGAGACGGCGTGCCGCAATGAAGTTTTCGCCAGTCTTCAGCAGCGTATGCGCGACGAGAAGCTGCGCAGCGTGACCGGACGCGACGGCAAGTGCTGCCGTGCCGCCCTCAAGTGCCGCCACCCGCTCTTCAAGCGCGCCCTGCGTCGGGTTCATGATGCGGGTGTAGATGTTTCCGAATGCCTGCAAGCCGAACAGCGAGGCCGCATGATCGGCATCGTTGAAGACGTAGGATGTGGTCTGGTAAATCGGAACCGCGCGGGCTCCGGTGGTCGGATCGGGCTTTGCACCGGCGTGAACGGCGAGCGTGTTGAAGCCGGGGGCATTCTGCGACATTTCATTCCTCCAGAAAGGGAAAACCGGAAACTCAATGCTATCATTGAGACCAACAAGGCAAGTTGCAAAGCGGAAAACTCCATCCATGCAATTTGTTTGGAATGAAAATCCCCAATTTACTCAGATAAGAAGAATTAAATTCCAGCCGCGGTCATTTCATATCCCGCCACCTCTGCCAGCCGCCTTCCTGGCGAGGTCTGCATGCTCCTGTTGGAAGTTTCACGGCAAATGTGCTTCTCATAAGCGGCATTCGACCGGAGCCATGCCATGCCAGCACAGACGACGCATAACCCCGGCCTGACAGTCGATCAGGTCAACGAACTGATGGGGTCCATCTATCCCCAACTCAACGAAGGCGGACGCGATTATGAAGCCATCGAGGTGTTTTCCGGCGGATGCATGGTGCGCCTTAATGCCGACGAACGCCATCTGCGCCCCGGCGGCACGGTATCCGGCCCCACGCTGTTCACCCTCGCCGATATTGGCGGCTATGTCCTGGTGCTGACCCATGCAGGCGCCGATGCGCTTTCGGTGACGACCAACCTGAACATCAATTTCACGCGCAAGGCCGAGGCAGGCCCCATCGATGCGCACTGCCGGATTCTGAAGCTCGGCAGGAGCCTCATGGTGTTCGATGCCGACATCGTTGCCGGGCCCGACAGGCTGACGGTCGCGCACGCGACGGGCACCTATTCCATCCCCCCTGCCGGGAAGAGCCCCGTCTGAGCAGAGGACAGACCCACATGATGCTCGACCTCCTGAACCTGATCGCAACCTCCGTGCTGGCGATTGCCGCCGTCGTCATCGCCCGCAACGCCAATTCGATCTCCCAGAACGCCAACGAGCTCGCCGATCATTCCAATCAGATCTCGAAGCAGGCGATCCGCCTGGAAGCGGACAATCAACTCATCGAATGGGGACAGCGCGTGCTCGGCTGCGCGTCATCCCTCGTTGCCCTGCGCACGCTGAAGCAGGGTGAGATCGACAATGACGATTTCATTCAGAAGCGCCGCGAGCTGCGGGCGACGCTCTATGCGCTCAAGGAAGAAGGCCAGATGTTCTTCCGGGTTTCGGGAAATCTCGACGGAACGGAAACCCCGCCTGCCCTGAAAGCCATCCATGAACTGACGGAACTCACGCATGGAAAGATTTTCAGGCTGCCAACGCAGGATTACGATACCGACGGCGTGCGCGAATTGCGCCGGAAGGTGCGCGCGGTCATCAGCGACATTCAGGGCCGGGTTTCCGATCACTGGGTGAGGTAAAATAATACCTCAAATATAAGATATTGTTTTTACTTGATATTTTTGGAATTTACCCAATTAAGCCTGCTTGACGGGGTTGTCGCCCTCTCCTATAAGCCCCTTGCTGACAGTGGCCTTGCAGGCTGCTGTTTGCTGTTGGCTGCGCAAGCTTCCAACCCAAGCAACAAGAAACGCCGTGTCAGCCGCAAGGCAGGCAGGGTCTCAAACGGAAACAAAACCATGACAACCTTTTCGCAGAAGCCTGCGGACGTGGTGAAGAAGTGGGTGCTGATCGACGCCGAAGGTCTCGTCGTCGGCCGTCTCGCCTCTCTCGTCGCCAACCGTCTGCGCGGCAAGCACAAGCCCACCTTCACCCCCCATGTCGACGACGGTGACAATGTCATCATCATCAACGCCGACAAGGTGGTGCTCACGGGCAAGAAGTACACCGACAAGAAGTACTACTGGCACACCGGCCATCCCGGCGGCATCAAGGAGCGCACCGCGCGCCAGATCATCGAAGGCCGCTTCCCGGAGCGCGTTCTCGAGAAGGCCGTTGAGCGCATGATTCCGCGCGGCCCGCTCGGCCGCCGCCAGATGAAGAACCTGCGCGTCTATGCAGGCACCGATCATCCTCACACCGCCCAGCAGCCCGAAACGCTCGACGTCGGCGCGCTGAACGCCAAGAACAAGAGGGCCTCGTAATGGCTGAGCAGCTTTCCTCGCTCGCAGAACTCGGCTCCGTCGCCCAGGCTTCGCAGCCGGCCGCGCCGGTCCATGTCCAGAAGCTCGACAAGTCGGGCCGCGCCTATGCCACCGGCAAGCGCAAGGACGCCATCGCCCGCGTCTGGGTCAAGCCCGGCTCCGGCAAGATCACCATCAACGGCAAGGAGTACGACAAGTACTTCGCTCGTCCGGTTCTCCAGATGATTCTGAACCAGCCGCTCGTCGCCGCAGGGCGCGTTGACCAGTACGACATCGTCGCCACCGTCGCCGGTGGTGGTCTGTCGGGTCAGGCCGGCGCCGTGCGCCACGGCATTTCCAAGGCTCTCACCTATTACGAGCCGACGCTGCGCGGCGTGCTGAAAAAGGGTGGTTTCCTCACCCGCGACAGCCGCGTGGTGGAACGCAAGAAGTACGGCCGCGCCAAGGCTCGCCGCTCCTTCCAGTTCTCGAAGCGCTGATCCGCTTCCGGTTTCAGATATCGAAAAGGCCGCCTTCGGGCGGCCTTTTTGCTTGCGGCGATCTCAGGCTGGATCCCGTGCTCAGGCCGGATACTGTAGCGAAACTCAGTTGATCCGCGCCGTGCGCTCGGTTTCCTCAGGGCCGTCGCTTTCGCCATCGTAGGGAATGCGATAGCCGTTCGCGGCCAGCCATTCTATGGCGAGGCCGGGCTCGTCGGTCTGGATGATGGTGGCGCCGCGCTCGGCCCAGAACCCCCAGCTTTCCGCCGGCATGCCGGCCAGCGTGGCCAGCTCATCGCCGCGTCCCCCGGACAGGAAACCGCCCGGCTTGTTGACGATGGCATAGGTGTTCGCCCAGATATGCCAGTTGCCACGAACCGCCGCCGCACGCATCCGGTTCGAGAACAGGGGACCGCCGGCGAGCGTCAGCATATCCGCGCCATTGCGCCAGTTGATCAGTTCCATCGCATTCGATGGCAGGCCTGAATGAACCGTCTCGGCAAAAGCCGGTTCGTGCACGGCATCATCGGCGATGATGGGCATGAAATGCACATCGCCGCCCAGTTCACGAACCATATCCTGCGCCCCGGCAAGTCGCTGTTCGTTCCACAGGTTTTCCTTGATGACGATCTGGTGCGCCATGCCGAGCCCGCGTGCAATGGCGACCATTTCCGGAAATGCCTGCCTGTCGAGCTTGTTGTCGATATTGACCAGAATGCGTCCCTTTGCGGCGAGCAGAAACTCGGCCAGGGTGGACACATGTTCCGCTGTTGCGGCTCCGGATCCCTCGACCACGAGGCGGCATTGCCGCAACTCCGCCAGCGTGCGCGGGGCGACCTCGCCCTTGCAGGTCGTGGTGCGGTCGAGCCAGCTGTCATGCATGACGATGAAAATGCCGTCGGCCGAGCGTCGGACATCGACCTCCACCATTTCGGCGCCATCGGCGATCGACGCTTCCAGCGCCGCCAGCGAATTTTCCGGGTAAAGCGCCTTGGCTGAGCGCAGCCCCCCTGCCCGGTGTGCCACGATCATCACATGATCGCGCCAGAGATTGGCCTGCTCGAAGCGCTGAAGGATCTGGTCGACCCGGTTTCCTGCCACCGCACTTGCATTAGCAGAAAACAGGCAGGTGCAGGCGAGCAGCAGGCTTTTCCAGAACATTCGCAACAGAATCACTCCGCCGAACGTGTAGAGGCCAAACGTGTCGGGTGTGATCTATGCGGACGCCATGACGCCCGCGTGAACGAAGCCGGCTTATGGGGATATGAAAAAGGCCCCGACGAGCGGGGCCTTTTTGAATTTCGGAGAGAACCGCGATCAGTTACCGCCGGCCTTCGCCTTTTCCTGCTCTTCCTTGAGCTTCTTGGCGAAGTCCTCGTTGTTCTTGCTCACGAACTCCTGAAGCTTCTTCTGGCGTTCTTCAATATCCGACTGCTGAAGCGCCGGGCCGTCGAAGGCGCCGGTGAAGCCTTCCAGCGAAATCTGGATCGGGTTCGGCTGATTCTGGAAGTTGACCGAGGTCAGCTGGATCTGCGAACCCTTCTTGAACGAGGCGACGAGCTGATCGGTCATCGGAACCTCGGCCACGCAGCGGTCCGGGAAACAGATCACGTAATCGAGCTTCTGCGCCTTGCCGCCATCGACCTGGAGGGCGATGCCCGGAGGCACGAGACGGCCGCTCGGCACGGTGACCTGGAATACCTTGCGGTTTACCTTGCCGCGCAGGTCGATCATGCTGACGCCGGTGACAAGCTGTCCATTGCCGGCGGTCACGATGTTCTGCACGTTGCAGATATCGACATCTTCCTGCTTGGAACAGGCCTTGAACCAGCCCTGCGGAATCTGCTGTGCCGAAGCCTGCGGCAACCCGGCTGCGAGGAACCCGGCCACGCCAGCGGCCATGACCGACAGACGGTATGCTTTGGATTTCAGGCTGGACATTAGGTGCGCTTCCTCTCGACTTTGTGCCCGCGGCGCTGGCCCACGCCGCACCGCAACGCTACCTGTTGCGCAAATGCGGCAACAGGATGGCTCGGCCGCGTGTTACACCGCCAGCTTCGCCGAATCCAGCCTGTGCGGTGCATTTCTTGACTGTGACCACCGTATTTGCGCATCGCGTGGTAACTTGGCCACCGAATCATCAAGCCTTGCACAGAGACCCGTCATGAGCCGCACCGCTTTCTGGCTGACCGCCGCCCTTTCGCTGCTGTCGATAGCGCCCCAGAATGCAGGGGCCCAGCATATGGGGGCAGAGCCGCGCCACGCCATTTCCATGCAGGGCGAACCGGCCCTGCCCCGCGACTTCACGCATTTCGGCTATGCCAATCCCGATGCGCCGAAAGGTGGCGAGGTTACCTATTGCGTGGTCGGCACTTTCGACAATCTCAATCCGTTCATCCTGAAAAGCCTGCGTACCACGGCGCGCGGCGTCATCGACACCATCTTCGGCAATTTCGTCTTCGAATCGCTGATGCAGCGTAACATGGACGAGGCCTTCAGCCTGTACGGCCTGCTGGCCGAAAGCGTGGAGATGGACGAGGACCGCAAATGGATCGAGTTCCACATCAACCCGCAGGCGAAATGGTCAGACGGAGAACCTGTCACACCTGAGGACGTGCTGTTCACCTACGACGTGTTCACCGACAAGGGCCGCCCGCCCTATTCCGACCGCATGAAACGCGTGGAAAAACTGGAAAAGACCGGCGAGCGCAGCGTGCGTTTTACCTTCAACGAGCATGCCGACCGCGAATTCCCGCTGATCATCGCCGCCACGCCGATCGTGCCGAAACACTTCTTCGACAAGGAGAGTTTCGATCGTGGCACGCTGAAACCGGTGGTCGGCTCAGGGCCCTATGTCATCGAGCAGGTGGTGCCGGGCCAGCGCATCGTGTTCCGCCGCAACGACAATTACTGGGGCCGCGATATTCCGACCAAACGCGGCTTCGACAATTTCGACAAGATCACCATCGAATATTTCCTCAACGCCACGGCCCAGTTCGAAGCCTTCAAGAAGGGCATCTGCACCGCCTATGCCGGGCCGCTCTATACGGGAATGGGGCCACTGCAGGTCGAGCGCGAGTTCAATTTCGCCGCAGCAAAGGATGGCAGGATTACCGTCGAGGCTTTCAATCTCGGCATTCCGCCGGTGGTGACCGGCTTCCTGTTCAACACGCGGCTTTACAAGTTCGCAGACCCGACCGTGCGGCGCGCGCTCGGCATGCTCTATGATTTCGAGTGGGCCAACAAGAACATGTTCGGCGGCAAGCTGGCCCGCACCATGAGCTACTGGCAGGGCTCGGAACTTTCGGCCCTCGGCCATCCGGCCAGCGAGAAGGAAAAGGCATTGCTTGCCCCCTTCCCCGACCGGGTTCCGGCCGATGTCATGGATGGCACATGGCGGCCTCCGGTCAATGACGGATCGGGACAGGATCGCACAGCGCTGAAGGCTGCTCTCGACCTCCTCAAAAGCGCCGGCTTCAGGATCGAAAATGGCGTCATGCTCGATCCGGACAGCCAGCCCTTCGGCTTTGAAATCCTCACCGCATCGCAGGATGAGGAGCGGCTGGCAGCCCTTTATCAGCGCACGCTGGGCAAGCTCGGCATTGCTGTCACCATCCGCGCGCTCGACGGCGACCAGATCCAGTCGCGCAAGCAGCGTTTCGATTTCGAGGTGCTGATCGGCTCCAGCGGCTTCAACAATTCGCTGTCGCCCGGCATCGAGCAGATCGGGCGCTGGGGCTCGGAGGCGGCAGATATCGAGGGTTCGTTCAATCTGGCCGGCGTGTCCGATCCGGCAGTCGATGCCGCCATCACCGCGATGCTGAATGCGCGCGAGAAGGACGACTTCGTCGCCGCCGTCCGTGTGCTCGACCGGCTGCTGATCTCCGGCAACTACATGGTGCCGATGCAGCACAATCCGCAGCAATGGATCGCCTACTGGAATAAGCTCGCTCATCCCGGCAAGGAGCCGCTGTTTGGTTTCCAGCTGCCGACATGGTGGGTTAAACCGAACTGACAGCCCGCGAAAAGGAGCAGGCCATGACCTCCACCGCCCCCCTGACCATCGATGTCGTTTCGGACGTCGTATGCCCGTGGTGTTTCATCGGCATGAAGCGACTGCAGAAGGCCGTCGCGGCGGCAGGCGTCGAAGTGCAGGTCAACTGGCGGCCTTACCAGCTTGATCCCACGGTTCCGGCCGAAGGCCTTGATCGCAAGGCCTACATGCTGGGCAAATTCGGCAGCGAGGATAAAATCCGCGAGATTCACGGCCGCATCGAACCGCTTGGCCGAGCTGAAGGCATCGCCTTCGATTTCGACGCCATCACCGTCGCGCCCAACACGCTGGATGCGCATCGCCTCATCCGCTGGGCCGGTGCCAGCGGGACCGCCGTCCAGGGCAAGCTGGTCGCGCTACTGTTCAGCCTCTATTTCGAGAAGGGTGCGAATATAGGCGACCGCGCTGTTCTGGTCGAAGCGTCGCGCGAGGCCGGCATGGATGCGTCTGTGGTCGAGGCGCTGTTGCCGACGGATACCGGACTGGAGGAAGTTCGCAAGGAGATCGCCACCGCGGCGCAGATGGGCGTTACCGGCGTGCCGTGCTTCCTGCTGGAGAGGCGCTATGCGATCGTGGGCGCGCAGGAAGCAGACACACTCGCCGACGCCATCCGGCAGGTCTCCGCCGCAAAAGCGCGCGGGGAACTGAACGACGCGGGCTGATCGCGGGAACGATCAGTCAGCAGCGGCAAAACTTTCAGGAGCGGTGACCGGAGCCGGGCGTGTCGTCGAGGCTGCCCATGCCACCACCTATTCCCATCCCGCCGCCGCCCATTCCGCCACCCCCCATTCCGCCGCCCATGCCGCCGCCTCCACCACCACCGGAGCGCTGGCCTTGTCCGCCTTCGCCCTTGCCGCGCCCGCCAGCGCCCGAGGGGCGGGTCGGGCCCTGCATGGGCAGGGAAAGGTCGGCGGGTATAGGTCCGATATCGAGCGCTTCGCGGATAAAATCCCGCAGCGAGACGACAAGCTCATGCGTATGCACGGGATGGCCGGCGACCAGTTCGCGGGCTGCCCGCTCGGCCAGCCGCACCTGCTCTTCGGTGCCGAGCAGAATGATGTCGGAAAGGGCCGCCTCCACCGCATCGCGGATGCGCCGGCTGCGGTCCGAACCGACTTCCACTCCCGGCACCACGACGCTGACGGTCCGAACCTCTTCCGGGTCCTCATCGTCAGCATCCGGCGGATCGAGGGCAAGCGGCTCCTGCCGGCGCAGGTCGCGCATGTGGCGCGGATCGACCGTCAGGTCGCCCGTAAAGGACCCGCCCAGCACCTTGTAGGCAGCGATCAGCGTGCGCAGACGCTCGTTGATCTGGCGGTTCATGCGTTCACGCCGCTGCTGGATGGTGAACATCATGATGAGCCTGATGCCCATGCTGATGAGCGTGAACAGCGCCAGGCCGACCACGGTGAACAGAACGCTCTGCCAGGAACTGAAATCGAGATTTCGGAACAATCAGGCCTCCGCCCGCAACCGGCCGGCACTGTTGCCGCCGGCGTCAGCTTGCAGAGTTAGGGCAATTTTTCCACCTGATCCAGAGCAACCTCAGGCAGCGGCCAGTTTTGCCAGTTGCGTCATCAGCACAGCCGAACCGGCCAGACGCTTGTCGGCGTTCGGCCAGTCACGGATGAAGACCACGCTCTGGTCGGGCCTGATCTTCGCCAGAATGCCCTGCTCGCCGATGAACTGCACCAGTCCGGCCGGATTGGAGAACTGCTTGTTGCGGAACTGGATGACCACGCCCTTCGGCCCCGCATCCAGCTTCTCGACATTGGCCTTGCGGCACAGCGCCTTGATGAAGACGATCTTGAGCAGGTGCTTCACCTCGTCGGGCAGAGCGCCGAAACGGTCGATGAGTTCGGCCCCGAAGGCGTCGATTTCTTCCGGCGTCTCCAGATCGCCAAGGCGGCGATAAAGCGCCAGACGCAATTGCAGGTCGGGCACATAGCTTTCGGGGATCATCACAGCCGTGCCGACCGCAATCTGCGGCGACCAGCCGGTGTCTGCCGCGACGCTACCCGAATCCTTCACCTCGGCCACGGCCTCCTCCAGCATCTGCTGGTAAAGCTCGAAGCCGACCTCCTTGATGTGGCCCGACTGCTCCTCGCCCAGAAGGTTGCCGGCACCGCGAATGTCGAGGTCATGGCTGGCCAGCTGGAAGCCTGCGCCCAGCGAATCCAGCGATTGCAGCACCTTGAGGCGGCGATCCGCCGTGTCGGTCAGCTTGCGCTTGGCCGGCAGGGTGAACAGCGCATAGGCGCGCACCTTGGAGCGGCCGACCCGGCCGCGAAGCTGATAGAGCTGGGCGAGACCGAACATATCGGCGCGGTGCACGATCATGGTGTTGGCGGTCGGAATATCGAGACCGGATTCCACGATGGTGGTGGACAACAGCACATCATACTGGCCTTCGTAGAAGGCGTTCATGATGTCGTCGAGTCGTCCGGGCGGCATCTGGCCATGCGCCACGGCCACCTTGAGTTCCGGCACTTCCGCCTTCAGGAATTCCTCGATCTCGGAAAGGTCGCTGATGCGCGGCACAACATAGAAACTCTGGCCGCCGCGATAGCGCTCGCGCAGCAGGGTTTCGCGGATGACCAGCGGATCGAAGGGCGAGATAAAAGTGCGCACCGCCATGCGGTCGACCGGCGGCGTGGCGATCAGCGACAGTTCGCGCACCCCCGTCAGCGCCAGTTGCAGAGTGCGCGGGATCGGGGTGGCCGAGAGCGTCAGCACATGCACGTCGCTCTTCAGGTCCTTCAGCCGCTCCTTATGCTTGACGCCGAAATGCTGTTCCTCGTCGACGATCAGCAGGCCGAGATTCCGGAACTTTATCGAAGAGCCCAGCAGTGCATGGGTGCCGACGACGATATCGACGGTGCCGTCCTCCAGCCCCTTTTTCGTTTCCGCCAGCTCCTTCGTGCCGACCAGCCGCGAGGCCTGCCGAACCCGGACCGGAAGGCCGGCGAAGCGCTGCGAGAAGGTCTTGTAATGCTGGCGCGACAGAAGGGTTGTCGGCACCACGACCGCGACCTGAAACCCTTCCATGGCGGCAATGAAGGCGGCCCGCAAAGCCACCTCGGTCTTCCCGAAGCCGACATCGCCGCAGATCAGACGATCCATGGGTCGCCCTGCCGACAGATCTTCCGTTACCGCATCGATAGCGCTTTGCTGGTCGTCGGTTTCCTCATAAGGGAAGCGCGCGGCAAACTCGCCATAGATGCCCTCGGCCGGGATCATGGTGGGCGCTGCGCGCATCTGGCGCTCGGCCGCGATGCGGATGAGGTCGCCCGCCATGTCGAGCAGGCGCTTTTTCAGCCGCGCCTTGCGGGCCTGCCAGGCGCCGCCGCCGAGCTTGTCCAGCGTCGCCTCGGCCGAATCCGAGCCATAGCGCGAGAGAAGCTCGATGTTCTCCACCGGCAGGAACAGGCGGTCATCGCCGGCATAGTGAATTTCAAGGCAATCATGCGGTGCGCCAACGGCCTGAATGGTCTTCAGGCCGATGAAACGGCCAATGCCGTGATCGGCATGAACGACGATGTCGCCGGCCGACAGCGATGCGGCTTCGGAAATGAAATCGGCGGCGCGTTTGCGTTTCTTCGAGCGGCGCACCAGCCGGTCGCCGAGAATGTCCTGCTCGGCCACGACGACCATGCCGTCGGTCTCGAAGCCGGTTTCAAGTTGCAGAACGGCAAGTGCCGCCTGCCCTTTTTCGAGCTTTTCGGTTTCGGCCAGCGTGGCGGCCCGCCTGAGATTGCCCAGGTGATGCTCGGCCAGAATCTGTCCCAGACGGTCGAGCGAACCTTCCGTCCAGCCTGCAATGACGACACGGCGACCGGCGGCGCGCTCGTCGGCAATATGCTTCACCGCCTCGGTGAAGACATTGGCGTTGGGGTCGGCGCGTTCCTCGGCAAAGCTGCGGCCGGCCTTCGCACCGGCATGGAACACCTTCCTGTCACCCGCCTCGGGTGCGGTGAAAGGCGTGAACTCGATGGCCGTGCGCGTGCCGGTTGCCGCCTTCACCTCGTCCGGCGACAGATAAAGCAGTTGCGGCGCCACCGGCTTGTAGGGCACCGCGTCCTTCAGCGCGCCTTCGGATTGCTGTTTTCGCGATTCGTAGTGGTCGAGGATCAGGACGTGACGCTCCGACAGCGCCTCATGGGCCAGATGGTCGAAGACGACCGGCGCATCCGGCAGATAGTCGAACACGGTATCGAGCTGCTCGTAGAAGAAAGGCAGCCAGTGCTCCATGCCGGCGAAACGGCGTCCCTCGCTCACCGCCGCGTAAAGAGCATCATCGCGCGAGGGCGCGCCGAAGGCTTCGATATAGGCGCGGCGGAAGCGGCTGATCGTCTCCGGTGTAAGGGCAACCTCGCTCATCGCCTGCAGGGTCAGCGCGTTGCGCTGGCCGGTGGTGCGCTGGCTGGCGACATCGAAGGCGCGGATCGATTCCAGCGTGTCGCCGAAGAAATCAAGACGCAGCGCCTCTTCCGCACCCGGCGCGAACAAGTCGAGGATGCCGCCGCGCACGGCAAACTCTCCCACTTCGCGCACCGTTGCGACGCGCTCGAAGCCGGACATTTCCAGCCGTCTGGCCAGCTTGTCCATATCGACCTGATTTCCGGGCTTCGCGCTGAAGGTCTGCGCCTCGGTCAGTTCGGCCGGCGGCACGCGCTGCAACAGGGCGTTGGCGGTGGTGAGGATGACGGCCCGGTGCGGATTCTTGCCGAGCGCGGCCATGGCGGAAAGCGCATCCAGCCGTCGTGCAGCGGCATCCGAACCCGGCGAGACGCGGTCATACGGCAGGCAATCCCATGCCGGCAGTTCCAGAACCGGCAGGCCGGGATCGGCAAAAGCCAGCGCCTCGACGATGGCCGGCAGACGCTGGCCGTCGCGGGCGACGAAGACCAGCGGACGGTCCGGCGCGATTTCACGGGCGGCCTGCGCCAGCGCAAATGCCTCATAGCCATCGGCCACGCCATCGATGACGAAGGAACCGATGCTGCCTTTTGGCAGGCCGATTTTCGGGATGAGGCTCATGGCTTGCGACTTTGTCCGGGGGAATGGTTGCGGCGTGCGGAACTCAGATAGTTCAGACGGTCAGGGACGCAACCCTGCCGCGCCATTCCAGAACACGCTCCAGCAAGGGCAGATCGATACCGGTCGGGATCTGCGTCTGGCCGGTGATCCATGGCAGCAGCTCGGTATCGTTGATTTCCAGCAGCCGCTCGAACTGGTCGAGTTCGTCTTCGCTCATTCGTTCGATTTCCTCATCGGCGAAGCTGCCGAGGATCAGATCCATCTCGCGCATGCCGCGATGCCAGGAGCGAAACAGCAGCTTGCGACGGCGGGTATCCAGTCCTTCGCTTGTTCTCGTCGTTCCGGTCATGGCAGCTCACTCCCTACAGGGACCTGCGATAAGCCCCCGAACAATTCCTATCCGGGGGCTCATATCGCAAACTCATACCAAACAAACAAGGTTTCGACCCACATGCTGATGTGCCGTACTGACATGACAGCATGACTGCTTAGAAGAAACCAGACTGTACAAAACATACAAGGAATAGTTCAAATGAAATCATTATCTTAATCGCTTTTTTGGGTTGCCTTAATCCGGACTGCGGATAGACCTTGGCCATGCGCCCTTCCCTGCTCGATCCACTGTTTGCGCCCATCACGTCGCTGGCTGGCGTCGGCCCCAAGGTGGCGGCGCTGATCGAACGCGTGCTGCCGGTCGATCCCGGCGACCGTGAAGCACGCGCCGCCGATCTGCTGTTTGTGTTGCCGAACTCGGTGATTGACCGGCGCAGCCGGCCGGGCATCGCCAATGCGGCTCCCGGCGCTATCGTCACGCTTGATCTCACCGTCGACGGACACCAGCCGCCGCCACGCGGCAACCGTTCGGTTCCCTACCGGGTGTTCGCGCATGACGACACCAGTGACATCACCCTGACCTTCTTCCACGCCCATGCCGCTTATCTGGAAAAGCAGCTGCCGGAAGGCGCGCAGGTGATCGTTTCCGGGCGCATGGAGTGGTTCAACGGCCGCCCCTCCATGGTGCATCCCGATCACATCGCGCTGGCGGAGGATGCTGCCGGCCTGCCGCTGGTCGAGCCGGTCTATCCACTCACCGCCGGTCTGTCGGGCAAGGTGCTGCGCCGTGCCATCGGGCAGGCGCTGGAGCGCGTGCCGGCAATGCCGGAATGGCAGGACGCCGCGTTCCTGCGCCGCCAGTCCTTCCCCGGCTTCGACGCAGCGCTGGAGCGTATCCACAACCCGGACTCGCCCATAGACGCCGCCCCCGACAGCGCCGCTTGGCGCAGGCTCGCCTATGACGAGTTTCTGGCCGGGCAAGTTTCTCTCGCACTTGTGCGGGCGCGGGTCCGTAAGCTCTCGGGCCGCCCCCTCACCGGCGACGGGCGGTTGGTGCAGGCATTGCGGGCCGCCCTGCCCTATGCGCTTACCGGCGCGCAGGAAGCCGCACTTGCCGAAATCCATGCCGATCTGGCCGAGCCCGAGCGCATGCTGCGCCTGCTTCAGGGCGACGTGGGCTCCGGCAAGACTGTCGTCGCGCTGCTGGCCATGGCGCGCGCCGTCGAGGCCGGCGGACAGGCGGCGCTGATGGCGCCGACGGAAATCCTCGCGCGCCAGCATTTCGCCACCATCGCGCCGCTGGCAGAACGCGTCGGGCTGAAGGTCGCCGTGCTGACCGGCCGCGAAAAGGGCCGCGAGCGCAGGGAGGTGCTTGAAGGACTGGCCGATGGCGGCATCAACATGGTCATCGGCACCCATGCGCTGTTTCAGGAGAGCGTGAGCTTCAACAACCTCGTGCTGGCCGTGGTCGATGAGCAGCACCGTTTCGGCGTGCATCAGCGGCTGGCGATGACGGCCAAGGGCGATGCGCCCGACATGCTGGTGATGACGGCGACGCCCATTCCGCGCACGCTGGTGCTGACCGCCTTCGGCGACATGGACGTCTCGCGTCTCACCGAGAAACCGGCAGGCCGCCAGCCGATCCGCACCGTGACCCTCCCGCTGGAGCGGCTTTCGGAGCTGGTCGGGCGCATCCGCGATGCGGTCGCGGAGGGCCAGAAAGTCTACTGGATCTGCCCGTTGGTCGAGGAATCGGAAGAGGTGAAGCTGATGTCGGCGGAAGACCGCTTCGCTTCCCTTCAGCCCGTCTTCGGCGACCGTGTCGGTCTGGTCCACGGCCGCATGAAGGGCGCGGAAAAGGACGAGGCGATGCGCGCCTTCAAGGATGGCGAAACGCGGGTTCTGATCGCCACCACGGTGATCGAAGTCGGCGTCGACGTGCCGGATGCCACCATCATCGTCATCGAGCATGCCGAGCGCTTCGGCCTTGCCCAGCTTCACCAGTTGCGCGGGCGCGTGGGGCGCGGCTCGAAGCCTTCTTCCTGCGTGCTGCTCTACAAGGACCCGCTGGGGGAAACGGCCAAGCGCCGGCTTTCGGTGATGCGCGAGACCGAGGATGGCTTCCTCATTGCCGAGGAAGACCTGAAACTGCGCGGCGAAGGCGAATTGCTCGGCACCCGCCAGTCGGGCACGCCCGGATTCCGGATCGCGCGGATCGACACCCATGCCGACCTGCTCGAAGCCGCGCGCGACGATGCTCGGCTGATCCTCGCCACAGATCCCGAATTGCAGACCCCGCGCGGCGAAGCTCTCAGGCTTCTGCTTTATGTGTTCGGCAAGGACGAGGCGGTGCGCTTGCTGCGCGCCGGCTGAACCTCTTCCAGCTTCGGATTGGCGATTGTGACGGCTTCCGCCTCGGGGCCGCGCTTGCGCTTCACCTTTGGCGCGACGAGACCGGCCGAAACGATCAGGCGCGCGCCCTCCTCTATGGTCATGTCCAGCATGACGATCTCGGACTTGCGCACATACATCAGGAAGCCGGTGGTCGGGTTGGGCGTGCAGGGCATGAAAACCCCGATCAGCGGATCGCCCTCGACATCGAGCTTCTCGTTGATCTCGGTTTCCTTCTCACCGGACAGGAACACCAGCGACCACACGTCCTTGCGCGGATATTCGACCATGCCGACATGCTTGAACATGTCGCCGTGATTGGACAGCACCGTTTCGAAAATCTGCTTCAGCGAGCGATAGATGCCGCGCACCAGCGGCATACGGCCAAGCAGCCGCTCGCCGAAATTGACGATAGCACGGCCGACGATGTTGGCGGCAAGAAAGCCGATCAGCGTGATGAGCACCAGCGCCACGATGAGCCCGAAACCGGGCACCGCGAAGGGCAGATAGGTGTCGGGGCTGTAGCGGGTCGGAATATAGGGCTTTACCCATGAATCGACCCAGCCCACGAACGACCATGTCAGATAGGCGGTGATCGCCAGCGGGGCGCAGACGATGAATCCGGTCAGGAAATAGTTCCTGAGCCGTGTCATTGCCGATGTTCTTATAATGTCCGACATGCTCACCCGCTTCGTTGCGCCGCAACATTAAGCGAGTGAAAGCTGCTTTGGAACACCGAACTTGCCGGCCAGCCGATGCAGAATCCTATTCCACCGTCACCGACTTGGCGAGGTTGCGCGGCTGGTCGACGTCGGTGCCCATGAACACGGCCGTGTAATAGGCCAGCAACTGGATCGGCACAGCATACACGATCGGCGAGATGATCTCCGGCACATCCGGCAGCACGATGGTCTCCATCGTTTCCACGGTGGCGTTGGCCGCGCCTTTTGCGTCGGTGATGAGGATGATCTTGCCGCCCCGCGCGGCGACCTCCTGCATGTTGGAGACCGTCTTTTCGAAGATGCGGTCATGCGGCGCGATCACCACCACCGGCATCTTTTCGTCGATGAGGGCGATGGGGCCGTGCTTCAGTTCGCCGGCCGCGTAGCCCTCGGCATGGATGTAGGAGATTTCCTTGAGCTTCAGCGCTCCTTCCATGGCCAGCGGGAAATTGGTGTCGCGGCCGAGATAGAGCACATGCTTGTAGTGGGACAGTTCGCGCGCCAGCTTCTCGATCTGGTGCTCGACCTTCTGGAGAACCTGATTGGTATAGCGCGGCGTTTCCGAAAGCGCGCGCACCAGCGCCTTTTCCTCCTCGGCCGAGACCTTGCCGCGATCAGCAGCGGCGCGGACGGCCAGTGAGGCCAGCACCGAAAGCTGGCAGGTGAAGGCCTTGGTGGAGGCGACACCGATCTCCGGGCCGGCCAGCGTCGGCAGCACCACGTCCGATTCGCGTGCGATGGTCGATTCCCGCACGTTGACAACGGCGCCGATGCTCATGCCGGCCTTGCGGCAGTAGCGCAGCGAGGCCAGCGTATCGGCGGTTTCGCCTGACTGGGAAATGAAGAGCGCCGCATCGCGCGCCGACAGCGGCATTTCGCGGTAGCGGAACTCCGAGGCGATATCGATATCCACCGGCAGCCGCGCATAGCGCTCGAACCAGTATTTACCGACGAGACCGGCAAGATAGGCCGTGCCGCAGGCCGAGATGGCAAGCCTGTCGATGGCGTTGAAGTCGAACGGCAGATCGAGATCCCTGGCGGTGCCGTTGGCGAAATCGAGATAATGCGCCAGCGTGTGCGAGATCACTTCCGGCTGCTCATGGATTTCCTTTTCCATGAAATGGCGGTGATTGCCCTTGTCCACCAGATAGGCAGCGCCCATCGACTGCTGGCGGCGGCGCTCAACCGGCTGGCCGTCGATGTCGAAGATGGACACGCCGCCATGACGCACCACCGCCCAGTCGCCATCCTCCAGATAGGTGATGGAATTGGTGAACGGGGCCAGTGCGATGGCGTCGGACCCAAGGAACATCTCACCATCGCCATGGCCGACGGCCAGCGGCGGGCCGTTGCGGGCGCCGACCACCAGATCCTCATCGTTCCTGAACATGATGGCCAGTGCAAAGGCACCCTGTAGCCGCTTGACGGCAGCATGGGCAGCCTCGACGGGCTCGGCACCGCGCTTCAGCTCGCGCGCGACCAGATGCGCCACCACTTCCGTGTCGGTCTGCGAGGTGAACTCGTAGCCATCTGCGGCAAGTTCATCGCGCAGTTCAGCGAAATTCTCGATGATGCCGTTGTGGACCACCGCGACGTCGCCGGAAAAATGGGGATGGGCATTGGTCTCGTTGGGAACGCCATGCGTTGCCCAGCGGGTGTGGCCGATGCCGATGGTTCCGTCCAGCGGCTCATTCTTCAGGCGGTTTTCCAGATTGACGAGCTTGCCCTCGGCACGGCGGCGCGCCAGCGCACCGCGCTCGATCGTGGCAACACCTGCCGAATCGTAGCCGCGATATTCAAGACGCTTCAGCGCATCCACGATCAGCGGAGCCACCGGCGTTTTACCCACGATTGCAACTATGCCGCACATATATGCCTTGTCCCTGATCCTGATGGCGCCGGCTGCCTTCTAGAGACGACCGGTGCAGACGGAAAATCAAATTGCATTGCGCCGCGTAGCAAGATGCAGGCAGCGTTCATCACTTCTTCTTTGCCGCATCGGCCCGGCGCTCGCGCAGAGCGCGCGCCTTTTCCGGCAGCGTCTTCTGGCGGGCCCGGCCAAAGGCCAGCGCATCGTCGGGCACGCTTTCGGTGATGACCGAACCGGAAGCCACATAAGCGCCATTGCCGATGGAAACAGGAGCGACCAGCGAGGAATTGGAGCCGATGAAGGCGCCTTCGCCAATCTCGGTGAAGAATTTCGAATAGCCGTCATAGTTGCAGGTTATGGTTCCCGCACCAATATTGGCGCCCGCGCCGATATGCGCATCGCCTATATAAGTAAGGTGGTTCACCTTCGCACCCTTTTCCACGACGGCTTTCTTGACCTCGCAGAAATTGCCGACCTTGGCTTTTTCCTTCAGATCGGTGCCGGGGCGCAGGCGGGCAAACGGGCCGACCTCAGCACCGGAAGCAACCTTCGCGCCCTCCAGATGGCTGAAGGCGCGGATGGTGGCCCCCGACGCGACATGGACACCCGGCCCGAACCAGACATTGGGCTCCACCAGCGCATCGGCCTCGATCAGCGTGTCATGCGAGAAGAAAACCGTATCCGGCGCGATCAGGGTCACGCCTGCAAGCATGGTTTCGCGGCGACGATGTTTCTGCCAGATGGCTTCTGCTTCCGCCAGTTCAGCACGGTTGTTGATGCCGAGCGCGTTTTCAAAGCTCGCTTCGGTGGCAACCACAGGAAGCCCCCGGCCTCCGGCGATCTCCACAATGTCGGTGAGATAGTATTCGCCCTTGGAATTGGCGTTGCCGACACCATCCAGAAGGTCGAGCGCATGGCGGCCGGAAATGGCCATCAGCCCGCTGTTGCAGAAGGTGATGCGGCGCTCCTCCTCGCTGGCGTCCTTTTCTTCACGGATGGCGAGCAGCTTGCCCTCGCTTTCAATGAGACGACCGTAACCGGTCGGATTTTCGGTGCGGAAGCCAAGAACGACGACGGCGGCTCCATCGGCCAGCCGCTGGCGGGCGGTGGCAAGAGCCGTGGCATCGATGAGCGGCGTATCGCCGAACATCACCAGCACATCGTCATGGCCGCGCTCTATCGCCTTGCGGGCGGCCAGCACCGCATGGGCGGTGCCGAGACGTTCGGTTTGCTCGAAGATTTCGGCTTCCGGCGCAAAGCTTTCGGCCGCAGAGCGCACCTTCTCGCCGCCGTGCCCGACAACCAGCGCCAGATTTCCGGCACCGGCACTCTGCGCGGCCTTCGCCACATGCGCGACCAGCGGCAGGCCGGCGATTCTGTGAAGCACCTTTGGCAAGGTGCTCTTCATGCGCGTTCCCTCGCCGGCTGCGAGGATGATCGAGAGGCAGGTTCGCTGGTTCATCTGGAACAACCGCATGCTGATTGCAGAAACGAGACTGTGGAACGCTGGTGAAGCGCTGATGCCAATGCATTCGGGTCAAGTATTGGCTACAGAGCGCGACACTTAAAGCATCGCCCCTGCAAATATCAACCCAGCCTGCCCAGAACAGGAAAGGTTTCCAGCAGCCAGAACGCCAGCGTCTGCACACCGCCGGTAAGGAAGAAGATGCCCGCGATCACCAGCAGCGCGCCGATGACCTTCTCGACCCTGCCGAGATGCACCCTGAAGCGCCCTAGAAAGCGCATGAAGGCGCCCGAGAACATCGCTGCAATGAGGAAGGGGATGCCAAGGCCGAGCGAATAGGCGGCCAGCAGCAAGGCGCCCTCGCCCACCGTGTCGCGTCCCCCGGCAAGGGTGAGGATCGGCCCCAGCACCGGACCGATGCACGGTGTCCATCCGAAGGCGAACGCCAGCCCCATTACATAGGCGGCAATGGCGCTGGCGGGCTTGCCCTGGCTCTGAAAGCGCGCCTCGCGCGACAACAGCGGAATGCGGATAAGGCCGAGGAAGTTCAGGCCCATGATGATGATCAGCACGCCGGCGGCCATGGCCAGCGGCTCCTGCCACACCCTGAGCAGGCGGCCGATCGTCGAAGCGCCGGCCCCAAGGGCGACGAAGACGGTTGAAAAGCCCAGCACGAAAGCAAGCGATGCCGCCAGCAAGGGCGCACGCGCACCAGCTTTGGCAGCCACGGCCTGATCGCCGCGGAAATCGTCGACCGAAACGCCGGCCATGTAGCACAGATAGGGTGGCACGAGCGGCAGGACACATGGCGAGAGAAAAGACAGCGCACCGGCCCCGACCGCGCTCACATATCCGATGTCCAGTGCCATATCCTGCATTCCCGCGATTTCGCCGCCCTATAGCGGCCGGCTGCCCGCTCCTCCAATCACCATTTCGTGGTTAGGTACCGGAAGGCCGGCCGGAACAAAGCAGTTTACCTCCACGTTGGTAAAGATGGGTGCGACCCAATCCCGCATCCACTTCTATCTCATAGCGAAACTATTGGCTCAGGGAGGATTTGCCATGACGACGCAGGCATTCGCACGATCACTCGCATTCACGCTGGCCATTTTGTTTTCCGGAACGGCTGTATCCCTCTCAGCGGAAGCCTGGAAGGAGGCCGAAGCCGGCGGCGCAAAGATATATACGGACGCCCACGGCATGACGCTTTACACCTACGACAAGGATAACAACGGCGTATCGAACTGCTACGATGCGTGCGCAACCAGTTGGCCGCCGCTTCCGGCAGCCGCGGATGCACAGCCGCAGGGCGACTGGACTATTGTGGAACGCACCGACGGGTCGCGAATGTGGGCCTATGAAGGCAAGCCTGTCTACACCTTCGCAAGGGACCAGAAGCCCGGCGACACGACCGGCGACGGCGTGAACGACGTCTGGCACATTGTGAAGGCAGACTGAAATCCGGAGGCGCACGACATCGCGCCGGGTGAAGTGACCGAGTGAACAGGGCCGACTACGCCAGTGCCCGCACGCCGTTCCTGCGGTCGCTTGTGCGATGGGACTCGTTCACCGCGGCCGGCTGCGTGATGCACGCAGCCTACAGGGCATCCGTGCGTCTGGCCTGATGCACATTTGCAGGGCGTTCGCCACGTATAATGTCGCTCGCCTCCAGATACGCCATCTCGATAAGATAAGTCAGCATGTCACAGCGTTCAGCTTCTGCCATGGCGCGAAGTTGACCAAGCATGGATTGCAGATAATCGAGGGTTTCGGTCCGTCGCCTGCTGTACATGTTGGCCATCGAAAATCACACTCCTCCCCGCCGAATGAACCACGCGGTCTCGTTCGGGGGCCCCATGAGTAATCCGGTACCCAGTCCGGGTTGCCAAGATGTTCCAATCTTATGTCACCTATATTAAAAAGTGCAATACAAATTTACAATCACGCATAGGTTGCATAACATTAAAGCCCAGGTTTTTGCCCTGCCCCTTGACCCGGCGCGAAAGCACGGCCATTTGACGGTACCTGAAGATTTTCCCGTCGCGGTCACAGGAAACATTCCCCGCCGCAGACCCAGCATACACGGTAAATATGGACGTCGTCGTCGTCGAGTCGCCCGCAAAGGCGAAGACAATCAACAAATATCTTGGTCGCAACTATAAGGTTCTGGCTTCCTTTGGCCATGTCCGCGACCTTCCCGCCAAGGACGGATCGGTTCGCCCGGACGAGGACTTCGCCATGTCCTGGACGGTGGACGGGGCGTCCGCCAAGCGCCTCGCCGACATTGCCAAGGCGGTCAAGGACGCCGATGGCCTGATCCTCGCAACCGACCCGGATCGCGAGGGCGAAGCCATTTCCTGGCATGTGCTCGATGTTCTGCGGGCGAAAAAGGTGCTGAAGGACAAGCCGGTCAGCCGGGTGGTCTTCAACGCCATCACCAAGCAGTCCGTGCTCGATGCCATGGCCAATCCCCGCCAGATCGATACGCCGCTGGTGGACGCCTATCTGGCACGCCGCGCACTCGACTATCTGGTCGGCTTCACGCTCTCTCCCGTGCTGTGGCGCAAGCTGCCCGGTGCCCGTTCGGCCGGCCGCGTCCAGTCGGTGGCGCTGCGGCTCGTTTGCGACCGCGAAGCCGAGATCGAGCGATTCGTACGCGAGGAATACTGGAATATCGCGGCCACTCTCGACACGCCGCGCAAGGACAGCTTCGAGGCACGTCTGACTGCCTATGAAGGCAAGAAGCTGCAGAAGCTCGACATCAAGAACAAAAGCCAGGCCGACAGCATCAAGGCGATGCTGGAAGGCGCGCGTTTCAACGCTGTTTCGGTGGAAGCCAAGCCGACAAAGCGCAACCCTGCCCCACCCTTCACCACGTCGACGCTGCAGCAGGCGGCGTCCTCGCGCCTTGGCTTTTCCGCCAACCGCACCATGCAGGTCGCGCAGCGTCTATATGAAGGCATGGACATAGGCGGCGAAACGGCCGGTCTCATTACCTATATGAGAACCGACGGCGTGCAGATGGCCCCCGAGGCGATCTCGGCCGCCCGCGCCGCCATTGGCAAGGAATTCGGCGACAGGTACCTGCCGGAAAAGCCGCGCTATTACACAACCAAGGCCAAGAACGCGCAGGAAGCGCACGAGGCGATCCGCCCGACCGACTTCTTCCGCACACCGGCCTCCGTGCGCCAATATCTGGATGCGGATCAGGCCCGCCTTTACGAGCTGGTCTGGAAGCGCGCCATCGCCAGCCAGATGAATCCGGCCGAGATCGAGCGCACCACCGTCGAGATCGAGGCGGTCAACGGTGCGAAGACCGCCGGTCTTCGTGCTGTCGGTTCCGTCATCCGCTTCGACGGCTTCATCGCGGCCTACACCGATCAGAAGGAAGAGGATTCGGAAGACGAGGACAATCGCCGTCTGCCCGAAATCCGCTCCGGCGAGGAACTGGCGCGCGAGGCGATCAACGCCACGCAGCACTCGACCGAGCCGCCGCCGCGCTATTCGGAAGCAGCGCTCATCAAGAAGCTGGAAGAGCTCGGCATCGGCCGCCCTTCCACCTATGCGGCCACGCTGAAGACGCTGGAAGACCGCGAATATGTCACCATCGACAAGCGCCGGCTGATCCCGCATTCCAAGGGCCGCATCGTCACTGCCTTCCTTGAAAGCTTCTTCGACAAATATGTCGAATACGACTTCACGGCCTCGCTGGAAGAGAAGCTGGACGAGATTTCCGACGGAAAGCTCGAGTGGAAGGATGTTCTGCGCGACTTCTGGAACGATTTTTCGGCCTCGGTCGACGACATCAAGGAACTGCGCGTTTCGGATGTCATCGACGCGCTCAACGACGATCTCGCCCCGTTGCTGTTCCCGGCGCGCGAGGACGGATCGGACCCGCGCATCTGCCCGAAATGCGGAACCGGCAACCTCTCGCTGAAGCTCGGCAGATATGGCGCGTTCGTCGGCTGCTCGAACTATCCCGAATGCGGCTATACGCGCCAGTTCGGTGAAAATGGCGAAGGCGACGCTGATGCCGGCGGCATGGAGAACGGCAACAAGGTTTTGGGCACTGATCCCGAGACGCAGGAAGAAGTCACCCTGCGCACCGGCCGTTTCGGTCCCTATGTACAGCGCGGCGACGGCAAGGAAGCCAAGCGCTCCAGCCTGCCAAAGGGTTGGTCGGCTCCGTCGATCGACCTTGAGAAGGCTCTGGCGCTGCTGGCACTGCCGCGCGAGGTCGGCAACCATCCCGAGACCGGAAAGATGATCTCGGCGGGTCTGGGACGCTATGGCCCGTTCATTCTGCATGACGGCACCTACGCCAATGTGGACTCCATCGAGGACGTGTTCACCATCGGCCTCAACCGCGCCGTCACGGTTCTGGCGGAAAAGCAGTCCAAGGGACGTGGCGCACGCGGCGGTGCCGCGGCTGCCGCCCTCAAGGAACTGGGCGACCACCCCGACGGCGGCGGCAAGATCACGGTTCGCGACGGCCGTTACGGGCCCTATGTGAACTTCGGCAAGATCAATGCCACCCTGCCCAAGGGCAAGGACCCTCAGGCGATCACGCTGGAAGAAGCGCTTGTGCTGATCGCTGAAAAGGAAGCCAAGGGGGGTGGGGCGAAGAAACCGGCCCGCAAGGCGGCGGCACCGAAGAAGCCTGCGGCGGCAAAGAAGACTACGGCGGCGAAAAAAACCGCAGCAAAGAAGAAGGAATAGAAGCTTGGCGCGAGGGATCTCCGGAAGAAACCACGGCGATCCCCGCGCCGGTGACACGCGGCGCGGGACAAAGGACCAGTATCGCCCCTCGCGTGACGAAGTCCTTCGCTACGTCGCCGAGAACCCCGACCGTTCCGGCAAGCGCGAGATCGCAAAGGCGTTTGCCCTGCGTGGCGACGACCGCGTATGGCTGAAGGATATGCTGCGCGACCTCGAAGACGAAGGGCTTCTGGAGAAGAAGCGCAAGCGACTGTCGCGCCCCGGCAACCTTCCCACCATCGCCGTTCTCGACATCTTCGCACGCGATGAAGATGGTGGCCTTCTGGCCCGACCGGCCGAGCAGGACGAAAACGGGAATTCTCCCACGGTGGCCATAAAGCCGCCGCGCGGCGGGCCGGCTCCCGGCATCGGCGACCGTGTGCTGGCCAAGACCTTCTCCACCGGCAAGGAGGAAGGCCCGGCCTATACCGCGCGGATCATCAAGATATTCGAGAAACGCGCGCAGGCCGTGCTCGGCATCTTCCGCACGCTTTCCGACGGTACGTTCCGCATCGAGCCGGTCGAACGGCGCCAGCCGGAACTCATTGTCGACAAGGAATTCCGCAACGGCGCCAGCAATGGCGATCTGGTTGAGGTCGAGCCTTCACGCACGCCGCGCTATGGCCTGCCCAAGGCGAAGGTCATCTCCGTTCTGGGCTCGCCGCTGAACGAGAAGGCGGTCTCGATGATCGCCATCCACGCCCATGACATTCCCCATATCTTCCCGGCAGACGTGCTGGCTGAAACGCAGGCGCTGCAGGAGGTGCGGACCGAAGGCCGCGAAGACTGGCGCACCCTCCCGCTCGTCACCATCGATCCGGCCGACGCCAAGGACCATGACGATGCGGTTTTCGCCGAACCTGACAGCGACGAGAAGAACCCCGGCGGGGTGATCGTCACCGTGGCGATCGCCGATGTGGCGGCCTATGTGACGCCGGGCTCCGCGCTCGACCGCGAGGCCCTGAAGCGCGGCAATTCGGTCTATTTCCCGGATCGGGTCGTGCCCATGCTGCCCGAGCGCATCTCCAACGACCTGTGCTCGCTGCGTGAGGGCGAGGAGCGACCTGCAATGGCGGTTCGCATGACCTTTTCGGCCGAAGGCCGCAAGGTGCGCCATTCCTTCCATCGCGTGATGATGAAATCGGCGGCGAAGCTCGCCTATCCGCAGGCTCAGGCGGCCATTGACGGCACGCCGGATGACAAGACCGGGCCGCTGCTCGACACGGTGCTGAAACCGCTCTGGGAAGCCTATGCGGTGCTGAAACGCGGCCGCGAACATCGCCAGCCGCTCGAACTCGACCTGCCGGAGCGCAAGATCATCCTCAAGGAAGACGGCACCGTCGACCGCGTGATCGTGCCGGAGCGCCTCGACGCTCACAAGCTGATCGAGGAGTTCATGATCCAGGCCAATGTGTCCGCGGCGGAAACGCTTGAGGGCAAAAAGCAGCCGCTGATCTACCGCACCCATGACGGGCCCTCGCTCGCCAAGCAGGAGGCGCTGCGCGAATTCCTGCAAAGCATCGGACTGTCACTGGCGCGCGGTGCGCAGATGCGCCCCTCCCAGTTCAACGGGCTTCTGGAGCAGGTGCGCGGGACCGACAACGACGCGCTGGTCAACGAAGTCGTGCTGCGCACGCAAAGCCAGGCCATATACACGCAGGACAATATCGGCCATTTCGGCCTCAACCTGAAACGATACGCGCATTTCACCTCTCCGATCCGCCGCTATGCCGATCTGATCGTGCATCGTGCGCTGATCGGCTCGCTTGGGCTTGGACAGGGCGGGCTCACCCGTGACGAGGAGTCGCAGCTTGCCGAGATCGCGGCCCTCATCTCCACCGCAGAGCGGCGGGCCATGGCGGCGGAGCGCGAAACCGTGGATCGCCTGATTGCGGCGCATCTGGCGGAACATATCAACGAGAGTTTTCAGGCCCGCATTTCGGGCGTCACGAAAGCGGGACTTTTTGTCCAGTTGCCGCAATTTGGCGCAGATGGTTTCATCCCGGTGTCGTCCCTGGGAGGGGATTACTATATATACGACGAAACGGCACGATCGCTGTTTGGAGAACGAAGCGGCAAAGGTTATCAGCTCGCGGACAATGTTGAGGTCCGTCTCGTCGATGTAGCGCCAATGGCCGGAGCCATGCGCTTCGAGATGTTGAGCGAACCCAAGCCTCTGTCAGGCTCCACCCGGTCGTATCACAAGGCGAAAGGCCGTATCCGCGCCCTGAAAAACAGATCAGGTTCGCGCGGCAGGAGACGATGACATGACGACAGGCAGCACCGAACAGCAGGTTTTCGGCGGCGACAGCAAGCCGCAACGGCCGACACGGCCGGTTGGCGAGGCAATGAAGCGGGGTTTTCTTGGCCGATGCCCCGCCTGCGGCGAAGGCAAGCTTTTTCGCGCTTATGTGAAATCGGTCGACACATGCTCGGTCTGCGGCGAGGAAATCAGCCATCACCGGGCAGACGACCTTCCGGCCTATCTCGATATCGTGGTGGTCGGCCATATCGTCATCGCCGGCTTCATGGCGGTTGAAATGCGCTATGTGTGGCCGATGTGGGCGCATTTCGCCGTCTGGGCGCCGCTCACCCTGATCCTCGCCCTGTTGTTCCTGCAGCCGATCAAGGGCGCGGTCATCGGGCTGCAATGGGCGTTTTACATGCATGGCTTCGGCGATGAGCCGGACCAGCTTGAGCCGCATCCGGAACATTAGGGCCTTCGGTCCGTCAGGTCCGTCGACTGGTGCAATGGCAAATGCGAAAACGGCTCTTTCGTAATGGGCGGCTTTCGACTAGGTGCGTTGCATGCAGGGCATGAGCAAAGCTGAAGTCGACAAGGTGGAAGGTGCCGAGATGGAAACGAAGGCGCCTCTCCTGCGCCCGCGTGACGCGGCCACCCTTCTTCTTCTCGACCGGCAGGGCGGAGAATTCCGCGTGCTGATGGGCAGGCGCCACTCCAGCCACGTCTTCATGCCGGGGAAGTTCGTCTTCCCGGGCGGACGCACCGATCCCAGCGACGGCCGCGTCGTTGTCGCCGACGGACTGCATCCCGAGGAAGAAGCCAAGCTGACAGTTCGCGCAAGCCGCACCACGCCGACGCGCGCACGCGCCATCGCCTTGTCGGCGATTCGCGAGACTTACGAGGAAGCCGGGCTGCTGATCGGCAACAAGGGTTCGTTCTCCACGTCACGCCCGGACTGGCAAGGCTTTGCCGAACACGGTGTCATGCCCTCTCTCACCGGGCTTCGCTTTGTGGCGCGCGCCATCACACCGCCCGGAAGGGTCCGCCGTTTCGATACGCGCTTTCTGGCTGCCTTTCGCGATGACGTGGCCGTGGAGCTTCCGCAAGGCGGACCGACCAACGAACTGGAAGAACTGGTCTGGCTGTCGCTCGACGAAGCGCGCGCGGCGGATGTGCCGGCCATCACCCGCACGATTCTGGGAGAGGTGCAGCAAAGGCTGGCCGGAGACCCGCGACTGAGCCCCGGCGGACCCGTGCCTTTCTACCGAATGCTCAACAATCGCTTCGTGCGCGATCTGCTTTGACCGGGGTGCCTGCGTTGCCGTTTCACTGCTTTCCTCTCCTGTCCGGATGCAGCCCGCTGCCTGCATGCAGGATGATCCTGCAATGACCGCACAGGTGGAAACCCGCGACGACGAGCGGGTGCAATGGCTTCCAATGATCGCCGCGATCTCGGCAATCAGCGTTGTCGGCATCGCCATCGGCCTTGGAATGCCGCTTCTGTCGGTCATTCTGGAAACGAGAGGCTATTCGGCCTCGATGATCGGGCTTAACACGGCGATCGCCGGCATCGCCTCCATTGCAGCGGCGCCGCTGGCCACACCGCTTGCCGCCCGATTCGGCGTGGCCTGGACGATGCTCGCCATGATCACCACTGGCGCGCTTGCCTTCACCGGCTTCTATTTCGTGCCCTATTTCTGGATGTGGTTTCCGCTGCGCGCGCTGCTGCACCTTTCGCTCACCGTGCTTTTCATCCTTTCCGAATTCTGGATCAGCACTTCCGCCCCGCCGCACCGACGGGGTCTGGTGCTGGGCATCTACGCCACGGTGCTGTCCCTCGGCTTCGCCGCCGGTCCGTGGATTTTCTCCAAGCTCGGAAGCACCGGCTTCATGCCGTTCGGAACAACGGTGGCACTTGTCGCACTCGCCGCCATCCCGATCATTGCAGCGCGTAACGAAAGCCCCCCCATTCACCGTGATGGTGAGACGAAAACCGGTTTCCTGCGCTACATCTGGCTGGTGCCCACGGCCACTGCCGCGGTTCTGGTGTTCGGCGCGGTCGAAACAGGCGGCTTTGCCCTTTTCCCGGTTTACGGAAGCCGCATCGGCTACTCCGAAGCCGATGCGGCACTGCTCCTGACCATGATCGGCCTTGGCAACGTGCTTTTGCAGATCCCGATCGGCATGCTCAGCGACAAGGTGTCGGACCGTCGTTACCTGCTTTTGCTGTGCGCCAGCGTCGGCATGGTGGGAACGGCCTTCATGCCGCTGTTCGCGCAGAACTGGCACCTCATGGCGGGGCTGCTCTTCCTGTGGGGTGGCGTTGTCGCCGCGCTCTACACGGTGGGCCTCGCCCATCTGGGCTCGCAGCTTTCAGGCCATGAACTGGCATCCGCCAACGCCGCCTTCGTGCTGTGCTACGGCATCGGCATGGTGTTGGGGCCGCAGGCCATCGGTATCGGCATGGATCTGTTCGGCCCGCCCGGTTTCGGCTGGTCGCTCGCCCTGTTCTTCGGCGCCTATATGGTGCTGTCGATCGGCCGGCTGCTGTTCAGGATCCGTACCGGGTGACCACCCCGGATCTGCCTCCCCACGACGCATGGCAAGCGTGGAAACCTCATGAACTTGCGGAAAAACTCCGAAATGTGAAAGCCCCATGGTGCATAGCCGGGGGATGGGCGCTGGATCTGTGGCATGGCCGGCAGAGCCGGGACCATGAAGATATAGAGTTCACGATCATCCGCAGCGACTTGCCGCTTTTTCGCAGGGCGCTGTTCCCGTTGCAGTTATGCACCGCGTCAAGCGGAACCGTCGAGCTTCTGCCTGCGCATCGGGAGCCAGGGCCGGACGTGTTCCAGATATGGTGTCTGGACACAGCAGAACACTGCTGGCGCACCGACATGATGCTGGAACCGGGTGACGCTGACATGTGGGTCTGCCGGCGCGATGCCCGCATCAGCCGCCCGCGCAGTGAAGTTTTCGCAATCACCCCGGACGGCCTGCCTTACCTGAAGCCGTCAATCGTGCTGCTGTTCAAGGCAAAGCACATGCGGGCAAAGGATGAAACGGACTTTTCGGCAGCCCTGCCCCGGATGGACGCCTCCGAAAAGGAATGGCTGAAGCAGTGCCTCGATCTGGTTCATCCCGGACATCCATGGATCGGGGCTCTGCAAGGCTGACAAGGCTGATTTGACGGCATTTCATGCCTGATAACGAACGGCCGGGGTTGTGTTCGCGCCGTTTTGCTTTATAGACGCGCTCAATCTGCCGGTCCCGATTGGGGGCTGAACGGAGGGCCGCTGGTTCGTGAGAGCCATCGACAGGAAGCCTGAAGCGCTTCTGCCTCCCGTGTCTCCGCTCTCGACCGTCTCGTCCATGCTCCTTTCTTCCCCGTTTTCGGGTCAAGAGAAGTTGCAGAGGCTTAGCCGTCGGGAACCGGGAGAGAAACGAAGAAAGGCAAGACTATGGCTCTTTACGAACATGTGTTTCTTGCCCGGCAGGATCTGTCGCAGCAGCAGGTCGATGAGCTCGTTGAACGTTTCAAGGGCATCATCTCCGAAGGCGGCGGCTCGGTTGGCCGGGTTGAGAACTGGGGACTGAAGTCCCTCACCTACCGCATCAACAAGAACCGCAAGGCGTATTACACGCTGATGGACCTCACCTGCCCGCCCGCAGCTCTGAACGAGCTGGAGCGCCAGATGGGCCTGTCGGAAGACATCCTGCGCTTCATGACCATCAAGGTCGAGCAGCACGAGGAAGGCGCCTCCGCCATGATGCAGAAGCGCGAAGAGCGCTCCGAGCGCGGCAATTTCGGTGACCGTCCCCGCTTTGGCGACCGTGACCGTGGTGGTGATCGCGACCGTGGCGGTGATCGTGGCGACCGTGGCCCGCGTCGTCCCCGCGAAGGCGAAGGAGAGTAATCGATGGTCGACATCAACCAGATCCCGACCCGGCGTCCGTTCCATCGCCGCCGCAAGACCTGCCCGTTCTCCGGCGCCAATGCTCCGAAGATCGACTACAAGGACGTGCGTCTGCTGCAGCGCTACATTTCCGAGCGCGGCAAGATCGTGCCTTCGCGTATCACCGCCGTCAGCCAGAAGAAGCAGCGCGAACTCGCCAAGGCAATCAAGCGCGCCCGCTTCCTCGGCCTGCTGCCTTATCTGGTACGCTAAAAACGTTTGGAGCGGACGGTTCACCGTCCGCTCCTCTCATTCGTGACGGGCACGTTTGAGACGCATGAAAATCCCGGGTTGGGTCCGTTTCGGTCCCTAACTGCCTTGGACAGGCAGGACAGCGAACAAGGTGCCGAGCACCACCGGCTTTCCCTGACTGTCCCTGATTCAATCGGCCGTTCCCCGGCCCTGATCACACGTCTGAAAGGACAGCACATGGACGTCATCCTCCTCGAACGCATCGCGCGCCTCGGCCAGATGGGCGACACCGTCAAGGTCAAGGACGGTTTCGCACGCAACTTCCTTCTGCCGAAGGGCAAGGCCCTGCGCGCCAACGAAGCCAACAAGAAGAAGTTCGAAGCCCAGCGCGTCACGCTGGAAGCCCGCAACCTCGAGCGCAAGACCGAAGCCGAGGCCGTTGCCGAGAAGCTCGACGGCACCACCTTCATCGTCGTGCGCTCCGCCGGTGAAACCGGTCAGCTCTACGGTTCGGTTTCGACCCGCGACATCGCCGACTTCCTGGCTGACGAAGGCTTCAACGTCGCCCGCAACCAGGTCGAGCTCAACCATCCGATCAAGACCATCGGCCTGACCAACATCGCCATCGCGCTGCACCCGGAAGTCGAGGTCACGATCACGCTCAACATCGCGCGTTCGACCGACGAAGCCGAGCGTCAGTCCCGCGGCGAGCTCCTGACGACCGCCGAAGCCATCTATGGCGACGACATCAACGAAAACGCCCGTCCGGACAACTTCTTCGACCCGAATGAAGAGTTCGAAGAGGGCGAGGAAGAAGCGTAAGCTTCGCCTTCCAGCTCAATCTGGACCAAGAACCCGGGCTCTGCCCGGGTTTTTTTGTGCCACATTGGAACTTTTCAAACCGGAATCATTTCTGCAAGATTGCATATCAGTGCTGTCTTGGACCGTTCCATCGTTCCAGTGTAGCGATGAAGCCGTCCAACTCTTTGGCAAAGAGCGATCCCCCGCGCCAGTTTCCGGCCGCAGGATTCGCGCAGGAAGAGGCTGGCGATGAATATTCTTCTGCAACGCATAATCGACAAGATCGTCCACACCGGGACTCTGACGGTGACCGGACCCAACGGCGCAACCCGGACCTTCGGCGACGGAACGGGCACCAAGACCCATGTGGTCATCCACACCAGACGGGCAGAACGCGCTATCGCCCTGCATCCGTCACTTGCCATTCCGGAAGCCTTCATGGAGCAGGAACTCGACTTCGTCGAAGGCGACGTGCTGAGCTTCCTGCATCTGATCTACCAGAACATGGGCATCTCGTGGACCGATTCGAACTGGGGCAAGCTGCTCAACACCGCGCGTCTCGCCTTCCGGCCCTTGCAGCAATTCAACACGCATCGCCGCTCCAGGAAGAATGTCGAGCATCACTACGATCTTTCAGGCGAGCTCTACAAACTCTTCCTCGACGACGACATGCAGTATTCCTGCGCCTATTTCGAACGGCCGGACATGTCTCTCGAAGAGGCACAGCTCGCCAAGAAGCGGCACATCGCGGCCAAGCTGCGCATAAAGCCCGGCCAGACGGTGCTCGACATCGGTTGCGGCTGGGGAGGCCTCAGCCTCTATATCGCCAAAGCCTTCGAAACGGATGTGCTTGGCGTCACCCTGTCCCATGAGCAGCATCAGGTGGCCACGGAGCGGGCGCAGGCGGAGGGGCTCGACCGGCATGTGCATTTCGAAATCCGCGACTACCGCGATCTTTCGGAACGGTTCGACCGCATCGTGTCGGTCGGCATGTTCGAGCACGTCGGCATCACCCAGTACCAGACCTTCTTCGATAAATGCGCCACGCTGCTGAAACCTGACGGCGTGATGCTGCTGCACACGATCGGGCGCACGGCCCCGCCGACAACGACGAATGCCTTCATCCGCAAGCACATTTTCCCCGGAGGCTACATTCCCGCTCTGTCCGAGATCATGCCCGCGATCGAAAAGTCCGGACTGGCGATCACCGATGTTGAGATCCTGCGCCTGCACTATGCTGAGACACTCAAGCACTGGCGCGAGCGTTTCCTCGCCAATCGCGAAAAGGTGAAGGAAATCTACGACGAGCGCTTCTGCCGCATGTGGGAATTTTACCTTTCGGGCTCGGAAGCCTCGTTCCGCTGGCAGGATCTGGTCAATTTCCAGATCCAGCTCACCCGCAGGAACGATGCCCTGCCGATCACGCGCGATTACATGTCCAAGTGCGAAAAGGCGCTGGAAATGCACGAAAAGGCGCATAGCCCGGATGCACCAGCAAAGAAGCCGGCAGCAAAGCCAACGGCAAAACGCCGCGTTTCCGGCGGAAAATAACCCGGCCCCCTGCGCAGTCATCCTTTAGCGGGGTTGTAAAATGGAGGAATTGCGATGAATAGGGGCTGATACTCATCATCGGAATTCCTCCATGATCTATGTGATCTACGCCGCCGCCGCCCTTGCCGAGATCGCCGGCTGCTTCGCTTTCTGGGCGTGGTGGAAACTTGGCAAATCCGCGCTCTGGCTCGTTCCGGGAATCCTCTCGCTTGCCCTGTTTGCGTGGCTGCTCGCGCAGGTGGAAAGCGAAGCGGCAGGGCGCACCTATGCTGCCTATGGCGGCATCTACATCGCCGCTTCGCTCGGCTGGCTGTGGTTCGCGGAAGGTCTGCGGCCAGACAAATGGGATGTCGCGGGCGCACTCATCTGCCTTGCGGGCGCCTCGCTGATCCTGTTCGCGCCGCGCGGGGCCTGAGCGTGCAGCTGCCTTCACAACTCAGAGCTGCCGTCGATTCGTTTCTCGAAGACACGCCAATCGATGTGTTGAAACAGGCGGCGCGCCGGCTTTCCGAGCGCTACCGTGCGGAACTGCGTGACGGTCGCCTGCATATGTCGGAAGATCTTGCGGTGAAAGCCTATCTGGCGACCCGCTTGCCAGCCACCTATGCCGCCGTGTGGGCCAGCTTCGACGCCATCGCCGCGGCCCGTCCCAACTGGTCGCCCGCCTCGCTGCTGGACGTTGGCGCCGGCCCCGGAACCGCGCTTTGGGCGGCAGCCGACACTTGGCCGGATCTGAGCCATGCGACACTTGTGGAAGCCAGCGATCCCGCGCGGCGCATGGGTCAGAATCTCGCCGGCCACCTGCCCTTTCAAAGCGAGTGGAAAAGCGGTGACGCGACCCGGAACCTCAGCGATCTTGCACCCGCCGATCTTGTAACCTGCGCCTATGTTCTGGACGAACTCGAACCGGCTGCCCGTGTGTCTCTGGTCGACCAGCTCTGGAGGCTTGCAGCCGATACGCTGCTGATCGTCGAACCCGGCACTCCGGCCGGATGGCAGCGCATCCTCGCCTGCCGCGCGCAGCTGATCGAGGCCGGCGCACATGTTCTGGCCCCCTGCGTCCATGCCGCTCCGTGCCCGCTCACCTCGCCCGACTGGTGCCATTTTTCACGCCGCGTCGCGCGTTCGCGCATTCACCGCCTTGCCAAGGATGCGGAGGTTCCGTGGGAAGACGAGAAATTCGCCTATATTGCCGTTTCCCGTCACAGACCCGATGACGAATCACAGTCGATGCGCGTTCTTGCGCCGCAGAGGGCAGGCTCCGGAAAGGTCGAGCTGAAGCTGTGCTGCCCGGACGGCAGCGCCGCGACAAGGCTGTTCACCAAACGCAAAGGCGATACTTTCAAAAGAGCGAAGCGCGCCGACTGGGGCGATGCCCTTACCGACTGAGCGGCATGTTCTTGATACGTTCGGCGACGGCTGTTAAAATTTAGGCCTCTTACCTGAGTCAACCTGATTCTGCCGGAAATCCGCCTTTCGCCGGCCTCCCCTGTGGATGGCGCGTGCAGGCTGTGGATCACGGGCGTAGCGGACAGATTGTCGGGAAGAGATGGACTCAGGCGATCCTTCGTCTGCTAACCACAGGCATCGGCAACCCGAGGGAATCATGGCAGAGGCAGCACGCAAACTGGCTGCGGCGGACACGCCGCTCTATCGCGAGGCACCCAATAACATTGAGGCCGAGCAGGCTTTGCTTGGCGCCATGCTGGTCAACAACGACGCATTTTATCGCGTTTCGGATTTCCTGAAAGCGAACCACTTCTACGAACCCCTGCACCGCAAGATCTTCGAGGTCGCATCCGAACTCATCCGGATGGGCAAGATGGCCAACCCGGTGACGATGAAGACCTTCCTGCCCGCCGACGAGAAGGTGGGCGACATGACGGTGGTTCAGTACCTCGCCCGGCTGGCTGCGGAAGCGGTGACCGTCATCAACGCAGCAGATTATGGCCGCGCCATCTATGATCTGGCCACGCGCCGCGCACTGATCACCGTCGGCGAGGACATGGTCAACGTCGCTTATGACGCGCCGGTGGACATGTCGCCGTCCTCCCAGATCGAGGAGGCGGAACGACGCCTGTTCGAACTGGCCGAAACCGGCCGTTACGATGGTGGCTTCGAGGATTTCTCAACCGCCCTGAAGACGGCCATCGACATGGCCAGCGCCGCCTATATGCGAGATGGCGGGCTCTCCGGTGTCGCGACAGGACTGCGCGACCTCGACAAGCGCATGGGCGGCCTTCAGCAGTCCGACCTGATCGTGCTCGCCGGCCGCCCGGGTATGGGCAAGACCTCGCTTGTCACCAACATCGCCTTCAATATCGCCGATGCCTATCAGCCGGAGCAGCAGGCGGATGGCTCGTTCAAAGCCAAGAACGGTGGCGTGATCGGCTTCTTCTCCCTCGAAATGTCGGCCGAGCAGCTCGCGACGCGTATCATTTCCGAGCAGGCGGAAGTGCCCTCCTCCAAGATCCGCCGCGGTGATCTGACCGAGGCCGATTTCGACAAGCTGGTCAACTGCACCCAGACGCTGCAGCGCATTCCGCTGTTCATCGATTCCACCGGCGGCATTTCCATCGCTCAGCTTGCCGCACGCGCACGCCGGCTCAAGCGCCAGCGCGGCCTCGATGTCATCATCATCGACTATATTCAGCTGATGCAGGGTTCTTCCGCCAAGGCCAGCCAGAACCGTGTGCAGGAAGTGACGGAAATCACCACCGGCCTGAAGGCGCTGGCCAAGGAACTCAACGTTCCCATCATCGCGCTCTCACAGCTCTCGCGTCAGGTCGAAAACCGCGACGACAAGCGCCCGCAGCTTTCGGACCTGCGCGAATCGGGCTCGATCGAGCAGGACGCGGACGTTGTGATGTTCGTGTACCGTGAAGAATATTACCTGAAAAACCAGGAACCTAAGCTCGGCACCGAGGAATACATCAAGTGGGAAGGCGCCATGAACGAGGTGCGCGGCAAGGCGGAGGTGATCATCGCCAAGCAGCGTCACGGGCCGACGGGCACGGTTTCGCTGGGATTCGAAGGTCAGTTCACCCGCTTCTTCGATCTGGCGGAAGAAAGCCACCTGCCGGAGAGGTTCGAGTAGGATTTTGCTGCACGTTCTCCATCCGGCGGCCACGGGTTGCGGCCTCCTGAAAGGGAGTGCTCCGCATGGCTAAGGCGCCACGCACCCAATTCATCTGCCAGAATTGCGGCGCGGTGCACCAGCGCTGGGCCGGCAAATGCGATTCCTGCGGCGAATGGAACACGCTGATCGAGGAAGGTACGGCGGGCGGCATCGGCGCGGGACCTGCATCCCTGCGCAGCACGCGCAAGGGGCGCGCCGTCACCCTCACCTCGCTCGACGGCGACATCGAGGACGCACCGCGAATCGTTTCCGGCATCGGCGAGCTTGATCGCGCCACCGGCGGGGGCTTCGTGCGCGGTTCGGCCCTGCTGGTGGGCGGCGACCCCGGCATCGGGAAATCGACGTTGCTGACCCAGGCCGCGGCAGCACTCGCCAGCCAGGGACACCGCATCGTCTATGTATCGGGCGAAGAAGCCGTCGCCCAGATCCGGCTGCGCGCGCAAAGGCTTGGCGTCGCCAAAGCTCCCGTGGAGCTTGCCGCCGAGACCAATGTCGAGGACATTCTGGCCACCATCGCCGACGGCCGGAGACCGGATCTGGTGATCCTCGATTCGATCCAGACGCTGTGGACCGACCTTGCCGATTCCGCCCCCGGCACGGTCACGCAGGTGCGCGCTTCGGCGCAGGCGCTGATCCGCTACGCCAAGTCGACGGGGGCGGCCATCGTCATGGTCGGCCACGTCACCAAGGAAGGGCAGATCGCCGGCCCGCGCGTGGTCGAGCACATGGTGGACGGGGTGCTCTATTTCGAAGGCGAAGGCGGCCATCACTACCGCATCCTGCGCACGGTGAAGAACCGTTTCGGGCCGACCGACGAGATCGGCGTGTTCGAGATGTCCGACAAGGGCCTGCGCGAAGTGGCGAATCCCTCCGAACTGTTTCTTGGCGAGCGCCATGCCAAGGCGCCGGGTGCTGCCGTGTTTGCCGGCATGGAAGGAACGCGGCCGGTTCTGGTCGAGATCCAGGCGCTGGTCGCCCCCTCGCCGCTGGGAACGCCGCGCCGCGCCGTGATCGGCTGGGACAATGCGCGCCTGTCGATGGTGCTGGCCGTTCTGGAAGCGCATTGCGGCGTACGGTTCTCGCAGCACGATGTCTACCTCAATGTCGCGGGCGGCTACCGCATCTCGGAGCCGGCGGCGGACCTCGCCGTGGCGGCCGCTCTGGTTTCCTCCCTCACCGGTCTTGCCCTGCCGCCCGATTGCGTCTATTTCGGCGAAATCAGCCTTTCGGGAGCCATAAGGCCGGTTGCGCATGCGCAGCAGCGCCTCAAGGAAGCCGAAAAGCTGGGGTTCGCAAATGCCGTTCTGCCGCTGGCGAGATCCAGAGGCAGCGAGGAGGTTTCCGGCGGCATGGGAGACGGTTCGTTCCGGCCCGGCGAGCTTGCCGACCTCGTGGCACGCATAGCCGGCTCACGCCGCAGCCGTGCTGCGGACGATGAATGATACGGTCCATGAAGTGGGGCGAGAACCATGCCGATTACGCTGCTTGACGGAATTCTCGTCGGCTTCACTCTGGTTTCCGCCATGCTTGCCATGGTGCGCGGCTTTTCCCGCGAGGTGCTTTCGATAGCCTCGTGGGCTGCTGCGGCGGCGGCGGCCTTCTTCTTCTACAAGCCTGTTCTGCCCTATGTGCAGCCCTATATCGACAACGAAAAGTTTGCCATGGCGGCAGCGGCGGCCATCGTGTTCCTGGTCGCGCTGATCCTCGTCACCCTCATCACCATGAAGATCGCGGATTTCATCATCGATTCGCGCATCGGCGCGCTCGACCGCACGCTGGGCTTCCTGTACGGCGCGGCGCGCGGCATTCTGGTGGTCGCGGTCGGCCTTCTGTTCTTCAACTGGCTTGCGGGCGAGCGCACGCCGGCATGGATTGCCGAAGCCAAGTCGCGGCCTTTGCTGGAATCTGTTGGCGCCAAGCTCGAAAGCCTGCTGCCAGAAGACCCGGAAAATGCTATACTGAAGCGTCTTCACCGTGACGGACAGGCGGCCGAACCGGGCGCGGCAACAGCGCCCTCCCCGGAAGCACCTGCCGCCTCCGGCGCAGGCGAGGACGACGGCGCCGGTGCGCCGCCTGCTGAAGACGCCAACTGATTGAGAAAAGCGGCCGGGAGGCGGGGCAAACTTCCACATTGCCCCGGAGCGGCCCAGGTTCTATATACCGGCTTTAGCGGAGCTTGAGCTTATGGCAGATGGACTTGGCGCTTTCGTCGCCGAAGACGATGATCATTTGCACGAAGAATGCGGCGTGTTCGGCATTCTTGGCCACGAGGACGCCGCCGCGCTGACCGCGCTTGGCCTGCATGCTCTCCAGCACCGCGGGCAGGAAGCGGCAGGTATCGTCTCCTACCACAACCGGCGTTTCCATTCCGAACGCCATATGGGCCTTGTCGGCGATCATTTCACCGATGCCGCCACCCTGCACCGCCTGCCCGGCGACCGCGCCATCGGCCATGTGCGCTATTCCACCACAGGCGAAACCATTCTGCGCAACGTGCAGCCGCTGTTCGCGGAGCTGGAAGTCGGCGGCATCGCCATTGCCCACAATGGCAACTTCACCAACGGCATTACCCTGCGCAAGCAGCTGATCGCTTCCGGCGCGATCTTTCAGGCGACCTCCGACACCGAGGTCGTGCTTCACATGATCGCCCGCTCGCGTCACACCTCCTCCAGCGCGCGTTTCGTCGATGCCATCCGGCAGGCCGAGGGCGGCTATGCCATGGTCGCCCTGACCCGCACCAAGCTGATCGCCGCGCGCGATGCGGTCGGCATCCGTCCGCTGGTGATGGGCGAACTGGACGGAAAACCGATCTTCTGTTCGGAAACCTGTGCTCTCGACATCATTGGCGCGAAATATATCCGCGACGTGGAAAACGGCGAAATCGTCATCTGCGAAATCCAGAAGGACGGATCGATCACCACCGAGTGCATCAAGCCGGAAAATCCGCAGCCGGAACGGCTGTGCCTGTTCGAATATGTCTATTTCGCCCGGCCGGATTCCGTGGTTGGCGGCCGCAGCGTCTATGTGGCACGCAAGAACATGGGCACGAACCTGGCAGAGGAAGCGCCTGTCGAAGCCGACGTGGTTGTGCCTGTGCCCGATGGCGGCACGCCGGCCGCGCTGGGCTTCGCGCAGGCCAGCGGCATCCCGTTCGAATACGGCATCATCCGCAACCACTATGTCGGCCGCACCTTCATCGAACCGACGCAGCAGATCAGGGCGCTTGGCGTCAAGCTGAAGCATTCCGCCAACCGCGCCATGATCGAAGGCAAGCGCGTGGTGCTGGTCGATGATTCCATCGTGCGCGGCACGACATCGGTCAAGATCGTGCAGATGATCCGCGACGCGGGCGCCAGAGAGGTCCATATCCGCGTGGCGAGCCCGATGATCTACCATCCGGACTTCTACGGCATCGACACCCCGAATGCCGAAAAGCTGCTCGCCAATCAGCACAAGGACCTTGCCTCCATGTGCCGTTATATCGGCGCGGATTCGCTGGCTTTCCTGTCCATTGACGGGCTTTACAGGGCCGTAGGGGGCAAGCCACGCGATCCGGAGGCTCCCGCCTTCACCGATCATTATTTCACGGGCGAGTATCCCACCCGCCTCGTCGATCAGGATGGCGAAAGCAATGTGCACACGCTTTCGCTGCTGGCCAGTAACGGCTGATTTCCTTACACGCATTCAGAGGACAGGCATGAGCATCGACCTGACGGGCCGTCTGGCTCTTGTGACGGGCGCTTCGCGCGGCATCGGCTATTTTCTTTCGCGCGAACTGGCAAAGCGCGGCGCACATGTCGTTGCCGTGGCCCGCACGGTGGGCGGGCTTGAGGAACTGGACGACGAGATCAAGGCCGAAAACGCCCGCACAGGCAAAGGCGAAGCCACGCTGGTGCCGCTCGACCTCACCGACATGGAGGGCATCGACCGCCTCGGCGGCGCTCTTCATGAGCGCTGGGGCAAGCTCGACATCATGGTGGCCAACGCCGGCGTGCTGGGCGTCATCGCCCCGCTCGGCCATGTCGAGGCAAAGGTGTTCGACAAGGTGATGGCCGTCAACGTCACATCCACATGGCGCCTGATCCGCTCCGTCGACCCGCTGCTGCGCCAGTCCGATGCAGGCCGCGCCATCGTGCTGTCCTCAGGGGCCGCCCATTCCGCGCGGGCTTTCTGGGGACCTTACGCAGCGTCGAAGGCGGCCGTCGAAGCCATGGTCCGTTCATGGGCGGATGAGACGCGCAACTATCCGCTGCGCGTCAACGCGGTCGATCCCGGCGCCACCCGCACCGCCATGCGCGCCCTTGCCGTTCCCGGCGAAGACCCCAACACGCTGCCGCATCCGTCAGAGATCGCCCAGCGCATCGTGGGGCTTGCCAGCCCCGAACTGACCCGCACCGGCGAAATCTATCAGGCACGACACGACCGCTGGGTTTCCTACCGCATGCCGGAATAATCCGCTTCCGTTGCGATCCGGCGTACATCCGGGCATCGCGGTTTGCGTGTTCCCCTGTTGCTGCCCTCATCGCAGGACCAGACAGGCATGTTGACGTGAACCGGGGTTCGGTTACTTTCCGGGCTTAATCGGGCTCGGACATTCTTCCGGAGCATCGGTCCGAAAAGTGGACTCCGGTTTTCGGTTGTTCCGATGCTCGATCTGTAATTCAGATCGTCCTTTGTGCGTCCGAATGGACGCAGGGCGATCTAAGAACAAAGGCCGGAGCACCACCGCATATGGTCCTGATCCTCGCGTTGCTGGCTGCCATTGCCCTGATCTGGGGCCTGACTGCCATAGTCGAGAAGTTCCGGCTGGGACTCAGCCTTTCGCAGGCCATCCTCTATGCACCGCTGAAGCTCATCTACCGCATCTCCGATTCGCGGATCGGTATCGCCACGGAGGCGACAGCGCCCGTCATCTATGTGGTTACCCACCAGTCGCGCCTCGACCCGGCGCTGATGCTGTCGCTGCTGCCTGAAAACACGCTGCACATTCTCGATCCCTATTCGGCCAGATCGCTGTGGCTCGAACCATGGCGGGAGCTCGCCCGCACAATCGCCTTCAATGCCGAGCATGTTTTCGTGTCGCGCCGGCTGGTAAGGGTGCTCAGGGGCAAGGGGCGGCTGGCTGTCTACATTCCGGCGGCGGTCGAGCCGGATACCCGCTCCTTCCGGCTTTATCGGGCCGTGATCCGCATCGCCATGCAGGCGGACGCGCGCATCGTGCCGATCTTCATCGGCAACGCCAATCTCCTGCCCTTCCAGATCGATGGCAGATCCCCATCGCCCCGGCGCTGGTTTCCCCCCCTTTCGATGTCGGTGCTCGAACCGATGACCGCGGAAGAACTGGTCGCCCGCAACGGCAGCCCCGCCACCAGAAACGCACATGCCCTGTTCGACAGAATGGCAGAGGCCCGGCTTGCCGCCACCGATCCGGCTCTTACCGTGTTTCAGGCGGTGCGCGACGCCGCCGAGCGCTTCGGGCCCGGCCGCATCGCCGTGGAAGACGCCACCGGCAGCAGCCTGAGCTATCGCGCGCTGCTTGGCGGCGCGCATATTCTGGGCAAGCGCTTCTCAGCCCTTGTCGAACCGGGCGAAGCTGTCGGCATCATGCTGCCCAACACGACTGGCGCGGTGCTCACCCTGCTCGGCCTTTCCAGTGCAGGGCGGACGGCGGCGCTCATCAACTACACCTCCGGCCCCGCCAATGTCTCCGCCGCCGTGGGCATGGCCGTCATCCGCACTGTGGTGTCGTCGCGAACCTTCGTTGAAAAGGCGGCACTCGGCGACATCGTCCATGCCGTGGAAGAGGCGGGCGCGAAGCTGGTGTGGCTGGAAGACCTGCAAGCCGGCATCACCGCCATGGACAAGCTGGCGGCTGCGCTGCTCTGGCGTTATCCGCTTGGCAGGCAGGATGCACGAAAGCCTGCGGTCATCCTGTTCACGTCCGGCACCGAAGGGCTGCCGAAAGCGGCGGTCCTGTCCAGCCGCAACCTGATCACCAACGCCATGCAGGCGGAAGCCCGCATTACCATCACCACCGAGGACGTGGCGCTGAACGTCCTGCCGATGTTCCATTCCTTCGGCCTGACGGCGGGAACCATCCTGCCTCTGGTGGCCGGCATGCGACTGTTCCTCTATCCCTCGCCACTGCATTACAAGCTGATCCCGCAGGTTGCCCGGCGGCTGAAGCCGACCGTCATGTTCGGCACCGACACCTTCCTCGCCCACTACGCGCGCACCGCCTCCGAGGGCGACTTCTCGAGCCTGCGCTTTGTCGTGGCGGGAGCGGAAGCGGTGAAGCCGGAGACCCGCCGCGTCTGGCGCGAGCGCTTCGACACCGCGATCATAGAGGGGTACGGGCTTACCGAAGCCGCGCCCGTCGCCGCAGTCAACACCGCTATCCATAACCGCGACGGCACGGTCGGGCGGCTTTTGCCCGGCATGAAGATGCGTATCGAGCCCGTGGAAGGTATCGCCGAAGGCGGGAGAATGTTTCTTTCCGGCCCCAACGTCATGATGGGATACATGTCGGCGGATCGTCCGGGTGAAATCCAGCCCCTGCCATCAGGGTGGCAGGACACCGGTGACATCGTGAAGGTCGATCGCGAAGGCTTCATCACCATCACGGGGCGGGCAGCGCGCTTTGCCAAGATCGCCGGCGAGATGGTGCCGCTGGGGGCGATCGAGATGCTGGTGCAGTCGCTGTGGCCGGAAGAGAGCCACGCGGTGGTGTCCGTGCCACATGCCAAACGCGGAGAGCGTATCGTGCTCGTCACCACCGCGGCGGCGGCCGATCCGGAAAGCCTGCGCAAGCTCGGCAAGCAGGCGGGGCTGGCCGAACTGGCGGTGCCGGGAGACATCGTCAAAGTAGAAGAGATTCCGGTTCTGGGTTCCGGCAAGACGGATTATCGCGCCACCCGCGAACTTGCCATCCGGCATCTGGCAGCCGGAAACGCGGCGTAGGTTTTCTGGAGCCGTTCAGTTGTTTTACGGAATCACTGAAAGGCTCCAAGTCTTTGGTTTGTCGCGTTTCCGAACCGGAAGAATGTTTCCACATTTCCTGGAAACGCTCTGGCCACGCTGGCAAGGCTCACGCCGCTGCAGCTGCATTTCAAAAACATCTGATTAGGAAAAATGAAGCCCGCGCGGCCGGTTCCGCCTGTGAGCGCTTCGTGAGTTTCGGTCACTCGCTTATGCGGGCATCCACATCCGGCGGCAGTTCCGTCTCTCCCTCCCGCTTGGCGCGGCGGGAATACGCCAGAACGCTGAGCGGCAGGAAAACGAGATAGCCGATGACCGAAGCGGTGAGCGTGTACCATGGATAGCTGACCAGCAGCAGGAACACGAGCACGATGGCCAGGATGACCAGCAGCATGCGGTCGCCCGGCACTTTGAGGCTCTTGCCCGAATAGACCGGCAGGCGGCTGACCAGCAGGAAGGCCACGATGACGGTGAAGCCAGTGGCGAGGAATGCCCCATAGCGGGTCGGCTCGAAGCCGATGAAGGAGAGGTACAGCGGCAGCATCACCACCGCAGCCCCCGCAGGAGCAGGAACCCCGACGAAATACTCAGCCTGCCATGACGGCCTGTCCTGCGCTTCCTCCAGCACGTTGAAGCGGGCAAGGCGCATGCCGCAGGCAATTGTGAAGAGCAGCGCCGCGATCCAGCCCGGCGACCCCGCGCGGTCGAGCAGGAAAGCGTAGAGCACCAAGGCCGGGGCCACACCGAAATTGACGATGTCGGCGATGGAATCCATCTGTGCGCCGAATTTGGAAGTCGCCTTGAGAAGGCGCGCCACCCGCCCGTCCAGCCCGTCGAGGAAGGCGGCGATCAGCACCATGACCACCGCCGTCTCGAACCGTCCTTCAAAGGCGAAGCGGATGCCGGACAGGCCGGCGCAGATGGCGAGAACCGTGAGCAGGTTCGGGAACACCATCCGCAAGGGGATTTCGCGGATGCGGGGTCCCCCGGATCCGTGTGGCTCGAATTTCCTGTAGGGTGGGGTCATCGGACCGGTCTACGACGCGCGTACCACGGGCGCGGTCTCCTTGCCGCCGAACTCGGCAAGCACCGTCTCGCCGCCGACAGCCGTCTGGCCGATAGCGACACGCGGCACCGCCCCTTCGGGCAGATACACATCGACGCGCGAACCGAAGCGGATCAGGCCGAAGCGTTCGCCGGCCAAGGTGTCGGAACCGGTCTCGGCCCAGCACAGGATGCGGCGCGCCACCAGACCGGCGATCTGCACCGCCGCCACCGTGCCGTTCGGGCTTTCGATGACGAGGCCGTTGCGCTCGTTCTCGCTGCTCGCCTTGTCCAGCTCGGCATTCATGAAGCGGCCCGGACGATGCTCGATACGGGTAATGCGGCCGCGCACCGGCGCGCGGTTCACATGACAGGAAAACACGTCCATGAACACCGAGATGCGGGTCATTTCAGCGCCGCCCAGACCAAGCTCCTGCGGCGGCACCGCAGGGCCGACCGCTGTGACGACGCCATCGGCGGGACTGATCACCAGACTATCATCAACCGGCGTGACGCGTTCAGGGTCACGGAAGAAATAGATACACCATGCCGTGAGTATAGCTCCGACCCACAGCAGGAACCCGGAAAAATAGCCCATCGCCAGTGTCACCACGGCGAAGACGGCTATGAAGGGATAGCCCTCGCGATGGATCGGCACGAATGTCTTCTTTATCGTGTCGAGGAGTTGCATCGTTGCTACACCGGCTCCGTTTCAATGCGGCCTCTCTAGCCGAAACGCCTCCGTGTCGCAATGAAACAATATGTCAGCACAGAACCCTTCCCCTGCACTTTCAGATCACCTCCGGCGTGCGCTGCCTGACGATGACGCCCATCTCGTCAGTCTCGCGGGCAATGCGCAGACGCTCCTCGGCCTCGGTGGCTTCGCGCTGGCGATCCCACATCGAGGCATAAAGGCCGCCCTTGCGAAGCAGAGCCGCATGCGTGCCGCGTTCCTCGATGCGACCGGCCTTGAGGACGATGATTTCGTCGGCCGTGATGACTGTGGACAGGCGGTGGGCGATGACGATGGTGGTGCGGCCGCGGCTGACCAGATCGAGCGCAGACTGGATCTCCTGCTCGGTGTGGCTGTCGAGCGCCGAGGTCGCCTCGTCGAGGATGAGGATCGGCGGCGCCTTGAGAATGGTGCGGGCGATGGCCACGCGCTGCTTCTCGCCGCCGGAAAGTTTCAGTCCCCGCTCGCCCACCATGGTGTCGTAGCCTTCGGGCAGAGCTTCGATGAAACCGCCGATCTGGGCCAGCTCGGCAGCCCGGCGCACCTCCTCCTCGGAAGCGCCGATGCGGCCATAGCGGATGTTGTAGGCGATGGTATCGTTGAACAGCACCGTGTCCTGCGGCACCATGCCGATCGCGGCGCGCAGGCTTTCCTGCGTAACCTCGCGCACGTCCTGTCCGTCGATGAGGATGGAGCCGGACTGCACATCGTAGAAGCGGAAGAGAAGCCGCGAAATCGTCGACTTGCCCGCCCCCGACGGGCCTACGATGGCCACCGTCTTTCCGGCCGGAACCTCGAAGCTGATGCCTTTGAGTATCTGGCGGTTCGGCTCATAGGCGAACTGCACGTCGCGGAACTCGACCTTGCCCGCCGCCACTGCGAGGGGAACGGCAGCCGGGCTGTCGATGACTTCCTCCTCGACATCGAGAAGATCGAACATCTGCTCGATGTCGGTGAGCCCCTGCCGGATCTCGCGATAGATGAAGCCGATGAAGTTGAGCGGCACGGAAAGCTGCATCAGCATGGCGTTGACGAACACGAAGTCGCCGACGGTGTGAGTGCCGGCCTGCACCTCCATTGCCGACATGGCCATGATCACCGCCATGCCGATGCCGAAGATCACGCCCTGACCGAAGTTCAGCCAGCCGAGCGATGTCCAGATGCGGGTGGCGGCGACTTCATAGCGGGCCATAGAGCGGTCGAACCGCTCGGCTTCCATGGCCTCGTTGCCGAAATACTTCACCGTCTCGAAGTTGAGCAGGGAATCGATCGCCTTGGTGTTGGCGTCGGTGTCGCTGTCGTTCATGTCGCGGCGGATATCGATGCGCCAGTCGCTCGCCTTGACCGTGAACCAGGTGTAGAGCAGCACCGTCAGCGCCACCACAGCCACATATTTCCAGCCATAGGCGACGGCGAAGATGATGGCGGTCAGCGCGAATTCCAGCACGGTCGGCACGCTGTTCAGCACCGTGAAGCGCACGATGGTTTCGATGCCCTTGGTGCCGCGCTCGATGATGCGCGAAAGGCCGCCCGTGCGCCGTTCCAGATGGAAACGCAGTGACAGGCGGTGCATGTGGACGAAGGTGCGATAAGCAAGCTGGCGCACCGCATGCTGGCCGACCCGTGCGAACAGCGCATCGCGCAACTGGTTGAAAGCGACCTGAATGATGCGGATGACATTGTAGGCAACAACCAGCATCACCGGCCCTGCCAGCACGGCCGGCAGCAGCGGCGGGGCGCTGGCATCGCCGGCAAGCGCGTCGGTCGCCCATTTGAAGAAGTAGGGAACCGCAATCAGCGTCAGCTTCGCCGCGACCAGCAGCACGGTCGCCCATATCACCCGGGCCTTGAGGTCGGCGCGGTCCGACGGCCACATGTAAGGCCACAGATTGACCAGCGTTTTCAGGGTTGAGCCGGAATCGGCGGAAACTGTTTTTTCACTCACGAATTGAATGCCTTACATGAAATAGAGTTGTCGCGCGCCGGAGCTTTTTTCGGCAGCTAACAATCATCGGAACAGCAGGAGGATGCGAAGCAGGCCAGCATTTCAGCGACCGCCTGCAATGCCGGGCGGTCGATGGCATAGCGCGAGCGCTGACCATCGGCCTCGAAGCGTACCAGACCGGCGGCCACCAGAACCTTGAGGTGCTGGGAGACGGTCGATTGCGCGAGGTCGAGACGGCCCACCACCTCACCGCAGCAGCAGGAACTGGCCCTCGCCAGACAGCGGAGAATCTCGATCCGCGCCGGATGCGAAAGCGCACCGAGCCGGGCGGCCAGTTCGGCGTCACCCAGCTTCCGATAATCGGCGTCACATTGAGAGGATTCTTTCATCGTACATCGACGATATACGATGAAAATCATCTATGCAATGCGCCTCCGAAAGAAAGCGCTGCCGGAACGCCTGCCCGGCAGGCAGGCTCAGTTCCCGGTTGGAACGGTCACGCGGTCGCCAAGCGCATCGAAATCGGCTTTCTCGCCGCTGTCCGTCTCCTGCGGCAGCTTGAACACCTGCCCCGGCCAGATGCGGTTGGGATCGCTGATCTGCTGCTGATTGGCGAGATAGATGGTTGAGTAGCGCGTGCCGTGGCCGTAGATGCGCCGGGAAATCTGCCACAGGGTGTCGCCCCGGCGGATGATGACCGAACCATCGGCATGTTCAAGCTTCGGCGCGGACGACGGGTCGGTCTGCGCAGCGCCCTGCCCGGTTTCGGAAGACGCAACGGCGGAGATCGTTTCGCCGGGCTCACGCTGGAACGGCACCGAGGCCCGGACGACGACCTTGTCGCTGTCCGCCGAATCGAGCCCGTCGACGCGGATCTTGTATTCACCGACCGGCAGGTCCCTGCTGGCCTCGACAAGGAAATGACCGTCCGGCGAAGTCAGGGCTTCGCCCAGCAGGATTTCGTTGGCGTAGATGCGAACCTTGCGCCCGGCATCGGCACGGCCAGCTACGAAAACTTTCGCTCCATCGATCTCGACGGCTTCGACGACGATTCTCGGCACGCCAGTCGGCTGCACGGCCTCTTCCTGTGCAGTGGGCTGATCGTCACCGCTTGTCCCGGCCGCAGTCTGCTGAGCGGACGCCTGTTCGCCGGCTTCACCGGCAGGCTGTGCCTCAGCGGTTGCGTCCGAAGACGCCTGCTGACCCGGCGCGGGAGCTGCCTGCGGCACGGTCAGGAGCTGTGCGGGCATGCCGGGCTCCTCGACCATGGCGAGAACCTGGCCGTCGGGCTTGCCGGGAACGGAAACAACGGCGGTCTGAACAGAGGTCGAGACGGTTTTGTCGCCTTCCGTGGCCCGCAATACGATCTGGTGATCGCCCGATTTCAGCGGATCATCCAGCACGATAGCGAAGGCGCCATCGGAACCGGCGACGGCTTTACCGAGCACGGAGGTACCGTCGAACAGCTCGACGGTCGCCCCCGGCACGGCCTTTCCGGCAACAACGGCGGAACCGTCGCCTTCGACGCGCAGGACATCAAAGGTTGGAACGGTTATCTCTGAGGTTTCAGTCTGAGGCGAGGAAGCCTGCTCACCGACGGCTGCATCGACAGGTGCCTGCACCTCCGCACCCGCCTGTGCGGTCTCGCTGGTGGCAGGAGCCGCGGCCTTATTCTCCGCTTCCTGAGCCGGGCCGTCCGTTTCGGCTGCCGGACCTGTTGCCTGCGGTTGCGCTACCTCGGTGGGAGTGCGTCCCAGAAAGCTGTCCAGCGCGCCGGAAAGATAGCCGATAAAGACCGCCACAAGAGCGGCGGCAGCGGCAAACAGAAGTGCCTTCAGCCCATTGTTTTTCATTGTCCTGTCCGGCCCCTCTGTCCCCGGTCGCGTGATGACATCCGATCACACCCGATCTTCGTCGGCGCAAGACCTTTACCGGTACAGTCCGGAAGATCCTGTTCCGCTGCGATCTAGCCTGTTTTGCATGTACCGACAAGAAAAACACAGGAACAGGGTTGACCCATACACAAAGCCCTAGCACCAATCCGTTATGAACACGATTCGATCCGTCTGCGTTTACTGTGGCTCTTCTCCGGGCAACGACAAAGCCTATATCGAAGCCGGGCGCGCGCTCGGTCGCGCTCTGGCCCAGTCCAACCTGCGTCTCGTCTATGGCGGCGGCACGAAGGGCATCATGGGTGCGGTGGCCGAGGGTTCCATGCGCGCGGGCGGCAAGGTGCTTGGCATCATTCCGCGCTTCCTCATGAACAAGGAAGCAACCGAAACCGGACTGGACCGGCTGGACGAGGTTGTCATCACCGACAACATGCACCAGCGCAAGCAGCGCATGTTCGAGGAGTCGGATGCTTTTGTCGCGCTGCCGGGCGGCATCGGCACTGTCGAGGAAATAGTGGAGATGATGACCTGGGCTCAGCTTGGCCATCACCGCAAGCCCATGGTCTTCGCCAGCATCGGCGGCTTCTGGAGCCCGATGATCGCGCTGCTCGACCATATGCGCGATGAAGGCTTCATCCATACCGCGCACCACGTGCGCCCGCTCGTCGTCGAAGACGTCGAAGCCATCGTGCCAACCATCCTGTCGGCCGCATCGGCGACAGGTACGCCCGCCGAGGGCGTACCGTCGATTATCGAGAAGATGTAGCGGCTCTGTTTTCCCGCAGGGTCGACCAGGTGTAGATCGCAAGCGCAACCCAGATCAGTGCAAACGCCGCAAGCTGGGCCTTGCCGAACGGCTCGTGGAACACGAACACGGCAATCAGAAACACCATGGTCGGGGCGATATATTGCATCAGCCCCAGCGTCGACAGGCGCAGCGCCTTGGCGCCGAAGGCAAACATCAGAAGCGGAATCGCAGTGATCGGGCCGCAGCCAAGCAACAGCAGCGTATCCGGCCAACTGCTCGAAACCATGTGTCCGGCACCGCTCGCATTCAGCCACACAAGATATATGGAAGCCGGAACGGAAAGTATCAGGACCTCCAGAAGAAACCCCTGACTGGGCCCCAGCGGCAGCGTTTTACGGAGATAGCCGTAGGCGGCAAACGAAAATGCCAGCGCCAGAGATACCCACGGCAAGGTGCCGGTCTCATAAGTGAGGACAGCGACAGCGACAGCGGCGAGCCCAACCGCAAGCGTCTGCACCCTGTTCAGGCGCTCTCCAAGCATCACCGCGCCTATCAGCACATTCACCAGCGGATTGATGTAATAGCCAAGCGCTGTTTCGATCGCGCGATCAGTGGCGATCGCCCATATATACAGGCTCCAGTTGAAGGTGATGATGGTGGCTGTGAGGGCTGCCATCGCCATCAGGCGCTGCGAGCGGATCGCCACCTTGAAGTCTGCCGTGCGCCTGAGCCAGACCAAAGCGGCAGCCGCAATCGGCAGCGACCAGACCACGCGGTTGGCGATGACCTCCATCAGCGGAAGATGCGCCACCCATTTCATATAGATCGGCAGCAGCCCCCACAGGAAATAGGCTCCCAGCCCCAGCGCGAAGCCGCGTCTGGCAGTCACGTCGGTCTCACCCGGCTTTTCAATCGCTTCAATGCTCATTCCGACCATATGGACCCGCCCGACGGACAGAACCATTTCAAACTTCTCATGGTTCAATCGTCTTTCGTTGATGGATCAACGCAGGCAGCGCGAGCCTTCCCTATTCGGCGGCAACCAGCCCGGCGAGTTCGCGGTTCTTCATCAGCTTGAAGACGATGGAATCCATCAGAGCCTGAAACGATGCGTCGATGACGTTGTCCGACACGCCGACCGTCCACCAGCGCGCGCCGCTTGCATCCTGCGATTCGATCAGAACGCGGGTGATGGCCTCGGTGCCGCCGTTGAGGATGCGCACCTTGTAATCGACAAGCTCCAGATCCTCGATCTCGCTCTGGTAGCGGCCGAGATCCTTGCGCAGCGCGATATCGAGCGCGTTGACCGGGCCATGCCCTTCAGCCACGGACATTCGCACCTCCCCCTCCACCACCACTTTCACGATGGCTTCGGAAACGGTCTTGATCTGGCCGTTTACGTCGAAACGGCGCTCCACCATGCAGCGGAAGCTTTCGATGCTGAAGAAATCCGGCACCGTGCCAAGCGTGCGGCGGGCCAGCAACTCGAAGCTGGCGTCGGCCCCTTCATAGGCATAGCCTTCCGCCTCCCGCTCCTTGACCATGGCGATCAGCGTATCCAGCCGCGGATCGTCACGCGACACCTCGATGCCGCGCCGCTTCAGCTCGGCGATGAAATTGGCCTTGCCGCCCTGATCCGACACCATCACCTTGCGACGGTTGCCGATGCTTTCGGGCTCGACATGCTCGTAGGTGCTTGGCTCCTTGGCCAGTGCCGAGGCATGGATGCCGGCCTTGGTGGCGAATGCAGAAGCGCCGACATAGGGCGCCTGCGCATTGGGCGCGCGGTTCAGAAGCTCGTCGAACGAACGCGACAGATGCACGATCGTCGCCAGCCGCTCCGGCGTGATCCCGGTCTCGAAGCGATCCGCATAGTTTGGCTTCAGGGCAAGCGTCGGGATCAGGGTGACGAGGTTGGCGTTGCCGCAGCGCTCGCCGATGCCGTTAAGGGTTCCCTGAATCTGCCGCGCACCGGCCTCCACCGCGGCCAGCGAATTGGCCACCGCCTGCCCGGTATCGTCATGGGCATGGATGCCGAGATGGCTTCCGGGAATGCCGGCCGCGATGACCTTGCCGACGATCTCGCGCACTTCCGCCGGCTGGGTGCCGCCATTGGTGTCGCACAGCACCACCCAGCGCGCACCCGCCTCACAGGCGGTGCGGGCGCAGGCCAGCGTGTAATCCGCATTGGCCTTGAAGCCGTCGAAGAAGTGTTCGCAATCGATGATCGCTTCCTTGCCGGCGGCGATCGCCGCCTCGACGGAAGCGCGGATGGCGTCGAGGTTTTCCTCGTCCGTGCAGCCCAGCGCCACGCGCACCTGATATTGTGAGCTTTTGGCGACATAGCAGACCACGTCCGAACGCGATTGCAGAAGCAGCGCCAGACCCGGATCGTTCGAGGCAGAGACGCCGACCCGCTTCGTCATGCCGAAGGCGGAAAAGCGCGCACGCTGTGTACGCTTCTCCGTGAAGAATGCGGTGTCCGTCGGGTTGGCCCCCGGATAGCCGCCTTCAACATAGTCGAGGCCGAACTCGTCCAGCATGCGGGCAATGGCGATCTTGTCCTCGACCGAGAAATCGATGCCCGGCGTCTGCTGGCCGTCACGCAAAGTCGTATCGTAGAGGTAAAGTCGCTCTTTCATAGCCCTGCTCTTTGCCTGCCCCCGAACCGGATTCCGGCCGGAAGTTGGTAGAAATTCCTGCGCTCAGGCCTTGCCTGCATATGCGTCGGTGGCACGGATCAGCCGGTCGAGAATGCCGGGCTCCGAATAGGCGTGCCCTGCCCCCTCGATCAGATGGAATTCGGCCCTGGGCCACGCCTTGTGCAGCGCCCAGGCATAATGCGCCGGGCACGGCATGTCGTAGCGGCCATGAACGATTGTGCCGGGAATGTCCTTCAGCTTGCCGGCATCGCGCAGCAACTGCCCTTCCTCCAGCCACCCGGCATGGACGAAATAATGGTTCTCGATACGCGCGAAGGCGACCGCATAGTCGTCCACGGCGAACGGGTCGCTGGTCTCGGGCTCGGGGAGCAGCGTGATGGTCTCGCCCTCCCAGATGCTCCATGCCTTCGCCGCTTCCACCTGCGCCGTGCGGTCGCTGCCGACCAGACGCCTGCGATAGGCGGCGATCATGTCACCGCGCTCCTCTTCCGGGATCGGAGCGACGAACCGCTCCCATTTCTCCGGGAACATCTGCGAGACGCCAAACTGGTAATACCATTCGAGTTCGGCGCGCGTGAGCATGTAGATGCCGCGCACCACCAGTTCGCTGACCCGCTCGGGATGCGTCTGCGCATAGGCAAGCGCCAGCGTGGAGCCCCACGATCCGCCGAACACCAGCCATTTGTCGAAGCCGCACATTTCCCGCAGCCGCTCGATGTCGGCCACCAGATGCCATGTGGTGTTGGCCTCCAGCGAGGCGTTGGGTAGTGATTTTCCGCAGCCGCGCTGGTCGAACAGGATCACATCATAGAGCGCCGGATCGAACAGCCGCCGATGTTTTGGCGAGATTGTGCCGCCCGGACCGCCGTGCAGAAACACGGCCGGCTTGCCGCCTTTCGTGCCCACACGCTCCCAATAGATGGTGTGACCGTGGCCGACATCGAGCATTCCGGTCTCGAACGGTTCAATCTCCGGATAAAGGCCGCGCAGTTCCGTGCTCATATGGTCGTGTCCTTTGCAGGCCATGTTTCGGTGTCATGATCGGGATGCTGGAAGGAGACGATGCGGGCAAGAAATTCCACCGCCTGCTCGTCCTCCATGGTGTCCCTGCCCGGCAGGCTGCAAACGGTATCCACATAGGGCAGCTTTGCCTCGATGCCGAACTGGATGACGGGCGCGATGCCCGACGGATCGTCAAAAGCACCGATGGCCAGCGCAATTCCATCCGGCGCTTCGTAAGTCAGCGGCGTGCCGCAATCGCCGCAGAAGCCGCGCCCGACCAGATTAGAGGAGCGGAACACCTTTCGCTCGCCGCGCGTCCAGCGAAGGCCTGCTTCGTCCACCGAGACCAGCGGCGCATAGAACGCGCCGAACGCCTTCTGGCACATGCGGCAATGGCAGACGGACGCATCACCCAGCGCACCCTCGACGCGAAACCGCACCGCGCCGCACTGACAGCCGCCGGCCCAGACCGGTTTGTTGTCGAGGCTCATCGACGCTTACTCCGGATGATGACAGACGGCCTCGATATTGTTGCCGTCAGGGTCAATAACGAAGGCGCCGTAGTAATTCGGATGATAGTGCTCGCGCACGCCCGGCGCGCCGTTGTCGGTTCCGCCAGCAGCCATCGCGGCCTCGTAGAACGCATCGACTTCCGCGCGCTTGTCGGCGGTGAAGGCATAATGGCGGCCGGGGCCTGCCTCCTTCGCCTCGTGCAGCCAGAACTGGGGCCGGTCATAGCCATAGCCGGCAACCTTCAGTCCACCGGTGAACTCCTCGGGCACAGTCATCACCAGCGAAGCGCCAAGCGGCTCCAACGCCGCATCGTAAAACTTTCGCGAGGCCTCGAAATCGGTCACTGCTATTCCGGTATGGTCGATCATCGCTTCACCTCCCATGTCGTGATACGTTCGCCGGTGGCAGGGTCCTTGCCATCCTTCAGTTGCACGCCCTGCCCCAGCAATTCGTCGCGGATGCGGTCAGCCTCGGCCCAGTTCTTCTGTGCAATGAAGGCAAGGCGGGCGGCAATCGCCTCATCCACGGCCGCCTTGTCCACTTCGGCACTGACATCGAAGCCGAGAAACTCAAGTGCGGCTCGCAACGAAGCAGCGGCGCTTTCATCGCCATCGATCGCGTCTCCCGCCAGTTGCGTCAGAAACTGGAAGGCAGAATAGGTCGCAAGGTCGTCCGACAGCGCGGCAACCACTTCGGCTGGAATTTCTGCGGCGGAAGCGGAAGCCAGATCGGCGGCGCGTTTCCATTTGCGCAGCGTGTTTTCCGCTTCCTCCAGCTTGCGCACGGCGAAATCGATCGGCTCGCGGTAATGCGTCATCAGCATGGCCAGCCGCAGCACCTCGCCCGGCCATTCGCGGCCACCGAAGCTATCGGTTTCCAGCAGTTCGCGGATGGTGAAGAAGTTGCCGAGGCTCTTCGACATCTTCTGCCCTTCGACCTGCAGGAAGCCGTTGTGCATCCAGTAATTGGCCATGACGGACGTGCCGTGCGCGCAGCGCGACTGGGCAATCTCGTTCTCATGGTGCGGGAAGATCAGATCGAGCCCGCCGCCATGGATGTCGAAGATCTCGCCGAGATAGGCCGACGACATGGCCGAGCACTCGATGTGCCAGCCCGGCCGGCCGCGGCCCCAGGGGCTCTGCCAGCCCGGCTCTTCGGGCGAAGAAAGCTTCCACAGAACGAAATCCTGCGGGTTCTTCTTGTGCGTATCGACGGCTATGCGGGCGCCCGCCTGCTGCTCGTCCAGAGGGCGCTTCGAAAGCTCGCCGTAATCCGGCATGGAGGCGGTGTCGAACAGAACTTCCCCTGCCGCTTCATAGGCATGGCCGCGTTCGATGAGAGATTGAATCAGGCCGATCATGTCGGTGCGCCCGTCATCGCGGGGCTGGACGAATTCGGTCGCGCGCGGCTCGAAATTGGGCGGCAGGCAGCCGAGCGCCTTCACGTCCTTGTGGAACTGGTCGGCGGTCTTTTCCGTCACCTTGCGGATGGCGTCGTTGAGGGTGAGGCGGCCGGCGGCAATATCATCGCCGAAATCGCGCAGGGCGCGCGCGTTGATCTTGTCGTCCACGTCGGTGATGTTGCGCACATAGGTGACGTGATCCGCGCCATAGATGTGGCGCAGCAGCCGGTAAAGCACATCGAAGACGATGACCGGGCGCGCATTGCCGATATGGGCGAAGTCGTAGACGGTCGGGCCGCACACATACATGCGCACGTTCGAGGCATCGATCGGAGAAAAAACCTCCTTCGTGCGGGTGAGCGTGTTGGTCAGGCGCAGGCCACTGGCTGTTGCAGACATTCTTCCCCTTCCCGGCATCGCCGGTTCAATCAGACACGCGGTTGCCCTTCAGCCTGCTGGCCGGGTCGTTTGTCCGATCTGAAAGGAAGATGGGGCGAAAACGTCCGGGCCAGCGCGCGGCTAGCCAATAATCGAAATGCCACAAATGGCGAAGGACATCTTCATGCGGGCTTTATCGCCTTCGATTCTGTTGCCGTCAAGCCGCAACGCCCGACGAAAATGCAGGGCAGGCACCCATCAGCGGCAACAATGAAAGATTTTATTAAACATGTAATCAGAGCCTGAAAGAAGCCCAAAAGAACGCACCGTCACGCCACTATTTCGACGGAATCAGGTATCATTTACTGGAAGTACAAGTTAATCTCGGCATCGGGGAAGAAAAATGTCGAAAAAGCCGCAGCAAAAGCAACCTGAACGACCGGTTCTGGCAAATCAGTACCGCGCCATCGGCCCGGCAGCCGTTGCAGCCGCGCTCATGCACATGACCAAGAAGAAGAAGCCGGTCCAGAAGTTTATCTCGCCGCGCCCGGCGTGATTATTCAGGCCCGCCACGCAGCGGTCCTGACAGCGCTCATCATGGCGAAGGCTTGCGCAGCTGCATGATGGCCGGATTTTTACTATCTGGTCAAAATAATGACATCTGCGCGTCACCCGGCTTCTTGTTGCCGGAGCTCTCCGGGCCGGACTTGTCTTTGGAAGGCTCCCCCTGTTCGGGAACAGCTTTCTGCTCTTTGACTTCTTCCTGTATTTCCGGCCCCGTATTGCTCACCTTGTTGACAAGACTGGAGACCGGGACAGCTTCGAAGAAATCCGGATCGGCCGGCTTCATCAGATCGGCCACATCCCTCGGTTCCTGCGTGCGGCAATCCAGCCAGCGCGCAAAGTCCTTTTCCCCGATCACGACCGGCATGCGATGGTGAATATGCGCAATTGCCGAATTGGCGGAAGTGGTGAGCAAGGCTCCCGTATCGATCTCCGATCCGCCCGGCTCCGAGTAAGGCTCCATCAGCGCCGCGAAAGCGACGAGGCCGCCATCGCGCGGGCGCAGCCAGTAAGCCTGCCCCTTCCCCGTACCGGATTGCTTCCACTCATAGAAACCGGAGGCCGGCACCAGAGCGCGCCGATGGCGCATCGCGGTGCGGAACGAGGGTTTTGTGGCCGCCTCCTCCGAGCGGGCATTGATGAGCAGGGGAAAGCCCCGCGTATCCTTCACCCAGGAAGGGATCAGCCCCCAGCGCACCAGCAAAGCCTCGCGATCAGGCAGGTTGGAGCCGGGCGGACGCGTGGGAGCCGCCAGCGCCATCAGGATCGGCTGTGTCGGCGCGATGTTGTAGCGCGTCGGAAAATCGTGCAACTCGCCAACACCGAGAAAAGCGGCGGTCTGGTCGGCGGTTGCTGTCAGCGCAAAGCGCCCGCACATGAATGCACCCTTTTTCTGCTGTATTGCCAAGGTGGGCATGGATCAGGGCGCGTGCAACCGCTAAAGCAGCCACAGGCGCTCCTTCCACAAGAACAGTTCGGCGCAGCTGCAACATGATGACATTGGCGAGATGACGACATTGCCGGAAATCCCAGCCGTATCCGTCGCGCTCGTGCGCGGCGACACTGTGCTGCTGGTGAAGCGCGGCCGGGCGCCCTCTCAGGGTCTTTATGCCTTTCCGGGCGGCAAGCAGGAGCCGGACGAGACGCCGGAAGAAGCTGCGCGCCGCGAGCTGGTGGAAGAAACAGCGCTGGAGGGAACCGGCTACAGGCCGGTGCGCACCATCTTCATCGACGGCGCTTCCGACAACCATCCGGTCGACTATCGTCTGACCGTGTTTGCGGCCGCCTATGCGGGTGGCGAAGCGGTGGCGGGCGACGACGCCGCAAGTGCCGCCTTCTATTCGCTGGACGACATGCGCGCCCTGCCGCTGGCCGCTTCGGTGATGGAAGTGGCCGAGGAACTGCTCGCCGGAACCAGGCCGGTGCGCGACATATTGTCCGGCGAGGCAGCATCATGAAACGCCTTGTCCATTCCGTTGCCGTCTGCCTTTCCATCTCGTGCATGCTGGCGACCACGCCTGTCCCCGCGGCGGAAGCCCCTTTCGAGCCCGGCCTCATGCGCCTTGCCGAAATATTCGGCTCGCTGCATTTCCTGCGCAATCTGTGCGGTGAGGACGGTTCGGAGTGGCGCAACAGCATGGAAAAGCTGCTCGAATCGGAAAATCCCGATCCGGAGCGGCGCGCGCGCTTCATCGCATCCTTCAACCGGGGCTATCGCAGTTTCGGCGAAACCTACAAAAGCTGCACGCCTTCGGCCACGGCGGCCATCAATCGGTACATGAAGGAAGGTGAGGCGTTGACCCGGGACATCGCCTCGCGCTACGGCAATTAGGAAACCATTAACTTTTCCGGCAAAGCGCCCGCACAAATCCGGGAAGGCATGCTAGAAGTCTTAATGGGACATTAAAGGGACGTTTCAACTTTGATCCTAATTTGAAGGATCGTTGCTTGAACAGGGTGAGTGTTGCGTATGGAACACAGTATCAGTGACATCGACGCCATCGTCAGGGAAGAAAAACGCCTGACCGCCGTCGAAAGCCATAACGAAGCCTGGGCCGAAGGCCTTTCGGCCGGTATCGAGCCTGAGATCATCGCCGAGGCTGCGCTGGAGACCGCATTCTGCGAGATGCTGCGCGCCAATGGCGAGAAGGCGGCGCTGAGCATGCTGGACCGAATGCGCGAAAAGGTGATCGGCGGCGCTTTCGAGCCGCATCGCATGCGTCACTGATACCGCTTCCGAATCGTATCGGGCCTGAGCCCGCTCCATACGCTTCCCCACAGCTTCTTTATCTGCAAGTCTTGTCCCGAAGCCGATACGGACTTTGACGCAACTGGCGCGGTGAGGCATCATCCGGCTGGACATGGAGATGCGGACCTTGAAACTTCGACTTTCCGGCAAGACCTCTGTGCTCAGGCTTGCCGTATGTGCTCTGGGCTTTTCAGTGCTGACCACCACGGCACTTGTAGCAACGATCCCATCCGCCTCTGCACTCAGCGAGATCAAGCGCGAAGAACTGCCTCCGCCTCTTTCCGCACCAGCCGGTTCAGGCGACTCATCGCCCGCGACGGTCCCGATCCCCGATCCGATCCACACCTCCCAGCCGCCGTCCGGCGGCGCGGAGAAGCCGGGTGACGCGCAATCGCCCTCACAGGATGGTGAAGATGACGACGGGCAGGCCGGAAACGCCGGGGACGCCCCCCTGCCGGAGATCATCTACGATCTTCAGCGCCTGCCTGAACCTGTCCGGCGGATGCACGGCCTCATTCTCGAAGCCTGCAAGACCGGCGACATCAACAGGCTGAGGCCGCTGGTCGGCACCGGGGACAGTGGCACGCAGCTTTCCCTCACCGAAGTCGAAGGCGATCCGATCGAATTCCTGAAGGGGCTGTCGGGAGACAGCGAGGGCCAGGAAATTCTGGCGATCATGGAAGAGGTGCTTAGCGCCGGCTTCGTGCACACGGAAGCCGGCACGCCGCAGGAACTCTATGTCTGGCCCTATTTCTTCGCCGTGCCGCTCGAAAAGCTGGATCCGCGCCAGCGGGTCGAGCTGTTCAAGATCGTCACCGCCGGCGACTACGAGGACATGCAGCAGTTCGGCGCCTATATCTTCTATCGCCTCGGAATCACGCCGGAGGGACGCTGGGCGTTCTTCGTGGCCGGCGACTGAAGCTTGAGAAAGCCCGCTGCGGCCTCGGAATGGCAGCAGCGGACCTTCCCCCCGCTTGCGGGCGCGCGACGGGAGGACTACCTAGAGGCGATCCTTTGCAGACTCAAGGCTCGTTTCCGTCCATGCCCATCGCCCGTCTTGAAGATCGCGCCGTCATCACCGTCGCCGGCCCCGAAGCAGAGCATTTTCTGCAGAACATCCTCACCGTCGATGTCGAGGCTCTCGCGGACGGCGAGGTCAGGCCCGGCGCGCTGCTGACGCCGCAAGGCAAGATCCTGTTCGATTTCCTGATCTCGCGCGCAGGACCGGATGCGTTCCGGCTCGAATGCCGTGCGGATGTTGGCGCCGACTTCCATCGCCGGATGCTGATGTACAAGCTGCGCACCAAGGCTGAAATTTCCAAGCCGGAACAAGCAGTTGTAACTGTCGCATGGCAAGATGATTCAGCATCTTCAGAGACCGATTCAACATCACTGCGCGATGCACGTTTTCCGCAAGGCGATGTCGTGCGCATCTATGGCGCGGAGCAAGGCTCCGGGGACGGCGGCGATCTTGCCGCATGGCATGCGTTGCGCATCGCCGGCGGGGTGGCGGAAAGCGGCGCAGACTACCAGCTCGGTGACGCCTTCCCGCATGACGTGCTGCTCGATCAGATGAGCGGTGTCGGCTTTGGCAAGGGCTGCTATGTGGGGCAGGAAGTGGTGTCGCGCATGCAGCATCGCGGCACGGCGCGGCGGCGAGTCCTGCTCGTTTCTGCCGATGCCCCCCTGCCCGCACCCGGCACGGAGCTTACCGTGGAAGGCAAGCCTGTCGGCGCGCTGGGTTCCGTATCCGGCAAACAGGGCCTGGCCATTGCCCGGATCGACCGGGTGAAGAGCGCCATCGACAACGGCAGGGAAATCCTCGCCGATGGCATCCCGGTCAGGCTTACCATACCCGGCTGGGCGAAATTTACCTTCCCGGAAGGCGCGACTGCTGCGGAGAATGGCTGATGGCCGACCGCGCCGGAGCACCAGCGCGTGCCTGGCAGCGCATGCTGTCCGGCCGCCGGCTCGACCTGCTCGATCCCTCTCCGCTCGACATCGAGATTTCGGACATAGCCCACGGACTGGCGCGGGTGGCGCGCTGGAACGGCCAGACCATCGGTTCTCACGCCTTTTCGGTGGCCCAGCACTCATTGCTGGTCGAGGCGATCTTCTGCGCTCAGGCCAGGACACCCTCGCCCGAGGCCCGGCTGGCAGCCCTGCTGCATGATGCGCCCGAATATGTGATCGGTGACATGATCTCGCCCTTCAAGTCTGTGGTGGGCGGCGGCTACAAGGAATGCGAACACCGGCTTCAACGCGCGATCCACCTGCGCTTTTCGCTGCCGGCCGTTCTGTCCGCCGGCCTTGTCAAGGATATCAAGCGCGCCGATCAGGTGGCCGCCTACTTCGAGGCGACGCTGCTTGCCGGCTTTTCGACGGCGGAGGCAGCGCAGTTCTTCGGGCGGCCGCGCGGGATCAGCGCCGACAGGTTCGACGTGACGCCGCGATCCGTCACCTTCGCGCAGGAAGCATTCCTGAAACGCTTCGGTACGCTGGAAAAGCTGCGCGGAAACGGCTCAGTCGCGGTCAGGCGCGCCTAGCGGGAAGAAGGCGCGGTAGGGGCGCGCTTCATTTATGGCGCGGGCAAAGGACGGACGATCGTTCAGCCGCTGGCGATAGGCGCGTACATTCGCGAACTGATCCGGGATCGGATGCGACCAGTCCGCGTAGAACAGCGCAGGTGCGGCCGCACAGTCGGCAAGGCTGAAGCCGTCACCGGCGGCCCATTCCCGGCCGACCATGTGGCCGTCCAGCCAGCCATAGGCTTTTTCCAGCATGCTCTTTGCATCTTCCACGCCCTTCGGGTCGCGCTCGCTGGGCGCGCGCAGCACGTCGAAGACCAGCTTCTGCTGCGGCGTGGAAATGTAGTTGTCGAAGAAGCGGTCCATGAAGCGCACGTCTACGGCAAGCTTCGGATCCTCCGGTATGAGGCGCACCGGGCCGGGGTGAAAAGCCTGCAGATGCTCGATGATGATGGTGGCCTCATGTATGGGCTTGCCTTCATCCATGAGCATCGGAAACTTCGCCACCGGCCACAGCGATTGTAGCCTTTCCATCGCCGAAGGGTTTTCCGGCGAGAGCATCACATAGTCGAACGCGGTGCCGTTTTCGTAGAGCGCAATGAGCGATTTCTGACAGAAAGAGGAAAACGGATGGGCATAGAGTTCGAGAGCCATTGCTTCAGACCTCGCTGCGCCCCACTGCCGCCGAGCGCGTCAGCAGACGCTGATAGAACAGGCCGATGCCGATCAGCACCCCGCCAAGTCCGATGAAGGACAGGGCCCGCAGCACACCTTCCAGTTCGGACATATCAAACAGGAATACCTTGAGCACCGCAATCGAAATCAGCGCGGCCGATGCGATGCGCAGCACCTGCGAGCCGAAACGCACGCCGGCGACCAGCAGAACCACGCCCATGGCTAGCCACAGTGCCGAATAGGAATAGGTTTCCACCTGCTCCATGCCGCTCCACCAGGCAATGTACTCGCCCTTGAACAGGCGGCGCACCGACAGGGTGGCATAGGCGAAGGCAAGCAGCGCGCCCATGAGCGCCAGCATCGCCGAATACCATTTGGGGCGCTTGCCGCGCGCATACCAGGCCAGCGCAAAGGCCGCCACGGCCGGCAGCAGATAGGCGAGGAACAAGAGGTTGAACACCGGAATGCGGCCGGTCGACTCGTCGGTGACCAGCGGGTTGAGGGCAATGAAATGCTGGCCGCAGATGAACAGCGCCGACACCACGCCGGCCGCCAGCGATCCGACACGCAGGACGGAACTCGGCGAACGCATGTCGAGCGAGATGAGAATGCCGCCGGCGCCAAGCGCGATCAGCGTGTAGATCGCCTGTTCGGCAAGTGTCGGCGCGCCGGAGGAGATCACCCCGCCATGCATGGCGTGGCGCACCAGCATGGCCACGGTCAGCAGCGCGAACAGCGCGGAGCCGGCCTCCATGATCAGGCGCGGACGCCCGGCGGTGGTGCGGGCAAGCTGCCAGGCCGCAAGGCCGAATGCCAGAGCAGGCACGCCATAGCCGGGCAGCAGCCAGTTGAACACCGGCGTGCGCGACAGGAACTCAGTTCCCACGATGGTCGGATCGAACGCCACGCGGGCGAGCACGGTGACGAGGGCCGCCGCGGAAAGCCAGCCCAGCACCGGATAAGAACGATGCCGTGTGGCCAGAGCCGGGATCACCACAAAAGCACCGGCCAGCACCGTTGTCATGCCGGAACCGAAGCCCATGTGCAGGAACAGCAGCGCAGCCGCCGTTGCCCCGGCAAGCGCACAGGAAACCGCCGCGCCGCCGGTCAGCGGCGGCTGTTCGGCGCGCGCCAGCCATTCTCCGGCAGCCACGAAGCCAAGGCACAGGAGCAAGGCCACGCCCGCACGCAGATAGTCCTGATCGATGTTGCCGAATGTCACCCACGACGAAACAAGAAGCATCAGCGGCACGGTCACGGCCCAGAAAACCCATGTGGCGGACAACCATGGCGAGCGCAGCAGATGGCGGCGCGCGGCAACAAAACCGGCAGCGAGGAACAGCAACCCGAGGAACAGGCTGACCGGCAGGGTAAAGCCGCCCCGAACCATGCGCGCCACCCCATCGATCATGACCGGGCCTGCAGACCATCCGGCATAGAGGTCGAAGACCGGCATCATCTGAATGGAAGCAAGCACGGTGACGATACCGGCGGCATGAAGGGTCGCGACAGATGCCGGACGCCAGAACGCGGCCACTACCATCATCGCCACGATGAATGCCGGCTGCCACGGGCTGGCACTGGCAAGAACAAACATGAAAAGAGCGGTCACACCGGTAAAGAAGGCCGGGATGATGGACACCAGGTCCGCCCTGTCGTCTTCGTCCGCCGGTCCGGAAAGCCATATGAAGACCAGCACGGCAAGGACCACGGCGCTGAACACGGTGACGACCATGGGGGCCTGAACCGGGACGGTTCCAAGGTAGAGCAGCGTCCAGATGCCTGTGCCGACGAAAACCGCCGAGATGAGAAAGCGCCAGCGGCGCATGCGCGCGATGATGGCGGCCGCGACCAGAACGATTGCCAGATAGCCGAACAGCGCCCAGGCGTTGGGTGACTGGCTGGACACCAGAGCAGGCGTCGCCAGCGCGCCGAGCAGTCCGATGCCGGCGAGCGCCTGTCCGTGGACGAGCGCCGCGACTATGGTTGCGACCGCGATAACTCCCAGCAGGAAGAAGGCGCTTGCCGCCCCGAGGAAGCCATAGACGGAATGGGCGGCAAACACCGCGCCGAACAGGGTGAATGCGCCGGCGGCGGTGAGGATAGCCGGTATGTATGCAGCGGCAGCACCGGCCACCGGCACCTTCCAGCCGCGGCGGCGCACGAATTCGCCCGCCGCGACGAGCAGCATGCCGAACAGGGCTGCCATGGTGAGGCGCACGCGGGGACCGAATATGCCGGCCTCGATGGTGTAGCGCACCAGGAACAGCCCGCCGAGCGCCAGCGCGACACCACCGACCCAGACAGCCCAGCGCGTGCCGAGCGCGGTTTCTATGTCGCGTCTGGCCTTTTCCGGGACTGGCAACGCAGCGACGTCCTCAGCCTCTGCATTCGCCGCTACGGCTGTCTTTACCCATGGTCCATCGGCGTCTTCGATGGCATCGTCCGTTTCGGGAGGAACGGCACCCCCTGCTTCAACCGGCTCTTCCACCGAAAGCGGTTCGGCAGGCTCCGAAACGGAAGGCGTGCTGGCTGCCTCCACGGCGGCAACGACCGGCCGGGCACCTTCCTCATAAGACTTACGCAGTGCAACGAGGTCCGCCTCGACGCGGTTCAGCCGCTTTTGCTGTCTCGCGGCGATCACGAAGAGAACGATGACGGCAATGATTGCAAGCTCGTACATGAGCGCCCCTTAGTTCGGTGAGAAGCCGCCACGGACGATATGCCGTGCGGATCTCATGCGGCTGTGCCTCCGTTCAGCGCCCTTGCGGCGGCGAAATGCCGGCGCAGCGCCGTCAGGAAACCGGCACGCGCATCTGGGGGCTCGATGCCGCGCGGTTCATAGACATGGCGGTTGAGGAAATAGGAGGAGAGACGAAACGCGTCTTCGAGAGCCGCCTCGTCGGCACGGCGGCCCGGGCCCTGTTCAAGAAAGGCAGGCAACGCCAGCATTCTGTCGTGCCAGGGCAGGCCCGCCTCGCGCGACACCGCGCGGCCGGATTTCGGCGAGACATAGACGAGTTCTGCCCGCGCGCCGGTGGCGGCGCATTTGCTGAGATCAAGGCCAAAGCCCAGTTCCTCCAGCACCAGAAGCTCGAAGCGTGCGAGAAGTTCGCCCGCGGCCTCGGGGTCGGCAAGATGCTCGACCATGACCATGAGCGCCTCGTAGAGCGTGCCATGGGAATCCCGCTCCGGCAAAAGGCGCAGATGCGCGGCGACAAGCTGGATCCCGTAGACGGCCACGGCGCTGTCCATCAGCCGCGCCGCATTCATTTCCAGCGCCTCGGCCTGAAATGTGCCCAGATGCTCGTCAAGCCGCGCGCGCCAGATCAGGTCGACGCGGTTGCCGGGCTGGAGAACCGGCTGCAGCCGGCGCGAACGCCCGCCGCGCACCATGCCCATGCGCCGGCCGTGCGTGCGCGTCATCACTTCGAGGATGACGCTGGTTTCGCCATGCCTGCGGGTTCCGAGAATGATTCCCTCGTCTCTCCATTCCATGGCGGGAGCTTTTCACCGCTTCGCAGGCGAAATCAAGCGCGGCCGGTCAATGTGGGAAGTCCAGACCCATTTCACGGTAGCGCTCCGGGTCGTCGCCCCAGTTCTCGCGGACCTTCACGAACAGGAACAGATGCACCTTCTGATCGAGGATTTCGCCGATCTCCTTGCGTGAACTTTCGCCGATCGCACGGATGGTTTCACCCTTGTGACCGAGAACGATCTTCTTCTGGCTGTCGCGCTCGACATAGATCACCTGCTCGATGCGCACAGAGCCATCCTTCTTCTCCTCCCATCGCTCCGTCTCGACGTGAGAGGAATAGGGAAGCTCCTGATGCAGGCGCAGATAGAGCTTTTCGCGCGTGATCTCGGCGGCAAGCTGGCGCATCGGCAGATCCGAAATCTGGTCTTCCGGATAATACCACGGCCCGGCCGGCAGCTTTTCGGCCAGATAGTCAAGCAGATCCTCGCAGCCGGAGCCGGTGAGCGCGGAAACCATGAAGGTGCGCTCGAAGGCTACTCGTTCATTCGCAGCGGAGGCCAGCGCCAGCAGGTTCTCCCGCTTGACGCGGTCGACCTTGTTGAGCACCAGAATTTTTGGCTGGCGCACATCGGCCAGACGATCGAGCAGCGCATCGGCGTCGCCCTTGATGCCGCGTTCGGCATCGATCAGCACCAGCACGACATCGGCATCCTTAGCCCCGCCCCATGCTGTGGTGACCATGGCCGTGTCCAGCCGCCGGCGCGGCTTGAAGATGCCGGGCGTGTCGATGAACACGATCTGCGCGGCATGATGGGTGGCGATGCCGCGCACCAGAGCGCGCGTCGTCTGCACCTTATGCGTGACGATGGATACCTTGGTGCCGACCAGCTGATTGACAAGCGTGGACTTGCCGGCATTCGGCGCGCCGATCAGCGCCACGAAACCGGAACGGGTGGCGGGCACATTCTCAGTTTCGCTCATGCTGCATGTCCTTCATCAGCCCACACTCCTTCCCGCACCAGCAAGGCGGTTGCGGCCGCCTGCTCGGCTTCGCGCTTCGACCGGCCCCGTCCCTGCGCCGGGGCAAATTTTCCTACCGCGACGCTGACGGTGAACACCGGATCGTGATCCGGCCCCTCGCGACCTTCCACCTTGTAGGATGGCGTGGCCGATGCAGCCTGATGGGCCCATTCCTGCAATTCCGTCTTGGGGTCGCGCTTCGCTCTGGCCATGGCCTGAGACCGCGGCTTCCAATAGCGATGAATGAAGGCGCGCGCGGCCTCCAGCCCGCCATCGAGATAAAGAACGGCGATCAGCGATTCCAGCGCATCCGCGCGCAGATTGACGCGCTTGCGCTCGGCCAGATTGCGCACATCAGCGCCCGCCCGGATCAGCTCGGTGAGCCCGATTTCCTCGGCGATTTCGGAAAGCACCTCGGCATTGACCAGCGCATTCAGACGCAGGGAAAGCTCGCCTTCCACGGCGTCGGGATAGGCGGCAAGCAGCATATCGGCCACCACCAGCCCCAGCACCCGGTCGCCAAGAAATTCAAAGCGCTCGTAATCGAGACCGGCATGGGCGCTGCGCGCGCTGGCATGGGTCAGCGCCCGTTGCAGGCGCTGCGGGTCGCGGAATGTGTGGCCGGTTCGCTCCCGAACCGCTTCGGCAAGCTGTTCGGCGCTCAACCTCTTCGGGGCGACCATGGAACTAGCGGATGAAATCGAACAGGCGGCCGAAACGCACCTCGCTCGGCCACTTCCAGATTTCCAGCGGGCTGGCGCCCCCGGCAATCGAGAAGAAGATGATGTTGGCGCGGCCGACCAGATGGTCGTAGGGCACGAAGCCGACGCTGAAACGGCTGTCCGCGGAATTATCGCGGTTGTCGCCCAGCATGAAATAATGGCCGTCGGGCACGATGAACTCGCGCGTATCGTCGCCGATGCCGTTCGGCGTCAGATCCAGCGTGTCGTAGCTTACGCCATTTGGCAGCGTCTCGCGATAGACGTCGACGGGACGGGAAACCTCGGTAATGTCGGGATTGTCGATCTGGCCGACCTTCTCGCGCGGCACCGCGACGTCGTTGATGAACAGCTGGCCGCCGCGCATCTGAACCTTGTCGCCCGGAAGACCGACGACGCGCTTGATGTAGTCGATGGAAGGGTTCGGCGGGAACTTGAAGACCAGCACATCACCGCGCTCCGGCTCCCCACCCCAGATGCGGCCCGAGAACAGGTTGGGTGAGAACGGCAGCGAATAGCGCGAATAGCCGTAGGACCACTTGGTGACGAAAAGATAGTCACCTTCCAGCAGCGTCGGGCGCATGGAGCCGGACGGAATGGAGAACGGCTGGAACAGCAGGGTTCGGATGACAAGCGCCAGAAGAAGCGCCTGGACGATGACGCTGAAGGTTTCGCCAAGTCCGCCCGATTTCTTCTGGGATTTATCCGCCACGCTCATGTCGTCCTCGTTCATGCGTTGGTTCTATAAGGGTTGAACGCGCCGGGAGCAACGCCCGGGTAAAACGCACACCAGCGCGTGAGGCACGATCAATGTGGCGTTATGGCGGCGAACCGTCCGCCCGGCCTTGCAGTCCCTGCCCCGCCGGCAACGCCTCGATGATCACGAAAGCCTGAGCGAGCGGATAATCGTCAGTGATGGTCAGATGAATGGCTGCCTCATGTCCGGGCGGCAGCATCTTCGCCAATTGCACGGCCGCACCGCCGGTCAGCGCCATGGTGGGCTTGCCACCGGGCAGATTGACCACGCCCATGTCACGCCAGAACACGCCATGGGAAATGCCCGTGCCCAGCGCCTTGGCGCAGGCCTCCTTGGCGGCGAAGCGCTTGGCGTAGGAGGCTGCACGGCCACGCCGTGCCTCGGAGCGGGCCTGCTCGATATCGGTGTACACACGCTGAATGAAGCGCTCGCCGAAACGTTCGAGCGACTTCTCCACCCGGCGGATATCGATCAGGTCGCTGCCGATGCCGATGATCATGGCGTATCAGATGTTGCGGCTGCCCGGCTTCACCGCGGGAATGGCGGCAAGCTCGGGCGGCAGCGCGTCCGCCGGATAGGCCGGCACCTCATATTCGGCCAGTGCGATCAGCGGCACGCCGACATCGGTCTTGCCGGCCGAACGATCGATGATGCAGGCGGCGGCCACAACCTCGGCACCCAGATCACGCAGACAGGTGATGGTCTCGCGGATCGACAGGCCGGTGGTGACGATGTCCTCCACGATGACGACGCGCGCACCCTTCTCCATCTCGAAGCGGCGCAGCCTGAACACGCCCTGCTCGCGCTCCACCCAGATGGCCGGCACGCCCAGATGGCGCGAGGTTTCATATGCCGGGATCAGCCCGCCGATCGCAGGTCCGACCACATAGTCGATCCTGCCGTCAACCTCGGCACGGATACGATCCGCCAGCGCCCGGCATAGTTTCTCGGTCTTGTCGGCATGCATGAACACGCGCGCCTTCTGCAGGAAGACCGGACTTCTCAGGCCGGAGGTGAGAATGAAATGACCCTCCAGCACGGCGCCGGCGGAGCGGAAGACATCAAGCACTTCGGCAGTATTCATCTGGTCTCGAATTCCGTTTCAGACAGGTTGCTGCAGCGGTCAGCCATTCACCCGGCGCGCGGTGCTGACGCTGCCATTCTCCTTGAGCTGCGATAGCAGCCGGTTCAGATGCTTCACGTCCCACACTTCGATGTCGATCAGCATCTCTGTGAAATCGGGTGCGGTGCGAACCATCGACAGCGTATGAATGTTGGCGTCGTTCGATGCAACCACCTGCGCGATATCGGCAAGCGAACCCGGTGCATTGATGGCCGTGACAGAGATGCGGGCGGGGAAACGCTCGCGATTGTTCTCGTCGATATCCCAGCGCACGTCGATCCAGCGTTCGGGCTGATCGTCAAAGGCGGTCAGTGATGGCGACTGGATCGGATAGATGGTGATGCCCGCTCCGGGCTGGATGATACCGACAATGCGATCGCCCGGCACCGCGCCTTCCGGCGCAAAGGTCACCGGCAAATCGCCGCGCACCCCCCGGATCGGCAGAGCATCATCCTTTGGCTGGCTCTTACCCTTGCGGGAAGAACGCCCCGGCATCTGGAAAATCATGCCGGCGGCGTTGCGGATACGGGACCAGCCTTCCTCGCGCTGCTTGGGAACCGGCGTGGTGACACGCTCGTCCTTGTAGTCGGGGAACACCGCCTTGATGACATCGGCCGAGGACAGCTCGCCGCGCCCCACCGACGAGAGCACGTCTTCGATATCCTTGCGCGCCAGTCGCGGCAGCACCGGCTTCAGGCTCTCCTTGGTGAAAGGCTTGCCGGTGCGCTCGAAGGCGCGCTCGAGAATGCGCATGCCAAGGCCGGAATACTGTTTGCGAATGGCGTTCTTGGTCGCGCGGCGAATGGCGGAACGCGCCTTGCCAGTCACGACGATCGATTCCCACGCCGCCGGCGGAACCTGCGCCTTGGAGCGGATGATTTCGACCTCGTCGCCGTTCTTCAGCTCGGTCATCAGCGGCATGATGCGGCCGTTGACCTTGGCGCCGACGCAGCTGTCGCCGACATCGGTATGCACCGCATAGGCAAAGTCGATAGGCGTCGCACCGCGCGGCAAAGCGATGACCATGCCTTTGGGCGTAAAGCAGAACACCTGATCCTGAAACAGCTCCAGCTTGGTGTTCTCAAGAAAATCTTCGGGATTGTCGCCTTCCGACAGCTGCTCGATGGTACGCCGCAGCCAAGCATAGGCGCTGGTTTCGCTGGAAACGTCCCTCCCCGCCCCGTTCTTCGAGGTTCCATCCTTGTAGATGGAGTGCGCGGCCACGCCGTACTCCGCCACTTCGTTCATGGAGAGTGTGCGGATCTGCAATTCGACACGCTGGCGCGACGGCCCCACGATCGTGGTGTGGATCGACTGGTAGCCGTTCTGCTTGGGCGTCGAGATGTAATCCTTGAAGCGGCCAGGCACCATCGACCATGTGGTGTGGATGGCACCCAGCGCCAGATAGCAATCCTCGATCTTGTCCACCACCACCCGAAAGCCGAATATGTCGGAGAGCTGCTCGAAGGACAGCGCCTTGGTTTCCATCTTGCGGAACACCGACCACGGCTTCTTCTGACGGCTGGTGACGTCAGCCTTGATGTCATATTTCCCAAACAGTTCCGACAGCGCCTTTTCGATGTCGGACAGAACACCTTTGGCCCGCTCCGAAATCTCGGCCAGCCGCTGGGTGACCATGCGGTGCGCTTCAGGATTGATGTAGCGAAAGGCCAGTTCTTCCAGCTCTTCGCGCATTTCCTGCATGCCCATGCGTCCGGCCAGCGGCGCATAGATCTCCATCGTCTCCTCGGCGATGCGCAGGCGCTTGTCCTCGCGCATATGGCCAAGGGTGCGCATATTGTGGAGCCGGTCAGCCAGCTTGACCAGAAGAACGCGCACGTCCTCCGAAATAGCCAGCAGAAGCTTGCGCAGATTCTCCGCCTGCTCAGCCTTCTTGGAAACCAGATCGAGCTTCTTGAGCTTGGTCAGGCCTTCGACGAGCTTGCCCATCTCGGGACCGAACAGTTCGTCGATCTCGGCGCGGGTGGCGGTGGTATCCTCGATCGTGTCATGCAGGAGGGCGACGGCAATGGTCGCCTCGTCAAGCCGCATGTCCGTGAGAATCGCGGCAACTTCGAGAGGATGCGAAAAGTAAGGATCGCCCGAAGCGCGCTTCTGGTGGCCATGCTTCTGCATGGCGTAGACATAGGCCTTGTTGAGCAGCGCCTCATTGACGTCCGGCTTGTAGCGCTGGACGCGCTCGACAAGCTCATACTGACGCATCATGGGCGCACTCTCGCAACAAAAAATAAAACATGCGCCGCGAACACCGCGACGCATGTCATAGATAACTGCGAATAAGCGCCGGCGAAAGAGCCGGTCTCGCCTCTAAGGGTCAGAAATCGTCGCTTTTTTCCGGTGCGACAAGGCCTTCGATGCCGGCCAGCAGATCCTCTTCCGACATGCGGTCGAACGTGATGTTCTCTTCCGGCTCGTCGGTAGCCTCTGCAAGAAGCTCGCCCGTCTGAACTGCGACGGCCTCGGCCTCCGGCTCATCGACCTCGACATGCTTCTGAAGCGAGTGGATCAGATCTTCCTTGAGGTCGCCCGGGGAAAGGGTTTCCTCGGCGATTTCGCGCAACGCAACGACGGGGTTCTTGTCGTTGTCGCGCGGAACGGTGATCTGCGCGCCCTGGCTGATGAGGCGGGCACGATGACCGGCCAACAGGACCAGCTCAAAGCGGTTATCGACCTTGTCGATGCAATCTTCAACGGTGACGCGGGCCATTGGATGCCCCTTTCATGCGAAGGATTTGACGGAAAACAGGCGCGCTCATTAACCCGGATGCCGGAAAAACACAAGCCATGCCCTTGAACGCTGCAGCGCAGGCGCCACAAACTTGTGAGCAATTTATGCGGAAACAGCATTGGACTGCCACGAAGCTGACGCTATTTGGAGGAATAGCTCTTTTGGATGGGCAGGGGCTCGGGCGCATCATCGAAAGATGCAGTCGATGCTTGTTTCATCTTCCTTTTTATATTTGCCACAAGGATATTTTGCATGTTCGATCCTCGGGAGAAGATTGCTCTCTTCATCGACGGAGCAAATCTTTACGCAACATCGCGCTCACTCGGCTTCGATATAGATTATCGCAAATTACTGTCGAGCTTCCAGAAACGCGGATATCTTCTTCGCGCCTACTATTACACCGCGCTGGTGGAAGATCAGGAATATTCGTCGATCCGTCCGCTGATCGACTGGCTGGATTACAATGGCTACAAGGTCGTCACCAAACCGGCCAAGGAATTCACCGATGCGGCCGGACGCCGCAAGATCAAGGGCAATATGGACATCGAGCTGACCGTCGATGCCCTCGAGCTTGCCGATGTGGTCGATCACTATGTGATCTTCTCCGGTGACGGCGATTTCCGTACGCTCGTTGAAGCGCTGCAGCGGCGCGGACGCAAGGTTTCCGTCGTCTCCACCATGGCATCCCAGCCTTCGATGATCTCCGACGAACTTCGCCGGCAGGCCGATCATTTCATCGACCTTATGACGCTGAAGAGCGAGGTCGGCAGAGAACAGGCGGTTCGCCGCGCTGAACTTGCTCATGCCGACGAGGATGAGGAAGACGACGACTGAGCGTGGCGACAATGCTGACTGTGACCGATCCGGACCGCAACTGTCCGCTGTGCCCCCGTCTTCATGATTTCATCGCAGAATGGCGCGCGCGGGAACCAGACTGGTTCAACGCTCCCGTACCGCCGTTCCTTCCCCCGCAGGGGCGGGAAGCGGTGCGCTTTCTCATTGTCGGGCTTGCGCCCGGCCTGCGCGGTGCTAACCGCACGGGGCGCCCCTTCACCGGCGATTATGCAGGCGATCTTCTCTATTCCACGCTGATCCGATTCGGCATGGCCCGCGGCCGTTTCGAAGCAAGGCCCGATGACAGCCTGCAACTGATCGATACGGCGATCGTCAATGCTGTGCGCTGCGTACCGCCCCAGAACAAGCCGACAGGCCCCGAAATCTCCACCTGCCGCAGCTTTCTCATTCCCACCATCGAAAGCTTTCCGAACCTCAGCGCCGTTCTGGCACTGGGCTCCATCGCCCATCAGTCGATGGTGCGCACGCTGGGCGGCCGGGTGGCGGCGCATCCGTTCAAGCATGGCGGGCGACACGAAATCGCTGGCCTTACCCTGTTTTCAAGCTATCACTGCTCGCGCTACAACACCAATACCGGTGTGCTGACGGAAGACATGTTCGTCAGCGTATTCAGAAATATAGCAGCGTTTCTGGGCAAATAGATTCAAAGCCGAAGAGACTGGCCGGCAGAGCTTTGGCGCTCCTGCGGCCTCAGCTCCGCTCCTTGAGCAGGCGGCTCTTCTCGCGGTTCCAGTCGCGCTGCTTTTCGGTCTCGCGCTTGTCGTGCAGCTTCTTGCCGCGCGCCACGGCCAGCAGCAGCTTGGCGCGGCCGCGATCGTTGAAGTAGATTTTCAGCGGCACCAGCGTCATGCCTTCGCGCTCGACGCTCTGCGCCAGCCGTGCCAGTTCCCGCTTTGACACCAGCAGCTTGCGACGGCGGCGCGGCTCATGGTTGAAGCGATTGGCCTGCAGATATTCCGGCAGATAGGAATTGATAAGCCACAGCTCCCCACCCTCCACCGAGGCGTAGGATTCCTGGATGTTCGCCTGGCCACCGCGCAGCGACTTCACCTCGGTGCCGCTCAGAACCAGTCCGGTTTCGAGCGTATCGAGCACCTCATAGGAGAAGCGCGCCTTGCGGTTTTCCGCGGCGACCTTGTTGTTGGGATCTGCTTTCCGGTTCTGGCTCATAATGCGCACAGATGGCGCATCGGCCTCAGTTTATCAAGCCGGCGCTTTTCATTGCCGCCTCGATCTTCGCTTCGGTTTCCGGCTCGGCCGTCACCAGCGGGGAGCGGACGACGTTGGCGATCCGGCCAAGCCGCGACAGCGCATATTTCGCTCCGGCCACACCGGTGTCGACGAAGATCGCCTTGTGCAGCGGCAAAAGCCGGTCCTGCAATTCCAGCGCGCGGGCGCTGTCGCCGGAAAGCGTGGCCTGCTGAAATTCAGCGCACAGGCGCGGCGCGACATTGGAGGTGACGGATATGCAGCCGACGCCGCCATGCGCGTTGAAGCCGAGCGCCGAGGCATCCTCGCCTGAAAGCTGGATGAAATCCTTGCCGCAGGTGGCGCGCTGCTCCGAGACGCGCTCGACCTTGCCGGTCGCGTCCTTCACCCCGGCGATGTTCGGGAAATCATGCGCCAGACGGCCCATGGTTTCCGGCGTCATGTCGATGACCGAGCGCGGCGGAATGTTGTAGATGATGATCGGCAGGCTGGTCGCCCGCGCCACAGCCGCGAAATGCTCGTAGAGCCCGCGCTGCGTGGGCTTGTTGTAATAGGGCGTGACCACCAGAACGGCATCCGCACCGACGCTTTCGGCGTGGCTGGCCAGTCCGATGGCTTCCTTCGTGTTGTTCGACCCGGCCCCGGCAACGACAGGCACCCGCCCCTTCGCCACCTCGACGCAGACCTCGATCACCCGGCGATGTTCTTCATGCGAGAGCGTGGGCGACTCGCCCGTTGTGCCGACCGGCACGAGGCCCGTCGTTCCTTCCGCTATCTGCCATTCAACAAGGTTGCGAAAGGCTTTCTCGTCGAAACGCCCGTCCTGATCGAACGGCGTAACGAGCGCGGTAAGCGAGCCTCTCAGCATTATGTCCAACTCCACGGAACCTTGTATAGGCGAAATGCCGGCTTCTAGCGCAAAGCCGCGCAGCGCACCATAGGACAAGTTCAGGAATTTGGTGGCCAGAAAACTATTGTCGTACGTGCAGGCGCTCCACTTGTCATCGCCCACCCAAATGGCGCAACCTCGGATTGATGCGCGCGATTGCTCGCCATCATCGCAGAGGGACGATGACAGGAAAATACTACGCACATTCGGGCACAAAGGCCGATCGCAGCGACTGGCAGTTGCTGGAAGACCACCATGAGGCCTGCGCCCGCCTTGCCAAAGAACGCGCCACACCTCTTGGCCTTGGCGCGGCGGCAGAGCTGGCCGCCCGGTTTCACGATTTCGGCAAATACACGCCGGACTTCGACCGCGTGTTGCGAGGCGAGAAAGTTGAAGTCACCCACTCCACTGCGGGTGCGCGCCTGCTGCTCGACCGTGTTCCAAAACAGATGCGTCTTGTCGCCGAGGCGCTGGCCTATACCATTCTTGGCCATCACGCCGGACTGCCGGATCGTCGCAACGCCTCCGCCGCATGTTTTGAACATCGCATCAAAAACGACAGGGATCGGATATCAAAGGACATTATTGAGGCTCAGAGGCCAGACTTCGAGCCCGCGGCACGGGAACTCATGGCACGCATGAGACCGGCGCATGTCGGCTTCGACTTCTCCGTCGCCATCCGCATGATCTTCTCATGCCTCGTGGATGCCGATTTCCGCGATACGGAAGGCTTTTATGACAAAATCGAGAATCGCCAGCATGATCGGGCGTGGCCGGCTTTCGCTGACATTCTGCCCGATCTGACCGCCGCGTTCGATGCACATATAGCCAGCTTCTCCGGCGAAGGCAGACTGAACCGTCTGCGCAGAGAGATTCTTTCCCACGTCCGGGCAGAGGCCGCGCTTGCCCCCGGCCTGTTCACCCTGACCGTACCCACCGGAGGCGGCAAGACGCTGGCATCGATGGGGTTTGCGCTGGATCACGCCGCACGGCACGGACACAGGCGCATCATCTACGCAATTCCCTACACTTCGATCATCGAGCAGACGGCAGGCATCTTCCGCAGGATATTCGATGATGTCGTTCTGGAGCACCACGCCTCGATCGATGAGGAAAAATACGGCTCGGAGCAGCGCGACCGGCTGCGACTGGCCATGGAAGACTGGGCGGCACCCATTGTCGTGACCACCAATGTTCAGCTTTTCGAAAGCCTGTTTGCCGCCCGCCCCTCACGCTGCCGCAAGCTGCACAACATCACCGGCTCCATCATTATTCTGGATGAGGCGCAATGCCTGCCACGCAAGCTGCTTTTGCCGGCGCTGCGCATGCTCGACACGCTGGCCACGCACTATGGCTGCACCATCATCTTCTGCACGGCCACGCAACCGGCATTCGACAGCAAGCAACTCAGGGAATGGGGGCTGTCGCTGGCCGATCGGGAGCTTGCGCCCGATCCTGCCGGACTGGCCCGCGAACTTCGCCGCGCCAATATCAGGCGTGGTGGCGAGATGGACGATGCAGCACTCATCGACGCGATGCGCGGGGAATCGCAAGGGCTGGTGATCGTCAACAGCCGCAAGCATGCGCTGGCGCTCTATCAGGCCGCGCGCGCAGAAGAGCTTGAGGGCATTGTTCACCTGACCACACGCCAATATCCGACCCACCGGCGGCGCATTCTTGATGAAGTAAGGCGGCGGCTGGAATCACGAGAAGCCTGCCGGCTGATCGCCACCAGCCTGATCGAGGCGGGTGTAGATGTCGATTTCCCTGTCGGCTGGCGGGCCGAGGCGGGGCTCGATTCCTGCGTGCAGGCGGCGGGCCGTATCAACCGGGAGAACAAGCGGCCAGTGGACAAAAGCACACTGACCCTGTTTTCAGCACCCGAGCACAAGCCACAGCGCGAAATTGAAACACTCGCCGAAGCCATGCGCAGCACCGCGAAAAACTACGACGACCTGCTTTCGCCCGAGGCTATTCGCGACTGGTTTGAAGAGGTCTACTTCAAGCAATCAGACGAGCGCCTTGGAAAAAAGATGGTCACGGACTTCCTGTTTACGCTCGGCGGAACGGATTTTCCGTTCCGCAGGATCGCAGATGAGTTCCGTATGATCGAAACTGCCATGGTTCCGGTTATCGTCGCGGTTGAAGAAAATGCCCAGCACGAGATCAGACGGCTATCTGTACCCGAAATTTCCTCGGGCACACTCGCCCGCGCGCTGCAAGGCTACACGGTCCAGATACCCGAGAAGGACCGGACGCTGCTGATTGCCAACGGCCACGCCAGCTTCCATGCGAAGGCGCAGCGCGGCGATCAGTTCTGCGTGCTGGACAACAACCGTCTTTATCGCGAGGACGTGGGGCTGATGTGGGAGGACGCGCCATATCTCGGAATCGAGCTTGGCATTATATGACTGAAAAGCAAGTTCAGGAAAAATCCCGAACAGGCATCATCCTCAACTGCCCCTACGAAAGCAACACACCCTTAAAAATCCGTTGCCAGAAGACTTTTATCGGATAAGTTGCATTCAGGCAGTTGGGGGAATCATGTCTTACGGGATTCGGTTGCATGTCTGGGGGCAGCATGCACTGTTTACGCGTCCGGAACTGAAGGTTGAGCGTTACAGTTTCGATGTAATGACGCCTTCGGCGGCTCGCGGTATTCTTGAAGCGATACACTGGAAGCCGGCCATCCGCTGGGTGATCGACCGCATCCATGTGCTGAAGCCAATACGGTTTCAGACCATCCGCCGAAACGAAGTCGGCCACAAGGCTCCCGCCGGAAAAATCAAGCAGGCGATGAACCGCGGCGATCTCGCAGGCTTGCAGCTTCTGGTCGACGAAGACCGCCAGCAGCGGGCCTCGACCGTTCTGGTTGCACCGGCCTACGTCATCGAGGCGCATTTCGAGATGACGGCGAAGGCCGGCTCTGACGATACCGAGGGCAAGCATCTCGACATCTTCAACCGCCGCGCCGTGCGCGGGCAGTGCTTCAATCAGCCATGTCTCGGTACCCGCGAATTCGCGGCTCATTTCGAGCTTGTTGCCCCCGGCGCCCTCCTCCCCGAACGCGACCCGGAGATGGTGAATGCGCAGCATGGCTTCGGCGGCATCCCGCGCGATCTTGGCATGATGTTGTGGGATATCGACCATCAGGCACCGGGACGCCCTTCCCTGCTTTTTCGGGCATCGCTCATCGATGGGGTAATGGACGTTCCCGCACCCGACAGCCCGGAGATCCTGCGATGAGCATGATCGCCTCTCTGGTGCGCGCCTATGAACGCCTGCCTGAGGCTCCCCCGTTTGGGTTTTCTTCCGAGAAGATCGGGTTCTGCATTGCGCTCAACCGCGACGGAACGGTGGCCGAAGTCGTTGACCTGCGCGGTGATGACAAGAAACGCAGCCCGAGAATGGTTCTGGTGCCGCAGGCTGTGAAGCGCACCGTGGGAATCGCGCCTAACTTTCTTTGGGACAAGTCCGCCTATGTGCTCGGAGTAACGGCGGGCGAAGGCAAGCGCACTGCGGATGAGCATGCGAAATTCCGGGAAGCACATGCCGAATGGCTTTCCGACACCGACGATGTCGGGCTCCTTGCAGTTCTGCGCTTTCTGGAAAGCTGGCATCCCGAACATTTCGTGCCGCCCTTCTGGCCGGAAGAGATGCGCGACCAGAACATCGTCTTCGCTCTGGCTGAGGAGTATCGCGAGCGCTTCCTGCATGATCGCCATGCCGCCCGGCAGGCGTGGGACGGCATCGGTGCTGCCGGAGCCTCCACCCCGCAAATCTGCCTTGTCACCGGAGAACGGACAGCCACCGCACGCCTGCACCCATCGATCAAAGGAGTATGGGGAGCGCAATCGTCAGGCGCCAGCATCGTCTCGTTCAATCTCGACGCCTTCACCTCCTATGGCCACGAACAGGGCGACAATGCGCCTGTCTCGGAAGCTGCGGTCTTTGCCTATACCACCGCCCTTAACCGCTTTCTGGAAAAGGACAGCGGACATCGCGTCCAGATCGGCGACGCCTCGACGGTGTTTTGGGCCGATGCTGAAAAACACACGGCCGAACTGGCGGAATCCTTCTTTGCCGCCATCTTCGACGCAGCCGAGGCCGAAGACGCATCGACTGCTGAGGACAAGATACACACAAAAATCCTAGCCACCCAACTTGAACACATCAGGCGGGGGCAAAAACTCACCGACGTGCTGCCGCAGATCGACCCCGGCGTTCGCTTTCATATTCTGGGGCTTTCCCCCAATGCGGCGCGGCTCTCGGTGCGCTTTTATTGGGAAGACGATTTTGGCCAGCTGACCGCCAACTACCAGAAATATTTGAAGGAGATGGCGATAGAGCCTGCACCGGACGGCTGGCCGCCGCTTTGGCGATATCTCAACGATCTGGCGGTTCTGGGCAAGCGCGAGAATGTGCCGCCAAATCTGGCCGGCGACTGGATGCGCTCGATCCTGACCGGAGCGCCCTACCCGCTCACGCTTCTAACCATGGCGCTTACCCGCATCCGTGCCGATGGCAAGGTCAATGCCCTGCGCGCTGCCATTCTCAAATCCGTTCTCATCCGCAACCTGAACATGGAGGCCCCCGTGGCGCTTGATCCCGCCTACAAGGACAACAAGGGCTATGTGCTTGGGCGGCTGTTCGCCGCTTATGAGGAAGTCCAGCGTGCCGCGCTCGGCGGCAACATCAACGCGACCATCAAGGACAAGTTCTACGGTTCCGCCTCGGTCACGCCCCAGAAGATTTTCCCTCGGCTCGCTGACGGCTCAAAAGATCACTTCGCTAAACTTCGCAAACAGAATCCGGGCCGGGCAGTGAATCTGGACAAAATTATAATGGCGATTGCCGATCTGATGGACCCGGTGGGAGACCCAATTCCGGTTTCGCTCAACTCCGCCGAACAGGCCATGTTCGGCATCGGTTACTACCATCAGCGCAGCGAGTTCTTCCGCAAGCGCGACGACAAGAAAACTGACCCGACGGAGGCAGATGAATGACCACCCTTTCCCGCCGCCATGACTTCATCCTGATCTTCGACGTCAAGAACGGAAACCCGAATGGCGATCCGGACGCCGGAAATCTGCCGCGTCTTGACCCCGAAACCAGCCATGGCCTCGTTTCGGACGTCAGCCTGAAACGCAAGATCCGCAACTATGTCGAGCTTGCCAGAGAAGGCCAGAGCGGCCAGCACATCTATGTTCAGGAAGGAGCAATCCTGAATGAAAAGCACAGGCAGGCTTATGTCGCCGTGCGGCCGGATGACAAGAAGGCGACAACCGACAAGCAGCTGAACTCGAAGAATGATGACGAGGCAAAAAAGCTTCGTGACTGGATGTGCGCCAATTTCTACGATGTGCGCACCTTCGGCGCGGTGATGTCCACCGGCATCAACTGCGGTCAGGTCAAGGGCCCGGTGCAGATCACCTTTGCCAATTCTGTGGAGCCCATACTTCCGGCCGAGATCACCATCACCCGCATGGCCGCCACCAACGAGGCGGAGAAGAAGAAGGCCGCCGAAGGCAGCGAGAGCGATGAGCGCACCGACAATCGCACGATGGGCCGCAAGCACATCGTGCCTTATGGACTTTACGTGGCGCATGGCTTCGTTTCCGCGAAATTCGCGGAGCGCACCGGCTTTTCCGAGGCGGATCTGGAGCAACTGTTCGAAGCGCTGCAAAACATGTTCGAACATGACCGCTCCGCCGCTCGAGGCGAAATGACGACGCGCAAGCTGGTCGTCTTCCGGCACGAGAACGCCCTTGGCAATGCCCCCGCCCACACCCTGTTCGAGCGCGTGAAAATCGGCCGCAACGTCGATGGCGAGTTCCGTCAGGTGGATGATCGCGGCCTCGGCAATCTGGGTCCGGCACGCAAGTTTGAGGATTACCTCATATCCATAGACCGCGACGCCCTGCCTCCCGGCATCGAAATCCTCGAAATGCCCTGATCATGAGCACCCTGCTGCACGCCGAGGAGAACCCCATTCCCCTTTCGGCGCTGCAGCACGCGGTCTATTGCCTGAGGCAGGCTGCCCTCATTCATATCGAAAGGCTGTGGGCCGAAAACCGCTTCACCGCCGAAGGCGACGTGCTGCATGCGGTTGCCGACAAGGGCGGCAGCCGCAAGACGCGCGGTGCGCGCCGGGTGCTTTCGCTTCCGCTTGCCTCCCGACGCCTGAACCTGACGGGCGTGGCCGATCTGGTCGAATTTCACCCCACGCCGCAGGGCGAGGTCCCGTACCCGGTCGAATACAAACGCGGCAAGCCCAAGCTTCACCGCGCCGACGAGGTGCAGCTTTGCGCCCAGGCACTTTGCCTGGAAGAGATGACCGGCACCAACGTGCCGGAGGGCGCGCTATTCTACGCTCAGACAAAGCGCCGCGTTGTCGTGCCGTTCGACGACAATCTGCGCGCTCTTACAGAACAGGTCGTTACGGAACTTTCGCTTGTATTCGACACTCGTCAGACGCCCGCGCCGACACTACACAAGTCGCGCTGCCGCGCCTGCTCGCTGATGGAGCTGTGCCGCCCCGAAACCTTTGCCCGCCCGGTTCGCAAATGGCGGGACCGGATGCTCGATCTCGTTCTGGGCGTGGAATGAAGAAGCTTCTCAACACCGTCTATGTCACCACCGAAGGCTCCGCGCTGAAGAAGGATGGGGAAAACCTCGTCGCCGACGTTGATGGCGTCGAACGCGCACGCGTTCCGCTTCACATGCTGGCTTCTGTCGTCACTTTCGGCCCTATCCTGATCTCACCAGCGCTTATCGGTGCCTGTGCCGAAAGGGGCATAACCATCTCGCTGATGGACCGCGCCGGCCGCTTTCAGGCCCGCATCGAAGGCCCCGTCACGGGAAATGTTCTCCTGCGCAGGGCGCAATACAAGGCGGCCGATCAGGCGGAGGACATCGTTCGCTCTATTGTCATGGGCAAGATCGCCAATCAGCGTGCCGTCATCCGCCGTGCACTTCGCGACTATGGCACCGAAATGGGGGCGCCTGCGCGCACCGAACTGGAGCACGCTGGGGACAGAATGGCGGCCATTCTTCGCCGGATTCAGTTCGCCGACGATTCCATCGACCGGCTGCGCGGTTCGGAAGGGGAAGCCGCCAACCTCTATTTCGGGGTGTTCGACCATCTTATTCGCTCTCCCGATGCCGAACTGCGCTGGACCTGCCGATCGCGCAGGCCGCCGCTCGATGCCATGAACGCGCTTTTATCCTTTCTATACACGCTTCTCACCCATGACTGCCGCTCTGCCTGCGAAACAGCCGGGCTCGATCCAGCGGTCGGCTTTCTCCATCGCGACCGTCCCGGCCGGCCGAGCCTCGCGCTCGACCTGATGGAGGAACTGCGCGCGCCGCTCGCCGACAGGTTGGCACTTTCACTCGTGAACCGGCGCCAGATCCGGGCCGGCGATTTCCGTCATCTGGACGGCGGAGCGGTTCTGCTTTCCGACGAAGGACGCAGGACAGTTCTGACCGCGTGGCAGGAGCGAAAGAAGGAAGAGCGCCAGCATCCCTTTCTGCAGGAGAAAGCGCCTTTCGGCCTTGTGCCATGGCTTCAGGCGCAAATGCTGGCACGCCACCTGCGCGGCGACATTGACGCCTACCCGCCATGGTTCTGGACCTGACATGCTTGTTCTGGTTACCTACGATGTGAACACGACGGAAGATGGCGGCAGGAAGCGCCTGCGCCAGGTGGCCCGCGCCTGCAAGGATTTCGGGCAACGGGTGCAGTTTTCCGTCTTCGAGATCGAAGTGGATCCTGCGCAGTGGACGAAATTGAAAACGCGCCTTGAACTCATAATCCGTCCGGAACTCGATTCCTTGCGCTACTATTATCTTGGCTCGAACTGGGCGCGGAAGGTAGAACATGTCGGCGCAAAACCGGCTGCGGACCTTAATGGGCCTCTGATCATCTGACAGGTGATCTGAAAACGCTTTTGCGAACCCCAAGCGTGCCGGCTCCGCCCGCAAGGTTCGCAAACAGGCCAGCTCTTTGAAATCGTTAAACATCCGAACGACATCTCACCAGAGTTGCCAGTTGCCTGCCGCATTACAGGAAGGCTCGCATTTCCAAACCGCTTTTCAATTTGAAAACAAATAATTACATAGATTGCAGTCGCTCCCTTCGCGGGAGCGTGGATCGAAACCATGGGTGTTGATGTGAATGTGACTGTCGGCTGGTGTCGCTCCCTTCGCGGGAGCGTGGATCGAAACACAGGTCAGCAGCCGGGCGGTATGCAGCAGCAGGTCGCTCCCTTCGCGGGAGCGTGGATCGAAACTCTTTCACGCTTTTTTCTGGCTGCTGACGCTCACGGTCGCTCCCTTCGCGGGAGCGTGGATCGAAACATTTTGACTATCCGGTCATACACTGGCTTTGGCAGTCGCTCCCTTCGCGGGAGCGTGGATCGAAACATTTCGTTCGCTGGTGATCCGCGCTGGTATCGCGTGGTCGCTCCCTTCGCGGGAGCGTGGATCGAAACTGGACGATGCCGGCGCGCCCGCGTCTGAACGTTGTCGCTCCCTTCGCGGGAGCGTGGATCGAAACCCTATGTAAGCATCCGAAACTTCGACAACCGTTCGTCGCTCCCTTCGCGGGAGCGTGGATCGAAACAAGGATATTGACCCGGAAAAGGCGCGGCAGGCGCGTCGCTCCCTTCGCGGGAGCGTGGATCGAAACAATACAACAGTCCTAACCAGCTTATCGCAATCGATGTCGCTCCCTTCGCGGGAGCGTGGATCGAAACCTTGCAATCCAGTAGTGCAACTCAGCAAGCCGTCGCTCCCTTCGCGGGAGCGTGGATCGAAACCATCGAATGCAGCGCATTGATCTGCTTTTGCAGCGGGTCGCTCCCTTCGCGGGAGCGTGGATCGAAACATCAGGCTATGGCCCAGACCTTTTGGATGTACCGGTCGCTCCCTTCGCGGGAGCGTGGATCGAAACCGGCAAAGCGCTCCAGTGCGGCCTCGGAACCTTGTCGCTCCCTTCGCGGGAGCGTGGATCGAAACCATGCTCGCCGGTTATCCGATGCTTGCCGCCAACGTCGCTCCCTTCGCGGGAGCGTGGATCGAAACACCTCAACGAGGGCGCTGGTTTCAATGCGAAGAACGTCGCTCCCTTCGCGGGAGCGTGGATCGAAACCTCGCGCACGAATGGCCGTTGATGCAGGCGGAAGCGTCGCTCCCTTCGCGGGAGCGTGGATCGAAACATGATGACAGGTTCCACCGGAGCGGCGACAGTCGTCGCTCCCTTCGCGGGAGCGTGGATCGAAACCCCTGCCTTGTCGATCAGCGCCCACATGCGCCAGGTCGCTCCCTTCGCGGGAGCGTGGATCGAAACCGGTTCGGGCGGTCAGGGCGGTCAGCGTGGCGGCGGTCGCTCCCTTCGCGGGAGCGTGGATCGAAACCAGTCACCCACGCCAGAAGTCCCGGTCGCGATGTGTCGCTCCCTTCGCGGGAGCGTGGATCGAAACAGGCGGTGCCGCTTGCGCCGGGAACCGAGATCATTGTCGCTCCCTTCGCGGGAGCGTGGATCGAAACAACCGGCAATCACAATCGAGGGGCGCGCACAGATCGTCGCTCCCTTCGCGGGAGCGTGGATCGAAACGCGCGGGCGCTGCGGTCCAAGGGCTCTGACGGCGTGTCGCTCCCTTCGCGGGAGCGTGGATCGAAACTCGTTGACTGGCCTTACTGGTCCACCACCCCACGTCGCTCCCTTCGCGGGAGCGTGGATCGAAACTGTCGGCTAGTGGGCTGGGCGCTGCGCGATCGCGTCGCTCCCTTCGCGGGAGCGTGGATCGAAACCTTGATTTTGCGGGCGTCGTCCGCAAGCACGGGCGTCGCTCCCTTCGCGGGAGCGTGGATCGAAACGTTATTCGATATGTCGCGGTCGAACGACGAGAATGTCGCTCCCTTCGCGGGAGCGTGGATCGAAACTCCTCTGGGCGGCGTGGTCGCCGTGTGTGGTAGGGTCGCTCCCTTCGCGGGAGCGTGGATCGAAACGTAAAGTATCCAAGCAACGCGCCCGGCATCGTCACGTCGCTCCCTTCGCGGGAGCGTGGATCGAAACCACGAAAGCCGTGGTGTTGTCGGACAGCACCAGCGTGTCGCTCCCTTCGCGGGAGCGTGGATCGAAACTTGGCTGTAGGCCCGCACAGCGCGGCCTAGCTCACGAGTCGCTCCCTTCGCGGGAGCGTGGATCGAAACCTCGAAATATCTTACATTGAAACTTTCGATGTTATTGCTCACCTCTCAACAGGAGCGGTCGGGGTTGTCCGGAATGCGTAGGTTGAGTCAGGTTCAAAGACGTAAATTGCCTTGACTGATTTTTCGGACAGGGTGTTTTGTCCGCTGGTCATCGGTGCTGGTGCATGATACCGCGGCCGTGATATTTTATCCTGCTGGTCGCCTAGAAATTCGCGGCGGTTGGCATCATCGGCAAGACAAACATTCATGACCAAATTCTGCCTGCGCGTCACCTGTGTTTCGGCCCGTGGAATCGTTGCTGCGATTTCGTCTTTTCTGGCCGAAGAAGGTTGCAACATCACCGACAGCGCCCAGTTCGATGACAATCACACAGGCCGCTTTTTCATGCGCGTCAGCTTTCGAAGCGAAGACGGACGCACTCTCGATGAGTTGCGTTCCGGGTTTGCATCGATCGCGGACAGGTTCGGAATGGAAGCCGAATTTTTCGACGAAAGCATCAAGCGCAAGGTCATCCTCATGGTGTCCCGGTTCGGCCACTGCCTGAACGACCTGCTCTATCGCTGGCGCATAGGCGCCCTGCCCATCGACATAGTGGCCGTGATTTCCAACCACATGGATTATCAGAAGGTTGTCGTGAACCATGACATTCCCTTCTATTGCATACGCGTGACCAGGGAAAACAAGGCGGAAGCCGAAGCCGCACAAATGCGCATCGTGCGCGAGACCGGCGCCGAGCTTATCGTTCTTGCCCGCTACATGCAGGTTCTGTCCGATGATATGTGCCGGGAGATGTCGGGCCGGATCATCAACATCCATCACTCGTTCCTGCCCAGCTTCAAGGGAGCCAATCCCTATAAGCAGGCCTATGAGCGTGGGGTGAAGCTGATCGGTGCCACCTCGCACTATGTCACTGCGGATCTCGACGAAGGCCCGATCATTGAGCAGGACATCGTGCGCATCACCCATGCGCAGTCGTCGGAAGATTATGTCGCGCTGGGGCGCGATGTGGAGGCTTCGGTGCTTGCGCGCGCCATTCACGCGCATATCCACGGACGGGTGTTCCTCAATGACGGCAAGACCGTCGTGTTCCCGGCATCACCGGGCTCCTATGCCTCGGAACGCATGGGCTAAGCCTTCGTCCAGGAAGGCGAGCCAATACAAAGCGGCCTGCTTGAAGCGACAGGGAATGCAGAAAGCATGTGGGCATCTTTGCCGATATTCCACCTCGTCCCTTCGCCTGTTCAGGCGATGTTCCACATAAAGCTGTATTTATCTGCAAGATAGGACCTTGCCAAACTGGCGGAAACGCTTAGAAAGCGCCGTGTGGAGAGGTGGCCGAGTGGTCGAAGGCGCTCCCCTGCTAAGGGAGTAGAGGTCAAAAGCTTCTCGTGGGTTCGAATCCCATCCTCTCCGCCATCATTGAAATAAAAAATCCAAGCATTTTCAAAGCCGTTATTATTTCCGGGAAAGCTGGCAGCCGATCAAACTGCTAAGCGCTTTATGGCATAAAGCCTCAGATGCTCCGGTGAAAGCCAGCCCTCACTCATGTTTGCCTCCTGCATCCGAGCAGGGTGGCCAGATGGTGCTTTCCGATCTGTCTGGAATCGGGCTAGGTCACAGTCATTCAGGAGGAAACGCATGTTCAGTCACGTCATGGTCGGCTCGAATGATCTCGAGCAATCCAAAAAGTTTTATGATGCCATTTTTACCGCTTCAGGTGGCACCGCAGGCACGATCGATCCGAAGGGGCGCGTTGTTTACAGCAAAGGCGGGCCTCGTTTCATGATTACCGCGCCGATCAACGGAGATTCCGCCTGCCATGCCAACGGCGGCACGATCGGCTTCGCCCTTTCATCGCCCGATGAGGTTGATGCATGGCACGCGGCGGGCGTGAAAAACGGGGGAACATCGGTCGAGAACCCACCCGGTATCCGCGAAGTCGGAAGCCGGAAATTGTATCTGGCCTATCTTCGTGATCCCACGGGCAACAAGCTCTGCGCAAGCGCACTGGCTCCGTGACCGCATAGACCCCCGGCTATGTTCTGATCTGTCATAATGCTGCGGCGCCGCTGTCGGTGATGGTCAGATGTAACGGGTAGGACGGCAAGGGAGCGGCATGCGGCATGGTGGAGATGCCTTCAGGCGACCCGCCCTGCCGAAGCCGCCCCTAGCAACTGCTCCAGCCGCGGAAATCCCGTGCAGAGCGGCAAAATCACACATCGCTCCCACGAGGCAACAGCGGAAGCCTTTGCCCGACATGAGGGAACAAGGGACCTTGCTCCCCGCCTGCGGCTGCGCTTAAAGCATTGTGTGAAGTCTCCGGGGCTATTGCGCTGGAGACATACGGGCTTGCTATTGAGATGTGCGGTTGCGTTGAAAAGCACCCGCCATGCGAATGCAGCCCGTCTCGGCCGCAACCGTTTTGACGACTGGATCGCCATGCCCATCTATCCGCCGTTCACGCCCATTGTCTCAGCCCTGCCCTCAACCGTTCCATTCGTGGGGCCGGAAGCGCAGGAGCGCGCAGGCGGCCGGAAATTCCGTGCTCGCATCGGCGCCAATGAAAGCAGCTTTGGTCCCTCCCCCAGCGTCATCGCCAGTATGACCGAGGCCGCGCCCGACATGTGGATGTATTGCGATCCGGACAATCACGACGTCAAAGTCGCGGTCGCCGCCCATCATGGCGTGAAACCTGAGAACATCGTGATCGGGGAAGGCATAGACGGGCTGTTGGGGCTGATCGCACGCATGTATGTGGGCGTGGGTGAACCGGTGGTGACGTCGCTTGGCGCCTATCCCACGTTCAATTTCCATATTGCCAGCGTCGGCGGCAGGCTGGTGCCGGTGCCATACAAGAATGACCGCGAAGATCTTGACGGGTTGCTGGCAGCGGTGCGCCGGGAAAACTCCCGGCTGGTCTATCTCTCCAATCCCGACAATCCGATGGGAAGCTGGTGGGATGCCGACGAGATCAACCGCTTCGTCGAAGCCCTGCCCGAGACCACCATGTTCATTCTCGACGAGGCCTATTGCGAGCTGGCGCCAGCTTCCGCCTTGCCGGCAATCGATGTTTCGCGCCCCAACATGGTACGCATGCGCACCTTCTCCAAGGCTTACGGGCTTGCCGGCATTCGCTGCGGATATGCCATGGGAGAAGAGACGGTTATCGCCGCCTTCGAGAAGATCCGGAATCACTATGGCGTCAGCCGCATGGCGCAGATCGCGGGCGAGGCCGCGATCAAGGATCAGGCATGGCTGGCAGAGGTGGTGCGCAAGGTGGAAGCCGGACGGCAGCGCATCGCCGCGATCGCTGCGGAAAACGGGCTCGACGCCCTGCCCTCCGCCACCAATTTCGTGGCCGTGGACTGCGGCAGGGACGGCGCTTTCGCGCTGAAAGTGCTCCAGAACCTGCTGGCGCGCGGGGTGTTCATCCGCAAGCCGATGGTGGCCGGGCTGGATCGCTGTGTCCGCATCAGCGTCGGGCTCGACCACGAGCTCGATATTCTGGCCGAGGAACTGCCGAAAGCACTGGCCGCTGCTCGCGCGGGATAGGCTTGCTGTTCATCGGGAGACCATACGCAGAGCCCAGCGACGGCCATCGCTGGTGAAGTGTGTCAGGCTGAGAGGCTGAACATCTACTGCCCGGAAAGCCTGCGATGGCGCGCCAAGCACTTCGCAGACGGCAGCACGAATGACTGCGGGGTGCGTGATCGCAAGCGTATGCCCCGAAAGGCCGAGGTTTTCCTTCAGAAAAGCTGCGATACGCCGGCGCAGATCGTTCAGCGTTTCGCCGCCGTGCGGTGCCACATCGGGGTCGGACATCCATGCCGCAAGTTCCGCCGGATCGAGTTCAGCAAGCCTGCGGCCAGCCCAGAAGCCGAAATTCTGGTCGGCCAGAGCCGCGAAAGCCTTCCCTTTCAGGCCCAGAGCATTCGCCGTTTGCTGCACCCTGAGCTCCGGCCCGTGCCAGACGCGGTCCGCACCCGGGATTTGAGTGGCCAGCCTTTGCGCCTGAGAGAGCGATTTCTGTTCCAGCGGCTCATCGCGATGAAAGGCATTGCGGCGCAAAGCGGCGGTCGCACCACAACAAATCAGGGTCAGGCGTCCTGTCATATTCTCTCGCGTCTCCCCTTCAGTTCAATTGACAGCCATACAGGACGGCGGGTAATTTCGGCAAAGGTTACGGATCCGGAAGCTGGTGAAAATCCAGCACGGTCGCGCCACTGTGACCGGCAGGAGTGCCGGAAGTCAGACCTTGGTTCGTCTCCCCAGCTTGCATGAACGGGACGCAGGATCCCAGGGAGAAGCACGATGTCCGACATTACTTTTGCACCAGACGTGCGGCCGGTTCCTATTCCGGTTCGCGAAATCATGCCATGGGCCATTTTCGGCGGCCTGCTCATGATTCTGGGCATCTATTTCATCGGCGCGGAAGAAGGGGCAACGACCCTGTTCTCAAGCCTGAGCACGCATGAATTTGTTCATGACGCGCGTCACCTCCTCGGCTTCCCCTGCCACTGAAAGAACAGCGCCATGGTTGGAAATCTTCTGCTTCGCGGGATGCTGATCGGCGTCCTCGCTGGTCTCTTCGCATTCGGTTTTGCCCGCGTGTTCGGCGAACCTCACATCGACACCGCCATCGCTTATGAAGAAGCGGCGGCCGCAGCCTCCGGCGAACCGGCCGAGGAAGAGGAAGAGCTGGTCAGCCGCGAAACGCAGGCCGGACTTGGCCTGCTGACAGGTTCGGTCGTCTATGGCGCCGCCATCGGCGGGCTGTTCGCGCTGGTCTTCGCCTTCGTCTACGGGCGTGTCGTCACGCTCACGCCCCGCGCCACCGCCGGCCTGCTGGCGATCGCCGCCTTCATCGCCGTGGTGATTGCCCCAGCCATGAAATATCCGGCGACGCCGCCGGCCGTCGGCAATCCCGAAACGATCGGCGAGCGCACCGAGCTGTTCTTCGTCATGCTGATCGTCTCGATCATAGCGGCCGTGATCGCCGTTGCGCTGGCGCGGCGACTGTGGAGCCAGCTGGGCGGCTGGAATGCCGGCATCGTCGGAGGCCTCGCCTTCCTCGCCATCATCGCCATTGCCCAGTATGCGCTGCCGACGGTAAACGAGATTCCAGAAGGCTATTCGGCCGATCTGATCTGGCATTTCCGCACCTCCTCGCTCGGCATGCATGCGGTGCTGTGGACGGTGATCGGGCTCGGCTTCGGCGCGGTTGCCGAGCGTGCGCTGGCGACCCGCCAGCGCGGCCGGACGGCCTGAGATATGCAGGCGCGGCACGCTTCTCCTCTGGCGCGTGCCGCGCTTGTTCTTGCCCTTGCAGCGACGGGTTTTGCCAGCAGAGAGGCCGAAGCGCACCGGCGCTTCAACCCGGAAGAAATCAAGGGCATTCCGATCGCCAGCCTGTCGCACGGGCAGATGGCGGTGATCGCCGACTACCGCAGCGACATCATGAAACTGGCCGCGCAGGAGCGGCAGATGGACGACACCTTCGTGCGCCTGCTGAACTATGGCAACATCCAGTACACCTATTGCCTGTGGGGTCTGGTTCCCGGCACACTGGCCGACGAGGAAAGCCCCTTCAACGAATGCGCCCACGCCTATCTGTCGGCCGCGCGCGAACTACTTTCCCACATGCGTGAAACATCGGCCAACAAGGAGGCGGTCGAAGATCTCGTGTCGCGCATCGATGCGGACATGGTGCGCAAGGAATCCTCCTTCGTGCTATGCCAGTACAGCGCCGACACCTTCGATACGGCCAGCGTGGTTCGCCCCGTATGGAGCGATATTCCCAAACATTTGCCGAGCCTCGCCGCCTTTTCCGGGTTGGGGCTGGCCTTAGCCGCGGCAGGAATGGTGCTCGGCAAGGGACGCTCGCGGCCTGACAACCACAACTGAGTTCACAATCGACCTGCTATCCCCTGCTATTCATGATCTTGTCTGCCTCTTGAATTAATTGAACGTGCGTTTTATTAAAGGAGTGGAGGAACCCGATGGCACGCACTGCAGGATCGGATGGCGAGAGAACGGAAGCGGCGATCCGCGAGGCGGCCGTCGATCTGATCGCGCGCCATGGCTACGAGGCTGTATCCATGCGCCAGCTTGCGGCGCGGGTCGGCGTCCAGGCGGCGGCGCTCTACCGCTACTTTCCCACCAAGGAAGACCTGCTCTTCACCCTGATGCGCGAGCACATGGAGGCATTGCTCAGCGCATGGAGCGAGGCGCGCCCTGCCACCACGGACGCCACCACGCGCCTTGCCACCTTCGTCGCAAACCACATCGCCTTCCATATCGAACGGCGTTCGCAGACCCATATTTCCAACATGGAGCTGCGCAGCCTCTCACCCGAACGGCTGACCTTCATCCTGCGGCTGCGCACTTCTTACGAAAAAGAGCTGCGCGCCATCCTGCGCGACGGCGCGGAAGCCAGCGTCTTCGATCTGGACGACATCGGGCTCACCGCCATGGCGGTGATCCAGATGATCACCGGCGTCATCGTCTGGTTCCGGCCGGACGAGCGGCTTTCGGTGGAAGGGGTGACGCAGACCTATCTTTCCATGACAATGCGCCTTGTCGGGGCGACCACGAACCGGGAGACACAGCATGTACACGCAGGCACTCGACTTCGGGCTTGACGAAGACGTCGCGGCACTTCGCGACCTCGTTCACCGCTTCGCGCAGGAAAAGGTCGCGCCGCTGGCGGCGGAAATCGACCGTAGCAATGAATTCCCTGCCCATCTGTGGGGCGAAATGGGCGCGCTCGGCCTGCTCGGCATGACCGCCAACCCGGCCTTCGGCGGAACCGGCATGGGCTATCTGGCGCATGTGGTGGCGATGGAGGAGCTTTCGCGCGCCTCCGCCTCGGTCGCTCTCTCCTACGGCGCGCATTCGAACCTGTGCGTGAACCAGATCAATCGCTGGGGTACCGACGCCCAGAAGGAAAAGTACCTGCCGGCGCTGTGTTCGGGCGCTGCGGTCGGCGCGCTGGCCATGTCCGAACCCGGTGCGGGCTCCGACGTGGTGTCGATGCGGCTGAGGGCAGAGAAGAAGAACGACCGCTTCGTGCTCAACGGCACCAAGATGTGGATCACCAACGGGCCGGACGCCGACACGCTTGTGGTCTACGCCAAGACCGATCCGGAGCGGAAATCGCGCGGCATCACCGCCTTCCTGATCGAAAAGGGCTTTGCCGGTTTTTCGGTGGCGCAAAAGCTCGACAAGCTCGGCATGCGCGGCTCCAACACCGGCGAACTGGTGTTCGACAATGTGGAAGTGCCGTTCGGGAACGTACTGGGCGAGGAAGGCAAGGGCGTCGAGGTGCTGATGTCCGGCCTCGATTACGAGCGCACCGTGCTTTGCGGCGGCCCGCTCGGCATCATGGCCGCCTGCCTCGACGTCGTGGTGCCCTATGTGCGCGAGCGCAAACAGTTCGACCGCCCGATCGGTGATTTCCAGCTCGTGCAGGGCAAGCTGGCCGACATGTACACCACGCTGAACGCCTGCCGGGCCTATGTCTATGCCGTGGCCTCTGCCTGCGATCGCGGCCAGACAACGCGCAAGGATGCGGCTGGCTGCATTCTCTACTCGGCCGAAAAGGCTACGCAGACAGCGCTCGACGCCATCCAGCTTCTTGGCGGCAACGGCTACATCAACGATTATCCGACGGGGCGGCTGCTGCGCGACGCCAAGCTCTACGAGATCGGCGCCGGCACGTCGGAAATCCGCCGCTGGCTGATCGGCCGCGAGATCATGAGCGAGGAGATCTGAAGTGGCGCAGCTTCGCTCGCAGATCTCCCTTTCTTCCGACACCTTCCGCGCCAATGACGAGCGCATGCGCGCATTGGTGGAGGACATTGCCGCCAAGGCCGAAACCGTGCAGCGGGGCGGCACGGAGGAGTCGCGCCAGCGCCATGTGAAGCGCGGCAAGCTTTTGCCGCGCGAGCGGCTGGCGCAACTGCTGGATGCGGGCTCGCCGTTCCTCGAAATCGGCCAGTTCGCCGCATGGGACATGTATGGCGGCGACATCGCCTCGGCCGGCATGATCGCCGGCATCGGCCGCGTCGAGGGGCGCGAGGTGATGATCGTGGTCAACGACGCCACGGTCAAAGGCGGCACCTATTATCCTATGACCGTGAAGAAGCATCTGCGGGCGCAGGAGATCGCGCGGGAGAACAACCTGCCCTGCGTCTATCTGGTCGATTCCGGCGGCGCGAACCTGCCCAACCAGGACGAGGTTTTCCCGGACCGCGACCATTTCGGGCGCATCTTCTACAACCAGGCCACCCTGTCGGCGGCCGGCATTCCGCAGATCGCCTGCGTGATGGGCTCGTGCACGGCGGGCGGCGCCTATGTGCCGGCGATGGCCGACGAATCGATCATGGTGCGCAAGCAGGCGACGATCTTCCTTGGCGGCCCGCCGCTGGTGAAGGCCGCGACCGGCGAGGATGTCAGCGCCGAGGAACTGGGCGGTGCCGACCTGCACACGCGCGAATCCGGCGTGGCCGATCACCTCGCGGTGGACGACGAGCATGCGCTGGCGATCACGCGGCGCATCGTCGGAAACCTGAATCGAAAGAAGGAGATCGGGCTCGATCTTCGCGAACCACGCCCACCGCTTCACGATCCGCGCGAACTTTACGGCATCGTGCCGACCGATCTTCGCCAGCCCTATGACGTGCGCGAGGTGATCGCCCGCATCGTCGACGGCTCCGATTTCGACGAGTTCAAGCAGAACTACGGCACCACGCTGGTGACCGGCTTCGCGCATCTCTACGGCATGCCGGTCGGCATCATCGCCAACAATGGCGTGCTGTTCTCCGAAAGCGCGCAGAAAGGCGCGCATTTCATCGAGCTGTGCTGCCAGCGCGGCATTCCGCTGGTGTTCCTGCAGAACATCACCGGCTTCATGGTCGGCAAGAAATACGAGGCCGGCGGCATCGCCAAGGACGGCGCCAAGCTGGTGACGGCCGTGGCCACGGCCAGCGTGCCGAAGGTGACCATGATCATCGGCGGCTCGTTCGGCGCCGGTAATTACGGCATGTGCGGGCGCGCCTATTCGCCCCGTTTCCTGTGGATGTGGCCCAATGCCCGCATTTCGGTGATGGGCGGCGAGCAGGCGGCCATGGTGCTGGCGCTGGTCAAGCGCGAGGGTATCGAGCGCAAGGGCGGCACATGGAGCGTGGAAGAGGAAGCGGAGTTCAAGCAGCCGACGCTTGAGAAATACGAGCGCGAAGGCCATCCGCTCTATTCCTCGGCACGGCTGTGGGACGACGGCATCATCGATCCGGCGCGTAGCCGCGAGGTGCTGGCCCTGTCGCTGTCGGCAGCACTCAACGCGCCGGTGCCGGACACCAAGTTCGGCCTGTTCAGGATGTGAGGGCGGCCATGTTCAAGAAGATACTCATCGCCAATCGCGGCGAAATCGCCTGCCGCATCATCCGCACCGCAAGGCGCATGGGCGTGGCGACGGTCGCCGTCTATTCCGACGCAGATGCGGGGTCCATGCATGTGGCCATGGCAGACGAGGCGGTTCGCATCGGCCCCGCGCCCGTGACCGAAAGCTATCTCGTCGGCGAACGCATCGTCGCCGCGGCGCTGGAGACCGGCGCCGAAGCCATTCATCCGGGCTACGGCTTCCTGTCGGAAAACCCCGATTTCGTAGACCGCGTGGTCGACGCCGGGCTGGTCTTCATCGGCCCCTCCGCTGCCTCGATCCGGGCCATGGGCCTCAAGGATGCGGCCAAGCGGCTGATGGAGAAGGCAGGCGTGCCGGTGGTGCCCGGCTATCATGGCGAGGCGCAGGACATCGTGCTGCTCGCCTCCAAGGCCACCGAAATCGGCTATCCGGTGCTGATCAAGGCGCGTGCCGGCGGCGGCGGGCGCGGCATGCGGCGCGTCGATCATCCTGGCGATTTCGCCGAGGCGCTTTCGTCGGCACGGCGCGAGGCCAAGGCCGCTTTCGGCGACGACCGCGTTCTGGTCGAGAAATATGTCGAGAAGCCGCGTCACATCGAGGTGCAGGTGTTCGGGGACAATCACGGCAATGCCGTGCATTTGTTCGAGCGCGACTGCTCGGCGCAGCGCCGCCACCAGAAGGTGATTGAGGAGGCCCCCGCCCCCGGCATGACCGACGAAATGCGCGCGGCCATGACCGAAGCCGCGATCAAGGCGGCGAAGGCCATCGCCTATTCCGGGGCCGGCACCATCGAATTCATCGTCGATGCCTCGCAGGGGCTGAAGGTGGACCGCTTCTGGTTCATGGAGATGAATACGCGCCTTCAGGTCGAGCATCCGGTGACCGAGATGATCACCGGGGTCGATCTGGTTGAATGGCAGTTGCGCGTCGCCCATGGCGAAGTGCTGCCGCTGCGCCAGGACGAGATCGAGCTCGACGGCCACGCCTTCGAGGCGCGGCTTTACGCCGAGGATGCCGCGCGCGGCTTCCTGCCGGCGACCGGCACGCTGCACCATCTGTGGTTTCCGGATGAGGCCGCACCCGGCACGTCGCTGCGCGTTGAAACGGGCGTGCGCGAAGGCGATACGATTTCGCCCTTCTACGATCCGATGATTGCCAAGCTGGTGGTCCATGGGCCGGATCGTAAAACGGCACTTGACGGGCTCGGCGACATGCTGGCTGAAACGGAAATTGCCGGCTCGACGGTGAACACCGCCTTTCTTGCCGCCCTTGCCGCAGATCCTGACTTCGCCTCCGGCGACGTCGATACCGGACTGATCGGGCGCAAACAGGACGAGCTGACCGCAATTCCTGCCCCTGCCGGGGCAGTGGTGGCCGCGGCGGTTGTTGCCGTTTCCGGCCTTTCCGACATGGCAGATGCCGGCGATCCATGGTCCGCGCTCACAGGCTATGCGCATTTCCACGCGACGCCCAGACGCATCACGCTCGGCTATGGCGAGGAAGTCGTCAGGGCCAAGGTGGGTGTCGAGGCAGGGCGGACATTCGTCGAACTGGATGAGCTTAACGGCGAAACGCTTCGCCTGCGCCCATCCGCAATCAATCTGGCGCGCTGGCCGGGTCATGTCAGCGTATTCGACGGGCCGGTCAGCTACACATTCGCCGTTCCCGATCCGCTGGACCGGGCCGACGAAGCGGGCAGCGGCGCCGACAGCCTGCGCGCGCCAATGCCAGGGCTGGTCAAGGTGGTGCGGGCCGCCGCCGGCGACAGCGTGACGAAGGGGCAACCTCTGCTCATTCTTGAGGCCATGAAGATGGAACATTCCATCGCAGCACCTCATGACGGCGTGATCGTTGAGATCGCCACGGAAGGCAGTCAGGTGAGCGACGGAACAGTGCTCGTGCGCTTTGCCGAACAGGCAGGCGAGTGAACAGCCGGCCCGACGAAGGGCACCTGCTGCCTTTGCTGCCTGCGAACTGAGCCTATTCTCCGGTCGCGGGACGCTGGAAAAAGCCGAAAGCCGCGCCGATCTTGTTCCGATCGGTCGCGGCCCGGCTTGCGTGGCATTATCTGCATGGCATCGCCCCTCTGTTGAGGGTCCGATGCTCAAGGCGCGCCCCCGCGCCTTTTATTTCCCACGCTTTCCCTGTGTTCTGGCCCTGTTGCTGGCGGCTTGCCGTTGGAGCGGCAACCGCCTTTATTCAGGCCGCGTTCTGCGCGCGGCTTTTTCTTCCAGATCAGTGCATCGTCATCCATTCACGCGCTTCGCGCAGCGCCCGTGCCAGATCGGTCTTCGACATGCTGGCCGAGATTTCCGAGCGCAGTTCGGCGGCGCGGGCCGACCCCTTGATAGCTGCGATGTTGAACCACTTGTGAGCTGCCACCTGATCGACCTCGCAATCGCGGCCGGTGGCGTACATCATGCCCAGTTCAACGAACATGTCGGCCTGAGCCATCGTGCCCATGGTGCCGAAACCAGCGTCGTGCATTTCAAAACGTGCCATTTTCAAACCCCTGTCCCGTTGCGAGAGCGCCCCTTTCTTTGAAGCTGTGGGGCTGCTCTTCGATGCTTCCGAGAATGCAGCAGGCGCTTGAATTCGCCGTAAAAAGACGTGCTTAATTTGAAGAAAACAAAGCTAAAACAAGAGGTAAACGTGACCATTCGTTAACGATGGAAAGCCCGGCAATCGCTGGCTTTTGTCTCGAATTTTACGGAAAATTCGGAATCGAAATTCAACGCTTCGCTAACCAAGCCAAAGCATCGCTTTTCAGGCAGCGGTCATTTTCAGGCCGGAAAGGCTGCTAATATTTCTTGTCATCCTTCCCCAGCGGCACGGCTTTCGCTTTGCAAAAGAGTGGATTAGCCTGCGTTTTCGTAAGAGGAACGCAGTGCTCAGGGAGGAGACATGTTTCGCATTACCAGCGTGGCGGCACTCGCCATCATCATGACGGCCGGCGTTGCATTCGCGGATCCGATCGAAGGCTCGTGGAAACGGCCGAACGGCACCGTGATTTCCTATGCCGGAAGCGGCGCCAAATATTGCGGCACCGTGATGACCGGAGAATACAAGGGCAAGTCGATCGGCTGCATGGAAGGCAGCAACGGTGCCTACAAAGGCACAGTGAACAAGCTGGACGAGGGCAAGACCTACAACGGTAAGGCCAGCGTTTCGGGCAACTCGCTGTCGCTTTCCGGCTGCGTGCTCGGCGGCCTAATCTGCAAGAGCGAGAAGCTCACCCGTCAGTAAAGCTGCCTGCGCATCAACGGAAAAGGCCGCCGGTCGGAGCATGTCCACCCGGCGGCCTTTCCATTTTCAGGGAGCGGCTCTTCAGACCCGTGCTTTCTGACCGAACAGAATTTTCTGCGCTTCCTTGTCGTCGGCCAGATTGTTGCGGTGATCCTGACCGACTTCCACCGCCTTCTGCACGGCGGGCCGCGCCGCGATCGCCTCGAACCAGCGCTTCAGGTTCGGAAACTCTTCCAGATTCTGCCCCTGATTACGGTAAGGCCGCACCCACGGGAATGACGCCATGTCGGCAATCGAATAGTCGCCGGCGAGATATTCACGGTCGGCAAGACGCTTGTTCATGACGCCGTAGAGGCGGTTGACCTCATTGGTGTAGCGATCGATGCCGTACTGGATTTTTTCCGGTGCATACTGGCGGAAGTGATGCGCCTGTCCGGCCATGGGGCCAAGGCCGCCCATCTGCCAGAACAGCCACTGATCCACTTCAGTACGCTGGCGCTCATCGGCAGGATAGAACCGCCCGAACTTGCGGCCGAGATATTGCAGGATGGCGCCGGATTCGAAGACGGAGATCGGCTCTCCATTCCATTTTCCATCCGAAGAAGGGCCTTCCGGATCGACGATCGCCGGCATGCGGTTATTGGGCGCGATCTTCAGGAAGGACGGCTCGAACTGCTCGCCACGCCCGATGTTCACATAATGCACCTCATAGGGGATGCCTGCTTCCTCCAGGTAGATCGTGATCTTGTGGCCGTTGGGCGTCGGCCAGTAGTGGAGTTCAATGGGAGCGGTCTGCGTCGTCATTCGTCTTTCTCCGGCAGCTTGATGACCTGTTCAACCAGATAAGCGCTCTGCCGGCCGGCGCAATGAGCCTGTGTGGTTAAGGAGCGTCATTAATTTTGAACCTCACATGAACGGCCCTCTCAGAGAGGGTTCAGCCGGGCAATGCGATGCTGTTTCCAACATCAAGGGAAACGAGACATGCTCGCTCGCCGCTTCACCATCGTCTGTCTGCTGGCCACCCTCTTCGGCATCGGCTTTGCCATGATCGTCGCGGAAAACGGCCGCCAGCCCCGCCATTGGGAGCAGGTGCGAGCCGGAAAGTGCCTCTTTGGCTGCACCAGCATCAGCCGCTGAAGCAGGAACGGAGATCAGGACCATGAACGCCTTTACCGAAAACAGCCTGAGCTTCCTGCGTGTCCTGCCCCGCGCGCTGCTCATCCTCACCATGCTGGCAGCTCCGGTTCTCGCCGTTCCGATGGTGCGCGGAGATATGGGCCAGACCATCGAAGCACCGTCGCTGAAGAAGAAGGGCATGGGCTTCGTGCTGCTGGTCAGCCTGCAGCGGGGCTGAGGATCAACAGCAAGCTCCATCAGCCCCCTTCCCCACCATCCTGCCCCGGCCATATAGTGGGCCATGGAAAACAGAATCTACCCGCAAGCCATCGAAACGATCATCACGCCGGAGCCGGTGAAACCACAGAGCTTCGACGATCCGGCCGCCATCGTCGCGGCGCTGCGCCGCATCTATGAGCGCAACACCCGGTTCCTGAGGGATTCCTTTGCCGCGCTGGCATCGGGCGGCGATACCGACAGGCGCTATCGGGCCTTCTATCCGGAAGTCGGCGTAACGACGACCTCGTTCACGCAGGTGGATTCGCGGCAGGCCTATGGCCACATGCCCCTGCCCGGCTATTTCTCGACCACCATCACCCGCCCAGATCTGTTCGAGACCTATCTCACAGAGCAGTTCCGCCTGATCATACGCAATCACGGCGTCCCGATCACGGTGCAGGAATCGACCACCCCCATCCCCCTGCATTTCGCCTTCCTTGAAGGCACTTATGTGGACGGCGCCGCGGCTGAGCGCATCCGGCGGCCGATCCGGGATCTGTTCGACGTGCCCGATCTCGACGGAATCGACGATCATATCGCCAACGGCACCTTCGACCTTGGGTTGGGCGAGATGCGCCCGCTGGCGCCCTTCACGGCGCAACGCATCGACTACTCGCTGCATCGGCTGCCTCACTACACGGCCACCAGCCCGGAGCATTTCCAGAATTTCGTGCTGTTCACCAACTACCAGTTCTATATGGACGAGTTCGTCGCGCTGGCGCGCAGGCTGATGGCGGAAGGCGGTGGCGGCTATACGGAATTCGTGGAGCCCGGCAATGTCGTCACGCAGGCCGGCGACCAGACCAGCCCGCAGAGCAATCTGGTGCGGCTGCCGCAGATGCCGGCCTATCATCTGAAGAAGCCCGGCCATGCCGGCATCACCATGGTCAATATCGGCGTCGGCCCTTCCAACGCCAAGACCATCACCGATCACATCGCGGTGCTTCGCCCGCATGCCTGGGTGATGCTCGGCCACTGCGCCGGCCTGCGCAACACGCAGGCGCTGGGCGACTACGTCCTGGCGCATGCCTATGTGCGCGAGGACCATGTGCTGGACGATGACCTGCCTGTGTGGATACCGCTGCCGGCGCTGGCTGAAATTCAGGTGGCGTTGCAGGAGGCTGTGGCGGAAGTCACCGGCCTTTCCGGCTACGACCTGAAGCGCATCATGCGCACCGGCACGGTCGCCACCATCGACAACCGAAACTGGGAACTGCGCGACCAGCGCGGGCCGGTGCAGCGGCTTTCGCAGTCACGCGCCATCGCCCTCGACATGGAATCGGCCACCATCGCCGCCAACGGCTTCCGCTTCCGGGTACCCTATGGAACGCTGCTGTGCGTTTCAGACAAGCCGCTGCATGGCGAGCTGAAGCTGCCCGGCATGGCCAGTGAATTCTACAAGCGGCAGGTGGCGCAGCATCTCACCATCGGCATCCGGGCCATGGAAAAGCTGGCGGAAATGCCGATGGAACGGCTGCATTCGCGCAAGCTGCGCAGTTTCACCGAAACGGCGTTCCAGTAAAACTGGAACGTTTTGCCACCACCACAAGGCTCCGAGACGGGAAAAGGAAAGCGAGCGCGCTTTTACGGTGTGCGCTCTATTCGCCGTTAACCAGCCCCAGAATAAGGCGGTGGATGTTGGCGCCTTCCGCCATCTCCTCCCGGTCGAAATCGCTGCTGCGCTGACGCTGGCGCAGCGATGCCGCTCCGAGAGGCGCCTGAATATCCTGCCGGATTTTCTTGCAGCCGGGATCGTTTTCAGCGGTGACGCCGATCGTGTTCGCCTCGATCTCGGCCACCATTTCCTTCATGTGGACGCCATGGACTTCCTCATGAAGCCTGATGCCCTCGATAAAGTTATCCCAGCGCTTCTTGGTATCCGGCGGCAGCGCCTGCGAGGGCTTGGGCAGGGTGTAGGTGATGATCAGGCGTGGCACGGCGGAGACCAGCATGCATGACGTTCCCTGAGGCTGGTAGTTCCTGCGCCATGTTAGCTTGAAAGTGGTATGGGCGATCGCCCGCCCGACGCCGCTTTTCGGCCCGCGCTCGCCTATGGAATGGTAAAGCTCGATGCCGGTCCGGCCCGAGACGGGATAGTGCTCGACCCGCTCGATGATCTCGCCACCGGCAAAAGCAGGGCTGCCGGATACAGCAGCAAGCAGGCAGACCATGTATAAAGATGCTGCAATGGTCGCCTTCAAGCGCTTTTCCCGATATTGAACGACTGTTTCCGGGCCGCATCCTATTCGAGCTTCAACGCACCATCAATGAGCCGCAATCAGAACCTCAAGAAGTCCGCATGAAAAGCAGATTGCGTTCCATCGCCACCATCATCCTGTTCGGCACTTCTCTGGCGCTTCTTCTGGGTTTTCTCAGCAGCGTTCACCCGGCATTCGATTCCTTCGCGCATTTCCGGGCGCATCTGGCGGTGCTGACGGTGGCGATCGCGCTTCCCCTGCTGTTTACGCCCGAAAGGCTGCTGGCCCTGTCAGCGCTGGTTTTTGCAGTGACCAGCTTTTCTTCCATCCTGCCGTTCATGCGTGTGCCGATGGTGCCGGCAGCCGCTTTTGCGCCGAAGCCGGCTGACAGCGCGGTTTACCGGCTGCTTGAAATCAATCTGCGCTACAACAACCCGACGCCTGAAAAAGTGCTGTCGCTGATCGGCCGGATACAACCTGATGTGGTGACACTCACAGAGGTCGGGTCGATGTGGGAGGAAAAGCTGGCGCTGCTGAAGCAGGCCTATCCTCACCAGCTCATCTGTCCGCGCATACGCCAGCCATTCAGCGTCGCCATCCTCTCGCGACGTCCGCTGGACGAAAGCCGCGAAGCGCGCTGCGCCGCGCGACTTTCACTGGCTGTTGCGCCGGTCGATTTCGGCGGCACCACGATCGATGTCGGCGCCATACATCTGGGCTGGCCCTGGCCACGACCGCAGGCGCGACAGATATTCAGGCTTGAGCCGCACCTTGCAGGTCTTGGTGACGACGCGATCGTGGCGGGAGACCTCAACGCCGCGCCATGGAGCGCTGCGGCGGCGAGTGTCGCGAAGGCAGGCGGGCTGATGCTCATCCCTTCACCCGGTCCGACATGGATCCACAGACTGTTGCCGAAGGCGCTGCTGTTCGCCGGTCTGCCGATCGACAATGTCTTCGCCAAAGGAAACGTGATCGTCCACTCATCCGAGCGGCTGGAAGATGTCGGCTCCGATCACGTTCCGCTTCTAGTCGAATTTTCAGTCAGACCGTCGTCGGACGAACCGGAAGACGAACAGGGAAGCGCCACGGTTTTCCTGACGCAACCGTAACGCCGGGATAGTCCCAGCCTCTGAGAGGCAAGAAAAAGCCCGGCTGAATGAGCCGGGCGAAAACGCCTTACATGTTCGCGTAAACCGGCCCCTCGCCACCCTGCGGCGGCACCCAGTTGATGTTCTGGTTCGGGTCCTTGATGTCGCAGGTCTTGCAGTGAACGCAGTTCTGCGCGTTGATGACGTAGCGCACATCCTTGGCGGTCGGATCGGCCGCGGCATTGCCATCGGCATCCACCCATTCATAGACGCCCGCCGGGCAGTAGCGCGTCGAGGGACCGGCAAAAACGTCGTGCTCGGAATTCACCTGCAAGCCCATGTCCCGGACGTGAAGGTGGACCGGCTGGTCCTCTTCATGGTTGGTGCCGGACAGGAACACGGAGGAAAGCCGGTCGAAGGTGAGAACGCCATCCGGCTTCGGATAGTCGATCTTTTTGTGCTTCGCGGCCGGCTCCAGCGAGGCGGCATCGGTCTTGCCGTGTTTGAGCGTGCCGAAGGGCGAGACGCCGAAGAGCGTATTCAGCCACATGTCCAGACCGCCGATGCCGACGCCGAGGATCGTTCCGAACCGCGACCACAACGGCTTGACGTTGCGAACGCGCTTCAGGTCCTTGCCGATGTCGGAACCGCGCCAGGCTTCCTCATAGGAAATGAGATCGTCATTGGCGCGCCCTGCATGAATGGCTTCGGCCACATGGTCGGCTGCCATGATGCCCGACAGCACCGCATTGTGCGAACCCTTGATGCGCGGAACGTTGACCAGACCGGCCGAGCAGCCCATCAGCACCCCGCCGGGGAACGACATTTTCGGCACCGACTGCCAGCCGCCCTCGGTGATGGCGCGCGCGCCATAGCCTATTCGCTTTGCTCCTTCGAAGGTGCCGCGAATGGCAGGGTGCGTCTTGAAGCGCTGGAATTCCTCGAACGGCGACAGATAAGGGTTCTTGTAGTTCAGATGAACGACGAACCCGACCGCGACCAGATTGTCCTCCAGATGGTAGAGGAACGAACCGCCGCCGGTCTTCATGTCGAGCGGCCAACCGAAAGAGTGCTGCACCAGACCCTGCTTGTGGTTCTCAGGTTTGATCTGCCAAAGTTCCTTCAGGCCGATGCCGAATTTGCCGGGCTCGCGTCCGGCCGAGAGATCGTATCTTGCGATCAGTTCCTTGGCCAGCGATCCGCGGGCGCCCTCGCCGATCAGCACATATTTGCCCATCAGCGCCATGCCCGGCGCGAAATTCGGACCTTGCGTTCCGTCACGCTCGACGCCCATGTCGCCGGTGTAAACGCCCGTGACAGCGCCTTCATCATTGTAGATAACGCCGGCCGCGGCAAAGCCCGGATAGATCTCGACGCCGAGCGCTTCAGCCTTACCAGCCAGCCAGCGGCAGACATTGCCCAGCGAAACGATGTAGTTTCCGTGATTGTTCATCAGCGGCGGCATGAGGAAATTGGGCAGACGGATCGAGCCGGCAGGACCGAGCACCAAAAAATGGTCGTCTGACACAGGTGTCTTGAAGGGATGGTCCGCGTCCTCGCGCCAGTCCGGCAGCAACTTGTCGATGCCGATCGGATCGACAACAGCGCCTGACAGGATGTGAGCACCGACCTCGCCGCCCTTTTCGAGAACGACCACGGAAAGCTCGGGATCGACCTGCTTCAGACGGATCGCGGCCGCCAGACCAGCCGGTCCCGCACCGACGATCACAACGTCGAATTCCATGCTCTCGCGTTCAATATCGCTCATCAATCCCTCCGCATCGGCTTGCTGATACTGTGCTGGCTCCCGCGCTCCATAGCGCATCAGTATGCGACGGGGAACCGGCAGAAAAAATTAGCGGCCATTTTCCCTTGTAACGTAAGGTCGCAGATTTTTACGTAAACGTAAACGTCAAAATATGATTGCAACCGACTTGTTGTGAGCTTGAGGACTGTCGATACACCGGCATCTCCTCGGCCCGACGCCGCCTGCGGACATCTCGACGCACGCCAACGCATAATTGAGTGTGCGCCAGCCCGCATATCGGCGATACTGGGCCAATGCGCACCTATGGATGGCCCGGCCTGCCGCAGCTGCGCCTCGCGAAACCGCTCGGCAGGGCCCGGAAACTTGCGGTTTTGGCCTTTGTTCCGGTGATGCTTGGTGTTTTCCCGAGCCTCGCCGAAGAGAGCGGCATGTGGCCTGCGGGCTCCTATATGCTCTCCGACGAGCTCGGCGACTTCGCCATCACCGCGGTCGGCGGATCCGGCACGGCGGACGATCCGCTGGTGGTGATGGAAGAGTTCCACTCTGCAACCCCTGTCACACTGACAATCCACAATGCGATCCGAAGGATGCCCCGCCTGCCTGGCCACGGTCACCTCATGGTGCTTTACCTGCGCATCGACATCCTGAACAACAGCGGTCACCCATGGATCGAATTCGAGTTCGAACTGCAGGAAGGGCGCGACCGGCCGAGCATCTTCGGCGACGGCCTTTCCTTCGACCAGCGCAATCGCTCTCCGGAAGCTATCTTCTCCAGCGCATTTTCCCGTTTCGACCGCAGCTTCGAACCTTATGATCGGCTGTTGTTCTCCGGCGGGCAGGTCGATCCGCTGAGCACGGTGTCGTTCCAGTTCGTGATCACCGATTTCACGCCGCGCTGGACATTCTATCTGGTGCAAGACCCGCGTATTCCCTCGTCCTGACTTGAAAATGCCGGCCGATACGCCGAATGTGGCTCCATGAGCGCAGCCACCCCTGACAGCATTGCCGATATCCACGCCCTGCTGGCCTTCTATGCCGAGGCCGGCGTGGACGAGGCGCTGGACGACATGCCGGCGAACCGATTCGAGGAGCGGGCACCGCAGCCCCGACCTGCCGGCCTGCCAGCAACCGAAGAACAGGAACACCGGCCGCAGGCCGGGCGACAGGCACCGTCGCCAAAGACATCACCCGCCGCACGCCCGCCGTCCCAGCCGGCCACCGTTCCGGACGGCCAGCAGATCGCCTTTGCGCGCGAGCTTGCGGCAGGCGCCGCAACGCTCGACGAACTGCGCGAGTGCATGGCCGGGTTCGAGGGATGCAATCTGAAATTCACCGCCAAGAACATGGTTTTTGCCGATGGCAACCCGCAGGCGAATGTGATGTTCGTCGGCGAGGCGCCGGGACGGGACGAGGATCTGGAAGGCAAGCCGTTCGTCGGGCGTTCAGGCCAGCTTCTGGACCGCATGCTGTCGGCCATCGGGCTCGACCGCAGCAGCGCCTATATTTCCAACGTCATCCCGTGGCGCCCGCCGGGCAACAGGGCGCCGACCCCGCAGGAAACCGAGATCTGCCGCCCCTTCATCGAACGGCACATCGAACTGGTCAAACCGAAGGTTCTGGTACATCTGGGCGGCGCTTCGGCCAAGACCCTTCTGAACACCACGGAAGGGATCCTGCGATTGCGCGGAAACTGGCGCATCTACAGCGGGGCCGCAGGTCTGGAAATTCCGGCCATGCCGACATTGCATCCGGCCTATCTGCTGCGCACGCCGGCGCACAAGCGGTTGGCCTGGCGCGATTTTCTGGAAGTTAAGATGAAGCTGCGCGCGCTTTCGTAGGCGCACGCCACCCATGCTTTGCCGCAGATTCAGCCCTGCGCAGGCGTAACCTTGACCGCCCTTGCCCGCTCCAGACCCAGCCGGCGCTCGCGGAAGATGATAAACAGCCCGGCGGCGACCACGATTGCGCCGCCGACCAGCATGTAGATGCCCGGCAGATCACCGAACAGCACGTAACCGATGATGATGGCGAGGATGATCGATGTGTATTCGAAGGGCGCGACCACCGAAATCTCGGCATGGCGATAGGCCGCAGTCATGAAGATCTGAGCCACGCCGCCGCAAATGCCGCTCGCAATCAGCAGCATGGCCTGATGAGCCGTGATCGCTTCCCAGCCGAACGGCAGGGTGCCAAGCGAGATGACGCTCGCCATCAGCGAGAACCACAGCACGATGGTGGCGGTGCGCTCGCTGCCGACAAGGTTACGCACAAGGATCGCCGCCAAAGCGGAGGTCGCCGCTCCCGCCAGCGCCGCGACCACTCCCATCACCTGCTGATCTTCCATCGCCCCGCCGGAGCGAAGCATGGTCAGTTCCGGCCACGAAATGATGATGACACCGACGAGCCCGATGGCGACGGCTCCCCATCTGTACATGCGGATCGGTTCGCCCAGAAACAGGGAACTGAACACGACGACCATCAAGGGCTGCGCATAATTCAGGGTGATCGCATCCGCCAGCGGCAGCCGCGCCAGCGCAAAGAAAATCAGTCCCATCGAACAAACGCCGACGAAGCCGCGCGCCATATGCCCAAGGGGCCGTTCCGTAGCGAAAGCGGTTCTCAGCCTTCCCTTCAGGCCAAGGAAAAGAAGGATCGGAAACATCGCGAAGAAGGACCGGAAGAACACCACCTGCCCGGCCGGCAAGGCGCCGGCTGCCTTGATGAACGAGGACATGCCAACGAAAATCACCACCGAAATGATTTTCAGACTAATGGCGGTCAGGGGCCGGTTGTTTTCAGGCGTGAGATTACTCAATTTGGTCCCGCATTCTTCGTCTGTGGACACTCCCCACCTGACGCAGGCTTCCCGACGCAGGCCCTCATCATGTAAAGAACACCAACCGGATTGTCTTGAGCCAAAAGGTGAAGGCGGGCTGCCACGACTGCATCGGGGCGGGGAAGGAAAGAGAGCATATGCGTACAGATACAGGTCAGGTTTTCAGGCTCGAGGATTACCGGCCAAGCGACTACCTGATCCCCCGGACGCATCTGACCTTCCGGCTTGACCCGACCCGGACGATCGTGATTGCGGATCTGACCATCGAAAGGCGCGCCGGCGTTGATCCATCCGCTCCGCTGATCCTTGATGGCGACGACCTCAATCTTAAGCGCCTCGAACTGGACGGCATCGCACACACGGCCCATGAAGCGACGCCCGAGCGCCTCGTGCTGAAGGATCTGCCCGCAACGGCACAGTTCCGGCTGACGATAGAAACCGAGCTGGAGCCTGACCGCAACAGGGCCCTGATGGGGCTCTATCGCTCCAATGGCGTTTACTGCACCCAGTGCGAACCGGAAGGCTTCCGCCGCATCAGCTATTTTCTGGACCGGCCGGATATCCTGTCGGTCTATCATGTTCGCATCGAAGCACCCCGCGCTGAGGCCCCGCTTCTGCTCTCGAACGGAAATCCCGTCGACAGCGGCGAACTCGACAATGGCCGGCATTTCGCCGAATGGCACGATCCCCACCCCAAGCCGTCCTACCTGTTCGCGCTGGTGGCAGGCGATCTCGGCTGCCTGCGCGACAGCTTCACCACCATGGGCGGCAGGAAGGTCGACCTCGGCATTTACGTCGAGCACGGCAAGGAGAAACTTGCCGCCTATGCCATGGATGCCCTGAAACGGTCGATGAAATGGGACGAAGATGTCTTCGGGCGCGCATACGACCTTGATGTCTTCAACATCGTCGCCGTTTCCGATTTCAACATGGGCGCGATGGAGAACAAGGGCCTCAACATCTTCAACGACAAATACGTGCTGGCCGACGAAGCAACCGCGACCGACACCGATTTCGCCAATATCGAGGCGATCATCGCGCATGAATATTTCCACAATTGGACTGGCAACAGAATCACTTGCCGCGACTGGTTCCAGCTCTGCCTGAAGGAAGGCCTCACCGTTTTCCGCGACCATGAGTTCTCTGCCGACCAGCGCTCGCGCGGGGTCAAGCGCATCGCCGAGGTGCGCACGCTGAAGGCGTTGCAGTTTCCCGAGGATCAGGGACCGCTGGCCCATCCGGTGCGGCCGCGTCGCTATCGCGAGATCAACAATTTCTACACGGCGACCGTCTACGAAAAGGGCTCCGAGGTGGTGCGCATGCTCGCCACCATTCTGGGCCGGGAAACGTTCCGGGCCGGCATGGACCTCTATTTCGAGCGCCATGACGGCGAGGCCTGCACGATCGAGGATTTCCTCAAAGTGTTCGAGGATGTCTCGGGCCGGGACCTTTCCCAGTTTGCCCTCTGGTACAACCAGTCGGGCACCCCCAACCTGACCATCAAACCGAGCTACGAGGCAGGCACGCTGACACTCGAAATCGAGCAGTCGGTGCCGCCCACCCCGTCCGAAAGCCGCAAGCGGCTCATGCACATTCCGCTGGCCTTCGGCCTCATAGGCAGCGACGGCAGGGAATTGCGGTGGAGCTCGGCGGAAGGCGGCACGGTGGACGGCGGCGTCATCCATGTGCGCAAGCGCAGCCAGAAGCTTCAGTTCCACGGCGTTGCCGAACGGCCGGTCCTGTCGCTCAACCGCGGCTTTTCAGCGCCAGTCACGCTCGCGGTCGAGCAGAAGCCGGAGGATCTGATCTTCCTCGCCCGCCATGACAGCGATCCCTTCGGGCGCTGGCAGGCGTTCAACACGCTGCTTACCGAGGCACTCATCGCGGCCTACAGATGCGTGCTCGGCGGCAAGGCAACGGTTTTCGAAGACAGCATCGCCCGGCTGGCCGGCTCCATAGCGGCCGATGACGATCTGGAACCAGCCTATCGCGCCCTTGCCATCACATTGCCGTCGGAAGCAGACGTTGCCCGCGATATCGGCAAAGATATCGACCCTGATGCCGTGCTTGTGGCCCGCAAGGCGCTTGTGGGCTTCATAGCAGGCGTCAACCGCGGCAGCTTCCATGCGCTTTACCAGCAGCTCCATGATACCGGACCTTTCAGTCCCGATGCCGCGGCTGCAGGACGGCGCGCCTTGCGCAACGTCCTGCTGGGTTATCTCGCCCGCAGCGATGACGGCGCCGACATCGCCGCAAGTCACTTCACGCACGCGACCAACATGACCGACCTGATCGCCGGCATGGGCACGCTTGCGCATGAGCATCCCGGATCGCCGCAGGCCCGGGCCGCCCTCGCCGATTTCGAGCGGCGCCATGCCAATATGCCGCTCGCCATGGACAAATGGTTCCAGGTCCAGGCCACCGTGCCCGGCGAGCACGCGCTGGAGACGGTGCGCACCCTGATGCGGCACCCCTCCTTCTCCATCGACAACCCGAATCGGGCGCGGTCGCTGATGGGAAGCTTCTCCGCAGGCAACCAAAGCGGGTTTCACCGCGCGGATGGAGCGGCCTATCTGTTCTTCGCAGAGGCGCTGATGGATATCGACAAGCGCAACCCGCAACTCTCCGCCCGCCTTGCCACGGCGTTCCGGTCCTGGCGTTCGCTTGAGCCGATACGTCAGGAAAAGGCGCGGCAGGCACTGGTTTCCATGGTGAAAATGCCCGGCATATCAGTTGATCTCGGGGACATTGCCGAACGCTCTCTGGCGTAGTCATTCACCTGTCGCAACGATCTTTTTACGCCGTGCCTCTGGACAAGGCGAATCAGCTTTGATTCCTTAGGGACGATTCGGATGTTCGGTGTAGCCGGATCTTCAAACGGGACATAGTTGGGGAGTGCCATTTCATGGCGAAGGCGGACGCGTTCAGCGCGCCCGGTGGGATGTCTGTTGATCGGAAGGGCAAAGGCCTTGCCGGCAATGCACAGCTCATCGCCCAGCCGGCTTATCAGAAGCTGGTTGCTGCGGAGCCGTTCCTGCGCCGTCTCATTCCCGTGCTCATCGTCATTTTCCTGATCGTGGTGGCCGGCCTGCATTTCATTTCGCTGATGAACTGGCGCGATGACGTCGAGAACAGCGCCCGGTCTGCGCTCGCGCTCGCCTCCGGCCAGCTCATCGCTGCTGATTTCGACAGCATCAGTCCGCAGGAACGGCTTGAGCAGGTCAGCCGCACCGCTTCGCTCTCCGAGGGCCATGTGCTGGCCTTCACGAATGAGAAGTTCACCGTTTCGGCCGTAACGCCGCGCTCCACGCGCTGGTATGGCCGCGCACTGGATGAAATTATAAGCGACGGGCAGCCGCTTTTCCTGTTCGGCGAGCGGGCCGGCGTCATCCCCGTCAAAATCGACGGCGCCGACTGGTTCGCGGCTGTGGCCATCGACACCACTGAAAAACGGGCCGCGGCCGCGCTGATTCCGCAGGATGCGGTTTTCGCGCAGTGGCGCCGGACCGTGTCGCTGAACGTTTCACTGTTCGTGCTGACGGCAAGCGTGCTGATCGTCATCCTCTACGCCTATTTCAGCCAGGCGGCCCGCGCGCAGGCTGCCGACCGCGTCTATCTCGAAGGGCAGCAGCGCATCGACATGGCGCTGGTGCGTGGCCGCTGTGGCCTGTGGGACTGGGACATGGTGCGCGGCAAGATGTACTGGTCGCCCTCCATGTACGACATGCTGGGTTACGAGCCCTGCGACGCCATGCTTTCCTTCGGTGAGGTCGATCGCATCATCCATCCAGACGACGGCAATCTGTTCGAGATCGCCAATCGCGTCATGGCCCGCGAGATCGACCAGATCGACCGGGTGTTCCGCATGCGCCACGCCAATGGCCAGTGGGTCTGGATGCGGGTACGCGCGCAGGTCGTCGACCCGGATGCGTCCGAAATCCAGCTCATCGGCATCTCGATGGACGTGAGCGAGCAGCGCCATCTCGCCCTGCGCTCGGAAGCGGCCGACCTGCGGCTGCGCACCGCAATCGAGAACATCACCGAATCCTTCGTGCTGTGGGACCCGGCCGACCGGCTGGTGATGTGCAACTCAAAATTCCAGCAGGACAACGGCCTCTCCGACCATGACGTGGTGCCGGGCGCACATCGCGTGGCACTGGAGGAGCGGATGCAGGCCTTCGCCTCCGAACGCAGGCTGGCCAATGTCAACGGCCCGCGCGGCGGCACCACCTATGAGCGCCAGCTTGCCGATGGCCGCTGGCTTCAGGTCAACGAACTGAAGACGCGCGACGGCGGCACGGTGGCGGTTGGTTCCGACATCACCCAGATCCGCCAGCATCAGGACAAGCTGCTCGACAGCGAGCGCCGGCTGATGGCAACGATCCACGACCTCAGCCTCGCGCGCCGCGCCGAAGAGGAAAAGGCGCGCGAACTGGCCGAGCTGAACCGCAAGTATATCAAGGAAAAGGACCGCGCCGAGGCTGCGAACCAGGCCAAGTCCGAATTCCTCGCCAACATGTCGCATGAATTGCGAACCCCGCTCAACGCCATCATCGGCTTTTCGGAGCTGATGGCGCAGAAGCTGTTCGGCCCGCTGGGATCCGACCGCTATGAGGAATATGCGACCGACATCAATTCCAGCGGCAAGTATCTGCTCGGGGTGATCAACGACATTCTCGACATGTCGAAGATCGAGGCTGGCCAGTTCTCCATGGACCGCGAGGAGATCGACCTGTGCCCGCTCATCCGCGAGACGGTGCGGGTGGTGTCCCTGCAGGCAGCGGAAAAGAAGATCACGGTCGAAACCAAGATCGCCGAGACCCTCAAGCTCTACGCTGACCGCCGCGCCATCAAGCAGATCGCGCTCAACCTGTTGTCGAACGCGGTCAAGTTCACCGGCGAAGGCGGACGCATTTCCGTTCGCGCACGCCATGCGTCGGGCGCGCTGATCCTGTCCATCGAGGACAATGGCTGCGGCATTCCCAAGCATGCGCTGAAGAAGCTTGGCCGCCCCTTCGAGCAGGTGCAGAACCAGTTCTCCAAGAACCACACCGGATCCGGCCTCGGCCTCGCCATCTCGCGCTCGCTGGCGGAACTGCATGGCGGCGCGCTCAAGATCCGCTCCACCGAAGGCACGGGCACCATCGTTTCCGTGAGGATCCCGGCCACGGCAAAGAAGAAGCCCGCCGGTCAGCCCATGAAAGCTGCGGCCTGACTACCCGGCCTTGCCGCCAACGATCCTTTCGAAATCGTCTCGTACCGTTTCCGACATATCCCTGAGCTGGGCTTCCATGACGGAGAAATCCGGGATCGCGGTAACCGCTAGCAGCAGATCGGCAAGCCCGGGCGGAACATCTTCCTTGTCGAAATGTCCGGTCAGGCACAGACGGATGATCTGCGTCAGTGACAGATAGAAGGCGAAAGCCTGCATCAGATTTTCGCGCATACCGGCATCGGCATAGTCGGGTGCGAGATTGGCGAGAACATCGACCGTTGCCGTTGTTCCGGGCTTTCCAGTGAATTTTCCGGTCAGAACCGCCACCTGCGCGATAAACTCAAGATCGATGAGACCACCGGGAATGAGCTTGATATCCCACAGATCGCGCGGCGGCTTTTCCTCGTCGATCATGCGGCGCATCTTCAAAGCCTCGTCGCGCACTTTCGCCGCGTCGCGCGGTTGGGCAAGGATGTCGGCAACTTCTGCCGCTATGTCGGCGCAAAGCTGGCGGTCGCCAGCCACCGGACGTGCCCGGGTCAGCGCCATCTGCTCCCAGACCCAGGCTTCCTGCCGCTGATATTTGCGGAAGGCGTCCATATGGGTCGCCACCGGCCCCTTGTTGCCGGAAGGGCGCAGGCGCAGGTCGAGCTCGTAAAGAACCCCCTCGGCAGTCGGGGCCGAGACCGCCGCGATCAGTCGCTGCGTAAGTCGGGTGTAATAGTGGGCGGGCGCGAGCGGCTTGTCGCCGTCCGATTCCTCCGCCTCCGGATCGTGATCGTAGAGAAGGATCAGGTCCACGTCCGAACCGGCGGTGAGCTCCTGGCTGCCGAGCTTGCCCATGCCGAGCAATGCCACCCGGCCCTGTGCAATGCGGCCATGACGCCTCTCGAATTCCGCCGAGACGGCATCGAGCGCCGCACCAAGGGTGAGATCGGCAAGGTCCGAGAAAGCCCGCCCCGCCTTGCGCGCATTGATGGAGCCGGCAAGAAGCCGCACGCCGATGAGGAATTTCTGTTCGGCCGCAAAGATACGCAGCCGGTCGAGCACTTCCTCGTAAGGCCGGTCGCCGTCCAGAAAGGCGATGAGCCGCGCGGCCAGATAGGCCCGGTCGGGCAATTCGCTGAGCAGTGCCGGATCGAGCAGCCCGTCAAACACATGCGGGCGCCGGGTGATGATGGCAGCCAGACGCGGTGCTGCCCCCATGATCGTCGCCATGAGGCGCAGCAGCGCCGGATTGGATTGCAGCAGCGAAAAGAGCTGCAATCCGGCCGGCAGACCGGACAGGAACTCGTCGAAGCGCATCAGCGCCTCGTCCGCGCGCCGCGTCTTGCCGAAGGCTTCCAGCAAGGCCGGCGTCAGCTCCGTCAGCCGCTCGCGCGCCTCGGCGGAGCGCGTGACCCGATAGCGGCCGAAATGCCAGGCGCGGATGACGCGGCAGATGTCGCTGGGGCGCTGGAAGCCCAGCGTGTGCAGCGTCTGCAAGGTGTCGGGGTCGTCGACATCGCCGGTGAAGACGAGATTGCCGACACCGGACGAAAGCTCGGGCGCCGCCTCGAAGAGCGCGGCGTAGTGGCCCTCGACCTCTATCAGAGAAGCGCGAAACGCCTGCGAGAACGCATCGGCGCTGCCGAAGCCCATCATGTAGGCAATTCGCTCCAGCCCCTCGTCATCCTCCGGCAGCATATGGGTCTGCTCGTCGGCGACCATCTGGATTGCATGCTCGACACGCCGCAGAAACCAGTACTGTCGGGTGAGTGCATCGCGCGCGTCCTCCGTGATCCAGCCATTGCCTGCGAGCTGAGCGAGCATGGAAACAGTCTCTCGCCCCCGCAACTCGGGAAAACGCCCGCCAGCTATGAGCTGTTGGGTCTGCACGAAGAACTCGATCTCGCGGATGCCGCCGCGCCCGAGCTTGACGTTGTGGCCTTTCACGGCGATTTCGCCATGCCCCTTATGGGCATGGATCTGGCGCTTTATGGAGTGAACGTCCGCGATCGCAGCGTAGTCCATGTATTTGCGCCAGACATAGGGGCGCAACTCTTTCAGGAAGGCTTCGCCGGCGGCAATATCGCCAGCTACAGGGCGCGCCTTGATCATGGCGGCGCGTTCCCAGTTCTGGCCGCGCCCTTCATAGTAATTGAGGGCCGCGCCCACCGGAATGGCGAGCGGGGTGGAGCCGGGATCGGGGCGCAGCCTCAGATCGGTGCGGAACACATAGCCGTGCTCGGTGCGGTCCTGCATGATGCGCACCAGACGCCGCGCAAGCCGCGAGAAAACATCCGTCGCCTCCATCGGGTCGCCGACCACCGCCTTGTGATCGAAGAACAGGATGAGGTCGATATCGGAGGAAAAGTTGAGCTCGTGCGCGCCGAGCTTGCCCATGCCGAGCACGATCAGGCCACTGTCGCGCGCGGGCTCCTTCGGGTCCGGCAGCTTCAGCTTTCCCTGCCGGTCGAGATCGGCCAGCAGGAAAGCGCATGCGGCGCGAACACAGCCTTCGGCCAGTACGCTGAGGCGAAAGACCGTCGTTTGAGTGTCGGACTCCCCTGCAAGGTCGGCCAGAGCCATCAGGAAATGTGCCTCCGTTTTGAAGAGGCGAAGCCGTTTCATGAGTTCGGCCTCGGAAATCCCCTCGCCTTGCCACGAAGCATCTATGTCGGCGGCGATCGCCTCCAGCCGTTCGGCAACCGTCTGGTCGAAAAGAGCGTCGAGCATGCGGGGCCTGCGCCGCGCCAGATCACGCAGAAAAGGCGACAGATCGAAAACGGCAGCCAGAAAGAGGCGGGCATCGCTGTCATGTGCCAGGAATTCCGCAAGGCGGGGCAGATCGCTTTCCGCGGCACTGGCGGCGATATCGCCGAGTACGGCCCCGGCATGGCTTTCATCGAGCGGCCTGAGTTGCAGCGAGGGATTCAGCAGCAGCACGGATGCCGCGCGGTCGGCCACGGGTATGGAAGCCATAGGGGGTCAGGACCTGTCCTTGTCGGGAAACACCATGACCACGGATAATCCGGGATCAGCAGGCAAAAGATCAAGCCTGCCGCCATGAAATTTCATCACAGCGCCCGCGAGACTGAGGCCAAGCCCTGATCCCGGCTGCGAGCGGCTTTTTTCCAGCCGCACGAAACGCTCCGTCGCGCGCACGCGATCCTCCGGGTCCGGGATGCCGTGGCCGTTGTCCGTCACCGAAAGCCGGATCTCGCCATCGGCGCGTTCGAGCCTGACGCTCACGCGCGGGCCTGCATCGGCATCCGCCGAATATTTGATGGCGTTGTCGACGATGTTGGACAGCGCCTGAGCGATCAGTTCGCGGTTGCCGCTGACGGTCGTCGCCTCCATCGGCCCGGCTTCCAGCGCAACGCCGCTGTCCTCTGCAAGAGGCTCGTAAAGCTCGACGACATCGCGGACGGCTTCCGCGAGATCGACGCCGGTCATGCTCTCGGCCGAATAGCCTGCCTCCAGCCGGGAGATCATCAGGATGGCGTTGAAGGTCTTGATGAGCTGATCCGATTCGGCAATCGTGGCTTCAAGCGCCGCGCGGTAATCGGCGGGCTTCTGCTTGCCGGCCAGAGTTGCCTCGGCCCGGTTGCGAATGCGGGTCAATGGCGTCTTCAGGTCGTGGGCGATGTTGTCGGAAACCTGCTTCACCCCTCATTGAGGGTGTCGATACGCGTCAGCATGGCATTGAGATTTTCCGATAGCCGATCGAACTCACCGGCGTCGGCGGCGGCCGCGTGAGAGGCCGCGGGATGCTGCGGCGGCGGCGGCGGAAATGCCGTCGATGCGCTTGAGTGCGGCGCGGCCCACGAAAAACCAGAACAATGCCGCCGATGCCCATCATGCCCGCCAGCATCACAGCGAATGGTTGACCACCAGCGGAAGCGTTGCGGCTCGGCCCGGCCGCAGCAGCGGCACCATCGAATGGTTTGGAAGGCGCAGCACCAGCGCCAGCGCATCATGCCCGCGCACCTGCGCGCGCTGCGTTTCGTTCTGGCCGCTTTCTGCCCGTTGACGCTCCGTCTCGGTCTCGCCGTAGCGGCGATAGTAGAAGGGGCGCGTCGTCCAGCCCTCCGTCTCCAGAACGCCGGGTTCGAGGCTTTCGACGTTTCCCGTGAGAATTTGGCCATTGGCATCAGCCAGCAGATAAAGATTGGCGCCCGGCTGGCGCGCGCGCTGCTCGACCCCCCACCAATGTCGGCAGGCCGCCGCGCTGATAGGCGCGGCCGAGGCTCAGAACTTCTTCATTGATGTTTCCTGCGTCTGCGTGGCCAGCATGCGCACCGACAGCGAGGTCATGTAGAAAACCAGCAGGTGGCGCAAAGGGCAAAAAGCAGCAGGAAAAGCGCAGAAAGGCGCGCCGCCGTCGTCTTCATGATGGCTGGCATCGGCAGCGCCATGGCCCTCAATGGCCCTCAGCCGTGCTTCAGCATGTAGCCGGCACCACGCACGGTGTGCAGGATCGGCTTGTCGAAGCCCTTCTCGATCTTGCCGCGCAAGCGGGAAACATGCACGTCGATGACGTTGGTCTGCGGATCGAAATGATAATCCCAGACATTCTCCAGCAGCATGGTGCGCGTGACCACCTGCCCGGCATGGCGCATCAGATACTCCAGCCGGAATTCGCGCGGCTGGAGGGTGATTTCCTGCCCTGCCCGCTTGACGGAGTGAGACAGGCGATCGAGTTCAGATCGATCGAGACGGCGGTAAACGGTTTCGCTCTCGCGGCTGCCGGCGGCGGTTCAGAACCTCGACGCGGGCCAGCAGTTCGGTAAAGGCATAGGGCTTGGTGAGATAGTCGTCTCCGCCGGCGCGAAGGCCGGTCACACGGTCATCCACTTCGCCCAGCGCCGACAGGATAAGTACAGGCGTTTATTCCCCCGCGAACGCAGGCCGGCAATGACGGACAGGCCGTCGCGCCGTGGCAGCATGCGGTCGACCACCATCACGTCATAGTCGCCGGCATCGGCCAGCGCAAAGCCGGTTTCACCGTCGCCAGCGACATGGGCGGTGTGGCCGGCTTCCGAAAAAGCCTTCTCAAGATAGTCCGCTGCTTCGCGGTCGTCTTCAATGACGAGAATCTTCATCGCATCACTATAGGTGATTCCGGCATTCATGGTGGAGGATTGCCCGTTCCGGGATTGGCTCGGAAGAATTGCCGGCCGCTGCACAATGGTGCAGCGGCCGGAAGCGGGGTCAGCCCTGATTGATAGGCAGCGCCACGAAGCGGTTGGCGGAATCGCGGCTGATCTGCACCAGCACGGATTTGCGGCCCGCCTTGGCGGCCTTTTCCATGGCGTCGGTAACGTCCTTGACGCTGGCGACATCCTCGGAATTCACCGCCGTGATGACATCACCTGTGCGGATACCGCGATCGGAAGCATCGCTGTCTGGATCGACATCGGTAACGACCAGGCCCTTGCCGTCATCCGCGGTCGTCACGGTGAGACCAAGATCGGCCAGCGTGTCGGAGGAAGAGGACGAAGGCGCGGAATTGTCAGCCGATGCCTGCTTGTCCGCGCCCGGAAGCGCCCCGAGCTCGACCTTCACGGTTTCCGCCTTGCCGTTGCGCCACACGTTCATGTCAACGGTGGTCCCCGGCGCATAGCCGGCAATCACCCGGGCCAGATCGCGGGAGGACGATACATCCTTGCCGTTCACCTGCGTGATGACATCACCGGAAACAATGCCGGCCTTCTTCGCGGGGCTGTCGTCCTGCGCATTCGCGACGATCGCGCCCTTGTCGGACTGCAGCCCAAGCGATTCGGCGATTTCCTTGGTTACCGGCTGGATTTCCACACCGAGCCAGCCACGGGAAACCGACCCGTCCTTGATCAGGCCTTCGACCACCTGCTTCGCGGTGGAGGCAGGGATGGCGAAGGCGATGCCGACATTGCCGCCCGAAGGCGAGAAGATGGCGGTATTGATGCCGACAACCTGACCACTGAGGTTGAACGCGGGACCGCCGGAATTGCCGCGGTTCACGGCAGCGTCGATCTGGATGAAGTCATCATAGGGGCCGGCGCCGATGTCACGGCCACGCGCGGAGACGATGCCGGCCGTCACCGTGCCGCCAAGGCCGAACGGATTGCCGACAGCGACCACCCAGTCACCGACGCGCACGTTGGAGTCGTCGGCAAAGTCGACATAGGTGAATTTGGTGTCGCTATCGACCTTGAGCACGGCCAGATCGGTGCGCTCATCCTTGCCGACCAGCTTGGCATCGAGTTCCTTGCCGTCATTGGTGACGATGGTGAACTCCGTTCCGTTGTCGACAACGTGGTTGTTGGTGACAAGATACCCGTCCTCGGAGATGAAGAAGCCGGACCCCTGCGCCACGGGACGCGGCTTGGCCGGACCGCGGCGTTCTGCGCGCGGATGGGAATCACGGTCACCGAAACCGCGGAATTCGCGGAAGAAGCGGCGCATGGGGTGATCGGGGGGCAAGTTGCCGAAGCCTTCTTCGGGGAAGCCGAAGCTCTGGCCGCGATCGGAGGTCTGCTCGACCTTGGCCTTGACGCGGACGCTGACGACTGCCGGCGTTACATTGGACACGACGTCGGCGAAACTGGGAACCTGAGGCGCTTCGACGCGAACAGCCTCGGCGAACACCGGGGCGGTGCCGGCAGTTACGGCGGTAAAGCCAACGGCGCCGGCAATGGCGAGGGAAGCAGCGGCAGCAGCAAGGCTCCTGCTCCTGCGGGAAACCACATTTGAGATGCTGGTCATCAATCTCGATCCTTCTTGCACTGGATGCTTATGAAGCATCATCGCAGGCAGAGATAGGACACGGGACCTTACGGCGCCATTTCCGCTTGATGAAACTTTGTTAATGTTGCGAAGGGGGATCGCGGCGCAGCACTTCTTCAAGCGCAGCGCGTTCATCGTCACTGAGGCCCGCCTCTGCCACCGGGCGCTTGCGCCGCGAGGCAAGCAGCACGAACGCGCCGCCCGCCACGAGAAGGGCAAAGGGTGCGATCCACAAAAGCATGGTCTGCGTATTGAAGCGCGGCCTGAGCAGCACGAACTCGCCATAGCGGGAAACGACGAAATCGATCACCTGCTTATCCGAGTCACCGGCCTCAAGTCGCTCGCGGACAAGCACACGCAGGTCGCGGGCCAGATCGGCATCCGAATCGTCGATGGACTGGTTCTGGCAAACCAGACAGCGCAGGCCGGCGGAGATATCGCGCGCCCGCTGCTCAAGCGCGGGATCAGCGAGAATCTCGTCTGGCGTCACCGCGCGCGCCGCCGGCGAAAGCAGTACGGCAGCACAGAGTATGGCAAAGGCCGCGCGGCGCATCATGTCACGCTGCTCCCGCAACAGGGGCCGCTGCATTCTTCCTGCCGCGACGCGCCGGCGCACCGACACGCAGGCGCCTGTCCAGCAACGACATCGTGCCGCCCGCCATCATGACAAGGCCACCGCCCCAGATCAGGATGACGAAAGGCTTCCACCAGATACGCACGACCATGCCGCTGCTGGTGTCCTCGCCAATGGAAATGTAGAGCTGGCTGAAGCCCAGCGTGGCGATGCCGGCTTCCGTCGTGTTCATCCGGCGCACCGGATAGAAGCGGCGCGACGACCAGATTTCGCGGCGCACTTCGCCAGCAGGGCCAAGCAATGAGAAATGCGCCCGTTCGTCATTGTAGTTCGGGCCGCGAACCTCGACCATATTGTCGAAACGCACCCTCTTGCCGGACAACTCCGTAATATCGCCTGGCTTCATGGTCAGTACGCTTGCGGCGCCGAAGCAGATGGCGCCCACAAGCCCAAGCACCGTCAGGCCAAGCCCGAGATGGGCGAAAGCGGTTCCGAATACGGAACGCGGCAGACCGATGAACCGTCTCACCGCAACGGAAGGGCTCACATTGCCGATACCCGCCTTAATGGCCAGATCCGTCAGCGCTCCCAGCACCAGCCAGACCGCCAGCCCCACGCCGAAGGCGGCAATGGCGGAAGAACCATCGATCAGGAACGCGGTGACCAGCGCCGCGATCAGGGCTGCGCCAAAGGCGAACATCAGCCTTTGTGCTGCGGCCATCACATCGCCCCGCTTCCACGCCAGCAGCGGGCCGAACGGCACCAGAAGCAGCAGCGGCACCATCAGGGGAATGAAGGTGAGATTGAAGAAGGGCGGTCCAACTGAAATCTTGTCGCCGGAAATGGCTTCGACCAGCAGCGGATAGAGCGTGCCGATGAACACCGTTGCCGTCGCGGTGGTCAGGAACAGATTGTTCAGCACGAGCGAGCCTTCGCGGGAGATCGGCTGGAAAAGCCCGCCCTGCGTCAGCGATGGGGCCCGCCATGCGAACAGCGCCAGCGACCCGCCGATGAACAGCATCAATATGCACAGGATGAACACCCCGCGCGAGGGATCGGTAGCGAATGCGTGAACGGAAGTCAGCACGCCCGAACGAACAAGGAAGGTGCCGAGCAGCGACAGCGAAAAGGTGAGGATCGCCAGCAGCAGCGTCCAGATCTTGAGTGCCGAACGCTTTTCCATGACGATGGCCGAATGCAACAGCGCTGTTCCGGCCAGCCATGGCATGAAGGAGGCGTTCTCGACCGGGTCCCAGAACCAGAAGCCGCCCCAGCCCAGTTCGTAATAGGCCCAGTAGGAGCCCATCGCGATGCCGCCTGTCAGGAACACCCACGCAACCAGCGTCCACGGGCGGACCCAGCGCGCCCAGGCCGCGTCGATGCGTCCCTCGATCAATGCTGCAACCGAAAAGGCAAAGCAGATCGAGAAGCCGACATAGCCGAGATAGAGAAGCGGCGGGTGAATGGCGAGGCCGATATCCTGAAGGATCGGATTGAGATCCCGGCCTTCTATCGGCGCTGGAGACATACGGGTGAACGGGTTCGACGTAATGAGGATGAACAGGAAGAAAGCGACCCCGACAGCCCCCTGAACGGCCAGAACGGTGGCCTTGAGAGATGCGGGCAGATTGTTGCCGAACACGGCGACCAGCGCGCCGAAGAAAGTCAGGATCAGCACCCACAGAAGCATCGAGCCTTCATGGTTTCCCCACACGCCGGTGATCTTGTAAAGCATCGGCTTCGCCGAATGGGAGTTCTCCATACGGTTTGCAAGGAAAAATCCGACTGGGCATAGGCGACCGTCAGGACGACGAAGGACAACGCCGTGAAGGCGAAACCCGCAAGCGTCACGGGTATGGCCGCCGCCATCATGCGCTCGTCGCCGGCGCGCGCGCGCGATCAGCGGAACAGTCATCTGCACAAGGCCCAGCGCCAGTGCCAGAATAAGCGCGAAGTGACCGATCTCAACCATGACGCCGCCTACTCATTATGTTGCCACAAGCCCTTTTCCTTCAGGCTGTCGGCAACTTCCTTGGGCATGTAGTTTTCGTCATGCTTGGCCAGAACGGTGTCTGCGACAAACCCGCCATCGGCCCCGAAGGCGCCCTCGGTGATGACGCCCTGCTCCTCGCGGAACAGGTCGGGGAGAATGCCCTTGTATGTGACCTTAACCGTCTCGGCGATGTCGGTGACGGCAAAGGTCACGGACGCATCCTCGCCACGAACAATGGAGCCCTTCTCCACGATGCCGCCAAGGCGGATACGCTGGCCGGGCTGCAATTCGGCGGCGGCAAGATCGCCCGGCGTGTAGAAATAGGATGCCTTCTGCCCAAGCGCCACGAAGGTCAGCGCCGTGGCAGCGCCGAGAAAAGCCAATCCTCCGATAATGACAGCTAGCCGTTTCTGCTTGCGGGTCATAAACCTCATTCCGTCATTTTCAGGCCATTTGCCGAGGCGAAGGCGACAAGCATGCGTGCCTCTTCGCTTTGAGGTCCGAAAGCCGCCGCCGCACGCGCCAGCGCGTCTCTGGCTTTTTCTTCGTCACCGAGCACCAGATGCGAGCGGATGAGCTGCTTCCAGCCTTCGGCATCCTTGGGATTCTCACGCAGGCGTTCGTCCAGCCGCTCCACCATTCCGGCGATCATATCAGCGCGGTCGCCAGCCGACATCCCCGCGGCGGCCTCGACCTCGTCCTGACCGGGGCCTCGCGGCGCCTGCCCTGCCTGCACAAGGGCCTGCTCGGCCGCATTGCGCCAGGGCGAACCTTCCGGCAGGTCATCTCGCATCCGGGTCCAGCCTGCGACCGCCTCATCCATATGTCCATCCTGTGCGGAGGCCATCGCCACGAAGAAGCGTGCTTTCGGATTGGCGCCATCGTGCTTCAGCGCCATGGCGAAAGCGGCGCGCGCGTCGTCGGCTATTCGGCCACCTGCCATATTGATCCTCGCCTCGCCAAGGCCGGCTTGCCGGTCGGCGCTCGAACCGAGAAGCTTGATGGCGTTTTCATAGGCCAGCGAGGCTTCGGCAAATCGCTGTGTGCGCATGTAGATGGGCGCCAGAACGTCCCAGCCTTTGCCATCTGAAGGATTGGCCGCCAGATGCGCCTCGGCGCGGGCCACGAGTTCCTCAACCGTGCTCTCGGCAGGATTTCTGGTCAGCCGCTCGCTCAGCGGCTGCGACGGCAGATCGGGCGAGCCCAGATTGGCATAGATAGTCCAGCTGATCAGCGGAACAGCCAGCACCGCCGCGGCCGAAACCAGACGAAGCCCTGTGCCGCCGCGGAAACAGAAGCCGGTGCAGAAGACGTATCGCCGAGGCGCAGGATACGACGCCCGATTTCAGCGCGTGCCTGCTCCGCTTCCGAAGCAAGGATCAGGCCCCGCGCCAGATCGCGGTCCAGTTCCGCAAGCTGGTCCCGATAAACCTCGAGATCATGCCCGGTACCCGACTTGTCGGATTCGGGTCGTGCAGCAAGAGGCAGCAAAACCGCCAGACTCGCGCCCAAAGTCAAGACAGCGGAAAGGACCCAGAACAACATTCCGACTAAATAGCCTCAGCGCTCCGGACTGCCAACATCACGGGCCTGCGACCCTTTGACGAATCTGCGGGAGCGCCGGCTGGGAACTACCCATCGTTCAGGTCAGCGGTGTCCAGCTCCCGTCTGAATTCCGGCAGGCGGTGCCGCGCGCGGTGGCTCCGGCGCCCCCGGTGTAAACCGTGTGCGTGTATTGCCGGCAATCCTGCGAACCAACGCGATAGGGCTGCGCGGCCACCACCTCGCCGTAACGGTTGGGCTGGCTGCCTTTCCATGTTACGGGCTGGCCGCTTGCGGTGTATTCGAGAGCCTTATACTCGGCTTCCAGCCCGTTACGTCGCTCAGCGCCGCTCAGCCCGGAACCTATCGAGCCGCTGACAAGACCGCCGCCCATTGCCGAAATTACCGTGGAAGGCAGTTGACCGCCGGGCTGTGCCGTCCCGCCGCTGCGGCCTATCCCTGTCGTGCTGCAGCCGGCCAGCATGAGTGAGCCTGCAACCAGAACCAGACGAACGCTCATTTTATCCCCTGCCCGCTAACACTGCATTTTCCGGACGTGATCCGCATTAATATCCCACTTTGGCTGAAATTGGGTTCGCCACAAGCTTACGCATCACTCAATTTTCCGTAGTTGAATCGCAACCTTGAGCCCACCCAGATCTGCGCGCTCCAGATAAAGCTTTCCACCATATTCATTGACAAGGTCTGTCACGATCGACAGGCCAAGGCCGGTTCCGGGCTTGCTTTCATCCAGACGACGTCCCCGTTTCAGGGCCTCACGCGCCTTGTCTTCCGGGATTCCCGGCCCATCATCTTCGATGACAATCTCGAGCAGATAGGGCTGGTCTTCCACCTCAGGCAGGGATTTTACGGATATCGAAACCTTGCTTCGCGCCCACTTCATCGCATTCTCAAGCAGGTTTCCAAGCATCTCTTCGAGATCTTCGCGCTCCCCTGCGAAGACAAGCTCTTCGTCCGGAAGGGAAACGGAAATGGCCATGTTCGGGTTTAGCTTGCCCATGACCCTCGCAAGACGCTCGATGATCGGCCTGACCGGCGTGCGATAAACCACGCTGTCGCGCTGCGCGGCCACGCGGGCGCGTTGCAGATAATGTTCTACCTGCTGCTGCATCGAGGCGGCCTGCTCCGAAAACAGCCGGCCTTTTTCACCACCAAGCGCCCGCCCTTCATTGAGCATCACCGCCAGCGGCGTTTTCAGCGAATGGGCCAGATTGCCAACCTGCGTTCGCGAGCGCTCGACGATGCGGCGGTTGTTCTCGATCAGCGCATTGGTTTCGTTGGCGAGCGGTTCGATTTCCGCCGGGAATCGGCCATCCAGCCTCTGTGCCGTTCCCTCGCGAACCATGGCGAGTGCATCGCGAACCCTGCGCAACGGTTTCAGACCATACAGAATGGCGATTGCGTTTATGGCGATCATGCCAAGACCGAATATGGACAGATAAACCAGCAGACGCCGCTGGAATGCCGCGATTTCCTGTTCCAGCTCGCTTTCATTGCCCATCACACGAAAACGGGCGATCTGGTTACCAGTGTCCAGAACGAATTCGCTCTCGAAAACAGCGAGGTGCTCGCCGGCAAGACCGTCGGCCATATAGCTGCGCTGGAATTCGACATTGAAGGGCACTTCCGAAGTGCTTGGCGAGGGGATGGCTCCCGTCATGGATGACGAGCGCAGGCCACCCGTGATTCCGTTCGATGCCGGCTCCACCGACCAGTACCAGCCGGATCGCGGCTCGGAAAAGCGCAGGTCGCCAAGATCCGGCGCGCCCGTCAGGGCACCGCTCTCCGAGACGCCGACCGACCCGATCAGGTTGAACAGATGGGCGGAGAGAAGGCTGTCGAACCCCCGTTCGCTGGCCTGCCGGTAGAGGGTAGTGATGAGAGTGAAAACGACGATCTGCGCCAGAACCGCCCAGATTGTCGAGAAGGCTATGACCCGGAAGGTCAGAGAGCGCGGCCAGAAGCGCATCCGTCCAAAAACGCCGGAACGTTTGCCTGTGCGTATCCGTGGATTGGCAGGCTGACCGGTCGACTTCAAGCCTCAGGCTCTCGAATGCGGTAGCCCATGCCGCGCACGGTTTCGATCAGGTCAACGCCCAGCTTCTTGCGCAACCGGCCCACGAACACCTCGATCGTGTTGGAATCGCGATCGAAATCCTGATCGTAGAGATGCTCGACCAGTTCGGTTCGCGAAACCACCTCGCCCATATGGTGCATCAGATAGGCCAGCAGGCGGAACTCCAGCGACGTAAGTTTCAGAGGAACACCGTCGACATCCGCCTTGGACGACTTTGTATCGAGCCGCAGGGGACCGCAGACGAGTTCGGATGAGGCATGGCCGGCGGCTCGCCTTATCAGCGCGCGGAGCCGGGCCAGAACCTCTTCGATGTGAAAGGGCTTTGCGACATAATCGTCGGCGCCGGCATCGATACCGGCAACCTTGTCGCTCCACCGGTCGCGAGCGGTGAGCATGAGGACCGGCATCTTGCGGCCATCGCGGCGCCATCGCTCCACCACGCTGATCCCATCCATCTGCGGCAGGCCGATGTCCAGCACGACAGCGTCGTAAGGCTCAGTGTCACCGAGAAAATGGCCTTCCTCGCCGTCAAAGGCCTTGTCCACAACATAGCCCGCATCAAGCAGCGCCTCGGCAATCTGCCTGTTCAGATCCACATCATCTTCGACGACGAGCACACGCATTGAAAACGATCCTGCCTGTAACGGCCAGTCGGCCAGGGTCCTGTCAGCTATAGAGCGATTCCGGAATCATTGAAATGAAACGCGAATCATCCTTTCGGGACAACGATCTCGGTCCGGCGAGGCCGCTCGCCGTCCTTGCCGGGCACCAGCACGACAATGACGCAGACCGCCTGACCGCCCTTGTTGGCTTCGGAAGCCTTGGCCAGCGTGCCGCCGTTCTGGGCCGCCACCTGCTGGCCGATCGAATAGCAATCGGCAGCGGCGGCGGGCGGCGCCAGCATGGCGCCGGCGCAAATCGCCAGCATCGTTGCCCGGATCATGTTTCTGAACTTTTCCATACTCAACGTTCTAACCCGCCATGGCTGAACGCGAAATGAATACCGAACCCACTGCGCATCTCCCCCCAACCAGGCATTTGCACAAAAAAGGCCTCAAGCGAGGCAATGTTTCATGATCCTAACCTATCCTGTCCTTTGCAGACAACCTGCCGATGATTGCAATAAGTCCGGCAACTGCACTCACCCCCTGCAAAAGCGTGTCGGTGATCAGGGTGCCGTCGGCAGCATCGAAGGGCGATCCGGCAGCACCTGCCACACCCGTCAGAAACGCCACAGCCGATGCCCAGATGGTGCGCGAAAGATACCAGGGTTTGGT